>NZ_LFYT02000005.1 GCF_001270065.2 Limnohabitans planktonicus II-D5
GCTGAAGTTTGAAATGCGCTGAACATGTCATCTCGTAGGTCGGCACTCGAAGAGTCCGACGTTATTGGTTTCGGCACAGGCCCCTGTCGGGGTCTTCGACCGCCGACCTACAACAGCTTTGCGCATTGAAAACTTCACAGGGCCGAATCAATAGTTTAAAAGGCCAAATCCCTATACTTGCGACCATGAACATCGCCGACCTGCGCAAGAGCTACGAAAAAGCCGAGCTCAACGAAAACGCCTCCCATGCGGACCCACTCCAGCAATTTGAGCAATGGCTGCAAGAAGCCATCGCTGCCGAAGTGCCCGAGCCCAACGCCATGACCTTGGCCACCGTCGCCAGCAACCTGCGCCCCAGCACGCGGGTGGTGCTGATCAAGGGCTACGACGCGCGCGGCATCGTCTGGTACACCAACTACGCCAGCCAAAAAGGCCAGGAACTGGCAGGCAACCCCTTTGCCGCGCTGCAGTTTCACTGGGTTGAACTCGAACGCGTGGTGCGCATCGAGGGCCGGGTGGAAAAAGTCAGCGATGAAGAAAGCGACGCTTACTTCCACAGCCGCCCACTCGATTCGCGCATTGGCGCTTGGGCATCACCCCAAAGCCAGGTGATCGAGGGCCGCACAGTACTGGTGACCAACGCCGCCAAATACGCAGCGCAGTTCATGCTCAACCCGCCACGCCCGCCGCACTGGGGCGGCTACCGCCTGGTGCCCGACCAGTGGCAATTCTGGCAAGGCCGCAAAAGCCGCCTGCACGACCGGCTGCGCTACACGCAAGAGGGCGATCAGTGGTTGCGCGAGCGGCTGGCACCTTAGGCGGCCTTTAACAAATGCACAAGGCGTTCACCGGCCTGACCGGGACATGACGCGCGTTTTTCGCGGTGCCGCTGTGCTGCCGCGAATCACCAACTCAAATGGCAACAGCGATTGCGCGGCAACAACTTCACCTGAAATTGCAGACAACATGGATTTGGCCGCCATCCGACCCAGGTCTTGCGTCGGCAAACTCACGGTCGTCAGTCCGGGGTTGATCGCTTGAGCAATCTCAAGGTTATCGATGCCACATATCGACAAATCAACGGGAACATTCAGACCCATGCGCTGAGCTTCCAGCAATGCGCCCACGGCCAGCAGGTCATTGCCGCAAAAAATGGCAGTAGGTTTCTGCCGTGCACTCATCAGCTTCAGCAAACCCAAACGCCCCCCCTCCAGGTTGAAAGCCTGCTCTGTGACCCACTCGTTCGGCAACGAGAGCCCTGCCTGAGTGAGTGACTTGCGCACACCCTCTATGCGGCTGCGTGCCCGATCGTTGTGGGTGGTAAATCCTGAGATCACACCTATGCGGCGATGCCCGAGTTCCAGCAAATGCGCTGCAGCCATTCGAGCCGCACCCTCGTTATCAAAACCCAGCGAGGGTAGACGCGGATCACATGACCAAGTCAGCAAGGTTGGCTTGCGCCAGTCGCTCAAAGCCTTCCAAAGGCGAGGCGCATGGTCGGTTCCAACCAAAACCAAAGAATCCACGCCGCGTTGCTGCAGTGCACGCACCAATTCAAACTCGGTGACAGGGTCGTATTCATGGCTGGCCACCAACAACTGATAGCCCGCCTGTGCCAGCGTTGTCTGCATCGCCTGCGTACTGCGGGCAAAAATGGCGTGATCCAGTGTTGGAATGACACATCCCACTGTGTGCGTGCGGCCAGATGCCAGCGCCCGGGCAGCAGCATCAGGTTGGTAATCCAGTTGCCTGACCGCCGCCATCACTTGTTCTTGAGTGCGGGTACTGACCACATCGGGTCTGCTGAGCACGCGTGAAACGGTCGCGGTAGAAACGCCCGCCAAACGTGCGACTTCCTCAATGGTGATGCGGTGTTTCATGGAAATAGCATGCCATAAGAAACCATCAAGGCCGCCAAAAATGTAAGCGCTTTCCAAATAAAAGTTCAGTGTTTTCCCTTGCTTATGAGCAAATTCGGGTTTTCGTGATTGACAACGGGTGGTAACAAAATCAAAGTCCTTGCAAGCGCTTACATTTTGGAAGTTATTTCCGCATGACCGCTGAAAGGACGCATGGTGGGATTGACCCAACGAAAAAATCACCGTCGCAGCGTTGTCGGGATCGCCACGATCGTGCTGCTTCTGATCATTTGGTACTTGGCCACCACGGTCACCGGATGGATCAACCCATCACGATTTCCGCGCCCGGATGAAGTGCTGAGTGCGTTCACCTTCATTCAGACAGAAGGCTATGGCAACGGCAAGTTGCACCAGCACGTGCTTCACAGTTTGAAACTCGTGGCCATGGGGTTTGCCGTCGCAGTTGGCGTCGGTGTCCCGCTGGGCTTGCTGATGGGCTATTCACGCCGCGCTGAAGCGCTGATCAATCCCGCATTTTTGCTGCTGCGCCCCATCCCCCCTTTGGCGTGGATTCCTTTGGCCATTGTTTGGCTGGGCCTGGAAGATGGCTCCAAGATTCTGGTTATTTTTGTCGCTGCTTTTGTGCCATCTGTCATCAACAGCTATACGGGTGTTCGCAACATCGAAACACCCGTGATGGAGGCCGCCAGCATGCTGGGCATCAAAGGCTGGCGCATGGTGACCGAGGTGCTGCTCCCCGGTGCCATGCCCATGATTTTCACTGGCCTGAGACTTTCACTGCAGGCCAGTTGGACAACGCTGGTCGCGGCTGAACTGATCGGTGCGCTGTATGGCCTTGGGAGCATTCTGAACCAGGCCGCTCAAGACATTTTCCCGGCCATGATTTTGGTGGCCATGGCCTTTGTGGGCATCTGCGGTGCCTCCACAACATGGCTGCTGGGTGTTCTGGAGAACCACGCTATGCCTTGGCGCAAAGGAAGGGTGGCCACATGAAAAAAGCGCTGAGTCGACAGCATTTTTGGAGCTTGACCGTCACGGGCACGGTGGCATTCTTTGCCTTCTGGTATTTGGCCAGGGCCTTGCACTTTTCACCGCCTCAATTTTTGCCGATGCCGCATGAGGTTTTGTTCAAGCTGATCGAACTGATGGACAAACCATTTGCCGGTGCCACGCTGCCAGAGCACATGGCCGCCAGTTTGAAGCGATTTGGCATGGGCTTTGGATTGGCTGCACTGGTGGGTATTCCTTTGGGTTTGTCCATGGGCTGGTTTCGGATGCTGGACGATGTCATCACCCCCATTTTTGATGGCGTGCGATTCATCGCGCCCGTGGCTTGGGTGCCATTTGCAGCGCTCTGGTTTGGCACCGGCATCGGTGGCCCCACATTGATCATCTTTGCTGGCGCATTCCCGCCCTGCTTGATCAATGCTTATCGCGGCGCACGCAATGTTGAAGTTCGATTCCTGGAAGCGGCGAGCATGCTCGGGGCAGGCAGTTTCAAAACCATCACAGAAGTACTTTTCCCGGCTGCCGTGCCGTCCATCATTGCAGGCCTGCGCATTGGCGCAGGACTGGGATGGCTGTCTCTCGTGGGGGCTGAGCTGATCGTGGCCAGCAGCGGAATGGGCAATTTGATTGTGCGCGCACAAAGTGCTTTGGCCACGGACACCGTGATGGTGGGAATGATTGCCATCGGTGCCATTGGCGTCGTGATCGACATCCTGATTCGTCGCTTGGAAAAGCTCCTGCTCAAACACAGGAATGCTTGAGAAGTCTTTTTACAGAAACAACTTACATGGCCACTATCCAGTTCACCGATGTCAGCCGCGTTTTTGAGCGCGACGGCAAGGACTTTCTCATCCTAGACAAGATCAACCTCACGGTGCAAGACGAAGAATTCGTGGCCATCGTCGGCCCATCGGGTTGCGGCAAGACAACTTGCATGCGCATGGCCGCAGGCCTCGAATTTCCAAGCACTGGCAGCGTGAAGGTCAACGATGTTCAGGTAGCAGGACCAGGCCCTGACCGTGCGGTTGTTTTTCAGCAGTTTGCCCTTTTCCCCTGGAAAACGGTTCATGACAACATCGACTTTGGTTTGCGCAGCAAAGGCCTTGCCAAAGAGGAAAGAGAAAGTCTGATCACCCATTACATCGCGTTGATGAACCTGAAAGGTTACGAAAGCGCCTACCCGCATCAACTGTCTGGCGGCATGCAACAACGCGTTGCCATTGCCAGGGCTTATGCGCTGAACCCTCAAGTGCTGCTGATGGATGAGCCTTTTGGTGCGCTCGATGCACAGACCCGCGTGGTCATGCAAGAGGAGCTGGTCAAGTTGGCTCGCAAAAATCCGCGCACCGTGCTCTTCATCACCCACGCGGTCGAAGAAGCGGTGTACCTGGCCGATCGCGTGGTGGTCATGACCAGCCGCCCAGGAAAAATCAAGGAAATTCTGGATGTGAAGTCCGTTCGCGAAGCCGAGCAATGGGACCGCAACAGCAAGATCGAAGACGTGATGGACCTGGAAAGCTTTGTCCATTTGCGTACCCGAATCTGGAAGTCTTTGCGTGAAGAGCACGCGGGCACGGATCATTGAAGCAACCACCAACTGAAGGAGACCTCGACATGAAAAAACTCGCAGCAGCCGCCATGGGTATCAGCCTTGTTCTGGGCTTGTCCAGCGCAGCGCACGCTCAAGCGCTGACCCCCATCAAGATCAGCTACCAACCCTCCCTTTACTGGGCCTTGCCTTTTCACATTGCCACTGAAAAAGGCTGGTGGAAAGATGTGGGTTTGGCGCCCGAGTTTTCGACATTCCCGGCTGGTGTTCCTCAAATCGCAGCTTCAGCCGCAGGATCTTGGGATGTAGGCGGCACAGGCTCGGTGCCAGCCGTGTTGGGACATGTTCGTTTCGGCATCAAAACCATCGGCGTCACGAACGACGAATCGGCAGCCAATGGCCTGGTGGGCAGCAGCAAAGCCGCCGCTGATTTCGCCAAAGACCCCGCAGGCGCTTTGCGTGGCAAGACCATCACCTTGACTCAAAACTCAACGGCTGACTTCGCTGTGCAGGCTTGCTTGAAAAAGTACGGCCTCAAAAAATCCGATGTGGTGATGAAAAACATGGGTCAAGCTGAAATCATTTCGGCACTGTCCTCCAACAATTCTGACTTGGCGGGCATGTGGGCTCCCAACACCTACACGGTGGAAGAAAAAGCTGGCGCGAAGATGCTGTGCAGCGGCAAGGACAGTGGCGCCATCGTGCCCGGCGCTTTGATCGCACGGGGTGACTATGCCAAGCAAAACCCACAAAACGTCGCCAAATTCCTGGCGGTCTACTTGCGCGCCTGGAGCTGGATGAGCGTGAACCGGCCCGAAGCCATCCGCATGATGAAAGACTTTTATGCCAAGGGTGGTGTCAGCATCAGCGATGCGGCCATGAACAAAGAGTTTGACACCCGCCCCACCTTCACCCTGGCGCAACAACTCAAAAACATGGAGCGCACAGGCGGCGCTGCTAACTCGAAGATGGATGGCTGGTTCACCGAACTGTCTGGCTTCATGCGTGAAACAGGTGCAGTTCAACAAGTTCCAGCCGTGGCTGACTTCGTGACCGACGAATACTTGAAATTGGTTCAGGCAGACGCCAAGCTGCGCGACATGGCCAACTCAACCAAGTAATTCATCGCCACTGGGACACCATGCATCCAACATGGGTCCCAGTTTGTCTCGATCTTCAATAACCATGCACTTCAGATGACGTGCATGGGAAGTCGTTTGCCTAGATTTGAGCAAAACACCGGAAACAGGAGAACAACGTGGCCATCACGTATTTGAAAAAAGCGGACAAGACACCCGAAACCGAAACGGCCACGGCCCAGAAAGTTGTCAATACCATGCTGGCCGAGATTCAGCTCAACGGTGAAGCTGCGGTGCGCAAGTACGCCAAAGATCTGGACCAATGGACGGGAGATGTGATCGTCACCCCAGCGCAAATTGAAGCGAATGCGCGTGAAGTGCCCGAGCAGGTCAAGGCCGACATCGACTTCGCCATCAAACAGGTTTTTGACTTTGCACAAGCACAGCGGCGCTCTCTGTCTGAGTTTCAGGTCGAACTGCACCCGGGTGTGACCGCAGGCCAACGTGTGCTGCCGGTCAACGTTGCCGGCTGCTATGCACCGGCAGGACGTTATGCGCACATTGCCAGTGCCTACATGGGCGTCGCAACGGCGAAAGCTGCAGGCGTCAAGACCATCATCGCCTGTTCAGGCCCCTTCCGGGGCGGCCCGATGCACCCGTATTTGCTCTATGCCTTCAACAAGGCAGGCGCCGACATCATCATGACCCTGGGTGGCGTGCAAGCGATTGCCACCATGGCCAATGGCCTGTTCACTGGCAAGCCCGCCGATGTGATCGTGGGCCCAGGCAACAAGTTTGTCGCAGAAGCCAAACGCACCTTGTTTGGCAAAGTCGGCATCGACGTTTTCGCAGGTCCCTCCGAGATCGGCATCATTGCCGATGAAACCGCAGATCCAGCCATCGTCGCCAGCGACTTGGTGGGACAAGCGGAACATGGCCATGAGTCACCCGCATGGCTTTTCACAACCAGCCGAAGCTTGGCTGAAGAAGTCATGCGGCAGGTGCCCCAGCTGATTGATTTGCTGCCGCCTACGGCGCGTGATGCGGCCGGATCGGCATGGCGCGACTATGGCGAAGTCATGTTGTGTGACACACGCGACGAGGTGGTGGAAATCTCCGACCGGTATGCCAGTGAACACCTGGAAGTGCACGCCAAAGACTTGGATTGGTGGCTCAAAACACTGACCTGTTATGGCTCCTTGTTTTTGGGCGAAGAAACCACTGTGGCCTACGGTGACAAGGCCAGTGGCCCGAACCATGTTTTGCCCACAAAGGGCGCGGCACGTTATTCAGGCGGTTTGTCGGTTCACAAATTCTTGAAAACCTTCACTTGGCAAAAAATGACACGCGACGCTGCGCGCGATATTGGACTGGCTACAGCCCGAATATCAAGGCTCGAAGGCATGGAAGCCCACGCCCGAACGGCCGATGACCGCTTGGCCAAGTATTTCCCAGGTCAAGCGTTTGAGCTGGGTGAGCAGGTGAAGGTCTGATCGTCTTGCCGCGCCCAACAAAATCCAATAGCACCAATCCAACCTCAAGCAGGAGACATGAATATGTTGACACGCACACTTCGCTGCAGCCTTCTCGCCATGTCAATGATGCTGTTGGAGTCTGCCGCCATGGCGCAGACTTTCCCAGCCAAGCCGGTCACAATCGTGGTGCCGTTTCCCGCGGGGGGAGCCCTCGATATGGTCGCCCGCACATTGTCCGAGCAAATGCGCAAAGACCTGGGGCAAGCGGTGATCGTCGAGAACCGGGCCGGTGCAGGAGGTACGGTGGGAAGTGCCACCGTTGCCCGCGCGACGCCTGACGGTTACACGATTTTGTTGGGGTCGGTGGCGACCCATGCCTTGGCAGCTGGCCTGTATCCTAAGTTGCCTTACGACCCGATCAACGATTTTGTGCCCATCACTCAGCTCACCAGCAGCCCCTTGGTGCTGACGGTGCCGCCTCAAGTCAAAGCCAAGAATGTTGCGGAACTGGTGTCGGCAGCCAAGGCGGCTCCGGGCACTCTTAACTACGGCTCCACCGGCAACGGGACGGCATTGCACATCGCGGGCGAAGTATTTCGGGCCGTTGCAAAAATCGATGTCGTGCATGTGCCCTATAAGGGCGGGGCTCAGGCCAGCACCGCTTTGCTGACCGGTGAGATCAACTTCATCCTCGCCAACCCCCAACTGGTGGTGGCGATCATCAAGTCAGATAAAGCGCGAGCGCTGGCGGTCACGGGTAAAACGCGGTTGGCTGCATTGCCTGATGTGCCCACTTTCAATGAAGCGGGCGTTCCGGGTGTCAACATCACCACTTGGTTTGGTCTATGGGCACCAAAGAACACCCCTTCAGAAGTGGTTGAGCGGTTGAATACCTCGGCCCGCAGGGCCTTGGCCACGCCCGAAGTCACCCAGCAGCTTGCGACACAAGGTGACGTGGCGGTAGGTAGCACATCGAAAGACTTTTCCGAATTTGTGCGGGCCGAGCATCGGTATTGGGTGCCATTTGTGCAAGCAGCGGGCATCAAAATCGACTGATCGCTTGTTCGCCATAGAACTCCAAAATGAAAAAACCTAACATCCTTGTCATTCAGGCTGATCAACTGACTGCAAAGGTACTGCCCATGTACGGTGGTCCAGCGCTGGTCACGCCCCATATGAACCGCCTCGCCGAGCAAGGCGTGACTTTTCTGAACGCCTATTCGAACAACCCAGTGTGCGCCCCTTCGCGCGCAGCCATGCTCACAGGTCGTCTGTCCTCCAAGGTCGGGTGTTACGACAACGCAGCCGACTTTCCATCGTCCACTTTGACACTGGCACACTACCTGCGGCATCAAGGGTATCGGACTTGTCTGTCGGGGAAAATGCACTTTGTGGGTTCCGAGCAGCTCCACGGTTTCGAAGAGCGGGTGACCACTGACATCTATCCCTCGGACTTTGGGTGGACTGCAGATTGGTCCCAAGTCAAACAGCCTTATTCACCCTCTCGCATGAGTTTGCGCTCTGTGGTTGAGGCCGGTTTGTGCGAACGCAATTTGCAAATCGATTACGACGAAGAAGTGGCTTACCGAGCTGAACAGTGGCTTTATGACCGCGCTCGCAGCCCAGATGAGCGGCCCTTCCTGTTGTGGGCCTCGTTCACACACCCACATAACCCCTTCATCACCACCCGCCCATTCTGGGATCTATACGACCACGACAAGATCGCCATGCCTTCCGTTGGGTATATTCCCATGGCGCAGCGCGATCCGTGGTCCAAACGCTACGCCTACACGATCAGGGCTGATGAACACGACATCACAGAGGAGCAGGTGCGAGTGGCCCGGCATGCGTACTTCGCCATGACGTCCTATTTTGATGCGCAGGTCGGACGCTTGCTTGGCGTGCTAGAGCGCACAGGTGCACAAGAAAACACTTTCGTCTTCATTGTCTCCGACCACGGGGAAATGCTGGGCGAGCGAGGTTCGTGGTTCAAATTCCAACCTTTTGAAGGGTCAGTGCGTGTCCCCATGATCGCTGCAGGCCCCGGACTCAAAAAAGGGCTTGTGGAAGAGCGCGGCGTGTCCCTGATGGACCTGTTGCCTACTTTCAATGATCTGGTGTCCAATGGTCAACCAGTTGCAGCCTTGGACCCATTGGATGGCATCAGTCTGGCAGGCATGCTGCATGGCGAGGATCGCACCCGCGGTGACCATGTGTTGATGGAGTTTCTGGGTGAAGGCGTTTTAGCACCGGCCTGCATCGTTCGGCAAGACGGCCACAAATACGTACATTGCCGCAACGACCCACCCATGCTGTTCAACTTGCAGAACGACCCGGATGAACTGGTCAATTTGGCTGGGAATCCGATGCATGCCGCTGTCGAGGCTCGCATGCAAGCACAGGTCCATCAACATTGGAACTACGACGAACTGGAAAAAACCATCATCCAGTCACAGCAGCGCAGACTGTTTGCCCAAGCGTCTTTGTTGCAGGGAAACTGGACGTCTTGGGACTTCGAACCCCCAGCGAACGCTGCGCGGAAATACGTGCGCGGTGCGGTTGACCCCAATACCACTGCCACCAAGGCGCGGATGCGATTGCCCTTCGTCGCCGCCTACCCGCCAGATCATCCACGTGACCCGATCGCCGACCTTCAACTCGAACCCTCAGATCCAGGTCGGTCGGGGAAGCCACAACCATGAAACTCCTGAATCTTTTTGATTTGAACGGCAAGACAGCTCTGGTCACCGGCGGCAGCTCGGGCCTGGGCGAAGCCATGGCGCAGGCCCTCGGACTGGCGGGTGCGCGGGTGGTCTTGATGGCGCGACGCCCTGATGCACTGAACGATTCGGCCCAGAGGCTGGAAGCGCTGGGTATTTCGACAGCCACCGTGGTCTGCGACCTGAGCACACCCGAGGCTGCCCAGCAAGGCGCGCGTGATGCGTTGGCGCTTGGGCCGGTGGACATTTTGGTCAACGCTGCGGGGGTCAACTTGCGCGAGCCCTTTGGGGAAATCACGCCCGCCAGTTGGCTGACCCAGATCCACTTGCACCTGAGCGCTCCTTTCTTTCTCACACAGGCACTGGCCCCTGCCATGAAGGAACACGGATGGGGGCGCATCATCAACATCGCCAGCCTGCAAAGCCACCGGGCATTTGCCAACAGCGCGCCCTATGGCGCGGGCAAAGGCGGCATCGTTCAGCTGACACGGGCCATAGCGCTCGAATGGGGACCCCATGGCATCACCTGCAACGCCATCGGTCCTGGGTTTTTTCCGACGGCGTTGACCGCGCCTGTCTTTGGCAACCCGGAGTTGGTTGCGCGGCATGCTGCACAAACCTGTTTGGGTCGAAATGGCGAGCTCACAGACATCCATGGCTTGACTGTTTTCTTGGCCAGCGATGCATCCAGCTACATCACGGGCCAAACCATCATGATTGACGGCGGCTATACCGCCAAGTAGCCCCCTCAAACACATGGAAGAATCATGTCGCCACACAGGCGTGTCAATGCCCTCTCTGGAACACATCCAATGACCCGCTTTGAGCCAACCCCATTCAAGCCTGCCGACACGCATCCGGCCATGCTCGGTTCCTTGCGTCCGCCCAGCGGTGTGACGCCGCTGAACTTTAGCCCCGGGCCTACATCCCTTGCGGCAGAAGTACAGACAAGCATCAAGGCCTTGTTCGACGCAGAACGCATGTGCTCGATGTACCTCTCGCATCGCTCGCCTGAGTTTTTTGACATCTTGGTCAGTGCAGTGCAACGCTGCCGCATGGCGATGAACATTCCAAAAGAGTATGAAATTCTTTTCATGCATGGTGGTGGGCACGGGCAGTTTGCGGCAGTTCCGCTGAACCTTTGCACCCATGGCGATGAAAAAGCGACCTACCTGGTCAATGGCACCTGGTCCAAACGCGCCTTGACCGACGCCTCCAAATACTGCCGCCCTGTCGTGGTCTCCTCAGAGAACCAAGATGGCACGTTTACCCACAACCCATCCTTGGAGAATTTAGATCCCGAATCCAAGTACGTGTACCTTTGCTCGAATGAAACGGTGAACGGGATTGAGTGGCATCAGTTGCCCAAGCTGGGCATCAAAGCACCCCTGGTGATTGACGCATCGTCAGACTTTTCCACCAAGCCCATTGACTGGGTGGGCTGCAATGTGGGCGTTTTGTATGCCTGCGCATCCAAAAACATCGGCCACCCAGGCCTGACTCTGTGTGTCATTCGACGGGACTTGCTGGGCACGCCCAGTCCACTTTGTCCAGGTGTCCTGTGCTACACCACCAACACCCGTGAAGGCAATTTATGGAACACCATCGCCACCTTCAACGTCGAGGTGGTCAACATTTATATGCAGTGGATGATCGCGCAGGGTGGCGTGCATGAAATGGAACGCCGAGCCATTGCAAAGTCGTCCATGTTGTACGACTTGATCGACAAGTCGGAGGGCTTTTACACCACCCCTATCGCAGACCCTACCATCCGCAGCCGCATGAACATCCCCTTCGATGTCGCTGGTGGCGACGAGGCAACCACGCGGAACTTCTTGATCCAAGGTTGGGAGCGCGGAATCGTCGGCTTAAGAACACTGACCCCATTTGGGGTTGGCAAATACTTGAGGGCCAGTTTGTACAACGGCGTCAGCATGGATCAAGTGGAGGTCTTGGTCGCCTTCATGGCCAATTTTATGAAGACCTGTCGCACCCAACATTCGGCAGTCTGATGTCAACCACCCTTGAGCTTAAATATTGCGCGCACAGCGATGCGCCCATTGTCATGGCACCGCCCTGTATCAGCACCCGAGGCCACATCGCACAAATGATCGACTGCCTGCACCCAACTATTCATGCCACGCCCTAACTCGGAACCCATCCCATGAAAGCACTCGTCTACACCAACCCACTCGAAGTCCAAATCCAGGACTGCCCTGAACCCGACTTGGCCCCGGGTGAAGTCGTTTTGCGCATTGATGCGGTGGGCATTTGCGGCTCTGACATGCACGCCTACCACGGGCACGACCCGCGCCGCAAACCTGGACTGGTTTTGGGACATGAATTTTGCGGCACCATCGTGAAAACCGATGCGCCCGGCTTTGCCATCGGACAGCGCGTGACGGGCAATCCGCTCATCACCTGTGGCGTTTGTGACTACTGCGTACAAGGGCGCAACAACCTGTGCAGCCGACGCACCATGGTGGGCATGACGCGTCCGGGTGCATTTGCCGAATTCATGTCCATTCCGGCAGCTTCACTGATTGAGATGCCCCAGGACATGCCCGCCATTCAGGCGGCTCTGACCGAACCTGCCGCCACAGCGCTGCATGCCATCAACATGAGCCTCAAGGCCATGGCTCGGCCTTTGCCAGAAAATCGCACGCTGATCATTGGCGGCGGTGCGATTGGCATGTTGGCCGCCTTGTTGCTCAAAACTTATGGCGCACGCGGCACGGTACTGGCCGAAGTCAATCCACTTCGCCGCCAATCGGCCGAAAACCACGCGGGGGTCACCACCTACGATCCACGCACCACTGCACCCGAAGAAAATGGTTTTGACTATGTCATTGATGCAGTGGGCAGCAAGCTCACTCGGGTCGCCGCCCTCCATGCCGTCAAGCCAGGCGGCGTGATCATGCACATCGGTCTGCAAGACTGGGCCAGCGAGATCGACATGCGCAAGCTCACCTTGGCCGAGATCACTTTGATGGGCACTTACACCTACACCACAGCAGATTTGCGCGCTACCGTGAAGTTGTTGCATGCAGGTGGATTTGGCGATTTGTCATGGGTAGCGAGTGTGCCGATGGCCGATGGTGCACAGGCTTTTGCAGACCTCGACAGTGGCCAGATCGCCTCCAGCAAACTGGTTTTGTTGCCCTGACAAGCTTCAAAACACCGGCGCTGCACAGCTGATCGCTTCAGGACTGATGGGCCTGCTGACGGCAAGGGTGCCAAGCTCTTAACAGGCCCAAGGCCCAAGCCTCTTTATCCAAAGACGGGGCTCACCTGTTCGCCTGGAACTTTTCCAATCGCGAAGCCTCATGGGGTAAACACCAACCCATCAATTCATATAGATGATTTACATTAATTTTCAAGAACAAAAGTCAAGCCTGTATTCAGGTGTTCAGGCACACCGCGTTCCAACCCACCCAAACCACCCAAGGAGAATTTTGTGATCCATTGCGTACTGCACGAAGAAAAAGACAGCGTTGCTGTTGTCGTCGTTGAAGGCATCGAAGCCGGTCAAAGCATGAATGCCCTCATCCTGGACGACAACCGCACCATCACGATCAAGGCCAATGCGGCCATCCCCATCGGACACAAAGTGGCCGTCAAGGCCATGGCCACGGGTGACACGGTCATGAAATACGGCACAGACATTGGCAAGGTGGTTGCAGCCATCGCGATTGGCGACCACGCCCATGTCCACAACATCAAAACCAAGCGCTGGTAATTCAGCACTGATTGCCCTCTTATCTTCTTCAAGGTTTATCTCATGACCCTCATTGACAAAAACACCACTTTCTGGGGCTACCGCCGTGAAAACGGCCGTGTCGGCGTTCGCAACCACGTCATCATCTTGCCGCTGGACGACCTGTCCAACGCAGCAGCAGAAGCGGTGGCCCACGCCGTCAAAGGGACCATGGCCATTCCGCACCCTTATGGCCGTTTGCAGTTCGGCGCTGATCTGGAACTGCACTTTCGCACGTTGATTGGCGCAGGCTCTAACCCCAACGTCGCTGCGGTGGTGGTGATTGGCATCGAAGACAGCTGGACCAAAACCGTGGTCGACGGCATTGCAGCCACGGGCAAGCCTGTGGTGGGTTTTGGCATCGAAGGCCACGGCGACCATGACACCATCATGCGCGCCTCCAAAGCCGCCAAAAAGATGGTGCAACACGCCACCAGTTTGCACCGCGTGGAGTGCCCGATCTCTGACCTCTGGATTTCGACCAAATGCGGCGAGTCCGACACCACCTCTGGGTGCGGCGCCAACCCCACCGTGGGCAATGCCTTTGACAAACTGTATGGCTTGGGCACCACACTGGTGTTTGGCGAAACCTCCGAGTTGACGGGCGGTGAACATCTGGTGGCCGCGCGCTGCCGTACAGAACAGGTGCGCACTGACTTCATGAAAATGTTCAACAACTACCAGGACATGATCAAGCGCCACGCCACCACCGACCTGTCGGACTCCCAACCGACCAAAGGCAACATTGCCGGTGGTCTGACGACGATCGAAGAAAAAGCGCTTGGCAATATCCAAAAAATCGGCAAGCAATGCATGGTGGATGGCGTGCTGGACAAAGCTGAAACACCCACAGGCCCAGGATTGTGGTTCATGGACTCCTCTTCGGCCGCTGCAGAAATGGTGACCCTGTGCGCCGCCTCTGGTTTTGCGGTGCACTTCTTCCCCACAGGCCAGGGCAATGTGATCGGCAATGCCATCGTGCCCGTGATCAAGATTTGCGCCAACCCTCGCACCGTGCGCTTGATGAGCGAGCACATTGATGTGGACTGCTCGGGCCTGCTGCAGCAAGAGCAAACCATGGATGCTGCGGGTGATTTGTTGCTCGACATGATGATGCAAACCATCAACGGTCGATTCACCTCAGCAGAAGCCTTGGGCCATCGGGAATTTGTGATGACCCGTTTGTTCGAAAGTGCCTGACCCTTTGGGCTGAGGATTTTTCCTCGGCCCATGGCTCTTTCATCCCCAGGAGAACCACATGAACACCAGACGATTGACTCTTCACGCTTTGGCATCGGCTGCGGCCGTGTCTGCTGCACCCACACTCGCTCTCGCTCAAAGCTTGGCAGACTACCCCTCCAAGCCGATTCGCTACATCGTGCCCTTTCCTCCCGGCGGCCTGACCGACGTGATGGCACGCATGATCGCACTGAGTGTCGGCACCTCACTCAAACAATCCGTTCTGGTGGACAACCGCGCCGGTGCCAGCGCCAACTTGGGAGCGGATATGGCGGCAAAGGCCACGCCCGACGGTTACACCTGGTTGGCGGTGACGCTGGCCCACGCAGTGAACCAATCACTGTTCAGCAACCTGCCTTACAGCCTGGAAAAGAACTTGGCACCCGTGGCCCACTTGGCGACAAGCCCACTGGTGCTGGTGGTCAATGAAAGCAATCCCGCCAAGACGCTGGCTGATTTTCTGACTCAAGCTCGTGCCAAACGACTCAACGCGGGCTCCAGCGGCAACGGCACACCACCCCACTTGGGCCTTGAGCTGCTGGCACACAGCGCCAAAATAGAGGTGACGCACATCCCCTATAAAGGTGGTGCCCCATCGCTCAACGACCTGCTGGGCTCGCAGTTGGATTTCATCGTTTCCAACATGCCTGAATGTGCGCCCTTCGTCAAATCTGGAAAGCTGCGTGCATTGGCTGTGACATCTGGCAAACGCCACCCCTTGCTGCCTGACGTGCCGACATTTGCCGAATCCGGCTTGGCCGGCGTAGAGCTTGAAAACTGGACAGGCTTGATGATGCCGATCGATACGCCCAAGGCCATCGTTGAAAAAGTTTCTGCCGAGGCCATTCGAGCGGTGAAGACAAAAGAAGTCAATGAGCGTGTAGCGGCGATTGGCTTCACCCCAACGGGACTCGGCCGTGCGGAATTTGGCGAGATCATCAAAAAAGATGTTGCTCGTTGGCGTGAAATCGTGAAGATCCGCAACATCCAGGCTGGCTAAGTCGCACCCCCATGAAAAAAATAGTGATCACCGAATTCATGGACGAGTCGGCTGTTGCCTCCTTGCGCACCACGTTCAACGTTGTCTACGATCCCAAGCTGGTTGATGACACCCACCGCCTGATGGCCAGTGTGGCCGATGCCGACGCCGTCATTGTGCGCAACCGTACCCAGGTACGGGGCGACTTGTTGGCTGCTTGCGCGCAGGCGACGGTCATTGGCCGACTGGGTGTGGGCCTGGACAACATCGACGTTGCCGCATGCCAGGCGCGGGGCATGCAAGTGATCCCTGCCACCGGCGCAAATGCGCTGGCTGTCGCCGAATACGTTATCGGTACAGCCATGCTTTTGCTGCGCGGCGTTTATCTGTCCAGCGAGCAAGTTGCCAATGGCTCATGGCCTCGGACGGCTCTGTCCAACGGGCGTGAAATTTATGGCACTTGCCTGGGTCTGATTGGCTTTGGCGGCATAGGTCAATTGACCGCCAAATTAGCCCAAGGCCTTGGCATGCGCGTTGTCGCACACGATCCGATGATGCCGCCCGACAGTTCGGTGTGGACGCAAACGGGTGTTCATCCAAACACACTGGATCAACTCATCGCTCAAGCTGACGTGATCAGCCTTCACGTTCCGCTGACGCCAGCTACAAGCAATTTGCTTTCTGCAGAGCGCATTGCACAGATGAGACCTGGTGCCATTGTCATCAACACCTCTCGCGGCGGTATTGTGGACGAAGCGGCGGTGGCCACGGCCTTGCGCCAAAGCCATCTTGGAGGCGCTGCATTCGACGTGTTTGAGCCAGAACCTCTTGGGCCTGGCACACCCTGGCAAGGCTGCCCGAACGTCATCCTCACGCCGCATGTCGCAGGTGTTACCGCCGAATCCAATGTGCGCGTTTCAACCATGATCGCGTCCGCTGTGGCGAACGCCCTGAAAGACTGATCTCCCATGCTTCACGCTTACGAAGAACTCAATGCGCTGGTGCAAGCGGCGCTGACCCATGCGGGTGCATCCCCAGACCAAGCTCAAGCCACGGCTCAAGCACTGGTGACCGCCGAAGCCAGCGGCCTGCCCTCGCATGGCCTGTCGCGTGTCAGCATGTATGTCAGCCACCTTATAGCGGGGCGAGTGGTGGGGGATGCCGTGCCGGTGGTTAAAAACCAGCGCGCCGGTGCCGTGCTGATTGATGCGGGAAATGGCTTTGCCTTTCCTGCCTGCCGCATGGCCATTGAGCAAGCCATTGACAGGGCTCGCCAGCACGGCATCGCCATTGCAGCAGTCACCAACAGCCACCATTTCGGCATGGCTTCCTACCACTTGGATCCTGTTGCAGCGGCGGGCATGGTCGGCATTGCTTGCGGCAATTCTCCTGCAGCCATGCCGGCCGCTGGGGGCAAGCGCGCCATTTTTGGCACCAATCCCATTGCAGCGATTTTTCCCCGAACGGGCCATCCAGCGGTCAGCGTCGACCTGTCCTTGTCGGAGGTTGCTCGCGGCAAGTTGATGGTGGCCGCCGACAAAGGTGAATCGATCCCGTTAGGCTGGGCCCTTGACCCGGATGGGAACCCCACCACCGACCCCAAAAAAGGTTTGGAAGGCTCCATGCTCGCCATCGGCGGCACCAAAGGGGCCATGTTGGCGCTGGTGGTTGAGTTGCTGGTCACCACCTTGACCGGGGCCCACTTTGGCGCTGAAGCAGATACGTTTTTCAAGCCGCAAGGCAATCAGCCCCAACTGGGTCAAGTCTTCATCGTCATCGACCCCAAGGCACTGGGCGGTGATGCGGTTTACACCGAGCGCATAGAGGCACTGGTGACCGCCATGATGGCTGATGAAGGTGTGCGTCTGCCGGGTCAACGGCGTATTCAGTTGGTGGAGGCCGCCAAGCAAACAGGCATCAATGTGTCTCAGTCGGTGATGGACACGATCCGTGCTTTATGCTGATGGGATATTTGGTCAGGCCTTGGGTTCGATGGGCGCACAACTTAAATCATCACATGCGCCTGGTTTATTGATGTGCAACGTCATCGCCTGGTCCGTGACTTTTTTCTGAGCACTGCGGCGAGCTGCAACTTCTGACTCTTGCCAGCCTTTTTGTGGCTTGGGTGTTTGTTATTTTGGAAGACTTTTTCGAATGCTTTACCGCCAAGTCAAACGGCAGCTGATCAACGACATCCAGTCCGGTTTTGCGGCACCTGGTGCGGCACTGCCCAATGAAAAAGATTTGGCCCAGCGCTTTCAGGTTTCTGTAGGCACGATCCGGCGCGCTGTGGACGAGTTGGTGGCAGAACACGTGCTCTTGCGCCAACAAGGCAGAGGCACTTTTGTCGGCAAGCTCGATCGCGAGCGCTTCATGTTCCAGTTTTTCAAAATCGTGCCCCGCGACAGGCCGAGTGAATTCCCCGAAGTCCGGCTGCACAAGTTTGCCAAGTCCAGAGCCACGCAAATGGAAGCGCAAGCATTGGGACTGCATGGCAACCAATGGGTATTCCGAATCGAAAATGTCCTTCACTTGCAAGGCCAGCCTGTGATCCATGACCGAATAACCATCGCAGCAGCGATGTTCCCGGGCTTGAATCAAGCTTCCTTCACGGCTCGGACCACGACGATTTACGGTCACTATCAGGCTGCGTTCGGGGTGACCATTGTGGAGGCAGATGAAAGAGTTCGTGCCGAGTTGGTCTTGCCCGACAGTGCGCAATTGCTGAATCTGGCCATGCCCTCGCCCGTGTTGCGCATTGACCGAGTGGCACACACTTTTGATCGAAAACCAGCCGAATTTAGAACCTCCATTGTGGACACCCGAAATTTTGATTACGTCTCGCGCATGCGAGAGATGACATGACCGAGCTCGCCACACAGGCCAGGGATTTTGCGAAGACCTTGGCGCTCGAAGCTGCCCAGATGATCCAGCAAGCGGCTGGCCAGTCACATGCCATCGAGTTCAAGTCGGCTGGCGACTGGTGCAGCGCATTGGATCGCAGCATCGAAGCACACCTGAAGGCACGCATTGCAAACCAGTATCCAGAACATGGATTTTTGGGTGAAGAAAGCGCCAACACTCGGGTTACCAATGGATTACTCTGGGTGATCGATCCGATCGATGGCAGCATGAATTTTTTGCGAGGCTATCCACAGTACAGCGTCTCCATTGCACTCCTGTCCGATGGCGAGCCAATTGCCGCGTGCATTGTGGACCCCTGCCGTCAAGAGGTCTTCTGTGCAGCCCTCCATCAAGGTGCCACTTTGAATGGCAAACCCATGCAAGTGGCCAAGACGGAACAATTGCAACAGGCGATTGCTGCGACCGTTTTTCCCAAGCCCAAAGCAGCATCCATGCCAGATTATTTGGTCCAGTTTGACCGAGCTGTGTCCACTCTCGCCGGTGTACGCCGCTCGGGCAGCATGGCGCTGGAACTGGCTTACCTCGCGGCTGGCAGGATCGATGTTTTTTGGTCGCATGACATGGGCAGCTGGGATGCCGCAGCCGGTGTGCTCTTGATCCGGGAGGCAGGTGGACAAGCCTTTACGCTGGACGGATTGGTCTGGCACGAGTCCCGACGCATAGCCGCTGCTGCGCCACAGCTGGCCAGCATGTGGCTTCAATTGCTATTGACCCGGCACGCTGAAGTTTGAAATGTGAGAGACATGCCCTCTCGCAGGTCGGCACTCGCCAAGTCCGACGTTTGCTTGCTCGGGCAATGCGTCATGAAACAAGCATGGGTGTCTGTTCAACCAGCCTCGGGGTCTTTGGTCTTCGACCGCCGACCTGCAACATCTTTGCGCATTGACAACTTCACAGGGCCGAATCAATAAGCAAAGGCACGTAAATCATCATGCAGAGAGAAATGACAAAGATCTCTTTGTCTAATTTCTTTGCATGCGCTGTCATTTGAACCTTGAAAAAATGCTGGACAGCCTCGTTTAACGCCAAGAAAAGGGACAGAGGACTCCACCAAAAAGTCAGATCGCCATCCTCGGCAGCCAAGCCAAGGCCAGGCTGATGCCAACGGTGGCCATCCCTGTTGACACAGCGACAGCGGCGGTCACCGTGTCTTCTTCTTTTTGATAGCGCTGCGAAAACAAAAAACCATTGGCCCCCATGGGCAAAGCTGCCACGACCACCATCACCGACAAGGGCAAACCGCGCAAGCCGAAAGACCATGCCACAACGAGCATCAACAGAGGGTGCAAGACTGTTTTGACCAGCGACAAACGAAAAGCTTTGCCAAGGTTAAGACCCATGTGGGTTTGCGACAAAGTGATGCCCACCAGCAACAAAGCAATGGGTATAAACGCGTTGCCCAGCAACTGCAAGGGTTTGTCAACCACTGGGTGCAGCCCCCAGCCAGTTTGGGCATACAACAAGCCCACCAAAATGGGCAATGGCACAGGATGCAGCAAGGCACTGCGAATCGCCTGAAAGGCTGTTCGCCATAAATGTCTGGAATCACCAGAAGCCATTTGTTGTTCTCGGGCCATTTGCAATTCCAAAATCAAAGTGGCCAAGGTCAACAAAACCAAAGCGTGCACAGAGACCAAAGTCAGCAACAAAACCTGACCTGCCTGGCCAAAAGCCAGACCGACCAAAGGCACACCAATCATCAACGTGTTGCTGAAAATGCCCGCCAAGGCCAATACAGTCGCCCTTGCATTTCGTCCATAGACAAAAATCAAGACGAAAAACAGAAGCACTGTCACAGCCAAATACTGCACCACAGGTTCAAAATCGAGCTGATCCAGATGAACCTGGCTCATGGTTCGAAAGAGCATCGCTTGCGTCAACACCATGAACACGAGGTTCGACAAATCGCGCACCGACTCGCCTTGCACCAGCTTGGCCCTGCCCGCGACAAAGCCCATCAAGATGAGCAGCGCCACGGGCAAGAGAGAGGACAGAACGGGATGATCAAGGTTCATGACTGGATTATCCCGCTCGTGCGCGCATGGCTTGGCGGTGATCTGGCATCACGTCGGGCTCTTCGAGTGCCGACCTACGAGGAAAGCTTTGGGTTGTCCTGCAGGTCGGTGGTCGAAGACTCCGACAGGGTTTGGCTGCAACTGCTGGCCTTGGCAGGCGTTGACGGCCCTCGAGAACCACGTCGGACTCTTCGAGTGCCGACCTACGAAGGGGCACAGGGTTGTCCTGTAGGTCGGTGGTCGAAGACTCCGACAGGGTTTGGCTGCAACTGCTGGCCTTGGCAGGCGTTGACGGCCCTCGAGAACCACGTCGGACTCTTCGAGTGCCGACCTGCGAAGAGGCACAGGGTTTGCTTAGAAGCTGGCCTGAACCCCCAGCTTGAAGCTGCGCCCCGGCAATGGCGATTTGCCGAATGCCGTACTCGTGAGGATGGAACTGGCGCTGTAGGCCAGTTGGTCGGTCAAGTTGTCCAAACGTGCAAACCATTGAAGCACTGTGGTGTCCAGCTTCTGGCGGTAAGACACACTGGCGTTGACCAGGGTGTAGGCAACAGTGGACCTGCTGCCATCGGGCACGCGCTTTTGTGCGGCATGCCAATCGGCCCCCAGCTTGGCGCTCCAGGGGCCATGGCTATGCACCAGCGTGGCACCCACACGCATGGGCGAGATCCGAGGCAAAGGCTCCCCCGTGCTGCTGTTGGTGGCCCGCACCGTGTCGGCTCGCCAGTCCAGATCAAGTGTTGAGGCTTTTTGCCATAGACGCTGACGGCCGTTGACTTCCAGCCCCTGGAATTTGGCCCTCACGCCTTGGTAAAGCTGTAATGGCAAAACACCCTCATCACCAGCACCTTCAGGTCCGACGGGCTTGCCCTCTTCGTCCCGGTAATCGCCCGTGTTCATCAAGCCAATGTAATTGGCAAACTGGCTGGCAAATGCTGTCACGACCATGCGGTTCGGGCCCGACTTCCACGCCAAACCACCATCAAGGCTCTTGGACTTTTCCAAGCCCAAGTCTTTGTTGCCGATTTCCCAGGCGTGGGTGGCCAGGTGCGGGCCGTTGGCAAACAGCTCGTAATCTTTCGGTGCACGCTGGGTGACGGCGGCATTGCCTGTGAACGACCAAGTGGGCGACAGCTTGAACACCGCCCCAGCGGCCACACTGAAGGGCGTGAATTTTTTAGCGCCGATGCCCTCGTCAAACCGGTCCAGCTCGGGGTTGCCCAAGGATTCCACCCGCACTGACTCCCAACGCGCCCCAGCCGTGACTTGGCCCCAGGCGGTGGGCAGCTCTTCATGCACAAAAAGGGCTTGGCTGCGTGTGCGGCTGAAGGGGGCAAAGGCCTCATCCCCCACGGCAGAAAAGCGGCTCGATTCGGTCTGCACCCCCACCACGCCTTGCCACCCCGCCAGCGGGCGGTGCCGGGCCTCGATGCGCAGGTCCTGGCCTTTGTTGGCAAACACGGTGCCCGCTTGGGTGCCTTCAAACTCGGTGTGCTGGTAATCGGTGTGGCTCAGGCGGGCTTTGACGCTCTCAAACCACCCCGGCAGTTGGCGCACTTGCCCCTCCAGCGCATAGCGGGTGGTCTTCATGCCAATCGTGACCTGGTCTTCGGCCACGGTGCCGTAATCGCTTTGGTAGCTGTTGACAGATGCGCCCAGAAACCCGTGATCCCAAAAGGTGCTGGCACCGAGAGCGCCACCCCGGGCGGTGCTGGCCGAGTTGCAAATGCGCCGGGCGTTGGCGGGAGAACCGGGTTTCGTGCAATCGAGCGATACCGGCACACGCACATCGCCGGTGCGGCGGTCAAAACCGTCCAGGTGCAGGGCGAAGCGTTCGTTACCCGCCTCGACCAAACCCGCCACGCTGCGCTCGTCATTGCCCGTGCCCGCCTGTAGCTGGGCTCTGCCCAGCACGCCTGAGATCGGTGCGCGCGGGATGCGGTTGTCGATCACGTTGACCACCCCGCCCACGGCGCTGCCGCCATAGAGCAAAGCGGCCGGGCCGCGCAACACCTCGATGCGGTCGGTGGACAAGACATCGAGGGGCACCGCATGGTCGTAACTGAGCGCAGAGGCGTCCAGGCTGGAGGCGCTGTTGTTCAGCACCCGGATGCGGTCGCCATCGAGCCCGCGAATGATGGGGCGGCTGGCGCTGGGGCCAAAGTAGGTGCTGGACACGCCGGGCAAACCGCTCAGGGTTTCGCCCAACGTGCTTTGCCCGCGCTCGAGCAGATCGGCGCGGCCCAAGGTGCTCACAGGCACAGTGGTGCTGTCGCGGCCCAGGGGGTTGCCGGTGATGACGATTTCGCTGGGCACACCCGGTGCGGCGTTTTGCGCCCAAGCATTTGAAAAAGACAAAGTGGCCAAGCAGGCGCAAGCCAAGGCCGAAAGCTGAAAAGAATGGGTCATATCTGTGTGATTTGAAAAACAGGAACAGGCAAGCGCCTTCCGCCACAGACGGAAAGCCAGCCAAGCAAGATCAGGGATTCAAATCAACACAGGCGGCGCACGGGCTTGCGCCGGGGACCAGAGGTCCTGGTCGGAAGAAAAGGCAAGCTCAAAGACAGGGGCCTGCGCGGGCACCCTCGGGGACGTCCAAGCCGCTGTCGATGCGCTCAGGCGCTCGGCATGGGTCAGGTGGTCGAGCACCAGGCATAGTTCAGACCCAGCAGCATGCCCCCCAAGCTCGGACTCGCTGGCAGACTGCCCGTCTTCAGCTGCATGCGCTTCGTGCAGCCCTATGGGGGCAGAAATCCCCTGAGGCGTGCTGTGTGCAATGCGGTGCCAATGCGCCCAAAGTGGCGTCCACAGCAAGGCCCAAACCAGCAGAAAACTCAGCCAGTTGGGCAGGCGTGAACGCGTGAAACTCATCTCGGGGCCGCTTTGAATTGACCGCTCAATGGACGTGCTTCATGCCGCAGTACTTGCCCAGCGCCAAACCTTTGCAGGCCGTTTGCAGGGCTTTGGCGCATTGTTCGGGCTTCTTGCCAGATTCAAGGCACTTGGCGGCCTCTTCGTGTGCCTCGGCCATGGCGCGATGGCGGGCAATGTCGGCTTGGACTTCTTTGGCGTTGTGCTGTGCCAGGGCAGCCCAGGACAAGCTCAGGGCGACGAGCAAAAAGGCTGTTTTTTTCATGTTTTTTGGGCTAAGTGTGATTTACTTTCTGGCGCGAGCGTTCAACTCGGTCAACAGCCGACAACGGCAGCGCATATTGTCACTCAAGCACCAGGCGTGAAAACGTGTTTTTGAATTTAAGCACCTTGGGCGCGGCCACTGCCATGCAGTAGCCCTGGTAGGGGTTGCGCTCAAAAAAGTCCTGATGGTAGTCCTCGGCAGCACTGTAGTTATCAAGGGCCAGCACCTCGGTCACGATGGGCTGGCCAAATGCTCTGGCTGCGGCCAGCTCAGCCAGCATGGTGTGTGCCACTTCGGCCTGGTCAGGCGTCGTGAAGTAAATGCCGCTGCGATACTGCGTGCCGGTGTCGTTGCCCTGGCGGTTCAGCGTGGTCGGGTCGTGGATCACGAAAAAGACCTCCAGCAACTCTCGGGTGCTGACTTGCGCCGGGTCATAGACCAACTTGACCACCTCATTGTGGCCCGTGCGGCCGGTACACACCTGCTCATAAGTGGGTGCTACGGTCTGACCGTTGCAGTATCCCGACTCCACGTCGATCACGCCGCGCACTTTCACATAAACGGCCTCGGTGCACCAAAAGCACCCCCCGCCCAACACCAGTGTTTCAGTCATTTTTGTGTCCATTTCATCAATACTGTGGGTCCGGCCCCTTGGAAAAAATACCGCTGCTGTGTGACAACACCCTGACCTCAGGACAAGGCCACAAGCCTACCCGAGACTGTAGCGAGTTCACCGCAGCTCTACAGGGCCCCGATTCTTCCCTGCGTTGACCAACAAGGGCTTTTCGCCTACATTACTAACCAGTCAGTCATTAAAATCGCATCCGTGTCAGACACCCTTCCCCACAAACGCGAACGCCGCAAACAAGACCGCCCAGGAGAACTCCTGGAAGCGGCGCTGGATTTGTTCGTGGAAAAAGGCTTCGCCGCCACCCGCGTCGAAGAAGTGGCGTTGCGCGCTGGCGTCTCCAAGGGCACTTTGTTTTTGTACTTTCCGAACAAGGAAGACTTGTTCAAGGCTGTGGTGCGTGAAAACGTGGTGCACCCGGTGAACCAAGGGGCTGCCGAATTGGCCCAATTTCAGGGCAAAACCGGCGAGTTGCTGGAATGGATGATGCTGCAATGGTGGCGGCGCTACGGCGCGACCAAAGCCTCGGGCATCTCCAAACTGATCATGAGCGAAGCCAGCAATTTTCCTGATCTGGCCACGTTTTTCCGCGAAGAAGTCATCAAGCCAGCCGACGCCATGGTGCGGTCAGTGCTGCAGCGCGGCATTGACCAGGGCGAATTTCGCCCGGTCAATGTGGATCTGGCCTTGCATTCTGTCATGGCACCTTTGCTTTTTTTGGTCATGTGGAAACACTCCATGGGGCCGTGCTGCCCCACCAGCGAACAAATTGACCCAGAAGCCTTCATTTCCCAACACGCCCAATTGCTGGTGCGTGGCTTGTCTAACTCCTGATCTTCCATGAAAAAATCAACCCTCTGGATCCTCACTGGCGTGGCCACCGCCATCGTTTTGGTCGGTGGTGCTCGTCTCTTGAGCCAACGCAAAGCCGCCAACACCCCCACTGCAGCAGTCACCACGGCAGCAGCCCCCAGCACACTGGAGCTGGCCGCCACCGACGTGTTCACCGCCCAAACGCAAAACCTGAGCTTGGGCATTGCGGTTTCAGGCCCTCTCAAAGCCACCCAAAGCGCCGTGGTCAAGGCCCGCGTGGCCGGTGAATTGCAGGAACTCAGCGTGCGCGAAGGCGACCGCGTTCTAGCCGGGCAAGTCATCGCCCGCATTGACCCCAGCGAGTACCAAGCGCGTGTACGCCAGGCCCAGCAGCAAGCCGATGCGGCCAAAGCCCAGGTGGACATTGCCCAGCGCCAGTTTGACAACAACCAGGCGCTGGTGAACCAGGGCTTCATCTCTCAAACCGCCCTGCTCACCTCGCAGGCCAGCCTGAACGGGGCCAAGGCCACACACGCGGCCGCGCTGGCAGCGCTGGACCTGGCCAACAAGTCGCTAGCCGATGCCACGCTGCGCTCGCCCTTGACGGGCGTGGTGGCGCAGCGCCTGGCCCAGCCTGGCGAGCGCGTGGCCATTGAGGCCCGGCTGGTCGAGGTGATCAACCTGTCGCAATTGGAGCTGGAAGCGGCCCTGACGGCCGAAGACGCCAGCCGCGTGCGCGTGGGCATGACCGCGCAGCTGCAGGTCGAGGGCGTGGCTGAGCCTGTGGTCGCCAAAGTTTTGCGCATCAACCCCAGCGCCCAGATGGGCAGCCGCAGCATCGTGGTGTACCTGGGCATCAACGGGCGCGAGGGCTTGCGCCAAGGCCTGTTTGCCCAAGGCAGTTTGGGCACGCAAAGCCTGCAAGTGCTGGCTGTTCCGGTGAGCAGCGTGCGCACCGACAAACCCCAGCCTTATGTGCAGGTGGTGCAAGACGGCCAAGTGAGCCACATCACGGTGCAGCCCGGCGTGCGCAGCGAGGGTGACCGCCAAAGCCTGGTGGCTGTGACCGGCGTGTCAGAAGGTGCGCAAGTGCTCTCGGGCAGCTTGGGGGCGGTGCGCGAAGGGGTTCAAGTCAAATTCACCGCACCAGCCAAGTCAGCGCTGACCCCAGCACCCGCACCGGCCTTGCCGGCCAGCGCAGCCAAATAAAAGGGTTTTCAGCATGTGGTTCACCCGTGTCAGTTTGCAAAACCCGGTGTTTGCCACCATGGTCATGTTGGCCTTGGTGGTGCTGGGCATTTTTTCTTTCCAGCGTCTCAAAGTTGACCAGTTCCCCAACATCGACTTTCCGGTGGTGGTCATCAGCACCGAATACCCTGGCGCATCGCCCGAGATTGTGGAAAGCGAAGTCTCCAAAAAGATCGAAGAAGGCGTCAACTCGATCGCGGGCATCAGCGCCCTGACCTCGCGCAGCTACGAAAACCAGTCGGTTGTCGTGATCGAATTCCAGCTGCAGATCGACGGCCGTAAAGCCGCCGAAGATGTGCGTGAAAAAGTCGCCTCGCTGCGCCCCCTGCTGCGCACCGAAGTCAAAGAACCCCGGGTGCTGCGCTTTGACCCCTCCAGCCGCGCCGTGTAGTCTCTGGCCGTCATCCCAGAAGGTGATCGGCTCAACGCGGTGGAGCTGACCAACTGGTCCGAACAGGTGCTGAAAAAGCGGCTGGAAAACGTGCGCGGTGTAGGCTCGGTCACCTTGGTGGGCGGCAGCAAACGCGAGATCAACCTGTATTTGCAACCGGCCAATATGGAGGCGCTGGGCGTCACGGCCGAGCAGGTGGTGAGCGCCGTGCGCAACGAAAACCAGGATTTGCCCGTGGGCGCGATACGCTCGCTGCAGCAAGAACGCATGGTGCAAATCAGCTCGCGCATGGAGCGGCCCGAAGACTTTGGCCGCATCATCGTGGCCCGCAAAAACGGCACCCCCATTCGCTTGTCGCAAGTGGCCACGGTGCAAGACGGTGCGCAAGAGCTGGACAACCTGGCGCTGTACAACGGTCAACGCACGCTCTTGATGTCGGTGCAAAAGTCGCAAGACGAAAACACCATCCAGGTGGTCGATGGCCTGGTCAAGGCCGTGGCCGAGCTGCAAGCCCAACTGCCACCGGGCCTGCGGCTTGAACCCATCACCGACAACTCCCGCCCCATTCGGGTGTCGGTCAACAACGTGCGCCAGACCCTGATCGAGGGGGCCATCCTCACGGTGTTGATCGTGTTTTTGTTCCTCAACTCCTGGCGCTCCACCGTCATCACGGGCCTGACGCTGCCGATCTCTTTGATCGGCACCTTCATGTTCATGCAGATGTTCGGCTTCACCATCAACATGATCACGCTGATGGCGCTGAGCCTTTGCGTGGGCCTGCTGATCGACGACGCCATCGTGGTGCGCGAGAACATCGTGCGCCATGTGCAAATGGGCAAAAACGCCTACAAGGCCTCTTTGGAGGGCACGCAAGAGATTGGCCTGGCCGTGCTGGCCACCACCTTGTCCATCGTGGCGGTGTTTTTGCCGATCGGTTTCATGGAAGGCATCATCGGCAAGTTCTTCCACGAGTTTGGCATCACCATCGTGGCGGCGGTGATGATCTCGATGTTTGTGAGCTTCACGCTCGACCCGATGCTGTCCAGCATCTGGCACGACCCGGCCATTGAAGCGCACGGCAAAAACCAAGCACCCGCCAACTGGTACGACAAAAGCATTGGCCGCGTGACCGGCTGGTTTGACCGGGGCACCGAGCGCCTGGCCGATGGTTACCAAAGCATCTTGCGCTGGGCGCTGGTGCACAAAAAATCCACCGTCTTGCTGGCGTTGGGCATTTTTGTGGCCAGCGTGTTCATGGTCCGCTTTCTGGGCACCGAGTTTGTGCCCAAGGCCGACTTTTCTGAAACCTCGCTCAAGTTCGAAACCCCGGTGGGCACCTCGCTCGAAGCCACCGAAGCGAAAACCCGCCAGGTCGAAGCCATCCTGCGCGACTTCCCGGAAGTGCGCTACACCGTCAGCACCATCAACACCGCCAACGCGCAGGGCAAGAACAACGTCAACCTGTACATCCGTTTGGTGGACCGCAAAAACCGCAACCGCAACGCCGACCAGATGTCGGCCGCCTTGCGCGAACGCCTGAAACAGGTGCCCGGCATCGCGGTCACACACGCCGGTCTGCTCGACGCCATTGGCGGCAACAAGCAAGTGGAGTTCTCGCTGCAAGGCCCGGACCAAAAAGAGCTGGAGCGCCTGGCGCTGCTGGCCCTGGCCAAGGTACGGGACATTCCCGGCCTTGTCGATCTGGACTCCAGCGTCAAGCCCAACAAACCCGTCATCGGCGTGGAAGTGCTGCGCGACGCGGCCTCGGACCTGGGCCTGGGTACGGCGCAATTGGCAGGCCCCCTGCGCACCCTGGTGGCCGGGCAAACCGTGGGGAACTGGCGTGCACCGGACGACCAGACCTACGATGTGAACGTGCGCCTCTCGCCCGAGGCCCGCAACAGCCCGCAAGACCTGGAGCGCTTGCCCTTCATGGTGGCACCGGCCGCCGATGGCAGCCCACGCATCGTGCGCCTGGGCCAAGTGGCCAAGGTGAGCGAAACCACCGGCTCCAACCAGATCAACCGCCGCGACATGATGCGCGAAGTGGCCATCAACGCCAACGTGTTCGGACGCTCGGCCGGCGAGGTCTCGGCCGACATCCGCAAAGCCATGGACAGCCTGAGCCTGCCGCCCGGCTACCGTTACAGTTTTGGCGGCTCGACCAAAAACATGGCCGAGTCCTTCGGTTACGCCTTGTCGGCCCTGGCCATGGCGGTGATCTTCATTTACATGATTTTGGCCAGCCAGTTCAAAAGCTTCTTGCAGCCCCTGGCCCTGATGACCGCCCTGCCACTGACCCTGATCGGTGTGGTGCTGGCCCTGATGGCGTTTCGCTCCACTTTGTCGATGTTCTCCATCATCGGCGTGATCATGCTCATGGGCCTGGTCACCAAAAACGCCATCTTGCTGGTGGACTTTGCCATCCGCGCCCGCGAGGACGGACTGGAACGCGCCGAAGCCCTGCTGCTGGCGGCCAAGGTGCGGCTGCGCCCCATCTTGATGACCACCTTGGCCATGATTTTTGGCATGGTGCCGCTGGCCTTCGCGTTGAGTGAAGGCGCTGAGCAACGCGCCCCCATGGGGCAGGCGGTCATTGGCGGAGTCATCACGTCCTCGCTGTTGACGCTGGTGGTGGTGCCGGTGGTGTACTGCTACATGGACGATCTGGCGCAGTGGTTGCGCCGCAAAGCAGGTATAGGCCCTGTGCGTCAGGCCCACGACGCGACTGACCAGTAAAATCTGACGGATATTGATCAACGCCCCCCCAGGAGAAAAAATGAATCTGAACCAGGCCCGCTTCAACATGATCGAACAGCAAATTCGACCTTGGGAGGTGCTCGACCCCCAAGTGCTGGACCTGCTGTCTGTGGTGCGCCGGGAAGACTTTGTGCCACTGGCCCACAAAGCCCTGGCCTTTGTGGACATGGACATCCCGCTTGGCACTGCGGCCAACCAGGTCATGCTGGCCCCACGCGTTCAAGCCCGTCTGCTGCAAGATCTGGCCGTCAAAAAAACCGACAAAGTGCTCGAGATCGGAACCGGCTCCGGCTTCATGGCGGCGCTGCTGGGCCACCAAGCCACCAGCGTGCTCAGCCTGGAAATGGACGCCCAGCTGGCCGCCCAAGCCCAAGCCAATTTGCAAAAAGCGGGCATGACCAATGTGACGGTGCGCAACACCGACGGCAGCCAGGGTGCCGCCGCTGAGGGGCCGTTTGACGTGATTTTGCTCAGTGGCTCTGTGGCCGAAGTGCCAGCCACTTTGCTGCAACAACTCACCATCGGCGGCCGCCTGGCCGCCATTGTCGGCAACGAGCCCATGATGCGCGCCACGCTGATCACCCGCTCCACCGACAACAGCTTCACCACCACCGAACCCTGGGACTGCAACGCGCCACGCCTGTCTGGCTTTGCAGAACCCTCCAGCTTCCAATTCTGAGACCACCATGGAACAGATCTACCCCGCCCAAGTTGCCCAATGGGCCAGCCAACAAGCCCAGCGCCCCGTCTTGCTCGATGTGCGCGAAGGCTGGGAAGTGCAAACCGCCAGCACCAGGCCTGAGGCACTCGATCTGGTCCACATGCCCATGCAAACCATCCCGGCTCGGCTGGACGAACTGGACAAATCCCGCGCCATCGCCTGCCTTTGCCACCATGGCAGCCGAAGCATGCAAGTGGCAGCGTTTTTACAGCAGCATGGCTTCCAGGTGGTGAACGTGGCAGGCGGCATCCATGCCTGGTCTGCGCAAGTTGATCCGTCCATTCCGGTTTACTGAAATTTGCCTTTTCGGCTTCAAGAAAGATGTCCATGCAGCAATCCCGCCCGTCCACCACCCTGTTTCGCCGAGTTCCCCTGCACCTGCTCGTTTTGCTCACGCTGAGCAGCACCAGTCAGGCCCAAAGTCTGGTGGACATGTACGAAATGGCCAAAGGCTATGACGCCAGCTACCAATCTGCAAAATTTCAGTACGAGGCCAATGTGGCGAAAGCGGATCAGGGAAAGGCGGCGTTGTTGCCAACTGTGGGTCTGGGAGCTGGCGTGACGCGAGCAGACAGGTCCATGAGTCCTGAAACCTCTACCTCAAACTACAACTACACCACTCAAACTGCGGGCATCAACGCAACACAACCGCTATACCGCCCGGCCAACTTGGCAACTTACCAACAAAGCCAAAAAGCCATGGATGCGGCCCAGGCGACCTTGTTGCAGGCAGAACAAGACCTGATCGTGCGCACAAGTCAGGCCTATTTCGATGTTCTGTCCTCACAAGACAGTTTGACTTTCGTGAAAGCGCAAAAAGCCGCAGTGGCGGAACAACTGGCCAGCGCCAAACGCAATTTTGAAGTGGGAACAGCCACCATCACAGACACCCGTGAAGCCCAAGCCCGATTTGATCTGGTCACAGCGCAGGAAATTGCCGCAGACAACGATCTGCGCGTGAAAACAGTCGCACTGGAATTGTTGGTCGGCAAAACAGGCATCAAGCCCACCGTGCTGAATGCTGCTGCCACCCTGCCCTCTGCTCCAGGGACTGGTGCCCAAGAATGGATCACCCAAAGCGAACAGCTTCACCCCGGCATTCGGCAAGCCCGCGTCAATCTGGAAATTGCCAAACTCGAAACTGAAAAAGCTGAAGCTGGGCACAAGCCCACTGTGGATTTCACACTGGGTTACAACGTTCAGAAAAACATCAATGGAACGTCTGTTTCAGTACTTCCAGTCAATAACCAGATCACGATTGCCAGTGTTGGCATTACCGCCAACATGCCCCTGTTCGCAGGTTTTGCCACCCAGAACCGCATCCGTGAAACCCTGGCCCTGGAAGACAAGGCCCGCAACGACCTCGAAGGCGCACAGCGTCAGGTGGCACAAGCTACGCGCACCGCCTATCTGGGCCTGCAATCGGGTCTTGGCCAGGTCAAGGCGCTGGAAGCCGCGGAAGCCTCCAGCCAGGCCGCGCTGGACGCCAACAAGCTGGGCTATCAAGTGGGCGTGCGCATCAACATCGACGTGCTCAACAGCCAAAGCCAGCTGTTCCAGACCAAGCGTGATCTGGCCAAAGCGCGCTACGACGTGCTGGTCGGCCAGCTCAAGCTGCGCCAGGCCAGCGGCACGCTCAAGGCCGAAGACCTGCAAAGCATCAACGCCCTGCTGCAAAAATAAGCCCCCAAGGGGGTGGGCCTGCCCCTCGCACTCAGGTTCAATGGCTGTGTGTGGCCCTGAGTTTCCAGGCCATTCGGGCACCCAGGCCCACCGATGTGCCCACCACCCAAAACACAGGGGCCACGCCCGCAATGGCACCGGCCGCGCCAAAGAGCATGGGCATCAGCACACTCGACGCGTTGATGCTCATCAGCCGCAAACCCAGCGCCTCGCCCTGGCGGTGCGCCGGGGTGATTTGGTGCAAGGTGCTCATGATCATGGGCTGCACCGTACCCAACACCAAACCCAGCAGCACCGAGCACGCCCCCATGGCCCCTGCGGTGGGCATGAGGGGGTACACCGCAAACAGCAAGGCTGTGCAGACCATCGCGCCCGTGATGATTTGATGCTCTTTGACATGCCGCGCAATGAACGGCAAACACACCCGAATGAAGGCCGCCGCCAAGGCAAACGCGCCCAGGATGCCCCCCACCACCGAAGCGCTGTAACCGCGCTCGTGCCCCAGCACAGGCACCACAAAGGTGTGCACATCCCAGCATGAGGACAGCAACCAGTTGACCGCCAGCAAACGCCGCAACATGGGCTCGGCCAGCAAATCCAGCGCACGTCGGGGTTTGTCGTTGGCGAGTTCGGGTGAGAGGGGCAGCTCAGGCACTGGGCGCACCCAAAACCATGTGAACAGCGGAAACACGGCCATCAGCAAGAAGGCCCATCTGAAGCCCGAAACGTGCCCCGCCTCGGGTCCGGCAAAGTCAATCAACAAGCCAGCCAGCACAGGGCCGACAAAATTGGACACGGCTGGCCCCAGAGACAACCAACTGAACGCCACCTTGAGTGCGATCTGGTCTTTGGCCATGCGGCCCACATGGCGCTGCATGGCGATCACAGCCATGCCGGTGGCACCGCCTGCGGCCAAAGCGCTCAGGCACATGACCGGGAATATTGGCCACAGCGCCGACAACAGCACACCCGATGCTGCCAGGACAATGCTGATGCGCAGGATTTTTTGCAAGCCCCGTCGGTCGCTGTAACGGCCTGCAGGCAGCGCCAAAAACATGGCGGACAGCGCGAACAAGGCCAACAGTGCCCCCACTGCCACGGGACTGAATCCCTGCTTGAGGGCCAACAAGGGAATGGCCATGCGTGTCCCCGCCATGCACGCATGCAAAAACATCTGGCCAGCAATCAGGCGGGCCAGATCGGGGCTCACTTGTCATCCTCTTGCGGAACATCCGGCCCGCTGGGCAAGAGTGTTTGGGCTTGCAACTCGGGCAGCGCATCCACCTGGCGCAGGGCGCGATGCATCACGTTGCTGCGGGTTTGCGCTTGGTCGAGCGTGTTGAGCACCGTCTGGGTCTGGTTGCGCACCTTGGTCAGCACATCGCCAAACTTGCCAAACTCGGTTTTGACGGCACCCAGCACCTGCCAGACTTCGCTGGAGCGTTTTTCAAGCGCCAAAGTCCTGAAGCCCATTTGCAAGGCGTTGAGCATGGCCATCAGGTTGGTGGGGCCGGCCAGCGTGACGCGGTGGTCGCGTTGCAGGGCTTCCATCAGCCCTGGGCGACGCAGCACCTCGGCATACAAGCCTTCGGTCGGCAAAAACATGACCGCAAAGTCGGTGGTGTGCGGGGGCTCCAGGTATTTGTCCGCAATCGACCGGGCTTCAAGCTTGATGCGCGTTTCCAGCGCCTTGGCGCACAGCTCAGCCTGCACCGGGTCAGCGCGACCTTGGGCTTCGAGCAGGCGCTCGTAATCTTCATTGGGAAACTTCGCGTCAATCGGCAACCACACGGGCTGACCGCTGTCCGAGCGGCCCGGCAGACGAATCGCAAAGTCCGCCCTGTTTTTGTCGCCAGGCCGCGTGGCCACCTGCACCGCGTATTGCTCGGGCGTGAGCACTTGTTCGAGCAGCGAGGCCAGTTGCGCCTCGCCGAACATGCCTCGGGTCTTGACATTGGTCAGCAGGTGCTTGAGGTCGCCCACGCCTTGCGCCAGGGTGTGCATTTCGCCCAGGCCCTTGTGCACCTGCTCCAGACGATCGGCCACTTGTTTGAAGCTCTCGCCCAGGCGGGCTTGCAAGGTGGCTTGCAGTTTTTCGTCTACGGTCTGGCGCATCTCGTCCAGCTTGGCGGCATTGCTTTGCTGCAGCTGCGACAGCTGGGTTTCCATGGTGCCGCGCATTTCGGTCAGACGTCGGGCATTCGCCTCAGACAGCGCATTGACCTGCTGGGCCAGGCTGTCGGTCAGGCTTTTTTGCAGCAAGGCCAGTTGCTGGGCCAGCGCGTCGATTTGCTGGTTTTGCGTGCGGGAAGCTTCAGCGCTTTGCTGCAGCAGCGATTGCTGGAACAGTGTGAGGGTCTGCATGGCCTCTTGTCGGCCTTGCACACCGGATTGACTGATTTCGGTGCGCAGTTCGCGCTCAAGGCGTTCGGTTTGGCTTTGTATGACCGCAAACTGTTGCTGATACCAGGTGTTTTGTTCGCCCCTTTGCGCTGCAATTTGCTCGGTCAGCAGCGCAGCGATTTGCTGCGCTTGCGCATCGGGCGAAGCGCTGCGGCGCAGCAGCAGCCAGATCAACAACAACAGGTTCAGCCCACCCAGGGCCAGCATGAACCATTCGTTCATGCGGCGGTGCCGGGCAAGCTGTTCAAAGGTGTCAGCGCCTGGCCACGGCTCAGGTAAGCCACCAGGTTGTCAGCTGCCAGCTGGGCCATGGCCTTGCGGGTCTGGATGGTCGCGCTGGCGATGTGTGGGGTGAGCACCACATTGGGCACTTTGAGCAAGTCAGGGTGCACCGAAGGCTCGCCCTCGAACACATCAATGCCCGCCGCAGCAATTTGGCGCGCTGCCAAGGCTTTGGCCAAGGCCGCATCGTCCACAATGCCGCCGCGTGCAATGTTGACCAAGGTGGCTGTGGGCTTCATCTGGGCCAGCTCGGCGGCGCCAATGGTGTGGTGCGACTCGGCACTGTAGGGCACCACCAGCATCACATGGTCCGCCGTGTTGAGCAACTCCTCCTTGCTCACATAGCGGGCTTTGCAGGCGGCCTCCAACTCGGGATTCAGGCGCGAGCGGTTGTGGTAAATCACTTGCATGCCAAAGCCATGCGCCGCCCGGCGGGCAATGCCCTGACCGATGCGGCCCATGCCAATGATGCCGATGGTGGCGCCATGCACCTCGGCCCCGGCGAACATGTCGTAGCTCCACTTGGTCCAGTGACCTGCGCGCAAGAAATGCTCGCTTTCGGTGATGCGGCGGGCGGTGGCCATGAGCAAAGCAAAGCCAAAATCGGCCGTGGTTTCGGTCAGTACGTCGGGCGTGTTGCTGGCCTGCACACCCGCAGCAGTCATGGCGGGCACATCAAAGTTGTTGAAGCCCACGGCCATGTTGGCCACGATGCGCAGCTGCGGGTTGGCCTGCAGCAGCGCCGCATCGATGCGCTCGCTACCGGTGGTGAGTGCCCCCACTTTGCCTTGCATGCGGCGCGTGAGTTCGGCTGCAGACCAAACTTCATCGGCCTGGTTGCTTTCGACTTCAAACACCTGCGCCAAAGACTGCAGGACCTCGGGGAAGATGGCTCGGGCCACCAAAACAGCGGGTTTGGACATCACTGGAACCAGATGAAACTCATGACCACGAACAAAGGAATCAGGACTGCGCCCGACCACAACATGTACCCAAAGAAGCTGGGCATCTTCACGCCACGGTCTTCGGCAATCGCTTTGACCATCAGGTTGGGCGCATTGCCGATGTAGGTGTTGGCCCCCATGAACACGGCACCAGCCGAAATGGCGGCCAAGGTCGGGGCCAGTGTGGTCATCAGCACCTGCGGGTCACCGCCTGCGGTGTTGAAAAACACCAAATAAGTGGGCGCGTTGTCAAGGAATGAACTCAATGCGCCCGTGATCCAGAAATACATCATCACGTCGGGGCTGCCATCGGGTCGGGTCACCGCTTGAACCACAGCGCCGAATGGGCCGTTGACACCCGCCTTGAGCATGGCGATGACCGGGATGATGGTCAGGAAAATGCCAGCAAACAACTTGGCCACTTCGGCCATGGGGCCCCAGCCAAATTGGTTGTCTTCATGCACTTTGGCAGGGGTGATCTTGAGTGACACAAAGGTCACGACCAACAGGCCCAGATCGCGCAAAACGCCGGGCAAACCGACTTCTGTGCCGTAGATGTTGAAAGAAACAGGCGACTTCCAGAATCCGCTCATCAACACCAAGCCTACGACGGCTGCCAGCAGCCAGAAATTGATGGCCCCATCAAAACCAATCGCTTTGGAGTCGGGTGTCGGGTCATGCGGCAACAGCTCTTCGCGTCGGTGGTAATACCAGGAATCGAGTGCAAAGAAAATGACGAGCAAGCTGCCCACCAAGAACAATGTCTCGGGGAAGATGGTTTTGATGGTCCAGAAGAAGTCCACGCCCTTCAAAAAGCCCAAAAACAAGGGCGGATCACCCAAAGGCGTCAAAGAGCCGCCAGCGTTGGAGACGATGAAGATGAAAAACACCACCACATGCGCCACATGCTTGCGGTTGTCGTTGGCGCGGATGAGCGGGCGAATCAGCAGCATGGACGCCCCCGTGGTGCCCATGAAGCTGGCCAGCACTGCACCAATGGCCAGGATGGCGGTGTTCAGGCCAGGGCTTCCGTGCAAGTTGCCACGGATGAAAATGCCGCCCGACACGGTGAACAAGGCGGTGAGCAAAATGATGAAGGGGATGTATTCAGCAAAAAGGGCGTGCACCGTGTTCGTACCTGCCGCTGCGGGACCAAACACCAAGGCAAAAGGCACGAGGAATGCCAAGCCCCAAGCTGCTGCCACTTTGCCATAGTGGTGATGCCAAAAATGCGGCAAAAGCAAAGGCATCAAGGCAATCGACAACAAGATGCCCGCAAACGGCACACCCCACATCGCCGACAGCTGAGCGCCATCAAAATCGGCGGCAAAAGCCCCGCCGGACAACAACAACAGCGGCAAAGCCAGCCACGCGGTCCACCGCTTACCCCATAGCGTCATGATGCGCATCTCCTGTTAAATGGTGTTGTATGTTAACGGCCCCGTCTCCTGTTCAGGCGTTGGGGGCAATTTCAAAAACTTGGCGCAAATATGCCAAATACTTTTCATCGTCACACATGCCCTTGCCAGGCGAGTCCGACAGCTTGGCCACGGGCTGACCGTTGCAACGCGTCATTTTGATGACGATTTGCAGCGGCTCGTAACCCAGGTCATTCGTCAAGTTGGTCCCCACACCAAAGGCCAGCAGGCAGCGTTCACGGAATTGTTGGTACAGCTCAATCGTGCGCGGAATGGTCAAACTGTCGCTGAAGATGAGGGTCTTGGTCCTCGGGTCTACCCGGTTTTGCTGGTAATGCGCAATCATGCGCTCGCCCCAGCTGAAAGGGTCGCCGCTGTCATGCCGTGCGCCGTCAAACAACTTGCAAAAGTACAAATCGAAATCGCGCAAGAAGGCGTTCAAACCATAGACATCGCTGAGCGCAATGCCCAGGTCGCCCCGGTATTCCTTGGCCCACGACTCAAAGGCAAAAATCTGGCTGTCACGCAAGCGCGGCCCCAGTGCTTGGGCGGCCTGCAAATACTCGTGTGCCATGGTGCCCAGCGGCGTCAGGCCCAACAAATAGGCGTAATACACGTTGCTGGTTCCTGCGAACTGACCACCAGGTCCTGTGCCCAATCGGGCGGACAAAACCCGCAGCACCTCTTCATGCCAAGCCCGTGAAAAGCGTCGACGCGTGCCGTAGTCGGCAATTTTGAGTGTTTCAAGGCCCGGGGCTTGCAATTGGGCGATTTTGGTGTCGAGTCGGCGACGGCCCTCCATCAGATCAGGCACCTTTTGGGTGTTGCGGAAATAGACCTCGTTGACGATGGCCAACACCGGGATCTCGAACAAAATGGTGTGCAGCCAGGGGCCCTGGATGGTGATGTCGATCTCTTGCGAGGGCAGCGCCGTGACCTGGATGTATTTTTCGTTGAGTTTGAACAGCCCCAAAAAGTCCACAAAGTCGCTCTTGATGAAGCGCAGTGAGCGCAAGTACTGCAGCTCGCCTTCGGTGAAACTCAGGCTGCACAGCGAGCGGATTTCCTGGCGAATTTCATGGACAAACTGCGCCAGTGGTATGCCCGGGTTGCGGCACTTGAATTTGTATTCGACCTGCGCCCCCGGAAACTGGTGCAGCACGACCTGCATCATGGTGAATTTGTAGAGGTCAGTGTCGAGCAAGCTGGTGATGATCATGGCGTGTGAGGGTCACCCCTGTTGAGGGGGCAACGCGTTAGGCGATGGCAGATGGTAAAGCAAGCGCCTTCAGGGCTCGGCGTCCCAGTGCACAGGCAAGGCGCAAGCTGATGCCCATCAGATTGGCCTTGTTGTTCGGATCGTACGGCTTCAGTCCACCCAATGAGTGAAGTCTTGCGCGGCTACGCGGGTGGTCTGGAAGGTGTTGACCAGCGCCGATTCGTCGGCATAGCCCAGCGACATGCCGCAGACCACCATTTCGTTGTCACCCGCACCCACCAGCGGCAAGATGATGTTGGAAAAACCGTTCCACGCCGCTTGCGGACACGTGTGCAGGCCACGCGAGCGGGCGGCCACCATGATGCTCTGCAAAAACATGCCGTAGTCGAGCAAACTGCCCCGGCCCATGACTTTGTCGATGGTAAATATCAGCCCCACGGGCGCGTCAAAAAAGCGGAAGTTCTTTTGGTGCTGCGCGTGCATCATGGCTTTGTCGCCCTTGCCGATGCCCAGCACGCCATACAGGCCAAAACCGCACTCGCGGCGGCGGTCGATGTAGGGGCTGACCCATTTTTCGGGGTAATAGTCGTAGGCCTCGGCGTAGTCAGCGGCCAATGCGGGGTTGGCGCTGATGGCGTCGTGCGCAGCGCAGGTTTTGGCCACCAGCTCGTCGCGTTTGGCTCCCTGCAGAACATAGACCTTCCAGGGCTGGGTGTTGGTGCCGCTGGGGGCGCGGGCGGCAATGCTCAGCAACTCTTGCAACACGCTGCGCTCGACCGCTTGGGACAGATAGGCGCGGGCCGAAAAGCGACTCAGAATTGCGGCGTCCACGCTGTCCGGGTCGTTCACGCGGGTGCTGACCTGGGGTCCAATGTTCATCATGTCAATGTCTCCAGAAATGTTTTGAGTGCGGCAGGCAGGGGCACCGGGCGGCGGGTTTCGCGGTCCACGTACACATGCACAAAATGGCCTCGCGCGGCGGTCAGTTCTTCGCCTTGCGCAAACAGACCCACCTCGTAACGCACGCTGGATGTACCCAGCTTGGCCACGCGGATGCCCGCGTCAATGGTTTGCGGAAAAGCCAGCGGCGCGAAGTAAAAACACTGGGTTTCCACCACCAAGCCGATGGTGCTGCCCGCGTGGATGTCGAGAACGCCCTGCTCGATCAGGGTGGCGTTCACGGCGGTGTCAAACCAGCTGTAATAGACCACGTTGTTCACATGGCCGTAAACGTCGTTGTCCATCCAGCGCGTGCTGATGGCGCGAAACGCCTTGTAGCTGCTGCGGGCGTCGGCTTGGGGTTTGGCTGTGGGCGAAACAGGGGTGTTCATCGCACGAGATTGTGCCAGCGTTGCCAGTAGCTCAAAGCCACGTCCCAGGTCTGCATTTGCACCTGCACGGTGGTCTCGATGTCATGCCCATAACCACCGCCCATGCACAGCACCACCGGCAAGCGCCGTTGCCAGGCCCAATCCATCACCATGCGGTCCCTCGCTTGCATGCCGTCCGCGCTCAATTTCAGGCGCCCCAGGCGGTCGCCCTCGTGCGGATCAGCCCCGGCCAGGTAGATGATCAGTTGCGGGTCAAACCGGTCCTGCAAGGCTTGCAGGGCCTGGTGCAGCGCTTCCAGATAAGGGCCATCGGTGCAGCCGTCGGGCAGGCCCACATCCAGATCACTCGCGGCCTTGCGAAATGGGAAATTCTTTTCCCCGTGCATGGACAAAGTGAATACCGTAGGGTCGTTGGCAAAGATGTGCGCCGTGCCATTGCCCTGGTGCACATCCAGGTCGATCACCGCCACCTGCAGTGCTTGCCGCTGCTGACGCCACGCTTCGGCCTGCATCAGCCGGGCCGTGACCGCGATGTCGTTGAAGACGCAAAACCCGCCCCCTTTGTCGGCATAGGCGTGATGGGTGCCACCGGCCAGATTGCCCGCCACGCCCTGGGCCAATGCGTCTCTGGCCGCCGCGATGGTCGCCCCGACCGAACGGCGCGCCCGCTCGGCCATGGCCGCACTCCAGGGAAAACCGATCTCTCGCTGCACCGCTGCGTCCAGGCTGCCCGTGGCCACGCCTTGTATGTAGCCGGGCGTGTGCACCAGCGCCAGCTCGCCGTCGCTGGTGGCGGGGGCTTCGCACATGCGCACGCCTGGCAACTCCTGCGAGAGCCGGTCGCGCAGGCGGCTGTATTTGTGCATTGGAAAACGGTGCCCTTCAGGCAAAGGCAAAACAAAGTGATCGGCGTAATAAGCGTGCATGAATAGGGCCGCATGAACAGGCGTTCATGTCAGTGAGGAAGCGAACTGTGAATTCTAGAAAATGCTCTCTAAAATGGATTCAAAAGGGTTCAATACCCTTGCACGAACCGCCAGAACCCCTAAAATCAAAACCATGCTGCACTGCAACAAAGCTGTATGGCCCCGGCCAGTTTCGGCGCAGTCTCTTGAACCTTTTTAACCTTGATCTGGAGATTCTCATGATGACCGCTGAACAAATCGTTGCTTCCCACAAAGCCAATGTCGAAACCTTGTTTGGCCTGACCGCCAAAGCCTTCGAAGGCGTGGAAAAACTGGTCGAGCTGAACCTGACTGCCGCCAAAGCCGCCCTGGACGAATCGTCCAGCAACACCCAAGCCGCTCTGAGCGTGAAAGACGCCCAAGAGTTGGTGGCCATGCAAGCGAGCCTGTTCCAGCCATTGGCCGAAAAAACAGCCGCTTACAGCCGTCACCTGTACGACATCGCAACCGGCACCGGGGGTGAGTTCACCAAGGCTTTCGAAGCTCAGGCTGCTGCCGCGCAACAGCAATTCGCTTCTTTGGTGGACAGCGCCGCCTCCAATGCCCCGGCTGGCTCCGAGCAAGCTGTGGCCATGATGAAGGGTGCCGTGACAGCGGCAACAAGCGCTTTCGAATCCGTTCAAAAAGCGGTCAAGCAAGCCACTGACCTGGCCGAGTCCAACCTGGCTGCCGTGGCACAAACTGCTGCGCCCAAGACTGCCAAGAAAAAGTAATTTCCTCAAGCGGCAGGTTTTGCAAAGACCTGATGCTGTTTTTGCAAGTTGTCTCCTCGGATCTCTTTGAATTTCGTCAGGGAAACAGGGATCCCTTCCAGGGCTGATCGCAAGATCAGCCCTTTTTTTGTGCTTTTGCAGGGCCCGCCACATGCGACAGCCCCTGCATCAGTTCAACGCCCCGCTTCAAAGGCGGCCAAGCGCTCTTTCAGGCGTGGCAATTGGGCCAGCATGGCGGCACGCCCGGCGTCAATGGAGCGTCGACGGGCGCCAAAGTCGGCACTTTTGACGCCCGACAAGGCGGGCCGAACCACAAAATCGGCGTCCTTCAAGGCCAGCGTGTTGATGCTCTTGCCCATGATGGCAAAGGTCTGCATCAGAATCTGGAAGGTGTCGCCTGATGGATTGCCCTCGGGATCGCTGGAAATGTCCACCGCGATCACGAAATTAGCCCCCATGTCACGGGCCTGGCGCACGGGCACCGGGGCCACCAAGCCACCATCAACATATTCATTGCCGCCGATCCGAACAGGCTGAAACACCGCAGGCACCGCACTCGATGCCCGCACAGCAGCCCCCGTGTTGCCCCGTCTGAACGTGATGGCCTCACCCGTGCGCAAATCGGTGGCCACAATGCCCAAGGGAATCTTCATCTGCTCTAGGTTTTTGCCACCAACCTGGGTGTTCACATATTTGGCCAGCGCCTCACCGCGCAAGGCACCCCGGTTCAGGATGGGAAGCATCCAGTCGGTGATTTCCGCTTCTTGCATGGACTCGGCCAGCCGGGTCAGTTCACTGCCACTTTTGCCGCTGGCATACAGGGCTGCCACCAGACTGCCGGCCGACGTTCCCGTGACATGGCTCGGTTGCAGACCCGCTTCTTCGAGCACCTGAATTACCCCCACATGGGCAAAGCCTCTGGCCGCGCCACCGCCCAAAGCCAGGCCCAGCTGCACCGTGCGGCGCTCTGGCGCTGGGCTGGCCCCCGAGGCATCCGACCGGGTTGGCCCGACACTGGTACAGCCTGATAACCAAAGCCCACATGCCAAAACCAACAGACCTATGGCCCGCCCCCACACAGGGCGCACACAAGCCACCTCACCTGTCAAGTTGTCATTGTTTTTCACGTTCACACATCCTCCTTATTGATAATGATTCTCATTTGATATAAAATTCAAGCCATGCACAGCAACTTCTTGAAGCTTGATCCAATGAACTTTCTCCAATCTGCACTGATCATGACCTGCTTGAGCGCATCGGCAGCTGCCATGGCACAAGACAAGACCCTCAACATCTACTCGGCCCGCCACTACCCCACCGATGAAGTCATGTACAGCGACTTCACCAAAGCCACCGGCATCAAGATCAACCGGGTCGATGCCGACGATGCCGGTATTCTCGCCCGACTCAAAGCCGAGGGCGCAGCCTCACCGGCCGACGTGATTTTGCTGGTGGACGCCGCCCGCCTGTGGCGTGCTGAAGTAGATGGCCTGTTTTTGCCCATCAAGTCGGCCAAACTCGAAGCAGCCATTCCCGCCAACTTGCGCGCCAAACCAGCAGACAACGGTGGCACGGCTTGGTTTGGCCTGTCCACTCGGGCGCGTGTGATCGTGTATGACAAGCTCAAGTTCAGCAAAACCGATGTCGACAGCTACGAGAAGCTGGCCGATGCCAAGTTCAAGGGCAGTTTGTGCATCCGCAGCGGCTCGCACCCCTACAACCTGAGCCTGTTTGGTGCCATGACCGAGCACCTGGGTCCGCAAAAAACCGAAGTCTGGCTCAAGGGCTTGGTGGACAACATGGCCCGCAGCCCCAAAGGCGGTGACACCGACCAGATCAAAGGCGTGGCCTCGGGCGAATGCGGCGTGGCCGTCACCAACACCTATTACCTGGCCCGCATGATGCGGTCAAGCAACCCGGCCGACAAAGCGGTGACCGAAAAAATCGGCGTGGTCTTCCCCAACCAAAACTCTTGGGGCACGCATGTGAACGTGGCCGGTGGCGCTGTGGCAAGGTATGCCAAAAACACCGACAACGCGGTCAAGTTCCTCGAATACCTGGCCAGCCCCTCAGCGCAAAACCACTTTGCCAACGGCAACAACGAGTGGCCAGCGGCCAAGGGCGTGAGCTTTGACAACCCGGCCCTCAAAGCCATGACGGGCGGCAGCTTCAAAAGCGAGCTGATCCCAATCAGCGCCGTCGGCATGAACCAGGTCAAGGTGCAGCAAATGCTGGACCGCGTGGGCTTCAAGTAAGGCCTCACCCGGTGGTCGCCACTGGCGACCACCCTTGTCTCCATCAGCCAGCCATTCACACCGGGCGCACGCCCGGGTGGTGATAGCCAGCCATTGAACCCATCGGCAAACCTGATTTGCCTTTTCCCCATCCATCAATGACGCGCATCACCATGACTCAAAGACACACACACGCCCAAAATTCGCGCCCTCCAGGCACACTGCTGCCACTGGCTGCCATCATGCTGGCGGGCTCCCTCTCAGCCGCGCCTGCCGCCATGGCCCAAAACAAGCCTGGAGAGAGCACCCTCAAAACGGTGACCGTCAAGGACAAGGCCGAAACCGACATGGCCGAGGGCAAGAACGGCGTGCGCGCCTCGGAAACACGCATCGGCAAAGGCCAGCAAGCACTGCGCGACATTCCGCAATCGGTGACCGTGGTGACCGAAAAACTGATGGATGACCGCAACTTGGACACCTTCAAAGAAGCGTTGAAAAACACCGCAGGCATCAGCTTTATGGCAGCCGAAGGGGGTGAAGAAGACATCCGTTTGCGCGGCTTTTCCTTGCAGTCCATGGGTGATGTGTTTGTCGACGGCGTGCGCGACCCGGCTTTTTACGAACGCGACACCTTCAACCTGGACCGCCTGGAAGTGCTGCGCGGCTCGGCCTCCATGCTGTTTGGCCGCGGCTCCACAGGCGGCGCAGTCAACCAGGTCAGCAAAACACCCCGCCTCATGGATGAAAGCCAGGTGGACTTGACCCTGGGCTCGCACAAGCATGTGCGGCTGGTGGGCGACTTCAACAAACAAACCGGAGAAAGTGCCGCGCTGCGCTTGAACGTGATGAAAACCCAAGCCGACAACAACGGCTCGGGCAGTTCTTTGGACAAAGAAGGCATCGCCGGGGCTTACCGCTGGGGCATTGGCGAGAAGAACGAGTTCCAACTTGGCTTGTACCACCTGAACAACAACAATGGCATGAACTATGGCATGCCCTGGATTCGCCCCAGCACCTCCGCCTCCCCGCTGGAGTCCACCGTCTTGCCGCTGGACCCCAAAGCCTATTACGGCGCAGCCAGCGACTACAACGCGGGCCGCGCGACACACTTGACGGCCAGCCACACACACCGATTCTCGGCCGACAGCGAACTGAAAACGCAAATCCGCAAGGGGCAATACGAGCGCGATCAGCGCGCAGGTGCCGTGCGGTTTGCCAACGCCGCCAGCCAACCGGGCAGGCAAGCCGTCAGTTTGGCCACCTTCGGCCCCAACACGGTCATGACCCGGGGCAATCACCTGAAGATTCAGGACATGGACACGCTGCATCTGCAAAGTGATTTCAGCAAGAAGTTCCAGGCACTGGGCCTGAAGCACGAATTGATGGCCGGGGTCGACCTGGCCACCGAAGACAAAACCGTTTACGCCGCCCGCACAGCAGGTGCGCAAGGTGGCGTGACCATCACCAAGCCCACCACCACCATTGGCACACCGCATGACGGCGCCAGGGTCAACGAAAGCACCCGCGTGCTGCGTGTGAACAACCAGTACAGCAGCACCGGCTGGGGTGCGTACCTGCAAGACCTGGTGCAAGTGGCACCCCAATGGAAAGTATTGGGGGGCTTGCGCTACGACAGCCTCAAAGGCGACTTCGCCCAGTTCGGCCCTCCCCCCAACGCCACGGACAATGGCACCCCAACCCGCTACCGCATGAAGGTGGGCGAGTGGAGCCAACGCGCAGGCGTGCTGTTCCAGCCCAATGACTTGCAGTCCTTCCACTTGTCTTATGGCACCTCGTTCAACACCTCTGGGGACTCCTATTCCCTTGGGCCGACGAATGTGGACACACCACCCGAGCAATCCGTGAATTGGGAGCTGGGCGCCAAGCTCGACTCGGCTGACAAACGCTTCACCACGCGCCTGGCTTTGTTCCGCGCCACCAAAAAGAATGAACGCAACACCGACCCCTTGCTGCCTGTGGTCACACTGACCGGCAGCCGCTATGCCTCGGGTCTGGAGCTGGATGTGGCGGGGCGCTTGACGCAAAAATGGGAAGTGTTTGGCTCCTTCACCTGGATGCCGGATGCCAAAGTCAGCAAAGCCGCGCCTTGCCCTGCTACAGGTTCGTGCCTCCAAAACTCCGCCGGCGAGCGCTTGGGCGACCGTCCCGCCCTGACCCCTGTGCACAGCGGCAGCGCCTGGACGACTTACCAAATCAACGGGCAATGGCGTGCAGGCGCTGGTCTGACTTTCCGGGGTCGCCAGACCCCGACCCGTGCCGCATTTGAAGTGCCCTCGTTTGTGGTGGGCGATGTGATGGCCGAATACGCCTACAGCGATGCCCTGAGCTTCAAAGCCAATGTGAGCAACGTCACCAACAAGCTGTATGCCGATCAGTTGTACCCCGGCCACTACATCCCGGGTGCAGGCCGTTTGACGCAAATCACCGCGTCTTACAAATTCTGAGGACGCCAACCACATGGTCCGATTCCTGCCCGAATTGCTCAGCCCGGACACCGTGCGCCAGGCCCGCGAGCTGTTGCTGGCCCTGCCCGAATCCGACTGGGCTGACGGGCAGGACAGTGCAGGCCCGCAAGCCCGCACGGTCAAAGACAACCTGCAACTGCCACACCAACACCCGGTGGCCGCGCAAATTCGCCACTGGGTGCTCGGTGGACTGGACCAGTCGAGCACCTTCTTTTCAGCAGCCTTGCCTTTGAAGGTGTTCACACCCCGCATCAACCGCTACACGCCTGAATTTCCGCATTACGGCTGGCACATTGACAACGCGATTCGACTGCGTGCCGACGGCCAGCGCGTGCGCTGCGACCTGTCGTGCACCGTCTTTTTGAACGACCCCGATGACTACGAAGGCGGCGAGCTGAGTGCGCAAGACCAAAGCGTGGTGCACCGCGTCAAGCTGCCTGCAGGGCATGCCGTGCTGTACCCCGGCAACACCTTGCACGAGGTCACGCCCGTCACACGCGGGCAGCGCCTGGCTTGCTTTTTCTGGGTCGAGAGCATGGTGCGCTCGGATGAGCAGCGCCGCATCCTGTTCGATCTGGACATGAACCTGCTCAAGCTGCGTGAACAACACGGCGAAACGCCCGAGACCACGGCTTTGACCGGGGTGTATCACCAGCTGCTGCGCCAGTGGGCCAACACCTGATCTGCCCTTTGAACCCGCAACCCGCAAACCGCACACACCATGACCCAGCCCATCGTCAACCTGCAAGACCACGAACAGGCCGCACAAGCGGCTCTGAGCGAGGCGGCTTGGGCCTATTTCAGCGGCGGTGCAGCAGACGAAATCACACTGCGCCACAACGTGGCCGCTTGGCAAAGTCTGCGTTTGTCGCCGCGCGTTTTGCAAGACCTGCGCGGTGGCCACACGCGTTGCCGTTTGCTGGGCCGCGACTGGCCCATGCCGCTGCTGGTGGCGCCCATGGCTTACCAGCGCTGGGCCCATGCCGATGGGGAATCGGGCATGGCTTTGGCCGCCGCCGCGCAAGGCTGCGGCATGGTGTTGTCCCACCAGACCAGCACGCCCATGCACGACGTGGCGGCGCTGGTGGCTTCAGACGCCGAACGTGGCCCCTTGTGGTTTCAGCTCTATTGGCTGGCCGATCGGGGGGCCATGCACGAGCTGTTGGCACAGGTTGAAGCCGCTGGTTTTGAAGCCCTGGTGCTCACGGTGGACGCCCCGGTACACGGCGTGCGAGACCGCGAACGCCGCCACGGCATGCCTTTGCCCGAGGGCGTGAAGGCGGTGCATTGGAAGGCCCCCGACAACAGCCCTGCAAAAACCCACGCCCAAGGCCTGTGCGCTGGCTTGGCCGATGCCGCCCCCACCTGGGCCGATGTGCAGTGGTTGATTGGCCAGACCCGCCTGCCCGTGCTGCTCAAGGGCATCACCCACCCGCAAGACGCTGTGCAAGCGCTGAATCTGGGCGCAGCAGGTGTGATCGTGAGCAACCACGGCGGCCGCGTGCTCGACACCCTGCCGGCCACGGCCGAGTTACTGCCGCGCATCGTGCAAGCCGTTCGCCAGCACCACCCACAAGCGCCGGTGCTGGTCGATGGTGGCATCCGGCGTGGCACCGATGTGTTCAAAGCACTGGCCCTGGGGGCTGATGCCGCGCTGATTGGCCGCCCTGCCCTGTATGGCCTGGCCCATGCGGGCGCACGCGGTGCAGCGCATGTGCTGCGCCTGCTGCGCGACGAGTTCGAAACCACCATGGCTTTGACGGGTTGCGCGCACCTTCAAGACATTGACATCGATCGTTTGTGGCCTCTGCAGACCGTTTGATGCCCCTTGATTTCCTTTGAGCCCCACTTTATGCAAGCAGCCCATCTTGAAGAACCGATGCATCGGCCCCACCGCACTCATCCAAGCCGCGCCTGGCGCGTGACCGGTGCGGTGATGCTGGGCCACGTTGGCGTGGCTTGCTTGCTCGGCAGCGGATTATTGACCCGCGTGGTCCCCGCAGGCGCACCCGACAACGTGATCATGGCCAGCGTGGTCATAGATGCCCCCGCCCCGGCCGCACCCAAGCCTGAACCGGCGAAACCCCAAACCCAAGCCAAAACCAAACCTGACCCCGAGCGGCAGCCCCAGGCCAAGCCCATCAGCCCTCCCGTGCAACCCGCGCCTGTGCTGTCACGCACAGCCCCCAGCGATGCCGCGCCCATCGTGCCAAGCGCTGCGCCTGCCCCGGCCACACCTGCCGCACTGCAGGCAGGCAACCAGCGCCCGGCCAACAACCCCACAGCGGCGGCCGTGGTGCTGCCGTCCACCAGCGCCGACTACCTGAACAACCCGGCCCCACCCTACCCGCGCCAAAGCAAACGCCTGGGCGAGCAAGGCACCGTCATCATTCGCGTCTTGATCACGCCCGAGGGCCGCGCCGAAAAGGCCGAAATCCGAACATCCAGCGGTTACTTGCGCCTGGACGAGACCGCCCTTTCCACCGTGCAGCGCTGGCGCTTTGTGCCCGGCCAACGCAACGGCGCGCCCGAGGCCATGTGGTTCAACGTGCCCATCCGCTTTGTGCTGGACTGATTCGCCCCCACCGGCCCGACTGCCCACCATTTTTTGCCCGATCCCATTCACAGGAGTTTTTTCATGCCCGAATCATTTGGCCTCACCCACATCTGGACCCAAGGGGACGCCGTCACCCGCCTGATCCTCATCGCACTGATCGGCATGTCGGTCACCAGCTGGGTCGTCATCGTGCTCAAGGCGCTGGACGTGTGGAAACACAAACAAAGTGCCTTGAGCAGCGAACAGTTCTGGCACTCCACCAGTCTGGCCGAAGGCTTGGCCGTGCTCAGCCACCGCCCGGACAACATGTTCCACACGCTGGCCCAAGTGGGGCAAGAGGCCACAGAACACCACCAGGCGGCACAAAAACAGTTGCATGACCGTCTGGACGTGAGCGACTGGGTCACGCGCAGCCTGCGCAACTGCATTGACGACCACACCAGCCGCCTGCAAAACGGCCTGGCCATCCTGGCGTCGATTGGCTCCACCGCCCCGTTCGTGGGTTTGTTTGGCACCGTCTGGGGCATCTACCACGCGCTGGTGGCCATCGGCGCCACCGGCAACGCCAGCATCGACGCGGTAGCTGGCCCGATTGGCGAAACCCTGATCATGACGGCGCTGGGCCTGGCCGTGGCCATTCCGGCGGTGCTGGGCTACAACGCCCTGGTGCGTGGCAACAAATTCATCATCGCCCGCATGAACCGTTTTGCGCATGATCTGCACGCCTATTACGTGACCGGTGCCCGCGTGAGCCCGTCGGCGCAGGCCAATCACCCATCCCACCTTGCTGCAGCGCATGTTGGCCACTGAGCAGCTGACCTGCCGACCAGGAAACCCGCATGTCCTTTGAAATCAACGACAACAACGATGACGTGATGAACGAAATCAACATGACGCCCCTGGTGGACGTCATGCTGGTGCTGCTGATCATCTTCATCATCACCATCCCGGTGGTGCAACACGCCGTGAAGGTGGAACTGCCCCGCACCAGCAGCAGCCAAGACAAAACACCGCCCGAGAGCTTGCAACTGGCCGTGGACAGCCAGGGCCAGTTCTTTTTAGGCCAACAGCCTGTAGCGGCTGACGCCCTGGAGGATGCACTGCGCGAACACGCAGCCAAAGACCCACAACCCCAGCTCTACATCCGGGGCGACAAAAAAGTGGCTTATGAACATGTGGCCCAGGCCATGAGCGCTGCGCAGCGTGCGGGGCTGGCAAAAATAGGTTTTGTGACCGAGGGCCAAAAACCATGAGCATCAAATCGCCTGTGACTGGGCCAACAGACACCACAAGCGCAACCATTGCGCCAGAAATGCCTGAGTCGCTGGCGGCTTCGCCCCGCAACGCAAGCCGGCCATCCCGTACGCGCACGCTGGACAGCCATGACCTCTTGGGCGAGCAGGCCCTGGTGCTGATTCGCCACTTGGGCGAAATCTATCGCCTGCAAACCACACGGCAAGGCAAATTGATCCTGACCAAATAAAAACCCGGCAAGCATGCCGGGCGTGAAGTTCTCAAGACCCAGCGGGAAAGCCCCGCTGGCAGCCGCAGCCGTTCACAAAAACTTGACCCGCCCCTGCAAGGCCTGCAGCGTCATTTGCGGGGCAGACTCCCCAGCCCCCACCACCACGCCGACCCCCGCCACCGGTGCCAAGCTGTCGAGCTGGAAACGGCCCACGCCCGGGGTCTGGCGGATGAAGCATTTTTCGTCAAAAAACAAACGGTCCCCATTCGCATTGATTTCGTCGCTGTCGATGGTTTCAAAACCGATCAGCTGACGGATCGCCTCCAGCCCGCCGTCCCAAAGGACGGGGGTGATGGTTTTGGCGGTGGGGTCGATCACAAAACACGTCATCACAGGACTCCTGGCAGGGGTGAAAAACCGCCAGCTTAAACGGCTTCGGCGTGTGCGGGTGTTGGGGCTTCACTCACCGGCAAGGCAGGCATGCGGATCAGGTGGTCAAAAGCGCTCAAGGCGGCTTTGGCACCCTCGCCTGCGGCAATGACGATCTGCTTGTAAGGCACGGTGGTGCAGTCACCCGCTGCAAACACGCCGGGCACATTGGTGTGGCCCTTGGCGTCCACCACGATCTCGCCAAATTTGCTCAGCTCCAGAGTCCCTTTGAGGAATTCGGTGTTGGGCACCAGGCCGATTTGCACGAACACGCCTTCCAGCTCGACCCAGTGGTCATCGCCCGTGGTGCGGTCCTTGTAGCGGATGCCATTGACCTTGCCGTCTGCGCCCGTGATTTCGGTCGTCTGCGCGTGGGTGTGGATCGTGACGTTGGTCAGGCTCTTGAGCTTGCTCACCAAGACCGCGTCGGCCTTGAGCTGGTCGGCAAATTCAAACACCGTGACGTGCTTGACGATGCCCGCCAAGTCAATGGCCGCTTCGATGCCCGAATTGCCGCCACCGATCACGGCGGTGCGCTTGCCCTTGAACAAGGGGCCGTCGCAGTGCGGGCAGTAGGCCACGCCCTTGTTTTTGTACTCGGCTTCGCCGGGCACGTTGACATTGCGCCAACGGGCACCCGTGGACAGGATGACCGAGCGGGCTTTCAAGCTGGCACCGTTGGCCATCTGCACTTCGATCAGGCCGCCGGGCTGGCTGGCGGGGATGATTTTGTCGGCACGCTGCAAGTTCATGATGTCCACCTCGTAGTGGCGAACTTGCGCTTCCAAGGCTGCCGCAAACTTGGGGCCATCGGTCTCGAGCACCGAGATGTAGTTTTCAATCGCCATGGTGTCATTGGTCTGGCCGCCAAAACGCTCAGCCGCCACACCCACGCGGATGCCTTTGCGAGCGGCGTACACGGCAGCGGCCGCCCCGGCCGGGCCACCGCCCACCACCAACACGTCAAACGGGTCTTTGGCGCTGAGCTTGGCGGCATCGCGTTCACCGGCGTTGGTGTCGAGCTTGGCCACGATTTCTTCCACCGACATGCGGCCCGAGCCAAACACCTGACCGTTCAAGAACACCATGGGCACGGCCATGATCTGACGCGCCTCGACTTCGGCCTGGAAGGCACCGCCTTCGATGACCACGGTTTTCACATTCGGGTTCACGATGGCCATGAGCGACAGCGCCTGCACCACATCGGGGCAGTTGTGGCAGCTGAGCGACATGTAGACCTCGAAATTGAAGTCGCCTTCCAGCGCTTTGATGCTGTCGATCACGTCTTGCTCGACCTTGGGCGGGTGTCCACCGGTCCAGAGCAAGGCCAACACCAAAGAAGTGAACTCGTGGCCCAGCGGCAAACCGGCAAAGCGCACACCGGTACTTTGGCCTTCACGCGCCACCACAAAAGAAGGCTTGCGAGCGTCATTGCCGGAAGTGTCCAGCGTGACCTTGTCCGACAGACCCACGATGGTTTCCAGCAGTTGCTTCATCTCCACGCCCGTCTCGCTGTCGTCGAGCGAGGCCATCAGGCAAATCGGATGGCGCAGCAGGGCCAGGTATTGCTGCAATTGGGCTTTGAGGGTGTCGTCGAGCATGGTGTTCTCCGGTTTCAGGCTGCATTCGTCCCCGGCCCACGCTTGTGGCGGGGCCTCGGACAGAGGGGGGGTTTGGGGGAAATCGTTGAGGACAGCACAGGCCCAGCTTGTGGCCCGGTTGTGCTGTGCTCAACGCCCTGCGATACAGGGCGCAGAGGTCAAGAATTAGATCTTGCCGACCAGGTCGATGGAAGGAGCCAAAGTCTTGGCGCCTTCTTTCCACTTGGCGGGGCACACTTGGCCGGGGTTGGCGGCGGTGTACTGAGCGGCTTTGAGCTTGCGCAGGGTCTCGGACACGTCGCGGGCGATCTCGTTGGAGTGCACTTCGGCGGTCTTGATCATGCCTTCGGGGTTGATGATGAAGGTGCCGCGCAGTGCCAGGCCTTCTTCTTCAATGTGCACGCCAAATGCGCGTGTCAGCTGGTGTGTCGGGTCGCCAACCAACGGGAACTTGGCCTTGCCCACGGCAAGCGAAGTCTCGTGCCACACTTTGTGCGAGAAGTGGGTGTCGGTGGTCACGATGTAGACCTCGGCACCAGCTTTCTGGAACTCGGCGTAGTTGTCAGCCGCGTCTTCGATTTCGGTGGGGCAGTTGAAGGTGAAGGCTGCGGGCATGAAAATCAGCACGGACCACTCGCCCTTGAGGGTTTCGTTGGACACCTGCACGAACTTGCCATTGTGGAAAGCCTGGGTTTTGAAAGGCTGAACTTGGGTATTGATCAAAGAGGACACGGTCATTTCCTTTGGGTGGTTTAAAAAAACTATCGAATGAGAAAACTCATTGGTCGCAATCATAAAACAACCTAGGGTTTCTACTCATGAGTAGTTTCTATCGACCCCATAGGAAAAAGCTTTCAACTCAAGCCCTCCGATTTATTCCTATACTCCCCTGAGCCAAACCCATGGCCAAAACCAACCAAGCCAATATCCATGCCGCGCCGCCCCAAGGCACCAGGGCGCGCAGGGCATCCCAAGCCCACACATGGCGGGCATAGAGGTTGAAGCTGAACAAGACCAAACCGACCAGCATGAGCCAGCCTGCCGCCTGCAGCCAACGCGACGCCCCGCAGACCCGAAGCGCCAACCCTGTGAACAACAAAGCCAGCGAATGAAATTGCTGCTGGCTCAAAGCGGTTTGCACCGCCGGGGGCACGCCCGCGGCAAACACTGGCAAATGCGCGAAGGCGGCGCTGAACACCACGCTGGCGCAAGCGCTGATCGCCCCCAGGACCAGAAACCACCGGGCCGACAGAGGCCAGACTTCTGGCGAGGAAATTGAGGTGGAAGCAGAAGACGGGATGGACATGAGGTGCAGCGCACAAAGCGAAGAATGGAAACAGCGCATTGGAGCACGGCTTTGTGCAGCTGATTGAATTGGCGTCTGGCACTGCGCCGCCGCCCCTCACATCAGCGGCCTGCGGTAGCCCCCTGCCTGACCGCAGGGCGACAGCACCACCTGCCAAAGCTGGTTGTCACGGGCGCGGAATGTGCCTGCGCAGCACAGTAGGTAATAGCGCCACATGCGGTAAAAGCGCTCGCCATACCGGTCTTTCAGCGCGGGCCAGGCCGCCTCAAAGCGTTCATGCCAGGCCATCAGGGTTTTGTCATAGTCTTCGCCAAAGTTGTGCCAGTCTTCCATGACGAAATCTTCTTCGCTGTAAAACGCGATTTCTGAGGCCGAGGGCAAGGCCCCGTTGGGGAAAATGTATTTTTCAATCCAGGGATCGATCCCCGCACCCGCCTGATTTTTGCCAATGGTGTGCAACAAAAACAGGCCATCATCCCGCAAGCAACGCCGGGCCATGTCAAAGAAAGTGCGGTAGTTTTTCTGCCCCACATGTTCGAACATGCCCACCGAGGCAATGCGGTCAAAGCGCTGCTCGCCTCGTTCATTGAACTGCCTGTAATCGGTCAGCTCAAAGCGCACCGGCAAATCGCCTGCTTTTTCAGCGCCCAGGCGGGCCTGTTCTTTCGAGACGGTCAGGCCCACGCAACGGACTTGGTAATGGCGTGCAGCAAACAGCATCAGACTGCCCCATCCACAACCGATATCCAGCAAGGACATGCCCGGTTGCAACTGCAATTTTTGGCAAATCAAGTCGAGTTTCGCTTCTTGTGCCTGTTGCAGCGTCTGCGCTTGCGGCCAATAGCCGCAGCTGTAGGCCATGGCCGGGTCCAGCATGGCCTCATACAAATTATTGCCCAGGTCGTAATGCGCCCGGCCCACCTGCCAAGCTCGTTGCTGAGACTGCAGATTCGTCAAGCGGGCTTTCAAAGATGCCCACAACCAACCGGCGCGCCCCACCTGCTCGTCCAGCCGCGCCCGCAATATGCGGGTAATGAGTTCATCGACTTGCTCGCAATCCCACCAACCGTCCATGTAACTCTCCCCCAAACCCAGGCTGCCTCGGGTCAGGATGCGGTCAAACGTTCCCGGGTGGTGAACCTGGATGTCCCAAGGCTTTGAGCCACCCACCGTGATGCCCGCCGTGGTCAATAATTTGGCCGCCCTGCGCCAGTTGTCATCCGTGCGAATCAAGCGCTGCGTCCCTAAAACCATGTCTGAAGCCATGCATTTCTCCTGAACTGAAGGCACTGGCCAGACATTGGCAAGTGACAAATCATGTTAGGCACGGCCCCAAGGGCTGCCCATCCACTTTTTGATGTAACAGCTCTACCCCATAACCATGAGCCTGAAACACGCCACTCGCGGGGAAGGGGGCATCCCTGTGCATAATTGACGTTGACGTAACGTCAACCACATTCAGGAGAAAAACATGGACATTCAAGGCAAGGTTTTCATCGTCACCGGCGGCGCATCAGGCCTGGGCGAAGGCACAGCGCGCATGCTGGCGGCCAACGGCGGCAAAGTCGTGATTGCCGACATGCAGGCCGAAAAAGGTGAAGCGATTGCCAAAGAACTGGGCGGCGCTTTCGTCAAGTGCGACGTGAGCAACGAAGCAGACGGCCAGGCCGTGGTGGCCCAAGCCGTGTCCATGGGACGACTGTCTGGCCTGATCAACTGCGCGGGCATCGCCCCGGCCGAAAAAACCGTGGGCAAAAACGGTGCGCACAGCCTGGCCGTCTACACCAAGACCATCATGGTCAACCTGGTGGGCACCTTCAACATGATTCGCCTGGCGTCTGAGGCCATGTGCAAAAACGAGCCCGAAGCCACAGGCGAGCGCGGCGTGCTGATCAGCACCGCCAGCGTGGCCGCCTATGACGGCCAGATTGGCCAGGCCGCATACGCCGCCTCCAAAGGCGGCGTGGTCGGCATGACGCTGCCCATTGCCCGAGACCTGGCCCGCAACGGCATCCGCAACATGACGATTGCCCCCGGCATCTTCGGCACCCCCATGCTGTTTGGCATGCCGCAAGAAGTGCAAGACGCCCTGGCTGCAGGCGTGCCCTTCCCCAGCCGCTTGGGCACTCCGCAGGACTACGCCAAATTGGCCCAACACATCATCGAAAACGACATGCTCAATGGCGAAGTGATCCGTCTGGATGGCGCGATCCGATTGGCACCGAAGTGAGCTGAAGGGTCGCCAAGCCGACCGCAGCATGGGCGGTCGTCTTGACATCCAAGGACAGCTTGACCATCGGGCAAGGATTGGGTCTGATCAAACCATCAAAGTTTTCAACCATGAGCCTGTCCACGCAATCAAGCCCATCTCTTGACTCAAGAGCCATGCCGCAGAGATTGTGAAAGACTACGCCACCAACCCGGAGCCGCTCATCATCACCCCAAACGGGGAAGCCAAGATGGTGGTCATGGACATTGCCGAGTATGAAAGGCAACAAGAAACTTTTGCGCTGCTCAAGTGGGTGCCCCTGGGCCAGAAAGAATTGGCGCAGAGGCGTGTGAGCGACATGGATGCCTTTTTTGCAGAGATGGATCAACAGCCATGAAACGGCGCATCCAAAGCTGGAGGAACTTCGGGCATTGGGCTTGCCCCATTTCAGACAGCGCCTGCTGCGCCAAACCCGTGTGATTGATGAGTTTGACGACCAGACCGTGGTGGTTCACCTGTTCATCCACACACGGCGTCATTTCAGAACCCATTTGCAGCCGCGTGTTTTGCGGGCCTGACACGCCACAGCAAACCAGCGATCCTCTCCAGAAATCCAAGATGACCTCCACCCTTGCAGTTTTCGTCTCACGCTGGTGTTCACCAGCGTGTGTCTTTTGAACGCCTGTGCATCCAGTTCGGTGGTTGAGCCCGGCGTGGTGCGTGGGGACAGAGGGCGTCTGAAGAAGCTTCGGTCGCACACGCGACCCCTTGAGGGAACTCCCGATACGAGCCGCCTTGTCCAGGGGCCATACTGAGCACTGGATCAGATACCCGATCAGGAGAGCCTTGTGAAAACGAATGACACCACACGCCGCCAGTTTGTACAAAGCGGCATCGCCAGTGCCGCCACCCTGGCGCTGCCCTCAATCGCCCAGGCGCAAGCCTTTCCGACGCGCCCACTCAAGCTGATTTGCCCCTGGCCTGCCGGCGGGTCCAGCGACATCGTGATGCGTGCGCTAGCCGATGCTGCCACCAAGGTGCTGGGCCAGCAGGTGGTGGTTGAAAACAAGCCCGGTGCCAGCGGCATGCTCGGCCCCAACGAACTCGTCAAAGCGGCACCCGACGGCTACACCCTTTCGCAAATCACGATTGGCGTGGCCCGCTTGCCGCACATGCAAAAAATGCTGTTCGACCCGCTCAAAGACTTCAGCTACATCGCCTGCCTGACGGGCTACACCTTTGGCATCGTGGTCAAGGCCGACTCGCCGATCAAATCCATCAAGGACCTGGTCAGTTTTGCCAAGGCCAATCCCGGTAAATTCAATTACGGCTCCACGGGCAACGGCACCACGCCGCACCTGGCGGTGGAAGAGTTCGCCCTCAAGGCGGGCGTGCAGCTCACGCATGTGCCTTTTAAAGGCAGCTCGGACGGCTTGCAAGCGCTGTTAGGGGGCCACATTGACGCGCACAGTGATGCCACGGGCTGGGCACCCCACGTTGAAGCAGGCACCCTGCGCCTGCTGGCCACCTATGGCAGCAAACGCACCAAACGCTGGCCCAAAGTGCCCACGCTCAACGAACTGGGCTACGACACGGTGTCCGACTCCCCTTTCGGCATCGCCGGCCCTCGGGGCATGGACCCGAAGGTGGTGCGCAAGCTGCAAGACGGCTTCAAGAAAACCCTGAGCGACCCTGGCGTGGTGGCCGCCTTCGCAAAGTACGACCAGCCCGTGATCTACATGGACAGCGAGGCCTACACCCAGTTCATCCTGGCCAGCTATGTGAAGGAAAAGCGGCTGATCGAAAAGCTGGGGCTGGGCATCAAGGGCTGAAGCGGGGTTTGCAGACCCCCGTCGGGGTCCGGGACGGCCGACCTACAACAAGCCTTACCCGTAGGTCGGTACTCGCAGAGTCCGACGTTTTTCAATGCACCGCCCCTGCATCCAAGAGCGCCAGTGATCATGTTGCAAACATCAGGAACTGCGCCCCCCGACCTACAAAAAACGGCAGCCGAGGCTGCCGTTTGTGCTTTTTTTCATCAGCAGATCAATAAGCCTGACCCAACTGCCCCAGGATGTGGGGGTTTTCCAGCGTCGAGGTGTCTTGTGTGATCGCTTCGCCTTTGGCCAGCGAGCGCAGCAGGCGGCGCATGATCTTGCCCGAGCGGGTCTTGGGCAGGTTCTCGCCAAAGCGGATGTCCTTGGGCTTGGCGATCGGGCCGATTTCCTTGGCAATGTGGTCGCGCAACTGCTTGGCAATGGCCTTGCCTTCTTCAGTGTTGGGCAGCGAGCGCTTGAGCACCACGAAGGCGCAAATCGCCTCACCCGTGGTGTCGTCAGGGCGGCCCACCACGGCGGCTTCGGCCACCAGCTCGGTGCAGCTGACCAACGCTGATTCGATTTCCATCGTGCCCATGCGGTGACCGGAGACGTTGAGCACGTCGTCGATGCGGCCGGTGATGGTGAAGTAACCGGTTTTCTCGTCGCGGATCGCGCCGTCGCCGGCCAGATAGTACTTGCCCTTGAAGTCTTCAGGGTAGTAGCTCTTCTTGAAGCGCTCGGGATCACCCCAGATGTTGCGGATCATGGAAGGCCATGGGCGCTTGACAACCAAAATGCCGCCCTGGCCATTGGGCATGTCTTTGCCGGTTTCGTCCACGATGGCTGCCTGTATGCCGGGGAACGGCAGCGTGCAGGAACCGGGCACCATGGGGGTCACGCCAGGCAGCGGGGTGATCATGTGGCCACCGGTTTCGGTTTGCCAGAAGGTGTCCACGATGGGGCAACAGCTGCCGCCCACGTGTTCGTAGTACCACTCCCAGGCGGCTGGGTTGATCGGCTCGCCGACCGAACCCAACAAGCGCAGGCTGCTCAAGTTGTAGCTCTTGGGGTGCACGGCGTCGTTGGCTTCTGCGGCCTTGATCAGCGAGCGGATGGCGGTGGGCGCGGTGTAGAAAATCGAAACTTTGTGGTCCTGGATCATCTTCCAGAATCGGCCTGCGTCTGGGTATGTGGGCACGCCTTCGAACACGATCTCGGTGCCGCCCAAAGCCAAGGGACCATAGGTGATGTACGTGTGGCCCGTGACCCAGCCGATGTCGGCCGTGCACCAGAACACGTCGTCGGCTTTCAAGTCGAAGGTCCACTTGGTGGTCAAGGCTGCGTGCAGCAAATAGCCGCCGGTGCTGTGTTGCACACCTTTGGGCTTGCCGGTGGAGCCGGAGGTGTAGAGCAAAAACAGGGGGTGCTCGGCACCGACCCACTCGGGCTCGCAGGTGGTGGCTTGGCTGTCAGCCAGCTCAGCCATCCACACGTCGCGCCCAGCGGTCATGGCGATATCAGCGCCCGAGCGCTTGACGACCAGCACATTCTTAATGGAGTCGCAGCCGCCCAAATTGATGGCTTCGTCCACGATGGACTTGAGGGGCAGCAGCTTGCCGCCGCGCACTTGGTTGTCGGCAGTGATCACGGCCACAGCGCCCGTGTCTTCGATGCGGTCGCGCAGCGACTGGGCCGAGAAACCACCGAACACCACCGAGTGGGTCGCGCCGATGCGGGCGCAGGCCTGCATGGCCGCCACGCCGTCGATGGACATGGAGATGTAGATGACCACGCGGTCACCTTTTTGGATGCCCAAGCTTTTGAGTGCGTTGGCGTATTGGCAGGTCTTGGCCAGCAGCTGGCTGTAGGTGACTTGGCTCACTTCTCCGCCATCGGCTTCAAAGATGATGGCGGTCTTGTCGCCCAGGCCTTTTTCGACGTTGCGGTCCAGGCAGTTGTAAGAGGCGTTCAGCGTGCCGTCTTCGAACCACTTGAAAAAAGGCGCGTTGGATTCGTCCAGCACCTGAGTGAAGGGCGTCTTCCAGGTGATCAGCTCCTTGGCCAGACGGCCCCAGTAGCCCTGGTAGTCGGCTTCGGCTTCTTGGCACAGCGCTTCGTAGGCGGGCATGCCCGAGATGTGGGCGTTTTTCACAAAATCGGCGCTGGGTTGGTAAACGTTGGAACTCATCAGATTTGTCTCCTCAATGACAGGACGTTGTTTGAAACTGGCACAAATGTCGGCTTTCGCTCTTACAAAGCACTGACTGACAGCAGTCTTGCACGCATGTTGGCAAGATACCGGATTGGACCGCCTAAAATCCAAATGATGTCACGAGAGGCCCTTGCCCTCAAAAAAACCAGGAAAAACATGTCCAAACCCACACCCCCAGCCAAATCCTCCCTGAGCCCCCTGAGCAGCTTCATTTTTGCCAGCCGTTGGCTGCAGTTGCCACTGTATTTGGGACTGATCGCCGCACAAGCCGTATACGTCTTCCATTTCTGGGTAGAGCTGGTGCACTTGCTGGAAGCCGCCTTTGGCAGCCAAACCGCACTGCAAGCCCTGGTCAGCAGCATTGGCTACAAAGCAGATGCACCCCTGACGGCCCTGAATGAAACGGTGATCATGTTGGTCGTGCTGGCCCTGATCGACGTGGTCATGATCTCGAACTTGCTGATCATGGTCATCGTGGGCGGCTACGAAACCTTTGTCTCGCGCCTGAACCTCGAAGGCCACCCCGACCAGCCCGAGTGGCTGAGCCATGTCAATGCCTCGGTGCTCAAAGTCAAGCTGGGTACGGCCATCATCGGCATCAGCTCGATTCACCTGCTCAAAACCTTCATCAACGCCGCCAACTACGACGAAAAAGTGCTGATGTGGCAAACCCTGATCCACATGGCTTTCTTGCTCAGCGCAATTGCGATTGCTTACGCAGATCGCCTGATGTCGCACCACGACAAGGCCCACTGAGCGCATAACAGAATCACTGTTTTTTGATTTTCACGGGATCACACCACCATGACCACACTGATCAAACAAGACGACCTGATCGAATCCGTCGCCGCCGCCCTGCAGTACATCAGCTACTACCACCCTGCCGACTTCATCTCGCACCTGGCCAGCGCCTACGAGCGCGAGCAAAGCCCCGCCGCCAAGGACGCGATTGCGCAGATCCTGACCAACAGCAAGATGAGCGCCTTCGGCCACCGTCCGATTTGCCAGGACACCGGCATCGTCAACGTGTTCCTTGAAGTCGGCATGGACGTGAAGTTTGATGGCTTCACCGGCAGTTTGGAAGACGCCATCAACGAAGGCGTGCGCCGTGGCTACAACCACCCCGACAACACGCTGCGTGCATCCGTTGTGTCTGACCCGCACTTCAACCGTAAAAACACCAAGGACAACACGCCTGCCGTGATCTTCACCAAGATCGTGCCCGGCCACCATGTGCACGTGACCGTAGCTGCCAAAGGCGGCGGCAGCGAAAACAAGTCCAAGATGATCATGCTCAACCCCGGCGACAGCATCGTCGACTGGGTGCTCAAAACCGTGCCCACCATGGGCGCGGGCTGGTGCCCGCCCGGCATGCTGGGCATCGGCATTGGCGGCACGGCCGAAAAAGCAGTGCTCTTGGCCAAGGAAAGCCTGATGGACGACCTGGACATGTACCAGCTGCTCGAAAAATCCAGCAAAGGCGAAAAGCTCGACCCCGTTGAAGAGATGCGTCTGGAGCTGTACCACAAGGTCAACGCTTTGGGCATTGGCGCGCAAGGCTTGGGGGGTCTCACCACCGTGCTGGACATCAAGATCAAGATGTACCCTACCCACGCGGCCAGCAAGCCCGTGGCCATGATCCCCAACTGCGCGGCCACGCGTCACGCGCACTTTGTGCTCGACGGCTCCGGCCCCAGCTACCTCGAAGCGCCTTCGCTCGACCTGTGGCCCAACGTGGGCTGGACGGCCGACACCGAAAAGAGCCAGCGCGTGGACCTGAACACCCTGACACCCGCGCAAGTCGCGGCCTGGAAACCCGGCCAGACCCTGCTGCTCAACGGCAAGATGCTCACCGGCCGCGACGCTGCGCACAAACGCATCCAGGACATGCTGGCCAAGGGCGAACCGCTGCCCGTGGACTTCAAGAACCGCGTGATCTATTACGTGGGCCCGGTGGACCCCGTGGGCGACGAGGCTGTGGGCCCCGCCGGTCCCACCACAGCCACCCGCATGGACGGTTTCACCGAGATGATGCTGGCCAACACCGGCCTGATCGCCATGATCGGCAAGGCTGAACGCGGCCCCGTCGCCATCGAAGCCATCAAAAAGCACAAGAGCGCTTATCTGATGGCCGTGGGCGGTGCCGCTTACCTCGTGTCCAAAGCCATCAAACACGCCCAGGTGGTGGGTTTTGCCGACATGGGCATGGAAGCCATCTACGAATTCGACGTGGTCGACATGCCCGTAACGGTAGCGGTGGACGCGGGCGGCACCAGCGCCCACATCACCGGCCCCGCCGAATGGCAAAAGCGCATCGCCACGGGCGAGTTCAAAGGCATCGGCGTCACAGCGGCCTGACGCCTTGCATGCGCCTGTCCCGTTACTGCGAGCGCAGCGTGGCCGTCCAGATCTGGATCACCACGCGGCGTTCCTGCGGGACACGGCGATGACATCTGAGCCCTCATGAACGAATCCCCCATCGGCGTTTTTGACAGCGGCATTGGTGGCCTGAGCGTGTTGCAGGCCCTCCAATCGGAGCTGCCTGCCGAGCATTTTGTGTATTGGGCCGACAGCGCCCATGCGCCCTATGGTGAAAAGGGCGATGTGTTTGTGCGCCAGCGCAGCCTGGCCATCGCCCGGCACTTGATAGAGAGGCACCGCATCAAAGCCCTGGTGGTGGCCTGCAACACGGCCACCGCAGCGGCCATTCATGAGTTGCGCAACCAGCATCCGCACTTGCCATTGATCGGGGTAGAGCCCGCTCTCAAGCCAGCCATCGCCATGAGCCGAACCCAGCGCATTGGCGTCATCGGCACACAGGGCACGCTGTCCAGCGACAAATTCCACCGGCTGCTGGTCAGCTTGCAAGACCAGGCCGAGTTTGTGGTTCAGCCCTGCCAAGGTTTGGCGCTGGCCATTGAGCAGAGCACACATGCCCCATCTGCACCGCAAGCGCATGAAAAAGTCAGGCAATTGCTGCAGGACTACACCCGTCAGATGGGCCGTTTTGGCACGGCCCCGGGCGACTTGGACACCCTGGTGCTGGGTTGCACGCACTATGTGTTTGCGCACCAGCCCTTGCGCGACTTGCTGGGGCCTGATGTGCAGCTGGTGTCCACCGGAGGGCCGGTTGCCCGCCAAACCCGAAGATTGCTCGAATTCGCAGGCCAATTGCGCAGCGGCCCAGCGCCGCTGTCGGCATCAGCACGCACACAGTTGCTGACCAATGGTGAACTCAGTGCACTGCAAGCGGCCGCACAGCGCTGGCTCCATTTGCCCCATTCGACCTGTCACAAGGCTGAACGGCAAATCTGATCAGGCCTGCCCCATGGCCATGCGACGGCCACGCTCGACGCTCACAGGTATGAGCAAAACCAGGCCCAAGACGAACAGCAAGGAAGTCGAGCCAATCGCCAGACGCTGATTGCCGCCGCTGAGCCAGGTGATGAGGCCGTAGCTCAAAGGCCCCAGGATGCTCGCAAGGCGGATGGCAAACGTCCACAGGCCAAAGAACTCACCCAAGCGCGCAGGCGGCACCATGAGCCCGGCCATGGCACGACCCGATGACTGGCTGGACCCCATGCACACCCCGGCAATCGCCGCTGCCCACCAGAACACCTCTTTGGTGCTCGACAAGGCAGCGATCACACAAGTCAAGATCCAGCCCACCAAGGTCAAGGCCAAGGCCAATTTGTGTCCGATGCGGTCTTGCGCATAGCCAAACACAAAGGCCCCCGCAAAAGCGGCGATGTTGAGCACAAAAATCAGCACCATCGTCTCTTGCGGCTGAAAGCCAATCACCTGTTCAGCATAAATGGCCGCCAGCGAAATGGCCACCGCCACCCCACCCTGGTAAGCCACCGCGCAGGCCATGAGCCGAATGAAATCCTTGTATGGGCGGGCATCACGGAAGGTTTGACGCAATCCCCGCAAGCTGTGCAACATGCCCACCACAGGGGCATGGGGTTGGGGCGGTGAATGCTCACGCATCAAAGCAAACGTGACACAGGATGCTGCCCCATAAACCAGCGCCGTGATCAGCATCGTGACGGGAACAAACTGGCTGCCTGTCTCACCACGCGCTTGCGCAGCCAGCACATAGGCCAGGCACACGCCCAGCGTCAACATGCCGCCGATATAACCCAGCGACCACCCCCAGCCACTGACGCGGCCCATGGCCTCGGGTTTGGCCAGTTCGGGCAAAAAGGAAGCGGTCAATGACTCGCCGTAAGAAAAAAACGTGTTGGACACCACCAAAATCAAAAGCCCCAGTGCCACTTGCCCAGGCCCCACCCAGGCCAGCGCTGCGGTGCTGATGACACAACCCAAGGTCACCCACATGAGCAGTCTTTTTTTGCCTGCGACACGGTCAGCCCAAGCGCCCAGGCCCGGCATGCTCAGCATCACGATCAGATAGGAAACACTCAGGCCAGAGGTCCAGGCCAGTGTGGCCCAAGCTGCCCCATCGGCCACGCCACCCACAAAATAGGCCGCAAACACGGCCGTGATGACCACCGTGGTGTAACCGGAATTGGCGAAGTCATACATGGCCCAGCCAAACACTTCACGAAGACGGACACCTGGGTTCAGTGCATCACGGGAAAACATCAAGGCCATGATTGCACCTTTTCAATGCAAGTGACGGGGACGGCGGCCACCGCCACCATGACCTGAGTTGCCATTGCCGCCCGAGCCTTTGGGCGGTTTGCCCAGTTCCAGCGAACTCACCAGGTTGTCAAAACGCTGGCTGAACAATTTGTCTATTTCAGCCACCACGCCAGACAACTCGGCGCCGTCAAAGTGACGTTCCATCAAGTTCACCACGTCGTGAATCAACAAATCCCGTTGGGCCTGCATGATGGCCCCCGGATCGGGGCCCACAAACAACATCACGAAATCATCGCGGGACTCTGCGCCACGGGCTTCGTCTTCGTCATCAAATTCGATGTCATAAAAAGTGACTTCGATTTGTGTGCCCGCCGAAGACAAATCATTGAGGTTCATGCACAAATCGTCCAACACCATGCGGAAGTCCTCGTCCCCGCGCACCGTCCAGCACATGTGCAGCCGCTGGGTGTTGGCGTCAAAGCGGATGCCTGGCTCTTCCTCATACAAGCTCAGGGCGCCTTCGCTCAAAGTGCGGGCACCTGTGTAATGCCAAAGAGGTTTGAGCGCTTCCTGAATGGACTTGGTGTCGGTGCCTGGCTTGATCGGCACATCACCATGCACGTGGATTTCGAACGGTGCGTTGTCGTGGTTCATGATGGTGCCTTATAACTGACTGCTGGTGCCCCGAGCCGGAATCGAACCGGCACGCCCCTTTTCAGGAAGCAACGGATTTTAAGTCCGGTGTGTCTACCAGTTTCACCACCGGGGCCAAGCCTCTATTGTGCCTTGATAAAGTCGCTTTTCCGGAATCAATCCAGCTGCAAATTCAGCATGGCCAGCACATAGAAGGCGATGACGCTGAAATAACCCACCGCCCAAAAAATCGAACGAAACAGCGCCTTATCGCTCAAATAGCACGCCACATAGGCCACGCGCGCAGCAATGAACGCGGCGGCCAGCATGTCGACCACAAACGGGTCCACGCCCGTGAGCAAAGCCAACACCACGCCGACGGCAAAAAAGGGAAAAGCCTCCAGGCTGTTGGCCTGAGCGGCATTGGCGCGGGCACGGAAACCTGTTTGCTGCGCCAACCATGCTCGGGGGTCGTGGTTGTCATAACTTTTGGCCCCCGCCTTGGCAATGCCTGCACAAATGACAGGCATCAAGCCCGCCACCAAAATCGCAGCATAAGAAATCAGCATTTTTTCACCTCACATCGGTTCGGGCTGCGGCCGTCTGACCATCAAACATTTGGCGACAAACCCCAAAAAAAAGCCACTGATCTTCGTCAGTGGCTTGGCAATCTGTCACAGCGCGCCGCTGCAACAGCCAGGATCAACCGCCCTTTTTGGAGCGCTTGCCGGGGTTTTTCTTGCTGCGAGTCGCCACACCACGCTCCAGACTGACGCGCTGGCCACGGCCAGGTGTGCGCAGGGTCACGCCAGGCAAGGCTGGCAGTGGGGGGGTGAATTTACGATCTGCTTCGGTGACGATTTTGTTGCCCATCGATGGCTCCAGATAAAAATGCAAAAGCGATATTAAGCCACAAGTTGAAGGTGGCACCCGGCACAAGCGCCCTGTCAGACCGAAAACTTCGGCGGGCGCTTTTCGATGAACGCATTCACCGCCTCGTGGTGGTCGTCGGTCATGTGGGCAATGGCTTGGTAACCAGCCGACAACTCCAGCAGCGATTCCAGCGAACTGCGCTCACCCTCGCGCAGCAAGCGCTTGGTCATGCGCAGCACCGCGCCCGGGTTGGCTGCGATCTTGCGGGCCAGAGCCAGCGCCTCGGGCATCAATTGATCGGGTGCCACCACCCGTGAGACCAGTCCGCAGGCCAGCGCCTGCTCGGCCGTCAGGGCCTCGCCCGTGAACGCCATCTCGGCCGCTTTGGACGCACCCACCGCGCGCGGCAGCAGCCAAGCGCCGCCGTCACCCGGAACGATGCCCACTTTCACAAAACTCTCGGCAAAGATGGCCTTGTCGGAGGCGATGCGGATGTCGCACATGCATGTCAAATCCAGCCCCGCGCCAATGGCCGGGCCATTGATGGCAGCGATCACGGGCACATCGAGGTTGTAAAGCGCCTTGGGCAGGCGCTGGATGCCGTTGCGGTATTCCTCGCGGATGACGTCGGGCATGAGTTGTTGCGTTTGGTAGCGCAGCATGTCCTTCACGTTACCGCCCGAGCTGAAGACCGGGCCTTCGGCCGTCAGGATCACCGCACGAATACTGGTGTCTTTGGTGATGTCGGCGCAGGCCTGCACAAACTCCTCGACCGCCGTGTTGCCCGTCAGGGCGTTGCGGGTCTCAGGCTGGCTCATGGTGAGGATGGCGATGCCGCCCTCACGGGTGATGTTGAGAAAAGCGTTCATGGGGTTTCCTGTCGAAAGAAATCAAAGCACCGTATCGGTGAGCGTGCGCACGAGGTCCAGGCTGAGCGGCTCGGGGCTGTCCAGCAAGGCCTGGCCCAGCACATCGTGCCAGTAAGACTCTGACCCGGCCGCTTGCCGCCAGGCATGCAGCCTGCGGGTGTAGAGCTGCAGGTCAAACTCGCGTGTGAACCCGATTGCACCGTGGATGGAGTGGCTCAGCCCCGCCACTTCGAGCGCCGCCTCGCTGGTGCGGGCCTTGGCCATCGCCACACGCAAACGGTCGGGCACTTGGCCCGCAGCCGACAGCCCCAACTGTGCGGCCATGCGCGCAGCAAACGCATGCTCGGACATGACGCTCAGCTGGTGCTGGATCGCCTGGAATTTACCAATCGGTTTGCCGAACTGCTGGCGGTCGTTGGCGTACTGCAGGGTGCGGCTGAAGACCGCCATCAGCGCCCCGGCCAGTTGGGCGGCATACAGGGCCGCTTGCAGTGTCACCAGGTCGTGCTTGCCGGGCACCGCCTGTGCGGCGTCCCAGGCCGCCTGGGGCCAGCTCATCTGCGCGTCCAGGCAAAACCCGGCCACTTGCATTTGGCTATCGGCCGCAGGCAAGAGACGGCAAGCACCGCCAAACGACACCAGCACCCAATCGGCTTGTGTGCCGCAACGCACCTGGGGGCAATGCAAACGGCCATCGCTGGCCGGTTGGCCGGTGCCAAACACCACCGAGCCCTTGGGTGCGGACACGCCCGCATGCGCCAGCAGGCCCCGCGCCAGCAAGGTCTCCCCCAAGGGCACGGGCACGGCAAAGCTGCCGCACAGCTCCAGCATTGCGTACACATCGGCCAAGGCCAGCCCTGCGCCCCCGGCAGATTCGGGCACCAGCGCATCAACAAAGCCCGAGTCTTCGAGCTGTTGCCACAAAGGGGCGGAGGCTTGCCCCGCTTCGATGGCGCGCACCACTGCAGGGGTGCAGTGGTCGGTGAGCAGGGCCTTGACGGCATCTGCAAAAAGATCGTCCATGGTGTTTCCTTTTCAGCGCAAGCCCAGGCCGCGCGCGATCATGCCGCGCAGTATGTCGCGTGTGCCGCCGCGCAGCGAGTAGCTGGGCGCGACCTGCGTGATGTAGTTAAGCGTGTTGAGCAACTCGGCGGGCACATCGGTGTCGGTGCGCGAGAACAGGTCGTCGGCAATCGCCGCCGGGATCAGCTGCTCCACGCCTGTGCCCAGGTCTTTGACCAGAGCAGCTTCCACCACCGGGCTTTCACCCCGCGTGAGTTTTTCGGTGATGGCCACCGACATGGCGCGCAGCGGTGCCAACTGGCTCAAGATCTTGCCCGCCAGGCGCTGGGCCTGCGGTGTGCGGCCTTGTGGCGTGCGCACATAGGCCAGCCACTCGTCAAACAAGGCGATGCTGGAGTACAGCCGCTCGGGCCCGCTGCGCTCAAAAGCCAGCTCGGCCGTGACCTGCTCCCAGCCGCCGCCTTCGTCGCCCACCAAGGCGTCGGGCCCCAGCTGAACATTCTCGAAAAAGACTTCGCAAAAATGGCTGTCGCCCGACTGGTCCACGATGGGCCGCACCGTGACGCCCGGCAAGGACAAGTCCACAATCATCTGCGACAAGCCCTTGTGGCGGTCGCTCGCCTCGCCAATGGTGCGCACCAGCGCGATCATGAAGTGGCAGTTGTGGGCGTTGGTGGTCCAAATTTTCTGGCCGTTCAGCAACCAGCCTGCTTCATGAGGCACGGCACGGGTGCGCACACTGGCCAGGTCCGAGCCCGAACCGGGCTCGCTCATGCCGATGCAAAAGAACGCCTCGCCACGGCAAATGGCGGGCAGGTAGCGCTGCTTTTGCGCTTCGGTGCCGTACTTGAGCAGCAAGGGGCCGCTTTGGCGGTCGGCGATCCAGTGCGAGCCCACGGGCGCGCCAAAGTTCAAGAATTCCTCGACCAGCACATAGCGCGCAAACGCGCTGCGTCCAGCGCCGCCATAGGCTGTGGGGAACGTGATGCCCAGCCAGCCCCTGCGGCCCAGCTCACGGCTGAACGCCGGGTCATAGCCCGACCAGGAGCGGGCGCGGACATGTGCGGGCACGCCACGCATGGCCTCCACAAGAAAGGCCCGCACCTCCTGGCGCAGCGCTTCGTCTTGCGCAGGAATGGCCGACGGGTTCAACGAATCAAGCTGGCTCATGCCAACACCCCTTTTTCAAACAAACTTGTCAGGGTCTCTTCGTCCAGCGCCAGCATATCGCCCAGCACCTCGCGGGTGTGCTGCCCCAAGAGCGGCGGCGCGAGGCGGTACTGCACAGGCGTGTCCGACATGCGGATCGGGCTGGCCACCAAGGCCACGTCGTCACGCGCAGCGTGGTCCATGTGGATCTGCATGCCGCGGGCCTGGACCTGCGGGTCTTCAAACACATCGGCCAAGGTGTTGATGGGGCCGCAGGGCACGCCTGCCGATTCGAGCAAGGCCACCCACTCGCGCGTGCTGCGGGTGACGGTGAGCGCACGCATCAGCTCGATCAGGGCCACGCGGTTTTGCACGCGTGCGGCGTTGGTCACAAAGCGCGCATCGCCTGCCCATTCGGGTCGGCCAGCGGTTTTGCAAAAGCGGGCAAACTGCCCATCGTTGCCCATGGCCAAAATCATGTGGCCGTCGGCCGTCGGAAAGTCCTGGTAGGGCACCGTGTTCGGGTGGGCGTTGCCCATGCGCCGGGGAGCCACGCCGCTGTGCAGGTAGTTCATCGACTGGTTGGCGAGACACGCCACACCCACGTCGAGCAATGCCAAGTCAATGTGCTGACCGCGGCCGGTCACCTCGCGGGCCTGCAAGGCCGCCAGGATGCTGGTGCTGGCGTACAGACCCGTCAGGATGTCGGTGAGCGCCACACCCACCTTCATGGGGCCAGCGCCCGCCGTGCCGTCGGGCTGGCCCGTGATGCTCATGAGCCCACCCATGCCCTGGATCAAAAAGTCATAGCCTGCGCGCTGGGCATAAGGCCCCGTCTGGCCAAAGCCCGTGACCGAGCAGTACACCAGCCGGGGGTGGATGGCGTGCAGCGTGTCGTAATCCAAGCCGTACTGCTGCAGGCTGCCCACTTTGAAGTTCTCGATCAGCACATCGCATTGCAGTGCCAAGTCACGCACCAGCTGCTGGCCTTCGGCACTGCTCAAGTCGACGGCAATCGACTTCTTGTTGCGGTTGGTGCACAGGTAGTAAGCCGCATCGCGCGTGGGTTCACCCTGTGCGTCTTTCAGGTACGGCGGGCCCCAAGTGCGGGTGTCGTCACCCGTTTCGGGGCGCTCGACCTTGATGATCTCCGCACCCAAGTCGCCCAAGGTTTGCGCGGCCCACGGACCCGCCAGTACACGCGAGAGGTCGAGCACGCGGATGTGCGAGAGCGCGCCGCGTGGAGGGGTGTCTGCGCTGGCAGCCGTCATTGCTGCTCCACCTTGGCGCTGGTGGCAATGCGTTTCCAGAGCTTGATCTCGGCCGCCTGGAAGGCGCGCATTTCTTCGGGGCCACCGCTCATCACCTCAGCACCCAAGCGCTCATAAAACTCACGGGTTTCGGGCAGCCGCTCGATGGCGGTGAGCAAGCTCGCGAGTTTGTCGGTTTCGGCCTTGGGCGTCTTGACCGACACCATGGCCCCTACCCAGGTGTAAGCCGTGAAGCCCGGCAAACCTGCTTCTGTGGCTGTGGGCACGGCGGGCAGTGTGGACGAGCGCTGCTCTGACGCAAAAGCCAGTGCGCGCAGCTTGCCCGCCTTGACCATCTCTTGCGCGCTCGTCATCTCGGCAAAGGCAAACTGCACCGTGCCTGCGGTCACCGCCGACACCACTTCGCTGGCGCCCTTGAAAGGCACATGCATCGCCTGGATGCGGGTCGCATCGTTGAAGGCCTCGGCCATCAACTGGTAACCGGCCGAGCCCGCCCCGTAATTGAGTTGGCCGGGTTTGGCCTTGGCGGCTGCAACCAGATCGGCGACGGTCTTGTACTCCGACTGACCGGGCACGATCAACAAAGCGGCCGCGCGCATCATCATGGTCAGCGGCGCGAAGTCGGCCACCGGGTCATAGGGCAAAGACTTGAAGAGCGCGGCGTTCACCGCCAGCGTGGAATTGCTGCCCACAAAGACGGTGTAGCCGTCGGCCGGTGCGCTTTGCACTGCACGCACAGCGATGAAGCCGTTGGCACCTGGCTTGTTGTCCACCACCACGGTTTGGCCCGTCATCTCGGTCAGCTTTTTGGCGAAGTAACGCGCCGAGGTGTCGGTGCCGCTGCCCGGCGGGAACGGCACCACAAAGCGCAAAGGCTTCGATGGGAAAGCCGCCGCTTGTGGTGCAGGTGCAGCGGTCTGGGCTTGCACCGAAGTTGCGCCCAGGGTTGCGGCCAGCAGGGCGGTGGTGGTGAGTATTTGAATGATTTGTCGGCGTTCGGTCATGGCTTGTCTCCTGTCGTTTGGCTTTATCGGGTGTTATTCGAGCGTCACGCCCGTGGCCTTGACGACCGCAGCCCAGCGGGCAAGCTCTTTCTTCACGTAAGCGCCGTATTCTTCCGGGGTCGAGCCCAGCGGCTCGGCGCCTTGAAGCGCCAGCTTTTCCTTGACCTCGGCGCTCTGCAAAGCTTTGTTGATTTCGGCGTTCAGCCGTTGCACCACCGTTTTGGGTGTGTTGGCGGGCACCATGATGCCCTGCCATGCGCCAGCCTCAAAACCGGGCATCACGGTCTCGGACAGTGTGGGCACTTCAGGAAAAAGCGACATGCGCTGGCTGGTGGTGACCGCCAGCAACTTCAGGCGCTTATCCTTCACGAAAGGCATGACCGAGTTGATGGTGTCGGTCATGAACTGGATCTGACCTGCCACCAGGTCCACGTCAGCCGGGGCGCTGCCACGGTAGGGCACATGCGTGGCGTCGATGTCGTGGTGCCGCACCAGTTGAAAAGCCGCCAAGTGCGTCACGTTGCCATTGCCTGCCGAACCATAAGACAGCTTGCCGGGGTTGGCTTTGGCGTAAGCGATGAACTCGCGCACGTTGTTGGCAGGCACGGCGGGGTTGACCACCAAGGCCAGGGGCACCACGGCCGTGAGCGCCACGGGCGCGAGGTCTCGCTGTACGTCGTAGGTCAGGCTTTTGTAGAGCGCCGGGCTCAAGGTGATGGACGAGGTGTTGTACAGCACGGTGTAACCGTCCGCCGGAGCCTTGGCTGCGGCCACGGCGGCAATGTTGCCATTGGCACCGGGCTTGTTGTCGATCACGATGGACTGGCCCATCTGCTCCGACATTTTCTTGGCCAGCACACGCGCAACAAGATCGGTGGGGCCGCCCGGCGGGAAGGGCACGAGCAGGGTGATGGGCTTGCTCGGGTAAGCCTGCGCCCAGGCGGCAAGCGGCAGCAAAGCCGCAGCGGCCAGGCCCAGCAGGGTTCTGCGCAAAGTGTGGGTGATGTTCATGGTGGTGTCTCCTTTGATGAATCGGATATTTTGAAAATGCTCAACCGGCTTGGCGTCCTGCCAACAAGCGTGTGGCGGTGTAAGTCATGACCGGGATGTCATGCTGATTGAACACATCGATGCGCGACGTGACCACGGCGCGACCGCTGCGCGAGGTAGGGCGGATGTCGGTCACCTCGATCACGGCCTCAATGGTGTCGCCCACCACCACAGGTGCCAAAATTTTCTGGTGCAGTTCCAGCATGGCCAGACCCGTGCCCTGGATCATGGTCTGCAAGATGAAGCCTTCGATCAAGGTGTAGGTCAGTGCGCCCGGCACAGGACGCCCGGCCATCGCGCCGCCTTCGTAGCCTTCTTCGATGAAGATGGCTTCGAGCATGCCCGTGACCGAAATGAAGTTGACCAAATCGGTCTCGGTGATGGTGCGCCGGAAGGTGCGCATGCGCTGACCGACCGTGAGGTCTTGCCAGACAAAACCGCGCCCCAGCTGAGGCAAAGTGCGGTCCACCGCCGCTGTCGAAAACGCTGCGCTGCTCATGGGTGTGAAACTCCGGAATCGCTGGAAAGGGTGGGGGCCACGGCCGCGCCGCTGTCCAGCATGGCGTCGATCTGCGCGGCAGACAAGCCCGCAGCGGACAGCAGGGCTCGCGTGTGTTCGCCCAAGCGCGGCGGCAGCGCCACGGGCGGGCGCTGGCCGTTGAAGCGCACAGGCACCCCCGGAAAGCGCACCTCGCCCATGGCAGGGTCTTGCACCGACTCGAAAAACCCGGTGGCCAACAAATGCGGGTCTTGCGGCAAATCGTCAAGCCGCCCCACGGGCGCTGCTGGGATTTCGAGCCGCTCGCAGGTGGCGATCCAGTAGGCCGTGTTGTGCTTTTCCACAAAACCGGACGCGAGTTCGAGCAACTCGGCAATGTGCTTTGTGCGCTGCGCGATGTCGGCAAAGCGCGGGTCCGCCGCCAAGTCAGGGCGACCGACCTGGGCAAAGAGCCGCTGCCAGTGGGTGGTGGTGTAAGGCATCATGGCCACATGGCCATCGGCCGTGCGGTAAGGCCTGCGCCAAGGCGCCAGCACACGCGGGTAACCCGCAGCCGACAGCGGCGGCACAAAGTGTTGACCATAAAAGTGCTCCACCAGATTGAAGCCCACCATGGACTCGAACATCGGGATCTCCACCAGTGCCCCCTGGCCCGTGCGTTCGCGCTGCATCAAGGCCGCCAAAATGGCGTGCGCGGCCACATGGCCACAGGTTTTGTCGGCAGCAATGGTGGGCAAGTAACGCGCCTCGCCCGTCTGGCGTTCCATCAGGTCTGCCAGGCCCGACATGCCCTGGATCACGTCGTCGTACGCTGGCCTGCCTGCATAAGGCCCCGGCAAAAAGCCCAGCAAACTGGCGTAGACCAGTCGGGGGTTTCGTTGACGCAGCGTCTCAGGGTCAATGCCCAATGCCGCCAGTTTTTGAGGCCGCATGCTGTGCATGAACACGTCCGCAGAATCCACCAACGCCTGCAAGGCCTGCTGGGCTGCGGGCTGCTTGAGGTCGAGCACCAGGCTCTTTTTGCTGCGGTTGGAGCCCATGAACATGGCGGCCATGCCCGGCTCCCGGCCCGGGCCCGTGTGGCGCGTCGAGTCTCCCTCGGGCGGCTCGACCTTGATGACTTCGGCGCCGTAATCGGCCAGTACCTGGCTTGCCAAGGGTCCAAAGATCACGCTCGACAGGTCCAGGACCCGAATTCCTTGAAGTGGCTGCATACCTGAGACGGATGGGAGTATTGCAGCCCATTATTTCTACCGCAGGTGTTTTCGTCTAATATTTGTTTTCACCTCTGTGATTGCTATTGGATATCAATGGACACCCGCCAGCTGCGCCACTTTGTGGCCCTTGCCGAAACCCTGAACTACCACCGCGCGGCCGAGCGACTGCACATCTCGCAGCCGCCGCTGTCGGCATCGATCCGCAAACTTGAAGAAGACTTGGGTGTGCGCTTGTTCGAGCGCACGCGTCGCGGCACCCACCTCACGCCTGCGGGCGAGGCGGCGCTGGCCGACGCACGCCGCGCGCTGTTTCACACCGAGCAGTTCGGCCGCACGGCCACCGCCACAGCCCGGGGCGAAGCTGGCACGCTGCGCATCGGCTTCATCGGCTCGGCCACCTATTCGCTCATGCCCCGTCTAATGCCGCTGTTTCGTGCGCGCTACCCGGAAGTCGAACTGGTGCTGAGCGAGTCCACCACGCGACGACTGATCGAGCAGGTGGAGCAAGGCGATCTGGATGCGGGGCTGCTGCGCTTTCCGATGGTGCAAGCCACCCAGGCCCGCATGACGCCCATCGAACGGGATGTGTTTGTGGCAGCGCTCCCCGATAGCCACCCGCTGCTGGCAAAGACCAAGCTCAAACTATCGGACCTCGCAGCCCAGCCCTTTGTCATGTACAGCGCCCAGGCGGTGCCGGGCCTGCACGCGATGGCCTTGCTCGCGTGCCAACAAGCGGGTTTTGTGCCCCAGGTACAGCAAGAGGCTGTGCAGGTACAAACCGTGGTCAGTTTGGTCGAGAGCGGCCTGGGCGTGGCCCTGGTGCCCTCTGTGGCCACCCGCCACGCCATGCCGGGCGTGGTGTTCCGCAAGGTACACGGACCAGGCGCAGCCACCGAAATTGGCATTGCACTGCTGTGGCGGCCCGACACCGAAACGCCTGCAGCGCGCAGGTTCAGGGAGACGCTCGCGGGTCTGGACAACAAACAGATTGCACAAAAGTCAGACGACACTTGCAACCATCCAGCACAAGATTGATCTGGCCCTGTGAAGTATTCGTTAGCAAAAGTCTTGTAGGTTGGTATCTTCAGCGCCGACAAGTGCCCGCGCCGTAGCCAACAACGTCGTAGCTAAAGCTACCGACCTGCGAGGTGACGGTGCAAAAAATTCAAGCTTCAGCGTGCCGGATCAACAGATGAGAAGCCTGATTCTTGTCAGTCGCCGTTCTCCAGTGCGAAATTACGGACACAAAAAAGCCCGCACGAAGCGGGCTGGTTTGTTGATTTCAGTCTTGAAATCATGGAGGCTCGGGCCGGAGTCGAACCGACCTACACGGATTTGCAATCCGGTGCATAACCGCTTTGCTACCGAGCCATGTTCAGAAAAAAGTTCTGACAAAAAAGGGAAGCTTTGGCTTCCCTTTTTGCTGAAAGATGTTGGCACTTCTTTCATTGTTTGGAGCGGGAAACGAGGCTCGAACTCGCGACCTCAACCTTGGCAAGGTTGCGCTCTACCAACTGAGCTATTCCCGCATTGTCTAGCTTTGAATTATACAACGGATCCGAACAACATCCGCTCTATGTGACAACAAATTCAAACATGCACATTCTCAAGACTGGAGGCGCGGGCCGGAGTCGAACCGACCTACACGGATTTGCAATCCGGTGCATAACCGCTTTGCTACCGCGCCCTGTTCCTTCAAAAGGAATCTCGAAAACCGCACAAAAAAGGGAAGCTTTGGCTTCCCTATTTGCTGAAAGATGTTGGCACTTCTTTCAATATTTGGAGCGGGAAACGAGGCTCGAACTCGCGACCTCAACCTTGGCAAGGTTGCGCTCTACCAACTGAGCTATTCCCGCATTTCAGATAACTTAGCATTATATGATTTGTTATCTGCAATGGTGTAAATTATAGCGAGATTTTCGGGTCAAACGAAGTCGACCCTGAAATTTTCATCAATGTTTGATGGTCTCGGGTTGCGCTACAGCGGGCACCGTTGTCACCACTGCAGCCACCTCTTCTTCGCTCAACGGCAAAGGCTTGGCTTCCAGGGCGACTTCCAACACCTGATCTATCCACTTCACAGGCACAATTTCCAAGCCGTTTTTGACGTTCTCGGGAATGTCCTGCAAATCCTTGACGTTGTCCGCAGGAATCATCACGGTCTTGATACCTCCGCGCAAAGCCGCCAGCAACTTTTCCTTCAAGCCGCCAATGGCCGTGACTTCACCTCGCAGGGTGATTTCACCGGTCATGGCCACATCGGCACGAACCGGAATACCTGTCATGGCCGACACCATGGCCGTGGTCATGGCTGCCCCGGCACTGGGACCATCTTTGGGTGTTGCACCATCGGGCACATGGATGTGCAGGTCTTTCTTTTCAAAGACATCATCCTTGATGCCCAATAGACGTGAACGGCTGCGCACCACGGTGCGGGCAGCCTCCACGGACTCTTTCATCACATCACCCAGCGAACCGGTGCGGGTGATCACCCCTTTACCGGGCATGAGGGCCGCTTCAATGGTCAACAAATCGCCACCCACCTCGGTCCAGGCCAGACCGACAACCTGCCCGATCTGGTTCTTCTGCTCAGCGCGGCCATAGGTGTACTTGCGCACGCCGACAAAGTCGTTGAGGTTGTCCGCATTGACCACTACTTGGGGCTTCATTTGCTTGAGCAGCAAAGCCTTGACCACTTTGCGGCAAATCTTGCCCAGTTCGCGTTCGAGCGAACGCACACCGGCTTCGCGGGTGTAATAACGAACCACGTCACGAACAGCGTCTTCTGTCACGTTCAGCTCAGACTCTTTCACGCCATTGTTGGTCATTTGCTTGGGCAGCAAATACTTCATGGCGATGCTGGTTTTCTCGTCTTCGGTGTACCCCGACAGGCGGATGACTTCCATACGGTCCAACAGGGCAGAAGGAATGTTCATGGAGTTCGAAGTCGCCACGAACATCACATCGCTCAGATCAAAATCAACTTCAACGTAGTGATCGCCAAAGGTGTGGTTTTGCTCAGGATCGAGCACCTCCAGCAAGGCGCTCGAAGGATCGCCCCTGAAATCGGTGCCCAGTTTGTCGATCTCGTCGAGCAGGAAGAGCGGATTCTTGGTGCCGACCTTGTTCAGGTTTTGCAACACCTTGCCTGGCAAAGCACCAATGTAAGTACGGCGGTGCCCACGGATTTCTGCTTCGTCACGCATGCCGCCCAATGCCATGCGCACATACTTGCGGCCTGTGGCTTTGGCAATCGATTGCCCGAGCGAAGTCTTGCCCACGCCGGGTGGCCCGACCAAACACAGAATGGGTGCCTTGACCTTGTCCACGCGCTGCTGTACTGCGAGGTACTCCAGGATGCGGTCTTTGACTTTATCAAGACCAAAGTGATCCTGGTTCAGCACATCTTCTGCATTGCCCAGATCGTGTTTGAGTTTGGTTTTTTTGCTCCAGGGCAAACCAGTCAGCACGTCGAGGTAATTGCGCACCACCGAGGCTTCCGCCGACATGGGCGACATGAGCTTGAGTTTTTTCAGTTCGCCATCGGCCTTTTTGCGAGCCTCAGCAGACATCTTGGCTGCCTTGATCTTCTTTTCAATTTCCTCAATGTCTGCGCCCTCTTCACCATCCCCCAACTCTTTCTGGATGGCTTTGACCTGTTCGTTCAGGTAGAAGTCGCGCTGATTTTTTTCCATCTGACGCTTGACGCGGCCACGGATGCGCTTGTCCACATTGAGGATATCGACCTCATGCTCCAGTTGGGCAAACAGGTTCTCTAGCCGTGCCTTGATGTTGGCCAGATCCAAAACCTGCTGCTTGTTTTCCAGCTTGAGCGGCAGATGTGCAGCAATCGTGTCGGCCAGTCTTCCGGCATCGTCGATGCTGGAAATCGAGGTCAGGATTTCAGGCGGAATTTTCTTGTTGAGCTTGACGTATTGGTCAAACTGCTGCATCACGGCGCGGCGCAGGGCTTCAATTTCGGTCCCAGGCTCAGACTGCTCCATGACGGGGTCCACGGGTGACACCGTGGCCACAAAGTGAGCCTCGCCATCCACAATGCGCTGAACCAAGGCACGCTGCTGGCCTTCGACCAGCACCTTCACTGTGCCGTCGGGCAACTTGAGCATTTGCAAAATGGTTGAGACGCAACCTACATCAAACATGTCTGAGGCATCGGGCTCGTCTTTGGCGGCCGTCTTCTGGGCCACCAGCATGATGCGGCGCTCAGTGGCCATGGCCGATTCGAGCGCCTTGATGCTCTTTGGGCGTCCCACAAACAGCGGAATCACCATGTGAGGGAACACCACCACATCGCGCAGCGGCAACATGGGCAGTTCAATCGGGGTGGTCGGTAAAGGTGTGTGTCCAGACATGGTGTGTCCCTCAGGTCAATTCAGCTGCACATGGATGCTGCACCGGCGAATTCAACCCAGCATACAGCAGGGTCATAGCGAGCGGTGTGGCATTCATGGGGGTCAGGCCTGTTTGGCCGACTCGCGGTAAACCAGCAGCGGTGCCTTGTTGTCGTCAATGGTGGACTCGTCCACCACGACTTTTTCAACATTGGCCGCATTGGGCAATTCAAACATGGTATCGATCAGCGCTTGCTCCATGATGGAGCGCAGACCACGGGCACCGGTCTTGCGGGCCAAGGCCTTGCGGGCAATGGCCGTCAGCGCACTGGGTCGCACCTCCAGCTCAACGCCTTCCATGGACAGCAATTTGGTGAACTGCTTGACCACGGCATTTTTGGGCTCGGTCAGGATTTGCACCAGCGCGTCTTCGGTCAGCTCGGCCAAAGTGGCGACCACCGGCAAGCGGCCTACCAGCTCGGGAATCAGGCCAAACTTGATGAGGTCTTCTGGTTCAACTTCGTTGAACACATCGGTCAGCGAACGCTGCTTCTTGCTCTTGACGGTGGCACCAAAACCGATGCCGCCCGCTTCCGTCCGGTTTTCAATGACTTTTTCAAGGCCGGCAAACGCGCCACCGCAGATGAACAGGATGTTGGTCGTGTCAATTTGCAGGAAATCCTGGTTCGGGTGCTTGCGCCCGCCTTGCGGAGGCACACTGGCCATGGTGCCCTCTACCAGCTTGAGCAAAGCCTGTTGGACACCCTCGCCCGAGACGTCGCGCGTGATGGAGGGGTTGTCAGATTTGCGGGTGATCTTGTCGATTTCGTCGATATAGACGATGCCGCGCTGGGCGCGTTCGACATCGTAATTGCAGGTCTGCAACAGCTTGGCAACAATATTTTCGACGTCTTCACCCACATAACCGGCTTCGGTCAGGGTGGTGGCGTCTGCCATCACAAAGGGGACATCCAGCATGCGCGCCATGGTCTGCGCCAGCAGGGTTTTGCCCGAGCCTGTAGGGCCGATCAGCAAGATGTTGCTCTTGGCCAACTCAACATCGTCTTTCTTGGCACTCTCTTTGTGCTTGAGCCGCTTGTAATGGTTGTAAACCGCCACCGCCAGGCTGCGCTTGGCCTTTTCCTGACCAATCACGTAGTTATCGAGGTTGGTTTTGATGTCCAGCGGGGTCGGCAAACCGTCCTTGGCGCCTTCACCCACCAAGGTGGTGGCCAATTCATCGCGCACGATGTCATTGCACAAATCAATGCATTCATCGCAAATGAAGACCGACGGGCCTGCAATCAGCTTTTTGACCTCGTGCTGGCTTTTGCCGCAAAAGGAGCAGTACAGGTTTTTTTCAGAAGTGGAGCCTTTTTTGTCGGCCATAAAAAGTCGCCTTGGTATCCGGAATTCGTCAATGATAACGAAAGAAAAACGGCGCTCACCTGCACAGGTAAACGCCGTCCAAAAGAGGCAGGGTCAACCGGCTTGCATCAAGTCCGCTTGGCGATCACCTGATCGATCAAACCATAGTCTTTGGCTTCGTCCGCCGACAGGTAGTAATCCCGCTCGGTGTCGATCTCAATTTTGCTCAGCGGCTGGCCCGTGTTTTCGGCCAGGATGCGGTTCAAATGTGCGCGTGTCTTGACGATTTCGCGGGCAGCAATTTCGATTTCGGTGGCCTGACCACGCGCACCGCCCAGAGGCTGGTGGATCATGATCTTGGAGTTGGGCAGTGAAAAACGCTTGCCTTTGGCACCCGAGGACAGCAAGAATGCGCCCATGCTGGCGGCCATGCCGTTGCACAACGTGGACACATCGGGTTTGATGAAGTTCATGGTGTCGTAAATCGCCATGCCAGCGCTCACCGAGCCGCCAGGCGAATTGATGTACAGCGAGATGTCCTTTTCAGGGTTTTCACTCTCCAGGAACAGCAGTTGCGCAACGATCAGGTTGGCCATGTGGTCATTGACCTCGCCCACCAGAAAGATCACGCGCTCTTTGAGCAGACGCGAATAGATGTCGTAAGCACGTTCGCCGCGGCCCGATTGCTCGATGACCATGGGGACCATGCCCAAACTTGTGATGTCCAGTGCGCTCATCATTTCTCCAAAAATTTCACAGGTGACTTTAACCCGAGTTTTCAACCCACCAAAGAGATGGGGCTTGTCTGCCGAACTGCAAGCCCGGCACAAGCCCCATTCTTCAAGGATTCAAAGGCCGCATCAGGCCTGCTGACCCATCAGCTCTTCAAAAGTAATGGCTTTTTCAGTGACCTTGGCCTGGCCCAGCACGAAATCAGACACATTGCTCTCAATGACCACGGCTTCGACTTCGGCCATGCGCTGGTTATCGCTGTTGTACCAGCGCACCACGTCATCGGGATGCTCATAGCTGGATGCCAACTCTTGGATGTGGGCTTGGATCTGCTCGGCCTTGGCGTGCAGGGTGTTGCCACGCACAACTTCTGCCACCACAAGCCCCAAGCGCACGCGCTGCTCGGCTTGAGGGCGGAAGATGTCGTCAGGGATCGGGGCCTTGTCAGCGTCCTTGATGCCGCGTTGCTTCAGGTCTGCACGAGCGCCCTCTTTCAGGCGTTCGATTTCGTTTTGCACGATGGCTTGGGGCAGGTCCAGCTCGGCCTTGGCCACCAAGGCGTCCATGGCAGCTTGCTTGTTGCGGGCCAGCAAGCGGAATTTGACTTCACGCTCGAGGTTTTTGCGGATGTCAGCGCGCAGACCTTCGACAGTCGCGTCGGCGATGCCCAAAGACTTGGCCAGGGCTTCATTGACTTCAGGCAGGTTGGCCGCTTCAAGTTTCTTGACGGTGACCAGGAAGTCAGCGGTTTTGCCAGCCACGTCCTGACCATGGTAGTCAGCAGGGAAAGCCAGGGGGAAAGTTTTGCTTTCGCCGGTTTTCATGCCGCGCACGGCGTCTTCAAACTCTTTGAGCATCTGGCCGTCGCCCAGGATGAACTGGAAATCTTCGGCTTTGCCGCCAGCGAACACTTCACCGTCGATCTTGCCTTCGAAGTCGATGGTGGCACGGTCGCCGTCTTGTGCAGCGGCGTCTTGGGCGCGTTGCGCGAAGGTGCGGCGCTGCTTGCGCAGGATGTCCAAAGTCTTGTCGATGGCGGCGTCAGACACTTCAGCGGTCAATTTTTCGACTTCGGTGTCGGCCAGGTTGCCCAGCTTGACTTCGGGATAGACCTCGAAGATGGCTTCGAAGTTCAGTTCACCTTCGGGCGCGCCTTCTTTTTCAGAAATGCGGGGTTGACCTGCCACGCGCACTTGCGCTTCATTGGCGGCCACGGCAAAGGCCTCACCCACTTTGTCGTTCAGCACTTCGTACTGAACCGAGTAGCCATAGCGCTGAGCCACGACGTTCATGGGCACTTTACCGGGACGGAAACCGTCCATCTTGACCGTGCGGGCCATTTTCTTCAGGCGTGCATCGACCTCGGACTGGATGGCCGTCACGGGCACAGTCAGGGTGATCTTGCGTTCCAGTTTTTCAAGGGTTTCAACAGTCACTGTCATCGTCGTTCTCGGTTAAATGAATTTCTCTCATGCCGCCAGGTTGCCCCTTTGGCCAAAAGTCAGCTGGTGCGCGGGGCGGGACTCGAACCCGCACAGTGTTGCCACCGTCAGGACCTAAACCTGGTGCGTCTACCAATTTCGCCACCCGCGCGGGTCCAAACAAAAAGGGCGAACAGGCCGGGATGGGTGCCATCCACAGACCTGACCGCCCACTTGAAATCGGTCAATTTTCTATTTTAGCCGCTCCGGACCCCGTTTTCGGGTCCGGGCGGTGCTGGTTTTCCCCGCTGCGACGCTGTTTTTCAAGCCGCCCGGGCAGCGTCCGTCGGGCGTGGCACGCGGAACCAGGCCGCGTACATGGCCGGCAGCGCCAGCAAAGTCAGGGCGGTCGCCACGATCAAACCGCCCATGATGGCCACGGCCATCGGCCCCCAAAACACGCTGCGCGAAAGCGGGATCATGGCCAGCACGGCGGCGGCGGCTGTCAGCACGATGGGGCGCAAGCGTCGCACGGCAGACTCGACAATCGCCCGCCAGGGCTCCACACCTGCCGCACGGTCCTGCTCGATCTGGTCAATCAGGATCACCGAGTTGCGCTGGATCATGCCCATGAGCGCAATCACCCCCAGCAAAGCCACAAAACCGAACGGCCGGTTCAGTGCCAGCAGGGCCGCCGCCACCCCCGCCATGCCCAAGGGGCCTGTCAGGAACACGAGCACCGAGCGGCTGAAGCTTTGCAACTGCAGCATCAGCAGCGTGAAGGTGATGAACAGCATGATGGGCACACCCGCCGCAATCGAGGCCGAGCCTTTGGAGCTTTGTTCCACGGCGCCTGCCACCTGGATGCGGTAATCGGTCTGACCATTGGCCGCCCATTGGGCCTGCAACTTGTCCAGCTCGGGCTGTAACTGCGCCGTCACCGTGGCACCTTGCACGCCTTCTGCGAGGTCGGACTGCACGGTGATCGCGTACTGGCGGCCTTCGCGCCACATCACCCCAGGCTCCCAGGCGAAGACGGGACGCACGATTTGCAAGAGCGGAATCGACTTGCCCGACGCCGTGGGCACATAGGCCTGGCCCAGATCGGACAACGCATCGCGCTCGCTCAAAGGCTGACGCAGCACGATGTCGATCAGCTTGTCACCTTCGCGGAACTGGCCCACAGGTGCCCCCGACAAGAGCGTGCGTGAGGACTGCGCAATGGACTGACTGGTCACGCCCAAGGCGCGGGCCTTGGCCTGATCCACCTCTAGGCGCACGGTCTTGACCGATTCGTTCCAGTTGTCGTTCACCCCACGGGTGCTGGCGTTGAGCCGCATCGCAGCCTTGACCTCTTCGGCCTTCTGGCGCAGGGCCACAGGCTCGGTGCCCACCACGCGGAACTGCACCGGGTACGGCACAGGCGGGCCATTGGGCAGCAGCTTGACGCGGCCACGGACCTCGGGAAACTCCTGCGCCAGCAAGGCAGGGAGCTTGACGCGCAGGCTTTCACGCACCTTCAAGTCACGCGGCAACACGATGAGCTGCGACACATTGCTCTGCGGGAACACCTGATCGAGCGGCAGGTAAAAACGCGGCACGCCCGAGCCCACCCAGGTGGTCACCGAGCTCACGCCATCTTCCTGCGCCAGGCGTTTTTCGACCCGTTTGGCAACCTCTTCGCTGGCACTGTAGGGCGCGCCCTCGGGCAGCCACAGGTCCACCAGGATTTCAGGGCGGCTGGAATCGGGGAAGAACTGCTGCTGCACCTTGCCCATGCCCACAATACCCAGCACAAACAGGGCAATGGTGATGCCGATGGTCTTCCAGCGGTGCGTCACGCACCAAGTCACCCAGCGGCGGAACTGGCGGTAAAACGGCGTATCAAACATCTCTGCGCTGTCATGACCGTGGCCGCCCCCTTCGCCCACCACCGCGTGCGCCGGTGGCTTGAGCAGCCACGCACCCAGGTACGGCACGAAGTAGACCGAGGCCACCCAGCTCACGATCAGTGCAATCACCGTGACCGCGAAGATGGCGAAGGTGTATTCACCCGTGACCGACTTGGCGATGCCGATGGGTAAAAAGCCCGCCGCCGTGATCAGCGTGCCCGTGAGCATGGGCATGGCCGTCAGCTCATAGGCAAAGGTGGCCGCGCGGAACTTGTCGTAGCCCTCTTCCATCTTGCGCACCATCATCTCGACCGCGATGATGGCGTCGTCCACCAGCAGGCCCAGCGCAATGATCAGCGAGCCCAGCGAAATTTTGTGCAGGCCAATGCCAAAGTAATTCATGGCCAAAAAGGTCACCGCCAACACCAGCGGAATGGTGATGCCCACCACCAGACCGGGTCGGATGTCCAGCGTCCAGCGCTTCCACAGGGGGTTGTTTCCGGGCCGCTTGTGCAAACCCAGCGCCAAAAAGCTCACCGCCAACACAATCACCACTGCCTCGATCAGCACCTTGATGAACTCGTTGACCGATTTGGACACGGCTGCGGGCTGGTCCTGCACCTGCTTGAGCGCCAAGCCCACGGGCAAACTGGCCTCGATTTGCTTGACTGTGGCATTGAGCGCCTTCCCCAGAGCGATGATGTCGCCGCCCTTGGCCATGCTCACACCCAGGGCAATGACTTCTTCGCCGTCATGGCGCACCTTGACGGACGGCGGGTCCACATACCCACGGCTGACCGTGGCGATGTCGCCCAGTCGCACCTGCGCGCCTGAGCCGCCACGTATGGGCATGGCCCGCAGTTCATCCAGATTCTGGAACTGGCCGCCCACGCGCACTTGCACCACGTCGTTGGGCGACTGCATCGTGCCTGCCGACTCGACCGCGTTTTGCTGGCCCAGCTGCGCCAGCACGGCACCCATGTCCAGACCCATCTGGACGATCTTCTTTTGCGAGACGTCGATGAAGACCTTTTCGTCCTGCACGCCAAAAAGCTCGACCTTGGCCACATCGGGCACGCGCAGCAGCGTCTGGCGCACGCGGTCGGCGTGCGTCTTGACCTCGGCGGCGCTGAAGCCGTCGCCGCTCAGGGCGTAGATCACGCCATACACATCACCAAACTCATCGTTGAAAAACGGCCCCACCACGCCCTGCGGCAAGCTGGCGCGCATGTCGCCGATCTTTTTGCGCACGGTGTACCAGACCTGCGGCACCTCACCGGGCTTGGAGTAATCCTTGAGCTCCAGAATGATCTGCGACTCGCCCGGCTTGGAGTAGCTGCGGATCTTGTCCGCGTAAGGCACTTCTTGCAGCGTGCGCTCAAGCTTGTCGGTCACCTGCTCGGCCACCTGCTGCGCCGTGGCGCCGGGCCAATAGGTGCGCACCACCATGGCCCGGAAGGTGAACGGCGGGTCTTCGTCCTGCCCCAGCTGAAAGTAAGACGCCATGCCGAGCACCATGAGCGCCACCATCAGGTAGCGCGTCAGGGCCGGGTGCTCCAGCGCCCAGCGCGAGAGGTTGAAACTCTTTTTTTCGGTGTCACGCATGGGCATCACCGCTGGGTTGCTGAAGAAGCCGCTGTAACGGGTGCTGGTGCCGGAACTGGTGCTGGTGCGCTGTAAACCGAGACCTTCTGCCCCGGCGACAAGACATGCACCCCGGCACTCACCACCTTTTGGCCCACGCTCAGGCCCGACGCGATCACCACCTCATTGCCATCGACCGTGCTCACTTGCACGGGCTGCAAACGCACCGTCATGGTCGCTTCGTCCAGCACCCAAACCGCACTGCCTGCCCCTTCTTGGCGAAGCGCGCTGGTGGGCAGCTTGATGACTTGGGCTGTGCGGGGTGCCTCTTCAGCCGCCAGCACCGTCAACGTGGCCCCCAAAGGCAGGCGATCCGCCGCATCCAGCGCCAGCTTGACCGTGTAAGTGCGGGTCACCGGATCGGCCCCAGCCCCTACTTCGCGCACCCGGCCTTTGAACACCTGGCCCGTCCCCGGCCAGACCGCCTGCATGGCTTGTCCGGGCTTGATCGCCAAAATGGCCTGCTCCGACACGGCAAACACCGCATCGCGCGGGCCGTCATGCGCCAGACGCACCACCGGCTGCCCTGCCGACACCACTTGGCCGACTTCAACCTCCACAGCGGTGATCACCCCCGCAGCCGTGGCTTGCAACTTTGCATAGCCCGCCTGATTGCTTTGGGCCTGGGCCTGCGCCTTGACCTGCGCCAAGGTGGCTTCGGCCGCTTTCAGACTGGCTTCGCGGCGCTCCAACTCCACGCCGCTGATGAAGTTTTGCGCCTTCAAGGCCTCGAAACGCTTGAACTCGGCGGCCGCCAAGTCGCGCTGGGTCTGGGCGGCTGTCACACCGGCCATGGCCGCTTGCGCCCCCAATTGGTAATCCTGCGCATCTATTTGGGCCAGCACCTGACCTGCGCCAACACGCTGCCCCGCCTCAGCCTGGCGCTGCACCAGCTTGCCGGCTACCCGAAAACCCAGACGCGACTCGACCCGGGCACGCACTTCGGCGGCGTATTCACCCTGTGCATGGAGCACCGAGCTCCCCACCGTGAGCAGTTTGACCGAACGAACCGGCTCCTGAACCGCCTCCTGTCGCGAACAGGCTGACAACAAAGCCACCGCCGTGAACGCCGAAACCACACTCAAGCGAAGCGCCCAACGCCCGGCCCCTTGAGGCAAAGAGAAATGAAACATGAAAAAACCACCCAAAAATTAATGACTGACTGGTTAGTAATTTAAGCAAAGCCCTGCATTTTGTCAAGCGACAATATGCCTACACATGCCAGCCTCCACTCTTTTGACCCGCAAGCAACTGCCTCTTTTACGCGGCGTATCGCGTTCGTTTTACCTGACGATTCGTCTGTTGCCACCCGCCCTGCAAGGCCCCATTGCAGTGGGCTATCTGCTGGCCCGGGCCACCGACACCGTGGCCGACACCACGGCCCAGCCTGCCGCCGAACGCCTGGCTTTGCTGTCTGGCCTGGCCCAAGAGATTCAATCACCCGCAGGGTCCCTGCAAGCACTCCAGAGCCTGCTCAACCAGTTTGCCCGCCACCAGACCGACCCGCATGAGCGGGCGCTGATGCAGGCCCTGCCCGACTGCCTGCCCCTGCTGCACGCCCTGGCCCCCGACGACCAGGCCAGCGTGCGCTGGGTGCTGGGGCACATCACACGCGGGCAGGTGCTGGACGTTCAGCGCTTTGGCCAAGGGCCTGCAGCCCTGGCGACCGAATTTGAACTGGACGACTACACCTGGCTCGTGGCCGGTTGCGTGGGCGAGTTCTGGACCGAGCTGTGCGAGCGTCACCTGCCCGGCTTTGCCACCCAAAGCGCAGACGCCATGCGTCTGGCGGGCCGAGCCTATGGCATGGGCCTGCAAAGGCTCAACATCCTGCGCGACGCCGGGGCCGACCTGGCCGCGGGCCGCTGCTACTTGCCTGCGGCGCGCCTGACCCCACTGGGCCTGAGCCCCGAGCAGCTCAGGCAAGCCACTCACTCGTGTGATGCCGCTGCGCTGCAACTTTTGGCCCCCTTGTGGGGTGAGTACCTGCAGCAAACCCACACCCAGCTGAGCGAAGGCCTGCATTACAGCCAGTGCCTGAACAGCCGCCGCCTGCGCCTGGCCAGCGCTTTGCCCGCCCTGATCGGCGCCCGCACCGTGGCCCTGCTGCGCCAGACAGGCCCACAAGCCCTGACCCAGCGCGTGAAAATGCCGCGCCACGAAATGCGCGCCTTGCTCTGGCGACTGCTGTGGCGGCTGGCCTCACCCCATGCCCTGGACCGAGAATTTCAGCGCCTTTCCCAGTGAGACAATCCCAGCCCATGAGCCCGCAAGACTACGTCCAGCAAAAAGCCGCCGCCTCGGGCAGCAGCTTCTATTACGCCTTTTTGTTTTTGCCCCCCGAGCGGCGTGCGGCCATCACCGCCTTTTATGCGTTTTGCCGCGAAGTGGACGACGTGGTCGATGAAATCAAAGACCCCAGCGTGGCCGCCACCAAACTCGCCTGGTGGCAAAAAGAAGTGCATCAAGCCTACGCAGGCCAGCCCAGCCACCCCGTCATGCACGCCCTCATGCCCCTGGCCCCTGCCTTCTGCATCGAAAGCCGCCACCTGATGGCCGTGATCGACGGCTGCCAGATGGACCTGAACCAAACCCGTTATCTGGACTTTGCGGGCCTCACGACCTACTGCCACCTGGTGGCCGGTGTGGTGGGCGAAGTCGCCGCCCGCATCTTTGGCCAGACGGACGAGGCAACCACCCTGTACGCGCACAAGCTGGGCCTGGCCTTTCAGATGACCAACATCATCCGCGACGTGGGCGAAGACGCCATGCGCGGGCGCATCTACCTGCCGCTGGACGAACAGCAACGCTTTGGCGTCAAAGCGCAAGACCTGATGCAGCGCACGTATTCAGACAACTTCACTGCACTGATGAAGTTCCAGACCGACCGCGCCCACGCCCTGTACGACGAAGCCCTGGCCCTGCTGCCTGCGGCCGACCGCCGCGCCCAAAAACCCGGCCTCATGATGGCCAGCATCTACCGCACCTTGCTGCGCGAAATCGAAGCCTCGGGCTTTCAGGTGCTGCACCAGCGCATTGCGCTGACGCCGCTGCGCAAGTTGTGGCTGGCTTGGAAGATGCAGGCGCTGGGGCGGTTTTGAACCCTCAACGCAAAGGGCATGCACCTTAGACGTCTCAGCAAGAACGTCAGACGCCAGCCTCTGGCAGGCCATGGATACGGATTTCGCCACCCAGCGCTTGAATGACGCGCAGCACTTGTGCCAGTCGCACCGTAGGTTTGCCAGCCTCCAGCTCCACAATAAAGCGCACGTCCACCCCTGCCGCCATGGCCGACTGCGGCCTCGTTAGCGCCAACTGCTTGCGGGCCGTTCGAATGGCCGCGCCCAATTACTGGGATGAATGAATGCTGGTCATGACTTGAAAAATTTCCCGTTCAGGTAATTTGTTGCCTGAATTCACGTGAAAGCAAGATGTATTTACCGAACGGAAAATTTTTTGTAATTCAAACGGATATGGCTGATTAATTTCCCGTTCAGGAAATCAATCCATCAATCGACTATGCCACCCGAGTTCGACAACGGTTCAGGTGTTGCACTTCGCTTTTGAATCAGACTTCTATTGAAGTTCACCAGTAATGCCAAAATGCATACGCAGTCAAAATAAAAGACCAGCCAATGATGGCAATTCGTACAATATGTCCGGGTAGATTCCGCACTATTTTGGCGGTGCAATAACCCCCTATCACTGCGCCCGCCATCATGGTCAGGGCTGGTTCCCAGCGTACTAGACCAGAGCGACTGAATACCAGAACGCCAATAACTGTCATGATGGCAATACTGGTGTTTCTAAGTGCGTTTGCTTGGTGAATATTCATGGGACTAAAAATAGCATAGATAGCCATCAATATGATACCCATTCCCAAGCCAAAATATCCACCATAAATAAACACCGAAAGCTCCAGCAGCAAAGAAACCCCCAGCCATTTTCGAGGATCAAATGATGGAATAGTTACTAATTTTTTCTTGAGGCGCGGGCCGAACGTAAAGCACAGTGTTGCAAAAAGCAGCAGCCATGGAATAGCGCTTAAAAAAGAAGCGGCTCCCAACTTTACGAACAATAGCGAACCGACAACCCCGCCCACTGCGGCCAAGGTTAAGCGCGGGACCAAACCCGGGTGCAATTGCCATAACTCTTTGCGATAAACCAGGGCTCCGACGATATTGGCGGGAAGAAGTGCCACAAAATTGCAAGCGTTGGCCTCCATTTCTGTCAGACCTGTAGCGACCAGCAGCGGGAAAGTCATAAAACCGGCACCGCCAGCTACAACATTAATCACGCCAGCCAGCAACCCGCCTGCAAATAAAATGATTTGATGGTAATCTGTCATAATATTAATTAATTATTTTTTATATCATAAAATTCAGCCATGCCTTGGTATCTATTTTGTAAATTCATTTTTATTCCAGTTGTATTTAATTGTGACGATAACATTCATGTAATTTAATTTTTTAAAAATATCAATGGATAACTCCTTCTGGTTCAATGCAATTACGAGGGCCCCTCGTTGTTTCGTGCGGCATACAACAGTCAAAATCTTCCATCGTGATCGATCCTTGAGGGGATTTGGGTGTGCGGGTATCTGGGCAGTCTGCAGTTACACGGGAAAAGTCCAAACACAAAACAATTATTGCATACTTTTATATTAATTTTAATTTATAAAAATTCACATTATGTTCTGCTTGGATGATTGCATTGGGCCAGTTGACCGAGGTTTTTCGGTAAGACTTGCTTTGAGTGTGCTGCCAGGACGAATAGCAAATCCGACCGCGTGAGTACAACTGTTCAAGACGTTTTGGGCATTACAAGCCTGCGAACTGGGGTCTAGTCCAAGCCTTCGAGAAGCACCAGCTATGCGGCATCTTCGCCTGTGGTTTTGTGCGTGCGTGCCCGCTGCAACGACTGCGGGTACGACTTCTCGGTGGCCTTCTCCTGCAAAGGCCGGGGTGTGTCCCCTTCATGCAGCACAAGGCGCATGGCAGAGACTGCGGCGCACCTCACCTACCACGTCTTCCCCCGCCTACTGAGCTAACCAAGCAGGGGCATACCGAAAGTTCAGTCGACCCTCTATCAAGCTCAGAGTGCCCACATGATCGGCAAAGAGCCAAACCTCCAGTTCATGCGCCATCGGCATGTCCTTCGCGTTGCGCTCCAGCCATGACACCGGGCAAACCATTCAAGGCCATTTCGCCGCCCAATGCGTCGATGACGCGCAGCACCAGTGCCAGTCGCACCGAGGGCTTGCCTGCCTCCAGCTCCACGACAAAGCGCACGCCCACCCCTGCCGCCAGGGCCAACTGCGGCTGCGTGAGCGCGAGCTGCTTGCGGGCAGTGCGGATGGCATCGCCCAATTGCTGGGGTGAATGAATACTGGTCATGGCTTGTTGAATTTACCGTTCAGGAAATTTTTTACCAGAAATCACTTCAGGGCAAGGTGTATTTCCTGATCGGGAAATTTTTTTAATTTCAAACAAACATGGCTCAATAATTACCCGTACGGGAAATAAATCTATCACTCAAGGACGCCAAGCACCGCGCTCACGCCGCTGCGCAAGCTGTGGCAGTGGCGTGGAAGATGCAGGCGTTGGGGCGGTTTTGCACCTCGTCTATTGATCTATATTTCGATAAAAACTTAATGCAATACAATAATTTTTTATTGTCTAAATTTCATTTTTAAGTTCCAATGCACACTTTTCACAAGGAAGCATGGCATGAACTTACCCCCATCACTCACCTCGGCCCACCACGCCGATCTGCGGCGTAAAGTCATCACAGTCATTTGGTCCTTGCGGATCGTGGCTTGCATCTACACCGCGTGGGTGTTCTGGTTGATCATTCGGCCGCTGCGGGACAGCGCAGGATTTCTAAACCAGCTTGGCCACTACTGGCACCGCGACTTAAATACCGCAGCCCCCTGGCAAGTCTGGAGCGTGGTCAGCTTAAACCTGATCATTTGGTTGCTGCTGTTTGTGGCGGTCATCTGCATTTGGCGAGCCAGCCGACAGCTCTTGCAAGACATGGGCATCGGTCCAGTCACTAGTTCTTGGTTTCAACGTGGCGCATGGGCAGGACTTTGTAGCGCCTTACTAGGCATGGCAATTCGTCCATTCATGAGTTACCTCTACACCCTGCACTTGTCCCCTGAGTTGCAACTTTGGCAATGGGAAGTCCACCCCAATGATTTGATGGATTTACTGATTTGCGGCGTCCTGCTCATGCTGTCCTACCTCATGGCCTGGATGTCGGAAATAGCTGAAGAAAACAAGGCGTTTGTCTGATGCCCATCGTCGTCCACCTCGACCTGATGCTGGCCCGCCGCAAGATGCGCTCACGCGATCTGGCCGCCGCCGTCGGTATCTCCGAAGTCAACATTTCCCTGCTCAAGTCCGGCAAGGTCAAAGGCGTGCGATTTGACACGCTCGAGCGCATCTGCGAGGTCTTGCAATGCCAACCGGGGGATTTGTTGGTTCATGAACCTGAAGCACCAGTGAAATCAAGCACCCCATGAACCACCATCAGACTCCTCCCATTTGGAACAACCATGACGACATGCGCTACCGGCGCAAGCTCATGCTTTTGTGCGGTTTATCGCCCTTGCTCAGCTCATGTGCGACAGACTTTTCCCAACACAAAAACACATCGCCCACCGATCTGGCCAGGCAGCTTGGCATCTGTTCAACCAGTTATGCGACGCTCAAAAACGGTCAAATGGATCAAATCCAAACGGTTTCGGGGTGTTCCAACAAACACCCGCTGACTGCGGATGCCATTTTCCAGGCGGCATCTCTGACCAAGCCTGTCACGGCCTATGCGGCACTGCAATGGGTACTTGCGGGCAAGCTGGATTTGACAAAACCTGTCTCGCACTACCTGCCCAAGGGTTACATACATTTCCATAAAGTTCTGGCAAGGACCGTCAACGATCCTCACGATGTAATGCCGCCCCGCGCTCTTTCCAATATTCCGCTCGGAACCCTGCTCAACCACACTTCGGGCCTACCCAATTGGTCGGCCCAAGCCATGAACCCAAGCCCTGCCCCCGGCCAACTTTGGCAATATTCCGGTGAGGGCTACATGCTTTTGCAAGGTGTCCTGGAAGCCGTCAGCGGACAAAGTTTCAGCGACTTCATGGATTCGCAAGTTTTCACACCCTTGGACATGAATCACTCCAGCTTGGTCTGGCATGAACAACACCACAGCGAAGTCCACTCAGACGCAATCCCAGGCCTATGGGCACCACGCCCAGGCAAGTTCAAGCACGCACTGGCCGCCGCATCGCTGTACACCACGGCCCCGGATTACGGCAAGTTTCTTTGTGCGGTCTTGCGACAGGAAAAACTCCTCGCGCTGACTTTGTCATCACCGGTCAAGGTTGACCGATCACTCGGCCTCGAATGGGGATATGGCTGGGGCATCGAGCGCAGCAACAACGGGCCTCACCTTTGGCACTGGGGCAACAACCCAGGATTTCGTTCATTCGCCATGTTCTCACCGGTGTCTGGCAATGGTTTGGTTGCATTCACCAACCACCACCAAGGGATCGCCATGGCGTCCCGCATCGCACAAGACGTGCTGCCCGGCGAACACCAAGCATTCAACTTCCACATGGTTTCTTGAGCTTTGGAAAAGACGACATCATGATCCGACTGCGCACCCTCACACTCCTTTTGACCTTGGCACTCTTGAGTGGTTGCGGCATGCTGCACAGCGTGGCGCAAAGCGGCAAATTGCTCGCCCCTGAAAGTTTTGGCCTGATCCCCATTGCGCCCCATCTGTATGTCGAGGCCGGGACCGATGAAGCCACACAGGACCGACTGCGCGCAGACATGGACCGCGCCGAAGCGGCCATCCGCAGGGCCTACGGCAGCGTCAGCGCACGCCCCACCGTGCATGCCTGCGTCACCGAAAAATGCTATGCCGCCTTCGGCGGGCGAGGTTCCGTCGCCAGGGTCTTTGGCCAACGCATCTTGCTGTCGCCGCGTGGCTTGAACTGGCACTTTCTGGCGCACGAATGGTCACATGCAGAAATGAGCACACGTTTGACCCTGTTTGCGTGGAAACGCATGCCATCGTGGTTTGACGAAGGTCTGGCCGTGACCATCAGCGAAGCACCCGAGCATTCAGAAAATCACTGGCAATTTCTGATCAACACCCACATTCCCCGGCCCACACGCGATGAGTTGCTGACCTATCAATCTTTGCAGCAATGGCTGGCTGGCGTTCACCGCTTTGGTGACGACAAGAACTTTGAACGCGTGGCCCAAGGCCAGCCCACCCTCAGCCCCGTGTATGCCGCCGCCGGGCACGAAGTGCGCCCCTGGCTGGCCCAAGCGGGCAGCCAGGGCTTGCTGCACTTGATTCAGCGGATGAACGAAGGCGCGGACTTTGATTCCGCATATCAACCCAATCCCAAACAACCGTAGCGCATGGCCATTGAATTGCCAAGCCCAGCAAATTTTCCCAACGCAACACCGCTACAGACCTCCATGAGCCCAAAACGCCATGCCCATCTCATTCAACTGCCAATCGCTATCGGCATCGCTTGCACGCTGCCCGCTTGCAGTATCAAGACCCAACAGGGTTTGCAAGCCGTAGGGGGCATGTTGGTTCACGAAAACTACAAAGAGCAAAGCAAACGACTTTGCGCACAACAAACCGACAGTGCCTTGCGCTTCCAATGCGATCAGAAGGCGCAAAAAGATTTTGAAAAATTTCAAAAACAAACAGGGGAAAAACCATGATCAGGAACACGAGAAAGACCGCCTTTTACCGCTTCACACGCTGGGGCCTGACCGCCTTGATCGCCACACTGGCCGGTTGCGCCAGCATGCCCTCACCCTCCACCGACGCCGCACCAGCCTTGATCCCCGTGCGTCATCTCGTGGCCGATTGGAACGGCTCCGGGGCTTATCAAATTTCGCCCGATGGACAGCGCCTGATGTGGCTGGCCCGCTTGGGTCTGGGGCCAGGGCTATTTGTCAAATACCTGAAAACAGGTGAGGTCAACAGCTACAACGTCCCATGGGGCGGTGTCTGGGCACGCGACAGCCGTCACATCCTGGTGCACTTGTCCACCCACGGGGACGAAAACACCCACATCTGGATGCTCGACACCGACCAACCCAAGCAAGCTGCCCGAGACCTGACCCCGTTTGCCGGGGCCCGCTCTTACATTCTGCGCACCTTGCCGCAGAGCAACGACCTGATCATTGCCAGCAACCGGCGTGACCCCAAGTTCAACGACGTGTACCGCTACAACATGGCTACAGGCAAACTCAATTTGCTGGCCACCAACCCGGGCCATGTGGGCTCATGGCTGGTCAATGATGACGGCGAGGTGATGGGCCGCGCCCGGCTTGAAGGCGAAGAATGGGTTATCGAAACCCCGGGACCCAACCCTGAACAAGCCTGGACAAGCAACTTTCGCGTCAGCTACTTCGACACTGTTAGCCCTGTGGCCCCCAGCGCCACACCCGGCCACTGGTGGGCCTTGTCCAACCGGGGGCGCGACAAACTGGCGCTGGTCGAGATCAAGCTGAGCGATGGTGTCGAGCGCGTCGAACACGCCGATGCCCGGGTGGACTTGGCGGGTGTCCGGTGGAGTCGCCTGCAAAACCGCCCCGTGGCAGTGGTGTCCGAGCCCGACACCCAGCACTGGCAGGCCTTTGACCCCGCACTTGCACAAGCCCTGCAAAAGCTCAAGGGCGCAAGCGATGCCCGCATCAGCATCAACAACCTGAGCGACGACGAGCGCTGGATGAGCGCCACCGTGTCCCGCCACAACGGCGGAGAACATGTGCTGTACGACCTGCAAACGCAGACTTTTGAGGTGCTGGCCCAACTGGGCAGCAGCCGCATGAACGCCACTGCGCGCCTTGCACCGCAACAGCCCGTCACCTTCAAAAGCCGTGATGGCCTTGATTTGCATGGCTACCTGAGCTTGCCGCCGGGTGTGGCCAAACCTTACCCCACGGTGGTCTATGTGCATGGCGGGCCATGGGCTCGTGATCTGCACCAAAGCAACGACCCGATGCTGCCCTTTTTGACCAACAGGGGTTATGCCGTGCTGCAAGTCAACTACCGAGGCTCCAGCGGTTATGGCAAAGCCTTCATGAACGCGGCTCAAGGTGAGTTTGCGGGCAAGATGCACAGCGACCTGACCGACGCCGTCGATGCACTGGTGGCCCAAGGCGTGGTGGACCCGCAGCGCGTAGCCATCAGCGGCGGGAGTTATGGCGGCTACGCCAGCCTGGTGGGCATGACACACACGCCGGGCAAGTTCAAATGCAGCATCAGCCTGGTGGGCATGTCCGATATTGCCGCCCTGCTGAACGATGCGCCACCCTATTGGGAATTGGGCAAACCCCACTGGATTCGCTACGTGGGCAACCCTGCCGACCCCGCCCAACGCGCCGCCATGCAAGAGCGTTCGCCACTGTTCAAAGCCGACCGCGTGCAAGGACCTATTTTGCTGATGCACGGCGTGCACGACCCTCGCGTCAAAGTCAGCCAGTCACTTCAAATGGCCGAGGCCCTGCGGGCGAACGGCAAGCCGGTTGAACTGGCTTTGTTCGACAAAGCCGGACATGGCTTTCAGCGCTGGCAGGACAACATGGTCGCCTACCGCAAAACAGAAGATTTTCTGGCCAGTTGCCTGGGTGGTCGCACGGGGGGGTTTGATTTTTTTGAGCTGGGGGCGAAGTTGTTTTGACAAGCCTGTCACCTGCCCTTCGCCATCACACGCATACGCTCACCAGATGCGGGTGAATTGCGGCACCTCGGGGCGCGGCTTGAAGGGTTTGCGTGAGCTGACTGTGCCCACGCTCAGGCAACAAATGGCGTGCTCTGAAGCACCCAGCCCCAGACCGGCTCTGAATGAATCTGCCTTGAGCGCCTTGCCACTCGTCAAGCCCGAGCCATAGTCCATGGCATGCGCCAGCAGCATGAGGTTTTGCACGGCGCAACCCGCGCTCAGCACACGCTCGTGCAGGTCGATGTCGGCAGAGCCTTTGGCTTCGTCCACGATCAGGAGCATCAGCAAAGGTGCCCGCAGGGCCTTGTCGCGTGCCTGCTCCAGCTGATCGTTGGAGGCGCTGGCATCGCGCTCCAGCAAGGCCGCAGCAAACAGCTCGCCCAGATGGGCCCTTTTGTGCGCGGGAATGATCAAAAACCGCCAGGGGTTGATGAGGTCGTGGTCGGGTGCGGCAGCGGCAGCTTGGAACAACTGTTCAATTTCGGCCGCATCCGGCCCCGGAGCGACCAGCCGCTTGGGCAGCACGGTCTGGCGCGAAGCGATCCATTGACTGGCCAGCCGTGTGGCGCTTTGTTTTTCGGTTTCACTCATGGGGCATCCCAACTTGCGGCTTGTGCCAGGTCCATCGTTTCATAAGGTATTTTCGATACACCCGCACATCGCCCTTCACTTCAGCGCACGGGCTTGCTTGTGGGCGGGGCGCTCCACACAGGCATGCAGCCAGGCGGAAACGGCCGGGTACTGCGCCAGCAAGTCACCGGCTGGACGCACCCAGCTGGCCACACTGGCCACGCACAAGTCGGCCACGGTGAAACGATTGGCGGCAAGAAAGGCTTCGCCTTTGGCGTTTTGGGCCTGAAGGTGTTTTTCCAGCACGGTCAACGGCACTTTCAGTCGGCTTTCCGCGCGATCGGCCAACTCGGGTTTGCGCTGATCGGCGGGCATGGCCATGCGGTGCATGAGCACGGTGAGGGCGTCACTTTCCAGCTCAGACACAGCCCAAAAGCTCCAGCGCAGAGCTTCGGCTTCTTCGCGGGGCGTGGCGGGCGTGATCGTTTGGCCGTCAGCCTTGCCGTGCACACGGGCGATGTACAGGGCGCAGGCCATGCTTTCCCACACGGTGACAGCGCCTTCGGGGCGCTCATCCACCACAGCCGGAATGTGCCCGTTCGGGTTGATGGCCAAAAACTCGAGCGTGCGCGTGGCACCGCCCTGGTAAGGCGTAGCGATGTGCTCAAACGGCACACCCAGTTCCAGAGCGGCCCACAGCGGGCGTGCGGCGCGGGATGCGCCAATGCCGTAAATCTTCAATGTCATCTCGGTCTCCTGATCGTCATATCTTGCCAATTCCATGTCGGGGCTGAAGCCCCCGACCCACAACAGGCCTTCCCTCGTAGGTCGGTACTCGAAGAGTCCGACGCTGGCAAGCTTGCCCCTATGCCTCGTTCAGGCCCTGCCGGTATGCGCACATCCGTCGGAGTCTTCGACCACCGACCTACAACACACATTCCCTCATCGGTCGACTTTGACCACCGACAACAGGCCTTTCCTCATCGGTCGCCCTCGACCGCCGACAACGGGCTTTCCCTCGTAGGTCGGTACTCGAAGAGTCCGACGCTGGCATGCTCACCCACATGCCTCATTCAGGCCCTGCCGGTATGCGCACATCCGTCGGAGTCTTCGACCACCGACCTACAACACACATTCCCTCATCGGTCGTCTTTGACCACCGACAACAGGCCTTCCCTCATCGGTCGTCTTCGACCACCGACCTACAGTACATATTCGGGCCAGCAGGCACACAAGGTGTGCAAGTCTCGCACTTCCAGATGCGGGCGAGTGTCGCTGCCGAGCCATTCGTGGCCTTCGCGGTTGAGCCAGGCGACCTGCATGCCAGCGGCCAATGCGCCCACGCAGTCGGCGTGCGCGTCGTCGCCAATGTGCAGCACCTCGTGCGGCGCAACGCCTGCGGCCTCTGCGCCGGCCAGAAAAATGCGCAAGTCCGGCTTGGCCACGCCCAGAGATTTGGCGCTCACGCTGGCGTGAAAATGTTGGCCAATGCCCACGCGGTGCACATCGGCGTTGCCATTGGTCAGCGCCACCACCGGGTAACGCTGGCTCCAAAATCGCAAAGCAGGCAGCGCATCGTCAAACAAATCCACCCGCTGCCGCTCGGCAAAAAAGGCCTCAAAAGCAGGCTCGGCCAGGTGCACCGGGTCACCGGCTTGCTGCAACAAGGCGCGAATCGACTGCAAACGCAAAAACGACAAGTCATGCGCCCGGTCGGCATGACGGGCGTTGATCTCGGCGCGCACGGCTTTTTTGAGTTCGGCATCGGCCGACAGAGCCGCCGTGCTGGGCGCATGCACGGTCAGCCATGCGGTCAACACGGCCTCAGCCCGGTGAATGGTGGGCCAGACGGGCCATAAAGTGTCGTCCAGATCGAGGGAAATGGCTTTGATTTGGGAAATGTCAATCATGGTGGTGGGAGAATACCGCATGGCATTTCAACAAGAACCCTCCTTCCAGCATGGTCAGGCTGCCCGCACGGCCATCCTGTATTGCAACCTGGGCACGCCCAGTTCGCCCACGGCCCCCGCCCTGCGCAAATACTTGGCCGAGTTTTTGGGCGACAGCCGTGTGGTCGAAATTCCAAAACCCATCTGGTGGCTGATCTTGCACGGCATCATCTTGCGCGTGCGCCCAGCCAAATCTGCCGCCAAATACGCCAGCATCTGGACCGAGGGCGGATCGCCTCTCAAAGTCTTCACCCAACAACAAGCCCAGTCGCTGGGCACCGCCTTGCAAGAACGCGGCCATAAGGTCAGCGTGCGCTACGCCATGCGCTATGGTCAGCCGTCGATCCCCGAGCAGCTGAACGCCCTCAAAGCCGAAGGCGTGCAGCGCGTGCTGATCGTGCCCGCCTACCCGCAATACAGCGGCACCACCACGGCAAGCGTGTTCGACGCGGTCTACCGATGGGGCCTCAAAACGCGGCTCATCCCAGAGATGCGCTTTGTCAACCGCTACCACGACGACCCGCGCTACATCGCCGCGCTGGCGCAGACGGTGCGTGAACACTGGGCGGCCAAGGGCCAGGCCGAGCAACTGGTCATGAGCTTTCACGGGGTGCCCGAGCGCACCTTGCAGCTGGGCGACCCCTACCACTGCGAATGCATGAAAACCGGCCGCCTGCTGGCCGAAGCGCTGGGCCTGTCCAAAGACCAATACAAACTCACCTTTCAGTCGCGCTTTGGAAAAGCCAAATGGCTGGAGCCCTACACCGAACCCACGCTGATCGCCATGGCGCAGCAAGGCGTGAAAAAGGTGGACGTGATCTGCCCTGGCTTTACCAGCGACTGCCTGGAAACGCTGGAAGAAATCCAGCAAGAAGCGCAAGAGGCTTTCTTACACGCAGGCGGCGAAAGCTTCAGCTACATCCCCTGCCTGAACAACCATGCGCAGTGGATCGAGGCGCTGGCCGACATCAGCCTGGGGCATATGCAGGGGTGGGACTTGTCAGCGCCGGATGCAAAGGCGCTGGCGTCGAGTCGGGAAAGGGCTATGGCCCATGGGGCGAAAATCTGACTCTGAATTGACCATCAGCGTATGAGCAAGCACTCGCTGCCGGATTGCCGCGTTTAGCTCTCAATGACAACTCTACGTCACTGCGAGAAGCCTGCGACGCGGCAGTCCAGCTTTGTTGTTGGATTGACCGTTAGAGGCTGCGCCGACCTACGCTGCTGGATTGCCGCGCTTGCCTCGCAATGACACATTCTCAGCATGTCGGGGCTCAAGCCGCTGACCTGCGAGCCATCAAGCGCCCAAATAACCCCGCCCCCTTAGCGCCTTTCTCACCTGATCAGGCGTTTCAAAGCGGATGCCTTGCCAGCCGTGTTGCTCAGCGGCATCGATGTTGTGCTGCACATCGTCGATAAACACCGGTTTGCCGCGCACGGGCCAACGGGCTTGGGCGGTGGCAAAGATGTCGGGCAGCGGTTTGATTTGATGCACATGCGCTGAAAAGATGCCTTCTTCAAACTGGCTGAAAAAGGCGTTTTTACGCATCAGATGGTCGGCATAGCCTGCTGGCATGTTGGACAGGTAATACAGCCGGTGGCCTTGCGCCTTCAGCTCGTGGATCAGATCCACCGTGCCGGGGATGGGCTGCAGGTGCGCCGGAATGCCGTCTATCAAACGCAACAAATCGGCCTCGGCCAAGCCGGTGCGCGCCGCGATGCGCAGGGCCAGCGCTTCGGGCTCGATGCGGCCCAAATCAAACAGCGCCCAATCGGCCTCAGGGTGAAAGGTTTCGAAAATCTGGCTGACCCATTCATGGGCGATGTCCTCACTGCGCACCTGCTCTGGGAAAAGCTCTTGCAGCAGCACCAGCGGCTGCCAGCGGAACACCACACCGCCCAAATCGAACACAACGTCTTTGCTCATCATTTCTCTTTCAAGGTTCAAGCCATTGATCCGCTACCGCTCAAGCAGCCAACGTCGGGGTCTTCGACCACCGACCTACAAACAAGGCAGCGCTTTCGCAGGTCGGCACTCGCAGAGTCCGACGTTTTTCGGTCTACTTCAGCAGCATCCATCAGCCCTATCGCTCAAACCACCAACGTCGGGGTCTTCGACCACCGACCTACAAACACAGCAGCGCTTTCGTAGGTCGGCACTCGCAGAGTCCGACGTTTTTCGGTCTACCTGCGCAGCCTCCATCAACCCTATCGCTCAAACCACCAACGTCGGGGTCTTCGACCGCCGACCTACAAACACGGCAGCGCTCTCGCAGGTCGGCACTCGCAGAGTCCGACGTTTTTCGATACACCACCTCGCCCCCATCGGCCCTATCGCTCAAATTGCGAACGTCGGGGTCTTCGACCGTCGACCTACAAAACAGCCTAATCGGTTGTTCAAACCGCCACCACCGAGACACCCCGCCCCGGCAAGCTCAGGGCCAGCACTTGGCCGATGCGCCAGTCGCGCTCAACCTCGGGCGAGACCACAAACACCTGTCCCAGTTCGGTGTCAAAGGTCAGCTCCACAAAGCTGCCCAAGTAGGACCATTGCTTGAGCTCTGCAGACAAGCTGCCCGGCAGGCTTTCGCCACCCGACAATTCGCGCCCGACCACCCAGGCCTCGGGCCGCACCGCCGCACGCGCCGCCCCCGGGGTCACCGCGTGGCGCGGAACCAAGCGCAGCGGACCCAGCTGCACAGACCCATCGTGGAGCGATTGACCATCAAACAGCACCGCTTCGCCCATGAACCCGGCCACAAAAGCCGAGGTCGGGCGTTCGTACAGGTCTTGCGGCGTGCCCGCTTGCGCAATGCGCCCGGCCTCCATGACGATGATCTGGTCGCTCACGGCCAGGGCCTCGCTTTGGTCGTGCGTGACATAGGCCACCGTCAAGCCCAGGCGCTGCTGCAAGTGGCGGATTTCGTCTCGCATGGACCGGCGCAGGCGGGCGTCCAAGTTGGACAGAGGCTCATCAAACAACAAAACCGAGGGTTCCAACACCAGCGCACGGGCCAGCGCCACGCGCTGCTGCTGACCGCCCGACAGTTCACTGGGCAGGCGCTCTTCGTAGCCCGCCAGCCCCACCAGAGCCAGGCTTTTTTGGGCACGCTCCTGGGCTTCGGCTTTGTGCACACCGCTCACGTCCAGCCCGTAGCGCACATTGCCGATCACGTTCATGTGCGGAAACAGCGCATAACTTTGAAACACCATGCTCACATTGCGCTCGGACGGGCCCAGGTGAGTGACATCCACGCCATCGATCAGGATCTGCCCGCCAGAGGGCGCTTCCAGCCCCGCGATCATGCGCAAGGTGGTGGTTTTGCCGCAGCCTGAAGGCCCCAGAATCGTGGTCAAGCTGCCTTTGGGCACGACAAAGTCGATGCCTTGCACCACCAGTGGCGAGTTGGCCCCGCCATAGCGTTTGCTGACTTGTTTGAATTGAATACCCATGCTTTTGAATCCTTGAATCAAGACACTGAGGTGGCTGTGGCCCGCCGCCCCAGCTGCCGCTCTCCCACCAGCTTCTGAATGCCCCAGGTGATGACCGACAGGAGCACCATGAGCACCGTGCAGTAAGCCAGCGCCACGCCATAGTCGCCATTGCCCACGCGGCCAATGATGTAGGTCGTGGCCAGTTCGTACTGCGCCGTGACCAGAAAAATCACCGCCGACACCGTCGTCATGGAGCGCACAAAGCTGTACACCAACGCCGCCACCAGCGCGGGCTTGAGCAGCGGCAGCACCACCCGGCGCAGTGTGGTCAGCGTGCTGGCCCGCAGCATTTGCGAGGCTTCGTCGAGCGACCGATCTAATTGCTTGAAAGCCGCAGTGCCCGCCCGCACGCCCACCGGCAAATTGCGGAACACAAAGCACAGCACAATGACCAAACCGGTGCCGGTCAGCTCCACCGGCGGCACGTTGAAGGCCAGGATGTAGCTCACGCCCAGCACCGTGCCCGGAATGGCAAAGGTCAAAAGCGCCGAGAACTCGAACGCCGCTTTGCCCCGAAATTCGGTGCGCGCCAGCAACCAAGCCATCAGCAAACCCACAACCGCACAAATGGGCGCGGCCATGGCCGACAAGCTGAGCGTGGTGAAGAGCGACTTCCAGGCCGTGCCCGCAAACACCCAGCCAAACTCGCCCTGCTGCACGTCAAACGCGGTCTTGAAATGGACCAGCGTGAATGTGAAGTCGCGCCCCCAGGTCTGCACAAAGCCGCCTGCAAACGCAAACAGGTACACCACCAGGGTGAAAAACAACCAAGGCCCCGCCACGCTGCGGCACACACGCAGCACCGCAGGCGGCAACGCCATGGCCACGCCCGCATCGCCCTTGCCCGAGACGGTGGTGAAACTGCTGCCCGAGAGTACCCGGCGCTGCACCAAAAACACCGTCAGCGCAAAACTGGTGAGCACCAGGGCCAGCGCTGCCGCCATGCCAGGGTCGAGCGCTGCGCCCACAATGGCAAAAAAGATCTCCGTGGACAGCACCGCGTACTGCCCGCCCAAAATGATCGGGTTGCCGAAATCGGCCATGCTTTCAATGAAACCCACCAAGAAAGCATTCGCCAGACCGGGCTTAAGCAGGGGCAGCGTCACCGTCCAGAAGGTTTTCATGCGGCTGGCGCGCAGGGTTTGTGCGGCCTCTTCCATGCTGGGGCTCACGCCCTGCACCACGCCACGCATGATCATGAAAGCAATGGGCGTGAAGGCAAACATCTGCGCCAGCCAGATGCCAAACACGCCATAAAACCAGCGCCCGGGCTCGATGCCGAAGGCCCACTCCAAGCCTTGGTTGAACAGGCCGGCACGGCCAAACAAAAGGATGAGCCCCAGGCCCACCACAAAGGGGGGCGTGATGATGGGCAGCATGGCCAGGATGTTCAAGGGTTTGGCCAGACGGGTGGCACCCCGCTCGGCCCACAAGGCCAGCAAAGTGCCCATGACGGTGGTCCCGGTGGCCGTGAAGAAAGCCAGCCACAGGGTGTTCCAGGCCACGCCGCAGCGGCCTTCGCCTGACACACAGCCCAAGCCCCAAACCCGCTCGGTGGCCACGCGCTCAAACAGATGCGTCCAGGCATAAGCGCCCGCATCGTCCACCCAGGCCGCCACCAAGGAACGCAGGACCGGGTACACCACAAACAGCACGAGCAGCGCCGTGCAGCCGACCACCGCTGCGGCCACAAACACATCGCCCCGAAAACCGCCCAAACGCGCCAGCGCAGCGCCCAAAAGCACCAACAAGCTGAGCAGGACCAACGCGGCCCCCCAGCCCATGCCGTACTGGCCAACCGGCAAAGCGCCCCACACCGATTCCAGCGATGCAAAAGCCCAGCCCGTGGCCCCAATGGCAAAACCACTGCCCAACAGGCACAGCAAGCCCGTCATGCTGCCCAGCAACAACAGAGCACCTTGCTGGCGGGCAGGCCAGGGCCGCATGACGGCCAAGGCGCAGCCGCCCAAGCCCAGCGCAGCCGACCACAGCCAAGGCCGCCCATGTTGCAAGGCCTGCGCCCAGCCGCTGGCCGTTTCGGCCCCAGCCCAGACGCCGGGCAAGGCCGCCATGAGGGACGTTTGCTGCAAAAAATACCAAGGCAGCAGCGCAAAGCTGAGCAAGCCCAAAAGGACCCACCCTTGCAAAGCGCGCTGCAAACGCAACGCTGGATTCATCTCAGACTTTCACTCAGCGCGGCAGCGAATTGACTTCTTTTTCCCAGCGCTGGATCAGGCGGCGGCGCTCGGCCGTCTGGCCGTATTTGGCATAGTCGTAATTGATCATCTTGATCTTGCGGAAGTCCGGCACACGCGGGTCCACCTTGGCCTCTTTGTGCGAAGGCAGCTGGAACTGCAAAGTGGCCGCAGCCAGCTCTTGCGCAGCGGGGGTCAAGGCCCACTCATAAAACTTCTTGGCAGCCTCCAGATTGCGGCTGCCGCGCACGATGGACATGGAACCAATTTCAGCCCCTGTGCCATCGGACGGGGTGATGGTCTCGATGGGAAAGCCTTGGGCCTTTTCACCGGGGCCGTCGTGAACAAAGCTGATGGACACCGCCGTCTCGCCCCGCGCTACCGCCTTGATGGGGCCGGTACCCGAGCGGGTGTAAGTGCCGATGTTTTTGTGCAGGCCCTTGAGGTACTCAAAAGCTTTCTCTTCGCCCATGAGCTGCACCAAGGTGGCGATCATGGTGTAAGCCGTGCCACTCGACGCTGGGTTGGCCGACTGGATTTCGCCTTTGTATTCGGGCTTGAGCAGGTCACCCCAGGTTTTGGGCACGGGCAGCTTTTTCTTGGCCAGCAGCTCGGTGTTGTAGCCAAAGCCCAGCGGGCCAGAGTAAATGCCCACGGTTTTGAAACCGGCTTGGGCCGCTTGCTTTTGCGCCCAGTCGTGCAACTTGGGCAGCGTGGGCGATTTGTATTCGAGGCTCAGGTTTTGCTCGGCCGCCTGCAGGTGCGGGTCTCCCGTGCCGCCAAACCAGATGTCGGTCTTGGGGTTGGCTTTTTCTGCGGCCAGCTGGGCAATCGCTTCGCCCGAGCCCTTGGCTGTCATGTTGACCTTGATGCCCTGGCTTTTCTCGAACGTGACCGCAATCATGCTGCACCAAGCGGCTTGGGCCGAGCAGATGATGTTGACTTCGCGGTTTTGGGCTTGGGCGCCTGAGGCCAGCAAGGCCAGCACAAGTAGCAATTTCGGGGTGCGCATGTTTTATCTCCTCTGGTGATCCGACCCATTTTCCCTCTAAACCCAGGTCTCAACCAGCGTGGAAACACCCATGATCAAACTGCTTCGATGAACTCGGTCACCCACTCTAACTGCTGCAACACATTCAGGGCAGGCGCATGACCGCACCCGGGCACTTCAATGAGTTGGAGCAAGCCCAATGCACCCGGTCCACGGCGGCGCATATCGATGACGGTTTCAGGCAGGACCAAATCAGATTCGGCTCCGCGCAGCAGCAAGACGGGTAATTTCAAAGCGTCGTAGTGCGGCCAGATCAGGTAGTCATTGGGGTGCGCGGTGAACTGCGTCACCATGGCCGGGTCGTAATGCGGCGTGACGCGACCATCGGGCAGCCGCCGGGTAGACGTTTCGGCGAGGCGTCGCCACTGCGCGTCGCTCAGCCACCCAAAGGGCTTGTAGACCTGCCTGAAAAAAGCTTCAAGCTCGGTCACCGTGGCAAAGGCCGGGGGCGTGCCCGCATAGGCCTTGATGCGCTCAATGGCCGCTTGAGCGAGTTCGGGCGCATTGTCGTTGAGCGTGAGGCTCAGGATGCGGTGCTTCAAAGTGGGCTCAACCAGGCCTGCCGCGCACAGCGTGCCAATCGCGCCGCCCATGGAGGTACCTACCCAGTGCACGGCACGCAGCTGCAGGCCGTCCATCAGTTCGCGGGCGATGCGGGCGTAAAAGGCCAGGCAATACTCCTGTTCGGGCAAAGCGCTCCACTGCGACAGGCCACGGCCCACCGTGTCGGGGCAAATAACCCTGAAACCCCGCTCGCTCAGGTGAGCGGCCAGCTCGTCCATGTCACGTCCGGTGCGGGCCAGGCCGTGCCAAGCGATCACCGTACCTTTGTCGGCCTGGCCCCAGTCGGTGTAATGGATTTCCAGCCCGGCGCAGGTGATGTAATTGGATGTGAAAGTCATGTCAGCCTCAAGCCCGTTTCCAGCCTCAACCCTGTTTCGAGGTTGCCAATGCCCTGAGTGCGGCTCGGGCGCGCAAGCGCCCCACCACCCCGGTCGGGAAGTAATAGACCGACAGCACAAACAGCAGGCCCAGCCAGAGCAGCCAACGGTCGGGCGAAAGCAGCGACGACAGCAAAGGCACAGCAACTGAGGCCTCACTGGCCAGGCGCAGCAAATCCTGCAAATAGCTTTGCGCCAGCAAGAACAGCACAGCCCCAATGGCCGCGCCATAAATGGTGCCCATGCCGCCGATCACCACGATCAAGAGCACGTCCATCATGATTTCAAAACTCAGTGAGGTGTCCGGCCCGTTGTAGCGCAGCCAAAGCGCCAGCATGGCCCCGGCCACACAGGCGTACAGCGCCGACAGCACGCTCGACAGGGTGCGGTACACCACCACGCGGTAGCCAATGGCTTCGGCCCGGAATTCGTTTTCTCGGATGGCTTGCAGCACCCGACCAAACGGCGAGTTGACGATGCGCAGGAGCGACAGCAGCATGCCCACAGCCAGCACGAACAACAGGTAGTAGCAGAGCAATCGCCCGTCCAGCGACACGCCCAGAAACGGCTCATCGCTGAATTCGGTGCTGGGCAGCAGCAGCTCGGGCAGCTTGAAACTCAAGCCATCTTCACCGCCCGTGAAGTCGGACAACTGCGAAGCCAGCGTCTGAAATGCGGCGGCCACGGCCAGCGTGATCATGGCGAAAAAGATCGCCCGCACGCGCAGCGAAAACAGACCAATGGCCAGCGAGAGAACCAGCGTGAGCGCCAGAGACAACGCAAAGCCCAGCCCGATTGCGCCCCAGGTCGGCCCCCAGGTGTTGGACGAGATGGCGATGCCATAGGCCCCTATGCCGAAAAACATGGTGTGCGCAAAGCTCACGATGCCGGTGTAGCCCAGCAGCAAATCAAAGCCCGCCACCAGCACCACAAAAATCAGCACCTTGGCCGCGACCGACAAGGCCTTGACGCCCGGGAAGAAAAACGGTGCAAAGGCCAGGCCCAGCAAGATCACAATCAGCACGGCGGCCAGCAAACGGCTGCGGGGCTGGTCATTCGAAATCAAACGGTTGAACATTGAATTTTCCTTAGCGGTTGGCCACCGGGTACACGCCCTGAGGACGCCACAGCAGGATGCCCGCCATCAGCGCGATGTTGGAAAACAGCGCCAGCTTGGGAGCCAAAAAGCCGGTGTAGTTGGCCATCAGGCCCACCAGCAAAGCCCCGATCAGCGCACCCCCCGTAGAGCCCAGCCCGCCGATGATGATGACGATGAAGATCAGCACATTCACCTGCGCCCCCATCTGCGGCACCACGTTTTGCTGGTAAAGGCCCCACATGACGCCCCCCAACCCGGCCAGCGCACTTCCCACCACAAACACGCCCACAAACAGGCGGCGAATTCGGTAGCCCAGCGACTCGACCATCTCGCGGTCCTGCACGCCAGCACGAATCAAGAGGCCGATCTTGGTGCGACCCAGCACCCACATCTGCGCCGCAAACACGGCCAGGCCAACCGCCACGGCCAGCAGGCGGTATTTTTCAATCGCTGCATCTCCCACCAGCACTGCCCCGCGCATGGCCTCGGGCAAAGGCAAGGCGATCTGCTGCGGGCCCCAGATGACCTTGATGAGTTCTTCGCCAATGATCATGCCGCCCATGGTGATCAGGATCTGCTTGAGGTGCTGGCCATAAACGGGCCGCACGATGAAGCGTTCAAACGCCAGGCCCACGGCAGCGGCCACGGCCATGGCTACAACCATGGCAGGCAGCACCGCTACCATGTTGCGCCACCACTCCCCCGAGCCGGTCCAATCGCCCATGGCACCCAGCACGCTGGTGGCCACAAATGCACCCAGCGCAATGAACAGGCCGTGGCCAAAGTTCAGCACGTCCATCAGGCCAAACACCAGCGTCAAGCCCGAGGCCATGATGAAGATGATCATGCCCATGGCCAGACCCGCCACGGTGAGTGTGAGCCAGGTCGAACCAGAGCCGATCAAAGGCCAGGCCAGCAGGGCCAATACAGGCACCAAGAGCAAGGGGCGTGTATCGATGTCTTCGAAAAATTTCATAAAGCCAGTCCCAACAAGGATTGCTGCAATGCCGTGTCTTCAGCCAGCGTCTGCATGCTGCCCGCATGCACCACGCGGCCGTTGTCCATCACGGCCACGGTGTCGCCCAGTTGCTGGGCGAAGTGGATGTTTTGCTCCACCAGCAAAATCGTCACGCCGCTGGCCTTGAGCTGCTCAAACGCCTCGATCATGTTCTGGATGATGGCCGGGGCCAGACCCTTGCTGGGCTCGTCGATGATCAGCAGATCACGCGGCTCCACAATCGCCCGCGACACGGCCAGCATCTGCTTTTGCCCGCCCGACAGCTTGCCCGCCGGGTGGTTCCAGAACTTTTCCACGGGTGGAAAAAGTTTGAAAATCCACTGAAGCCGTGCTTCGTCCATCTGCACAGCATGCTTGGCGTTGCGGGCGGCCAGCAGCATGTTTTCCTTCACGGTCAGGTCCGAGAAGATGCCCATGTTTTCAGGCACATAGGCGATGTTTTTTTGAGCAATGGCGGGCGTGTTGAGCCGCGTGATGTCTTCACCAGCAAACGTGATGCGCCCTTGAGAGGCTTGCCACAGGCCCATGATGGTGCGCAGCGTGGTGGTTTTGCCTGCCCCGTTGCGGCCCAGCAGCAAAGTCAGCTCGCCACGCGGCACGACCAGATCCACCCCGTGCAGGATGTGGTACGCACCGATGTGCGTGTGCACGCCTTCGAGGGTCAGTAAATTGGTGCTCATGCAGCCTCCCGAGCTTTGCCCAGATAGGCCTCTTGCACGATAGGCGATGCGATCACTTCACCCGGCTCGCCATCGGCCACCAGATTGCCGTTGTGCAGCACGATGATGCGGTCGGCCAGCTCGCGCACCACGTCCATCTTGTGCTCCACCAACAAGATGGTTTTGGTTTTGTCTTTTTTCAGTTGGCGGATCAAATTCAGGATCACTGGCGCTTCATCATGGCTCATGCCCGCCGTGGGTTCGTCGAACATGTAAACAGAGGGCTCGAGCGCCATCAAGAGCGCCACTTCGAGCTTGCGCTGGTCGCCGTGTGGCAGGCTGGCCACGGGGGAGTCTTGCTGCGCAGTCATCGACACGGACTGCAAAATTTCCAAAGCGCGGTTCGTAAGCTGCGCGTGATCGCTCCAGATGCTCCACAGGTTCAGGCCTCGGCGGTGCGCACCGTCTTTTGTGGCCTGCACGGCCAAGCGAACGTTTTCCAGCACCGACAAGTTCGGAAACAGATTGGTCAGCTGAAACGCCCGACCCAGGCCTGCACGGGTCCGTGCGGAGGCGGGCAAGCCGGTCAGCTCACGACCGTTCAGTTGGACCGAACCTGCCGTGGCAGGCAGCTGCCCCGAGATCAGGTTGAAGTAAGTGGTCTTGCCCGCCCCGTTGGGCCCGACGATGGCCGTGAGCGTGCCAGGTTCAAAGCAGCACGAGACCGCATTCACGGCCACATGACCGCCAAATCGCACCGTGAGGTTTTGGGTTTCAAGCATGAGATCAGTTCAAAAAATGGGCGAACCCGTCAAAGCAAAAGAACGTGATTTTTGTAGGTCGGCGGCTTCAGCCCCGACAAGTGCCTTCGCTTCACCACCATGTCGGGGCTAAAGCCACCGACCTACGCGCCCAAACGACAAGCACCGTCATCGCGACCGCGAGCCTGCGTGGCGGGTGACGATCCAGAAAATCGCCACGCCCACGAAACGAACCCGATCAACGTTTGTTGCGGATCGGCACGTTCATTTCTTCGGGCTTGATCTCGCGGATCAGTTCGGGCACACCCCAAGCGAAAGCCGGATCGATCTTGATCTTGAAGTGGTACATGCTTTGCATGGCTTGGTGGTCTTCCTTGCGGAAGGTCATCTTGCCCTTGGGCGTATCAAAGCTCATGCCTTCCATGGCGCTGATGAGCTTGTTGGCGCTGGTGTCGCCATTGGTCTTTTTCAGCGCTGTCACCAAGGCCATGGCCGATGAGAAGCCGCCTGCGGTGAAGAAGTCAGGCGGCGACTTGAACTGGGTGTAGTGCATGGACACCATCGCGTCGTTCACAGGGTTCTTGGGCATGCCGAAATAGTAGTAAGCCGCGCCTTCCATGCCGGGGAATTGTTTGTAAGCCACCATCGCAGGCAGGATGTTGCCGCCCGTAGCGATTTCGATGCCGTAGCGCTTCAAGTCCATGTCGGCGATCTTGAAGGGGTTGCCACCGGCCCAGATGATGAAGATGATCTTGCGCCCAGGCTGCCCTTTGAGCTTGTCGATCATGCGCTGTGCACCGGCGGTGAAGTCGGTGGTGGCGGGCGGCAAGTACTCTTCGTGCACCAGTTTGGATTTTTTCAGCGCTTCCTTGAAGGCCTTGACGCCGTCACGACCAAAAGCCGAGTCCTGCGCCATGGTGACAATGCTCACGCCGTCCTTGTCCACCGCCACGGCGTTGGCAATCGCATCTTGGCTGCTGTTACGGCCGGTGCGGAAGATGTATTTGTTCCACTTATCACCGGTGATGGAGTCGGCCACAGCAGGCTCGACCAGCAAAATCTTTTTGTACTCTTCGGCCACGGGCAACATGGCCAGCGCCACGGGTGAGGCGGTCGGACCCACGGCCAGGTCCACCTTGTCGTCGCCGTAAGCAGCAGCCAACAGGTTTTTGCCCAGGTCAGGCTTGCCCTGGTCGTCTTTTTCGATCACCACAATCTTGCGCCCCCCCACGGTCATGGTGCCGCCGGTGGCATAGTCCAGGCCCATCATCAAACCGGTTTGCGTTTGTTTGCCATAGGCCTCCAAGGGGCCTGTTTTGCTGTAAATGTGGGCAATCTTGATGTCTTTGCCCTGGGCCATGGCGGCGGGTGCCAGCGCCGTGGTCAAAGACAAGGCTGCCAACGAAATGAGGTGTCGACGGAACATGTGAGGATCTCCTGAATGAATGGTCGTGTGCTGCATCTGCGCATGGACTGTGTTGCACAAGCCGTGCCAAGCAAACGCAGTCACCACGCCATCCTAAACCCTTGTCGCGTCAAAGATTTTTTCTCAATTCCATGGCTTGTGGCATGAAGTACCTTGAATTGTCTTTTTTTTAGACAGTCAAACTGTCCAAATAAAATACAACTGCATGATTTAAATACACATCAGGAAAGACGTTGGTACAACTTGGCCCTGGAAAGCCCCAGCAGTTTCGCAGCGGCCAGTTTGTTGCCTTGCGTGGCTTTCAAGGCCGCAGCCACAGCCTGGCGCTCCAAGGCCTGAACCTGCTGAGACAAGGGCAGAAGTAGCCGATCTGTGGCCTGAACCCCATCCGCACTTGTTGGCGTGGGTACCGGACTCGGTGCCGGTGCGATCTGGCTGATGCCCGACTCCCGAAGGACTTGCTCCACCTCACCCACATCCAGCCAAGCGCTGTCGTTGCGCAGAAGCAACTGTTCGATCACATTGCGCAACTCGCGCACATTGCCTCGCCATTGCTGAGCGGACAACAAGGCGATGGCTTGCGCACTGAACTCGGGCTGGGGCAAAGCACTGCGCAAGGCCAAGGCTTCGGTCAGCACCTCGAGCAGAGCCGGGATGTCGCTGGCCCGATCACGCAATGGCGGCACCCGCAAGGGCAGCACATTCAATCGGTAAAACAAGTCTTCGCGAAAGCGCCCTTCCTGAACCAGTTTGACCAAATCTCGCGATGTGGCCGCGATGATCCTGGCATCAAAGGGCAGCAAGCGGTTGGAGCCCAGCGGCTCGATTTCGCCTTCCTGCAAGGCGCGCAACAACTTGGCCTGCAAGCCCAAGGGCATGTCCCCGATTTCGTCCAGAAACAAGGTGCCGCCATCGGCCAGTCGGAACTTGCCATCACGCCCTTTGCGGTCTGCGCCTGTGTAAGCCCCCGGTGCCACACCAAAAAACTCCGCCTCCAGCAAGGTCTCCGGCACCGCGGCAATGTTCACACTGATCAGCGGCCCCTTCGCCCGGGGCGACGAAGCATGGATGGCATGGGCCAGCAATTCTTTGCCCGTACCGGTTTCACCCAAAAGCAGCACCGGACTGCTCGACTGTGCTGCCCTGCGCGCTTGGCGCTTGAGGTCCACCACGGGCGCACTGGCCCCAATGAAACTCGCAAAACTGTGACGCGCCTGACGAGACCCTGCGCCTGCTCTGCGCTGCACCGCCAGGGCATCGCGGGCTTCGTCGAGTTCACGCTGCAACAAGGAAAATTTGGCTAAAAAGGGTTGCAAATTGGATTGGGGCTGATCAAACAGCACCACACCCAAAGCACCAATCACTTGGCCGGCATCGTCACGCAAAGGAAAACGACTGACCACAAAGGTCCCCGCCTTGTTGGTCAGCAGGTCAATCAGGATGGGTTTTCCCGTTTCCAGCACTTTTTCCATCTGGGTGTTTTGAACCACCGCAGACACCGGCTGCCCTACAAATTCCTGCTCACTGGCAAAACCCAAAGCGGGTAAAAAACGGCGGTACTGATCATTGATCCACACCACGCGTCCTGTACGGTCGACCAACAACATGCCCTCGCTGGCATGGGCGAACACATCAAAAAGTGATCTTGCAGCCAAAGTCAAAATGCTTGGCGCATCTTTGGGCAAATTCGCCACTGGGCTCTCCGTCGGTTCTGTCTTGATGGCCCCAAGCATATAGATTCGGCCCTATGAAGTCTGAGCCATGTGTTGCCGTTGGGAGGATTTTTTAGGTGCTTGCCAGCCAAGCGAAAAGCCTGTGGTCCACAAGCGTCTGATCGCCAGCAGGGCTAGCGCCCACAAGGTGCAAGATTGAAGTCACCCTGCAGACTTCAAAGGGCCGGATCAATATCAAGGCAGCCGCTTGTGACACCACCGAAATGCGCCTGACATACCCAACCTGAGCGCGCCCGTCGCAAGCGACCAGGACATCAGTTGTTTTGCTGGTGGCTGACCCGCGGACGGCTCACGTCGTAACCGAACCATTTTTCCGAGATCTTGCGAAATGACCCATCCTTGAGCATGGCCTGAATCGCCGCAGAAAGCCGGCCTTGCAATTCGCGGTTGCCTTTGCGCACCGCCAGACCCGCCGAGATAGGCGCAGCAAACGGTGCGGCTACACGCAACGGCAGGCGGTCCCGCTCGATGAAGTAATCGGCAATCAGACTCTCTTCGAGCACCGCATCGAGCTTTTTGCGCGCCAGATCGGCCAAGGCGTCTTCAATGCGGGGATAAGCCACCACAGCCTTGCCAATGGCCTGACGGGACTGCTCTTCGACGCCCGTATTGGCCAAAACGCCCAGTTTTTTGCCCACCAGATCGTCCAGGCTCAAGAAGTCCCGGTCATCGTCTTCTTGCTGAATGCAAACAAGTTGAATGGACGCATATGAAGGCCTGACCACATCGAATTCACGCCGGTTTTCCGGCGTGACCAGCAGTTGATGGCCGATCCATGAAATTTGGCCCGACTGGATTTTTTGCCGCAAAGACGCCATGCCATCGGCCTCAGGCACAAACGCCACGCCCATGATCTGGCACAAACGTGCCATCACCTCCAGGTCAAAGCCTTTGTGCACACCATCCTTATCCTTGAAACTGAAGGGTGGGTAGTGGTTGAGGAAACCTATTTTCAAAGCCTCAGCGTTTTGTGCATGGCCCCAGGTCGGCGCGGCTAAAGCCCCGAGCCCAGCCAACAGATGGAACAGCCAGTCGCGGCGCGTGCAATGATGATCGGGCATGACGTTCACTTCATCAATCATGAAACGCCCCCTCAAAACAGTGGCGCAACTCATGCCCCAGATAGTTGTAGCCCGTGGACATGGGGGTCACGATCGTGCATTCTTGACGGCGCACATTCCAGAACGCACAAGCCATGGGACGCGAGGTCGGCGTGATGGGCACCCCGGTGATGCGCGAGCAATATTCGAAGCCATCATGGCGAGGTAAATATTTGACCTTGGGCTCTGCAATCGTGCGTGCCGCCACGGGCATGGGTGAAAACCGGACCTGATCCACCTTTGGAGGCGTCAAAGTGACCGTTTCACAACCCAACAGCAAAACGACCATCCCTACCGAAAAAATCCAGCGTTTGCACACGCGCAGCAATGACCGCCCATGCCATGTTTCAGAGTTCATCACTTGCCCTCCATGCAAAGCAAGAGCAGGTGCCCGAGTTGCGAATGCGTCGTGGATGGACGCGTGACCAGCGTGCAGCGCGCAGCAGCGATTTGCCAGTAAACACAGCCTTCCGGTCTGCTTGCAAATCCATCTTTGGGTTGAGCCTGTTGGCAGAATGTTTCCGCCTGGGGGTTAACGATCCAGCTGACTGTGGGCAAGTTGATCTTGCGCTTGCTCGGATCAGGGGCGTTGAACAATTTGAAATCGAGCAATGGATCAGCCTGGGTCGACAAGCTCAACAGTGAGGTCAAAAACAACACCGCAACGCAACAACATCTTCTCCACGAATTTGCACCCGCTTTGGGTGAAATCGCACGCCATGGGTTGAGAGTCGACGTCATATCTCAATTGCCTATCGGGGGGTTCATGAAGTCTGTGATCGCTGAACAGCTTCACAGCAAACCCACATCTTAATGAATAAATATTAAATAATTATATTTACAAAAACAACAACTCAAATAGTCCCCAAATTTAGCCCGACTTGTCACTTCAAGTGTTGACTTTGGGAAATTTTAAAGTTCCACGCGTGATGCATTCATCATCGGCAGCATCAAATGGACAAGCGCCCACTGACCGGGTGGTTTATCGACATCAAATTGAATTCGTCCATGGTGCTTACCGACCACCGTCCGAACGAAATCCATGCCCAAACCAAAGCCTTGTTGGGCGACATTCTCAACTTCTTGCCCAGGATCTGCGACCTGATTGCGGATATGACAGTGAACCCAGCAAACGCCATGGATGCTGTTGTCGACGTCATCGTGAGCCAATTTGATTTTGAGCGTACTGTCCAGTGCACCATACCGAACGGCGTTGACCAGCAAATTGACCAACATGCGCGTGAACAAACGCTGATCCACCAAAATGAATTGGGGCGCAAGATCAAACTCCTGCTCGATCTTGATTCTTCGGGTTGAAGCCAAATCCTTGATTTGGAAAATAGCCTCATCCATCAAGTCGTCTATCAAAACTTCACTGAGTTTGTACTTGGGTGCCTGGGCTTTGATGGACAAAATGAAGTCATCCATCATGTTCAGCAACTGTTCCGCATGACGTCGTTTTTTGAAAGCACTGCTTTCAGGATCGTCAAAGGCCACAGGATCTTGCCGACACAGGGACAGGATCGAAGCAATGGGCGTACGCATGTCGTGCGACAACAATTGCAAAGTCCGATCGCGCTGGTTTTGGAAATAGCGTATTTCGGTGATGTCCACCAGGGACAGAATCCACAGATACTTATCGTCAGATTGAGAGACGCGAATGACATTGAAAATATGGTAGTGCAAGCTAGCTTGGTTATCCAATGCGCTGACGTAATGGTCCTTGCCTACCAATGATTGCAAGCCTTCTGCCGATGTCAAACCCAAATAGGCCAGAAAAGGTGCCACATTGGCTGAGCCCCTGATCAATCCAGCAGGCACAAGGCTGACCATTTTGGGATTGGCATTGATAATGGCCTCGTTTTCATCCACTGAAAGCATGGCGTTGGGTGCATCTTTGACGATGTTTGCCAAAAACTGCACACGCTCATTCATCATCCCCAAAGCGCGGTCCAGCAAGCGCGAGTACTGCAAGACGGTGTCACTGGTGAAATGTTGAAGCCTCAAGCCTTTGGTCAAGCTCCTGCGCGGCCTCTTGAACTGCTCCAGCAAAGCCGCTTTTTCACCCATGAAGCTGACAATCATCTCCATGCGACGCCAGGCCCACGCAGGTTTGACCAAGGCAATAGCGACAAGACAGGGTCCAGGGTCAAACCAAAGACTCCATGTCACCAACATCAAAAAACTCACCATCAGTGCACAGAAGATCACAAAGAGAGTGACCAACAATTCTGCCAATGGACTGAGCACCAAAAGCGCGATCAAGACCGATACGAGCGCCCAAATACTCAAAGCGATCTGAGCCGGCAAACTGACATAGGAAATCAAATCCCCCCGCAAAATGTCGTTGAGCACATTGGCATGCAACTCCACACCCGGCATGCCTGAGGCTTGGCGCCCGGCATAAATCGTCGGGTAGTGATCCCCCAAGCTCGGTGCGGTAGAGCCAATCAAGACATATTTATCTTTGAGAACATGCAACGGAAAATTCTCAGAAAGCACATCCGCCAGGGAGACCGTCGGAAAACCTATCGAAGGGTTGACCATATTGAAGCGGCGATAACTGGCCTGCTCGCTCATGCCCCGAGGCGAAAACCCCGACATGACCAGGGCCAGGTGCGACGTCTTCGCCTCGGTCAAATGGATGCCGCGCAAAAAACCGTCGGATTCAAAAGCAATATTGATATGACCAAGGCCTGTTGCAGCACTGGCCAGCACATCCCTGGGTTTTTTGATGGTGACCCCCGATTCACCCAAAGGGGTCTCCAACGACAAAAAAGTGCGGTGCCGTTTCATTTGTTCCGCCAAATCCAAATCGGCAGGGGTCGCATCATGAAACAAAATATCAAAGCCTATGGCTTTGGGGCGGTTATCGCTATCCGCCAGTTTTTTCAGCAAGTCCACATAGACAGAGCGGGAAACAGGCCAGCCTCCCAGGCGATCCAGTGAGAAATCATCAATGGCGATGATCACAATTTCACTCGAGGGTGTCGGTGCCCGCAAACGATGCAGGCGATCGTAGATCACATTGCCAAACGAGGTCCCCCATTGCCACCAAAGACTAGACGCCAGTAGCACCAAGGCTGCAACTGAAAAGAGTACCCATTCGCCGTAAAAACGTTTTTCATCCGCAGAGAGCTCGCGCTTGAAGATCCTGACGTACAAGGAACGGACCAAGCCCTGCATCAATCGTTCCCGGGAAGAGCAATCAACTGAAAATGCCCGTTTATCTTGGAATTCAGGGTTTCAGAGACGGCGTATTCGATGCGCCATTTGTAGAGGCCCGATGGCACACCGCGAAACACGGCTTGATCATTGACACTGACATCGACAGGTGCGTTCAGCAACACCTTACTGCCTCCATCGGCATCCAGGCGTTCAAAGTACAAAACTGGTTTGGACAAACCGGACAAATCGAATTGCACATTGCAGCGCCAAGTTTTGCCACGGATATAGCCTCGACAAATGGACATCTCAGAGGTCGAGCCGTATAAGCCGGATTCAGAAATCGCCGCCACTTGATAAAAAACGGCCTTGTTACCCAGATCGGCAACCACCACTTCGGGCTTGAGCAATTTGATCTCGTTTTGGGCCAGCGTAAAACCAGCATCCTGGGCTTTGATCAAGGAGATTTTGTGGGTTTTAGCATCGACATCGAACTCCAGCAAAACATCCTGCACAGCCAAGGCACTCGGCACCAATCCAGTTTTTTTGAATGCCGGTGCCCTGAGTAGATTCTCAAGGGGCAGCGATTTTCCGGTCGACAAAACAGGCACACCCTGATTGCCCAAGGCCCGCTGTTCAACCGTTTCATCTTGGCCTTTGGCACCTACCACCCCGCTGGCGACTTCAACTTGGCTTTGTCGGTCAACTGCATCAAACCCGACCCTGAACTGGGTGCCACGAACGCCTGCCACCGAGGTGGGGGTTTTCACCCGAAATGGGGCATCCCCATCCAATCGCTTGCGAGGCACATCCACAGAGATGCGGCCTTCCAGCAGTTCGATTTGAATTTCAGGAGAAGGCTCAAGGACATTCACCCGCAGGGTTTTCAACTGAATCACCGCAGCAGACAGGAGATTCACCGTGGAAGCATCTTCCAACATGATGGCGAATTGGCAGCTTGGGGGGACTTTGAGAATCGCCCCTTCCGACAAGGACATGCCCGCACGGACGGTCACCGGCTCGCCCCCCCCCAACAAGGTCACACCCGAACAACTGAGCCGACTCACGGTCGCACTGGAGGGCCTGAACTTGATGCGGTCGCGGGGAAGCTTGATCACCTTGCCCACTTGGACTTTGTTGGGATTGTCCAATTGGTTGAGTTTGCTCACCAGCAACAAGCCATCATCGCCATTGACAAATTGCGCCACCAAAGCACGCAAGGTGTCACCCGGTTTGATCTTGTAATGAATAAAGCGTTCATCACTGAGAACCACTTGTGAAAACGCAGGCCCAGGCAGCGACAGCAGGCACCCTAAAACGGCGAGCAAACCCCAAAGTACAGATCCACTCCTTGAACAAATAGTCACCGTTGCTCACTTTCTTGCGGCGTGATTTTCATCAAGCGATAGCCAAATCCATGAACCACCACCAATCGCAAATATTGGGCCCCTGCACCAATATCCAGCTTTCGACGGACCCATGAGATGTGCACATCCAGTGTACGAGACAAAGTATCCTCCTCGCGCCCCCAAACTTCTTGCATGATGCGGTGGCGAGAAATGGGGCGGTCGATGTTTTGAAACATCAAACGGGCCAACTCATATTCCTTCTCGGTCAAGTTGACACATTTTCCGTAAATCGTGACCGTTCGCTGACTTCTTTCAAAAACATAACCCTCCACCAAGCCACCATCGACCTCAAGTGTCTGTTTTGGCAATAATCGCCGTTGCAAAGCACTCACTCGGGCCATGAACTCAAAGGGGCGGATCGGTTTGGTGCAATAGTCATCGGCCCCCGTGTTCAGGGCGATGACAATCTGCTGCTCGGAATTGTTGCTGGTCAGAAAAATCACGGGGGTATCGAGCTTCATGTTGTTGCGCACATGCTTCAATACTTCCAATCCATCAGGACCCGGCACATTCCAATCCAGAACCAGCAAATCGAAGGTGTCCTTCAACAAGGCACGCATGATCTGATGCCCATCTGGAAAGTGACTCACAGAGTGCCCTGCGTTGGACAACAAGGTTTGAACGTCAGCCGCCAAGGTTCGCTCATCTTCAAGTAACGCAATGTGCATTGAATTTTCCATATTTAGTTATATTGTATACATCAAAAACGTCAAATACGTTTTAAATAGGTACATCAATGAAAAAAAACCAAAAAAATTAGCCCTCATTGTATTGTTTATTCCAGTCTACCTACCCGCCCAACCCTTGACACATGCCCCCCTTCACGCACTCATGTCCACACATCAGATGAGGCGTGCACAATGTCCGCATTCACCCCGTCTGAGAGCATGCGCATCACGTGATGCGCACACAACAATTCATAATTTATATAATTCTTTCTACCTATTTTGATGCATTCCTTTTCACATTTCAAGGTTTTGAGCTTCATCCCGCCGATGACGCAGCTCAACACGCCCTACCCGTCCACGGCCTACCTGACGGGTTTTTTGCGTTCGAGGGGTGTAGATGCCGTGCAAGAAGACTTGGCGCTGGCCACGGTGCTGGCCTTGCTGAACAAAAAAGGGCTGACCGATTTGCGCGACGCGGCTCTGGCCTTGCCCGTCGAAGACCGCTCGGGCCCGGTGAATTTCTTCCTCGACCACTTCAACGACTACGCGGTCAGCATCGACCCGGTGATCGCCTTTTTGCAAGGCCGCGACAGCACGCTCAGCCACCGCATCGCAGGCCGGGGCTTTTTGCCCGAAGGCCCACGCTTTGCAGCGCTCGATGCCTATGACGACGACGGCACCGGCGACCCGATCGGCTGGGCCTTTGGTGCCCTGGGCCAGACCGACCGTGCCCGCCACCTGGCCACGCTCTACCTGAACGATCTGGCCGATGTGTTGCGCGACGCTGTAGACGAAGGCTTTGAATTCGTGCGCTACGCCGAGCGCCTGGCCGCCAGCCAACCGAGCTTTGACGCACTGGCCCAAGCGCTGGCCGAGCCGCCTAATTTGATAGACACCACACTCGAACAGCTGGCCCTGGCGGCCATCGAGCGGCATCAGCCCACCCTGGTGCTGCTGTCGGTGCCCTTCCCCGGTTCGGTGTATGCGGCCTTTCGCATCGCCCAATGCATCAAGCGGGCGCACCCGCACATCCGCATTGGCCTGGGCGGCGGCTTTGTCAACACCGAGTTGCGTGAATTGAAAGATGCGCGCGTTTTCGACCATGTGGATTTCGTGACGCTCGACGGCGGCGAGCGCCCATTGCTCAGCCTGATCGAACACCTGCAAGGTCAGCGCAGCCTGCAGCGCCTGCAGCGCACTTTCATACGCAACGACGCAGCTCAGGTGCAGTACATCAACTTGCAAGAGCCCGACATCCCGTTTGAAGACGTGGGCACACCCACCTGGGATGGTCTGCCGCTGCACAAATACCTGTCGCTGCTGGACATGCTCAACCCGATGAACCGGCTGTGGAGCGACGGGCGCTGGAACAAGCTCACCGTGGCACACGGCTGCTATTGGAAGAAATGCAGTTTTTGCGACGTGAGCCTGGACTACATCAGCCGCTACGAAACCGCGCAGGCCAGCACATTGGTCGACCGCATCGAGCAGATCGTGGCCGAAACAGGCCAAACAGGCTTTCACTTTGTGGACGAGGCCGCACCGCCCAAAGCGCTCAAGGCCCTGGCCGAAGAACTGCTGCGCCGGGGCGTGCAAATCTCGTGGTGGGGCAACATCCGCTTTGAGAAAACCTTCACGCCCGAGCTGTGCGACTTGCTGGCCCAAAGCGGCTGCATCGCCATGTCGGGCGGGCTCGAAGTCGCATCCGACCGATTGCTTCAGCTCATGAAAAAAGGCGTCTCGGTCGAACAGGTGGCGCAGGTCACCAAAGGCTTTGCCGACGCGGGCGTGCTGGTGCACGCCTACCTGATGTACGGCTTTCCCACGCAAACCGTGCAGGACACCGTGGACGCGCTCGAATACGTGCGCCAGCTGTTTGAAAACGGCTGCATCCACAGCGGCTTTTTCCACCGCTTTGTCTGCACCGTGCATTCGCCTGTGGGCCAGGACCCCGAAGCCTATGGCGTCAATCTTTTGCCCCTGCCCGAAGGCACCTTTGCCAAAAACGATGTGGGCTTTGTGGACCCCACCCCCATGCCCCGCGGCGTGGACCATGACCTGCTGGGCCAGGGCCTGAAAAAAGCCATCTACAACTTCATGCACGGCGTGGGGGTAGAAAACGATGTGCGCCAGTGGTTTGAACTGCCCAAGGGGCAATGCCCCAAAACCACCGTGCCACGCCAGAAGATTGCGCGGGCGCTGGGCTGACACCCCTGCTCAAAAAACAAGCATTGCGCGCCAACCCTTCAGGAATGCGGCTCTCAGGGCTTGTTCATGGGCTTATCCACAGCTTGGCGCACAGTTGGCGGGGGTAAACCCGGGCAGCGTACCGCAGAGCCCAAAAGAGATCAGCGGCTGGCGGCCATCAAAGCGGCGAAACCGACAAACACACCACCCGTCACTCGGTTGAAGTTTTTCAAAACACGGGCTTGCTGCAAAAAGCGCGACAGCTTGTGTCCGCTCATGGCATAGACCAAGTACCAACTCACCTCGATCACGGTGAAGGTGAGCAACAAGATCGCGAATTGCAGACCGGCTGGGCGGTCCGCCTGGATGAACTGAGGGAAAAATGCCGCAGAAAAAACGATGGCCTTGGGATTGCTGGCGGCCACCGACAAACCTTGGCGAAAAAAAGAGCCTCCACTGAGCTGCACAGGCTCGGCCAAAGCAACCTTTGGGGGTGCATCACCCTTGGGCACACCTGCACACCAAAGCTTGTAGCCCAGATAGGCCAGATAGGCTGCGCCCATGTAGCGCAGCGCATCAAAGACCGCAGGATAGCTGTGCAGCAAAGCACCAACGCCCGCGGCGGAAATGCTCACCATGCCGATCAAGGCCGTCATGCAACCGGCCATGGTCCAGATGGCCACACGCAAGCCAAAACGTGCACCATGGCTCAAGACCAAGAGCATGTTGGGCCCAGGCGTGGCCGACACCAAAAAGGTCATCAGCACAAAAATCCACCAAGTTTGCAAATCCATTGAACGCCTTGAAAAAACCGTTGAAAAAGGACATCGATTGTGACTTGTCAAACCCAGAGTCCCTGAATGGTTGGGTGAAACTGTCACTAAAGAGTCTTTTTTAGGATTTAATGTTGCATTTGGTATTCCATAAAAGCAATGAACTCAACCAAAACCCCTTCCAATGAAGCATCGCCGAGGCCCTTCGGGTTTGGGTTTTTACGTGCCTGGTGGCATCAGCCGATGGACAACGAACGCGAATGGCTGTTCTATTCGTTTTTGCTGATCCTGATCCTTGGCTATGCCGCATTTGCCCTGGTGTCCTGGGGTTTGCAGTTCCATGCGGGTTTGCTGGCCAATGTGCTGGGCATCCTGGCCATGGCGGTACTGGGGGCTTTGCGCATGGCCGGGGTGCGGCTCAGCCGCCTGATCACCGCCTTGCAAGTGCTGACGCTGACGCAGGCCTTTGCCATCACGTGGCTGACCGGGGGCATTTATTCAGCCACCATCAGTTGGCTGGCCCTGGCACCGCTGCCAGCGGTGTTGGCCCCCAAGCCGCGTGCACGCGTGGCCGGCCTGGCGGCTGGCTGGCTGCTCATTTTGGGGCTTTATGGGTACGCCCTGCTGGGCGGAGAGATGGCCTTGCAAATCATGCCGCAAGACCTGATCCATTGGCACTTGATGATGGCCATTGTGATTTTTGGCATGCAGTTGGCTTTGTTGTTTCGCTTGAACAGCGTGCGCAACGAGCGCCTGCAACGCACACAGCAACAAAGACGTCAATTACGCCAACTGACCAAAAAACTCCAGCACACGCAGCAACAAAAAGATCTGTTCGTGGCTTCCGTCAGTCACGAGTTGCGCACCCCGATGAATGCCATTTTGGGCCTGACCGACGTGATCCAGCATGACAAGAAACTCGACCCTGAGGTGCGCGCCAAAATGGAGGACATCCAGAAATCAGGCGAGCACCTGCTGACCATCATCAACGACCTGCTGGACAGCGCCCAGATGGAGGCCGGTCGACTTCAGGTGGTGCAAGAGCCGTTCAACTTGCACGACACCTTGAGCACCGCCTTCCAGTTGCTCAAGCGCCGCGCAGAAACCAAACCCCTGAGCTACACCCTGCGCGTGGACCCGAACGTGCCCCCATGGGTCAAGGGCGACAGCCACAGACTGACGCAGATCCTGGTCAATTTACTGGGCAACGCCATCAAGTTCACCGAGAAAGGCGAGATCGAATTGCATTGCAGCACCCTTGCCATGTCCGATGATGCTGAGGACACCGTGCAGGTGCGGTTGGCTGTGCGCGACACGGGCATGGGCATTGCGCCGGATCTTCAGCACCGGGTGTTTCAAAGCTTCTCGCAGGTCGACAACAGCATTGCCCGGCGTTTTGGGGGAAACGGTCTGGGCTTGTCGATCACCAAAGGCCTGGTCGAAGCCATGGGCGGCAGCATCGGCTTGCACAGCGAGCACGGCGTGGGCACCACCTTCCATGTGCTGCTGCCTTGCCCGCTGAGCCAGCCGCCGGCACACACTTTGCCCGCGCCCGAGGAAGAAAGCAGCAGCGACAAGGCGGTGCGCATCCTGATCGCCGATGACAACCCCTTGAACCGCCAGGTGGCGTCATTGCAGCTGCGCCGCCACCTGCCGCAAGCGCAGGTTACCGAAGTGGAAGACGGCCTCAAAGCCTTTGAAGCCGTGCGCGATGGCGAGGGCTTTGATGTGATTTTGATGGACCTGTGGATGCCCGAAATGGACGGACAAACCGCCACCCGCAAAATCCGCACCGAGCTGCCCGAGCCTCAGCGCTCAACGCCCATCATCGCCTTGACGGCCAATACCGACAAGGATGAACTGGCCCGTTGCCTGGCGTGCGGCATGAACGAGAGCATACTCAAACCCTTCAACCGCAGTTTGCTGGTCAAGCGGGTGCTGTCTTATGTGGCGTGACACCCTGCTCAGACCGGTTTGGGCCACAGGACTCAACAGGGCTGGCCGCCTCTGGTGCCTGTGTGGGCTGCTGCTGGCTCTGACCCAGCCCGCCTGGGCCAATGGCTCCGATTTGCCACACATGTGCAGCCTCGACACCCCACAGGTGCCCGGCAGCCCAGCAGGCAGACCGACCGAACCCGCAGACTGCTACGAGTTCGGCGCTGCGGTGGGTGAGCTGGGCTGGAGCTGGCGCAAAAAACTGCCCAGCCATGTGCGCTGGGTCATGCGCAAAGACGCGCCCACTTTGTGCGAACAGGCGCAAACAGAGTTCGGCAAGAAAGTGGACAGCCCCGTGCCTGGAGGCTGTGTATTCCTGGCCCCAGCGACCTGCACCATCGTGTCAACAGGACCCATTTCGTCCGCATCCATTGGCAACGCTGTGCGCGACTGCGTACCCTGACCCAGCGCTTGGCCTGCACGACTCACCAGGGGATGCTTTGGCCCTGGTGGTCCACAAACTGCGCACGGCCTGTGGGCTGCAGGGCGTCCAGCACTGCCAGCAAACGCTGCGCCGCCTCTTCGGGGCGCATGGCGTCATCGCCCACAAAGGGCTGGCTGAGTGCAGACTGCACTGTGCCCGGCTGCAAGGCGACCACCACCGCCAGGGGTCTGCGGCGGGCCAGCTCGATCGTTGCCGTTTGCAGCAGCATGTTCAGCGCCGCTTTCGCCGCCCGGTAGCCGTACCAACCGCCTTTGCGGTTGTCTTCGATGCTGCCCACACGGGCCGACAACTTGCCCCAAATGACGCGCTGACCCGATGCCAGCAAGGGCACAAAGTGTTTGAGCAGCAGGCCCGGCCCCACGGCGTTGAGGTGGAGTGCCGCCAGCAAATGCGCCGCTTCCAGCTCGTCCAGCCGTTTTTCAGGGCCACGGCCGTTCACTGTGAGTGCGCCCGTGGCGTCCAGCACCAGATGGAATGGCCCCTGCGCGGCCAAGGACTGTGCACAGTTGGCAATACTGGCCTCGTTCAACAAATCCAGCCCCGGCGAGCTTTGCCGCGACACCCCCAGCGCCAAGCCGCAGCGCGGATCGCTTTGCAGCAGCTGCAGCAAAGCACTGCCGATGGCACCGCTTGCGCCCATCACCAGGGCGCGGTAGCCATCGGGCAGGGAATGCATCATGACGGGGACTTGCTCGTGCTCAGGCCTTTCGGCGGGAGGTCGTAGGCGCAGCGAAAGCCGAGGTAGACCACATAAACGTCAGCGGGTTTGAAGGCCTGCACATCGGCCTTCATGTTGTAAGCGCCGTACCACCACGACCCACCCACGGTGCGCCTTTGGCCGCCCTGCTCATCGGTGGTCCACTCCCACACATTGGCACCCATGTCGTACAGACCGTTCACACCCTGGCGTGTGGCGCCCGCAGGGGCTGCGCGGGGCCAGGGGTCCGGATCGCTGGTGTTGGCACCTTGCGGGCTGTCACCCGTGCTCCAGGGATAAGTTTTGCCTTTCACCCAAGGCGCTGGGGGCTTGTCCCGCAACTCGGTGAACCCCGCCTTTTGCCATTCCGCGCCAGTGGGCAAGCGGCCCCCTGCCCAGCGGCAGTAAGCCTGGGCCTCGGCAAAGTCCAGGTGCACAGCGGGCAAATCAGCAGGGGCAGGAACGCCATCCGGTTGACGCCAAGACCAGCCGGGACGGCGCACCCATCCGCCCACATACTCAAAACCACCGCCCTCTTTTTCGGCGCGGGTCACGGTGCCAGTGGCCCGCACATAGCGCTCAAACTGGCCGATGGTGACTTCGGTGCGGTCAATGGCCCAGTCGCCCAAAGCCACCATGTCGGCGGCCTTATCGGCAAGCTTTTCGGCCGCAGGCTTGGCCGTTTGGGCCAGCGCAATGGGCCCACTGAGCAAGGCCACCCAGCTCAGACAAACCGGCACCAAGGCCGAAACATATCGCAGCTTCATCACGCCTTCTCCTCTTGAGCCCAGCGACGCACCCACTTTTGCAGGCGCGGGCGCAGCGGTAAAAACAAACGGTAAGCGCCCTCAAACACCCAAGACATCGGCGGCCAGGCCGACAACCAACCCAGCCAACGCCAGCCCGGAAACAGCCGCCACATCTGCGAAAACGCTGCCGCACCGCTGAACAAGCGCCCCTGGTTGTCGCGCACATGGAAACGCGCCATGGCCTGCGCACAGCTGAGCGAGCCCAACTCTGCCCCGGAGCTCACGTCCACCCAGTCCACGCTGGCCGCCTGAGGCAAGCGGCGGTAGATCGCGATTTCGCGTCGGCACATCGGGCAAGAGCCATCAAAGTAAACCGTCAAGCGGTGCAGTGTGCTCATGCGGCCAGCTCTCCACGGGCCAACAAACGGCCCTGCCGGTCCACCACAAAGCCTTCGCCCAGCCCCGGATAGGCCCCGGTCAAGCCGGTCATGATGACTTGGTGGGTGACCCACACCTCGGTGCGGCCAGCAGGCAGCGCCTGCAAGCGCTCACGCAAAGCCTGCTGCTGAGCGGCCGGATCGCCCTGCCCAGCAAAGGTGCTGTTGAGCGCGGGCCAATCCTCGTAAGCACCAAAAGCCAGCCGCGCCGTGTCCTGGCAGCGGCACCACTGGCTGCTGCGCACCGCATCGGGTTTGAAGTTCTGCGCTTGCAACCATGCCCCTAAAACCCGTGAAGCGTGTCGCCCCGCCTCGCTCAGGTTGCGTTGGGTGCGGCACTGGCCGATCACAAAACCCGGTGGATCGCCTAACCCCGATTCGGTGGCGGCGTGGCGGATCAGCAGCACACCGCCGCTTTGCCGCCAAACGGCCAACAACTGCGCCCGCGTGGCGCTGGGCATGGACTGCGCCCCAACCAAACCGGGCACAGTGGCCAGCCAAGGCGCAACGAGCGTCGCCCCCAGACGGACCAAGGCCAAGCGGCGTGGCACACCAGCAGTAATGCGGGCGTTCGGTGTCATCGCCTGCGCCTCAGGACACTTCGCCCGAGGCGATGCGGCGCAGCGCCTGCTCGAACACCTCAACCGGCTGGCCTCCCGAGATCAAATGCTTGTCGTTGATGATGACCGCAGGCACCGAACGGATGCCCGCTTGGGTGTAGAACTGCTGGCGCTCGCGCACTTCGGCGGTGCGGGCATCGCTGGCCAGCACCTCGCGAGCGGCTGCCACATCCAGCCCGGCTGCGGCCACGCCCGCGAGCAAAACATCGGCGTCTTCCACACACTCGGCGCGGCCCTGGTAGGCCTCCAAAAACGCTTTTTTGAGTTGGTGCTGCGCCCCAGTGCCCTGCTCCTCGGCCCAATGCAGCAAACGGTGCGCGTTGAAGGTGTTGTACACCCGGCCGCGCCCGCCGGGGTGAAACTCAAAACCCACCTCGGCCCCGCGCGCGGCAATGGTCTGGCGAATTTGGGCCTGCTGCTCAGGCGTGGAGCCATATTTTTCGGTCAGGTGCTCGCCCAGGTCCTGCCCACCGGGGGGCATGTGCGGGTTCAGCTCAAAGGGCTGAAAGTGCAGCTCGGCCTGCACCACGCCGTCCAGGCGCTCCAGGGCTTGCTCCAAAGCGCCCAGACCCACTGCGCACCAGGGGCAAGCAATGTCGGAGACGAAATCGATTTTCAAGGGGGTCATGAACAGCTTTCAGGTCGTGTTTCAAAGCGCAAGGGCTAGAACTCAAGCGCGGGCGTGTTGGCAACTGCAGCTCTGCCACCCAGTCAGGCCGGGGAGAGTTATTCGGACGTGATATTGCCGCAAATCACCGACAATCGCAGGCTTGGCATCCAATGCCCATGATCCATCGAGTTATAGAGACACCCCATGAACATCCTTGTCCTGCACGGCATCAACCTCAACATGTTCGGCAAACGTGACCCAGCCCAGTACGGCACGACCACGCTGGACGAGATCAACGCGCAAGTGACGGCACTGGGCCAGGAACTGGGGGCCCAGGTCGAGTGCTACCAAACCAACTTCGAAGGCGAAATGGCCGAGCGCATTCACCGCGCCCACGGCGATGGCGTGCAGGCGGTGGTGATCAACGCAGGGGCCTGGACGCATTACAGCTACGGCATCCGCGACGCGCTGGCCATCCTCAAGTGCCCCATCATCGAAGTGCACATGTCCAATATCCACGCCCGCGAGGCGTTTCGCCACCACTCAGTGATCGCCGACATCGCCAAAGGCCAGATCGCTGGTTTTGGGGTGGACAGCTACCTGCTGGGCCTGCGGGCAGCCGTTTCAGCCATCAAGGGCTGAGGCTCTGATGCAGGAGCCAGCCCTCGGGGCGATGGCGTGAAATGCGTGAAACCCGCCCCCTGACAATGGGCCTTGGTCTGCAAGCGTTCTTTCGCGGCGTGGGTGCCGCTCCTACACAAGGCACAGCCCCTACACAGCGCGCAAATCCTGTTGAGAAAGTACTTTCAACAGCGCGGCATTGAAGGCCTCGGCTGCTTCATAAATCACCCAATGCCCGGCCTCGGGCACAGTGTGCCACTGGCCCCAGTGGGTTGACAGCCGCGTGAGCGCCTCACGCAGCGCAGGCAGGCGACCGATGTACAAGGCATCGTGCTCGCCATAAATGGCACTGACACGGGCCTCAATGCGTGGCAAAGCCTGGGCCACGATGGGGGTCGATGACAGCCTGCGGCGCGGCATGCGGTCACGCTGCACATTGGCGCGGTGCACATCCAGCGCCAGCGCGTCCAGACTTTCGGAATGCTGCAACATCAGGGCCATCAGGTTGTGGCGGTGCACGGCGTCCTGCGCCTCGGGCGTGGGCAGGTGGCGCCAACCCTTGAGCGGGATGCGATCGGGCACCGTCAGGCCCATGCCGGGCGCGCCCACCAGCACCAATTGCGCAGCGTCTTTCGGGTGCGCGGCCAACCACAAAGCCCCAGCCATGCCACCAAAAGAAAAACCCGCCACGCTCACCGGCCCGGCGCACAGCCCAGCGGCTTGCAATTGCTGCAGACCCGCATGCAAATGCGCGGGCAAGTGGTCCACGTCGGTGCAGCCATCAGGCAAGTCGGAATCGCCAAAACCCGGCAAGTCCGGCACCAGCACGCGCCAGCCCGCATCGCGCAGCGGAGCAATGGAAAGCACCCAATGCGTCCAACTGCCGCTGCCGCCATGCAGCAAGACCAAGGTCGGCGATGCAATCGGACCCCATGCATGCCAGACCATGCGGGCCGATTGGCAACAGGTCTCATGTCGCTCGGCTCCGGCCAGGGCCATGGCCATTGGGGGGGACAAGTAATCAGGCAAGACGGCGGCAGACATAGACTGAATGAGGTGAAGAACGGGAAGATGGGGTCTCGACAATGGGCTGGGGCTGGGGCTGGTGCGGGGCAAAGATTTAGAAAAGCATGAAGGCAGCGATGCCTCTTCAACCGAGCGCCCTGCGCTTGGGGTGCTGCATTCGCCAAACTTTGTAAGCCGCAGCCGAGGCCACGACACTGGTGAGCATGCTGGCCACAAACACGCTTTGCAGTCCCCAGCGTTCACTGAGCAAACCGCCCAGCAAAGCCCCGATCACCCCCGGAAAACCATAGGCCACCACGGTGTACAACGCCTGCCCGCGTCCGCGCAAGCGGCCCGGAAAATGGTGCGAAATCAAGGCGATGCACACAGTGTGGTGCGTGGCAAAGGTGATGGCGTGCAGGGTTTGCGCCAACAGCAAGACCCACAGCACATCGGCCCAGACGGCCGTCAGGCCCATGCGCAGCAGCATGACAACCGAACAAGCCACCAGCCAGCCCGTCAAGGGCAAGCGGGGCAGCCAGCGCGACTGGGTGAAAAACCACACCACCTCCACCGCCACCGACAGGGCCCACAGCACGCCGATCATGGTTTTGCTGTAGCCCAAAGAGTCCAGGTAGAGCGAGAAGAAAACGTAGATGCCAATGTGCGAAAGCACATGAAAAAAAGTGGATGCAAAAAACCACTGCACCGGTTTTTGTCGCAACACGGGCATGACGGACACATGCTCGCGCACCGGGTGGGCCGCCTCCTTGATGTCGGGCATCCACCACACGCTCAGCAGCACTGCAGCAAGGCTGAAGACCGTCCAGCCCGGGAAATGCTTCATGCCAAAAGCTTCGAACCAGGCCCCGGCCACAAACACCGTGACCAGGAAACCCATGGACCCCCACAGCCGCACCCGGCCATAACGCTTGGTGTCAAACGCGCCGTTTTGGCTGACCAGGTGCGCCATGGCCGCCTCGCTCATGGGCATCATGGCGCTGGTGTGGGTGAACATGACCAGCAAAACCAGGCCCAGACCGACGGGGCCCCAGCTCCAAAACAGCAAACAAGCCGTGGCAAACGCCACCCCGGCACCGATGCGCAGCAGCTTGACCCGCTCACCCGTGCGGTCGCTGATGGCCCCCCAGGCATAAGGTGCAAACAAGCGGGTGGTGGCCTGCACGGCCGTGAGCACGCTGATGGTGAGCAGGCTCAGGCCCATGTCCTGCAGCCACAGCGGCAAATAGGGGTTGAAAAAACCAATGTGCGCGAAGTAACTGGCCGACAGCGCGGCAAAGGGCATGAGCTGACGGCGTGGCGTCATGCCTTAAGGCTTGGCGGCAGCAATGGGCGGCAAATCGTGCGCCACATCGCCGCATTGGGCGCGGTGTTGCAAGGCGTGTTCCATGACCACCAAGGCCAGCATGGCCTCGGCAATTGGGGTGGCGCGAATGCCCACACACGGGTCGTGACGGCCTTTGGTGATGACCTCGGTGGGCTGGCCTGCTGAATCAATCGATTCACGGGCGATCAGGATGGAACTGGTCGGCTTGATGGCGATCGACACCTCAATGTCTTGCCCGGTGCTGATGCCGCCCAGCACGCCGCCCGCGTTGTTGCCCACAAAGCCGCCCGGCGTGAGCGCGTCACCTGCAGTGCTGCCCTTTTGCGTGACGCAGCCAAAGCCCGCGCCGATCTCCACACCCTTGACGGCATTGATGCCCATCATGGCGTACGCAATGTCGGCGTCGATCTTGTCAAACAGCGGCTGGCCCAGGCCCACGGGCACGCCACGCGCCACCACGCGCAAGCGCGCACCGCACGAATCGCCCGACTTGCGCAGCGCGTTCATGTAGTCCTCCAGTGCTGACACATCGGCCACAGGGGCAAAAAATGGGTTGTTCGGCACATGGTCCCAGCTCTCAAAACCAATCGGCACGTCACCGATTTGGGTCATGCAGCCCACAAAGGTGGTCCCAAATTGTTCTTTGAGCCACTTTTTGGCCACCGCACCCGCAGCCACCATGGGGGCCGTCAAGCGCGCCGACGAGCGGCCGCCGCCCCGTGGGTCACGCAGGCCATATTTGCGCCAGTAGGTGTAGTCAGCATGCCCAGGGCGAAAGGTCTGCAAGATGTCGCCGTAGTCCTTGCTGCGCTGGTCGGTGTTGTTGATCAGCAGGCAAATCGGGGTGCCCGTGGTCTTGCCCTGAAACACGCCCGACATGATCTGCACCGCATCGGGTTCGTTGCGCTGGGTGACGAATTTGCTGGTGCCGGGGCGGCGGCGGTCCAGGTCGGGCTGGATGTCGGCCTCGCTCAAGGCCATGCCCGGGGGGCAGCCGTCGATCACGCAGCCAATGGCCGGGCCGTGGGATTCACCAAAGTTGGTGACCGAGAAAAGTGTTCCGAAGGTATTGCCGCTCATGCCCGGATTATCCCAGAGCGCCACAGACACAGGCAGCGCGCGCCCTACAATTCGACCCCATGACCGAAAACACCCCCTCTGAAGGCCACAAGCCGTCAGGCATCCCCGCTGACGTGCCCTTTTTGCGCACCATCAAAAGTTATGTGCTTCGCGCTGGCCGCACCACCATTGGCCAGGCCAAGGCCTACGAACTGTATGGACCGACCAACTTGCTGAACTACGCTCCTGGCGCGTTCAACGCCGAAGCAGCCTTTGGCCGCTCAGCGCCGCTGATACTGGAAATCGGCTTTGGCATGGGCGAGGCCACGGCGCACATCGCCAAAGTGCGGCCCGATGACAATTTTCTGTGCTGCGAAGTGCACGAGGCGGGTGTCGGCGCCCTGCTCAAGCGCATTGGCGAGCAGGACATCCACAACATCCGCATCCTGCGGCACGACGCTGTGGAAGTCATCGACCACATGCTGGCCGAGCAAAGTCTGGACGGTGTGCACATCTACTTTCCTGACCCCTGGCACAAAACCAAGCACCACAAACGCCGCCTGATCCAGGCCGATTTGGTCAACAAATTGGCCAAGCGGCTCAAGGTGGGCGGCTACCTGCATTGCGCCACCGACTGGCATCCCTATGCCGAGCAGATGATGGACGTCATCAGCGCCGAAAAACTGCTGGCCAATACAGGCGATGCACACCAAGGCGGTTACGCACCTAAGCCCGATTACCGGCCTTTGACCAAGTTTGAAAACCGGGGCCTGAAGCTGGGCCATGGCGTGTGGGACCTGGTGTTTCGCCGGGTCTGAGCTGTGCCGCCATGGCCCGCCCCGCACGCCATGCCCAACTGCCCACCCGCGACGGCGTGAGCGCCAGTTGCGTGGCCTTGCCTGCCGGTGATTGGCCCACGGTGCTGGATTTTCTGAGTGAGCGTATGGGCAGCGTGACGCGGGCCCAATGGACCGAACGCATGCGCCAGGGCCTGGTGCTGGCCTCACAAGGCCATGCCCTCCCCCCCGAACAAGCATTTTTGCCCGGCCAGCGCATCTATTACTACCGCCATCTGTACAACGAGCCGCAGTTGCCGGTGCAAGCGCACATCGTTTTTGAAGACGAACACCTGCTGGTGGCCGACAAACCTCACTTCATGCCCGTGACCCCGACGGGCCGCTACGTGCAGCAAAGCCTGCTGGTTCAACTCAAGCGCATGAGTGGCTGCACCGAACTGAGCCCGGTGCACCGCATTGACCGGGAAACCGCCGGTCTGGTGCTGCTGAGCAAACGCCCGCAGGACCGCGACGCCTATCAGGCCCTGTTCAGAAACCGTCAAGTCCGCAAACACTACCTGGCAGTGGCACCCTGGCGAGCCGATCTGGTGCAGCCGCGCACACACGCCAGCCGCTTGACCGAAGACAACTCATTTTTCAGAATGCGCGAGGTGCCAGGCGAGCCCAACAGCGAGACCCACCTGCAGATGCTGCGTACCGAAGGTGAGCGCGCGCTTTATCAACTCGAGCCTGTTACCGGCAAACGCCATCAGCTGCGGGTGCACATGCTCTCGCTGGGTGCCCCGATTGAAGGCGATCAGTTCTACCCCCAGGTTTTACGCGGCCCCGATGAGGCCGAGGACTGCAGCCACCCCTTGCAACTGCTGGCTGCGCGAATCGCCTTCAAAGACCCCGTCACAGGGCAGGAACGCTCATTCACCAGCGCTTTGACCTTGAACCTGTGAGGAACCCTGCCCCCGTTGGCACTCGCAGAGTCCGACACTTCTTCGATAAACCACTGCCCCCGCATAGGCATGACCCCTTCACACGCCAGCGTCGGGGTCTTCAACCACCGACCGTCAAATTCCCCACCCCGTAGGTCGGCACTCGCAGAGTCCGACACTTCTTCGATAAACCGCTGCGCCTGCATGGGCATGACCCCTTCAAACGCCAGCGTCGGGGTCTTCGACCACCGACCTACAAATACCGAGCTCCGTAGGTCGGCACTCGCAGAGTCCGACACCTCTTCGATGACCCCCTGCGTCCGCATGGGCATGACCCCTTCAAACGCCAGCGTCGGGGTCTTCGACCACCGACCTACAAATACCCTGCCCCGTAGGTCGGCACTCGCAGAGTCCGACACTTCTTCGATAAACCGCTGCGCCTGCATGGGCATGACCCCTTCACACGTCAACGTCGGGGTCTTCGACCACCGACCTACAAATACCCTGCCCCGTAGGTCGGCACTCGCAGAGTCCGACACTTCTTCGATAAACCGCTGCGCCTGCATCGGCATTCCCCCTTCACACGCCAGCGTCGGGGTCTTCGACCACCGACCTACAAATACCGAGCTCCGTAGGTCGGCACTCGCAGAGTCCGACACCTCTTCGATAAACCGCTGCGTCCGCATGGGCATGACCCCTTCAAACGCCAGCGTCGGGGTCTTCGACCACCGACCTACAAATACCCTGCCCCGTAGGTCGGCACTCGCAGAGTCCGACACTTCTTCGATAAACCGCTGCGCCTGCATGGGCATGACCCCTTCACACGTCAACGTCGGGGTCTTCGACCACCGACCTACAAATACCGTGCACCGTAGGTCGGCACTCGCAGAGTCCGACACTTCTTCGATAAACCGCTGCGCCTGCGTCGGCATGCCCCCTTCACACGCCAGCTTCGGGGTCTTCGACCGCCGACCTACGCAGACCGTAAGCCCGTAGGTCAGCAGTTGTCATGCAGGTGGTGTGGCAAGTCGCTGCAAATGCGCCAGCGCTGCTTGCGCCGACGAGCGCACCACCGCCGGGTCCACCTTGGCACGCAGCAGCACAAAAAAACCCAGCAGCAGCGTGGCCAGAAACTGGCCCTCTTGCACCGTATCCACCTCAGGGCGAATGTCCCCGTCTTCACGTGCGTGGTTCAGGGCGTTGCTCAATGCCGCGCTGATGCGCGCCACATGCGCGTGCACAAACACCTGGCTGCCCGGGTCTTCGGCCCCGCGCTCGGTGGCGCAATTGCACATGAAGCAGCCCAGCTCCGAGCCGGGCTCTCCGGCTGCTGCGGCAAAGCCCGAAAACATCGCCTCGATCTGCGGCAATCCGGCGTCTTCGGACTCCAGCGCCCGGAAATGCTGGTCCACCACCTCCTGTGCATACAGTTGGAGCGCGGCCTCATACAGATTTTGCTTGTTGCCGAACTCTGCATACAGGCTGAAACGGTTCACCGCCATGGACTCCACCAGAGTCTGCGTGGAGGTGCCATGGAAACCATCGCGCCAAAAAAGATCCATGGCCTTTCTGACGATGTCCGAGCGTTCATACTTTTTGCTACGTCCCATCTTTTTCCCCGAGTTCTTTGTGATTATAATTTCTAACCGATCAGTTAGAAATAAGGATTTTTCTCATGCGCAACTTCAAACAACGTTATGGCTCCTGGGCCTTGGTCACCGGCGGCACCTCGGGAATTGGTGCCGCTTTGGTCCAGCAACTGGCCCAGGAAGGCCTGAACATCGTGATGGTGGCCCGAAACGCCAGCCAGCTCGACACCCAGGCCGAAAAGCTGCGCCAGCAAACCGGCGTGCAAGTGCGCACCATCTCGGCAGACCTGACAAGGCCCGAAGGCCTGGAACGCGTGCTGGACGCCACACAAGACCTGGCCATCGACATGCTGGTGCCCTGCGCTGCCATCGAAACCATTGGTCTGTTTGTGGAATCGACCCAGGACCGCCACCAGGAGATGGTGCACATGAACGTGATCGCCCCCATGACACTGGCACGCCACTTTGGTGCAGGCATGGCCCAGCGCGGACGTGGCGCGATCTTGTTTGTCTCCAGCCTCTCGGGCTGGATGCCGCAACCCTTCATGGCCCAATACGGTGCCACCAAGTCTTACGTCATGGGCCTGGCCGCCGGTCTGCATTTCGAGATGAAAGGCCTGGGGGTGGATGTGTCGGTGCTCTCTCCCGGCCCCACGGACACGCCCATGGCAGCGGCCACGGGCATTGACTTTGCGTCCATGGGCATGAGCATCATGCGTCCCGAAGATGTGGCCGCCTGCGGACTGGCCGCCCTGGGCCGCAAGCTGGACGCCGTGCCCGGCCCGCGCAACAAAATGATGGCCTTCATGATGAGCCGCCTGATGTCACGCAGCTTGGCTGGCACCATGTTCAAGATGATGATGGGGCGAGCCCTCAAGCGCTGAGATCCTCATTGCTTCTTGGGCATATGTCGAACTCTACGAGTGCCGACCTGCGGAAACAGTTATGCGCAGGTCGGTGAAGACCCCGACAGGGGTTTATGGTTCGAGTTTGAGGCTCTTGATCCAGGCGTGTGCTTCTGGCCCATTCCAGTCCAGCGCACCCTGGATGCGCCAGCGGGCTTGGCCATCTGCGCCAATCAGCACGGTGGTCGGAAACGCGCGCACACCCCACTGACGGGCGATCTCGCCTGATTTGTCGAGCACCACAGGCAAACGGATGCGGTTACCCAAGATAAAAGAAGTGACTTTGGACGCAGACTCCTTGACATCGACCGTGATGACCACCGGGTTGCCAGCGCTGGCATCACTCAAGGCCTGCAAAGATGGTAATTCTTGCTTGCAGGGGCCACACCAGGTGGCCCAGAAGTTCAACACCACCAACTTGCCTTTGAGCTCCGCCGCATTCCATGGCTGATCGTTCAAATCCGTCATTTGGATCTGCGGTGTCGGCACCGATGCGGGCCAGGCCAGCTTTTGATACTGGGCCTGGGCAGCAGTGGTGGCCAACGCCATGAGCACATACGCAGATCGAACACACCAAGCACTGAATGTCATGGCACACCTCGCTGAATGATGATTGGGTATGACTGGACAGCTCAAACGCGTTCGCTCACCCACGCCTGCACGCTGGCCATCGCAGCGGGCAAGGCTTCAGGCTTGGTGCCACCGGCCATGGCCATATCGGGCTTGCCACCGCCTTTGCCACCCACTTGGCCCGCCACAAAGCTGGCCAACTCGCCCGCCTTGACCTTGCCCGTGCTGTCGGCCGTCACACCCGCAGCGATCTGCACCTTCTCACCGTCCACAGCGGTGAGCAAGACCACGGCGGTTTTCAGCTTGTCCTTGAGCTTGTCCACCGTGTCGCGCAGCGTCTTGGCATCCGCGCCTTCCAGCTGGGCCACCAAAAGCTTCACGCCCTTGATGTCCACAGCTTGCGTCATCAGCTCGTCGCCCTGGGCAGAAGCCAGCTTGCCTTTGGCGGCTGCCAGCTCTTTCTCCAGCGCCTTGACCTGGTCAAGCACTTGCGCAATCCGATTGTTCAACTCAGCGGGCTGGGCCTTGAGCGTGCCAGCAGCTTGCGTCACGGTGTCTTCGAGGGATTGCAAATAAGCCAAAGCATTGGTGCCGGTCACGGCTTCGATGCGGCGCACACCTGCGGCCACGCCGCCTTCACTGACAATCTTGAACAGGCCAATGTCACCCGTGGCTTTGACGTGGGTGCCGCCGCACAGCTCGCGGCTGGTGCCTATGTCGAGCACGCGCACGGTCTCGCCGTATTTCTCGCCAAACAACATCATCGCGCCAGTCTTTTGGGCGCTTTCGATGTCCATGACACGCGCTTGCGCAGCGGCGTTGGCCAGGATCTCGGCATTCACTTGGGCTTCGATCTGGCGGATCTCGGCATCGGTCACGGGCGCGTTGTGCGCAAAGTCAAAACGGGTGCGATCGGCGTTGACCAAGCTGCCCTTTTGCTGCACGTGGCCGCCCAGCACCTCGCGCAGGGCTTTGTGCATCAAATGGGTGGCGGAGTGGTTGCGCACAGTGGCGGCACGCAGGTCCAAGTCCACATGCGCCTGCACCGCGTCGCCCACTTTGAGACTGCCAGATTTGATTTCGCCATGGTGGCCAAACACATCGGCCTTGATCTTGAGCGTATCCAACACGTTGAACTGGCCGCCCGCGTTGTGGATCATGCCTTGGTCGCCCACCTGACCGCCCGACTCGGCGTAGAACGGGGTCGTGTCCAACACCACCACGCCTGCTTGACCTGCCTTCAGCTCAGTCACGGCATTGCCATCAGCGTACAAGGCCAGCACTTTGGCATTGGCCGTCAGCTCGTCGTAGCCCACAAAGTCGTTGCCCGCGCCTGAATAGTCGAGCGCCTTGTCCATCTTGAACTTGCCTGCCGCACGGGCCTGGGCTTTTTGCTTTTCCATGGCGGTGGCAAAACCGGCTTCGTCAACAGACAAGCCACGTTCGCGGCACACGTCGGCCGACAGGTCGAGCGGGAAGCCGTAGGTGTCGTGCAGCTTGAAGGCCACTTCGCCGGGCAACACTTTCACGCCACCGTCGAGGGCCGCGTCCAAAATCTGCATGCCGCTTTGCAGCGTCTCGAAGAAGCGCTCTTCTTCCACACGCAAAACGTCGGCAATCCGCTCGGCCTGATCGGCCATATTGGGGTACGCCGCGCCCATGAGCTTGACCAAGTCGGGCACCAGCTTGTGAAAGAACGGGGTCTTTTGACCCAACAAATAACCGTGACGAATCGCACGGCGCACGATGCGGCGCTGCACATAGCCTCGGCCTTCGTTGCTGGGCACCACGCCGTCGCTCACCAAAAAAGCAGTGGCGCGGATGTGGTCGGCGATCACGCGCAGCGACTTGTTGTTCAGGTCGGTGCAGCCGGTTTCGCGCGATGCGGCCTTGATCAACGCATCAAAAATGTCGATTTCGTAGTTGCTGTGAACGTGTTGCAAGATCGCAGCAAGACGTTCGAGGCCCATGCCCGTGTCCACGCAAGGCGCGGGCAGTGGCGTGACGGAGCCGTCTTCGTGCATGTTGAACTGCATGAACACGTTGTTCCAAATCTCAATGAAACGGTCGCCGTCTTCATCGGGGCTGCCGGGCGGGCCGCCGGGAATGTGCGGGCCGTGGTCGTAGAAGATTTCGGAGCAAGGGCCGCAAGGGCCGGTGTCGGCCATCATCCAGAAGTTGTCAGACTTGTAGCGGCCGCCCTTGTTGTCGCCAATGCGGATGATGCGGGTTTCAGCCTTGATGCGTTCAGGCGTCCAGCCGGCCTTGACAAAAATGCCTTCCCAAATGCCATAGGCCTCGTCGTCTTCCATGTAGACGGTGGCATACAGTTTGTCGGCGGGCAGTTTGTAGACCTGCGTCAGCAGCTCCCACGCCCACTCCAGCGATTCGCGCTTGAAGTAGTCGCCAAACGACCAGTTGCCCAGCATTTCAAAAAAGGTGTGGTGGCGGGCGGTGTAGCCCACGTTTTCCAGATCATTGTGTTTGCCACCGGCCCGCAAACAAGCTTGCACAGAGGCGGCACGCACATAACTGCGCTTGTCCGAGCCCAAAAACACGTCCTTGAACTGGACCATGCCCGAGTTGGTGAACATCAGGGTCGGGTCGTTGCCCGGCACCAAGGGGCTGGACGCCACCACGGTGTGCCCCTTGGACGCGAAAAAGTCCAAAAAGGTCTTGCGGATGTCGGAGACGGAGAAAGTGGCTTGGCTCATGGGGATGTTTTCGCTCAAAGTGCAACCCCGCATTATAAGTTTGGGCATTCGCCAAAGAGCCGAGCCAAAGCCAACGGACTCAACGCCCTGAAGCTAGTCACAGACCCGCTCAAAAAACGGCGTGTTCCCCGCGATCGGGCGCGCCCTCCCCTTTGACCCAACGGGCATAGGCATCAAAAAGCGTTTGTGACCCGTGTGAAGGTGTGGCCTGCTCATCGTAGCGCTGCGCAGCAGCGTCCCACACCAACATGGACTCGGTGGCGTAATACCGCCCAATGCGGGCCAACTCGGCCTTGTTTGCAGCAGCTGGAATGAGCTTACCCAACACGCTCAACACACCCACAATGACATCCATCAGGCCCACCGGAACACGCTTGAAGCGCGGCGGCATGCCCAACAAAGCAAACAAATGCTCGCCCTGCTTCAGCGGCGTGATGGCAGGCCCAGGCCCGCCTATGGGCAAGATCCGGTTATGCCGCGAAACATCGTCCAGGCACCCCACCAGAAAATCGGCCAAATCATCGTCACTGATGGGTTTGCAGGCGGTCAACTGCCCGTTGCCAAAAATCAAAAACGGCTTGCCTTTTTTGACCCGGTCGAGCTGACCCGACAGGGATTTAAAAAACGCGGTTGGGCGCACGATGGAATAAGTCATACCGGATTCGATCAAGGCTTTTTCAAAAGCCAGCTTGGCATGTTGAAAAGCCAACAAGGGCTTTTGAACGCAGATGGCCGACAGTTGCACAAAATGCCTCACACCCGCAGCTTGTGCCGCATTCAGCGCACACACATGGGCCTGGTGATCGACGCGCCACGCGTCTTGAGGAGAACCGCTGCGCGAGGCCATGCAAGAGACCACCGCATCAAAACGGGCCTGCGTGAAAGACGGCTGCTTCCACACTTCTGGATCGGCTGCATGGCCCTGCACCACCGTGGCCCCAGCCAGACGTTCAGACAGTCGTGTGTCGGCTTGCGCTGACCCCTCGTCTTGGCGAGGCCTGACCAGACAAACCACCTCATGTCCACGCTGAATCAGCGCCCGTGCCGTGGCCCTGCCGATCGTGCCAGTCGCACCGAGTAAAAGCACACGCTTGCAAGCCTTTGGCTCTAACCCAGTCACTGGCAATGGTGTGATGGTCACTGGGCAAGGCATTGAGTTGGAAGGCTTGTCGATGGTCACGCCGCGAACTCCATAAATATTCAGCCAATCAATGTTACTGTTTTTCTGACGGCTGAAGGTTCACTTCAAGACAAGCGGGCCCGCGGCACAACTCAAGAAAGCCGCATAATTGTTTTTCCATGAAGTGCATCAAACAGGGGCATCTTCACATCCGCCCTGATTTTTGCGCGATTTGCCCACATGCCATCCGGCAAGCCCCTATCCGCCGTGTATTCACCCTCAAACTTGAACGCCATGACCACATCCCCCCTCGCCCAACTCAACGACCCCACCTTGCTCAAAACAGACGCCCTGATCAACGGCCAATGGGTCGCGGGCAGCAGCCGTTTTGCCGTGCATGACCCGGCCACCGGCGCGCACTTGGCCGATGTGGCCAACCTGGGCCCTGCCGAGACCGAAGCCGCCATTGCCGCCGCCAACGCCGCTTGGCCTGCCTGGAAAGCCAAAACTGCCAAAGAGCGCAGCATCATCCTGCGCAAGTGGTACGACCTGCTCATGGCCAACCAGGACGATCTGGGCCGCATCATGACCGCCGAGCAAGGCAAGCCCTTGCCCGAGGCCAAAGGCGAAGTGGCCTATGGCGCCAGCTTCGTCGAGTGGTTTGCCGAAGAAGCCAAGCGCATCAATGGCGAGACCCTGCCGCAGTTCGACAACAACCGCCGCCTGATGGTGCTCAAGCAGCCCATTGGCGTGTGTGCGGCCATCACGCCCTGGAACTTTCCGCTGGCCATGATCACCCGCAAAGTGGCACCGGCTCTGGCCGCAGGCTGCCCGGTCATCATCAAGCCCGCCGAGCTGACTCCGCTGACAGCCTTGGCCGCAGCCGAGCTGGCCATCCGCGCCGGCATCCCGGCCGGTGTGCTGAACATGATCACCGCCGACAGCGACAACTCGATTGCCGTGGGCAAGGTGCTGTGCGCCAGCGACGTGGTGCGCCACATCAGCTTCACCGGCTCTACCGAAGTGGGCCGCATCCTGATGGCGCAGTCGGCCCCCACTGTGAAAAAAATGTCGCTGGAGTTGGGTGGCAACGCCCCCTTCATCGTGTTTGAAGACGCCGACATCGACAGCGCGGTCGAAGGCGCTTTTGCCAGCAAGTACCGTAACGCGGGCCAGACCTGCGTGTGCTCCAACCGCTTTTATGTGCAGGAGTCGGTGTACGAAGAATTCGCCGCCAAATTCGCCGCCAAGGTCAAAACGGCCAAGGTGGGCAACGGCTTTGAAGACGGCGTGAACCAGGGCCCCTTGATCGAGCCTGCCGCGCTCGACAAGGTTGAACGCCACGTGAAAGACGCCATTGCCAAGGGCGGCCGCGTACTCACGGGTGGCAAACGCCTGGACGGCCAGTTCTTCGAGCCCACCGTGATCGCCGACGCCAACGCCGACATGGTTTGCGCAAAAGAAGAAACCTTTGGTCCCTTCGCACCCATCTTCAAGTTCAAGACGGAGCAAGAAGCAATTGACGCGGCCAACAACACCGAATTCGGCCTGGCCAGCTACTTCTACAGCCGCGACGTGGGCCGCATCTTCCGCGTGAGCGAGGCGCTCGAATACGGCATGGTAGGCATCAACGTGGGCATTTTGGCCACCGAGCATGTGCCTTTTGGCGGCGTCAAGCAGTCGGGCCTGGGCCGGGAAGGCTCGCACCACGGCATGGATGACTATGTGGAAATCAAATACCTGTGCGTGGGTGACATCTTGAAATGATTCAAGCCCAGAGATCACCTCAAGGGCACAGCCACTGGTGAGGTTGGCGTGACATCCAGCGCAAGCCAATGGCGAAAGGGCACGCTGAATTCGAAATCTTGCAGCAAAGCCCGGTGGACCCATGTCACCGAATCTGCCCATGCAGGTTCGGCGCGCACACTCCACTCCACAAAAGGGGCCAAATAAGGTTTATCGGTCCACAGCGCAGGACTGGCCACAAGACGATAGGCTGGCGATGCGGTCCAAACATTGCCAGGCCACCAACTCAATCCCATGCACACCACGGCCAATGCAGGAAGCAGCCATGGCCTGCACAGCTGCAACAAACGGTCTTGTCCGGTGACCATCAACAACCTAGCGAACAAACCCGCAAAAAGTTGACACAGGTTGAGCAATCCAAACAACAAGGAGGCACCCAACACCACCGGCGTCATGACCGTCTTGCGGTAAGCCGCCACCAATTGCGGCTGACTGATTTGGGGGGCAAACAAGCCGCTCATGAGCTGCGCCGCGCCGGACTCCGAGTCCAGATCCTCAGGGAACAAGCCAGCCACAGAAGAGGCCCACAAGGCACTCATCACTGGACGTATGTCTGCAGGTGCCGGGCTGGTCAACAAGGTTTCGCCTCTGAGAAGAATTCGCCCATTGAGTGCCTCCTGAGTGCTCATCTGCGACCTCCAACTCATCGTCAGGTCTTGCGCATCAGCATGCGCAACGATGTGGTCAACCAAAGCCTTTTGCGCATGCCACATGGATGACAAACCCAGCGCGCAGCACAGCAAGAGCAGTAAAAACCTGGACCTCACAAAGCTGTCCAGCCAACGCATCAACAACAAGGCCAAGCCCAAACCAGAAACGACACGCCCCCAAATCTCAATGTCTTTCAATTGCACAGGGGTGGCACCCAATTGCAAATGCCCCCCCAATTCGAGCAAGCGGTGATTGAAGGACAACTCCAGCACGGTGTAGCAGGCCAGCAATGATAAAAACCAAGGCTGTAAGTTCAAGGCTTGATTTTGGAGAGCTGACCGGTGCATCGAGAGATTTTAACTTTGTGAACTTATATAGAGGCGCATAAAGCGCAGCTAATGCGATTAGAATTTCCGCATGCGGGTGTCGTTCAATGGTAGGACTCTTGCTTCCCAAGCAAATAACGTGGGTTCGATTCCCATCACCCGCTCCAAGCATGAAAGAAGGCCCCGCAAGGGGCCTTCTGCTTTTCGTTTGTGCCTGGCGCAGCACACCGCTCCCCAACAATTTGCATTGCACGCCATCCGGCGACTTTCTCCATGAACATCACCGTCCTCGAAGAACTCAAAGCCTATATCGACCCACTGACCCCGGATGAACATGAGGCGCTCGAGCGCAGCATCCTGGCTGAGGGTTGCCGTGATGCGCTGGTCTTGTGGGGGGAAGTCCTGGTCGATGGGCACAACCGCTATGGCATCTGCCAAAAGCATGGCCTGCCTTTTCAGACGGTGCAAAACCCGCGCTTCCAATCCATGGAAGACGTGCACCTGTGGATGATCGACCAGCACCTGGGGCGCCGCAGTGTGTCGGATTTTCAGCGCGGGGTGCTGGCTTTGCGCAAGCGCGAGATACTGACCGAACGCCGTGCCAGTGCCATGGCTGCCACGGCAAAAACAGATGCGACTGCGGCCGAAACGTCATCGCAAGAAGGGCCCAAGGACATCGCCGCGAGCGAATCCAACCCGCTCAAAAGCCGCGCCGATATAGCCAAAGCCGCGCGCCTGAGCAACAGCCAGGTCGTGCAGATCGAAAAAATTCACAAGCAAGCTGCACCCGAATTGGTGGCCGCCATCAAGGCCGGTGAGATTTCGATCAACGCCGCCGCCGCCGTGGCCTCCTTGCCTGCCGAAGCGCAAAAAACGGCCGCGCTGGGGGGCAAGGATGAACTCAAACAAGCTGCAAAACGCGTGCGTGAGGAGAACCGCAAAGCACCCAAGGAAGACGCCCACACGGCAAAGGACGATGCACTAGAAGACGCCGCGCCCGAAACGATTCACACTTTGCGACAACAGGTGCAAACACTCACCGAAGAAAACCAAGGCCTGCGCCAGCAAGTGGCTGAACTTCAGGCGCGCTTGCAAGCCTGAACTCGCCCCCGGCCACCGCAGCCGGACTTGAGCGGATGGGCTACTGCAATGGGGTCAGGTGGTGTGCAGGATGACGCCCTGCAACTTATTGAGGCTTGACCTCACGCAGCACGATGGCGCGCGTGGGCAACTCGGGCCAGCGCAAGCGCTCACCCTGAAAGTACACCTGCGCCTGATCAGCGTGCTCGAAATACAGACGCCATGGCGGTGGTCCGTACACACTTCTGCCCTCTTTGGCCTGCAAGGTCAACACCGTGCTCTTGCCCGTGCCATCCTTGGCGCACACCGAACCGGCCTTGAGCGGGACGATGTAGACCATGTCACCGGCCTTGCTGGGAATCTTGGAGGTCAGCAAGGTGCCCTGCTCCGTGCTTTGACACAAGGCTTCGGGTGAGCTGAGCGCCACCTGGGTAGCACTCAGAGGTGAAGTGCTGGCGGGTGAAGAGCTGGCAGCCATTGCCCCTGCGAGGGATGCAATGGCAAGAGACGCAGAATCTGCAGGCGCTGAAGCTTCGGGTGAAGCGGCAGGCGGGGCAGAGGCCTCGGCCACCACGGCAGCCGATGCTGGTCCTGCCGTCACCGCAGCAAGTTGAGTCTTGAGCAAGGACAACCAACGTTTAGCCAGATCAGTGTGCTGAGTCAACCAAAATGCGCCCCAAGCCAAACTCGCCAAGAACGTCAGCCACATCAGCAAGCGAAAAAAATGCCAGCCGTTGGATGAACTTTCTTGCTGCGCCTTTTTGCGTTGCTCGGACAACTGGATCAAATCGTCCAGCACCTGAAGCGACATCTGCTCTATGGACTGACCACCCTCATCGCCAGCCATGCTTCGGATCACGCTGTCGGGGTCGCCGCCCAGAGCCGCAGCCACTTTTCGGGCTGCGTTGTACTTGATGGCTTCAGAATAAAACAACGAGGAACCACCCGACTCCAACTGCTGAATCTGCGCCGCTGACAAATTCACACGGCGCGCAAGCGCACCGGGCTCCAACTCTTGCGCAAGGCGCCATTGGCGCAAAAGTTCCCCGCGCACGCGATCTGAATTGGGTGTTGACATTCCAAAAACCGACAAAATTATTATTTTGTACGAAATTTAATCACTTGGGAATACACTGAATGAACAAAAAAATTAAAATATTTATAATTTAGAGCAATTTAGTCAAAAAAATATAAAAAAGCCACGAAATTCGTGGCTTTTGAAAACGGCATAAACGTCAAATTCAAAATATCAGCTTGACGCCCGTCTTGCTTTGCAGCAGCTCAGGCGTCACGCCCTGCGCCAATTCAACCACCTTCAGGCCCGCATCGGTCACGTCCATCACAGCCAGGTCGGTGATGATGCGGTCGACCACACCCTTGCCGGTGAGCGGCAAGGTGCACTCGGGCAGGATCTTCATGTCTTCGGTGCCGTCTTTCTTTTTGGCCACGTGTTCCATCAAGATGATCACGCGCTTGACACCCGCGACCAAATCCATCGCGCCACCCATGCCCTTGACCATCTTGCCGGGGATCATCCAGTTGGCCAAATCACCCTTGTCGGTCACTTGCATCGCGCCCAGGATCGACAAGTTGATCTTGCCGCCTCGGATCATGGCAAACGACTGCTCGCTGCCAAAAATGGACGAGCCCTTGATGGTCGTCACGGTTTGCTTGCCCGCGTTGATCAGGTCGGCGTCGACCTCGTCTTCGGTCGGGAACGGGCCAATGCCCAGCATGCCGTTTTCGCTTTGCAGCCAGACTTCCTTGTCTGCAGGCACAAAGTTGGCCACCAGCGTCGGGATGCCGATGCCCAGGTTCACATAGAAACCGTCTTCCAGTTCGTGGGCCGCACGGGCGGCCATTTGGTCTTGACTCCAGCTCATATCAGACTCCCGCCTTTTCAGTGATGGTGCGTTTCTCGATGCGCTTTTCCGGCTTCGTGTTCAGCACGATGCGGTGCACATAAATGCCGGGCAAGTGAACGCTGTCGGGGTGCATGGCACCGGTTTCAACAATCTCTTCGACCTCGACCACGCAGATCTTCCCGGCCATGGCAACAGCCGGGTTGAAGTTGCGCGAGGTGTAACGGAACTGCAGGTTGCCGGACTTGTCGGCGCGGTGTGCCTTGACCAGCGACACATCGGGCACCAAAGAGCGCTCCATCACAAAGGTTTCGCCATCGAACTCGCGCAGCTCTTTGCCTTCTGCCACCAGGGTGCCCACACCGGTCTTGGTGAAAAAGGCCGGGATGCCCGCGCCGCCCGCACGCAGCTTCTCGGCCAGCGTACCTTGCGGCGTGAACTCCAAAGCCAGCTCGCCCGCCAGGTACTGGCGCTCGAACTCTTTGTTCTCGCCCACATACGAAGAAATCATCTTCTTGATCTGGCGGGTCTGCAGCAGCAGGCCCAGGCCAAAGTCGTCCACGCCCGCATTGTTGGAAATCGCGGTCAGGTTCTGCACACCGCTGTCGCGCAAGGCGGCAATCAGGGCTTCGGGGATGCCGCACAGGCCAAAACCGCCCACGCCAATGAGTTGCCCGTCAGCCACGATGCCCTTGAGGGCCTCGGCTGCGGAAGGAAAAATCTTGTTCACACCGGTCTCCAGGAAAGGATGGAAGCGCTACGATACTACGTAATCAACTACGTAGTTTTTCGTAGAGGGCGGCCCTTAGTGAAACCCAGCCGACATGGGCTTTTCTGTGGGAGCTTGCCTGCAAGCGATAACGCGCTCACCCCAATCCATCGCCAGCAGGCTGGCTCCTACACAAAGCGTCCCCGTGACACAGGACATCGATTACCGCCTCGCCTTTGATCTCGCCCCCATCGGCATGGTGCTCTCGCGCAACCGGACCATCGTCGACTGCAACCAGCGCGTCTGTGAAATGTTTGGCGTGCCCCGCGAACAGCTGATCGGCCAGACCTTTCAGCTGCTCTACCCCAGCGCCGCCGAGTACGAACGCACCGGTCAGCGCATCGCGCCCATCCTGAATGCCAAAGGCGTATACGCCGATGATCGCGTCATGAAACGGGTCGATGGCCGCTTCAAGGGCGAGACCTTTTGGTGCCATGTCACGGGCCGTGCGCTCAACCGCGATGCCCCACACGAAGCGGGCATCTGGACCTTTGAAGACCTGTCGGCCCGTAAACCTGTCAAGGCTGAACTCACAGCCCGCGAACGCGAAGTCGCCGCCCACCTGATGGACGGCCTGACCAGCAAAGAGATTGGCAAAGCTCTGGGTATCAGCCACCGCACGGTGGAGATTTACCGCGTCAAGCTGATGCGCAAATACCAGGCTTCGGGGGCTGCGGATTTGATTCAGAAGTTGATGCGGGGGTGAGAAGACGCCCAACATCATCATGTCGGACTCTTCGAGTGCCGACCTACAGCGAACGCGGTATCCGTAGGTCGGTGGTCGAAGACCCCGACGTTGCTGGGTTAGGCGTTCATGCCGATGCATGCGATGAGCTTCATCAGGCGAATGTCGGACTCTTCGAGTGCCGACCTACAGCGAACGCGGTATCCGTAGGTCGGTGGTCGAAGACCCCGACGTGGTTGGGTTAGGCGTTCATGCCGATGCATGCGATGAGCTTCATCAGGCGAATGTCGGACTCTTCGAGTGCCGACCTACAGCGAACGCGGTATCCGTAGGTCGGTGGTCGAAGACCCCGACGCTGTTGGGTTAGGCGTTCATGCCGATGCATGCGATGAGCTTCATCAGGCGAATGTCGGACTCTTCGAGTGCCGACCTACAGCGAACGCGGTATCCGTAGGTCGGTGGTCGAAGACCCCGACGCTGTTGGGTTAGGCGTTCATGCCGATTCAAGCGATGAGCTTCATCCGGCCAATGTCGGACTCTGCGAGTGCCGACCTACGACATGCATGGGTCGGTGACTTCGGCCTCTTGCGGCTTGAGGGCGTCAATCCACGCCAAACACCCGCCGCAGATGCAACGTCACTCCGCCAAACTGCTGCTCAAGGACTGTGAGCCGCTTGAATCCATGGCCTATCGCCAGCTCGTCGGTCATGCCCATGCCGCCGTGCAGCTGCACCGCGCCCTGCCCCACCAAACGTGCAGCACGCAGCACCGTCACATGGGTCGATGAGACCCGCTCGGCGCGGCGCTCAGGGCTGTCGACCAGCACATTGGCACAAGCGCCCACCGCCGCCGCGGCTTGCACGAGCGCCATGTACATGTCGGCCATGCGGTGCTGCAGGGCCTGAAATGCCGCCAAGGGCTGGCCGAACTGCTTGCGCTGGCTGGTGTAGTTCAGCGTGTCGCGCATCATGGACTGCATCACGCCCACGGCCTCGGCGCCTGCGGCCAGCGTGGCCGCGTCCCACGCTTGCGAGAGCGCGGCCAGCGCATCGCCTTGGCCGATAAGAGCCTGCACGGGCGTTTGGTCAAAGGCCAACTCAGCCGCCCAGGCGCCGTCGATCAGCCGCACATCGCGCCGCTGAACACCGCTGGCTGCAGGATCGATCAGGCAGATGCGCAGCTGGCCCGCCTCGTCTCGCGCACTCACCAGCCAGTGCGTGGCTCCGGTTGCGCCGCGCACCAGGGCTTTGCGCCCGCTGATGAGGAAGGGGCCGTTCGAGTTGTGCAATCGGGTCTGCACCTGGCTAAAGTCAGTGCGCCCTGCAGGCTCCAGCGCCGCCACAGCCAATCGCACTTGGCCATCGGCCAGGCCTTGCAGCAAAGTATCGGCTGCCGGGTCGCCCAGCGCTTGCAGCAAGGTCGCCCCTAAAACGGCAGAGCTGCTGTAAGGCTCGGCCACCAAGGCCGCGCCCAAGGCTTGGCAGATCAGCATTTGTTCGGACAAACCACCGCCCATGCCACCCAAGTGTTCGGGCAGCGCCGCACCCAAGAGGCCCAATTCACGGCTCAAGCCTTGCCACAGCGGTGCAATCGCTTCTGGACTTGCAATCATCTGTGCGCGTTTGTCGAAGGGCAGCTTGTCTTGCAGCCAGCCTTGCAGACTGGCCAGCAACATGGCCTGCGTTTCGTCGGTAGGCACCACAGGCTCCACCACCTCGGCACCCAAAAGGTGGCGGGCAATCAGATTGCGCTGCACTTCGTTGGTGCCGCCATAAATCGAGGCTGCGCGGTCATTCAAGTAAGCCCGGGTCGCAAACACCGACTCCTCGGGCACAGGCAAAGCGTGGGCAGATGCCTCCTCGATGGTCAGGCTGCTGGCGCCATAGACGCCTGCAATGTCCAAACCCAGCTCGGTCAGGTGCTGCTTGAGCTCGGTCGCCAGCACCTTGCCCATGGAGGGTGCAGCGGGCAACCAGCAAGGCTGCGTGCCGCCACCGATGCGCGCGGTCAGCACCTGCTGTTCCCAAGCGTGCAAGGCGTCAATGCGACACTGCGCATTGGCCAAGGTCAAGGCGATGTCTTCGTGTTCGGAGCACGGCGCGCCTTGCGCAAAGGCTTCTTGCAAGGACTCGCGCAAGCGGGCCAAACGGCCCCGCAAGAACGGCGCAGACGAGCCGCCCCGCTCGTGCTCCAGCAAAAATTTGGCTATCGTCCAGCCCTGGTTTTCTTCGCCGATCAGCGCGTCAGCGGGTACGCGGGCCTCGTCAAAAAAGACCTGGTTGAACTCGTGGTCGCCCGAGATGCTGATGATCGGCCGGATTTGAATGCCCGGCTTGTTCAGCTCAAACATCAAAAAGCTGATGCCTTGCTGCGGCTTGCCGCTGCTGTCGGTGCGCACCAGGCAAAACATGTGCGTGGCGCGGTGGGCGTGGGTGGTCCAGATTTTGGAGCCATTGATCACCCACTCGTTGCCCTCGCGGCGGGCCCGGCATTGCAAAGATGCCAGGTCGGAGCCCGAGCCCGGTTCGCTGTAACCCTGACACCAGTAACTCACGCCATTGCGCAAGTCGGGCAGCCAGCGCTCTTTTTGGGCCTGTGTGCCAAACGCCACCAGCACGGGCGCGGCCATCACCAGGCCCAGAGGTGAGACCTTGGGGGCATCGGCCGCTGCCATCTCGCTGGCAAAGATGTCGTGCTGCCTTGGCGTCCAGGCGCAACCGCCCCACTCGACTGGCCAGTGCGGCGCCGCCCAGCCGCGCTTGGCCAAAATGCGTTGCCACGGAATGCCTACCTCGTAGTCCGCAAAAATGCCCGAGGTGCGATGCCCGCCCAAGCGGATCTCATCGGTCAGCTCAGCGGCCAAAAAGGCGCGCACTTCATCACGAAAAGCCAGTTCGTCGTTCGTCAATGAATCGGTCATGGTGGTCTTAGCTCAAAAAGAAAAAATAATCACAAGGAAAGGCTTTTCGCGAGGCCATGGTTTTTGCAGGAGCCAGCCCTGCTGGCGATGCAGCGCATGTGGACGCTGACTTTTCGCTTGCAGGGCAAGCGCCTTCAGGGAAATGCGCCATGCCGGGACGACCGGTCAAAAACCCACATAGCGCACAAAGTTGGCTTCATCCTCGCGCACCGACTTCACGCTGTTGGCCACAAAGGATTCATCCGGGTAGCCCAAAGCGATGCAGATCATGATGTTCTGGTCATCCGGAATGCCCGCGTGCTCGCGCACCACGGAAGACTGCATGATGCCCTGCCCGTTGATCACCGTGCCCAGGCCCCGCTCCCAGGCGGCCAGCACGATGGCGTGCGACAAAGCCCCCAAATCAAACTGGCTGATTGCGGCAGGTTCAAGGTATTTGTCATAGGTCAGCACCAGCGACACAGGCGCATCGAACTGGCGGAAACCGCGCATCACCCAATCGGTGCGCCGCTCTTTGTCATCGCGGGCGATGCCCATGGCGTCAAACAACTGAATCGCGATGTCCACCTGGCGCTTGCGGTGGATGCCCTCATAGGCCTCTTTCATCGGGAAGTCGCGCTTAGGAGGCACGCCCTTGACCATGTTGTCGGTATTGCCCCGGCGAATGCGGTCCAGCGGCTCGCCCGTGACGACATGTACATGCCAAGGCTGTGTGTTCATCGACGAGGGCGACCATTTGGCCACCGAGAGGATCTCTTCGATGACCTCGCGGGGGACTGGTTTTTGTTGGTAGCCGCGAATACTTTTACGGGCCTTGATGAGTTCTGAAAATTCCATGGACTTGTCTCGATACGTTTGAACAGGCGGCTCGCCTGAGGCTTTGATCTGAGCAACGAAGACTCAGACATGGCTGCATTAAAACGTTTTCAGCAAGACATGCTTGTCTTGCGCATGACTGTGCCCGCCAGCTGGGGCGCTTTACAGTGTGGCCATGATGCATTTTTATGAACCTCACCTGGGCCACCGCCTCAAGCACGACCCGTTCAATTCGATCGTTGGCCCCCGCCCCATAGGCTGGGTGTCCAGCCAAAGCGCCAGCGGTGTGTTGAATTTGGCCCCCTACAGCTTTTTCAACGCCTTCAATTACGTGCCACCCGTGATTGGGTTTTCAAGCATCGGGCGCAAGGATTCGCTGAACAACATCGAGGCGACGGGCGAGTTTGTCTGGAACCTTGTGACACGCGAGCTGGCCGAGGTGATGAACCAGACCTGTGAGGCGGTGCCGCCCGAGGTGAGCGAGTTTGATCTGGCAGGCCTGACACCCGAGGCATCGAAGGTGGTGGGTGTGCCGCGTGTGGCGCAAAGCCCGGTGAGCTTCGAGTGCCGTTGTACGCAAATTTTGCAGTTGCAAGACCTGCAAGGCCAGAAAGTCGACACCTGGATGGTGTTTGGCCAGGTGGTGGGCATCCACATTGACCAGCGCTTGCTCAAGGACGGGGTGTACGACACCGCCAATGCCGGGCACATTTTGCGCGGGGGCGGCGCAGCGGATTACTTCACCATCGGGCCGGAGCAGCTGTTCAAAATGCACCGCCCCGAAAGCGGTGGCCGCGACTTGCCCAAGTGAGGCCTTGCACCCTCCCGGGGCACGGGCAGCGCCAACGGGTGTCACCTGAGGCGCAGGCCAGGCTTCAGAGGCTGATTAAATTTAGCCATCGGCCACACGCCATCGCCCTTATTGATCCGGCACGCTGAAGTTTGAAATGTGTGAGACATGTCATCTTGTAGGTCGGCACTCGAAGAGTCCGACATGATGGGTTCAGTACAGGCCCATGTCGGGGTCTTCGACCGCCAACCTACAACATCTTTGAGCATTGAAAACTTCACAGGACTGAATCAACAGTCGACTGTTGGCCCCAACACCCAGCTCAGGACAAAAGCATGACCGCACCACTCACAGGACAAGTTGCATGGATCACAGGCGGGGGCAGCGGCATCGGGCTGGCAGGTGCCATGGCCTTGGCCCAAGCCGGAGCGCATGTGGTGATTTCGGGCCGCAACGCAGCCACCAATGCCAGCGCTTTGGCGGCGCTGCAGGCCCTGGGCAGTGCCGAGGACCTGCTGCTGGACGTGGCCGACAAGCACGCTGTCAAGGCGGCCGTGCAACAGATTCTGGACAAACATGGGCAGATCGACATCCTGGTGACCAGTGCGGGCACCAATGCCACTCAGCGCAATTTCGACGTGGTCACGCCCGAGGCTTGGGACGATGTGGTGGCCATCAACCTGTCGGGCTTGTTTTACTGTGTGCATGCGGTCCTGCCCGCCATGCGCCAGCAGCAAAGCGGCTTGATCATCAACGTGTCCTCGTGGGCGGGGCTGTATGCGTCCAAGCTTACGGGTCCGGCTTACAACGCCACCAAACGCGCCGTGTTGGCCTTGACCGAGTCCATCAACATGGAAGAGTGCACGCACGGCATCCGCGCCACCTCGCTCTTGCCCGGCGAAGTGGCCACACCCATTTTGGACAAGCGGCCCGTACCGCCGTCAGCCGAGCAGCGCGAATTGATGGTGCAGGCCGAAGACATGGGTCAGGCCATTTTGTTTGTGGCGCAGATGCCCGCTCGCACCTGCATCAACGAACTGATCATTTCCCCCACCTTCAACCGCTTTTACACAGGCGGGCTAGAGACCCCGCCCAAGCGCTGAGCCCGGCGGCATCTCACCCAGCCCATGAGCCAGCTTTTCAGCGACAGCGCCCGGCACCGCCGCATCGGCATTGCGCTGGTGACGGTCACCACCTTGATGTTTGCGGTGCTCGACGCATCGGCCAAGTGGCTGGTGCTCACCCTGCCCGTGATGCAGGTGGTATGGATGCGCTTTCTCACGCATTCGCTGTTTTCCATCGCGGTGTTTGCACCATCGGTCAAAGGCGATTTGCTGCGCTGGCGGCACCCGCGTTTGCAGCTGCTGCGCGGCTTGATGCTGGCGTCCATGACCGCGCTCAATTTCTGGGCCTTGCAGTATTTGCAGTTGGCCGAGACCGGGGCCATGCAGTTTTCCGTGCCGATTTTGATTGCCTTGCTCTCGGCCTGGTGGCTGGGCGAGCGGCTGGATGCCAAACGCTGGCTGGCGATTGCGGTGGGCTTTGCGGGCGTGCTGGTCATCATCCGCCCTGGCAGCCAGGGCTTTCACCCGGCCATCTTGCTCTCGGCCCTCAATGCCATTTTGTATGCACTCTTCAACATGATGACGCGCTACCTGGCCAGCAGCGAAAACCCGGCCACCACGCAAATGACCTCGGCGGTGGTGGCCACTTTGGCGCTGACGCCCGTGGCGCTGTGGCAATGGCAACAACCGGCCACGTTGCTGGAGTGGTTCGTGATGGCCTTGGCCGGTTTGTGCGGCGGCATTGGCCACTACTTTGTGGCTGTGGCGCACCGCTATGCCTCGGCTGCGGTGCTGGGGCCGTTTTTGTACCAACAGATCCTTTACATGACCGTGCTGGGCTGGCTGGTCTTTGGCCAGGTGCCCGACCTGGCCGTGGTGCTGGGCGCCTTGGTGGTGGTGGGCAGCGGCCTGTATTTGCTGTGGCGCGAGTTTCAGGGCACCCACCCCGATTGACACACTCAGCGTCGGATTCACCCGGGTGATGGATTCGCATCGCCATACTTTTTTGCGCTGTACCCTTATAGGTCGGCGGTCGAAGACCCCGACGGATGTGCGCACACCGGCAAGGCCTGAATGAGGTGTATGGATGAGCATGCCAGCGTCGGACTCTTCGAGTACCGACCTACGAGGGCATGTCTGTTGTCGGCGGTCGAAGATGACCGATGAGGGAATGTGTGTTGTAGGTCGGCGGTCGAAGACCCCGACGGATGTGCGCGCACCGGCAAGGCCTGAATGAGGTGTATGGGTGAGCATGCCAGCGTCGGACTCTTCGAGTACCGACCTGCAGCACTCTGGCTTTTCACGGCTTCACCGGACGAGATCGCGATTGCGGACTGGCCTGCGACTCGCAGTCAGATCGGTGACACAAAGCCCGCCGACCAGCGCACAAGATGCGAGGCACGCATGTTGCGCTTGGTCCGTTCATCACAGGAGTACTGCATGTCTTCATCCCCCCGCTGGAAACACCGCCCCCCAGGCTCCAACTGGGGCGACTTCGGGCCCGATGACCAGTGCGGTCGCATGAACCTGTTGACGCCCGACAAAGTGCTGCAAGGCATGCAGGAGGTGCGCACGGGGCAGACCTTCAACCTGAGCCTGCCGCTGGACTTCCCAGGGGGCAACGTGCTCAACCCCCGCAGACAACCGCCGGTGCTGCGCCCCACCTTGCGCGGCGACAAGCCCAACATGAATTACCAACTGTGGTGCGACGACCCGGCTTGCACCGATGTGGTGTGCGACGACCTGGTCATCATGCACTTGCAGTACAGCACCCAGTGGGACAGCCTGGCGCATGTGGGCTCGATGTTCGACGCCAATGGCGACGGCGTGCCCGAGCCGGTGTATTACAACGGCTTTCGCGCAGGCACCGATGTGGTGGGGCCCAGCAGTGGCGCAGGGGCTGGTATTTTTGGTTTTCCGGAGATCGCCCGCGAATCGACATCGGCCGCCAAGGCCTTGGGCATCGAGAAGATGTCCGAGCGCTGCGTGCAAGGCCGCGCCGTGATGATCGACCTGCATGCCCATCTGGGCCGTGAGCGGGTGCGGGTGGGTTACGACCTGCTGATGGACATCATGCGCAAGGACAGCGTGGTGGTGGAGCCCGGCGACATGGTGTGCCTGCACACCGGATTTGCGCAGATGCTGCTGGAGATGAACAAACAGCCCGACCCGCATGCGGTGGAAAATTCGTGCGCCGTACTGGAGGGACGCGACGAGCGGCTGCTGCAGTGGATCACCGATTCGGGCCTGGTGGCGCTGATCGCTGACAACTACGCGGTCGAAGGCTTGCCCGCCTCGCCCCGGCCCGGCAGCTGCGCGGCTTTGCCCTTGCACGAGCATTGCCTGTTCAAACTGGGCGTGCACTTGGGCGAGATCTGGCACCTGACCCCCTTGGCCAACTGGCTGCGCGAGCACAGCCGCCACCGCTTTTTGCTGACTGCGCCGCCGCTGCGCCTGCCCGGGGCCATTGGCTCACCGGCCACACCCATTGCCACCGTGTGATCACCCCCCCGGCGTGATGGGCCTTGGTCACTGAACGTCATCAATCTGGGTTTGCGCTGTTGATCCGGCACGCTGAAGTTTGAAATGGGCGAGGAATATCATCTCGCAGGTCGCCACTCGCAGAGTCCGACATGATGGGTTTCGCCGCAGCCCCCCTGTCGGGGCCTTCGACCGCCGAGCTGCAACATCTTTGAGCATTGAAAACTTCACAGGGCCGAATCCATCAGCAATCTTGCAGGTGACTGCCCGGATCGGTTGGGCATGCTTGAATTGGCCTTGCATAAGCCATCCCCGGAGACAAGCCATGGTTCACTATTTTGACGAAGCCCGCGTGCAGCAACTGCTGAGCGTGCCCGAGCTGCTGCAAGGGATGCGCGAAGCCTTGGTGGCCTTGACGCTGGGCCAGGTGGTGCAGCCGCTGCGCATGGTCATGCCCATTGGCGAGGCCTCTCACGATGGCCTGCTGTTTTTAAAACCCGCTCAGCTGGGCGATGCCTTGAGCACCAAGCTCATCACGCTGGTGCCGGGCAATGCGCAAAAGGGCTTGCCCACGCTGCTGAGCACCATCGTGCTGATGGACCCCGCCACGGGCCAGACGCTGGCCGTGATGGAGGGCAACACCATCACCGCCATGCGCACAGCAGCGGCCTCTGCTGTGGCGGCCGATGCGCTGGTGCCACGCACACCGCAAGTGCTGGCCATGCTGGGCAGCGGCGTGCTGGCCCGCAGCCACGCGCAAATGCTGCGGGCCGTGCGCGAGGTGTCCGAAATTCGGGTGTGGAGCCCCAACGCCGCCAACGCGCAGCAGTGCGCACACGACATTGGCGGCGTGGCCTGCGCGAGCGCCGAAGAGGCCGTGCGCGGCGCTGACATCGTGTGCACCGTGACCAACGCCAGCGAGCCGGTGCTGCAAGGCGCTTGGCTCAAGCCCGGTGCCTTTGTGGCGGCAGTGGGTGCGCCCCGCCCCACTTGGCGCGAGCTGGACGATGCGGCCATGCAACATTGGGTGGTGGCCGACCAGCGCGAAGCGGCCGAAAAAGAATCGGGCGATGTGATGCTCTCGGGTGCGCACGTCGCCGCAGAGATTGGCGAAGTGTTGTGCGGTCGCGTGGCTGCGCCACCTTTAGGCACCACCATCATTTTCAAATCGCTGGGTCAGGCGGTGGAAGACACGGTGGCAGCACGCCTGGTGTACCGCGCTGCTTTGGCCGAAGGCGCTCGCCCATGAGCCGCGCCGATGTGGTGATCGTGGGCAGCGGCGTGATGGGCGCGGCCACGGCCTATTGGTTGACCCGCTTGCAGCCTGGCTTAAAAGTCACGCTGGTCGAATCGGACACGCGTTACGAAAAAGCCTCGTCATCGCTGTCGGCCAGCTCGATCCGCCTGCAGTTCACCTGCCCGGTCAACATACGCCTGAGCCAATACGGCATCGCATTTTTGCGCGAGGCCGAGCAGCACCTTAGCCTGCCCGATCACCCCGTGGCGCTGGGCTTGCAGGAGCCCGGCTATTTGTACCTGGCCCAGCACGAACAAACGGCCGCGCTGCAAACAGCGCACCAGATCCAAAAACACGCCGGGGCCGATGTGGCTTTGCTGGGCCCCGAGGCCCTGCGCCAGCGCTTTCCGTGGCTGAATGTGGACGATGTGGCGCTGGGCAGCTTGGGCCTGAGCGGCGAGGGATGGTTTGACGGCCCTGCCCTGCACCAAGCGTTTTTGAAAAAAGCCATGGCGCAAGGCGTGCAGCGCCTGCACGACCGAGTGGTGGGCCTGGACCACACAGCGACGCAAATCACGGGCGTGCGTTTGGCCAGTGGCAGTACCTTGCCCTGCGGCCAAGTGGTCAATGCGGCAGGACCTTGGGCCGGTGAGGTGGCAGCCATGGCGGGGGTACAGCTGCCCATCGAGGCGGCGCGGCGCACGGTGTTTGTATTGTCGTGCCCCGAGCCATTGGCCCAATGCCCTTTGCTGATTGACCCGAGCGGCTGGTGGCTGCGCCCGGAGGGCCGCTTTTTGATCAGCGGCGCAGAGCCCATGCACACCGAACCTGGCCTGCCGCTGGAGCCCGATTGGGCCGAATGGAACGACGAACAATGGGCGTCTCTGGCGCACCGCATTCCGGCACTGGCGGCTTTGCGGGTGGAGCGGGCCTGGGCGGGATATTACGAGATGAACACCTTCGATCACAACGCCGTGATCGGACCGCATCCGGAGCTTAAAAACCTGTATTTCATCAACGGGTTTTCAGGGCACGGCATGCAGCATGCGGCCGGAGCCGGTTTGGCCTTGGCCGAGTGGATGCTGCAGGGAAAGTCCACCACCATTGCCGTCGATGAACTGGGCTTTGAGCGCCTGCTGAACAACAGGCCGCTGCTTGAACTGCAAGTGATTGGCTAGCCTTGCAGGTGATCGCTCAGTCCTGCAAGTCTTCACGCGCTTCAATCTGCAAGCGCTGCACCACCGCACCACGCGTGCCCGCCACAGCGCGGATGCGCAAGGCCGGACCGGCTTCGAGCACCACGCGGCAGTGGTAATCAAGCCCATCGGTCTGACCCGGGCAGCTGCTGGCAATGCGCCTGTGCCACTGCTGCTTGCCGTCGATCTCCAACGTCAACGCGTGCCAAGCCTCGGCATGGTCTTCGGGCACGCGCACCAAAAGGCTCACATCGATGTCGAACGTGCGTGGCCGCTTCAATGCGCCGGGAATGTTGAGCACGGCCACCGCATCGCCCACCTCGGTGCGCCAGAACTCGGGTTTTGCGCTGGACGCCATGGGCTTCAGGCTTTGAGCAAGGTCTGGAGCTCGCCGCTGTCGATCAGGCGGCGCAGGTCATCGGACCCACCGACCAGCGTGCCGCGCACAAAGACCATCGGGAAAGTGGGCCATCCGGTCCACATCTTCAGGACATTGCGCAAACGCCACTTTGAAAAATAACTGCCGAACTCGATGTACTCGTGCGCCACCCCCGCTGCGGCCAGCGCCTTGCGGGCCTTGCCCACAAACGGGTTGCCGGACAAACCGACCACCACCACAGCATGCTGGGCGATGGCGTTTTGCACCTGTTGGATCACGGGCAAGTGGTGCTCGGCAATGCGTTGGCGAATGGCCGGATGGATGGCCGATTCGGTCAAAAGAGGTCTGGTCATGGGAGTCCTTGGGGGGCCGAAAAATAGGGGTCGAAAAATTTGCCAGTTTTCAGGCTCGGAGGGCATTGGCCCCATCGTGCATGAGTTGCGCGATGTTGGCAGGTCCCAGCAACTGCATGGGGCTGTCGTTGGCCAAATCAATGGCCGCCTGACTGAAGACGCCCAGGCTCATGCAGGTGCATGAAAAAGCATCCCGGCTTTCACGCACGGCCAGCAGTTCGCGCAAATGTTCGGCACCCACGGTGGCCGCTTTCCAGCGTTTGGCACCGACCAAGGTGACGCGGCCATTCTTTTCGATCTGGAAATCGGCTGGTCCCTCGTTCAATCGGGTCACCACAAAGCCCTGCTGCCTGAGCGCTTCTTCGACCAACACCGAAAAATCACGCCAACCCATGCCTCGGGCCTGCTCAACCAGTACTTCGATACGGCTGGCAGATAGGGCGTTTTTTTGTCGCCAAGCCGCTATGACACCAATCACAAAGAACGGAAAGGCACCCAGCATGCCCGCTATTTTGTAGGCCTCAGGCAGCAAAGCCCCGGCCACCAAGGCCACACCGAACATCACCAAAAAGCTCACCCACCACGGGGCGCGTAACAAAGTCGCAAACAGCGACTTTTCGGACATTTTGAATTTCATGGGCAAACAAAGAAGGTCAACGGGTCAAAGGGCAAGCCGCGGCGATAACCGGCGGGGCTGCCGCCAAGGCCCGCCAGTGTAGTGGCTCAAACAACCAAACCCAACAAAGCGCTGAAAAGCCCCCTGTTTTTTCAGTCATGCAAGCGTTGCGCCCTTACGAGAGGGGCTCATCGTCCATTGGTGGATCAGCACAGGCAGCATCAAGGCCACACCCAGCAAACTGATTTTCAGGCCCGGCGCAATCAGGCACAAGGCGCCGATGGTGCACAGTGTGCGTTCCCAACGGTTCATCACCGTCATCAGGTAACCACTGAGCGCCGCAGCCAGCGCCACGATGCCCAGCACACAACCGGTGAAGGTGATGGCAAAGTCGGCCCAGGTGAAGCCCTTGGCCACCAGCAGCAAGGAAGGCGAGAACACGAACACAAAGGGCACCAGCACCTTGGCCAACCCCAGGCGGAAGGCCATGTTGCCGGTCTTGAACGGGTCACCACCGGCCATGCCCGCCGCCGCATAAGCGGCCAGCGCCACCGGCGGCGTGATGTCGGCCAGCACACCGTAATAAAACACAAAGAAGTGGGCCACCAAAGGCTCTACGCCCAGCTGCACCAAGGTGGGTGCGGCCACCGTGACCATGATGATGTAGTTGGCCGTGGTCGGGATGCCGCAGCCCATCAAGATGCAGACGATGCCCGTCATGAACAGCGCCGCCAGCAGGGTCAAGGACTTGCTGTCGGCCATGAAGGCGGGCAACCAGTCCATCAAGAAAGCCGAGATCATCTGCGCCCAGCCGGTGATGATGAAGCTGATCTTGAAGCCCACGCCCGTGAGCGTGACCACACCAATCACAATGCCCACCGTGGCCGCCGCAGCGCCCACCGCCAGCGCGTATTTGGCCCCGGTTTCAAAGGCTTCCAGCAGCACGGCATTGTCAATGCGCCCCACCAGGCCCAACCACTTTTGCCCGGCCCAAATCAGGGCCACGCCCAAGGCCAAAAAGCCCAGCTTGATGGTCTCGCCGTCGCTGCCCCAGTCCACAAACGCCACCAGCGCCAGCAAGACATGCAGCACCACCAGCATGAGCCAGTTGGTGCTGCGGTTGCCCCACACCGTGGTGCTCAAGCCCACGATCATGCAAGACGTAATGCCGGTGAACGCCGCCAAATAAGGCGTGCGGCCCGACACCAAAATGGCGATCAGCAAAGCCAATGGAATCAAGGTGGGCCAGCGCTGACGGAAGGACTCGCGCAGCTTGGGCATTTCTTCTTCGGTCAGGCCGCGCAAGCCGTAACGCTTGGCCTCGAAGTGCACCTGCATGAACACGCCAAAAAAGTGCATGAAGGCCGGCACAATGGCCGCCGCGATGATGGTCTGGTAGGACACGTTCAAAAACTCGACCATCAAAAATGCCGCCGCGCCCAACACGGGCGGCGTGATCTGCCCACCGGTCGATGACGCAGCTTCAACCGCGCCCGCAAACTCGCGCTTGTAACCCACCCGGATCATGGCCGGGATGGTGAGCGAGCCCACCGTGACCGCATTGGCCACCGATGACCCGCTGAGCGTGCCGAACATGGCCGAGCCAAACACACTGACCTTGGCCGGACCACCGGCGTAACGCCCGGCCACGGTGGAGGCGATGTCCAGAAACAACTGCCCCAAACCAATGCGCGTGGCCAACACACCAAACAGCACAAAGTGAAAAACATAAGTGGCCACCACGCCCACCGCCACGCCGTAAATGCCCTGACTGGTCAGGTACTGGTGGTTGATCATTTGGCTCCAGCTCGCACCCGCGTGCTTGAGCAAGCCCGGGAAATACGGCCCGGTCAGGGCATAGGCCGTGAAGCCCAGCGCGATCAAAGGCAAGGGCCAGCCCATGGAGCGGCGGGTGGCCTCGAGCAAGGTGACAAACAGGACCGAGCCCATGACCACGTCCATCGTGTCCGGGTTGCCTACCCGAAAGGCCAGGTCGTCAAACACGTAAGGGATGTACATCACGCTGGCCGCACAGGCCAGGCCCAGCAACCAGTCGATCAGTGGCACACCGCCAATGCTCAGGCGGCTTTTGGACACGGTGCTGCTGGCGTCTGACTTGGTCGCCGCAAACACCAAAAAAATCAGCCCCAACACAAAGGCTAGGTGCACACCCCGGTGGGTGGTCTCGCGCAGCAGGCCAAAACCGGCTGTGTAGAAATGGAAACCCGACAAGATGATGAGCAGCCATTTCACGATCACCGTGGCGGGCGGCAGCGTGGGCCTAAAGCGCATTTCGGGGTCGAACTTTTCTTCGAGTTCCTGCAAATTGCGCACATTGCGCTCGAGGGCTTCGGCCATACCTGTCCTTCACAACACAAGGCACGTAGGGCCTTGTTCACAACACACAGGGCGCCGTGGCGCCCTGTTCAAACATCATCACCCACGACTGGGCGCCTGCAACAATGGCTGGCGATCAGGCCCATGTGAACGACACACTGGGCCTGAAGCACCCCGCATCACTTGAGCAGGCCAGCTTCCTTGTAGAAACGCTCGGCACCGGGGTGGAAAGGAATGCCCACACCCTTGACCGCGTTCTCTTTGGTGATGAACTTGCCTTTGGCGTGGCCTGCAGCCAAGGTGTCCTGAGCGGCTTTGCCATACAGCGCCTTGGTGATCTGGTACACAGTTTCGGCGTCGGCCTTGGCGCTGGTCACCCACTGGGCGCCCATGGCCATGGTCTGCACGGCGGGCACGTCCTTGTAAGTGCCTGCAGCGATCGTGTCCACAGCCAGATAAGGGTTGGTCTTGCGCAAAGCATCGGCCTGTGGGCCGGCCAAAGGCACCAACTCGATGCCGGTGCCACTCGATGCCAATTCTGCAATCGCGCCAGCGGGCGCACCGCCCACAAAGAAGAAGGCATCGAGTGCGCCGTCTTTGAGCTTGTCACCGGCTTGGTTGGGCTTGATGTACTCGGGCTTGATGTCGCTTTCCTTCACGCCATAAGCGGCCAGCACAATGCGGGCATTGACCAAGGTGCCAGAACCTGGCTCGTCCAGCGCCACGCGCTTGCCCTTGAGGTCAGACACCGACTTGATGCCCGAACCCTTTTTGACCACCAAATGGATGCTCTCGGGGTACAGGTTGGCGATCATGCGCAGGTCGGTGACCTTGGGCTTGCCCTCATAAACGCCGGTGCCGGTGTAAGCCCAGGTGGCCACGTCCGACTGCGAGAAGCCCGACTCCAAAGCGCCTCCGGCCACGCCGTTGACGTTGGCCACGGAACCGTTGGTGGCCTGCGCTGTGGCCACGATCTTGCCCGGCTGGCTGACGGCGTTGGCGATCATGCCGCCCACCGGGTAATAAGTGCCTGCGGTACCACCGGTGCCGATGCGGAAGAATTGCTGTGCATGCACGGGGGCAGCCATGGCTGCAGCCAAACTCAAGACCCAAAACAGATGGCGACGCTTCATGTGATTCCTCGTTGAAGAGTTGATAAAACCAGACACTACTGTGTAGCACAACATGTGCCTGATTGGCCACTCAACGCGGCCAGGCTCAGGGTAGACGCTGATATCGATGCCCCTAATGACAAGATGGCATCAATTTGTTCAAAGTGCGCCTTTGACTGCACAAAGGAACGCCATGCATGTTTGCGTATTGGGCGCTGGCATCATCGGCCTGAGCACCGCTTACGAATTGACCCAACGAGGTCATCAGGTCACCGTGATCGACCGCGCAGCACCGGCCGCTGGCGCCAGCGGCGGCAATGGGGCCCAGCTGAGCTACTCGTATGTGCAGCCTTTGGCCGACCCCAGCATCTGGGCACAACTGCCCAAATTGCTGTTTTCACCTTCATCTGCACTCAAGATCAAGCCCCAATGGGACACCCGGCAATGGGTTTGGGTGTGGCAGTTCTTGCAAGCTTGCAACACCGAACAATCGCCAAAAACCACCGCTGAGCTGTTGACCTTGGCCGCACAAAGCCGACAGGTGTTTGATGCCATGCGCGAGCGTGAAAACATGCACTGTGACTTCTCCGCCTCCGGCAAGCTGGTGTTGTTTCGCAACGAAGCCACTTTTGCGGCCGCTCGCCAGCAGATGCTGCTGCAAAAGCAATTGGGAGGGCAAGCGCAGTTGGCTGTGTCGGCATCTGAGGCCTGCGCCATAGAGCCCGCCTTGGCACATCAGCAAAACGATTTTTCAGGCGCCATTTACACCGACAGCGAATGTGCAGCCGATTGCAAACAAGTCTGCGAGGCATTGGCGCAAATTCTCACAGCAAGAGGTGCGGCTTTGCGCTGGGGGCAGGCCTTCAGGCAATGGGTCCCAAAGGGCGATCGGCTGGCGGCCGTCCAACTGGACCCAGGCGAAGAGGTATCAGCGGATGCTTTTGTGCTGTGCACAGGTCACACGGCACCTGCTCTGGCAGCCCCATTGGGTGTGCGTTTGCCGGTTTATCCGCTTAAGGGCTACAGCATCACCGTGGCCACCGATGGCACCGGCCTGGCCCCCAAAGTGAACATCACCGACAGCGCCCGCAAGATTGTTTTTGCGCGGCTGGGGCAACGGCTGCGCGCTGCTGGCATGGTCGAGTTGGTAGGGCAGGACGCCAGCGTCCAGAGCCGTCGAATTCAAACTCTTCAGCAGGCTACTCAAGCCCTATTTCCGGATTGCTCGCGCTACACCGACATCCAGCCCTGGGCCGGCATGCGCCCGGCCACACCCACAGGGCTGCCCATCATTGGGCATCAAGGCGGCCCGCGCAATTTGTTCATCAATGCTGGGCAAGGCGCTTTGGGTTTCACGCTGGCTTTCGGTTCAGCGGTTCAGCTGGCCGATGCCCTTGGCTGAACATTCGGCCCGTCAACAAATGGCCGTGCTACAGTGAAATCCACGTTTTGATAAAGGCACTTTTCATGTCACAAGCCCACGATCCACATGCTCAACCATCCTCTGCCGTGCCAAGCCACACCGACTGGAAGCACGACGGCGTGCGCGTGGTGCCTGGTGACCAACTGGACGGCAATGTGCCTTCCACTCCGGGCATGGACCGCAAAGCCGCCATCAACTTTGCCCGCGTGGGCGCGCAAAAGCTGTGGGCTGGGACGGTGCACATCCACCCCAATGCGAAAACCGGGGCACACCACCATGGGCCTTTGGAAAGCGTCATCTACGTGGTCAAAGGTCGCGCCCGCATGCGCTGGGGCAATGCGCTGGAATTCACCGCCGAAGCCGGGCCTGGCGATTTCATTTACGTACCGCCCTATGTGCCGCACCAGGAAATCAATGCCAGCGCAGACGAAACGCTGGAATGCGTGCTGTGCCGCAGTGACGGCCAGGCAGTGGCGGTCAACATGGACATTGAACCTGCTGAAAAGCCCGAAACCGTGCTTTGGATTGACCCCACACACCCGCAAGGCGGCGTTTAAAAGCGGCTGCCCCAGCTGAAACACGCCCCCGTCGGGTCTTGTTCACACCCCGAAAGCCTGCGCCGAGTCCGAATTTTCAAAAAGGGGCCAAACGCATCGCTTTGCAGCGAACCACGCGTCAAGCTCTCGATCATGGTTTTTGGATGGCATCCACTGTGGCGTCAAAAAATTTCATGCGTCAAAAAAAGCTTCACGCGCCCGCTGCGCGGTGTAAAGGCTGCGCCCCAGCATGCGGGCCGAGTCGGCCACCTGGCACACCAGCGCGGCGTTGTCTGGGGCCACTTGCCCGTTGTTGAGCAAGAGGTTGTTTTCAAAACCCACGCGCACATGCCCGCCCAGTGCAGCGGCCGTGGTGGCGCAGGCGTGTTCGCCCGCGCCAAAAGCGCACATGGACCACGGCTCGTTGCCGGTGTGGGCCCTGACAAAGGGCAGCAGATCTTGGGGAACGGAGGTTTGACCCACCGAATAACGGCCCAGCACAAACAAGAGCGACCAGGGCGCATCGGGGATCACGCCCTGTGCACGCAAGGCTTGCCAGCGCTGCAAGTCGGCCACGTCGTACAGGATGATCTGGGTCATCACGCGCTCTTGGGCCAGCCAGCCAAAGAACTGCGCCAAACCGGCTTCACCGATCTCGGGCTGGTCCACTTCGCGCAGGCCCACCGACACGGCCTCAGGCTTGAGCGCCGTGACCATGGCGATTTGCTCGGGCGCTTTGTACACACGCGCCGCTTCGCTGGTGACCTGGATGATCATTTCATCACCCACGGCTGCCTTGACCGCTTGCTGTGCGTCCCGGTAGCCCTGCACATCCAGGCTGTGACGCCCCTCAGCATCGCGGATGTGCATGTGCATCATGGCTGCGCCCGCATCGAGGCACAGCTTGGCGGTCTGGCCCAGCTCAGACGACGTGATGGGCAAAGACGGGTGGTCAGGCCGCTGCTTGTAGGCGCCGTTGGGCGCGACGGTGATCAACAAGGGATGGGGAAAAACAGCCATGGGGTGCCTTTTGAAAATCAGTCGAGAAGGAATCAATCGAGAGGATTGAGGGGCGGCAATTCAGACGCCAGCAAATCCAGCCCTTGGCGCAGCAAGCGGTCGTAGCGCTCGCGCTCGGCCTTTTGCGTTTCGGGTGTCCATCTGAAAAAGCCCTGCCCGGTCTTCATGCCCAAATCACCCCGGGCCACGCGCTCTTGCAGCACGCGGGCAGGCTCTGCGTTCACGGCCAGGCTGGGGTACATGCTGGCAGCGGCGGCGGTGTGCACCTCCAGGCCCGCATGGTCACGCTGCATGACCGGGCCTGCAGCCAGAAAACGGAAGCCAAAACCAAAGCGCACCGCTGCGTCCACGTCTTCGGGCGTGGCCACGCCTTCGTCGATCAGGGCAAAGGCCTCACGCGCCAAGGCATGCTGCATGCGGTTGGCCAAAAAGCCGGGCTTGTCTTTGCGCACCAACACCGGCACGCTGGCGCACCCGCGCATGAAGTCACACAGTTGCTCAGCTTCTTGAACATTGGATTGGGGGCCAAGCACCACCTCCACCAGCGGCACCAGATGCGCGGGCATGAAAAAGTGCAGACCCAACATGCGCTCTGCCGTGGGCAGGCCTTGGGCAATGGCGCTGATCGGGAAGCTGGAGCTGTTGCTGCACAGCAAGGTACCGGGGTCGGCCAGCTGCGCCAGTTGCGCAAACAAGGCCTGCTTGAGGGGCAATTTTTCCGGAATGCACTCGATCAACACGCTCACGTTCGGCCAGGCCACATCGGCCAGGTCGGCCACGGCCTGCACGCGCTCGGTGCGGTGGGCCATGCCCAGCGGCTCCAGGTTGTGGCGCACATGCGCAGCCAGGGCCTGGCGCTTGGCGGCGTCGGGCTCGACCACAGTGACCTGGCTGCCGCCACGGGCCAGCACGATGGCCACGTCCATGCCCATGGTGCCGCCGCCCACCACCACGGTGCGCGCTTGAGAGGGATGTGAAGCAATCATGAATCGGGGTCGCTGTGAGTCAAGGTGCGCTGAGTCTAGAAAGCGCCAGGGCTTTCGTCCAGCCGTTTCTTTCACCTGCTGAACCAGCACGCTGAAGCTTGAATTATTTGCACCTTCACCCCGCAGGTCGGTACTCGCAGAGCCCGACAACTGCCCAAAGCACCACCATCGCCTGTCATGTGCACTGGAGCTTTGCGCGCAAACGTCGGGGTCTTCGACCACCGACCTACAAAACAGCTGCCCTCGTAGGTCGGTACTCGCAGAGTCCGACAACTGCCCGAAACACCACCATCGCCCGTCATCTGCGCTGGAGCTTTGCGCGCAAACGTCGGGGTCTTTGACCACCGACCTACAAAACAGCTGCACTCGTAGGTCGGCACTCGAAGAGTCCGACAACTGCCCGAAACACCACCATCGCCCGTCATCTGCCTTTAAGCTTTGCACGCAAACGTCGGGGTCTTCGACCACCGACCTACAAAACAGCTGCCCGCCCCGTAGGTCGGTACTCGCAGAGTCCGACAACTGCCCGAAACACCACCATCGCCCGTCATCTGCACAAGTCCATCCATGACCCGCATGCGCCACAAGGTACAAAAGCACCTCAAGTGCAGGTTCTTTCACGGGCTCTGGCATGATCCAACGCATCTGCCACTGCACAAGAAAGCACACCGTGAACTGGCTCCAGAGATTGCCGGGCTTTACCCGGTCTGCACCCGGCCTGGAATGGGCGCTGTGGAAAAAACTGCCCTGGATCGCGCTGGCGGGCACCGCCTTGCCCTTGGCCTTGGTGAGCCTGGCTTATCTGGCCGCGCCGGACTCCCCCACGCCCGCATCCGAGCGGGCACTGACCCAATGGTTTTACATCGCCATCGGTGTGGTGGTGCTGCACTGGACGCTGGTGCTGACAGCGGCCATCGGCTGCGTGATCGTGATGCTGATGAAAGGCCCGGCCTTTGTGGGCATATGGCTTTGAGGTGCAGCACACCGACAAACCCGGCAGCCCGACACTGGACGACATGCGTGACAAAAACTGACCCGCACTCCGGCTCGGCCGCTTCTTTGTCAGAAGCTGACGTGTCGGGCATCATCGCCATGGCCTGGCAGGACGACACCCCATTTGAAGCGATTGCCTTGCAGTTTGGCTTGACCGAGCCCGACGTGATCGCCTTGATGCGGGGGCAGCTGAAAGCCCGCCCGTTCAAGGTCTGGCGCATGAGGGTGCGGGGCCGAACGGGCAAGCACCTGGCCTTGCAGCAAGGCCGGCAGCCGCGTCAAAGCAGCGCTGACGGCCCCGCAGGATCGTCTGCCACGCAGACGCCCGAAGACTTGCCTCTGCCACCCTCACCCATCACGCGCGATTCCTTGCGCTGAAGGCCTTCAGGCTCTTTGTTGAAGCCCTGCAGCGTTGGGGGGCTGCTGTGCGTCGTCCCGGCTGGCGTGCGCCTGAAAGGCCGAGGGCTCGGAGGCTGAAGGCGAAGCTGAATGCGCCCCAGCAGCCGGGTTTTCAAAACCCGAGGGCGTGGGCAGGATCGACTGCAACACCGTCAGCACGTTCTGCAAACGCGGGTCGTTGGTTTGCGCGTCGTCAGTGGTGTCGTTGATGCAAAAAAATTCGAGGGAACCGAACTCAGCCACCAGAGCTTCCAGCTGCTCGTTTTGATCCGCCTCCCCTGTAGACACATATCGATGGCGATAAGTCCGGATGCTGGCCATGCCATGCGCCAAGGCCCAACGCAGCACGAAGTCCGACACGATGGTGGGCTTGTCCCAGCTGCGAAACACGGTGGACCGGACGGCGGCAAACAGCTCGGGGGCCGTGTCTTCAAGCTCCAGCAAGATGGACTTGAGCATGGGCCGGGGCGAATGCGCAAATGTGCGGAAGGTGCTTTGGTACAAAGGGTCTTGCTCGCGCAGCGCGGGGGTGCCCGATTGGGCTTTGTCGCGCAGCCACTGGATGGACAGGCGGCAGGCATTTTCCAGCGAGGTCGCATCCATGCGCATGGCTTCGTCGCTGACCTCGGGGTCATCCGACCAGGTCACATGAAAGCCATCAGGGTGAAACCAGTCGTCAAGCCGCACCGGGGCGCCAAAGAACACGTCGTCGTTGAAATAAAAGTAGCGCTCGGACAGACCGGGAATGCGGTGAATCCAGGACTCGATGTGCCCTGAGTCAAAGGTGGGCAATGAGGCTTCAGGCATCAAATCACGATGGTCCACCAAGGTCAGGCGGTCCGATGGGCAAAGCCAGTCGGGGGCCTGGGCATCGGTGACGATGTAAACGTGGCCATGGTCAGGGAAAAATTTCTCCAGCGCACGCAGGCTGTAACGCAACTCGTGGTTGTCCCGAAAACGCCCTTCCACATTGCTATAGCGGGCCATGGCAGCACTGGAATCGGTGGGAAGTTGCTGCAAGGCCGCCTGGCGCTTGGCCCGCCAGTTCGAATCGTTCCCGTCTACCCACAAATAGACAATGTCGATGGGCGAATCTCTGGTCATTTTGGCGTTGGATTTTTAAAAAAAGTGGCAGAGTCTAGCAGTGGCTTTGAAAAACTTGTCAAAACCCACCCAGTCCTGTGGGCCACTGCACAGACGATTCAGGGATTGTATGAATGCCCGTCCGCCTTGCCTTTGTGCGGCGGGTGCCTGCGGCCTGCAGGAGCGTTAAGCATCCAGATGCACCGAGAGCAGGCCTGTCCAGTCGGTGGTGAAAGCGCCCGTCTTGTTCTCTTGCTGCATCGCCCACAATTTGATCGCCCCCGGGCCCCCACACTGGCCAGTTTCAGGGTGCCGCGCCCATAACCCGAACCGCCGAGATTTTGAGATTCAAACACGCGGCGCAACAGATGCCTTGATGGGCAAACCCGGTGCGGTCGCTCATGTCGCCTTTCACCGAAATGTTCACTGACAACGCGACCCAGTCAGCGTCTTGCCCTGGACGCGGGCGAGGTCACGCGAATGGTCGGGGACTGAGTGGGTGCAAGGCCACCGCTGCGAACATCCAGCGGAACGGGGTGAATCTCTGAATTTGCTTTAATGGTGCAACACGTCACATGAAAGACCCCGATGCGCTGGCTTATTTCCATCTTGTCTCCCCTCTTGTTCCTTTTTTGCGAGGCTGCCATGGCCGTTGAAGAACCGCGTTACACCGTGCTCGTCTCAGACCCGCCATTTGAGGTGCGCCGCTACGCCGCCTTCACGGTGGCCCAAACGCAAATCAGTGGCGACTTTGATGCCGCCAGCCGCAGCGGGTTTCGGCGCATTGCGTCCTACATTTTTGGTGACAACATGCAAGCCGGGCTGGGCGCACAACGCAAAATTTCCATGACCGCTCCCGTCACCTTGGTGCCAGAGACCGAAGGCTGGCGCATGCATTTTGTGATGCCGTCTGCCGAAAGCCTGCAGACCCTGCCCCAGCCGCTCAACCCGCAAATCCAGCTGCGCCCCGTGCCCGAGCACGAAACGGTGGCGGTGCGATTCAGCGGCATCACCACGCAAGCGAGCATCCAGGAGCAAACCGAGCGCCTGCGGGCTTGGGCGCAGGCTCGCCAACTCAAGCTCAGCCCCACCGCCCAAATCGCCCGCTACGACGACCCCTTCACCCTGCCGTGGAACCGGCGCAACGAGATCTTGATCGACTTGCTGCCTTGATGCGCGAGGTGCAGGCCGCCCCGTCGACAGCATCAAGCCAGACCGCAAAGTGCCCGCCACCATCCGTTTGTCGCCCGAGGTCTCGTCGGCTTTTCGTGCCACCGGTCATGGTTGGCAGACCCGCATCGATGCTGCGCTCAAAGATTGGCTGCGCACGCATTTCCCCTCGGCTGAAGCTGGGCATTGAGCCAACCCAAGCCCTGAGACTGGCACCCCATCAGACGCTGGCACAGCGCCCTACAGCGCCAAAATCTCTACGCTCCGCGTGAGCACCGGGCGGCACAAAATCTTGTAGCCATCGGCATCAAAATGAGCGGCCACTTGGCTGGCTGTTTGGCTCAGTTGGCGGGCCGTTTCGACGCTGGGGGCGCTGCCCAGATAGCACCAGTGCTGGACAACATGGATTTGCGTGAATTCCCCATCGCGCTCGACCAGGCCCACCGCCCCCGGGTACGGCCAGCACTCCACACGCAGCGCCAGCAGGCTGCTGAACAAGCGCTCGCGATGAGCGGTCGGGCTTTCGTCGCCCCGACACACGCCCGCGCATTGGCGGATCGCGGCCCTGAAACAGGCTTTGCCGGGGTGCAGTTTTTCCAGGCCCAGAGGGCCATAGCACAGCTTGTTTTGGTCAGCGATGGCCCGCAGCGCATCCAGTGCGGCGTGGCGGCTGGCATACAGGCCATACAGCTCAGGCTGGCTGGCAAAGTCGATGTCGCGGGCGTAGACGACTTGCGGCACATCGCCCGTCAGTTGCAGGCTGCACAGCTGTTGGTTGCGGCGCAGTTTCTGGTTGAACAGCGGGTGCTGGGCCTTGATCATTTGCGCCTCCAGCAGCAACGCCCCGATCTCGCCCGCCGTGCGGATGTGGCTGATGCGCTGGGTCTGGCGCAGCATGCGCGCTTCATCGGGCGTGCGCAGGTGCGACAGCAATCGGGCGCGGATGTTGATGCTTTTGCCGATGTACAGCGGCAAGTCACCTTCCTGACCGTGGAAGATGTAGACGCCTGCCCCGGTGGGCGCGTCTTCAATGGCGCCCCGCAGGTGCTGCGGGTATTCGTAGAGCCGGCTGTCTTCAAAGTCGTCGCGGCGGCGGCGTGGCAAGGGCATGGCGTCAGTGTTCGGTGAGGGGGTGTTGCAGGGCGGCAAGGAGGGTGCAAGGAGACGGCAAAGAAGCTCTGACGAGGCGGTTTTTTATGGGCTTGGGATGACTTGAGGGCAGTGCGGTCGCGGGTGATGTGTGGGCTGCGCGATGGCCACAAATTTTCGTGGCTAAGGTTCAACACGCCTTTGGACTGTTTTTATTTACAGTATACTGAGCAGGTCTCGCTTCTAGCAGTTGCCTGACATTTTTGCTGATTTTCGCCCCTTGCCTTGCGGCTTGGGGCGTTTTTTTGGCCTGTCTCCGCCCATGGGCTATGCCACCACATAGCGTCCATCGCCTTGCAAGGCAATTTGCCCCTGCGCCAGCAGTTCATCCAGGTGCATGGCGATGGTGTTGCGCTCGGCGCAGGCCACAAAAGGCACGTCGTAGCCTGCGGGGTAGAGCAGGCGGCGGCTCACCAGTTCGCCCAGGCTGTGCGGGGCTTGCAAATAAGCCAGCAGCTGCGCGCTGCGCTCGTCGATCTTGCTGGCAAAGCGGGCCAAATCGGCCACAAATTGGGCCCGGTCGGTCACCACCGTTTTGTGGTGCGAGGTGGCCCAGATGCGGGCGTCCAGCTCGGCCACTTTTTTGAGTGTCTGCCGAAAATCGCTCAGGTTGGAGGTGGCATCGCCGTAGTAAGGGCCAAAGCCGCTCAGGTCGATGTCGCCAATGAAGGCCAGGCCTTCGCTCTCGACCACCAGAGCGCAGTGGCCTGCGGTGTGGCCCGGCAGGTGGTGCGCCCGCACCCGCACGCCGCCGCCCAAGTCCCACACCGCGCCGTCGCTGTAGCCGGTGGCGTCGGGCCGGGGCTGGTAATGAAAATCCTTTTGCACGATGGCCAGCATCGCGTCCAGCACGTCTTGCGGGTAGCCGTAGTGGCGGCACAGGCCGTCCCACGACTGGGCAGCAGCCAGGTCGGCCTCGTGTACCTGCACACGGGCGTGCGGCAGGCGGTGCAGCCCGGCCATGTGGTCTTCGTGCACATGGCCCAGGATGACCAGGTCCACCGTGTCCAGCTCGGGGCCAATGCGGTTGGCCACCTCAGGCGTGTCAAAGGCTACGCGCATGTCGGCACCCTGCACGATGAGCTGGTTGCCGTCGGGGTATTTGCCCGATTTTTCTCCCAAGTGCACACGCACCGCTCCAAAATCCAACACCGACGCCATGAGGGCCCTTCCTGAACAGCGCCCCACCCAGAGCGCGACAGGCCACTATAGCCAGCGTGACAGCCCGGCGCTGGCACACGCGCTACAGTGACCTGCATGACCGACCTGCCCTCCCCCGCCACGCTGGCCGCCACGGCCTTGATCGACAGCGACCACCCGGACGTGATTGCCTTGGCGCGCCAGCACGCGCAAGGCGCTACCGACCGCGAACGCGCTGTGTCGCTGTACTTGGCGGTACGCGACCAATTTCGCTATGACCCCTACCGCATCGAGCTGTCCACCGAAGGCATGCGCGCCAGCTCGGTTATTGCCCAGGGCTCGGGCTGGTGTGTGCCCAAGGCGGCGCTGATGGCCGCCGCCTGCCGGGCAGCGGGCTTGCACGCCCGGCTGGGTTATGCCGATGTGCGCAACCACCTGAGCACCGAGCGCTTGCGCCAGACCATGCAGACCGATGTGTTCATCTGGCACGGCTATGCCGACATTTGGCTGGACGGTCAATGGGTCAAGGCCACGCCCGCCTTCAACATCGAGTTGTGCGACAAATTCGGCCTGCTGCCGCTGGAGTTTGATGGGCGAAACGACTCGATTTACCACCCCTTTGACAAAGCGGGCAACCGGCACATGGAGTACGTGAACCAGCGCGGCACCTTTGACGACATGCCGCTGGCGCAGATCGTGGCCGACTTCAAAACCGTTTACCGAGGCTGGATGGCCGAGAACGACCCGCTGCAAAACGCGAGTTTTGCGCAAGACGTGGAGAAGGAAACGCGTTGATGCAACGCACACTGGTTTTGTTGGACTCGATTGCGCTGGTCAACACCAGCCATGCAGGCACAGTGATCGTGTCCGGCTCGCACGGGGGCTTGTCGGCCTCGCATTTCGTGACGGCGCAAACCCACAAAGCTTTTGCGGTGGCTTTCAACGATGCAGGTGGTGGCAAAGACGATGCCGGCCGCGTGGCGCTGCGCGAGTTACAGGCCGTGGGTGTGCTGGCCATGTTGTACGCCCACACTTCGGCCCGCATCGGCGAGGCACAAGACGGGCTGGACAACGGCGTGGTCAATGGGCTGAACGAGCTGGCCCTGGCGCACGGCCTGCAGCTGGGCATGCGGGTGTCAGACGCCGTGCGGCAATTGGGGGCCTGAGACCGCAATCCATCGACCGCAGGGTGTGGCTCCTATTGATTGGGCCTGCGAAGTTTTCAATGCGCAAAGATGTTGTAGGTCGGCGGTCGAAGACCCCGACATGGGCCTGTGCCGAAACCAATAACGTCGGACTCTGCGAGTGCCGACCTACGGGAAGCCCTGTTATGGACCCGGCCCCGTGAAGTTTTCAATGCGCAAAGATGTTGTAGGTCGGCGGTCGAAGACCCCGACATGGGCCTGTGCCTAACCTCATGTCGGACTCTGCGAGTGCCGACCTACGGGGAGCCCTGTTATTGATCCGGCCCTTTGAAGTTTTCAATGCGCAAAGATGTTGTAGGTCGGCGGTCGAAGACCCCGACAGGGGGCTGTGCCGAAACCAATAACGTCGGACTCTGCGAGTGCCGACCTACGGGGAGCCCTGTTATTGATCCGGGCCTGCGAAGTTTTCAATGCGCAAAGATGTTGTAGGTCGGCGGTCGAAGACCCCGACATGGGCCTGTGCCGAAACCAATAACGTAGGACTCTGCGAGTGCCGACCTACGGGGAGCCCTGTTATGGACCCGGCCCTGTGAAGTTTTCAATGCGCCAAGATGTTGTAGGTCGGCGGTCGAAGACCCCGACATGGGGCTGTGCCGAAACCAACAACGTCGGACTCTGCGAGTGCCGACCTACGGGGAGCCCTGTTATTGATCCGGCCTTTTGAACTTTTCAATGCGCCAAGATGTTGCAGGTCGACTGTCGAAGACCCCGACATGGGCCTGTGCCGAAATCAATAACGTCGGACTCTGCGAGTGCCGACCTTCGAGATGACATGTCTCACACATTTCAAACTTCAGCGTGCAGGATCCCTAGAGAACGACTTTTCGCCTTGCCTGTTTCAAAGCTGCGCTGGCTTGGCCAAAGGCACGGCCTCAAACGCCACGCGGCTGGGCACGTCGCAGGCCACCCACATGGCGGGCGGCTGGGTGTGCATGATGATGCCGGCCACGCTTTCAACGCGGCTTTCGGGTGGCACGCTGGGGTCGGGGCTGCGGCAGATGGACAAAAAACCGTCCGATTCGTCGCGCAAAAAGTGCTCCAACTCAGCTTGCCCGATGGGCGTTTGCAGCGCGTGTTGATAGGCGGTGCCCAAGCGGCTTTGACTTGACAAGCCTGGGCCCATGGGGGCTTGCTCGGCCAGCAGCGATTCACATACGAAATGGTTGGTGTGCACCACCACGCCATCGGTGGGCGCAACATCGGCCCAGCCAACGGGGGAGACCTCAAAGCAGGCGGCCTGGCCCTGGGCGTCGGCGCAAGGCACGTTGGAGGCCGCCCCAAAGCCCAAGCCCAGATCAGTCTGCAAAGCCTGCAAACGCTCGCGGGCGTGCGCCACCGAACGGCAGTCCAGCAAATGGCGCAGCAGCACATGCACCGGCACACCCAGGCGACTGCCGTCGCGCACCGAGCGCAAGATGTTCAGACCCAGCGCAAAGCCCGATTGGTTGATGCCGATCTTGGCCAGCATGCCCGCCTCGGTCAGGGTGGTGATGCTTTGGCCGCTGGGGCCTTGGGTATGCAGCAGCACCAGCGCTTCGCGCTGGCGGCCCATCCAGTCCCAGTTTTGCGCGAGCCAGGCTTGGCCTGTGCGGCTGGCGGCGGCGGTCACGCCCATGGCGGTGCATTCGCCGTCGCGCAAGGCGCTGTCCCAAGCGGCTTGCTCCAGCCAGTCGGGCAGGCCTGCGGCGCGGTTGGCGGCCAAGGCCACTTGGGCGGCGTGTTTCAAGTCTGGGGCATCCGCCAAAAACGTAGGCGGCAAAATTTCGGTGCGGCAGTTCAGCGCCATCAGGCTGCCCAGGCTCTGGCCGCTGCCTTCGGCCATGCCGCGCAGCTCGGCCATGAGGTCGGCGTCAACCTGTTCGATCACCGGCTCAAAGCGCATGGCCCGATCGCAAGCGCTGGACCAGTCGATGCCACAGGCGGCAAACAATCGGGCATAAGTGACCACGCTGTGCTGGATGCGGCCCTTGGCCTCGCGGCCATAAATCTGGCCGCGTTCATGGGCCGAGGCGGCACCCAAGATGTTGATGCAAGTGAACATGAGAAATTCTCCTGAAATTTTGAGAAAGTGCCTGAGGGTGTTCTCAGTGGTTACCCGGCATCGGAACCCGAAGCAATGGCCGGAAACTGCCTGGCCACATGCACCACCGCACGCACGGTGGCGATACAAGGAACAGGGTCTTGGTCAAAGTACACAATGTAGTTTTCATGGGCCATCAATTCGTGCGGCGAGCTTGGCTGCACGAAGGGCTTGCCATTCTTCGTGGCTCACGTCAGGGCGCGGGTCATCTCGGCTGGCCTCGACTTTGGCTGCCACCCAGCGGTCGTATTCGGCAGCGCGGGTCAAGGCCTGCGCCCTGTCGGGCCGCGAGCGCTTTTGCAAAGCCACTTGCTCGGGCTGCCATTCATCCAAATGGTCCAGCACGATGCGTTGTACACCCATCTTGTGCAGCAACTTCAAAGCACTGTCGGTCGTGCCAAACAGACGCGGCACCGCGCTGCGCGCCTGCACCAACAAGGCCTCGCCTGTGCGGGTCACCAACTTCACACAAAAACGGGGGCCTTGGGGCACCAGCTCTACAGACTTGATGGCACCGTGGGCCAATGCGGCTTGAAATTGGGTTTGGGTCAGGGTCAGCATGATGGAACGGTTAACGTTAATCCTGCGCATTCTATATATTAAGAACACACCACATCGTCACACCCCCTGCCCCCACACGCGGCCGAACTGGGCGTGTCTGCCTGAGTTGATGGACCGCTGCGGCGCACAGGGCAAATGCTGATAGGCCACGCGCCTTGCACTGGCACTTCGGTGACTGTGCGCGGCTGGGTCTCGGGGCCATCATGGCCTGAAATTGAACTGGAGGCCCTATGCGCTTGCTGATCGCGATGATGATGCACGAGACCAACACCTTCTCGCCGGTGCCCACCGACTTGCAGCGCTTTGCGCTCGGTCCGGGCGAAGCGCCGCCGCGTGGCGAGGCGGCCATTGCTGCGTTTCGTGGCACAGGCACGGCCACCGGGGCTTTCATTGACCTGGCCGAGCAAATAGGGGCCGAGTTCGAGCTGGCCCTGGGTGCGCACGCTGCGCCCAGCGGGCTGGTGCTGGATGCGGCCTACGAGGCCATGAGCGAGGCCATTTTGCAGGCCGTGACCCGCGGCGGTTTTGACGGCATATTGCTCGACCTGCACGGCGCCATGGTGAGCCAAAGCCACGAAGACGGTGAAGGCGAGTTGCTGCGCCGTATCCGCGCCATCGACCCCAAAACGCCCATCGGCGTGGCCTATGACATGCACGCCAACGTGTACGCCGACATGGTCGAGCTGGCGCAAACCGTGGCGGGCTACCAAACCTACCCGCATGTGGACATGTACGACACCGGGGTGCGGGCGGGATCGGCCTTGCTCCAGATGATTCAGGGCCAGGCCCAACCCACCACGGCTTGGGGGCGCTTGCCCATGATTCCGCACATCATGCGGCAAAGCTCGTTGGACGAGCCCAACCGGTCCATTCAGGCCCGAGCCAGGCAAATGGAAAAAGAAGGCGCTTTGTGTGCCAGCGTCTTCACCGGTTTTCCGCATGCCGACATCGAAAACGCGGGTCTGTCGGTGGTGGTGGTGACCGACAAGGACCCGGCGCTGGCTCAGCGCCTGCGCGACGAGCTGATGCAAATGGCCTGGGACAGCCGCGCCCAATGGGTGTACGAGCTGGAGCCACTGGCCGCATCGGTGGCCCGGGCCAAGACCCTCACCGATTTCCCGGTCATGTTGCTCGACCATTACGACAACGCCGCTTCGGGCGGCACCATGGACACCACCGCCGTGCTGGCTGAGGTGCTGCGCCAGGGCTTGCGCAACGTGGCGGTGTTTGCGATTTTTGACCCACAGGCGGTGCAGGACGCCATCGCCGCAGGCATCGGGGCCCAGGTGCGATTGCAAGTGGGCGGCAAGATGGCCATGCCGCTCATGCCGCACCGCAGCGAACCTGTTGAATTGAACGGCGTGGTCAAACTGATCTCGAACGGCAAGTACCGCAACAAAGGCCCCATGAGCCAAGGTGCCCGGCAGAACATGGGCCAGGCGGTGGTGATCGACACGGGCGATGTGGAGGTGGCGCTGATCTCGCGCCATGTGGAGCCCTTTGACGTGAACGCCCTGCTGTGCCTGGGCATGGACCCGACGCAAAAGGATTTTGTGGTGCTCAAAAGCCGCGTGCACTGGCGTGCTGGCCTGGGCCACCTGGCCCGCGCCACCGTAGAGTGCGCAGGCGCGGGGGCCTGCACATCGGACTACAGCGAGTTGCAGTTCAAAAACCTGCGCCGCCCCATTTACCCGCTCGACGAGGGCGTGAACTGGTCAGCGGCCAATTTGTAAGCGCCACGCTGATACCCCCTGTCCGTTGGAGGGTCTGCGGGGCCATAGCGCCCAGGGTGCACGATTATGGATTCGGCCCTGTGAAGTTTTCAATGCTCAAATATGTTGCAGGTCGGCGGTCGAAGACTCCGACAGGGTCCTGTGCCAAAACCAAAAACGTCGGACTCTGCGAGTACCGACCTACCAGATGGCAGGTCTCACACATGTATGTTGTAGGTCGGCGGTCGAAGACTCCGACACGGGCCTGTGCAGAAACAAAAAATGTCGGACTCTGCGAGTGCCGACCTACCAGATGGCACTTCTGACACATGGATGTTGTAGGTCGGGGATCGAAGACTCCGACAAGGGCCTGTGCAGAAACAAAAAACGTCGGACTCTGCGAGTACCGACCTACCAGATGGCATGACCCTCACCTTGATGTTGTAGGTCGGCGGTCGAAGACCCCGACACGGGCCTGTGCAGAAACAAAAAATGTCGGACTCTGCGAGTACCGACCTACCAGATGGCATGTCTCACACATGGATGTTGTAGGTCGGCGGTCGAAGACTCCGACACGGGCCTGTGCAGAAAAAATAAATGTCGGACTCTGCGAGTGCCGACCTACCAGATGGCACTTCTGACACATGGATGTTGTAGGTCGGGGATCGAAGACTCCGACAAGGGCCTGTGCAGAAACAAAAAACGTCGGACTCTGCGAGTGCCGACCTACCAGATGGCAGGTCTCACACATGGATGTTGTAGGTCGGCGGTCGAAGACTCCGACACGGGCCTGTGCAGAAACAAAAAATGTCGGACTCTGCGAGATGACATGTTTCACGCCTTTCAAACTTCAGCGTGCCGGATCAATCGGTTCAATGCATGCGCGTCAATGCGCTCGGCCGAGCAGTGACATGCAGCAAGGAAGGGGCGATGAAGACACGCTGCGGATGACCAAGGAAGCGTGTTACTCGACGATGTGCAATAGGATGAGTGAGGCCGAGTGCAAGCTGCGCTGAAATCCACCCCGGTCGGTTTTGGTAAATTGCTGGCGAACTTCCATACCCTATCCCATGCACAAGCCCATGCCCAAGCTCATCCGACTCTTCGCCGCCCTGCTGCTTTTGGCCTTGGGCCTGGGCAGCGCCTGGGCCCAACGCATGTACGACAGCAGCGGCAGACAGTTGGGCCGAATCGATGCGCAGCGGTATTTCAACGCTTCGGGCCAGCAGATCGGGCGTGTGGACGGTGAGCGCATCTACGACGCTTCAGGGCGGCAGCTGGGGCGCATCGACGGCGAGCGGGTTTACGACGCATCGGGCAGGCAGATGGGCCGCATCGATGGCGAGCGGTTGTACAGCGCTTCGGGCTCGCTGATGGGGCGGCTCGATGGTGAGCGCATTTATGACGCGTCGGGTCGGCAGGTGGGGCGGGCCGATGGTTTGCGGCGCATGCAGATGATCGTGTACTTTTATTTTTTCATGTGAGCACAGGGCTTGCTCAGGCCACCCGCCAATGATCTCGCCGTGCCAGACCCGGCAACAGCCGCAGCCACAAACAGGCCACCAGCAAAGCGGGTACACATTGAAAAAGGCCAAGCAGCCCCACATCACAGGCGCTGGGGCGGAGGTTGTACAAGTGTCAGGACAGGGCCACCCTCAGCATTTGCTTGGCCCTCAAACCGCTGAGCCGGGCCTGCAAAAAGCGCACAGAGGCCCGCTGGCTCAGCAGCTCAGCCAAGGGGGCTGAGCGGGCAGTGGACGAGGTCACTCTTCGGTGTCTGGCGGCAAGCCGTCACCGGCCAATGCGGGTGCCACTGCAGGCCCGGTGACGACGATGCGCAAGGTTTCGCGCAGCATTTTTTTCTCGGGCAGGCTCAGTGCACGGGCCAGGCGTTGGCGCATGCGCAAAAGCAACTGGCGGTCCACTTCTTGCGGGATGCCTCGACTGATTTGCAAGGCATCGCGCAAGTCTTCCCGCAGGTCTTCGGGTTCCTCGTCCCACCAGGCGCTGACGACTTCTTGCATGGATTTGCGCAGTTCTTCCACGTCTTCAACGGCCAGGCCCATGCCGGTGGGCGTTTTGCCCTGGAGCATTTCGGCCAATGCTTGCGAGTTGACCACCACGCGGCGGTCAGCCTGTGACAGCAACCTGGCCCAACCCGGATCGGTACGCACCATCTGGGGCATGTTGCGGGCCGATTCGTCGGCCAGCAGGTGCACGCTCAGACCACTGAGTTGGGCTTCGTCAATGGTGGCCAGGAAACGCTCGTCATCACTGGCCACCAGCACATGGTCGCAGGCGTGGTGTTCGGCCAGTTGCTTGAGGTCGTGACCCAAAGAGCGCAGCAATGAGGCACCACCGTCCGCGTCGTGGGCCTGCACCAGACGCACGATCTGGTCGTCGATGACCAAGCCATCCGAGCGGTCGCTGTACCAGTAAATGCGGCGCAAATCGACATCGAGTGCGGCTTGGGACAGGGCCTGGGCCAGCAAACCCAGCAATCCCTGGCGGTTGACGGACTCGCCTGTTGCGCCCATCGCGCCTTGCTGGGCCATCCAGATCAGGAATCGCCCATCAATGAGGGCCATGCAGGTGCCGCTGCGTTGTTCGCCAAAACGGCGGTCAGAACGTGAACCTTGGGAAAAATAATCGCGCTTCATGAATAAACCTAAATCAATAAATGGGAACCTACCGCTGCCAGGAAACGCAGCGGGGCTATTTTAAAGCTTCAAGCACATGTTCAGGGCGCTTCACGGCCTGTAGCCATCAATTCCAGGTATGGGTCAGGGCCACATAACCGGACAGCTGGCTGCTTCTTTCGACCAGAGGGCTTTGGCGCACGGCGTCATCCCAGCGGCGATAACGCATTTGCAGCTGCAAGGCCCAGGGGCCTTTGAGGGGCACGGCCGCATTGAGCGAGACCACCGGCACTGTGGATGCGCCCGCCTGGTAGGCAGACAAACCGCTGGCTGCTGCCTGCGCGGCCGAAACCCCATACAGGTGCTGCACATAAGCGGCCGAGCGGTGCTCAAGCCCCAGCTGCGGGTACAAGGTGGCCGTGCCCAGCGGCACGCGGCCGGCCCAGGTCAACTCCAGCAACTGCCCGCCCGACTGCGGGTCGTGCAGCGCATAGGCAAAGAGACCGCCCACCGAGGTGCGCTGAAAAGTACCCAAGCCCAATGGCACTGGCGCAGACCTGTCACCGACTGACGGAAAAGCCGTGTCACGGGCCTTGAAGCCTTCGGTGCTGATGCGAGCAGCCAGCTCCAGATGGCCCTGCCCCAAAGTCAGGGTTTTGATGCCCAGGGTGTCGACCCGGGCATAAAACCGCCCCCAGTCGCCATACACATAGGGCAAAGCGGTGACCGTGCCCGTGCGACCGCGCACCAGGGGCTGCGCGCCCACCAACATGCCACCGGCTTCACCGATAAATCGGTCAGGGAAGGCCTCTTGGGCCATGGCCCCATGCACCAGGCCGCTCAGCAAAGTCCCGCACACCCACGAATGCAAATTGAGTTTCATGTCATTTCTCCTGAAGATATTGTGCAGCAAGCCCCCGTCTTGGCGGCCCTGAGGGCAGGATGAGGCCCCGGGTCGGTTATAAATGCCCATTGTGTCTACTACCCTGTCTTTTGATCCCCGCCAAGTCCCGGTGGCACGCATCGACCACGATCTGCCCGCCGTGCCCTTGGCCCAGCTGCAACCCGACGCCCTCAAGGCCCGGTTTGCACAGCCGCCCCTGTGGCAACCCGAGATTCAACGCGAACCGCAGTTCACGCAGCGGCCACCGGCCCATGCTGCGGTGCTGATTCCCATCGTCATGCGCGGACCGCAAGCTTCTGAACCCACGGTGTTGCTGACCCAGCGCACGGCTCACTTGTCCACACATTCGGGGCAGATTGCGTTTCCGGGCGGCAAAGTCGATCCCGAAGACACCGACCGCCAGCGCACCGCTTTGCGCGAGGCACAAGAAGAAGTGGGGCTGGACCCGCGCCATGTGCAAGTCCTGGGCGAGTTGCCGGTCTATGTCACCGGCACTTCGTTTCTGATCACCCCGGTGATTGGACTGGTCTCGCCCGATCTGGTGATCACGCCCAATGCCGACGAAGTCGCCGATGTGTTCGAGGTCCCACTGGCGTTTTTGATGAACCCTGCTCACCACCGGCTGCATGCATTCGACTGGCAAGGCGCGCAGCGGCAATGGTTTTCCATGCCGTACCAAGAATCGCGTGTGGAACTTGATGGCCAAGTGGCGCTGGTCGAGCGCTTCATCTGGGGCGCAACGGCCGCGATGCTGCGCAATTTTTACCGGTTTTTAGCAGTCAATGCTGAAGGTTGAGGACGACATGAGTTTTTTTGCAATTCTTCTGGCTTTGGTTCTTGAACAAGCTCGCCCGCTGCACCCGGGCAATGTGGTCTACACCACCGTCGAACGCTGGGTCGCCTGGGTGGCGCGCACCTTTGATGCTGGGGTGCGCCATCAGGCCTGGATCACTTGGGGCATCACCGTGCTGGGCCCGGCACTGGTGGTCATGCTTGTGCATTGGCTGCTGGAGTTTGGTCTGGGCTGGATTTTTGCGGTGGTCTGGAATGTGGCCCTGCTTTACATCACGCTGGGGTTTCGCCAATTCAGCCACCATTTCACGGCCATCCGGGAAGCACTGGCAGACGGCGATGAAACCAAAGCCCGCGAGCTGCTGGCCGCGTGGCAACAAGTGCAGGTGGGTCAATTGCCCCGCAGCGAAATCGTGCGCCATGTCATTGAGTACTCCATGATCGCGGCCCATCGCCATGTCTTTGGCGTGCTCTTCTGGTATGCAGCACTGTCCATGGTGGGCCTCGGGCCTGTCGGCGCCGTGGTCTATCGCCTGACCGAATTTGCGCAGCGCCGCTGGCATGTCCCCGAGACTGATGGCACGCAGCTCAGTGAAATCCTGCAATCGGTGTCTTCTCGGGCCTGGCGGGCCATGGATTGGCTGCCCTCTCGCATGACGGCGCTGGGTTTTGCCATTGTGGGCAGTTTTGAAGACGCCATGGACGGCTGGCGCAACCATGCGCAAAACTTCCCGGAAGACAACGACGGCGTGATCCTTGCGGCCACGGCGGGTGCCATCAACATCCGTTTGGGTGGCGCGGCACTGCAAGCGAGCAACACCGAAGCCGAAGATGCCGAAAATGCAGGCGGCAGCAGCACCCCGGGGCGCGCGCCCGAAGTGGCGCATTTTGCGCAAGTGGTCGGCCTGGTCTGGCGCTCGGTCATCATGTGGCTGGTCCTGGTCGCCCTGCTGACCATGGCCAAATTGATGGGCTGAACCACCATGTCGGGGCTGAAGCCGCCGACCTACAAACAGCGTGCCCCGCAAGTCGGCAGCTTCAGCTACGACAATGTTGGCTCCGGCACTGGCCCATGTCGGGGCTGAAGCCGCCGACCTAAAAATACCGCGGCCCGTAGGTCGGCAGCTTCAGCTCCGACATTTGCCCGCTCCGGCAAAAGCCTCATGTCTAGGCGGAAGCCCCCGACCACCCAAACACACCGCCCCCGTAGGTCAGTAGCTTCAGCTCCGACACTTGTCCGCATCGGCGCAAGCCGCATGTCGGGGCTAAAGCCGCCGACCTACAAGATCCAGTCTGACGCCATTGCATGACACCGCAACCATTCGCGCAAACAAAGCCATGAAAATCACCGCCGCCCGCGTCATCGTCTGCAGCCCCGGCCGCAACTTCGTCACCCTCAAAATCGAAACCGACCAAGGCGTGTATGGCGTGGGCGACGCCACGCTCAACGGCCGCGAACTGGCCGTGGTCAGCTACCTCGAAGACCATGTCATCCCATGCCTGATCGGGCGCGACCCGCAGCAGATCGAAGACATCTGGCAATACCTCTACAAAGGCGCTTACTGGCGGCGCGGCCCGGTGACCATGAGCGCCATTGCCGCCGTGGACACCGCGCTGTGGGACATCAAGGCCAAGATGGCCAACATGCCGCTGTACCAACTGCTGGGCGGTCGCAGCCGCACCGGGGTCATGGTCTACGGCCACGCCAACGGCCGCGACACCGCCGAGACTGTGGACGAAGTTTTGCGCCACAAGGAAGAAGGCTACTTGGCCATCCGCGCCCAAAGCGGCGTGCCGGGCCTGAACAAGGTCTATGGTGTGAGTGGCACAAACCGCCTGTACGAACCCGCTGACGGCAACTTGCCGAGCGAACACGACTGGAGCACCGAAAAGTATTTGCGCCACACCCCCGGCCTGTTTGAAGCCGTGCGCGAAGCCGTGGGCCCCGACATCCATTTGCTGCACGACGTGCACCACCGCTTGACGCCCATCGAAGCCGGGCAACTGGGCAAGGCGCTGGAGCCCATGCGCCTGTTCTGGATGGAAGACCCAACGCCCGCTGAAAACCAGGACGCCTTCCAGTGGATCCGCCACCACACCACCACGCCGATAGCGGTGGGCGAGATTTTCAACAGCATCTGGGACTGCAAGGCGCTGATCGAAAAACAGCTGATCGACTACATCCGCACCACCGTGGTCCACGCAGGCGGCATCACACACCTGCGGCGAATTGCCGACCTGGCGAGCATCTACCAAGTGCGCACCGGTTGCCACGGCGCGACCGACCTGTCACCCGTGTGCATGGGCGCGGCGCTGCACTTCGACACTTGGGTGCCCAACTTCGGCGTGCAAGAGTTCATGCCGCACAGCGAAGAAATGCTGTCGGTCTTCCCGCACGATTACCGCTTTGAGCGCGGCATGATGCACTGCGGCGAATCACCCGGCCACGGGGTGGACATTGATGAAAAGCTGGCTGCGAAGTACCCGTATCAGAGGGCTTATTTGCCCGTGAACCGGTTGCAGCATGATGGGACTTTGTGGAATTGGTGATGCGCGCTGAACGTGTATGGGCTGCTTTGCAGCGTGAGGAGTCCATGGAATACAGGGTTGGTATGCCCATGATGGGCTGATAGCTATGCGGTTCGCCTTTGTTCGAGAGCAAGGCGAACAGCAAGTGTCGCCAGTACAAAGCCCATGAAATAGCGTTGAACTGCGAGCCAGGTCGGATTGCGGGCAAACCAAGATGCGATACCAGCAGCTGTTAGCGCAATGACTAAGTTCACAGTAAAGCTGATGGCAATTTGCGTCAGTCCAAGTTCAATGCTTTGAAGTAAAACCGAGCCATGCTCTGATGAAATGAATTGGGGCAGGATCGCGAGATAGAAAACCGCAACTTTAGGGTTCAGCACATTAGTGAGAAATCCCATGGTAAATAGCTTTGATTTCGAATCAATTGGGAGATTTTTAGTCTCAAAAGGAGATCGAGCCCCAGGTCGAACCGCCTGCCATGCAAGCCAAAGAAGGTACAGCGCGCCTGCCCATTTGAGTGTTTCGTATGCCAACGGTATGGCCAGGAATAACGCAGTCAATCCGATCGCAGCTGCAAACATATGCACTAGAAAACCAGTAACAACGCCAAGTAGAGAAATGACGCCCGCAATTCGTCCTTGGCTGATGGACCGTGAAATCAAATAAATCATATTTGGACCCGGCGTCAGTACCATTAGCAAAGCGGCGCTTGCAAATAAAAAAAGTTCATTTACTGGAATCACAAGGGCTCCTTGGGCGTGTGTGATTGAAGGACCTAATGACTATAGTTTACCGATGAATAGGTGGCAGCAAAGCTCGGTTAAGCAGCATACTTGACTTCATACAGAACCGAGTAAAAGACCGCTTCCAGCCTGCGGCAGTCATTGCATCACAAAGGCAGAAAGCCCAGTAACTTCCACCTATCTCGCATAGCCGTACCCCGACTCCCAAGCCTACGCCATCTGCGCCCGCAGCGCTTTGGGCACACGCGGGTCGCTTTTTTTGTTTTTTTCCATGCTGCGGTGCGCGGCTTGGTGGATGCGCTACAGGGTGCAAGCGGGTTGGCTGACGCCATACTTCCTCTAATCCTTTTCACGGGACGACCATGTCGCGATAAAAGTATTGCGACACTTTGTCGGTCTCCATGTCACCATTCCACCTTTCGCGACAAGAGCGCATTTGCCCAATGCCCTTTTGATGCAGGCTCACCAAGCTGAGGAGGATGTCATCACCCCATATCCCGACGAACAAAGCCTGCCATCTGCGCCAAATCGGCGAACTTTGCAGCGTTGGCTCCATGCGCTCATGGCCCAGCATCGGATTCGCCGCGAAGGCCATGCCCGTGCCGTGAAGTATTGGTGCATCAAGCCAGTTGACTCGGCCGCGCAGGCCATGCGTCAACCTGTTGGGTACAAGCGTGATTTTCTGGACAGTTATTGGCCCAACGAAACTGCCTACCTGAGCCAGGACATTCGTGATGAACTGCTCTTGCAAGGGCAGGTCTTGGGTGGACATGAGCCCTTGCACACGCCTTCAGCGGATCAACACCATCCTCGCGTGTTTCGCGGCACCCACGTCAAAAGTCATGGTCTGCAAACATCCTGCCGAAGCGGCTGTGCGCTCAATCAAGCAATCTGTAAAATCTGCCTTGCCTTCATCAAAAACTCGCAGTGCACGCAGCACCTGATCGGCACGATCCACGACGATCTGCTTGGTTCGAAGCAGGACTTCCAACGCCTGTTTGACCTGCTGTGCACTCAGGTCATAACAAGAGGTCAGTACACAATACAACTCCACCACAGAAACCACGGTGATGAAGCCCGGATGGTCTGAATCCAATGACTCGATCAGTGCCGTGGCCTTGGGTGATTGCTTGGCATCGTCTTGCATGATGTAGCGCACGAGGACATTGGTGTCCAGTCCAATCATCGTGCAGCCGCCCCACGCTGAGCAACGGCTTTGTTCATGTCATCGATGGAAACTTTTTTTGCCGGTTTTCCGAACATCCCTTTGAGTTGAGTGACGCTCTGTGTGGCAGCCACAAATTCGTACCGACCCGGTGCGATTTGGATGAATTCAACGCGGTCACCCGTGTCAACTTTCAAGTCGCGACGAACATCGGCGGGAATGGTGATTTGTCCTTTGCTGGTGAGCATAGCCATGGTCACATTACATATCTCCTGATTTTCCTTACATTGATGTAAGGCAGTTCCAAAGTCAACACAATTGACAGACCCATTTCACGCATTTTTCCGCATTGTCTGCGTCACCCATCGCGACGTTCAGTCAACGAATTTTTTCAGGCAGCATCGTCGTCCTCGTCCATGAGTCTAGCGGCGACTTCGCTGGCTGTTGGCAAGCCTGCGCGTTCCATGCGCATCACCAGCCCCATGGCCCCCATGACGGCCAGGAGCGACAAAACCGTGGACTCTTCTCCCGCCTCCAGCCGATAAATGACTTCGCGGACCTTGCCCGCCTTTTCGGCCAGAGCAGACTTGCTCAAGCGCAGCGCTTCTCGGTGGGTTTTCAGTTGGCGGCCCAGTTCATCAGGAAGGCGGATATTGTCAGTCATGGCTTGCATTTTTCAGCGACCATTCCAAGTTGCAAGCCATGACTTGCAATTTATGCATACACATTGACAACTTCATCTGCTGGCAATCCAGTACCTATTGCCACTATTCATGGCGTCTGCAAGCTCTAAACGCTCTTGCAGGGTGTGTCTGGCATCAACCCTCAACGTCGGACTCTTCGAGTGCCGACCTACAAGACTGCCCAGCGTAGGTCGGTGGTCGAAGACCCCGACACAGGCGGGCTCACGGGTGACGCTTTTGCAAGCTGTGTCTGGCATCCTGCGCAAACGTCGGACTCTTCGAGTGCCGACCTACAGGACTGCCCCTCGTAGGTCGGTGGTCGAAGACCCCGACACAGGCGGGCTCACGGGTGACGCTTTTGCAAGCCGTGTCTGGCATCCTGCGCAAACGTCGGACTCTTCGAGTGCCGACCTACAAGACTGCCCAGCGTAGGTCGGTGGTCGAAGACCCCGACGCAGGCTGGCTCACGGGTAACGCTTTAGCAGGCTGTGTCTGACGTCCTCCGCAAACGTCGGACTCTTCGAGTGCCGACCTACAAGACTGCCCAGCGTAGGTCGGTGGTCGAAGACCCCGACGCAGGCTGGCTCACGGGTGACGCTTTTGCAGGCTGTGTCTGACGTCCTCCGCAAACGTCGGACTCTTCGAGTGCCGACCTACAAGACTGCCCAGCATAGGTCGGTGGTCGAAGACCCCGACGCAGGCTGGCTCACGGGTGACGCTTTAGCAGGCTGTGTCTGACGTCCTCCGCAAACGTCGGACTCTTCGAGTGCCGACCTACAGAAGAAGCGTCTACAAGATGCGGGCCAACGCAGCCTGCAAATGCTCAGACGGCATGCGTTTGAAGCCCGAGCGCACAAAGCGCTGCAAACGCCCTTGCATGAAGGCCACCAGCACCGACGCGGCCACCTGGGCATCGGCGGTGGGGGTGTTGGAGTCTGACACTTTGAGCGACTGGCGCAGTTGCGCTTCGATCTTGTCGAACAGCAAGTTGATGCGCTCTTGCAGGCGTTCGTGTTCCAGCACCAGCGCGTCGCCGGTCATGACGCGGCACATGCCGGGGTTTTTTTCGGCGAACTGCAGCAGCAGTGCCACGATGCGTGCAGCCTGGTTGGGGCCTGGGGCTTCGCGGTCGGTGACTTGACGGATCAGGCCCACCACGGACTGGTCGACAAAATCAATCAGGCCTTCAAACATCTGGGCCTTGCTGGCAAAGTGCCGGTACAGGGCCGCTTCGCTCACCCCGATCTTGCCCGCCAAGGACGCGGTGGTCACGCGCTCTGCGCCGGGCTGCTCCAGCATGGACGCCAGGGTTTGCAGGATCTGCAGGCGGCGCTCACCGGGTCGTGGGCGTTTGCGGGCAGGCGCTTCGGCGGTGGCTTCGCTGGTTTCGTCTAAATCGGACATATTGCTCCCCTGTTCTTATATTTGTGATGGATCAACGGCTCTTGATCATGGTGCCGAAGGCCTGCTCGGACAGGACTTCGAGCAGCATGGCATGGGGCACGCGGCCGTCAATGATGTGCACGGCATTGACGCCGCTCTTGGCTGCATCCAAAGCGCCCGCGATTTTGGGGATCATGCCGCCGCTGATGGTGCCGTCGGCGCACAGCTCGTCGATGCGGTTGGGCGTCAGTTCGGTGAGCAAGTTGCCTTCTTTGTCGAGCACGCCCCGGATGTTGGTCAACATCAAAAGCTTTTCGGCCTGCAGTACGGTGGCCAGTTTGGCGGCCACCACGTCGGCGTTGATGTTGTAGCTCTCATTGTTTTCGCCAAAGCCGATGGGACTGACCACCGGGATGAAGGCGTCGTCCTGCAGGGCCTTGAGGATGGACGGGTCAATGCTGAGGATGTCGCCCACTTGGCCCACGTCCAGCTCTTTGCTGGGGTCTTGTGCGTCGATCAGGCGCAGCTTCTGGGCGCGGATCATGGCGCCATCTCGACCCGTCAGGCCCACGGCCTTGCCGCCTGCGCGGTTGATCATGCCCACGATGTCTTGCTGCACTTCGCCGCCCAGCACCCACTCGACCACTTCCATGGTTTCGGCGTCGGTCACGCGCATGCCTTGCACGAACTCGCCTTTTTTGCCCAAACGGGTCAGGGCATTTTCAATTTGCGGGCCGCCGCCATGCACCACCACCGGGTTCATGCCCACCAGCTTGAGCAGCACCACATCTTCGGCAAAGGCTTGCTGCAGGGCCGGGTCGGTCATGGCGTTGCCGCCGTATTTGATGACCAGCGTTTTGCCGTGGAACTTGCGGATGTAGGGCATGGCCTGCGCCAGGATCTGGGCTTGGTCGTGGGGCGAGACTGTGGCAGCAGCAGTGGTGTCGGTCATGGTGCGAAACGTGTTTTTAAAAAGAGGAAGACGCGTTGAAAGTGATTGTGCCGCAAGGGGTCTGCGCGCTCAGAGGATTTCGGCCAGCATGCGGTCCACGCCTTGCTGCCAAGGAGACAGCACCAGACCGAAGGTGTGCTGCAGTTTGTGCGTGTCCAGCCGGGAGTTGAGCGGCCGCTTGGCGGGCGTGGGAAATGCCGAGGTGGGCACGGGTGCAATCTCGGTCACTTTCAGACCAGCGTCTGTTTTGAGCTTTCGGGCCTGTCCGATCACATGGCTGGCATAGCCGTGCCAACTGGTCACCCCGGAAGCCACCAGATGGTAGACCCCGCTCAACGATGCATCTTGTGTTTGCATGGCCTGACGCACGGCGTACGTGGTCACGTCGGCAATCATGTCGGCCCCGGTGGGTGCGCCGTGCTGGTCGTCAATGACGGTCAAACGCTCGCGCTCGGCCGCCAGGCGCAGCATGGTTTTGGCAAAGTTGCCGCCGCGTGCGGCATAGACCCAGCTGGTGCGAAAAATCAGGTGCTTGCAGCCGCTGGCGGCAATGTGTTGCTCACCTTCGAGCTTGGTCTGGCCATACACGCTCAGCGGCGCTGTGGCGTCGGTTTCTTGCCAGGCTTGCTGGCCTTGCCCGTTGAACACGTAGTCGGTTGAGTAATGCACCAGCCAGGCGCCGACTTCAGCCGCAGCTTGTGCCAGCGCTTGCACAGCGGTGGCGTTCAGGCAGCGGGCCAGCTCGGGCTCGGACTCTGCCTTATCGACCGCCGTGTGGGCTGCAGCGTTGACGATGACGTCGGGCCGCCAGTCGCGCACGGTTTGCGCCAGCTGTTCAGGTTGGCTCAGGTCTCCGCAATAGTCGGTGCTGTGACGGTCCAGCGCCAGCACTTGGCCCAGTGGGGCCAGGCTGCGTTGCAACTCCCAGCCGACCTGGCCATTTTTTCCCAAAAGCAGAATTTTCAAAGAAAGCTCCCAAAGTCATCGCGAGGAGCGAAGCGACGTGGCGATCCATGGATGACCAAACTTCGCTCGCCATGACGCATTCATGCGTACTGCTTGCTCACCCAATCGCGGTAGGCGCCGCTTTGCACATTGCTGACCCATTGCGGGTTGGCCAGATACCACTCGACCGTTTTTCGGATGCCGGACTCGAAGGTCTCTGCAGGCTTCCAGCCCAACTCGGCTTCAAGCTTGCGGGCATCAATGGCATAGCGGCGGTCGTGGCCGGGGCGGTCGGTCACGTAAGTGATTTGGGTGGCGTAGCTGCTGCCATCGGCCTTGGGGCGCAGCTCGTCCAGCAGCTTGCACACGGTGTTGACGATCTCGATGTTGGGCTTTTCGTTCCAGCCGCCCACGTTGTAGGTCTCGCCCAGACGCCCGGCTTCGAGCACGCGACGAATCGCGCTGCAGTGGTCCTTGACGTAGAGCCAATCACGGATCTGCATGCCGTCGCCGTACACCGGCAGCGGCTTGCCCGCCAAAGCGTTGACGATCATCAGCGGGATGAGCTTTTCCGGGAAGTGGTAGGGGCCGTAGTTGTTGCTGCAGTTGGTGGTGAGCACTGGCAAGCCATAGGTGTGGTGCCAGGCACGCACCAGGTGGTCGCTGGCAGCCTTGCTGGCGCTGTAGGGGCTGTTGGGCTCGTAACGGTTCGTCTCTGCGAAAGCCGGATCGTCTTTGGACAACGAGCCGTAGACCTCGTCGGTGGACACATGCAAAAAGCGGAATGCCGATTTTTCCTGCTCGGGCAGAGCCGACCAGTAACCGCGCACCGACTCCAGCAAGCGGAAGGTGCCGACGATGTTGGTCTCGATAAAGTCACCGGGGCCATGGATGGAGCGGTCCACATGGCTTTCAGCAGCGAAGTTGAGCACAGCGCGGGGCTGGTGCTCAGCCAGCAAGCGGCTGACCAATTCGGCATCGCCGATGTCGCCCTGCACAAAGATGTGCCGCGCATCGCCTTGCAGGCTGGACAATGTTTCCAGATTGCCTGCATAGGTGAGTTTGTCGAGGTTGATGACGGTTTCCTGGCTGAGTGCCAGCCAGTCGAGCACGAAATTGGCGCCGATGAATCCGGCCGCGCCGGTGACAAGAATGGTCATGGGTTTTTTGGAGTTGAGAACGCAGCGGGATGCAGCGTTCGTTTTTTCAGGATTTTAGAAGCTTTGCCAAGGTCTTCCGGTTAAAGTCAGGCCTTCTGGAGAAACTTCACCATGGCCAAAACAACCAGCAAAGCCACCAAGACCTCGGCTGAACAATCCAGCAGCATGCCTGACTTCAGCGTTCAATCGGCCCACAACATCTGGCTGGCTGGTTTGGGCGCCATGGCCAAAGCGCAAGAACAAGGCAGCAAAGCCATGGAGGCCCTGATCAATGACGGCTTGGCCCTGCAACGCAAAAGCCAAGCCGAAGCCCAGCAACGCCTCCAAGAAGCCACCGAACGCCTGACCCACATGGCCAGCGACCTCGGCCAACAGGCCGCCGTGCGCGTGGACAAACTCGAACACCTGTTTGAAGACCGCGTAGCCAAAGCCCTGCACCGCTTGGGCATGCCCACCTTGCTGGACATGCAGATGCTGACGGCACGCATCGAGCAACTTGAAGCGCAACTGAACGCAGCCCAGGCCGTCGCCTCCCCCTCTGCACGCACAGCCCAAACTTCCGCATCGACGCCAAAGCCAACAGGCGCCAAAACAACGAAATCTGCATCCAAACCTGCGGCTAAATCGGCCAGCAAATCGGCCAGCAAATCGGCCAACAAAGCGGCCACCAAAACCCTGATCAACAAGTCCCCAAAGTAAACAGCGCTTCGTTGCCCAGCGTTCGACATGGCCAAGAAAGCCCCCCGCCGCACCGCCTTGCGCATTGCCGAGGTGACGCTGGAGTTGTTCAACCGATTTGGCGAGCCCAACGTCTCGACCACGCTGATTTCGGCCGAGCTGAACATCAGCCCCGGCAATCTTTACTACCACTACCCATCCAAGGACGCACTGGTCAACCAGTTGTTCGACCAATACGAGGCCGCCATGCTGGGCCTTTTGGATGCGGCGCCGGATGTGCGTGACATTGAAGACGCGTGGTTTTTCCTGCACTCCCTGTTCGAGCAGGTGTGGAACCACCGCTTCTTGTACCGCGACCTGAACAACTTGCTGTCGGGCAACCGCCATCTGGAGACGCATTTCCATGCGGTGCTGGAACGCAAAACGCTTGCATTCAGGCAAATGCTGGAGTCTTTGGCCTCGGTAGGCCTCATGCAGATTGACCCGGACAGCATTGAAACCCTGTCGGCCAGCATGTCGGTCATGGTCACGTATTGGCTCAGTTATGAATATGTGCGCAACCCCCGCCAGGCCATGGAGCCCGCCAGTGCCGGCCGGGCCTTGACTCGGGGTGCCCGGCATGTCTTGGGCTTGCTCACACCCTATATGGCCAGCAGCGAACTGCAAGCCCACCTGCAGACCCTGACTGCCGCCTACGGCGCGCATGCCAAGTAAAGCGCTCAAGGCCTGAGGGCCGAAGTTCAACCAAAACGATGCTGAGCCATGGCCAACAGGCCATCAAAAATGAGGTTGTCCACCAGATCGAATTGCAAGGACATGCTGGGTGCCATCTTCCAGCCTGCGCCACCGGTCATGACGCACATGGGATCTTGGCCTGTGTGTTCGCGCAGATGCTGCACCATGCGCTCGCAAGCCCCGGCAATGGCGTAGGTGCCGCCGCTGGTGAGTGCATCGCTGGTGTTGGTTGGAAAGGGGCGCACTTCGCCGGTAGGCACATGCAAGCCTGCGGTGCCTGATTCCAGCGCCCGAAGCATGATGCCGTGACCGGGCAAGATCAGCCCACCCAGAAAGCGCCCCTCGGCATCGATGGCCTCCACCGTCACGGCGGTGCCCACCATGACCACCACCAAAGGCCGCACCGGGCCTTGCGCCAGCATGCGCTGGCGCGCGCCAATCATGGCCACCCAGCGGTCTGAGCCCAAGCGAGAGGGGTGGTCATAGCCATTGGTGACGCCAGCTTCTTGGGCGCTGGGCACCACCCACTGAGGGGTGAAGTCCCACAGCTCCATTTGCTCCTGCACCCGGCGCTTGATGGCGTCGCCTGCCACCACGCAGCCCAACATGCGCTCGGGCGTTGGCAAATCTGCCCAAGCCCCTTCCGACAAACGGTCGATGTTTTCAAGGAATTCCGCGCCATGCGCCAACAGTTGGGCCTGTGGGCTGGGGCGGTCGTACAAAGCCCATTTCAAACGGGTATTGCCAACATCAAGGGCTAAAAATGTCATGCCCCGATTTTAATGAATTCAATTGTCTCGAAACTCAGGACTCGTCAACACCGGATGTTTGAGCTTTTCGAATTGCATCTTGGGCGTCACGCTCGGGTTGAGCGGGCACGTCCGTGCCGTCTACCTGAAGCAGCAAGCCCAGCAAACGTGCGCCATGTTCCACGGCAATGGATGCGTATTTGGTGTCGCCTTGCACCAGTGCGCTGGACAACAACTCGACCCGCTCATAAGAGTGGATGTTGCCCGACACCTTGCCCGCCACAATGATGCGGCCCGCGATCACATCACCCAAAATTTCGCCGGTCGGGCCGATCACCACCGAGATGTCTTGATCTCTGGGGGCTTCGATGTTGCCGATCACTTTGCCGTCAATCCGCACGCTTTCCTTGAGCAGCAGGCAGCCGTGAATTTCGGAGTTTTTACCGATCAAGGTGTTGAATTTTTCCTGACTCATGACCAACGGGGTGTTGTTGGATTTTTTGTTACCAAACATTGGGTTTCCTTGTCTATTTAAACGGCATGATTCATTGCTTGGCCCATGCGGCCAGGGCCTTGGCTGGATGCATCGCCTGTCCCTTGTAAATCACTTCATAGTGCAAATGGGGGCCGGTGGAGCGGCCGGTGTTGCCCAGCAAGCCCACGGTGTCACCGCGCTGCACAACAGCGCCCTCTTGAACCGTGGCGGCTTTCAAGTGCGCATAGCGGGTCACAAAACCATCGGCATGTGCCACTTCGACCAGAATGCCATAGGCCCCGGCACGCTCAGAACGCAGCACTACGCCATTGGCCGTGGCTTGAATGGGTGTGCCCACAGGTGCCACAAAATCAATGCCTTCATGCATGCTGGGCAAGTGGGTCATGGGATCAGGGCGCACGCCAAAGGAGCTGGTCAGCATGAAGTCGTTGGACAAAGGCAGCGCTGTGGGCAGCTTGTCAAACCGTTCTGCGTCTTTTTGCCATTGCGTTTGTGTTTGGGCCATGGATTGCTCAAATTGCTGCAATTTCTGCGAAGCATGCGCCATTTGTTCGCTCAGGGGTTGGGCATGGGTGCTGCCCCAGAGGGGCAACAGCTTCAAAGGCCCACCGCGGCCATCTTGTGAAAGCGTTTTTTTGTCGGTGGGCGCACCCAACAAGCGCGCAACACCCAGGCGCACGAGCAACTCGTTCTTGGAAGACTCCAATTGCTCTAGCCGCTCGGACACGGCACCCCACTGCTGGTTGATTTCTTCGAGCTTGGCACGGTAAGCGGCTTCGACCTTGTCTTGCTCGCCCTGGCTGGTGACGCCGCCCATGCGCGTGGCCAGTTCAGGCGCGTATTCGACCGCGACACGCAGGCCCACAAAATGGAAAAGCACCCCCAAGGCGACCAAGAGCGTGGACAGGGCCAAAACGCCCACCAAGACGGTTCGGCCGGTGATGGACAGCGTCACCACTTTGGCTGTAGGTGCAGATACCCAGATCAACTGCATGAAAACTCCTGTGGCTGGCACACCTTGCTGGGCGTTGCAAACCTCAATCAAACGATTAAAAAATGACCACCGACACTTTTCGCACTTTTAAGGCGAAAAGAACCCTTTCACGACAAAAAAAATCAAAACCAATATTTTGGAAATGGATCTGTCATGAAAAAACAGAATCTAGATAACTTTGTAGCGTAATGGATAAACAGACTGGTCTGCAATCACCGTAAACCCTGAGATCAGTGCCAAATATCCACAAAAAATATAATAATGCCAAAAATATACATCAAAACCACATATTCAACATTAGCCAATGAGAGCATTCAAGATGTCGCAATGACTGATGTGCCCACACGCATGACCTCCACCCGCAAGCTCAGCCTTGCGGGGAACGCAGTGACCCATCAAATGACGGGCCGTTGGATGGGCACCACAGATTCATAGGCACGGGCAGCCCGCAAGACCAAGGCGTCACCAAACATCGGCCCCACGATCTGCAAGCCCATGGGCAGGCCACTGCGGGTCAGGCCACAAGGCACGGTGATGGCGGGTTGCTGGGTCAGGTTGAAGGGGTAGCTGAAGGGTGTCCAGCCCAGCATGGACACCGGGTTCATGGCGACGGTGCCGGCCGCACGCGCCTCAAATGCCGGAATGGCCACAGCAGGCGTGACCAGCAGGTCAAAGCGCTGCATGAACTGGCGCATGTGCGAACCCAACACGCCACGGCGTTGGTTGAGTTGTTGGATTTGCAAGGCGCTCAGTTGCGCGCCCAGCTCCGCCTCGGTTTGGAAGTCGGGGTCGGCCACGGCCTGCTGCTCGGCGCTCAAGCCCTTCCACACGGTGTAAGCACCCAAAAACCACAGGCCCGTGGTGATCTCGAGCGGGTCCTCGAAGCCAGGGTCAATCTGCTCCACATGCGCCCCAAGCGACTGCAGTTGCTGCACGGCGGCATCGACCGCAGCAGCGATCTCGGGGTGCACGTTCTTCGCATAACCCAAGGTGGGTGAATAGGCGATGCGCAGGCCACGGATGCCGTCTTCAAGGCCCACGGTGTAGTCGCTGGCATCTGGGGGCAGGGATGTCCAGTCCCGGGCATCGGGCTGCTTGAGCACGTTGGTCATCAGGGCCGCGTCGCGCACGCTCATGGTGTGCGGGCCCAAGTGGGCCACAGAGCCAAAGGGTGACAGGGGGTAGGCGGGCACGCGGCCAAAGCTGGGTTTCAAGCCCACATTGCCGCAAAAGGCCGCCGGAATCCGCACACTGCCCGCGCCGTCGGTGCCCACACCGATGGGCCCCAGGCCTGCCGCCACGGCAGCCGCCGTGCCGCCCGAGGAGCCACCAGGGGTGTGGTTCAGGTTCCAGGGGTTGCGGGTGATGCCGGTGGCCGGCGAATTGGTCTCGCCCTTGCAGCCAAATTCGGGGGTGGTGGTTTTACCCAATAAGACGGCCCCCGCCTCGCGCAGGCGGGCGGTGGCCGGGGCGTCCACATCCCAGGGCTGGTTCGGGTCCACCGTGCGGCTACCGCGCAAGGTGGGCCAGCCTTGGGTCAGGATCAGGTCCTTGATGGAGGTGGGCACGCCATCCAGAGCACCTACGGGCGCGCCTTGCTGGCGGTGGGCCTGCCAGCGCGCTTCGCTGGCGCGGGCGCTGGTCAGGGCCGCTTTTTCGTCCACCAAACAGAAGGCGTTGATTTGCGGGTTGACCCGCTCGATGCGCGAGAGGACCGCTTGCGTGACTTCCACCGGCGAGGCCTGGCCGCTGCGGTACAGGGCCAGCAGTTCGTGGGCGGGGGTCTGGGTCAGGTCGGTGTTTGTCTGGCTCATGCCGGTCTTTCTGGTCGGTGCGTCGATGGAAGTCCCGCGTTGGCGGACCGCAGGCCTCGCGGCCTGGCAGGCCCGCCCGATTCAGGGGCGGGTGCGGGTGTTCGGGCTGAGTTTTTTCCAGGGCAAGTCGCCCGGATCGGCCGCCATAGGGCCGGCCGCTTTGGCCACCAGCACACGGCTGGCGATGGGGGTGAAGTCGGCCCGGAAATGGTTGGAGCTTTTGACCACCAGCAGTTTCATCTGCTCGGGGTGGATGCCCACGGCGCGAAACAGTTCGCGGTCGAGCATCTGCATCTTGCCGCTGGCCACGGCGATCAGCACGCCGTCGATTTCAAGGCATGCACAAGGGCCAATGTGGGCTTTCATGCCCGTCATCATCGGGCCTTTGAGTTCGCAGTCATCCGGCCCCAAAGCCCGCACCGTAAAACGCCCTTGCAAGGGCGGGTCACTCGCCTCACCCGTGAAGGTAGGCACTGCTTTGCCCAAAGCCAGTTGCAGGCTGGCCCCGACCCCGGCGGCATGGGCCATGCGGGCAGCTTCGGGGTCGTACAACAAGCCCAGCGCCACCTGGCCTGGCCAGCGTTGGCCCGCGCCTTGTTGCAGCAATGCGTGCAGCATGCCCGTGGTGTTGCTGTCACCGCCTGCGCCCGGGTTGTCTTGTGTGTCGGCCATGACCACGGGAGCCGCAGACACCTCGGCTGTGGCCAGGGCTTGCGTGACTGCCTCGCGGGCAGGCAGCACATCGGGACGCCATTGGCCGGGTTCGGCCACGCGCTCGAACAAGCGCTGCACCGCAGCTTCCGCCTGCGGGCCATGGCCCCAAACCACCGGGCCACATTCGTCGAAGTCGGAGGCCGGAAAGCCCATGCAAAAACTGAGCATGCAGCCGGTTTGCGACTCCAGTGCGATCATCTCGTCGTAGAGGTCTTTGGCCGGGGCCATCCAGGTGCTTTGCGCGTTGAGTGGAATCAAAAACGGCAGGCGACGCGCTTGCATCGGGCGCTTGCCGCCTGCACGCAAATGCTCGCGCAGCAACATGGCGGCACGCTCGCCGGTCTCGGCCATGTCGATGTGCGGGTAGGTGCGGTAAGCCACCAGACCATCGGACACCCGCAGCATGCGTTCGGTCACGTTGGCGTGCAGGTCCAGACTGGCGACGATGGGCACGCGGGGACCGACCACGGCGCGGATGCGCGCGATGAGTTCACCTTCGCTGTCGTCGGCGTTTTCAGCTACGGCTGCGCCGTGCAAGTCGAGGTAAACACCGTCCAGGCCCTGCACCATGGCCGCTCGCACGTCTTCCAGAATGGCGCTGCAAATGCGCTCGAACGCATCTTGCGTCACATACGATGAAGGCGTGGCACCGGCCCAAGCCGAAGGCACCAACTGCCAGCCTTCGCGCCGGGCCGCATCGATGAAACCTCCGGCCGGAATATTGACCCCGGTCATGGCCTGAACCATGGCCTGCCCGCGCACATAGGCCGGAAAGGCCTCGCCGCTTTGGAAGGCGGCCCAATCGGCCTGGCTGGGGGCAAAGGTGTTGGTCTCGTGCTGGTAACCAGCGATCAGGATGCGGGTCATTCAGCGTCTCTCGTGTTCAATCCAAAGGGGGCAGTGCGGCGGGTGCGGCGTCAAACAGTCGCCGGGTGTAATCCTGCTGCGGATTGGCATACAGCTCGGTCGTGCGGCCCTGCTCCACGATGCGCCCCTGGTGCATCACGATCACGCGGTCGCACAGCTGGGCGGCCACACGCAGGTCGTGCGTGATGAACAGCAGCCCCAGACCCAAGCGCGACTGCGCCTCGCGCAGCAGGTTGAGGATCTGGGCCTGAACGCTCACATCGAGCGCACTGACGGCCTCGTCGGCCACCAGCACCTGCGGGCGGCAAGCCAGGGCACGGGCAATCGCCAGGCGTTGGCGCTGGCCACCGCTGAACTGGCTGGGGTAGCGTTTCAAGGCATCGACTGGCAAACGCACCTGCGCCATCAATTCCACCGCCAGTGCTTCGGCCTGCTCGCGCGACTGGCCAAAGTTCATCGCACCTTCAACCATGGACTGGCCCACGGTGCGGCGCGGATTCAGCGAGCGGTTCGGATCTTGAAACACCACCTGCACGCGGTGGCGCAATGGCCGCAACTGGCCCTCGGGCATGCGGGCCACGTCGTCGGCGTCCCACCAAATCTGCCCTTCTGTCGGGTCGATCAGGCGGATCAGGCAACGCGCAAAGGTCGACTTGCCCGAACCCGACTCGCCCACGATGCCCACCGTCTCACCGGCACGCACGGCCACCGCCGCATCCATCAGAGCCGCCGTGGGGCGGCTGCGGCCCAGCCAGTCGTGGCTGGTGTAGGTTTTGCCCACACCCTGACCCGACAGCAGGGCAGGCCCCTCGGGCTCGGGTTTGGCAGGTGGCGGCGTCATGCCCGGCACGGCGGCCAGCAGCTGGCGCGTGTACTCGGCGCGGGGGCGGCGCAGGACCTGCTCGCAGTCGCCGCTTTCCACCGCCTGGCCCTGGTTCATGACCAGCACCTGGTCGGCGATCTCGGCCACCACGCCCATGTCGTGGGTGATGAAGAGCACCGCGCTGCCCTGCTCGCGCTGCAGGTCGGCGATCAAGCGCAAAATTTCTTTTTGTGTGGTCACATCCAGCGCGGTGGTCGGCTCGTCGCAAATCAGCAATGCAGGCTTCAAGATCACGGCCATCGCGATCACGATGCGCTGCCGTTGCCCACCGCTGAGTTGGTGCGGGAAGCTGCGCAGCATGCGTGCCGGGTCGGGCAGCTTGACGCGCTCGAACACGCGCAAAATTTCGGCACGGCGCTGCTCGGCAGGCCAGTCGGTGTGGGTGGACAGCAATTCGTCGACCTGGTCGCCGCAGCTCATGACCGGGTTCAGGGCCGTCATGGGCTCCTGGAACACCATGCCCATGGCCTTGCCGCGCAACTGGCGCAAGCGCAGTTTGGACGCCTGCAGCAAGGACTCGCCTTGCAAAACGATGTCGCCCGCCACAGGGTCCAGCTCTTTGGGCAGCAGACCCATCACCGTGGTGGCCATGACCGATTTGCCCGAGCCGGACTCGCCCACCACGCACAGGGTCTGGCCCGGCAGGATGTCGAGCGACACACCGGTGATGGCGTGCGCCCGGTCACCGCCTGCAGGCAAGGCGACCGAGAGGCCACGAATGGACAGAACAGATTGAGAAGCGGTGGATGTCATGCGCCGCTCCGTTTGGCAAATTTGGGGTCCAGCACATCGCGCAGGCCGTCACCCAGCAAGTTGATGGCCAGCACCGTAGGCACCAGAAACAGCGCGGGAAACAGCACATTGCCCGGGTACTGGGTGAACTGCACCCGGCCCTCGGCCATGATGTTGCCCCAGGTCGGGATGTCGGCGGGCAAACCCAAGCCGAGGAAGCTGAGGATCGCTTCGGTCAGCACGGCGCTCGCCGCAATGAAGGTGCCTTGCACGATCAGCGGAGCCATCGCATTGGGCAAGATGTGGCGCACCAGAATGACCGGCGTGGGCGTGGCCAAAGCGCGGGCCGCCTCCACAAAGGGCTCTTCGCGCAAGGTCAGCACCAGCGAGCGCACCAGGCGCGTGACGCGGGGAATTTCAGGAATGGCAATGGCCACCACCACGGTCCACAGCTGCGCGCCCAGTGCCGCGACCAACGCAATCGCCAGCAAGATGGCGGGAATCGCCATCAGGCCGTCCATGAAGCGCATGAGCACCGCGTCAGCGAGTCGAAAGTAGCCCGCCAGCATGCCCAGCACGCCCCCCACGGCCAAGGCCACCGTGGCGGTGAACAAGCCCACCAGCAAGGACACGCGTGTGCCGTAGAGCACGCGGCTGTAAATGTCGCGGCCGAAGTTATCAGCGCCCATCCAGAAAGTGTGGGCCACGCTGGAGCCGTCGAGCAAGGCGAACTGCCCCACCGTGCCCGAGAGGGTGTTGATGTTGCCCGAGTCCATGGCGGCCGGGTCCACCGTGCCCAGCCAGGGGGCGATGGCGGCGATCAGAATCAACAGCACCAACACGCCAGACCCCAGACGGATCGAGGTGTTCGCCATCAGTTTGCGAAAAAGTTTGTTCATGCGGTTCAGTAACGGATGCGGGGGTCGAGCCACAGGTAGCTCAAATCGACCAGCAAGTTGATCAACACATAGAGCACGCTGAAAAACAGCACCACCCCTTGAATGACAGGAAAGTCACGGTTGAGCACCGCGTCCACCGTGAGCGAGCCCAAGCCCGGAATGGCATACACCGTCTCGGTCACCACCACGCCACCAATCAAAAGCGCAATGCCGATGCCAATCACGGTGACGATGGGCACCGCCGCATTGGCCAGCGCATGGCGCAGCAAGACCACCTGCTCGGTCACGCCTTTGGCGCGGGCCGTGCGGATGTAGTCTTCGGTCAGGGCTTCGGACACACTGGCGCGTGTCACCCGGGCGATCAGGGCCACATAAATCGTGGCCAGACTGATCCAGGGCAGCACCAGCTGATAGGCCCAGGCACCGACCCCTTGCGAAGACGGCCCGAACAAACGGCGATAGCCTTGCACCGGTAACCACTGCAACTCGATGGCAAAGACATAGATCAGCACATAGCCGATCACAAACACCGGCACCGAAAACCCGGCCACCGCAAAGCCCGACAAGATGCGGTCCAGCCAGCCACCCATGCGCCAGGCCGCCAGCGTGCCCAGGGGCACGGCCAAACACACCGCAATCAGCATGGTGCCTGCGGCCAGCGACAACGTGGGCTCAATGCGCTGGGCAATCAGCTCGGTGACCGGTTTGTTGAGGTAAAAGGAATACCCCAGATCGCCCTGCAAAACACCCGAAAGCCAGATGCCGAACTGCGTGAACAAAGGCTTGGTCAGCCCCAACTGCTCACGGATGCGGTCAATGTCTTCGTTGGTGGCATTGTTGCCTGCAATCACGGCGGCGGGGTCCCCCGGCGTGAGCCGCAGGATCAGGAACACGATGATGGCCACCGTGAACAAAACAGGAATCAGCGCCAGCAGGCGCTGCATCAAAAAACGCAGCATGAAAGATTCCGAGGATGACGATGAATGAGCAGCCAGCCGAGGCCCAGACCCCAGGCCCCGCCCCGAAAGCTGACGATGCAGTCAAGACTGGCCGGACCCCGCAGGGCCGACCAGCTTGCCCGATCAGTTCTTCTTGATGTTCCAGTACACCTGCGCACCGCCGGGCACCAGGCCCGTGACGTTCTTGCGCAAAGCCGCAGGGTTGAAGTACTGGCCCAACGGCACATGCGAAGCGGTCTCCATGGCGCGCAGCTGAATCTGCTCGGCAATCTGCTTCTTCTGCGCATCGTTGGTGGCCTGCGCAAACTTGACTTTCAGGTCTTCGATCTGCTTGTCGTCTTGCCAGCCGAACCAGCCTTTGTCACCCGCAGCATTCATCATGGCCATGGTCAGCGGGTTCAGGATGTCACCCGCCGTCCAAGCGGTCATGAAGGCGTTCCAGCCGCCCTGTGCCGGTGCGTCTTTCTTGGCACGGCGTGCCACCAAAGTGGCCCAGTCCATTTGCTGCATGTCCACTTTGAAGCCAGCGGCTTCGAGCTGCTGCTTGGCCACCAAGGGGAGTTTGGCAATCGAGGCCAGATCGGTCGGACGCATCAACAAAACAGGCGTGCCGTCATAGCCAGCCTCTTTGAGCATTTCTGCTGCTTTCTTGGGGTCGGCCATGCCGGTGTAGATGCCCGTCTTTTCGCTCGAGAAAGGTGTTCCGCAAGGGTACATGCTCTTGCAGAACGTGAACATGCCGGGGGCACCCACCTGGGTCTTCAGGTGAGCTTCCTGGCCCAGCGCCACCATGGCGGCCTGGCGGATCTTGACGTTGTTGAACGGTGCATGCAGGTGGTTGAATCGCAAGATGAACTGCAATCCAGCAGGTTGCGCATCCACCAAATGGATGTCTTTTTGCGCCTTGAGCGATGCATATTGCTCAAAGGTGGGCTGCTCGACGATGTCGACCTCACCGGCCACCAGCGCATTGAACTGGGTTTGCGGGTCGCGGATGATGACCCACTCCACGCGGTCCACATTCACCTGCTTGCCGCCGGTGGTCCCATCGGGCGCTTCAGCGCGGGGCTTGTATTTGTCGTTCTTGGTGTAGACCAGTCGCTCACCTGGCTTGTACTCGGCGGGCACGAACTTGTAAGGACCGGAACCCACGTGTTCCTTGATCTGCTCGGTGCCGGGTGTGGCCGCGATGCGTGCGGGCATGATGAACAGCACGTTGGACGAAGGCTTGCCCAGCGCTTCAAGCATCACGCCAAAAGGCTTGTTCAACTTGATCACAAAGGTCTTGGCATCGGGCGTGGCGTAGCTCTCAACGCTCTTGGCCAGCACGCCGCCAAAGCTGTCGCGGCTGGTCCAGCGCTTGATGGACGCCACCACGTCTTCGCTGTTGACAGCTTTGCCATCGTGAAACTCCAGCCCGTCCCGCAGCGTGAACGTCCAGGTCAGGTTGTCTTTGCTCACGTTCCACTTGTCCACCATCTGGGGCTTGACCTTGCCGGCCAGATCGGTGCCGAACAAAGTGTCATAAATCATGTAGCCGTGGTTACGCGTCACGAAGGCCGTGGTCCAGACCGGATCGAGAATGGTGATGTTGGCATGGGGCACCAACTTGAGGGTTTTGCCTTGGGCCTGAACGGCCATGGGTGCACACATCGCCGCAGCCAAAGCCGCAACAGCAAAAAGAGAACGACGCTTCATGAATCACTCCAGTCAATAGGGGGACAAGTCAAACTTGACCAAAACACTATAAATGCAAACATGCAAATCACTTATCCGGACATTACCCAATGCAGCGCACTCGATTTGTCGCGTGCGATACACACCCAGCAAGTTTCATGCCGAGAAGTCATGCAGGCGACACTGGCGCAAGTCGACCGACTCAACCCGCTGAGCAACGCCATCGTCAGCCGTGTCGAGCCGGACTTGTTGATGTCACAAGCCGCCGAGCGCGACGCCCAACTGGCCAGGGGCCAATCCCTGGGCTGGATGCATGGGCTGCCCCAAGCCATCAAGGACTTGGCCAATGTGCAAGGCTTGCGCACCAGCCTGGGCAGCCCCTTGATGAAGGACTTTGTGGCCGCTGAAGACGGCTTGATGGCCCAGCGCATGAAAGCCGCAGGCGCCATCGTTATCGGCAAAACCAACACCCCCGAATTCGGTCTGGGCTCACACACCTTCAACGAGGTGTTTGGGGCCACACGCAACGCCTGGAACCCCAGCAAATCCGCTGGCGGCAGCAGTGGCGGAGCCGCCGTGGCGCTGGCCCAACGCATGCTGTGCGTGGCCGATGGCTCGGACTTCATGGGCAGCTTGCGCAACCCCGCAGGCTGGAACCATGTGTTTGGCCTGCGCCCCTCGCAAGGCCTTGTGCCCATGTGGCCCGCGCAAGACGTGTTCATTGCGCAGCTGGGCACCGAAGGCCCCATGGCCCGGCATGTGCGCGATCTGGCCATGTTGCTGTCGGTGCAGGCGGGCAAGCATGCAGCCAGCCCCTTGAGTCTGAGCCAGGACCCCGCCGTGTTTGCGGGCAGCCTGGACAGCGATCCCAAGGGCACGCGCATCGGTTGGCTCGGTGACCTGCAAGGCTATTTACCCATGGAAAGCGGCATTCTGGACATTTGCCAGTCGGCCCTGGGCAGCCTGTCTGATATGGGCTGTCAAGTGGACGAGGCCGTGCTGGGCATGCCACCCGAGCAGGTCTGGCAAGCCTGGCTGGTCTGGCGCCAAGCCCTGGTCGGGCCGCGTGTGGCACCTTTTTTGGTGAACGCGGCCAACCGCGAAAAAATCAAACCCGAAGCGCTGTGGGAACACGACCAATCGCTTTCCTTGACCGGCGCGCAGCTGATGTCGGCCAGCGCCACACGCACACGGTTTTTCCAGAGCATGCTGCAGTTGTTTGAACGCTTTGATGTACTGGCCATTCCGGTGGCGCAAACCTGGCCGTTTGATGTGACGATGCGCTGGCCGCAAAGTGTGGCGGGCCGGACCATGGACACCTACCACCGCTGGATGGAAGTGGTGATTTACGCCACCTTTGCGGGCCTGCCCGCCATCAGCGTGCCCGCAGGCTTTGGCCCCGATGGCCTGCCCATGGGCCTGTCACTGATTGGCAAACCCCAAGGCGACCTGGACTTGCTCAAACTGGCCCACGCCTACGAAATGGCCAACCAGGCCATGATCGCCCAAAAGCCCCCCGGCGTTTTGTAGGTCGGCGGTCCAAGACCACGACGGAATCCACCCCGTAGGTCGGTGGTCGAAGACCTCGACAAATGCCTGATCCAAGCGCTGCGCCTGTATGGGCTTGGGTGGTCAACCGGGTCAACGTCGGACTCTGCGAGTGCCGACCTACGATGTCTTCTACACGTCAGGCATCCGCGAACGGAATCCACCCCGTAGGTCGGTGGTCGAAGACCCCGACAAATGCCTGATCCAAGCCTGTGCCTGCATGGGCTTGGGGGTCAATCGGATCAACGTCGGACTCTGCGAGTGCCGACCTACGATGTCTTCCTCATATCAGGCATGCGCGAACGGAATCCACCCCGTAGGTCGGCGGTCGAAGACCCCGACAAATGTCTGATCCAAGCGCTGTGCCTGCATGGGCTTGGGGGGTCAATCGGATCAACGTCGGACTCTGCGAGTGCTGACCTACGATGTCCTCTACACGTCAGGCATCCGCGAACGGAATCCACCCCGTAGGTCGGCGGTCGAAGACCCCGACAAATGCCTGATCTAAGCGCTGTGCCTGCATGGGCTTGGGGGTCAATCGAATAAACGTCGGACTCTGCGAGTGCCGACCTACGGTGTCTTCTAAAGGTCAGGCATCCGCGAACAGAATCCACCCCGTAGGTCGGCGGTCGAAGACCCCGACGAATGTCTGATCCAAGCGCTGCGCCTGCATGGGCTTGGGGGTCAATCGGATCAACGTCGGACTCTGCGAGTGCCGACCTACGATGTCTTCCTCATATCAGGCATGCGCGAACGGAATCGACTTCGTAGGTCGGCGGCCCAAGACCCCGACAAATGCCTGATCCAAGCGCTGTGCCTGCATGGGCTTGGGGGTCAATCGAATAAACGTCGGACTCTGCGAGTGCCGACCTACGGTGTTTTCGGCACTTCAGGCATCCGCGAACGGAATCGACTTCGTAGGTCGGCGGCCCAAGACCCCGACAAATGTCTGATCCAAGCGCTGTGCCTGCATGGGCTTGGGGGTCAATCGAATAAACGTCGGACTCTGCGAGTGCCGACCTACGGTGTTTTCGGCACGTCAGGCATCCGCGAACAGAATCCACCACGTAGGTCGGCGGTCGAAGACCCCGACAAATGTCTGATCCAAGCGCCGCGCCTGCATGGGCTTGGGGGTCAATCGGGTCAACGTCGGACTCTGCGAGTGCCGACCTACGATGTTTTCGGCACGCCTGGCATCCGCGAACAGAATCCACCCCGTAGGTCGGCGGTCGAAGACCCCGACGTGGAGCCTGCGCCGAAGCCAACAGGAAGACGCAGGCCCTCAGGCCGCCACGCTGCGCGACCAGCCGGTCAAGTCCAGCGAGGCCAGCGCCATGATCTTGGCCGAATCCACCAGTTCCTGAATGCCCACGTATTCATCGGGCTGGTGCGCCAAATCCAGGATGCCGGGGCCATAGGCGATGCAGTCCTTCAATTGCCCTGAACGCACGATGTGCTTTTGGTCATAGGTGCCGGGGCTGGCGATGTAACTGGGCTCTCGACCCAGCACGCGGGCAATGGCGCGGGCTGTAGCGTCCACCACCGGCGCGTCTTTGGGCGTGGCGGTCGGCACAAAACTCATGATGTCGCGGATGCCGTAGTCAAAACCTGGCCGGGTGCGTTTGAGTTCATCGAGCATGTCGATGATTTCTTTCTTGACGGCTTCGAGGTTTTCCTCGGCAATGAAGCGCCGGTCGAGCACCGTGCGGCAGCTGTGCGCCACCACCGGCGCGGGCGTTTGCGCCGTGGGCCAGCCGCGCTCGTCGTTGGCATAGTGCTGCTCCACCTGCCCGCCGTGGATGCTGTTGATGTTCAGCGTGCTCACCCGCGCGCCCGGCGGCTCCACCGGCTCGGCAGTGCTGCGCCCTTGCAGGCGGGGCTGCAATTGCGTCTCCAGCAAATGAATAAAGGCGCTCATGTGGTTGATGGCGCTGTCGCCCAGAAAGGGCATGGAGCCATGCGCAATGCGGCCCCAGGTTTCGACCTCGCCCCACCACACCCCCCGGTGCCCCAGGCAGATGCGGTCCACGCCCAGCGGTTCGGGAATGATTACATGGTGCACACGCGGCTTGCTGAAATAACCGCGTTCGGCCAGATAGCCCACACCCGCAAAGCCGCCGGATTCTTCGTCCACCGTGCCGCTGATTTCCAAAGCGCCTGGTATCGGCAAACCCGACTCGATCAGGGCTTCGCAGGCGATGATGCTGGACGCCAGGCCACCCTTCATGTCGCAGGTGCCACGGCCATACACGCGGCCGTTGGCCACCTGACCGCCAAAGGGCTCATAGGTCCAGCCGGAACCGGCTTCGACCACGTCGATGTGGCTGTTGAAGTGCACGCACTCGCCAGGGGCCCCGCCCTGCCAACGCGCCACCACATTGGTGCGCGGGTGGCTGTCGCTGTCGCCAGGGGCACCCAGGGCGCGCACATATTCGACCGCAAAACCTTTTTTAGCCAGCCGCTCGCCAATGAAATGGGCGCAGGCCTCGTAGGCGTCACCGGGTGGGTTGACGGTAGGAATGCGCACCAGATCCTGGGTAAGCGCTGTGACTTCGTCGCGCTTGGCGTCGATGCGGGCAAGGAGGTGTTCAACGGCTGATTTCATCGGGGCAGTTTATCGCCCGCCCCCAGCGTGCATCAGTCACACAGGGCTCAGGTTTTGTCCCCGTGACGCGGTTTACCCGGCATGGCTCCTGTTGATCCGGCCCTGTGAAGTCATCAAGTGTCGGGGCTGAAGCCACCGACCTGCGGGTGACTTGGCGCAACCGTTTCAGACTTCAGCGCGCCGGATCAACAGGCTCAAGCCTGCCGCCAGGGCAGGCCGTGAAAGCGCCAGCCGCCGCTGGTGCCACGGTGGGCGTGGCTGTCTGGATCGCCCTCGAAGCCTTCCAGGATGTTGTAGGCTTGCAAGCCCAGTTCGGTGGCACGTTGCGCCGCTGCAATTGACCGCACACCGCTGCGGCACAGCAGCACCAGCTTTTTGCCGCCTGCCCCCAGAGCCTGAATGCCCGCATCGAACTCGGGGTTCATCGCCATGCCGGGCCACTGCTTCCAGGCCAGGGCATGGGCTTCGGGCACAAAGCCTACCCAGGCGCGTTCGGCATCGGTGCGCACATCGACCAGCGCAGCTTGCCCCGATTGCACCCAGGCCCAAGCCAGCTGAGGACTCACATCACCCGCATAGCCGGACACCGGCCGCACGGCCAGCAAGGCATCACCACCCGCATCGTGGCGCAGGCCCGACGTCAAGTTGGCGGGCACGGCTTCATCCATGCGCTTCGGTCTGGGCAGATTCAAGTTGTTCATGGTCTCGACAAATTGCGCCTGTGTCTTGCCCGCCACACGGGCGTTGTGCAGCATCTCATGCCCAATGCTGGAGTGCGTGCGGCCCTGGTAGTCGTGGCCGGGCCAGACGGTGGTCTGTGCAGGCAGTTTGAACAGCACATTCGTCAAACTGTTGTACATCGCCTCGGGACTGCCCGACTGAAAATCGGTGCGGCCGCAGCCATTGATCAGCAAGGTGTCGCCCGTGAAGACGTGGTGAGACGGGCCAAACACCCCATAAAAACACATGCTGCCCGCTGTGTGCCCGGGGGTCAGCAGCGCCTTGACGCTGTGCGCGCCAAACGCGAGCACCTGGCCGTCTTCGAGTTGCACCGTGGCCGTGCCAATGTGACATCCGGCAGGTGCCGCCGTCTGGGCTCCGGTCAGTTCGGCCAAGCGACCGGCGCTGGTCACATGGTCGGCGTGCACATGGGTTTCAACCGACCAGCGCAGCGTCAGGCCGTGCTCTTTCAGCACGGCCAGATCGCGCTGCAACTGATCATCCACGGGGTCAATGATCAAGGCCTCACGGCTCAGGTCATCGAACAGGATGTAGGTGTAAGTGCTGGATGCCGGATCAAACAATTGGATCGGGTTCATGACATAGCTTCCTCAGGCAAATTTGGTCAACATCTCGGCCACCTGATGGGGGGATTGGTCGCCTTGCTCAATCATGCAGCCCACCATGGCAAAAAAGGACTTGTCCAGCGCCTTGCGTGAGGCGGCCATTTGCTGGGCCACTTTTTCGCAGTCGGCATCCGACTCGATCAGGCGCTGCAAGCCGCGCAACTGCCCTTCAATGCGTGCCAAACGGGCGCACAGGGCTTTTTTCTTTTCAGGATCAACGATTCGGCTCATGGAAATCTCCAGCGCTTACAGGCATTACGGGTGGCAGTATGCATGTATCGGGCAATGATAACTTTTTGCGCCCAGCTGGCGATTCGCTGGGGCTGGTGGTCTGCGGGGTGATCGCTTGCAGGCAAGCGCCTACAAAATACCCTGCCTGCCCTTGGCGGTGCAATTTCATGCCAAGCCACCCAGGAGCACTGGACTTTGCCAGCACAAACCCAGACCGTCAGTGACAGGCAAGCCATCAGCGGCTAAGATGCGCGTTTTGGTTGACGTTAACGTAAACGTCAATCAGCCAGCCCATGGAGACACCGAATGACCGATCTTTCTGCCGAATTCAAAGCCCTGGCCGAATACCGCCCCACCAACAAGGTGCGTTTTGTCACCGCCGCTTCTCTGTTTGACGGCCACGATGCCGCCATCAACATCATGCGCCGCATCCTGCAAAGCATGGGCGCCGAAGTGATTCACCTGGGCCACAACCGCTCGGTGGACGAGGTGGTGACCGCTGCCCTGCAAGAAGACGCCCAGGGCATCGCCATCAGCTCTTACCAGGGCGGGCACAACGAATACTTCAGCTACATGGTCGATCTGCTCAAGGCCCGGGGCGGCGAACACATCCAGGTGTTTGGCGGCGGCGGTGGCGTGATCGTGCCGACCGAAATCCGCGCTTTGGCCGACAAAGGCGTGCGCATTTTCAGCCCCGAAGACGGCCAGAAAATGGGCCTGGCCGGGATGATTGGCGAGATGGTCATGCGCTGCGACCAGGACGTGAGCCCCTTGGCCCCCAAAACCGTGGACGCGATTCAGGGCCACGGCGAGATGAATTGGCGCGCCCTGGCACAACTGATCACCGCTTTAGAAAACGACAAAGCCGATGCCAGCGTGGTCCAAGCCGTGCGCGAACAAGCCGCGCAAAAGAAAGTGCCCGTGTTGGGCATCACCGGCACCGGCGGTGCGGGCAAGTCCTCGCTCACGGATGAATTGATCCGCCGCCTGCGCCTGGACCAGGGCGACGCGCTGCGCGTGGCCGTGATCTCCATCGACCCATCCCGCCGCAAGAGCGGTGGTGCACTGCTCGGCGACCGCATCCGCATGAACGCCATTTCACCCTGGTCCCAAGGCCCCCGCGTGTTCATGCGATCGCTGGCCACGCGTGACTTTGGCAGTGAAATTTCAGCCGCTCTGCCCGATGTGGTGGCAGCCTGCAAAGTCGCCGGTTTTGACGTGATCGTGGTCGAGACCTCCGGCATTGGCCAAGGCGACGCCGCCATCGTGCCGCATGTGGACGTGCCGATGTACGTGATGACGCCCGAGTTCGGCGCGGCCAGCCAGCTCGAAAAAATCGACATGCTGGACTTTGCCGAGTTCGTGGCGATCAACAAATTTGACCGCAAAGGCGCATCGGATGCCCTGCGCGATGTGGCCAAGCAGGTGCAGCGCAACAAGGAAGCCTGGACCGTGCCGACCGAGCAAATGCCCGTCTTTGGCACCATGGCCGCCCGCTTCAACGACGACGGCGTGACGGCGCTTTACCAAGCCCTCAAAGCCCGCTTGGCCGAGCTGGGCATGAAGACCACCGAAGGCCGCTTGCCGGTGGTCAGCGTGCGCTACAGCACCCACCAGAACCCGGTGGTGCCGTCTTCCCGCACCCGTTACCTGGCCGAGATCAGCGACACCGTGCGTGGCTACAAAAAACGCGCCATCGACCAGTCGCGCCTGGCCCGTGAAATCCAGCAACTGCGTGCTGCGGCCCGCATGCTCGAAGTGGGCAAATCCGGTCGCGCCAAGGCCGCCGAAGCCGCCATCGACCTGGCCGTTGCCCGCGAGCAAACGCAAGACCCCCACGCCCGCAAACTGCTGGCCCAGTGGCCCGACATGCAAAAAGCCTATGCGGGTGAAGAATACGTGGTCAAGATCCGTGACAAAGAAATCCGCACGGCGCTGACCACCAAGAGTCTGAGCGGCACCACCATCCGCAAGGTGGCCCTGCCCCGATACGAAGACGATGGCGAAGTGCTCAAGTGGTTGATGCTGGACAACGTGCCCGGCAGTTACCCCTACACCGCAGGCACCTTTGCCTTCAAGCGCGAAGGCGAAGACCCGACCCGCATGTTCGCCGGTGAAGGCGACCCCTTCCGCACCAACCGCCGCTTCAAGTTGGTGAGCGAAGGCCTGCCCGCCAAGCGCCTGTCCACCGCGTTTGACTCGGTCACGCTGTACGGCAACGACCCCGACCTGCGTCCGGACATCTACGGCAAGATCGGCAATTCGGGCGTGAACGTGGCCACGCTCGACGACATGAAGGTGTTGTACTCGGGCTTTGACCTGTGCAACCCCACCACCTCGGTGTCGATGACCATCAACGGTCCCGCGCCGTCGATCCTGGCCATGTTCATGAACACGGCCATTGACCAAAATCTCGACAAGTTCAAGCTTGAGAACGGCCGCGAGCCCACCGAAACCGAAGCTGCCAAGATCCGCGAATGGGTACTGGCCAATGTGCGCGGCACGGTGCAGGCCGACATCCTGAAAGAAGACCAGGGCCAGAACACCTGCATCTTCTCGACCGAGTTTTCATTGAAAGTGATGGGCGACATCGCGCAGTATTTTGTGCACCACGACGTGCGCAATTTCTACTCCGTGTCCATCAGCGGTTACCACATCGCCGAAGCCGGGGCCAACCCGATCAGCCAGTTGGCCTTCACGCTCTCCAACGGTTTCACCTTTGTCGAAGCGTATTTGGCGCGTGGCATGCACATCGACGATTTCGCGCCCAATTTGTCGTTCTTCTTCAGCAACGGCATGGACCCCGAGTACACCGTCATGGGCCGTGTGGCACGCCGCATCTGGGCGGTGGCCATGAAAGAGAAATACGGCGCGAACGAACGCAGCCAAAAACTCAAGTACCACATCCAGACTTCGGGTCGCTCGCTGCACGCTCAAGAGATCCAGTTCAATGACATCCGCACCACGCTGCAAGCGCTGATTGCGATCTACGACAACTGCAACAGCCTGCACACCAACGCGTTTGACGAAGCCATCACCACGCCCACCGAAGACTCGGTGCGCCGCGCCATGGCGATCCAGATGATCATCAACCGCGAGTGGGGCTTGGCCAAGAACGAAAATCCGAGCCAAGGTGCCTTCATCATCGAAGAGCTGACCGAGTTGCTGGAAGAAGCCGTGTTGGCCGAGTTTGAAAAGATCGCCGAGCGCGGCGGTGTGCTGGGCGCGATGGAAACCGGCTACCAGCGCGGCAAGATCCAAGACGAGTCCATGCACTACGAGATGCTCAAGCACACCGGCGAGCTGCCCATCATCGGCGTCAACACCTTCCGCAACCCCAAAGGTGACGCGGTCATGGAAACACTGGAGCTGGCCCGCTCGACCGAGGAAGAAAAACAATCGCAACTCCAGCGCCTGCATGACTTCCACGCCCAACACGCCGCCGAATCGCCCGCCATGCTCAATCGTTTGCAGCAAACCGTGATCGACAACGGCAACGTGTTTGAGGTGCTGATGGACGCGGTGCGTGTGTGCTCGCTCGGTCAGATCACCAACGCCTTGTTTGAGGTGGGTGGGCAGTACCGACGCAATATGTGATGAGGAATAAGCAAGCCATGGTCCAACTTCACCGCATGCTGGCCATGGGCTTGCTGCTCTTTGTGGGATGTGCGCAGGCAGAAACACCCGCCTTTCTGGCGGAGCGGGAAAAAAACTTCCCTTCGCCCAGCGCCGCCAAGGATTACCAAACCTTTGCTCCGGTCAGGGTGGCCACGTTTTCCAATTGGGCCAAGTACTTCAGCTCATGCACCATTGAGCCGGGACCACACAGTCGCAGCTTGGCGCAAGGGCAGCTGCCCCGCCCGCTGAGTTATTCAAGGTTCCCTATTGGCGGGACCCGAACCCTGGATGACTTTGTCGATGCCTACCCGGTCACCTCCTTGATTGCAGCGCAAGCAGACAAGATTTTGGAGGAGCGCTACCCGCGCATGCGCTTACCTTCAGACAAGTTTGCGTCTTTTTCAATGGCCAAATCCATCACCAGTTTGTTGGTAGGCATTGCACTCGATGAAGGCAAGATCGCTTCATTGGACGACCCGGCCAGCAAGTATGTGCCCGCGATTGCAGACTCGGCTTATGGCGCGATCAGCCTTCGTCATCTGCTGCGCATGAGCTCAGGCATGAACTACAGCGAAAACTATTCCGGCCGCGATGACAATGCGCGCATGCAGGGTTATCTGGAGTCACAAGGCTCGATCGTTGCCATCAATGTCTTCAAGGGCAAACCCTTTCACACGCCGGGCAGCAAATTCAACTATGCAGGCATCGAATCCATCGTACTGAATCAGGTGGTCGCTCACGCCACAGGGCAGCCCATCTGCCAGTACATGCAGGAAAAAATTTGGGGCCCCATGGGTGCCCAAGACAGCGGAACATGGCAACTGGACGGCGCTGGTCAGGCCATGGGCCAAATGGGCTTTGCGGCCACAGCCAGAGACTGGGTGCGCCTTGGACTGATGATCGTCAATGATGGCAAAGTCGGCGACAGGCAAGTCATCTCAAAGTCGTATCTGGATGAAGCCACGCGCATGAGCGCTCAACCCGAACACTTTCATAAAGGCAATGGGGTCAATCGTCTTTATGGCTATGGCTACCAATTCTGGCTGCTCGGCGAGAGCCAGCCGGTCATGCTGGGGGTTTTTGGTCAACACCTGTTCTTGGATCGCAGCCGCAAAGCCGTTCTTTTGATCACCAGCGCATGGCCCAGCACGCTCATGCCTCTTTATTCCATGAATTACAGCCGCTTGTTTGAAGCTTTTACCGACAGTCTGGATACGCCGCCCATCAAGCCTTGAACACACCCCAACAAGAGCCCAGTTTTCGCCCAAACTTATCGGACTGACCGTCTGACCTGCAAAACCAGGCCACATGGGTACACACAAGGCGGGCATGCCCAGTGTCACGCCACCCAAGAAAAAAGCCCCGCAGTGCCGGGGCTTTTTGTGGGCTTCTGCAGGCTTATTTAAACGGCGATGGTCCCGCCGTCTTTACGGGTCACCACAAACGTGGCCGAGCGTGGGCGCTTGGTCGACGCCGCATGGGTCTGGGTATCCGGCCAAGCGCTGTTTGGATTTGCCAGCGTTCCATCTTCCCCTGGGTGCTGCACGTTGCAAAACATGGTTTTGCCATCGGGCGTGACGACAACACCCGTGATCTCGCAATCCTTAGGTCCCACCAGGAAACGGCGCACTGTATTTTCTGTTGCGTTGGCACCTTTGATGGTCTGCGTACCACCCACTGCAATGGCTTTGCCACCGTCGCCCACTTTGCCAGGCACAGCAGCCAGCATCATGCAGTTGGTCACATCGGTGTAGGCGCCGTCATCGGTCTGGATCCAGAGCATGCCGCGGTGATCAAAGTACAAACCATCTGGGCTGGAGAAGTCGTTGACTGCTGTCAAACCTGACAGGTTGACATTGGCTGCGGCATCGTTTTCTGCGCCGAACAAATAGATGTCCCATGCAAATTTGGTGGCTGCCACGCTGCCAGCATCTTCTTTCCAACGAATGATGTGTCCATTGGGGTTGCTTTTGTTGCCTTCGCCATCGTCATAAAAACGTGGGTTAGCCGCATCGGGCTTGGCTTGGCGACCGGTGAGTGCAGCCGTGGAGGCTGGATCGACGCGATTGGATGAGTTGTTGTTCGTGAGGGTCATGTAGACCTCACCGTTCAATGGGTTCACAGCACCCCACTCAGGACGGTCCATCTTGGTGGCGCCCAGGCTATCGGCTGCCAAGCGGGTATTGATCACCACATCACCCTGATTGGCGAAAGCGAACAAGGCATTGTTGGCGTCCAAGCCGTTTTTACCGAAAGTCAGTTCCAACCAAGTGCCTGTGCCGTCGGCGCTGAACTTGGCCACATACAAAGTGCCTTCGTCCAAGTACTTGGCACCTGCCGCCAAACCCCCATTGACATCCTTGGGGTCCCACAAAGCCTTGGAGACAAACTTGTAGATGTATTCGTTGCGAGCGTCATCGCCTTGGTACATCACGATGGGCTGCCCCACAACGGCGGGGGCTGGCCATGCGCCTTCGTGGTTGAAGCGGCCCAGGGCCGTGCGCTTGGCAGGGACAGAAGTGTTGTTGAACGGATCGATTTCGACCACCCAACCAAAGTTGTTGGCCGTGTTGCGGTAATCATCCGCTGCCGTCGCGCCGACGACAGAAGAGGTCCAACGGGCAAACAAGTCATCCGTACCGGGAGTGTCCCAACCATAGGGGTTTTTGCGGTTTTCCGTCAAGCCATACCGGTTCAAAGAAGCCACATCTTTGGCTACGCGTTTGGCGTTATCGCCTGCAGCACGGCCCACCACGTTCAACCAATTCTCCTCGCAGGTCAAGTAAGTGCCCCAAGGGGTGTAGCCATTGGCGCAGTTGTTGTTGGTACCACGTGTCTTGGTGCCATCAGCAGAAAATTTGGTTTTGAGCCACTCATTGCCCTTGGCTGGACCAGAGAAAGTCATTTCAGTGGCCGAAGTGATGCGGCGGTTGAATTTGGAGCCACGCACCATGGTCATGTCGTTGCCGGTGCTGCGCTTGACTTCTGCAACGCTCACGCCGTGGGCGTAGATTTCTTTTTCCACTTCGCTGGCCACGCGGGCAGCACCCGCTGTTCGGCCGGCGGGGTGCATCACGTAAGGCGAGACCACATATTCGTGGTTCACACACAGCAAACCACGGTCGGAGCGGTTGGCATCGTATTTGCCGTCTTCGGTCAGGCCGAAGTAATACATGCCGTCGTGGCCATCGCCGATGCGGCGGTTGTAGGAGTCGGCCGTCTCAGAGCCATTGTTTTGCCAAGATGAGTCGGCATAGTGCATGGGGTCACCCAGGGCATGCAGGATGCTCACTTGGTAGCCTTCAGGTACCGTGACCACGTCATTTTTGTTCTTGGCGACAGCGGCAAACCCCAGCGCCAAAGGAGTTACGGGTGAAGATGAATCACCCCCGCAAGCGCTCAGACCCAGACCACCCAGCAAAGCCGTGGCGGTGACACCCACGCCGCCCTTGAGCGTTTGGCGGCGGCTCAAACGGATCGCCAGCAAGTCATTCATGTGCAAGTTGGGCGATGGGTTGACGATCGCGTTGTCGTCGTATTCATTGTGCTGCAAAGCATTCTCCGAGTTGTTGAAGTCGTTTAATGTCTCAGCACTTAGTTACAGATTTATTAAATAAAGACCACCTAATAACAATTAAATTTATACGTTTACGGGTATTGACCGCAAAACATGGCTGCAGAAAAGTTCTCGAGTTTCCATCGCGTCACCAGAAGTCTTTGACCCTGTCAAAGCGACTGCACACCTCCCATGCAGGCGCTGCGCCCTGCGCGCAATGGGCGTGGCACTCGCCCTGATCACGCATCGTGCCCAAGCGTGCATGCTCCCTCGACGAATCCCCACAGCTGTGGGAAGGTGGCCGTCAACAGGCCGATGCGCGACTGAATTGGCGGATGCGTTCAGCGGTGCCCGGGTGGCTGTCCAGCATACCGGTCTCGCCGGGGCGCTTGTCCAAGCGTTGCAGGATGTCGGCAAAGCGTTGGGGCGACACGCAGACGCTTTGCAGCCAATGCAAGGCGAAGTCATCGGCTTCACGCTCCATGCTCCGTGAATAGCCAGTTTGCAGCAGCAAAGCAGGCAAACCCGCAGCCATATCGGACACGCTGCTCACATCACCGGTAATGGCCACCAAAATCAAACCGGCACCCAGCGACTGAAGCGACAAGCGCAAACCATGCCGTTCATGAACATGGCCCAACTCATGCGCCAGCACGGCCAGGGTTTCTTCGTCGTGCCCGGCCAGCAAGACCAGCTCATCCGTGACCACCACTGTCCCGCCGGGCAGCGCCATGGCATTGGCTCCGATGCGTTTGCCTTGTCGAAACAAGAGCTTGTAAGGTGGGCAACTTGTGCGCGCGCACAAGTCCTGCAACTGCTGCGCCAAGGCCTGCTGCCGCTGCTCAGGCAATTTGGAGGGGGCCAGCATCACGCCATCCAGCACTTGCAGGGTTTGGTCTGCGACGATCTGCACCAGCGCATCCGGCAAGACAGCGGCAACGACCTTGGCAGCTGCTGGCACGCCCCAGCGCAAGCCTGAAAACACCAAGGCACAGGCCACCAGCAAAGCCCCCAGTGCATAGAGCATGCGCCCTTCCAGCACCCGCGCCCAGCGCTCCAGACCCACGCCACCAGCCTGCGCCCAGTGCGTCCCCAAGGAACGGTCGTGCACGCGAAAAAAACCGCCGTCGCTCAGATGAACGAGGGCATGGGTCTGCCCCACAGCAGGGTCCCAGCGCAACTTCTCCAGCGGGGCTGACCCGGCCATGGCGTCGGAAGACCAATGCAGCTGACCCTGGCTGATCGTCAGCTGCACCACATGGCCGCGAGCACTGAGGCCATCAAAATAATCAGCCTCAAAGACACTCACAGGAAACCCGTGCCAACAGCCAATGCATCGGCCATCTCAGACCCTGTTGCCCCCGGGGCTTGCAGTCGCGAGCCGGTGAAGATGTCCAAGGCTTGGGCTGATTGCACCGTCAACTGCGCTGCGCGGTAGCGGGCCAGACGAACCCGCGCCCAAGGGTAAAAAAGTCCCAAGGTGATGGCCATGAGGAACACGTTGGAGACAAAAATCCAGATCAGGCTGCGTGCGCGCAAACGGCTTTCAAAACCCACCGCACCCAATGAACTGGGGTTGAAATACAGATTGCCGATGCGGGCCATGACATAGCCGCCAATCATCAGCATGGCGCCGTAGAACAGCACCACCGCCACACCCACCAGACTGGCGCCCAGCACAGGGTTGGAAACCACGCTCCAGGCGCCCACACCGATTAAGGCCACAGGCACCAACAGCATGGCCAGCGCGATCAGATAAACGCGCCAGAACTGTTTGTGCTGCCCCTGGTACTGGGCGGCCGTATCACCAAAGCGGGTGTGTGCAATCACAAATCGGACCTGGCGATAGCTCATGTAGGGCAGGATCAGGCCGAGCGTGAAGGGCAGCAGCAGTGGCAGCAACACATACACCATGGCCGCCTCTTTCACGCCGCCCGTGAAATCAAAACGAATGCCTCGATAAGCACTCATGCGGGCATTGAAACGCAAACCGGCCACCACCAGCCAAGGTGTCGCTATGAACAGCGCCACCATGATCGCCACAGCCAAGGCAGGCATGAAATGGCTGGACAGGGCGTAAACCACCATGACGGCCAAGGCGATCAAACGCCCCTTGAGCAACTGCATGGGGGTGGCCAGATAGGTGAAAGGCTGCCCATCCAGCACGGTGTGACCATAAAACCAGCGCTGGGTGCGCACTTTGGCCCATGCCGAATAGATGCCCACGGTCACGATGCTCAACAGGATGTTGACAATCCAGATTTTGAAATATTCGCTGCCGCGACCGGTGAAACTCAATGGATACGATTTGCTGTCTGACACAAAAACCCCCGCATTGCGCAATGTGAATGATGAAGGATGGCGATTGTGCGTCATAAAAATGCATTCTTTAATGCTCATTCCAAGAAATACGCTTGGTATGTGGACCTGCGAGGAAGCGACAGTGCCGTCACAGGCCCAGTCCCCAAGCCCGGGCACAATGGCTGCATGCAAAGACCTATTCCATTCATCGCCCCCGAAGTGTTTGACAGCGCCGATGCCGCCCTGAAGCGGGTGCAGGCCATCTACGAACAAAGCCTGAGTCACCTGCGCGACGCCATGCGCCGTTATGTGGCGGGCGAGCCCATGATCGACAAAGTGCGGGCTTGCTACCCCTTTGTGCGGCTGCAGACCACCACCGGATGGACGCCCCCCAAGAGCCTGGAAACCGAATGGCTGAGTTACGGCTTTGTGGCCACCGCCGGACGCTACGAAACCACACTCACACGCCCCGACCTGTTTGCGGTGTATCTGCGCCAGCAGTTTGCACTGCTGCTGGCCAACCATGACGTGGCGCTGGAGGTGGGCACCAGCCTGTTGCCCATACCGGTGCATTTTTCCTTCGCCGAAAACGACCACATCGAAGGCGTGATGAGCACCGAGCGCCGCGCCCAGATGCGCGAGGTGTTTGACCTGCCCGACCTGACTGCCATGGACGACGGCATTGCCAACGGCACCTACGAGCCAGCGCCGGGTCAGCCTGCGCCGCTGTCGCTGTTCACCGCGCCACGCATCGACTACTCGCTGCACCGACTGCGCCACTACTGCGGCACGAACCCGGTGCATTTCCAGAACTTTGTGCTGTTCACCAATTACCAGTTCTATATTGACGAATTCATTGCGCTGGGCCGCGCCGAGATGGCCAAAGCCGACAGCCCCTATGTGGCCTTTGTGGAGCCTGGCAACGTGGTCACGCGCCGCGTGGGCCTGAGTGCTCAGCCCGAGGATGCGCTGGGCACGGCCCCGCCACGTCTGCCGCAAATGCCCGGCTACCACCTGGTGCGCGAAGACCACAGCGGCATCACCATGGTCAACATCGGCGTGGGTCCGGCCAATGCGAAGACCATCACCGACCACATCGCGGTGCTGCGCCCCCACACCTGGCTGATGCTGGGCCACTGCGCGGGCCTGCGCACCACGCAGCAGCTGGGCGACTATGTGCTGGCACACGCCTATGTGCGCGAGGACCATGTGCTTGACGAAGAACTCCCCCTGTGGGTGCCGATTCCGGCGCTGGCCGAGATCCAGGTGGCACTTGAACGTGCGGTTTCCGAAGTCACAGGTTGTCATGGTGCGGACCTCAAACGCCTCATGCGCACCGGTACCGTGGCCAGCACCGACAACCGCAACTGGGAACTGCTGCCCGACAACACCCCACAGCGGCGCTTTAGCCAAAGCCGCGCCGTCGCGCTCGACATGGAAAGCGCCACCATTGCCGCCAACGGCTTTCGCTTTCGCGTGCCCTATGGCACCTTGCTGTGCGTGAGCGACAAGCCGCTGCACGGCGAGATCAAGCTGCCTGGCATGGCCAACCACTTTTACCGAGAACGGGTCAACCAGCACCTGCAGATCGGCATCCGGGCCCTGGAGTTGCTGCGCGCCGCAGGCCCTGCCCAGCTGCACAGCCGCAAACTGCGCAGCTTTGCCGAGGTGGCTTTCCAGTAAGCCTGGCTCACAGCTGAGCAGCTTGCAAGCGCACATGTCGGACTCTGCCAGTGCCGACCTGCGGGAAACTACAGGCATCACCGGTTAACACACGCAATTTCCCGTCATTGCGAGGAGTTTGCGACGCGGCAATCCAGCAACGGCGCACGCAATGACGGCGTGAAGGAGCAATGACAGGGTTGCGTGGTTCCCGTCATTGCGAGGAGCCTGCGACGCGGCAATCCAGCAACGGCGCACGCCACAAGCTCTAGCACCAACTCGACCACAGCATCTGGATTGCCACGCTACGCTCGCAATGACGGAATAGAGGACTCGGGATGACGGACTGAGAGGATCGCAATGACGGAGTGAGGGATTGCAATGAAAAAGCTGCGTGTTTTCCGTCATTGCCAGCAACCCGCTTCCCGTCATTGCGAGGAGCCTGCGACGCGGCAATCCAGCAACGACGCACGCCATCAACTCCAGCACCAACTCGACCACAGCATCTGGATTGCCACGCTACGCTCGCAATGACGGAATAGAGGACTCGGAATGACGGACTGAAGGACTCGCAATGACGGAGTGCGGGGATCGCAATGACGGAGTTAGAGGACGCCATGACGAAAAAGGGCGCAATGTACGAGCGGAGGGGGCAACGCCGGGGCCTTCGACCTCCGACCTACAATGCACAGTTATGAAATTTCTCTTCGTTGCCGATCCGCTGGAATCTTTCAAGATTTACAAAGACACCACCTTCTCCATGATGCGCGAGGCGCAAAAAAGGGGGCATCAGGTCGTGGCCTGTGAGATGAGCGATGTGCGCTGGCAGCAAGGCGAAGCCGTGACCGCTTTGGTGCGCGAGATCCACCTGACTGGAGACGCCACCAACTGGTTCACCGAAACCGCCAGCCACCGCGCCGCCCTGAAAGACTTTGACGCCGTGGTGATGCGCAAGGACCCGCCTTTTGACAGCGAATACTTCTACGCCACACACCTGCTGGGCCAGGCTGAGCGCGAGGGTGCCCAGGTGTTCAACAGCCCCGCCGCGCTGCGCGACCACCCCGAGAAACTGGCCATCATGGAGTTTCCGCAATTCATCGCCCCTACACTGGTGACACGCAGCGAAGCGGACATCCGGGAATTCCACGCCAAGCACGGCGACATCATCTTGAAGCCCCTGGACGGCATGGGCGGCATGGGCATTTTCAAAGTGGGCGCAGACGGCTTGAACCTGGGTGCCATCATTGAAACCCTCAACCGGGATGGCGCACAAACCGTGATGGTGCAAAAGTTTTTGCCCGGCATCGCGCAAGGGGACAAGCGCGTGCTCTTGATTGGCGGCAAGCCCGTGCCCTTTTGCCTGGCCCGCATTCCCCAAGGCGGCGAAGTGCGTGGCAACCTGGCCGCAGGCGGCAAGGGCGTGGCGCAACCGATTTCCGCGCGTGACCGCGAAATCGCCGAAGCGCTGGGCCCGATTTTGTTTGCACGCGGCTTGATGCTGGTGGGCCTGGACATCATCGGTGACAGCCTCACCGAGATCAACGTGACCAGCCCGACCTGCTTTCAAGAAATCACCGACCAGATGGGCTGCGATGTGGCCGCGCTGTTCATCGACGCGCTGGAAACAGCGCTGACATCGAGCCCAACAGCCTGAATCAGAAAAGCTTGTCGGGGGTGTAGCGCAGTCCCAACGAAGTCCAAGTGTTTCGTTCGCGTCCTGAGGGCTGCGTGCCAAGGGTGGCATCGATCTGGAGCAAACCGGGGATCACTGAAAAACGGATCCCCGACTGGACAAAAGGCTTTTGGCGATCGTCTCCAAAAGCTTCAGCAATCAGCATGATTCTGCCTGTCGCCCAGTACTCTGCGCCCATCCCGAAGGTGGTGGAATTTTGACGGGTGCGTTGATCCACCGACCAGCCCAAATTGGCATGCAAAACCAGCCGGTCATCCAGCCTGGACACCGACAAGGGCAAATTCAAATACGTGTTGCCCAGATTATTGGGGCCTGGCTGAGTTGATGGGTGCCAGACACGTCCCAAGGCCAGCCCCCAAGCCCAATCATTGGATTGCAGCGGGCGAAACAGCGTCTTGCCTTGCAGCACCTGATCTTGACTGCCAGGCAAACCGTTGGCGCTGAACTGGCCCACACCCGCGGTGATTTCGAAATTGCCCGTTGGGTTGCAGGCTGGCAAAGCCCAGTATTCCACCCTGTTGCTGTAGCGGCGCGTCCAGCTCTCCAACTGACAACTGCCCTGCGTGGTCAGCCGAGCATCGTCGGTCATGAAAGGGCGCGCAGCCCAGGCACCCTGGATGCCCAACAGCATGCCGAACACCACCCAAATTGCTTTTGAAAACTTGATCATGCAAAGATTGTAGGCACCCCGATGACAGTGCCGTGGCCCATCATGCCAAGTCACCGTCTACCCAGGCATGCACGCGCCCCGGCGCTAAAGCCACCCAATTTTCGTCAGTGGTCAAAGGCTGCGTGACCACCACGGCCACGCGATCGTTCTCGCGGGTGTGCTCGGCAAAGTTCACACTCAGGTCTTCATCACTGAGCGTAGCGCGAGCAAACGGGTGCCTGCGAAGCACGTAATGCAAGTGGGTGCTGGCATGCGCCCACAAAGCCTCGCCGTTGGACAGCAAAAAATTGAAGGTCCCGTGCCGGGCAATCTGCGGCACCAGTTCACGCAGGGTGCGGGTCAACTCCTGCACGCTGGGCACGCCCGCATGCGATTTGGCCAGCTCTTGCATGAGCCAGCAAAACGCCCGTTCGCTGTCGGTCTGGCCCACCGGCCTGAAGTTGCCATGCAGCCGGGGCGCAAAGTCCACCAGATTGCCATTGTGCGCAAACACCCAATAGCGGCCCCACAACTCGCGCACAAAAGGGTGGCAGTTTTCCAAACTCACCTCGCCTTGCGTGGCCTTGCGGATGTGGGCGATGACGTTCTGGCTTTTGATGGGGTAGCGACGCACCAGCTCAGCCACCGGTGAGGTGCTGGCGCTTTGGTGGTCCACCATATGACGCACCCCTTTGCCTTCAAAAAAAGCAATGCCCCAGCCGTCGCTGTGGTGGTCGGTAGCCCCGCCGCGCTGCGCAAAGCCGCTGAAGCTGAAGGTCACATCGGTGGGGGTGTTGGCATTCATGCCGAGCAGTTGGCACATGGCGTCAGTCTTTCGAATGCGCGGCGGGCGCACCGGCCATGCGCCAGGCCGCCAGCAAGGCCAGCGCGGTGATGGCCGCCAGCCCCAGAAAAGTCTCGTTGAAAGCGCGCAAACTCGCTGCCGGATGCCCGCCGCCCAGCAAAGACACGCCGGCAGCGCTCAGGCGCCATTCCAGCACGATGGCGCAGACACTCACCCCGGCCGCACCACCCAGCATGCGCACAAAGCCAATCACACTGGACGCCTGCGGAATCAGCGCCTTGGGCATGCCACGCATGGAGCCCAGATTGAGCGAAGGCAGGATAAAGCCCAGCCCAATGCGCCCCAAAATCACCCAGGCCCACAGCAAGGCCAGGCCCGATGCCGGGTGCACCGTGGGCATGAGCGCAAACGACAAGGCCAAAAGCGCCAGACCCAGACTGACCAGCACCGCGGGCCGATAACGGTCCGACAAGCGCCCCACCACCGCAATGGTCAGCGCCAGCAAAATGCCCGAAGGCAGCAAGGCCGCACCGATGTAGGACGGTGACAGGCCCAGTCCCATCTGCATGTACACCGGCAGCAAATAGGTGGAGCCAAACAGCGCGATGCCGTAGGTGAACGCCACCAAAGCGCCCATGGCAAAGCTGCGGTGCGAAAAGACCTGCAGATTCATCAGCGGCCTGCGTTGACCATGCCGTCGGGCCTTGAGCAAATGCCGCTGCCAGGCCACAAACAAGCCCATGCCCAGGGCGGCTGCGGCCAGCAACACCACAGCAACCGTGTCGTCGTCCCCGCGCAACTGCACCAGGCCGTTGAGCAGCATCAGAGTCGAGGCACTGGCCAGCGCCAGCCCCACCCAGTCCAGGCCATCGCCCTCGGCATTGGCAGCCACTCCTCCGGGGGCCGTGGTGGGCACAAAGCGGCGCGACAGCCACAGCGCCACCAGCGCCAGCGGCACCACCATGAAAAAGATAGAGCGCCAGCCAAACACATCCACCAGCACCCCGCCAATGCTGGGGCCAATGGCCGGGGCCAGCACCACACCCATGCCAAACAGGCCACTGGCGCGGCCCTGTTCATTCGAGTCGAACGCCCGCAAGATGATGATGGCCGGAATCGGCTGCACCACACCGGCGGCCAGCCCCTCTGCCACCCGCGCCGCCATGACCAGCGTGAAATCGTCTGCAAAACCGCCCACCACACCCCCGCCCAGCAGCAGCCACATGCAGACCTCATACACCCTGCGATAGCCAAAGCGCGCCAGCAACCAAGGGGTTGTGAGCATCGACACCGTCATGGCCACCATGAAGCCCGAGGTGACCCACTGCACCCGACTTTGGCCCAGCGTGAAGTGCTGGCTCATGTCGGGAATGGCCACATTCATGATGGTCGACGACATCACCGCCGCCATCGAGCCCAGCATCAGGGTGTAGAGCAACAGCCAGCGGTGGCGCACCCCGTAGCGCGCACGCAAGCCTTGCAGGCTGTGGGGGTCGTGCGGGGCTGTCATCAGGGCGTTGCGGCTTGTTGTGCGCAGGCCTGACAAATGCAGGCCTTGCCACGTGCAGCATCGGGCAACTTTTGCAGCAATTCAGTGCTGAAGTGCACACGCGTGCACCAGCAAGGCTCAGAAATTTGCGCGGGTGAAGCCGCCATGGCGCAGGCGTTGGCTTGCCCGCACAGGGGACACAGACAAGGGTCAACGGGGATAGAGGCTGTCATGGTGAAAGAAAGTCAGTTCAGCACAGAGTTTAGAGGCTCAGAAGTCAAACGTCGGACTCTGCGAGTGCCGACCTACAAGGGCACCGGAATTTTTAGGTCGGTGGTCGAAGACCCCGACATGGGCCTGACCATGTCCACGCCTTACGATTCAGGGCCTACCTCGTTCAGGCCTTGACCGCTTCGCCCGACACCCGACGCGAACAGCCTGGCACCTCGAGACGCCTCGCCGCTGGCCAGGGTTTGCAGGCCCAGCGCAAATTCGTGGGCCAGCGCTTCATCCAGGCCCATACCGAATTGCTCATACGCCGAACGGCGGTCGTTGCGCAGGCAGGTCTGGGGCAAGGCCGCGAGTTGCTGTGCCAGCTCGATTGCTGCCTGCAAGGCCTGCCCGTCATCCACCACGCGGTTGGCCAGTCCCATGGCCAAGGCTTCGTCTGCGCCCACGGCACGGCCCGTGAGGATCAAATCCAGCGCTCGCGACAAGCCGATCAACCGGGGCAGGCGCACGGTGCCGCCGTCGATCAGGGGCACGCCAAAACGGCGGCAAAACACACCCATCACGGCCGAGCGCTCCACGATGCGCAAATCGCACCACAAGGCCAGCTCCAAACCACCGGCCACCGCATGCCCACCGATGGCCGCGATCACGGGCTTGGACAGCAGCATGCGCGAAGGCCCCATCGGGCCGTCGCCCTGAGGCTCCAGGCGGTTGCGGCGCTCGTCGTCGTTCAGCGCCTTGAGGTCGGCTCCGGCACAAAAGGTGCCATGCGCGCCATGCAAAACGGCCACGGCTGCATCCGGGTCAGCGTCAAAGTCGCGAAAGGCATCGGCCAGTTGCTGCGCCGTCACGCGGTCTACCGCATTGCGGGCCTGCAGGCGGTCGATCGTGACGAGGGTGACTGGGCCCTGCCGGGTCACCTGAACTTCTGAGTGTGTCATGGGCATGTCTCAGTTCGGATAAGCGCGTTGCAAGATCACATCCACCGCCAGCAAACGGGTGTCGATACTGCCCACCACACGGCCCCATTGCGGGTCCATGCGTGTGTCGATGAAAGCATCGGCCACCGCTGTGGGCGCATGGCGGCGCAGCAAGCTGGCCTGGGCCAGCAGCACCAGGCGCTCAGCAAAGCGGCGACCCAGGGCTTCGAGTTGGTCGGGGGGCTCGCGCAGCATGGCCTGCAGGCTTTGTTGGGCGGCCACCAAGCGGGCATCGTCACCCAGGCCCTGGCTCAGGTCTTGCAGCAGGGCGTGGGCCAGATCGGGCTCCTTGCCGATGGCCCGCATCACGTCCAGACACATCACGTTGCCCGAGCCTTCCCAGATCGAATTGACCGGTGCCTCACGAAACAGGCGACCCATGACGCCCTCGTCCACATAGCCGTTGCCGCCAAAGATTTCCATGGTCTCGCCCGTCAGTTCCACCGCACGCTTGCAGACCCAGAACTTGGCAGCGGGCGTCATCACGCGCTTCCAGGCTTTTTCAAGCGGGCTGTCATCGCGTTCATAAGCCTGCGCCAGACGCATCATCAGAACCATATTGGCTTCATTTTCCAGCGCCAGATCGGTCAGCACCGCGCGCATCAGCGGCTGGTCGATGAGCAAGCGGCCAAAGGCCTTGCGCTGGCGGGCGTAGGCCAGGCCTTGCACCAAACCCTGGCGCACCATGGCGGCGCTGCCGACCACGCAGTTCAGGCGGGTGTAGGTGGCCATCTCGATGATGGTGGGAATGCCGCGCCCCGGCTCGCCCATGAGGATGCCGTGTGCGTCCTTGAATTCGACTTCGCTGCTGGAATTGCTGCGGTTGCCCACCTTGTTCTTGAGCCGCTGGATTTCAATCGGGTTTTTGCTGCCGTCAGGTCGCCAGCGCGGCACGAAAAAGCAGCTGGGACCGCCGTCAGCGGTGCGCGCTACCACCAAGTGAGCGTCGCACATGGGTGCCGAAAAAAACCACTTGTGCCCACGCAGGGTGAACTCGCGTTCGCCCTGGCCGGTGGGTGTGGCGGTGGTGGTATTGGCGCGCACATCGGAGCCGCCTTGTTTTTCGGTCATGCCCATGCCGACCCACATGGACTTTTTGTCGGCCAGCGGCACATCGCGTTCGTCGTATTCGGGGCTGAACAGCTGGTCCTTCATGGCCGCCCACAGGGCGGGTTCACGCTGAATCAAGGGAATGGCCGCCTGCGTCATGGTGGCGGGGCACAACGTGCCGGCCTCCACCTGACCATGCAGGTAAAAGCCTGCAGCCCAGGCCGACCAGCGCCCCGGGCGTTCGTCGACAAAGGGCATGGCGATCAGGTTTTGCCCACGGTACAGCGCCATCAACTGGTGCCAGCTGGGGTGAAACTCGACCCGGTCCACACGGCGGCCCCGGGCGTCGAAAGTTTTCAGCTCAGGCGTGTAGCGGTTGGCTTGATCGGCCAAGGCATAAGTATCGGCTTGGCCCAGCTTGGTGCCATAGCTGTCCAGCTGCGACACAAAGTCATCAGCGCCGGCCCGTGCCAAGGCTTCACGCAAAGGTGTGTCGGTGGCCAACAACTTGTAGTTTTGCAGTTCGTCGAACTGGTTCGTGATTTCGTGCGTTTGCCAGGTCATGGGTGGACTCCATACAGCCCTTGGGGATTGTTGTGCATGCGGGTGAGTCTAGGGGAAATGCCTGCTCACGGCACCTCAGTGATCAGTACTCGGTACCAGGTACTCAGTGGTACTTCATTGGACCTTTACCGCCTCGTCATCACCCTTCCACCCGGCTCGTCATTGCCTTTTCACCGAAGATGTCATTGCGAGCGAAGCGTGGCAATCCAGTGGCAGCGGTCAATCTGGCGCTCATGCCTGCAGCAAGCGCTCCAACTGGATTGCCACGTCGCAGGCTCCTCGCCATGACGGGAAAAGGCCGGTGGTACTTCATTGGACCTTTACCGCCTCGTCATCGCCCTTCCACCCGGCTCGTCATTGCGAGCGAAGCGTGGCAATCCAGTGGCAGCTGTCAATCTGGCGCTCGTGCCTGCAGCAAGCGCTCCAACTGGATTGCCACGTCGCAGGCTCCTCGCAATGACGAGAGAGGACGCAAGCTCCTCAGAATGACGGAGAGGACACAGGCTCATTCGCAATGACGGAGAGGACGCAGGCTCTTCGCAATGACGAGAAAGGACGCAAGCTCCTCGCCATGACGGGATAAGGGTAAGGTCCTCGCGATCACGCAAAACGGCTCCCGAAGGAGCCGTTTTTTCAAAGGTCAGACCGCGTCCGACGTCAGCGCGTTCAGGCCGCCTTGACCTTCAAACGCCAGGCGTGCAGCAGCGGCTCGGTGTAGCCGCTGGGCTGCGCCTTGCCTTTGAACACCAGGTCACAAGCCGCTTTGTAAGCCGCCGACTTGGCAAAGTTACCGGCCATGGGCTGGTATGCCGCGTCGCCCGCGTTTTGCGCGTCCACCACAGCGGCCATGCGCTCCATGGTTTTCTTCACTTGCTTTTCGGTCACCACACCGTGCTGCATCCAGTTGGCCATGTGCTGGCTGCTGATGCGCAAGGTGGCGCGGTCTTCCATCAGGCCCACGCCGTTGATGTCGGGCACTTTGGAGCAGCCCACGCCTTGGTCCACCCAGCGCACCACATAACCCAAGATGCCTTGGGCGTTGTTGTCGAGTTCTTTTTGCTTGTCTTCTTCAGACCAGTTGGCGGCGTCTTTGGCCACCACGGGGAACTGCAGCAAGGCGTTGAGGGTGGTTTCGCGCAGCTCTTTGGGGTCTTGCTTGGCCACAGCCTTTTCCATCTGCTTTTGCAGCGCAGGCACGTCCACTTGGTGGTAATGCATGGCGTGCAGCGTGGCGGCGGTGGGGCTGGGCACCCAAGCGGTGTTGGCACCGGCCATGGGGTGGCCAATTTTGGCCTTGAGCATGTCGGCCATCAGGTCGGGCATGGCCCACATGCCTTTGCCGATCTGGGCACGGCCGCGCAAGCCGCAGGCCAGGCCCACGTTGACGTTGTTCTTCTCGTAAGCGCCCAGCCAAGTGCTGTTCTTGATGTCGCCCTTGCGCATCACGGGGCCGGCCAGCATGCAGGTGTGCATCTCGTCGCCGGTGCGGTCCAGGAAGCCGGTGTTGATGAAGGCCACGCGGCTCTTGGCAGCGGCAATGCAGGCCTTGAGGTTGGCGCTGGTGCGGCGCTCTTCGTCCATGATGCCCAGCTTGACGGTGGAGGGCTTCATGCCGATGACTTTTTCGACGCGGCCAAACAGCTCGTCGGCAAACGCCACTTCGGCGGGACCGTGCATTTTGGGCTTGACGATGTAGACGCTGCCGGTTCGGCTGTTACGCAGGGGGTGCGAAGACTTTTTCTGCAAATCCACCAAGGCGCAGGTCACGGTGACCATCGCGTCCAGGATGCCCTCTGGGATCTCATGGTTTTTGCCGTCCGCGCCTTTGTAAAGAATAGCGGGGTTGGTCATCAGGTGACCGACGTTGCGCACGAACATGAGCGAGCGGCCGTGCAACTTGACGGTGCCTTTGCCAGCGGGTTTGGTGTACTCGCGGTCACCATTCATGGTGCGGGTGAACGTCTTGCCGCCCTTTTGCACTTCTTCGCTGAGGCTGCCTTGCAAGATGCCCAACCAGTTGGCATAAGCCAGCACTTTGTCGTCGGCGTCCACAGCAGCGACCGAGTCTTCGAGGTCAAGGATGGTGGACAAAGCGCTTTCAGCGATCAGGTCGGACACGCCAGCCGGGTCGGTCTTGCCAATCGGCGTGGTCTTGTTGATTTGCAGGTCCAGGTGGATGCCGTTGTGCACGAACAGCACGGATGCAGGGGCCTTGGCATCACCGGTGTAACCCACGAACTGCTTGGCATCGGCCAAGGTGGAGTTTTTGCCGTTGGCCAGGGTCACCACCAGCTTGCCCGCCTTGACTGCGTAGCCCTTGCTGCCCACATGCGAGCCGGTCTTGAGAGGTGCAGTGCGGTCGAGCACGTTGCGGCAGTAGTCGATGACTTTGGCGCCGCGCTGGGGGTTGTAGCCCGAGCCTTTTTCGCAACCGTCGGCCTCGCTGATCGCGTCGGTGCCGTACAGCGCGTCATACAAACTGCCCCAACGGGCGTTGGCGGCGTTCAGGGCGTAACGGGCGTTCAAGATCGGCACGACCAACTGAGGGCCGGCCAGCTTGGCCAGTTCGGCGTCCACGTTGGCGGTGGTGGCTTGGGCGTTGCGCGGCTCGGGCACCAGGTAGCCGATTTGACTCAGGTATTTGCGGTAGGCCTTCATGGCCTTGCCTTCGCTGACCGGGCCAGGGTTGGCGGTGTGCCACTCGTCCATGGCGGTCTGGATGCGGTCACGCTCGGCCAACAGGGCGATGTTTTTCGGGGCCAGATCGGCCACGATGTCGTTGAAGCCTTGCCAGAACGTGTCTTTGTCCACGCCGGTAGCGGGCAGCATCTGGTCGTTGATGAAACTCAGCAGTGGGTTGGCCACTTGCAAGTTGTGGATCGCGGTGCGTTCGGTCATGGGAGCCTCGGTCGGATGTTGAAAAACGGGTGCATGGTGCCAGCCCTCACAGTGCGCGTGCACGGGCTGACAGTTTAGGAAAGACTTTATTCTAAGTTTCGATGCAGATAAACACGCGAAAAAGCCATAAACCCATGACTTTTATGCACGAATCACACTCACCAAAACCGCTGTTGTCTAATCCTGCCATGACCCCCATTCACGCCCCTGACGTCCTCATCAGCGAAGTCGGCCCCCGCGACGGCCTGCAATCGGTGAGCGGCACCATGTCCACCGCCGCCAAATGCCTGTGGATTGACGCCCTGGCCGCTGCGGGGCTGCGCGAGATCGAAGTCGCCTCGTTTGTGCCCCCCAAACTCCTGCCCCAGATGGCCGATGCCGCACAGGTGGTGCAGCACGCCCTGCGACACACGCACATCACCGTCATGGCGCTGGTGCCCAATCTGCGCGGGGCCGAAACCGCCTTGCGCTCGGGCGCTCGGAAAATCACGCTGCCCATCTCGGCCAGCCAGGCCCACTGCCTGGCCAATGTGCGCAAAACACGCGAAGACATGGTGGCCGAGTTGCGCGCCGTGGTGGCGCTGCGCGACGCCATCGCCCCCGGCGTACCCGTCGAAGCAGCCATCTCCACCGCCTTTGGCTGCACCTTGCAAGGCCAGGTGCCCGAAGACGATGTGCTGCGCCTGGCCGTGGCCTGCGCCGAAGCCGGGGCCAGCGATGTGGGCTTGTCGGACACCACTGGCATGGGCAACCCGGCCCAGACCACGCGGCTGTTCAAGCGCTTGTTTCAGGAAATCGGCGAACGCACCGGCGCCGCCCACATGCACAACACCCGAGGCCTGGGCCTGGCCAACTGCCTGGCCGCTTACGAAGTTGGCGTGCGCACCTTTGACAGCTCGCTCGGCGGGCTGGGCGGCTGCCCTTACGCACCGGGCGCTTCGGGCAACGTCGTCACCGAAGACCTGGTCTTCATGTTTGAGGCCATGGGCGTGTCCACCGGTATTGATTGGCCCACGCTCATGGCCGCACGCGAGCCCCTGAAAGCAGGCCTGCCCGGCGAAACCCTGTACGGCATGACGCCCGAAGCCGGACTGCCCAAAGGCTGGCGCGGCTGAAAGGTCGGGCGACTGCGCGCAGCCCAAGGGCTCTCGCCCCACGTCGGAGTCTTCGACCACCGACCTACCAAACAGCACAAACGTCGGGGTCTTCGACCGCCGCCCCACCAAACAGCTGCCCCGTAGGTCGGCACTCGCAGAGTCCGACACTTGCCCGATCCACCACCATCGCCCGTCATCAGCGTTGGCGATTGGCGCACAAACGTCGGAGTCTTCGACCGCCGCACCACCAAACAGCTGACCCCGTAGGTCGGCACTCGCAGAGTCCGACACTTGCCCGATCCACCACCATCGCCCGTCATCTGCGTTGGCGATTGGCGCACAAACGTCGGGGTCTTCGACCACCGACCTACCAAACAGCTGACCCCGTAGGTCGGCACTCGCAGAGTCCGACACCTGCCCGTTCCACCACCATCGCCCGTCATCAGCGTTGGCGATTGGCGCACAAACGTCGGGGTCTTCGACCGCCGACCTACCAAACAGCTGCCCCCGTAGGTCGGCACTCGCAGAGTCCGACATCTGCACGACCCACCACCATCGCCCGTCATGCGAATTTGGCCCTGGCGCACAAACGTCGGGGTCTTCGACCGCCGCCCCACCAAACAGCTGACCCCGTAGGTCGGTACTCGCAGAGTCCGACACTTGCCCGTTCCACCACCATCGCCCGTCATCAGCGTTGGCGCTTGGCGCACAAACGTCGGAGTCTTCGACCGCCGCCCCACCAAACAGCTGCCCCGTAGGTCGGCACTCGCAGAGTCCGACATCTGCCCGTTCCACCACCATCGCCCGTCATCTGCGTTGGCGCTTGGCGCACAAACGTCGGAGTCTTCGACCGCCGCCCCACCAAACAGCTGCCCCGTAGGTCGGTACTCGCAGATTCCGACACTTGCCCGATCCACCACCATCGCCCGTCATCTGCGTTGGCCCTGGCGCACAAACGTCGGAGTCTTCGACCACCGACCTACCAAACAGCTGACCCCGTAGGTCGGCACTCGCAGAGTCCGACATCTGCCCGTTCCACCACCATCGCCCGTCATGCGAATTTGGCCCTGGCGCACAAACGTCGGGGTCTTCGACCGCCGACCTACCAAACAGCTGCCCCCGTAGGTCGGCACTCGCAGAGTCCGACATCTGCACGACCCACCACCATCGCCCGTCATGCGAATTTGGCCATGGCACGCAAACGTCGGGGTCTTCGACCACCGACCTACCAAACAGCTGACCCCGTAGGTCGGCACTCGCAGAGTCCGACATCTGCCCGATCCACCACCATCGCCCGTCATCAGCGTTGGCGCTTGGCGCACAAACGTCGGAGTCTTCGACCGCCGACCTACAAAGCAGCTGACCCCGTAGGTCGGTACTCGCAGAGTCCGACACTTGCCCGTTCCACCACCATCGCCCGTCATCAGCGTTGGCGCTTGGCACACAAACGTCGGGGTCTTCGACCACCGACCTACAGGCAGGCAGGCTCTGCCGCACCCGCATAATCACCGGACATGGACAAGCTCAAAGCCTTTGACACTTTTGTTTCAGTTGCCACCAAAGGCAGCCTGACCGCCGCCGCCCGGGGTGAAGGGGTGGCCCCGGCCATCATCGGGCGCAGGCTCGATGCACTCGAAGAGCACTTGGGCGTCAAGTTGCTGGTGCGCACCACGCGGCGCATCACCCTCACGCACGAGGGCAGCGCCTTTTTGGAAGACTGCCAGCGGCTGCTGTCGGACGTGGCCAACGCCGAGGCCAGCGTGTCGGCGGGGGGCGTCAAGGCCAGCGGCCATTTGCGCATCACCGCCCCGGCCGGGTTTGGACGCCGCCATGTGGCCCCGCTGGTGCCACGCTTTCGCCAGCAACATCCGGACGTGACAATTTCGCTCAACCTGAGCGATCGGGTGGTGGACCTGGCTGCCGAAGGTTTTGACTGCGCTGTGCGCGTGGGCGATTTACCCGATTCCTCGCTGGTCAGCGTGCGCATGGCCGACAACCGGCGCTTGTGCGTGGCCACCCCCGGCTATCTGGCCCAGCGCGGCACGCCCCAGCAACCGGCCGATCTGCTGCACCACGACTGCCTGACATTGTCGAGTGACGCCTCGCAAACCCGGGGCTGGGCCTTTCAAGTGCCCAGTGAACAGGGCCACGAGGTGATCCACCTGCGCCCGGGCGGGCCACTGGACTGCTCGGATGGTCAGGTGCTGCACGACTGGTGCCTGGCGGGCTATGGCATTGCCTGGCGCAGCACCTGGGAGGTGGAGTCCGAAATCCAGGCCGGACGGCTGGTAGCCGTGCTGGAGCAGTTTGCCGCCCCGCCCAATGGCATTTATGTGGTCTTTCCGCAGCGCAAACACCTGCCCCTGCGGGTGCGGCTGTGGATCGACTTTCTCAAGCACCACTATGGTTTGCCCAGCTTTTGGCCGAGTTCGACGGCCACCTCAGCGGCCACCTCAGCTTCAACTTCGCCACCTTTAGAATCAGCCCCCTGATGAGCGTCCAACTTGTGATCTGCGCCGACGATTTCGGCATGAACCCGGCGGTGTCGCAAGGCATCGCGCAACTGGCCGCGCAAGCGCGACTGAGCGCCACCAGCGCCATGACGCTGGCCCCCGGTTGGCCCACCGATGTCGCTTTGCTGCGCCCCCTGCGCCAGCAACTGGATGTGGGCCTGCACCTGGACTGGACGAGCCCCTTTGCCATGGCCGCAGGCCACGGCAAACCGCTCTCACGCCTGATGCTGCAAACCCAGCTGCGGCAACTGGACCGCCAGCAAGCCCGCGCCGTGATTGAACGCCAGCTGGACCTGTTTGAGGCGCATTGGCAAGCCCCACCCGACCATGTGGACGGGCACCAGCATGTGCAGCAATTTCCGGTCATCCGCGAGGCGCTGGTGGAGGTGCTGACCCGGCGCTACCCCACAGGGCCTCGGCCCTGGATCAGGATTTCGCGGCCACTGACGCCGCGCAGCGATATCAAGGCCTGGGTGATCGGCGCCATGGGTGCGCAAGCCTTGCAGCGCCTGGCACGCCAAGCCGGTTTGCCGCATTCGCAGTGGCTGAGCGGCATTTACAGCTTTGATGGCGATGCCAGTGCCTATGGCCTGCGCCTGGCGGATTGGCTGCAAGACGCCGCCGCCCACCCGGGCGTGGTGATGATGTGCCACCCGGGGCTGAGCAGTGATGACACCGACGACCCGATTGCCCACGCCCGCACGCAAGAGCTGCAAGAACTTGAAAGCCCACTCTTGCCCACGCTGATGCAGCGCCACGGCCTGCAACTGGCACGCGGCCAGCAAGCCTGGCCCCCCGCCACCGCATGAGCGACACCCGAAAATCCTGGCTCAGCCTTCTGGGCCTGTGGCTGATTTTGCTGGGCCTGGCCGCGCTGCGGCCACTGGCCTTGCCCGACGAAGGACGCTACGGCGACGTGGGCCGCTGGATGCTGGTCTCGGGCGACTGGCTGGCCCCTCGGCTGGACGGCATCCCGTTTTTTCACAAACCGCCCTTGCTGCATTGGCTGCAGGCCATCACCTTGTGGGCCGCAGGCGTGCACGCCTGGAGTGCCCGTCTGGTGCCCGCCCTGCACGCCGGGCTCATGCTGCTGGGCTTGTACTGGGGCGCGCGCCACATCGTCGGTGAACGCACGGCGCGACGCAGCGTGTGGATGCTCGGCTCCAGCCTCGCTTTTTTGGTGGGCGGTCAGTACATCAACCACGACATGCTGGTGGGTGCCTGGATCAGCATCGCCATCTGGTGCCTGGCCGCCGCCATGCAACACCCGGGCAAACGCCCTCACCGGGGCTGGGCCCTGGCGGGCTTTGCGGCCTGCGCCCTGGGCGTGCTGAGCAAGGGCCTGATTGGCCTGGCCCTGCCTGGTTTGGTGATGGTGGTCTGGGTCACACTCACGCGCCAATGGCCGCGTGCGCTGCGCATGCCCTGGCTGAGCGGTGCGCTGGTGTTCTCCCTCATCGCGCTGCCGTGGTTTGTGCTGGGCCAGCAAAAATTCCCGGGCCTGTTCGATTACCTGATCATCGGCCAGCACTTTGGCCGCTACACCGGCAGCACCTTCAACAACCAATGGCCCCTGTGGTTCTACCCGGTGATCTTGCTGGCCCTGCTCTTTCCCTGGGCCTTTTTGGTGGTCTGGCAAGGTGCAACCGGCCTGCTGCGCCACAAGCTGGCGGTGCTGAAACCGGCATCGGCCTGGACCGCCTTGCTGTGGGTCTGGCTGATCGCCATCACGCTGTTTTTCAGCCTGCCCAAGTCCAAGCTGGTGGGTTACATCCTGCCGGTCATGCCCCCGCTCAGCCTGCTGGCCGCGCTGGCCTGGGAACAATACTTCGCCCCCCAAACCCATGCCGCCAAGGTGTTTGGCCTGCTGTGCGCCGTCAACCTGGCGCTGGGGGCGGCGTTCACCCACTTCGCAGGACAGTACAGCTTGCGCCACAGCAGCCGCGATGTGGCGCACGAGCTGGCCTGCCGCATGGACACCCGCGACCGCGTGACCGTGGCGGGCGGCTACCCCTACGACCTGCCGTTTGAAGCCAACCTGAAAACCCCGGTGGTGGTGGTCGACGACTGGGCCGCCGCCCGGCAAAACGCCGGTGACAACTGGCAGCGTGAACTGTTTGAAGGCGCAGACTTTGATGCCCAAGCCGCCCAAGTGCTGCAAGGCCCAGAAGCCCTGATGCAGCCAGCCACCGATGCGCGCTGGCTCGTCACCCCCAACGATGCCAGCCAACTGGGCGATCTGAGCCGCTGGCAAAAGGTTTACCAAGGCCGCGCCTGGAGCCTCTGGCAACAAAGCGCCAACCCTTCAGTGGCGCAAAGCACAAAACCGGGTGAAGACAAAGGTCTGTCCTGCCTCGATCACCATGGGCAAAAACAGCGCCAGCAGTGAGGTTCAGTTCAGCAGGCCCGCGCTTGCTATTCGACGCTACCCGATCAAGCCTGCGCTGGCGACCAAGGTGCCTATGCCGCAGCTGACCTCCCTCCCCAAGTGGTCGATACCGGATTGACGGAAGCTGTTTCTGGATTGCCGCATCGCAAGCTCCTCGCAATGACAGTCAGTGCGGCATTGCGCCCCGCCCCGTCATGGCGCTTACCCGCCCCGTCATGGCTCTTTCCCGCCCCGTCATGGCTCTTTCCCGCCCCGTCATTGCGAGCGAAGCGTGGCAATCCAGTTGCTGTGGTCCTTTTGGCGTGTTGGCCTGCCTCAAGCGCCTTTGCTGGATCGCCGCGTCGCAGGCTCCTCGCGATGACGGCATGCTGGGCACTGCGTCCCTTCACGTCATGGCACAACCCCTTCACATCATGGCTCTTACCTGCCCCGTCATTGCGAGCGAAGCGTGGCAATCCAGTCGCTGTGGTCCTTTTGGCGTGTTGGCCTGCCTCAAGCGCCTTTGCTGGATCGCCGCGTCGCAGGCTCCTCGCGATGACGGCATGCTGGGCACTGCGCCCCTTCACGTCATGGCACAACCCCTTCACATCATGGCTCTTACCTGCCCCGTCATTGCGAGCGAAGCGTGGCAATCCAGTTGCTGTGGTCCTTTTGGCGTGTTGGCCTGCCTCAAGCGCCTTTGCTGGATCGCCGCGTCGCAGGCTCCTCGCGATGACGGCATGCTGGGCACTGCGCCCCTTCACGTCATGGCACTTCCCCTTCACGTCATGGCTCTTACCTGCCCCGTCATTGCGAGCGAAGCGTGACAATCCAGTTACTGTGGTCAATTTGCCCCCAATCGTTTTGCAGCAGCATTTGATAAAAACTAAACACGCCTCTAACGTCGGAACCTACTGAAGACAACGGTCTGCCCTGCCGCCTAGTTGTTGGCTCTTTTCTTTGTATTGGCTGCTGTCTTGCAGGCTTTGGATGTTGAAGTTGCCGCCACTACCGAAGGGGTTGGTTCCTACCTTGGCCTTGACTTGCTCGCCCTTGACCACTGCGCCTTTGAGGTGGTGTCACCGCCTGATTCAATGTTGACGCTGTTGCCCGCCACCTGGCTGTTCGCGAACGTGGTGCTGTTGCCCGCGCCTTGGCCTGTGGCTTGGCTGGCACTGGCCGTAAACCCATGCCGCCGCCGCCATTGCCCAACTGCATGGCTACGCCCACGCTGCCGCTCTTGCTTTGGTTGCTGCTGCTTTCTTGCGTGGTGTTTTGCGCGGCCAGCAAGTTCACTTGGTCGTCGGCTTTGAGGGTGACGGTTTTAGCGGCTTGGACCTTGCTGCCTTGCACCGTGATGTCGCTGTCTTTGCCCGTGTCATTGGGCGCACCTGCGGTGCGGGTGGCTTGGATGCTGACGTTGCCGCCTGCATTGACCTTGCTGCCCTTGGCGCTGTCGGCGCTGCTTTGTTGTTTGGACTGGCTGCTGGATGCGCCCAGGCTCAGGCTGATGCCGATGCCGCCTGCTTTGTCTGCAGCGTTGCCTTCGACCATCTTGCCGTCTGCGTTTTTCACCATGCCATTGGCATCGCCTTGACCCGCTTGAACAGCATCCGCGCCTTGCTTGAGGTTGAACCCCGCATTGGCCGCTGCCAGGGCTTGCATGCGGCCGCTGCTGGTGTTGCCTGCCGCTTGCAGTTGGTTGTTGGCCGTTTGCAGGGCACTGATCACCGGGCTGGTGATGGCCACCGTCAGGCCGCTTTGCTTGAACTTTTGTTCGGTGCTTTGGCTGCCGGTTTCTCTGGCTTCTTGGATGTCCACTGTCTTCGCAGTGATGTCGATGTTGCCGCTACCGGAGGGGCTGTTCAGTCCGGGCGCGAGCACATCACTGCCTGTTTGCGTGTAGGTCTGGCCTGCGGTGATGGTCACGTTACCGCCCGTGCTGCCCACGGTGCTGCCTGCTGCCGTGGTGCTTTGGCCTTGGCTGTCCACGCTTTGCATTTGCTTGCCGATGGTCACGCTCAGGCCGCCTCCGCTCAAGAGACCGGACTTGGTGGTTTGGCTGAAACTGCTTTGGTTTTGCGTGTTTTGCGCTGCTTCAATTTTGACGTTACCGCCCGCCTTGAGAATCACGTCCTGGTCGGCCAGCACGTTGGAGCCTTTGACGTTGAGGTCTTTGCCTGCGGTGATGTTGACGCTTTGGCCTTCAAAGCTGCTGCCCACAGCGGTGGTGCTTTGGCTGGCCGTGCGGCTGGTGGTGGTGCTGCTGGTGAACCAACCGCTGCTGTTGCTTCGCGTCGATTGTGCGGTGCTCAGGCTTTGTTCACCTGCGCTGATGTTCACGTTGCGCCCTGCGTCCACCAACAAGCCTACTTGAGCTTGTACGTTGGCCGCCCGGGCGTTGACGTCTTGCCCCGCCTGAATGCTCAGCTCGCCCACGGCGCTGATTTGCGTGCCCACTTCCTGGCTTTGGCTGGTGCGCAGGTAGCGGTTGGCGTCGTAGGTGGTGTCTTGGCTGTGCGATTGGGTCACGGTCTTGAGGTTCACGTCTCGCCCGGCGTTCAGGCTCAGGCTGCCCGCGCTGGCTACGGCCGCCGCTGTAAGTGTCACGTCGCGCCCTGCGCTCAGGCTCAGTTGCCCGGCTTGCCCGCTGCCATCGCCCGTGAGCATGACTTGGCCGATGCCTTGCAGTTGGGTACGGCTTTCTGCGCGGCTGGCACCTGCGCTCACGCCGGCCTGGGTTTGCGTGTCGGTGGTGCTGGCCACGCTCAGGTCGCGGCCCGCGCTCAGGCTCAGGCTGCTTTGGGCCCGGATCAGGCCGCCGATGTTTTGCAGGTCTTGCGTGGCAGCCATGTCCACGCTTTGTGCGCTGACGCTGCCGCTGTTGCGGATGTCTTGTCCGCTCACGCTCAGGCGGGTGCGGGCGCTCAGGGTGCCGCTGTTGTTGAGGGCGCTGCCTGCGGCCAGATCGACTTGCCCCCCCGACATGAGGGCGCCGTTGCCGCTGACATCACCTTCTCGCAACCGCCCTTCCAGGCACTGCGCGCAGCGCATAGTTTTGAATCTTGCGCATTCATCATGCATTCATCAAATCATCGGACACGGTTCCAGTATCAAAAAACTGTTTGAATGCCTGCCGGACAATGACGGGATCCCGACAAATGCAATTGCTGCGCCAAACATCCCCAAGGATCGTTATCTCTTCCGATCTTGACTCTCCGTTTTGATACGTACGCACAAGCCAATCGTCTTCGGTTTCATATCCGAAGGTAAGTAAATATTTACCGTCTTCAAATCTAACTTGCAACGACTTTTCAAAGCCATTTTCTTCATCTCCATCAAGCGTAACGGTTCCCCCCCCCGATTCAAGAACCATCAATTTCTTGTTGACATCAGACCAATTGGGTTTTCGTATGTTCCCACCCACGCCACAATTGCTCCACGACAGCATAGTAAATTTCATTTTTTTACAGCTTTCCCAACTTAGTCATACCAGGTTTCCAAAAGTACGTAATACCAGCCATTTGATCCACAATTGTCAATGACTTTAATCCAGCAGCTTCGGCTGCTGCTGGGATATCCCCTCTACAGTAAGTACAGACGGGCTCACCTTTAACCGTAAGCGTCATATCAGCACCTTTTGCAACTCCTGCGTTGGATGCTTGCTGAATGACACCAATTTCCGCATGAGCAGTAGCCATATTGCCGTTGACATTCCCAAGACCTTGCGCATCTCTAGCAGCAACTCTATCGGCTGGCACCAACGTGATCTCTGAGGCATTGGCCGCAGCAACTGGCCTCGCACCTTGATTTGTGTCGATGTATACCTGTCCGTTGACTTTGCCTTCTGCAACGACCTTAATGTTATTCATATTGGCACCGCTAGCAACCAAAGATTCGTTTGAAAGTTGTTCCGCAAGCTTCGGTCCCGTAGCCGAATTCGCAGTCCCTCCCGAGGTTACTGGGGGTGTAATTTCCCCTACAACTTTGCCTCCCCCACTTGCCTCCGCACCTGGCAAGGTGGGCTTCGTTGCAATCGGATTTCCGTTGACATCCGTGAGCGTCGTTTTGCCATAAATTGTACCGTTGCTACCGTATGGGCTCGTGGCCGTGGCATCGGTTGCTGTCGGCGACTTCGCCGCCACGTTCTCACTTACCCCATTCAATTCAACCTTGGTTTTATTTACAGAGGTTGCCTGCTCCGCTGAAACCACCGCGTTATCAATCACCGTGTTCACAGTGTTAACAACTTTGACACCCGCTTTCACACCTGCCGCCTGCAATGGGTCCAGCGCCATACCAATCGTTTCTCTTTGCGCCCCCGTCAGGTCTTTGGTGAAGTAGTTACCACCATTGGTTTGCAGTCGTGCTGTTTCGATCTGATTATTTGCGCTTGCAATCTGTGCATCTGCTTCTTTGATCCTTGCGCTAATCGCGTCTTTCGTTGCGCTGTCATTGCTCAGGTTTCTCTCAGACAAGAGCGCAATCTTGTAATCCTGCAAATCTTGGATATCTTGCTGAACCTTGGTTTGAGCTTGAGTGCATGAAGCAGATGACCCACCTTGGCATGCATTGATCAACTTATCGTTGTTGGCCAGGCTGGTTTTGATATCCAGCGACTTGGTTCGATTCGCCTTGCTGAGGTCAACTGTTGTCAAATAGTTATTCGCCGTCGCATTGAACGCCGTAGCACCTCCAGTCACGCTGCCGCCGCTGGCCGCTGCACCTACCGCCGTTCCGGCTGCCAGCACCAGGGCTTGCTTGACTTCTGCGGGAAGGTTAGTTTCTTTAAGGGCTTGGCCCACTTGGTCAATCACCGCCTGGCTGGTGCCTGCGCCCACTGCGCCTTGCACGCCACCCGTTAAACCTCCCACAACGGCATGCATGGCAATTCGGCTTGAGCCGCCTTCTTTCCATGCGTCCATCCCCGCCTTGTCGCCTGAGGCAAGGGCTTTGTCGTATTGCGTCTTGGCATAGTCCCCCACCGCCTTGCTCGCCTGCTTGCCAAACTCACTGGTGATCGCCACTTGTGCATTGACTTCGTCTTTGACCTGATCTTTGTTGAAGATCGGCGCAATGCTGGTGCCCTTGTCTCCGGTTCTGGCTGCCGTGTTACCCGCCACGCCACTGATGCCTGCCGTGGTCGTGCTTTGGGCTGAGCCCTTGTCACTGCCCACACCCACACCGCTCATGCCCGCACTGGCGCTCTTGCCGGGCAGGGTGCCTGCGCCTATGCCCACGCTCACGCTGTTGGCGCTGTAGTTGGCACTGTTTTGCAGGTCGGTGGTGGTGGTGCCTTGCTTGGCTTCGTAGCTGTTTTTGTTGTTGTCGATGGCCGCTTGGGTGCTGGTGATTTGCCCGCCCGTGAGGGTGGTCTTGCCTTGCACGTTGACTTGGAAGCCGCCTTCGCCTGCGCGGATGGCGCTTTGTTCACCCACGCTCAGGTAGTCGCTGTTGATGCTGCTCTTGGCCAGGTTCACGCTGCCGCTGACACCCGCGCCCACCATGACCGAGCCGCCTGCGCTCTTGCTGCTTTCTTTGTATTGGCTCTTGTCTTGCAGGCTTTGGATTGTCAGGTTGCCGCCCACCTTGGCCGTGACTTGATCGCCCTTGACCACTGCGCCTTTGAGGTTGGTGTCGCCGCCTGATTCAATGTTGACGGTATTGCCCGCCACTTGGCTGTTGGTGTACGTGGTGCTGTTGCCCGCACCTTGGCCCGTGGCTTTGCTGGCACTGGCCGTGAAGCCCATGCCGCCACCGCCATTGCCCAACTGCATGGCTAAGCCAATGCTGCCGCTCTTGCTTTGGTTGCTGTTGCTTTCTTGCGTGGTGTTTTGTGCGGCCAGCAAGTTCACTTGGTCGTCGGCTTTGAGGGTGACGGTTTTACCGGCTTGGACCTTGCTGCCTTGCACGGTGATGTCGCTGTCTTGGCCCGTGTCATTGGGCGCACCTGCGGTGCGGGTGGCTTGGATGCTGACGTTGCCGCCTGCATTGACCTTGCTGCCCTTGGCGCTGTCGGCGCTGCTTTGTTGTTGGGACTGGCTGCTGGATGCGCCCAGGCTCAGGCTGATGCCGATGCCGCCTGCTTTGTCTGCAGCGTTGGCTTCGACCATCTTGCCGTCTGCGTTTTTCACCATGCCATTGGCATCGCCTTGACCCGCTTGAACAGCATCCGCGCCTTGCTTGAGGTTGAACCCCGCATTGGCTGCCGCCAGGGCTTGCATGCGGCCGCTGCTGGTGTTGCCTGCCGCTTGCAGCTGGTTGTTGGCCGTTTGCAGGGCGCTGATCACCGGGCTGGTGATGGCCAGCGTCAGGCCGCTTTGCTTGAACTTTTGTTCGGTGCTTTGGCTGCCGGTTTCGCGCGCTTCTTTGATGTCCACTGTCTTCGCAGTGATGTCGATGTTGCCGCTACCGGAGGGGCTGTTCAGTCCGGGCGCGAGCACATCACTGCCTGTTGTGTGTAGGTCTTGCCAGCATTGATGCTCACATTGCCGCCGGTGGAGCCAACGGTGGTAGTGCAACAGCCGCCCCTTCAACGTCTGAACGCCCAAAACCGGCTAAAGACAAAGGTCTGTCCTGCCGCGATCACCATGGCCAGAAACAGCGCCAGCAGTGAAGGCCAGTTCAGCAGTCGGTAAAACAGCACAAAGGCGGCTTCATTGCAGGCAAAGCCCGCCAGGGCCGTGAGCGCAAAGCGGCGAAAGCTTTGCCCCAAGGTGGTGGCGCTGCCTGCAAAGCTGAGCCAGCGGTGGCCCACAAAGCTCAGGCCAAAAGCCACCACAAAGCCGGCCACATTGGCCAGCTCGGGCCACCAGTGGTCGCGCAAGAGCGAAAACACGCCCATGTGGGTCAGGGCGGCGCTGGCACCCACCAGCCCAAACCAAACGCCCGAGTGCAGCCCGACTCGCCTCACGCCACGTCCTGTCCAGGGGTGGCCTGCAAGCCAGCGCCTGTGCGGTCCTTGAGTAAATAGTTGGGGCGGCGCTTGACCTCGTCATAAATGCGTCCCACGTATTCGGCCATGAGGCCCAGCGAAAACAGCTGGATGCCGCTGAAAAACATGACGCTGACCACAATCGTGGCGTAGCCCGGCACCAGAATGCCCCACAAAAAGTATTCAGCCACCACCCAGGCGCCATAGCCCATGGCCGTGAAGGCCAAAATCAAGCCCACCATGGTCAGCAAGCGCAAGGGCACCGTGGAAAACGCCAGCATGCCCGTGAGCGCCAGCGAAAACGCCCCGCGCAAGCCAAAGCTGCTTTGCCCGGCTTGACGCGGCAGGGGCTCGTAATCGACCGCCACACTGGGAAAGCCCACCCAGGCATAAAGCCCCTTCATGAAGCGGTTACGCTCGGGCAGGGCATTGAGCGCCTGCACCACGCGCTGGTCCATGAGCCGGAAATCGCCTGCATTGGCCGGAATTTCCACACGGTTGCCCCAGTTGATCAGGCGGTAAAACCAGCCGGTCAGCCAGCCATGCAAAGCCGATTGGTCCTCGCGGGTACGGCGCACGGCATAGACCACATCCAGGCCTTCGCGCCACTTTTGCAACATCAGGGGCACCAGTTCCACCGGGTGCTGGCCGTCGGCGTCCATCAGCACCACCACGTCGCCACGGGCCGCTTCCAGCCCGGCGGTCAGGGCCGCTTCCTTGCCAAAATTGCGCGACAAGTCGAGCAACACCACCTCGGGCCATTGGGCACACAGGTCTCGGGCCACCTGTGCCGTGTTGTCACGGCTGCCGTCGTTGATGAGGATGATTTCGACCCGCGCCGCCAAGGTCTTGAGCACTTGCAGCACAGCAGGCACCACCTGAGGCAAGTTGCGGGCCTCGTTGTAGGCGGGCATGACGCACGACAGCGTCAGCGAATCTTGGGTGCGGGCCAGACGGGACATGCCACATTTCTCCAGAATTGACAAAAGCACTTGAGGTGCCCGTTTCCACACCGGAAACAAACCCCCATTGAACGCCGCAAAGCATAACCCCAGAACGCCGCCGCAAATGCCGGGGCCTTCGACCGCCGTCAAATACCGCCCGCAGGACGGCACTCGCAGAGTCCGACATGTGCCCGCATCACCCCCGCCGTCCGCACAAGCACCCTCGCGGCAATCAAACAATCGTCGGGGTCTTCGACCGCCGACCTACAAATACCGCCCGCAGGTCGGCACTCGCAGAGTCCGACATTCTGGTTTGCACCGTTACCCCACGCACAGGCGACATCGGTGGGCGCACAAACGTCGGGGTCTTCGACCGCCGACCTACAAATACCGCCCGTAGGTCGGCACTCGAAGAGTCCGACATTCTGGTGTACACCGTTACCCCACGCACAGGCGACATCGGTGGGCACGCAGGCGTCGGGGTCTTCGACCGCCGACCTACAAATACCGCCCCGTAGGTCGGCACTCGAAGAGTCCGACATTCTGGTGTACACCGTTACCCCACGCACAGGCGACATCGGTGGGCACGCAGGCGTCGGGGTCTTCGACCGCCGACCTACAAATACCGCCCGTAGGTCGGCACTCGCAGAGTCCCACATTACCGGCTGCCGCCGCACGCCCCGTAAAATGGCCGCCTATGCTTTCTGCCAAACAACATCTGCTCGCCGCCCTGTCGGCTGAACTTGAAAAACTCCAGCCCGGTGCCGGTTCGCGTGCCGCCTTTGAATCCCCCAAAGTGGCCGCCCACGGCGACCTGGCTTGCACTGCCGCCATGCAGCTGGCCAAGGCCCTCAAACAAAACCCCCGGCAACTGGGCGAAACGCTGCGTGCCGCCTTGCTGACCACCCCCGCCTTTGAGCGTTGGGTGGAAGCCATCGAGCTGGCGGGCCCGGGCTTCATCAATATCCGCCTCAAAGACACCGCCAAACAAGCCGTGGTGCACGAGGTGTTGCAAGCGGCTGACTGCTTTGGCCAGCAGCCCGCGCAAGCGGGCAAGGTGCTGGTCGAATTCGTCTCGGCCAACCCCACAGGCCCGCTGCATGTGGGCCACGGCCGCCAGGCCGCTCTGGGTGACGCGATTTGCAACCTGCTGACCACACAAGGCCAGCAGGTCTACCGCGAGTTTTATTACAACGATGCGGGCGTGCAGATTGGCACGCTGGCCAAGAGCACGCACATGCGCTCCCTTGGCCTTAAACCTGGTGACGCCAGTTGGCCGACAGACCCCGACAACCCCGAAAGCAAAGCCTTCTACAACGGCGACTACATCCAGGACATCGCCAACGACTTTTTGGCCAAAAAGACGGTCAAGTCTGACGACCGCGAGTTCACCGCCAGTGGCGATGTGAACGACCTGGACGGCATGCGCCAGTTCGCCGTGGCCTACCTGCGCCACGAGCAAGACCTGGACCTCAAAGCCTTCGACGTGAAGTTCGACAACTACTACCTGGAGTCGAGCCTTTACACCAGCGGCAAGGTCGACGCGGCCGTACAAAAGCTCAAGGACGCGGGCAAGACCTACGAACAAGACGGTGCGCTGTGGCTCAAATCCACCGATTACGGCGACGACAAAGACCGCGTCATGCGCAAGGGCGACGGCACCTACACCTACTTTGTGCCCGATGTGGCCTATCACATCACCAAGTGGGAACGTGGCTTTACCCGCGTTGTCAACATCCAAGGCACCGACCACCACGGCACGATTGCCCGAGTGCGTGCAGGCCTGCAAGCGGCCAACGTGGGCATCCCCGAGGGCTACCCTGACTACGTGCTGCACACCATGGTGCGCGTGATGCGCGGCGGCGAAGAGGTCAAGATCTCCAAGCGTGCGGGCAGCTACGTCACCCTGCGCGACCTGATCGAGTGGACCAGCAAGGATGCGGTGCGTTTCTTCTTGCTCTCGCGCAAGCCTGACACCGAATACATCTTTGACATCGACCTGGCGCTGGCGCAAAACAACGACAACCCGGTGTACTACGTTCAGTACGCGCACGCCCGCATCTGCTCAGTGCTCAATGCATGGGGAGGTGACACCGCCAGCTTGACGCACGCCGACCTTTCTGCCCTGCAAAGCCCGCAAGCCCACGCGCTGATGCTGGCCCTGGCCAAGTACCCCGAGATGCTGACGTCGGCAGCCAACGACTTCGCGCCGCACGACGTGACCTTCTATTTGCGCGATCTGGCCTCGCAGTACCACAGCTACTACGACGCCGAGCGCATTTTGGTGGACGACGAAGCGGTTAAAAAAGCGCGTCTGGCGCTGGTGGCGGCCACCGCACAGGTGCTGCGCAATGGTTTAAAGGTTTTGGGCGTGTCTGCGCCCGTCAAGATGTAATTCACTGTAATTCACGATGAACACACACACTCAACGCGGCGGTACTTTTTTGGGCTTCATCATGGGCCTGGTGCTCGGTCTGGGCGTGGCCCTGGCTGTGGCCTTTTATGTGACCAAGGTGCCCACACCGTTTTCCAGCAAAAACCAGCCCCGCACGACCGAACAGGACAACGCGGAAACCCAGAAAAACAAGGACTGGAACCCCAACGGCGTGCTGCAACCCAAGCCCCCCGCTGAAGTACCGGCCACACAGGACACCCGAGCCGAAGACAAGCCCAGTGACAAAACAGCCGATAAAGCTACCGACAAAGCCGCTGACAAGGCGGTAGAAAAGTCGGCCGACAAAGCCCATGACAAGCCCCACAGCGACAGCGCCAAGAGCGACCCCCGACCTGCCGTCACCGCTGATCCGTTGGGCGATCTGGCCAAGTCCAAGTCCGGCATGTCCACACCGGCTCCAGGCAGTGCGCCCGCCAGCGAGCCTTTTGACTACTTCATCCAAGTGGGTGCCTACCGCACCAGCGCCGACGCCGACGCCCAAAAAGCCAAGCTGGCCCTGATGGGGCTGGACGCCAAAGTCTCTGAACGCGATCAGGCAGGACGCACCGTGTACCGGGTGCGCTTGGGCGCCTTTGCCGACAAAAATGCAGCCGAGCGCGTGCGCAAGCAGCTCGACGGCGGTGGCATTGAAAACACCTTGGTGCGCGTTCAGCGCTGATTTCCTTAGAGCCCCTTCATTTTTTTGGAGCCCCCCATGAAACGCCGTCTCTTTTCTTCCGCCCTGTTCGCCGCAGGCACAGTCCTCAGCACCTCTATCGCCTGGGCGCAAGCCGCCTTGTTCAAGTCGGGCAAGGACTATCTGACGCTGGAACGCCCACTGCCTACCGAAGTGGACAAAGGCAAGATAGAGGTGATCGAGTTTTTCTGGTACAGCTGCCCGCACTGCAATATGTTTGAGCCCAGCTTTGCCCAATGGGTCAAAACCGCCCCCAAGGACGTGGTGGTGCGCCGCATCCCGGTGGCTTTCCGGGAAGACTTTGCACCGCAGCAACGCCTGTTTTTCACGCTCGAAGCGATGAACCTGCTCGACAGCCTGCACGCCAAGGTGTTTGTGGCCGTGCATGCCGAAAAGCAAGCCCTGAACACGGACGCCAGCATCCTGGCCTGGGTCGAAAAACAGGGCGTGGACAAAGCCAAATTCAGCGAGATTTACAAATCTTTTGGCGTCGCCAGCAAGCTCAAGCGTGCCGTCCAGCTGCAAAACGATTACAAAATCGAAGGCGTGCCCTCGCTGGGGGTGGCCGGCCGCTTCTACCTGGACGGCACCCTGGCCGGCAGCATGGACCGCGCATTGAAAGTGGCCGAGTCCCTGATCGCGCAAACCCGCCAGGCGCGCTGAGCCCCTGGTCCCACGTCGGGGTCTTCGACCGCCGACCTACGAATATGGCGGGGTGGCCCGTGATGACAACGGGCTTGGCCTGTAGGTCGGCACTCGAAGAGTCCGACGCTTACAGCCTACTGCACACGCCCCATGTCGGGGTCTTCGACCACCGACCCGCGAAGACGACAGGTGACCTGCGATGACGACGAGCTTGCCTTGTAGGTCGGCACTCGAAGAGTCCGACGTTTACAGCCCACTGCTCACGCACCATATCGGGGTCTTCGACCGCCGACCCGCGAAGACGACAGGTGACCTGCGATGACGACGAGCTTGCCTTGTAGGTCGGCACTCGAAGAGTCCGACATTTACAGCCACTGCACACGCACCATGTCGGGGCCTTCGACCGCCGACCTACGAAGATGACAAGGTGGCATGCGATGACGACGGGCTTGCCTTGTAGGTAGGCACTCGAAGAGTCCGACGTTTACAGCCCACTGCTCACGCCCCATGTCGGGGTCTTCGACCACCGACCTACGAAGATGGCGGGGTGGCCCGTGATGACGGCGGGCTTGGCCTGTAGGTCGGCACTCGAAGAGTCCGACATTTACAGCCACTGCACACGCACCATGTCGGGGTCTTCGACCACCGACCTACGAAGACGACGGGGTGGCATGCGATGACGACGGGCTTGCCTTGTAGGTCGGCACTCGAAGAGTCCGACGTTTACAGCCCACTGCTCACGCACCATGTCGGGGTCTTCGACCGCCGGCCTACAAACACCGGTTAATTGTCCTGAGGTGCGAACGCCGCGCCACTGCAGCGCCTGCATCAGAGCCCCTTATGCCCTTAGCTGGCTTTTTTTGGGGACCCCGCCCCTCTGAAGGCTGGAATCCAGACCCTTGCGCCTACAATCAAAAATTGTCATCAGCAAGATTCATGCCCTCAAAGTCCACCCTCCACCCCATGGGCCTCTTGGCCTTGAGCCTCGGCCTGCTGTGTGCGTCCGCCTGGGCCGAAAAGGCCGACCGGGACAAGCCCATGCACATCGAGGCCGACACCATGCGCCACGATGAAACCAAGCAGCTGACCCAGTTCAACGGCGGGGTGGTGGCTGTCAAAGGCACGCTGGTGCTGCGCGCCGCACGCATGGAAGTGCAACAAGACACCCAAGGCAAACAAGTTGCCAAACTCTGGGCTGCGCCCAATGAACGGGTGTTTTTCCGCCAAAAACGCGAAGGCCTGGATGAGTTCACCGAAGGTGAAGCCGAAATGGCCATCTATGACAACCAAGCCGATGTGGTGACCTTGATCCAGCGTGCCGAAGTGCGCCTGTTGCGTGGCACCCAGTTGGCCGACCAGATCCATGGCGAAAAAATTGTCTTCAATAACACCACGGAAGTGATGACCGTGGACGGCCAAAAACAGCTGCGCCCCTCTACAGGTCAAGCTGCAGGGCAAACGCCCGATCGCAACGAACGCGTGCGCGCCGTGCTCACACCGCGTCAAAGTGCCAGCACACCGCAGGCCGCGCCCGCCGCCCCCACGTTGCGCACCAGCCCGAACCTTGGCGAAAGCAAGAAACCATGAGCGACACCGCCCCCGCCAGCCGCTTGGAGGCTCGTCATCTGAAAAAAGCCTATGGCAGCCGCAAAGTGGTCCACGATGTCTCGCTGCAAGTGGACAAGGGTGAAGTGGTCGGCTTGCTGGGCCCCAACGGCGCGGGCAAGACCACCTCGTTTTACATGATCGTGGGCTTGGTGCGCGCTGACGGCGGCCAGATCCTGATCGACGGGCAAGATGTGACGCACATGCCCATCCACAAGCGCGCGCGCATGGGCCTGTCGTATCTGCCGCAAGAAGCCTCGATTTTTCGCAAGCTGTCGGTGGCCGACAACGTACGCGCCATCCTTGAATTGCAAACCGACGCCCAAGGCCACCCCTTGAGCGGCGACGCCGTGGAAAAACGCCTGAGCGAATTGCTGGCCGATTTGCGCGTGGACCATCTGCGCGACTCTGCGGCGGTGGCGCTTTCCGGGGGCGAGCGTCGCCGGGTCGAAATCGCCCGAGCGCTGGCCACAGACCCGCGCTTCATCTTGCTGGACGAGCCGTTTGCAGGCATTGACCCGATTGCCGTGATCGAGATCCAGCGCATCATCGCCTTCCTCAAGCAGCGCGGCATTGGCGTGCTCATCACCGACCACAACGTGCGCGAGACCCTGGGCATTTGCGACCACGCCTACATCATCAGCGAAGGCCGCGTGCTGGCCGAAGGCACGCCCGATGAGATCGTGGCCAACGCCGATGTGCGCCGGGTGTATCTGGGCGAGCACTTCCGCATGTGATGCCCGTCATGCGGCGTCCTGACATGAAAGCCCAGGCATGAAGCCCAGTCTGTCGCTGCGCATGTCCCAGCACCTGGCGCTTACGCCCCAGTTGCAACAATCCATCCGCTTGCTGCAGCTGTCCACGCTGGAGCTGTCGCAAGAAGTCGACCAGATGCTGGACGACAACCCTTTTTTGGAACGCGCCGAAGAAGAAGCGCCTCAAGAGGCCTTTGGGATTGACCAGGCCGATGCGCGGGTCAGCCTGGGTGACCGCGTGAGCGAAAGCGCGAGCACAGCCAGCAGCAGTGATGACACCCCGAACGAAACCCGTGACGAAGCCGTGACCGATGTGGCTGAGAGCTGGGACGGCGACGGCAGCGTGGACATGCGGCCCGACGACAGCGAATGGGGCGGCGATGCGGGCGCACGCCACAACACGGGCGAAGAAACGGCCGACGCCGTCGAGCTGGCCCGCAGCAGCGGCTCGCTGACCGACTTTTTGCACCGCCAGGCCTTGTCCTTGCGCCTGTCCGACATAGACCGGGCGGCGCTGCGCTTTTTGATCGAGTCACTCAACGACGACGGCTATTTGACGGACTCCTTGCCCGAACTGGCCGCCAGCCTGGCAGGCAGCGATGACGACGAACAACTCGACGAATTGGTGCACCGCTTCACCGTGGCGCTGGGCTTGCTGCAATCGCTGGAACCCGTGGGTGTGGGCGCTCGCGACCTGACCGAATGCCTGCGCATTCAGATCAAGGCCCGATTGGCCGATGATCCCGAAGACGAGGCGGCCCAGACAGCCTTGGCCGTTTGCGCGCACCCGCTGGAGTTGCTGGCCAAACGCGACTTCAAGCGGCTGTCTGTCTTGTGCGGCCTGAGCGAATCACGCATCAAAACCGCCATTGCTTTCATGGCCCGGCTCGAACCCAAACCGGGCAGGCCGTTTGCACAGGCCGAGCAAAACATCGTCATCCCCGATGTGCTGGTGGTGAACACACGCAAAAGCGGTGCACCCCAATTTCGCATCCAGCTCAACCCCGATGTGATGCCCAAGCTGCGCGTGCACGACATCTATGCCAACGCCCTGCGCGGCGGCAAGGGCGACAGCCACGCCGGTCTGCAGCAACGCCTGCAAGAAGCGCGCTGGTTCATCAAGAACATCCAGCAGCGCTTTGACACCATCTTGCGCGTGTCCACCGCCATCGTGGAGCGCCAAAAGAACTTTCTCACCCATGGCGCACTGGCCATGCGGCCGCTGGTGCTGCGCGAGATTGCCGACGAGTTGGGCATGCACGAGTCCACCATCAGCCGCGTGACGACTGCCAAATACATGGCCACGCCGCAAGGCACGTTCGAGCTGAAGTATTTCTTTGGTTCGGGCCTGGGCACCGACAGCGGCAGCGCCGCATCGAGCACCGCTGTGCGCGCCCTGATCAAACAGTTTGTGGGCGCCGAAAGCACGGCCAAACCGCTGTCCGACAACCAGATTTCAGAGATGCTCAAAGAGCAAGGCATTGACTGCGCTCGCCGCACCGTGGCCAAGTACCGCGAAGCCTTGCGCATTGCCCCGGCCAATTTGCGCAAAAGCATGAACGGCTGAAATCGTCGGGGTCTTCGACCACCGACCTACGGGTGGGACACCGGCATGCGCAGGTCGGCACTCGAAGAGTCCGACAGGGCTCCATAGGCCTGCTCGCTGGCTGCTGGCGCTGCGGGTGCACACACCAACGTCGGGGTCTTCGACCACCGACTTTCGGGGGGGACACCGGTATGAGTAGGTCGGCACGCGAAGAGTCCGACAGGGCTCCATAGGCCTGCTCGCTGGCTGCTGGCGATGCGGGTGCGCACACCAACGTCGGGGTCTTCGTCCACCGACCTACGAGGGGACACCGGCATGAGCAGGTCGGCACTCGAAGAGTCCGACAGGGCTCCACAGGCCTGCTCGCTGGATGCTGGCGCTGCGGGTGTGCACACCAACGTCGGGGTCTTCGACCACCGACCTACGGGGGGACACCGACAGGGCTACATAGGCCTGCTCGCTGGCTGCTGGCGATGCGGGTGCGCACACCAACGTCGGGGTCTTCGACCACCGACCTACGAGGGGACACCGGTATGAGTAGGTCGGCACTCGAAGAGTCCGACAGGGCTCCACAGGCCTGCTCGCTGGCTGCTGGCGCTGCGGGTGCGCACACCAACATCGGGGTCTTCGACCACCGACCTACGGGGGGACACCGGTATGAGTAGGTCGGCACTCGAAGAGTCCGACAGGGCTCCACAGGCCTGCACGTTGGCTGCGGGCGCTGCGGGTGCGCACACCAACGTCGGGGTCTTCGATCACCGACCTACGGGGGAGACCGGTATGAGCAGGTCGGCACTCGAAGAGTCCGACAGGGCTCCATAGGCCTGCACGCTGGCTGCTGGCGCTGCGGGTGTGCACACCAACGTCGGGGTCTTCGACCACCGTCCTACGGGGGGACACCTGTATGAGTAGGTCGGCACTCGAAGAGTCCGGCAGGGCTCCACAGGCCTGCACGTTGGCTGCGGGCGATGCGGGTGCGCACACCAACGTCGGGGTCTTCGACCACCGACCTACGGGGGACACCTGTATGAGTAGGTCGGCACTCGAAGAGTCCGACAGGGCTCCATAGGCCTGCACGTTGGCTGCTGGCGCTGCGGGTGTGCACACCAACGTCGGGGTCTTCGACCACCGACAACTGATGCGCCAGGGCAGAGGGTCAGTGAAAGTGCCCTTCAAAGCAGTGCCGGACCTCATGACCCAACACTTCATCCGGGGCATTTGGCTCGGTCATGATGGTGCAGACATTGGTTTTGACATTCCACACGGCACACGCTTGGCTCATGCGGGCACCCGTGGACAGATCGCACATCAAACCGCTATTGGCCAGGCGCCTATGCTCGATCTGAGGCGCTGCCATGACCCGGCTCACGGGCGCAACCGGGACAAAACTTTCACGCAACAAGGCCTCGCGGCTGTCCACGGCGCAGCCTATCAGGCCCGCGCAGCAGCACAGCGCCACGCTCTTAGACACGCAAGCCCTTCTGGCAAGCTGTAAACAGCATGCCCAGCACATGGTGTGAGGTTTTGTCTGGCTTGGTGACCAAGGTGCAACGCCGCTCTTGCTGCACCCAGTAGCTGCAAGCATCGGCGACGGTATGCGTGCCGTCTTTACGGGCCTGTGCGCACATGCCGACGGGGTTGTCGGTCAATACCCAATTGAATTGGGGCACCTTGTTTTCAAAGGTACTGGGTAGCGAATCTTGTGCCTGAGCGACTCCCGCAATCCAGCACAAACCCACCACAAAGATCATCACCACGCGCAAAAACAGTCCTGACTGAGGACCTGACGGGCTGGTCAGCGATCGATATGTATGATCAAACATGAATCAACCCCATTTTTTGAGTTCTTTGATACTCAAATATAACCTGCATTTGTGTTATTTTGAACTCTTGATTACCCTAAAAATTGCAAAACAATGAAGCTTTGTCACAAAACTGATGCCAGTAGCGGAGAATCAAGGCTTCCTTTCTTGTTTGGACTGCTTTGAACGCCTTGACACTTTTTCTGCCTTGCGCCGCTGGCGTAGAAGGCTTTTTGGCCGACGAGGTCCACGCCATCACCGGCCTGACGGGCCACGACCTGATGACCGGGCGCGGCGGCGTGATGGCCAAAGCCTCCTGGCGCGAGGCCATGCGCATCAATCTGCACAGCCGCCTCACGCAGCGCGTGTTGGTGCAGCTGTCGGTCACCGATTACCGCAACGAAAACGACCTGTACCGCGCAGCCAGCGAAGTGGCCTGGGAAATCTGGTTCACCCCCAAACAGACCTTCAAGATCGACATCACCGCGCAACACAGCCCGCTGACCAGCCTGAACTTTGCGGCGCTCAAAATCAAGGATGCGGTGGCCGACCGCTTTCGCGCCAAGCGCGGCGAGCGCCCCAACGTGGACACCACCTGGCCCGATGTGCGCATCTACGCGCACCTGACACCCGAAACGGCCACGCTCTACATCGACACCTCGGGCGAGCCGCTGTTCAAGCGCGGCTGGCGCACTGACAAGGGCGACGCGCCTTTGAAGGAAACGCTGGCCGCCGCCATGATCGCGGCCAGTGGCTGGGACGCCACCGTGCCCCTGTACGACCCCTGCTGCGGCAGCGGCACCATCCCGATCGAAGCGGCGCAAATCGCCTGCGGCATCGCGCCCGGTTTGCAGCGCCGCTTTGGCTTTGAGAAATTGCTGCCCTTCCAGAACCACGTCTGGCAAGGCCTGATCGAAGAAGCCCGTGACAACGAGCACGAACCCACCGCGCCGGTTTTTGGCAGCGATGTGGCTTTTCGCATGGTCGACTTTGCCGAGCGCAACGCCGAACGTGCAGGCGTCTCAGGCGTGATCGAGTTCCGGGGAGGCGACGCGCTGCAACGCATGCCCCCCAGCGAGACCCCCGGCGTGATGCTGCTCAACCCGCCTTATGGCGAGCGCATTGCCGCAGCGGGTGTGGCCGGGCGTGGGCGCGACAACTTCCAGCCGGGGGCACTTTCGGATGCTCGTGCCAGCTCCCGCGCCGCCACCCCAAGCCACCACCGCGAAACCGCCCAAACGGACGACGGCGGCGACTTCTTCGCCCAACTGGCCAGCCACTGGAAGAAAAACTACAGCGGCTGGAGCGCCTGGATGCTCACGCCCGACCTGAAGCTGCCCAGCAAAATGCGCCTCAAAGAATCGCGCCGCGTGCCCATGTGGAACGGCCCCATCGAATGCCGCTTGTTCCGCTTTGACATGATCAAGGGCAGCTTGAAGCGCGTGGCTGGCGACGGCACGAGCAGCCCAGCGGGCACGACCGGCACCGACACATCGGGAACGATTGCACCATGAGCCTGGAGGTGGGCGTGGGCTCGGAAGTGGCTGCACAGTTGGGTGCACAGGTGGGACTTGAGAGTGGCTCTGAAGTCGGCACGCCCCAGCGCCATTCTGCGGTCGCAGACGGGATTCAAGCACCAACCCGCCGCGTGCTGGACACCAACATCGTGCTCGACCTGTGGGTGTTTGACGAACCCCAAGCCGAAGCGCTGCGCACCAGTGTGGAGAGCGGCAGCACCGAGTGGCTGGCCACCGCCGCCATGCGCGAAGAGCTGGCCCGCGTGCTGGCCTACCCGCAAATCGCCAAACGCCTCATGCACCGCCAATTACCCGCCAGCGCCGTGCTGGGCCACTTTGACCGCTGGGCCCAACTGCAGCCCGACGCGCCCAAAGCCCCCTACGCCTGCAAAGACGCCGACGACCAAAAATTCATCGACCTGGCCGTCCAGCACACCGCCACCCTGCACAGCAAAGACGCGCAAGTGCTCTGCATGAAAAAACGCCTGGAACGCTGCGGCGTGGCGCTGAACCCCATGACTGCGTAGGTCGGCGGTCGAAGACCCCGACATGGGCCTGCGCCGAAAGCCCTCATGTCGGATTCTGCGAGTACCGACCTACGAGAGGACATGTCTCACGCATTTCAAACTTCAGCGTGCCGACTCCATAAGTTCGGCGCAGCCCCCATGTCGGGGCTGAAGCCACCCACCTACAATCCAAGCCTGCAAAACAGGAACACCCCATGAACACGACCGCTGGCTTGGAAGCCGAAGACTTTGACACCCTGGACAACATCCTGGACGACCTGCGCGAACGCTTTGAAGAGACGCCGCAGTGGGAGTTTTGCGAGGGCTTCATGGCGGCGCTGGTGTGCTGCCGCCGCGCCATTCCCGACAGCGAGTGGCTGCCGATGCTGCTGGGCATTGACCCGGACGAGGCCGAGGGCGGCAGTTTTGCCGACGAGGCCCAGCGCCAGCAGTTCATGGCTTTGTGGCAGCGCCGTTTTGACGAGATCAAGCTGGCACTCGACACCCCCGTGGAGGCCTTGGACGATGACAAGGCCTATGCCCCGGAGGTGATGGACGTGCGCGGCGCGATCGCATCGCTGCCGCCTGAAGAGCACGAAGAGATCGAAGACAGCGAGATCCCGTCTTTTGCGCAGGTGTGGGCCTTGGGCTTCATGTTCGCGGTAGAGAACTGGCCCGATGAATGGGCCACGCCCAAAGACAAAGACGCCGCCAAGTGGCACGACTTGTCGCTCGAAGCCATCGTGGCCTTGACCGAAGACGACGACGATGAGCCCACCTTTTCGGCCCTGGCCGAAGACGGCCCCCCCAGCGTGAGCGAAGAGCGCCTGAACGCCTATGGCGAGGCGCTGTGGGCGGTGTACGACCTGCGCGAAATTTGGCGCAACATCGGCCCGCGTGTGGCGCAAGTCATCAAAGCCGCCACGCCCGGCCGCAACGATGCGTGTTCTTGCGGCAGCGGAAAAAAATACAAAAAATGCTGTGGGGCCTGATCACCCGCAAGGTGGTCTTGACATCCGCCGACTATTGATCAAGCACGCTGAAGTTTGAAATGTGTGAGAAATGTCATCTCGCAGGTCGGCACTCGCAGAGTCCGACATGAGGGGTTTCGGCGCAGGCCCATGTCGGGGTCTTCGACCGCCGACCTACACATCTTGAGCCTTGAAAACTTCACAGGGCCGAATCAATAAGCGGGCGTTTGTGTTCTAAATCCGAGCCCGTTTCAGCGCCCAGTGATGTGCAGCACCACGCCTTGCACGCCGGTCTTCACGCCCGGCAGTTCCACCTGAAAATCACCCTCTTGCTTTTGCGCCGAGCCGGTTTTGGAAATACGGGCCACCAGGCGCACTTGCGCCAGCGAGGACAACACGGGCGGCGCACCCATGCCCATGCTGTCACTCAAGGCAAAACGCACCGGCCATGCTGTGGGCGTTCCGCGCCAGATGGCCACTGGGCGGCGCGAGCCCTCTTCGGCCAGGGCGTAAACGAACAGGGTCGAACCTGCCCCGATTTGGCTTTGCACCTCGGGCGAGACACGGACTTCGCCCTGAATGAGGGGCCGGGTGTCATCCGCCAAAGAGGCGCTACTTGCCTGCACACCCACCGCCTGCGCCATCTCGGCCGCTTGTGACAAGGCCTGCTGCAGGCCTTGCGCCGCCTCACTGTCGGCAGGCACCAAAGCCAGGGCACGTTGCCAATAGCCTTGCGCAGCCGCGTGCCGTTTTTCAGACAAGGCGGCGCTGCCCGCCAACACCAGCGCGTTCAGGTGCTGGGGCTGTGTGCGCAGCACGTCTTGAATCCACTGCCAAGGCTCTCCGGCGTAGACGCCGCCTGCACTCAAAGCTTTCATCTGCGCCCGCTCGATCCACAGATCGGGCTCGGGCGACAAGGCCAGCACACGCGCCAGGGCCTGTTCGGCAGGGGCATGCGCGTTTTGGGCGGCGTGCAGGCGCGCCAGCGTCAACCAAGCCTGGGCATCCTCCGGGCGTTTTTGCGTGGCTTCTTGCCACACGCGGGTTTGCTCGGTCAATTGCTCGGGGGTGGTGGCGCTGATCTTCACCTGCTGGCTCAAGGGCACAGGCCACCAAGTCTGCGGCGCACCCAATTGCACATAACTCAGACCACTGAGCAAGACCAAGGCCCCGACCATCCAAAGCCACCGCGCAGGGACGGCAGCCGCAGGATGCTCATCGGCCCGCGCCGAATCGTCCAACAGATGGCGCAGCAACTCATCTCGAGCTGCCTGATGCTGAAGGGCCGTCAAACGGCCTTCGGCCAAAGCACGGTCCAGATCGGCCAGGTGCTGCTGATGGATGTCGCGGTTGGTACGTGACTGCTCTGCGATGCCCACTGCTTGTCCCTGTGACCTTAAACCACGCAGCAAGACCCCCGCAGCCAGCGCTCCCAAGGCCAGCAGCACCAATAACAAACCCAGCCAAGGCGGCAAAAAGGACATCAGGACTCCAGCAGTTGACGGGCGCGCTCGCGCTCGCGGTCGGTCAAAGGCACGGGCGCGGCAGGTGTGCGGCGCATCAAGCGCAGCGCCAGGGCCAATGCACCCAACAACAACACAAAGGGGCCAAACCACAACAGCCAGGTCACGGGTTTGACCTCGGGCTTGTAGAGCACAAAGTCACCATAGCGGCTGACCAGAAAGCTGCGGATGTCGGCATCGCTTTGGCCCTGCTCGATCAGGCCGCGCAGCTCGCGGCGCAAGTCCACCGCCAGCTCGGCATTCGACGAAGCCAGGGATTCGTTTTGGCACACCAGGCAACGCAGCTCGGCCGCGATGTGGTCCCAGCGCGCCTGCACAGCGGCCGACATGGGCGCATCGCTTTGGAGTGCGGCTGCGGCCTGAACCGCTGGCAATGCAGTGGGTGCCGAGCCCGACACAGCTTGCGCAAGAGGGCTAGCTTGTACGGCTGCTCGGGGACTTTGAACGGCGTTGACCGGTGCGCCGGGCGAGGCTGCCTCCGTCCCCGTGACAAGGGCAGCCATACCGATCGGAACCCAGGCCCACACCAGGGCGCGCAGCGCCATGTGAATGTCAGTCATGCCACCGTCCTTGTTCCTGCAGCAGCCCACCCTGTGGGCGATGGGCGTGGAACACGCCCGGCAAGGCATCGCCCACGGGGTGGGCTCCTGCAAAAAATGCCGTGCGCATCAGTTCACCCCCCGCAGCAAGGGCAAGAGTTTTTGCTGCACCACATCGGGCGTCAAAGCCCCGGCGTGCTTGAAGCGCACCACGCCCTCGCGGTCGATCAAATAGGTTTCGGGCAAGCCGTACACGCCAAAATCCATGCCCACCCTGCCGTCCATGTCCAGCAGGTTCACGCCAAAAGCCTGGCCGTATTTTTGCAACCAGGCCTGGCTGCGGGCCGTGGCTTTTTGCACCGATTCGGCGCTCAGCGGGTCTTGGCCCGGCAGCTCCGAAGCCTGCAGTTCTTTGTAGTTGATGCCCACCATCTTCAGGCCGGGCTGGCGGGCCATCGCCATCAAGATCGGGTGCTCTTCTTTGCAGCCCGCGCACCAGGTGGCCCACAGATTGACCAGGGTGAGCTGCCCCTTGAACTGCGCCGCGTTGAACACGCCCGGCCCGCCCACCACCGGCAACTCAAAAGCCGGTGCGGGCCGCCCAATGAGTGGCGAGGGGATCTCTTGCGGGTTGCGCGTGAGGCCCACCGCCAAAAACACCACCATGCCCAAAAACAGCGCCAGCGGCACAAACACCCAACGCGCCATGCGGCTTGGGGCCTTGGCAGACAGCGCGCTCATGACACAGCACCTTTGACCACAGGCACAGGCGCTGCAACTCGCACACCAGACGCACCCATGCCCATGTCAGCCTGAGCGCCAGGCGCACGCGCTGCCGATGGCACCTGCCGATAGCGCCGATCAAACGCCGCCAAACCGCCCCCCAAGACCATGAACACCGCACCCAGCCAGATCCACGACACAAATGGCTTGTGGTAGACCCGGAAACTCCACTGCGGCGGCTCGCCCGCCAAGGGCTCACCCAAAGACACATAGCGGTCGCGCCACAGGTTGCGGTCAATCGCCGCCTCGTTCATGGGCATGGCGCTCGACACATAGCGGCGTTTTTCAGGCTGCAGGGTGCCCACCTGGCGCTCGTCGCCAGGCTCGCCTTCAAACATCTTCATCTGGGCGCGCAAGGCCAAATAGTTCGGACCCAAATGGTTGTCCACATTGAGCAGTTGGTAGCGCACACCCGCCACCGTCACCGAGTCGCCCAGACCCAAACGCACATCGCGCTCCACCTGAAACGATTTCACGCCCGTGATGCCCAGCACCAACACCGCCACGCCCAGATGCGCCACCTGCATGCCCCACCAGGCCAAGCCCGGCGAGCCGGGCAGGCGCAGGCGCTGCACGATTTGCCAAGCGCCCGACAGCACAATCCAGCCGCCCAGCGTGCCGCCCATCACCGTGAGCCAGCCGCCTGCCGTGGTCGTGCTGCCCTCAACCATGGGTGCCCCGCCCCAAGTGGCCCAGGCACTGGCCAGCAAAAGCGCCAAGGCTCCTGGCACCAGCACCGAGCGCACCGCTGCCCAGCGCGCCACATGCCAAGGCACCACCGTGCCCGGCACCATGGCCAAGAGCAGCGGCACCATCAGCGGCACGAACACGCGGTCGAAATACGGCGGCCCCACCGAGAGCTTGCCCAGGTTCAGCGCGTCGATGATCAGCGGGTACAAAGTGCCCAAGAGCACCGCCGCCATGGCCACCACCAAGAGCACGCTGTTGAGCAGCAAAAACGACTCACGCGAACCGGCCACCGGCTGCGAGGCATTGGCCCACTGAGGCGCACGCCAGGCAAACAAAGCCAGCGACACGCCCACCACCACGAGTAAAAACAGCAAGATGAACACGCCCCGACCTGGGTCGGTGGCAAAGGCATGCACCGAGGTCAACACGCCCGAGCGCACGAGGAAGGTGCCCAGCAAACTGAGCGAAAACGCGCCAATGGCCAAGAGCACTGTCCAGGCTTTGAACTGCCCGCGCTTGTCGGTGACCATGAGCGAATGGATCAGCGCCGTGGCCACCAGCCAAGGCATGAGCGAGGCGTTTTCCACCGGGTCCCAAAACCACCAGCCGCCCCAACCCAATTCGTAATAAGCCCACCACGAACCCAAAGCGATGCCCAGCGTCAAAAAGCCCCAGGCTGCCACCGTCCAGGGCCGCGCCCAACGCGCCCACGCTGCATCCAACCTGCCCGACAGCAGCGCCGCCATGGCAAAAGCAAAGGCCACCGACAGACCCACATAACCCATGTAGAGCATGGGCGGGTGGATCACCAGACCGGGGTCTTGCAACAAAGGCGTCAAATCACGGCCTTCGGCGGGGGCTGGAAACTGCCGCGCAAACGGGTTGGACAGCGCCAGGATAAAGGCCAAAAAACCCACCGACACCGCGCCCATCACGCCCAGCACCTGCGCCACCAGGGCCTGCGGCAAGCGCTTGGAAAACGTGGCCACCGCCACCGACCACAGCGCCAGCATCAAGACCCAAAGCAGCAGCGAGCCTTCGTGCCCGGCCCAAATGGCCGACAAACGGTAGGGCGTGGGCAGCAAAGTGTTGGAGTGGTGGGCCACGTACTTGACGCTGAAATCGTGCACATAAAACGCGTGCCACAAAGCGCCAAAGGCCAGCACGATCAGGACCAGCTGCAAAACCGCCAAAGGCCGCGCCAGCGCTTGCCAGCCCGCGCGCCGCGCCGACAAGCTGCCCCACAGCGGCAGCACCGACTGCAGCACGGCAACCCAGGCCGCCATGATCAAGGCCAGGTGGCCGGCTTCAGGCCACATACACGGCTCCGATCCAGTCGGTCTCGCGACCGTGCCCATTTGTCGTTGGCACCGCAGGCATGTCACGGCTTTTGACCTTGTAGGAGCCCACCCTGTGGGAGATGGTTTTCGTCATTGCGACACCGCCGCGCCCATGCGGGCTTTGGCCGCCTCGTCCAGCGCGTGCTGGGCTTCGGGCGGCATGTAGTTTTCGTCGTGCTTGGCCAGCACCTCGCTGGCCACGAACTGCAGGCCCCCTTCCAGGCGGCCTTGCGCCACCACGCCCTTGCCCTCTTTGAACAAATCGGGCAGCAGGCCCACGTAGCGCACCGGCACCTCGCGCTGCGTGTCGGTCACCACAAAAGCCACCGCCATGCCGTCGCGCTGGATGCTGCCTTCCTTGACCAAACCGCCGACACGAAAGTGCCCCTCTTTGGGCGCTTCGCCCGCCACCACTTGTGTGGGCGTGAAGAAAAACACCAGGTTGCTCTGGAAGGCGTTGAGCACAAAAAACAGCGCACCGCACACGAGCAGCAAGCCCAGTGCGATACCAAACAGTCGCTGATGGCGGCTTTTCATGACGCAGCTCCTTGGGTGAAATGAAGGGGGCGCGATGGCCCGACTGGGCTGGCCTGGAAAGCGCCCGGGGGTTCGCCATCCAGGGCCTGCGCGTCCATGGCCTCGCACACCGCGTCCAGCGCTTGGCGCCTGCCCATGCGTGCGAGCAGCACCTCCAAAGCCAGCAAAGCCGCGCTCACGCCCATGCTGCCCCACACGTACACGCCATAGCCACCCATGGCCCAAAACTCGGCTGCGCTTTGCCAAATCATGCGGCACCTCTCAATGCGCGTTGCGCGCGGTGCGCCAGTACTTCAGGCAGTTGTTGCACCCAGGCCGCGTGGCTGTCACGCTCCAAAATCAAGCTGCGCACGCGCCACAGCGCGATGGCAGCGGCGTACAACCACACCGCCAAGCTCATCAGCAGCATGCCGGTCAGCATGATGCTGGCCATGCGCGGCGACTGCGTCAGCGACACCGAGGCACCTTGGTGCAAGGTGTTCCACCATTTGACCGAGAAGTAAATGATGGGCACGTTCACCGCCCCCACCACCGCGACCAAAGCGCCTGCCCGGTCCGAGCGGCGCGGGTCTTCGATGGCCGAGGTCAAGGCGATGTAGCCCAAATACAAAAACAGCAAGATCAACATCGAGGTCAGCCGCGCGTCCCACACCCAATAAGTGCCCCACATCGGCTTGCCCCACAAGGCCCCGGTCCACAGCGACAAAAACGCCAACAAGGCCCCAGTGGGCGCGAGTGCGCGGGTCATCAAGCCCGACAAGCGCGTGTTGAACACCAGACCCAACACACTCCAAAACGCCATGGCCAGGTAAATGACCATGGCCAACCACGACACCGGCACATGGATGTAAATGATGCGGTAGGCCTGGCCCTGCTGCGCGTCGGAGGGCGCGACCATGAAGCCCACCCACAAACCCGCCAAGGCCAGCACCGTGGCCAGCAGCGCCAGCCAGGGCCAGATGCGCCCAGCCAGGGGGTAAAAATGTTGCGGCGCGGCGTAATGAAACAGTTTCATCTCGGGTCCTTCATTCCAGCGCCAGGCGCAAAGCCGCTGAGCAAGCCCAAGGGCTGAACGCAGCTGCAAGCAACAACAAAGCCAACAACACCGACACATGGGCTTGTGCTCCAAGTCCGCGCAGCTGCGCATCGACCGCACCCGCGCCAAACACCAGCACCGGCACGTACAAAGGCAAGAGCAACAGCGACTGCAACACGCCACCGCCACGCACCCCCAAAGTGAGGGCCGCGCCTATTGCACCCAGCATGGACAAAACCGGCGTGCCAATCAACAAGCTCAAAGCCAGCATGGCCAGCGCCTCTGAGCTCAACCCGTACTGCAAACCCAAAAGCGGCGACAGCAGCACCAAAGGCAGACCCGCGATCAACCAGTGCGCCGCCACCTTGGCCGACACCAGCCAGGACAGGGGCGCGGCCGACAAAGCCATCTGCTCCAGGCTGCCGTCCTGGTGGTCGGCCTCGAACAAGCGGCCCAGGCTCAGCATGCTGGCCAGCAAGGCCGCCACCCACAACACCCCCGGCCCGATCAGGCGCAGCGTGTTCGGCTCGGGGCCAATCGCCAGCGGGAACAAAGCCGCCACCAACACAAAGAAAAACACCGCGCCCAACCACTCGGCCTTGCGCCGAAAGGCCAAGCGCAGGTCGCGTCGCAGCACGCCGCCCATGGCTTGCCAAGGGCTGGGCAGCACGAGCGCTTGCGTGTGGACCGGGACATTCATGGTCGATGTGTTCATGCTTGGCCCGTCTCTCGGCCCAAGTGCAAACGCGCACCCGGGCCTTGCAGGCCCACATCGTGGTGGCTGGTCATGACCACCGCGCCACCTGCGTCCACATGCGACTGCAGCAAGGCGCGGGCCGTGGCGGTGGCTTGGGCATCCAAGCCCACCAGGGGCTCGTCCAAGATCCACAGCCGCGCCGGGCTGGTGCGCAAACGCGCCAGAGCCACACCTTGCCGCTGGCCTTGCGACAAAACCCGCACGGGCAAGTGGGCCCGGCTTTGCAGGCCTTGGGCGGCCAGCGCTTGCACCGCCTGCGCGCGGCTGAGCGCCAAGCCGCTGACCTGGGCATCCACACACAGGTTTTCACAAGCAGTGAGGTCGGGCTTGAGACCCAAGGCGTGGCCGATGTAATGCAGCACCGAACGGTCGGGGCGAGAAACTTGGGTACCTGGGGATGAAGGCCACAGCACCTGACCGCGCGCCGCCGGAGACAGGCCACACAGGATGCGCAGCAAACTGGTCTTGCCGCAGCCGTTGCCGCCTTCGATGTGCAACCAACTGCCCGCAGGCACGGAAAAGCTCACGCCCTCGAACAAGGTCCGCTGGGCCTTTTGGCAGGCCAGGTCCATCGCTGTGAGCACCCAAGACGCCATGAAAGGGCTTTCCGGTCGGTTGAAGACAAGGCAAAGTGTAATGATAGATTGACACTTTGTGTGCCTAAAGCCTTGAATCAGAGCGGCAAATCAGGGTATGCCCTGAGTTCAGGGCCAGAAATGGGGGCAAAAAAACCGCCCGAAGGCGGCTTTGGAGGTCTTGGCGGATCTCAGCCCACCATGGCCAGTTGGCTCATCAAGCCTTTTTGGCCCAAGCCGAGCACCAGCCCTTGGCAGCCACTTGCTTGCCCGCAAACAAGGGGCAACCGCCACTGGCCGCGCCTGCTTTGCCTTGGAACAGCGCACAGTTGGCGCAGTTGGAACCGGCTGCAAACTTGGGATTCTTGGCTTTGTCCACTTTGGTGGCGTCTGCTTTGTAGGCCAAACCTGCTGCTTGGGGATCTTTTTCATCCACCATGGCTTGGGCAGAAGCCTCACTCACAGCCAAGACAGCGGTGGCGGCAGTGGCCACTTGCATCATGAACACACGGCGGGTCGAAGACAGCTTAGAAAAACGAGACATGGATAGGCTCCTTGAAGAGATAGTCAGAAAATACTGGACAGTTCATTGTGCGCCACATCAGTCACCTTGTCATGCGGGCCGTGATACTTGAGCAAAACACACAGGATAGACCGGGCTCTTGAATATCCACCGCAATGGACATGCCCGTGTCAGAATGCGGCACAAATTCTCATATCCATCGCAAAGGTTTTGACATGCTGCAACTGCTGATCGGCTTGGCGCTCTTTTTGGGCATTCACTCACTGCAAAGCTTGGCCCCGGACATGCGCCAAAACGGCATCGCCCGTTGGGGTACGCTGGGCTTCAAGGCCGTTTATGCGGCGGTCGCCGTGCTCGGTCTTTACCTGCTGGTGCAAGGCTACGGCCAGGCGCGGCTGGACCCTGTGGTGCTGTGGACGCCGCCACGCGGGATGCAGCACGCCACCATCTTGCTGATGTGGGTGGCCATGGTTTTGCTGGTAGCCACCTATGTGCCTGGCAACCAGATCAAAGCCAAACTGCGCCACCCCATGACCTTGTCGGTGAAGGTCTGGGCACTGGGGCATTTGTTGTCGAATGGCAATTTGGCAGACGTCTTGCTGTTCGGTGGTTTCCTGGTTTGGTCGGTACTGGTGTTCCGCGCGGCCCGCCAACGGGATCGCATGCACATGCACTCTGCGTACGAAGGCAAGCTGTTGGGTACTTTGCTCGCGGTGGTGGTGGGCACCGGGGTATGGGCGGCCTTCCTCATGGGCGGTTTGCATGTCTGGCTGGTGGGCGTGATGCCCTTTACCCGGGCTGGCTAGAGGTGGTTCCTGCGCCGCGAAGCGTCCCCTCGCTTCCACCACATGCTGCCTCAGCCCGGCTGGAATTTGCTTCCCCGCTATGGGGATAAGACTGAATCCGACAAAGTTGACGCCCCCGACTCGAAAAATCCGAGGCCAAGTGTAAATTTAACTTGACACTTTGCCACGTCTTTTGGATGATGGGCCGAGAACAGTTTTGCGGAACGCCCCATGGCATTGACCTTCCCTTTTGCGGCCATCGTTGGTCAGGATGAAATGACCCTCGCCATCCAGGTGGTGGCGGTGGACCCGTCGATTGGCGGCGTGCTGGTCTTGGGCGACCGGGGCACCGGCAAATCGACTGCCGTGCGCGCCTTGGCCGACCTGTTGCCCCCGATTTCGGTTGTCAAAGGCTGCCCCTACCGCTGTGACCCGGCCAAACCCGCGGGTGCCTGCCCGGTCTGCCAAGCCCGCGACCCCAAGGCCAAAGTGGTGACCGAGCGCCAAAGCGTGGCCGTGGTCGACCTGCCTTTGGGCGCGACCGAAGACCGCGTGGTCGGCGCACTCGACCTCGAAAAAGCCTTGTCCCAAGGCGTCAAATCCTTCGCCCCCGGACTGTTGGCCCAGGCGCACCGGGGCTTTTTGTACATCGACGAGGTCAACCTGCTCGACGACCACCTGGTGGACCTGCTGATCGACGTGGCCGCATCGGGCGAAAACCTGGTCGAGCGCGAAGGCCTGAGCGTGCGCCACCCCGCCCGCTTTGTGCTGGTGGGCAGCGGCAACCCCGAAGAAGGCGAGCTGCGCCCCCAACTGCTGGACCGCTTTGGCCTGTCGGTGCAGGTGCGCACGCCACAAGACCTGGCGCTGCGCGTGAGCATCATCAAGCGCCGCGACGCCTTCGATAAAGACCCAGAGGCCTTCAAGGCGCTGTGGCACAAGGACAACCAGAAGCTGCAAAAGCGCATCCTCAAAGCGCGAGACCTGCTGGACGAGGTCGAGGTCAGCGACGACATGCTGATGCTGTGCACCCGCTTGTGCCAGCAACTGGGCACCGACGGCCTGCGCGCCGAACTCACGCTGCTGCGCGCCACCCGCGCTTATGCCGCGCTGCAAGGCCACAAAGCCGTGAAGGCCGAGCACCTGCAAAGCATGGCCCCGCTGGCCCTGCGCCACCGCCTGCGCCGCAACCCCCTGGACGACACCGACTCGGGCGCGCGCGTGCAGCGCAGCTTGCAAGAAGTGCTGGCCGCCTGAGCCGGCTGTGCGCATGGCCCGCGAAGCCCCACCACCGAGCACGCCTTCGGACCCACTCGAGCGCTGGAACGACGCGCTCACCACGCTGCAGCTGTTGCAACTCGACCCCTTTGGTTTTGGCGGCGTGTGCCTGTGCGCACCGCACGGCCCGGTGCGCGAGCGCTGGCTGCAAGCGCTGGCAGGATTAGGCTTGGGCCTCATCAAAGTGCCCGGCTCGGTGGACAGCGAGCGGCTGCTGGGCGGCATCGACCTGGCCCACACGCTGCAAACCGGGCAACTGCACCTGCAAGCGGGCCTGCTGCAACAAGCCGACCAAGGCCTGGTCTGCCTGCCCATGGCCGAACGCCTGTCGCCCGCCCTGCTCGCGCCTTTGGTGCAAGCGCTGGAGCAAGGCCAGGTGCCACCCAACCGCCACAGCGCAGCCCCCACACCCACCCGCTTTGGCGTGGTGGCGCTCGACGAATCCTTGCCTGACGAGCCCAGCGTGGGCGCGGCCCTGGCCGAGCGCCTGGGCGTGTGGCTGGACCTGCACGAACTCTCGCCCAGCGACATCCACGCTGCGTGGCAGGGCGACAGCGAATCGGAGGGCCTGCAGATTCGCCTCAGCCCCGGCGCTTTGGCCCGCGCCCGCGAACAGCTGCCGCAAGTGCAAGCCACCGACGAGCAATTGCAAGCCCTGTGCGCGGCGGCGCTGGGCCTGGGCATTGGCTCCTTGCGCGTGCCCAGTTTGGCGCTGCGCGTGGCCTGCGGCCATGCGGCGCTGAACGGGCGCAGCACGCTGGATGCCGACGATCTGGGCTTTGCCGCGCGCTGCGTGCTGGCCCCCCGCGCCACACAATGGCCGGCCGAGCCGTCTGCACAAGAATCAGAAGCAGCGCCACCGGAAGACGCCACACCGCCACCGGAGCCGCCGGAGCCCCCAGACGACTCCGACCAAGCGCCTGAGAACGACGCTGCAAAAGACAAGGACCCAGACACTGCCCCACCACCCGAACAGAACGCCGAACCGAGTGCCGAAGACCTGCAAGAAATGATGGTCGCCGCTGCCTTGGCCAGCTTGCCACCGCACATGCTCGACGCGTTGATGACGCGCCAAGGCGCGGCCAGCCACAACACCTCGGGCCGCAGCGGCCAAACCCGGGCCGGCTCGCAGCGCGGCCGGCCCCTGCCCCCACGTCCGGGCCGCCCCGGCGGTCAGGCGCGCCTGCATGTGCTGGCCACCTTGCGCGCCGCCGCACCCAAACAGCGTTTGCGGCAAGCGCACAGCAGCGGCCGCGTGGCGATTCGCGCCGAGGACTTCCACATCCAGCGCTACCAGCAGCGCGCCTCCAGCTGCCTGATCCTGGCACTCGACGCTTCGGGCTCGGCCGCTTTGCAGCGCTTGGCCGAGGCAAAAGGCGCGGTCGAGTTGTTGCTGCAGCAGTCCTATGCCCGGCGCGACAGCGTCTGCATCGTGGCCTTTCGGGGCGCGCAGGCGCAATTGCTGCTGCCCATGACGCGTTCTCTGGTGCGCGCCAAACGCGCCATGACCGGCCTGCCCGGTGGCGGCGGCACGCCCTTGGCGCTGGCCCTGAAAATGGCACACGAACAAGCGGCGCAGCTGCAGCGCCAAGGCGTCACACCCATCTTGGTGGTGCTGAGCGATGGCCGCGCCAACGTGACGCTGCAAGGCCTGGGCGGTCGCGCCCAAGCGCAACTGGACGCGCAAAGCTGGGGCCAGCAGTGGCGCGCCAGCGGCCACCGCGCCTTGTGGATCGACACGTCCATGCAGCCTGATGCGCAAGCGCAGCAACTGGCGGTCACCATGGGCGCAAGTTACCTGCCCATGCCGCAGGTCCAGTCCCAGCGCATGGCCCACGCCATCGAGCGGGTGCGCAGCCCGCAGGCTTGAGTCGCCATGTTTGACAGCTTCTACCCCGGCATGGCCTGGGCCGACCACCAGGCCCATCCAGACATTTGGCCGCACGCCCATCACAGCCGATTGGTGCAAGCAGGTGGCATCCAGTGGCATGTGCAACAAACCGGCCAAGGCCCCTGCATGCTGCTTTTGCACGGCACGGGATCGGGCCACTTCAGCTGGCGTGGCCTCATGCCCATATTGGCCCAGCACTTCACCGTGGTCGCACCCGACCTGCCCGGCCACGCCTTCACCAGCCGGGGCCCCGAAGGCGCGCTGTCGCTGCCCGGCATGGCCGAGGGCATGCGGGCGTTGATGCTGCAACTGCAACTCACGCCGCAGGTCATCGTGGGCCACTCGGCAGGCGCGGCGATTGCCGCGCACATGGCGCTGCACTTTGGCAGCGCAGCGCGCAGCACCCTGATCGGCCTGAACCCCGCCTGGCTGCCGCTGCCGGGCGTGGCGTCTTGGCTGTTCGGCCCTGCCGCAAAATTGGCGGCGCTCAACCCGCTGTCCGCCTGGGTCACCGCCAAGCTGGCGGCCAAACCGGGTGCGGTGGCCGAGTGGATCGCACGCACTGGCTCCACGCTCGACGCGCAAGGGATTGACCTTTACACCCGCGTGCTGAGCGACTCGGGCCATGTGCACGGCGTGCTGTCGATGATGGCGGCCTGGCGGCTCAAGCCCCTGGCGGCACGCCTGCACGAGATCCGCAACCCCGTGTTCATGCACATCGGCGCACAAGACCTGACCGTGCCCCCGGCCTTGGCCAACGACGCCTGCCAGCGCTTGCCGCAAGCGCGCCTGCACGTTCAAGCGGGTTTGGGCCATCTGGCCCATGAGCAAGATCCCTCGGGCACGGCGCAACAGATTTTGCTTTGGTGCGGTATCTGACACTGCCACAGCGCCCCGGGTATGTGGGTGTGTTAGTTTCATTGCATGGATTTATCACTCGATTTTTTGTCTTTGCCCTTGATGGCGACGGCCGCACTGGTGTTCGTCAGTGTGTTGGCCGGGGTGTTTTCTGCCCGGATTGGCTTTTCTTTCCTGCTGATTTTTCTGGTGGTCGGCATTCTGGCGGGCGAAGATGGCCCGGGCGGCCTGGCTTTTGATGACTTTCGCTTGAGCTTTTGGGTGGGCAACGTGGCGCTGGCCGTGATTTTGCTGGACGGCGGCTTGCGCACGCAGATGAGCACTTTCCGAACCGGATTGCGGCCCTCGCTCTGGCTGGCCACGCTGGGCGTGCTGCTGTGCACGGCGATCACGGGTCTGGCTGCCCATTGCTTGCTTGATTTGTCCTGGCCTTTGGCCTTGCTGGTGGGAGCCATTGTTGGCTCAACCGACGCGGCGGCGGTGTTTTCCCTGCTCAAGTCCTCCGGGGTGCAACTCCAGGAGCGCGTGGCAGCCACGCTGGAAATCGAGTCGGGCATGAACGACCCCATGGCCGTTTTCCTGACGATGACCTTCATTGCGATCGCCTTGTCTTCAGGGACTGCGCACACGCTGCAAGCCCAAGACGTGCTCTTGTCACTGCTGAAACAACTGGGCTGGGGCAGCTTGCTGGGTCTGGGGTGCGGCTGGGGATTGGCCGAAATACTCAAGCGCCTGGGGCGTGGCGAGGATGGCGGTGGCGGCATCCGGGCATTGCTGGTGGTCTCCGGCGGGCTGACCGTGTTCGCATTCACCACATGGTTTGGCGGTTCTGGCTTTTTGGCGGTTTACCTCATGGGCGTCGTCGTCGGCAACCGCGCTCGGCTTCAGGTGCGCGCTTGCCTGTCGGCCATGGACGGTTACGCCTGGCTGTCGCAAGCGAGCATGTTCTTGTTGTTGGGTCTGTTGGTCACACCGACCGATATGCTGCGCACGCTGTGGCCTGCGATCGGCGTATCTTTGGTGTTGATGTTCGTGGCGCGCCCGCTCTCGGTATGGGTATGCTTGGCACCGATGCGCTTTTCCGGGCGGGAAATCGCGTTCATTTCCTGGGTGGGTCTGCGTGGCGCGGTACCAATTGTGCTGGCCGTTTTTCCGGTCATGGCGGGTGTCGAGGGTGCGCGCATCTACTTCAATGTGGCCTTCGTTGTGGTGCTGACTTCATTGGTGCTGCAAGGCTCCACCATCGCCGTGAGCGCACGCCAGCTGCATGCTCTTGAAAAAGATAAGGGCCCCCGTCAATAGGATGAGCGCACCAAGCGCTTGACGGCGCCCACGGCCTCCCGGGCATCCGTGAAGATGGCATCTGCGCCCAGCGTTTGAGGACTGAATTCCTCCCTCAGGAAAATGGGCCCACCCAACACCACCCGCACTTTCGGGTTGCCTGAACTGGCCCGCAAGTGCGCAATCAAGTCGGGCAAAGTTTGCAACTGCGACTGCAGGGCAACCGAAATACCCACCACATCAAACCACTCATTGGCCACCGCCCGCAGCAACTCGGACTCGGTGGAGGAGATTTCGAGGACCACCTCAGAGCCTGCTTGTCGGAAAAAATCGGCCACGATGGTCAGGCCTAAAAAATGCTGAGAGCCCGGCGCACAGGCCAACATGACCCGTTCACGCTCGCCCACATCAGGCTGCCCGGCGGGCGACGCATAACCCAGCCGGTAAATCATCTGGTGCATCATGGCCAAGCCGCAGGTGACTTGGGTGAAATCGCACAAGTCCTGCTCCCACAAGACCCCCAAATGGCGGGCCGCCGGGGTGATCAGCTCCAGAAAAATCCGGTCATGCGCCAAGCCCCTGCCCATCAGGGCATCCACGATCTGGTTGGCCTTCAAGGCGTCACCACTCAGACAGTGCTGTGTGAAGGCCTGGAATTCAGGCTGCTCATCGAAGGACTCGGTGTCGCTGCTGGCCAGGGCCTTTTTGGCCTGGGCTGGAAAAAATTGCTGAACATTGAGCAATCGGGGAATGATCTGCTTTTCAATCACAACCAGCAGGGATTCTTTGCAATCCTCAGGCAGGTTGTGAGTCCGTTTCAAACCATTCGATGGACCACCCAAGTCATTGAACTCAGACATGCACGTTCCTGGCAACACGAGCGTGTCACCTGTGGAGAAGGTGAAAACCGGGGCGTCAATTCGCCAGCGACATAGCTTGCCGGTCCGCTGTTGCAGTGGGGTTTATAAATTCATTGACTTAGATCAACAAGCCTGAGAAACCCTAGGCTTGACAAGCCTGGAATTCCTTTTCTGGGGTTCAGGGGGCTCGTCTTATGCCCAGCGCCCACGGCTTGGGCACCTGCGCCAGCATGGCCCAAAGGCCTTTTGCGCACACCAAAAAGCCGCCTTCCATGGGTGTCTGAACCTCATCACCCCCCGGTAAAAGGCCCATTGAGTTGCACGGTGTGCAGGTTCAGCACGGCGGCAATGCTGACCCAAATCCAGTAGGTGAGCAACAGCATGCTGGCCCACTTTGACAGACGCCAAAGGCCCACGATCAAGGCCACGATGGACAGCCACAGAAACACCACCTCCAGCAGCGCCCAGTCCGGGCGTTGCAACTTGAAATAAAGCGCACTCCAAACGATGTTGAGCACGGCATTCACGCCAAACAACCACGCCACGCGCAGGCGCAACACACGGGTGTGAGCCGCTTGCCAGGCCAGCCAGCCGCTGATGGCACACAGGGTAAAGATGGTGCTCCAGATCACGCCAAAGGCGGCGTCCGGCGGTTTCCAGGCGGGGTGATTCAGTGCAAAGTACCAAGGGCCCAGATCCGTCAAGGCACCGCCGATGCCTGCGGTGGCATAGCTCAGTGCAAAGGCCCAGGCCAGTCGGGTCACAGATTGTTTGTTCATGCCGCGCATTGTCCTCGCACTTGCCGCACTGACTGTGCGTGCAGGGACTTCTCCGTACCCGCGCTCCTGACGCCCCTCCACACGCCCACTCCACACAAAGACCGCGCTTTACGATCACGCCAAGCCCAGCAGGACCTCCATGTCCTTGAGGGCGCGGCGCAGATGGGTCATCGGGTCCATTCGCGCCAGAACCTTGTCGATGCAGGACTCAAAGGCCAGGCCTTGTTGCTGGTTTTCTGGGCCTGGTGCACGAAACGTCCGCCAACGACTGGCCCAAAAACAGTTCCCCCAGCGGAAGTTGTCAAGGCGCATGGGGACGATGTTCGACCCACCAAAGGCCGCCGCATCACACAAGTGAGCACACGCAACACCCGACTTGCTTCATCTGATTGATCGGGCACGCTGAAGTTTGAAATGGGCGAGACATGTCATCTCGCAAGTTGGCACTCGCAGCGTCCGACAAGATGGGTTTCGGTACAGGACCATGTCAGGGTCTTCGACCGCCAACCTTCAACATCCTTGAGCATTGAACCCTTCACAGGGCCGAATCCATAAGAAATCCGCCACCGCCTGCAGCGAAACCTCTGCGGCCTCTTCTTGTGGCAAATGACCCACCCCAGGCCATGACTGGAGCCGACTGCCAGCTATGGCCTGCAGGTAATCGCGGGCGTTGCTCGACGGAATCATGGCATCGGCCTGTCCCCAAACCAGCAACGTGGGGGCTTTGATTTGTCGCAGCATCGGCCCTGGTTCTTGCAACACGGTTTGCTTCAAACGCTCCAGCATGGCCTCACGCGCACCTGGCGCGCGCATCAGGTCATGGTATCGGGTGGTCAGCGCATCGGTCAGATGATCGGGGTGCGCATAGGCACTATTCAGGTTCATGCGCAGCACAGACTTCGGCAGCACGTAGCGCATCAAGCCCATGATGACCGGCACCTGCGGGGGTTTGCCGTATTCAAAGCCTTCACTGGCAAAGCCATCGGGCGCAATCAACACCAGCCGGTCTGTTCGCTCGGGGTGCTTGGCCGCAAACGTCCAAGCAATGCGTCCACCCATCGAATGGCCCACGATACTGGCGCGTGACACGCCCAATTCGTCCAGCAAACTCACCAGTAATTGAAGGCTACGCGCATCGCTGTAGTCATTGGCTGGATCGGGCGGACTCAGGCCGCTGCCGGGCAGATCCAGACGGATCACGCGATGCGTTTTCATCAGACCCGATGACCAAGCATCCCAGGTGTGCAAGCTGGCCCCAAAACCATGCAGAAAAACCACCACAGGTGCCTGCCGAGGGCCACTGTCTCGCACATGCAAACGCCATGCTCCCACCGTACGCAAATCATCCGGTGCCTGCAGGTAGCGGGACTCCACATCAGCTCGCGACAGGTCGGGCGTCCACAAGCCCAAGGACAAGAGCGTCAAAACAGCCATCATGAGCATGAACACATTCCTTTTCATGTCCTGCATGACCCGTGTGGGGACCAGCCCCCCCCTACAGGGCAAACATCAGCAGCAACACCATCTGCAAACCATAGATCATCATCAAACCCAGTTTGTAGGTGTCGCGCAAGGTGTCAGACAGTCGCACCATTTTTCGATCCAAGCACCAATAGCCGACACCGCACACAGCGGTCATGAACAGGAAAATCGTGGCGATCAAGGTCGGGGGCATAAGCGTTGAGCGTTGAGCGTTGAGCGTTGAGCGTTGAGCGTTGAGCGTTGAGCGTTGAGCGTTGAGCGTTGAGCGTTGAGCGTTGAGCGTTGAGCGTTGAGCGTTGAGCGTTGGGCGTTGGGCGTTGGGCGTTGGGCGTTGGGCGTTGGGCGTTCAGGGTTCGGCGTTTAGCGTGAAAATCAAAGCTCCACCTATTGATCCGGCACGCTGAAGTTTGAAATGCGTGAGACATGTCATCTCGTAGGTCGGCACTCGAAGAGTCCGACGTTATTGGTTTCGGCACAGGCCCCTGTCGGGGTCTTCGACCGCCGACCTACAACAGCTTTGCGCATTGAAAACTTCACAGGGCCGAATCAATAACGTCCACCGCTCAACGCCAAACGCCAATCGCTCAACCTAAAGCGCCCAACGCTAGGGCATCAGGTTCGCGCCATCCCCAGCAGGTGCGCCATGTCCTTGAGGAAGATGCGCACATGGGCCATCGGGTCTTTGCGCGCCAGTTCCTTGTTCAT
>NZ_LFYT02000006.1 GCF_001270065.2 Limnohabitans planktonicus II-D5
GTCCAAGTGCCGCCATTGGCGTTTTTGTCGGTCATGAATGCCTTGATCGAGCAAGCCACACACGGGGCAGGCCAGACGTTTGGCATCGCAGGTGAGATCAAAGTCAATGCGACGGCGGGCCATGTCGAGGTTGACGTTTTCAACGCGCCACGGGGCAGACAAGCCCAGCGCACTGGTGAACAAAGATTCGATTCCAATAGCCATTTACGGATCTTCAGTTGATGAACGGACATCCGCCATCAGGATTTGTGAGCAGCCGACTGCGCCTGTGGCCAACAAACACCACCGGGCTCGGTTACTGCATTGTATTTTTCAAGTCAAGTTCCACACGGAATGACGAAGAGCCAACGCAAACCACCAGCTCGCTCACTGGCTTCGGCAAACCAATTAATGGCACCAAAAACGTATTGTATTGGCAGGGTTAATGCTGCAAGAAAGTAGAAAATCGTTAGTACTTGCACAGGTCTCATTGCTGAATCTGAAGCAAGTACAAGGCAAATTATTCCAAGGGGGAACGTAGCCCAAAGGCGGAATAGACCAACAGCTGGGTCACCATATTGATTATCAGAAAAAATTGTTACGAAACTTGCATAATACGTCACAAAAACAGAAAAAAATATCACAATATCAAAATTTATTTCCTCGGTACTTTCCATTGAAAATGCTAATAAAAATATAGCAAGAACTAAACCCAAAGCAATAAAATAAAATGGTGTTAAATTTCGTAAAATATGGAATAGATATAATGTAAAACATAGCAGCCCAAGTGCTTTAGTTGTTCTCATGTGTACCAACCGTCCTTATTAGCGCGTTCCGCACTCATTATTCTTGTCTGTGATCGTGCGCGTACACCATCTCTATATGCTCCTGCAAGCACAAATCTGTAGGCGGTGTTTGAATAAAAGAGTTTTTTGTTATCAAATCGTAATAGTATTCTGGCAATTATCTTAGCCAAATTTGAGTCTAATACAAAGTGTATTGTTTTACGATACAAATTGTGCATTCCACTTTCATTGGAATCTTGTGGCTCAAGCCATTTTGTCTGTCCAATTTCGTCCACATGCTTAAGCGAAATAGATTTGAATACTGGCATGCCATCTCGACCAGCATGGTACATTTTTATCATGAATTTTTTAATATTCCCCCCGAGTTCTTGGTGTACTATGTCTGCACTGCAAGGCTTTAGACTGTACCCTCTGGACATAAGGTCAATGCCAAACTGTATATCCTCAAAACCATAGCCTATATAGTCTTCATTAAATCTCATACCATCTTCGAGTAAAAGTTTTTTTTCAATTAGTAAATTCATTGTCACAATGTTAGTGAAATGAAGTTCGGTAGTAAAAGGTTTTTCCTTTGAAAAATGGCAATTATTGCGGTACCGATAATAATTACTTTGCTTTACCAGTATTGATGGAAACTTGACACCACCACACCATGCGATCCTTTTGCCACTAAATGGTTCAGCAGTTGTCAGAAAAATTTCCAGATGATCAGTTTCTGGTATGCAGTCATCATCTAGAAATACAATAAATTTACCTTGAGATAGTTTTATGCCTGTATTGCGTTTAGTAGTCACTGCATTTGTTTCCGCATCAACAATCCGAAGGTTGAAGTTTGGAAATGTTGAATATTTACTAACAACATCTCTTGTCGCATCACCGCTATTACTATCAATAACAATTGCCTCCCAATGTTCAAATGGTAGTGTTTGTTTTGATAATGCAGCCAATACTTCATCCAGGATATTAGGTCGTCTCCAGGTTGAAATAATTACACTAATTTTATACATAATTTTTCCTTGTTTTTTTTGAAATATAGATACGCACAGCAATAAACATGAAAATTGCAAGGCTTATTTCTGCTGCTATCATTGCAGCAATACCAGAAAATAAAGGTGCAATGTTGAGAATGGTGACAAATGTTGTTAAAGCAATTATTTCAGAAACAAGAATCGATTGAAAGTAAGATTTGTCGTTGCCGGAGGGTACTAATGTAAGTCCACCATAAATAACGCCAATTGCAATAAAGATCGGCGTGGGTGCGGCAATACGAAGCATGAGTGCTAGATCATCTTCATTATTTGGTAGCATGAGTTGTGCAATGTAATCAGCAGCTATGAATATCGTACCAGCACCTACAGTCGATAATGTTAACAAAGTTATTAGTGCGTATTTTCTTAGTTTTTCACTACTGTTCTGATCGTTATTGTGTTGCTCACTCAATAGAGGAAATAACGCATTTGCAAGAGGTATACCTAAAGCAGAAACACTGCGAATAACTCGATCTGTTATCAACAAAAGACCAGCTGCGGCTGATCCAACGTAAGCCCCCGTTAATGCCACGACGATCTGAGAGTGGAATCCTAGTAAGCTTAACGACAAGAAACTTCTCATTGAATTAGCTAAATTTTCCTTGTATTCAATTATTGATACTTTAAAATACCAAGCAATCCTCATTTTTAAAGTAGCATAAAGCAGTACTGCACCCCCAATTAAATATGTACAACCAAATGCAAATCCTGCAAGAAAAAGATCATTTTCACTTTCGATAAAAAATACAACTATAGCTAAAAAACATAACTTGGATAAAAGATTTGAAGTTGCTAACCATGCGAAATAACTTTTTCCATGAAAAAGCCATGTTGCTTGAAATACACTGCCAATAATTGCAGGTACTGATATTGCAAGAAAAAGATGCCCTTCAATAGGGGGTATTTTTAGTATAAATAATAGAATTATCAACAGCAATGTTAAGCACGCAAGGAGTGCACGTGTATTTTGTATTTTTGAATATATTTTCGAAATTTCACTATTTTTTTGTGCTAAGGCTACTTCCCTAGCTGCTACTAATATGAAACCAAAATCAACTATCTGTACTAGAAAAATAGTGATTGCCTGGGCAATTGCAAACTTTCCAAAAGCATTTGTACCAAGGGCATTTGAAAGAAATGGAAAGGCGATTAATGGCAGCAAAAAATTAGCCCCCATTGATATTGCAGAAAGAATAATATTTTTATTTAGTTTCTTCATTTATTATTTAAAAAATTCATCAATTATACAGAATTAAATAAATAATTTTAATTATTTACAAGCAAGTTTTGCCTATAAAATTAAAAAAATTCAACTGCAATGCGACTTAGCATTATTGAATGACTAGTCGGATTCAAAAATAAAGTCCACGATCACATACCTATGGCCTTGAGCCATGATGCTTTGAGAATTGCCAGTTTCTTAGCCAAATTGATGTTACGTTTTGAGTTTCTGATGGAATTTCGAATGAACACCCAAATGAGCAACAAAAACCCTGCAGCTTGCACTGCCAGCACGGTGCTGAGCCCACGTTTGGGTTCTGAATGCTTGGTGGGTAATGTTGCCTCTTGCACCAGAACGCTGGCATCTAGGCCATTCAGTTGTTGCTCGATCGTAGATTGAGCTGCTTGGCTTTCTTGCACAACGCGCATCATTTGAGCATAGCCTTGAGCCACTTCAGATGCACCAGAAGTACCTGTGCTTTCTAGTTTTTTACCTAACAATTGTGCAGATTGGCTGGCTTCTTTTTCACGGGCTTTGGCCTGTTCCAACTGTTTTTCAAGCCTTGCTTTTTCGCTGTCGCGTGGCTTGCTTTGTGCATAGACCTGTTGAAGCACAGACATGTTCAAAGCTTGTGCAGCCTGTGGGGTATGGGCTTTTGTGATCAGGGTGACCAACTTGTCTTTGGCGTTGAACCGGGCTTGAATTTCCTCTTTGAGCTTCAAGCGGGCATCGTCAACCTCCATGCCTGGGGTGTATCCCAAAGTTTTTGCAATGGGGTCAAGTACAGCGGCACTGTGAATGAGGCTAGCCGTTATTTGCTCAGCCTTAAGAATGGCGGTGCTTTCATAGGTTTTGGGCCACAGCGAAGCTGCTGCAAAAACCACAAGACCCGCAACAACGGGGCCAATAACCAGTAATCTCAAGTTATCAACGATGACTTGTAGTAAATCGATCAATGTAAACGTCTCAATGATCGAGACTGTGGATTCGGTATTTGGATTTTCAGTGTTCATATTTCTTTTTGATCATGAATCTTGTACGGTACGCCCGACATGACATTCAAATTGTGATGGGGCGTATGCAGAATGGACTAACGATTTCAAACGTTGAATTAACGTCTTAGCAAAAAACTTCTGCTTGCGCCAAGCTCAGTCCAGCTTGGTCTTTAAGCGACAGTTGTGGCGCCAGCCCTTGCGGCCAAGTGATCCCAATGGCCGGGTCGTTCCACGCAATACAGCGTTCGTGCACGGGGGCGTAGTAGTCGGTGGTTTTGTACAAGAAGTCGGCAGCGTCCGACAACACCACAAAGCCATGCGCAAAGCCCGGTGGCACCCAGAATTGTTTGTGGTTGTCCTCAGTCAGTTCCACTCCGGCCCATTGGCCAAAGGTGGGAGAGCTTTTGCGGATGTCCACGGCCACGTCAAACACGGCGCCGCGCACCACACGCACCAGCTTGCCTTGTGGCTGCTGCAGCTGGTAGTGCAAGCCACGCAACACGCCTTGGGCGCTGCGGCTGTGGTTGTCTTGCACAAAGTTCACATCCAGGCCAGTGACTTGGTTGAAGTCTTGCTGGTTGAAGCTTTCAAAAAAGAAGCCGCGCGCATCGCCAAAGACCTTGGGCTCGAGGATGAGCAGGTCGGGGATGTGGGTGGGGGTGACGGTGTAGGGCATGGATTGGATCAATTGCTGTGGCTCATTTGATCATTGAGCAGCCAGGCGCTGGCCAGGGTGAGTTCAATGTCAGACGGCCAGCTCAGGTCACTGGGTGGCGGCATCAGCACAATCAGTTGTGCATGTGCTTGCGTCAATTGCTTCCGGGCGTCTTGCAACGCACGGATTTCTCGCGTCAAGGTGTCCTGTGAGCTGATGTCTGCACAGACTTGAATCAGTGCTTCGCGCCCATCGGGATAGCGGGCATGAAAATCCACCTCAAACCCGCCGGGCGTGTGAACATAGCTCACTTCGGCACCGTTGCGCAGCAGTTGGTGCAAGACGGCACATTCGAGTGCATGGCCGGTGTTGGCTTTACCGGATCGGTCAAACAAGGCGATCAGCCCGGTATCGACGGGGTAGACCTTGCGGGGGTTGACTTGTTTTTGTCGAACCGAGCTGCTGCAGATGCTGATGCTGGTGAGTAAAAACGCGTCTTCTAAATAAGACAGAAGCTGGTGCAACGTGTCTTTGCCCACAGCAACGCCTCGCGACTTGAGGTCGGCATGGAATTTGTTGATGCTAAAGCTGCCTGCAGCGTTGCCCAAGAGTTGTTGCACCATCCATCGCAGCACCTGGGGCTGACTGAGGTTGTGGCGCTCTATCACGTCGCGCAACAGCAAAACGTCTACGTAATTGCGCAGCAGGGCGTGGCGGCTGCGTGTGTCCAAGCCTTGCGCTTCTGGAAATCCGCCTTGCTCCAGGTACTGATCCAGGTCGTGCGCAAGTTGTGAATGGCTGGCTTTGGTGAGTTTGTACCATTCCTGTGTGGGTTCATGCCCAATGTGGCGCAGCATTTCTCGAAAGCTGAAGGGTGTGACGGTGGCCTCCAGGGCGCGGCCCCGCATGCTGCTGGCCACTTCGCGAGAGAGCATGCGTGCAGAAGAACCCGAGAGGTAGAGGTCGATGTTTTCGGAGTCCAGCAAGCGGCGGGCAAAGGTTTCCCAGCCCGGTACAAGCTGTATCTCGTCTAGATAGAAAGCGGCTCGGCGTTGGTCGCGCCACTCTGGATGAAGCCGGTAGTAGGTTTGCACCAGCCGGTCGAGGTCAGATGCTTGCAAGCCTGCGAGTCGTTCGTCTTCAAAGCTGAAGTAAACCAGCCCTTCACGCGGCGTACCAGCTTGTACGCGCTGGGCCATGAGCTGCCACAAAAACGTGGTTTTGCCGGCCCGGCGCATGCCAATCACGGCCAGCGCTTTGCCCTGCACTTGCGGCAGCCAGACATCGCGTCGGGTCATGACGGGCATGGAGCGCGTTTGCGCATCCACGATTTTTTCCGTGTAGACCGAGTCTATTTGACTATCTGAAAACAACATATATTTTGAATATTATCCTTTTAAAAAGGACAAATTCAAATAAATTTAGGCGGCTGAGCTGGACTCAACAATGAGCAGGTCGGGGATGTGGGTGGGGGTGACGGTGTAGGGCATGGGGAGTTGCTTGAAATCGCCGAACGGAGTTCAGCTCCTATAAGGAGGAATTCAATGACTGTTGAGCGAGTGTCAGGAGTGCTTGGGCTTGGTCAAGGCATTCCTTGAGCAAACTTTCGGTGATGAGTTCACCGTCGTAGTCGGTCAAGTTTCTTTGTTTGCGCAGACTGTCCAAAATTCTGACAGTGGTGGGTGCCACGTTCAGGGTGTGGACAAGGCATTGCAATGTGGTTTGGTGATGGCCTGGTTTGCTGGTCGATGTCCTGTAGCCCTGGCTCAGCAAGGCAGCATCGGCGACCGCTCGAATGGCTGTGTAAGCGCAGTCAAAACGCGTTTCCATGCTGTTGTCGGTGCGCTTGGCGTCTTCCAATCTGATTTGCGCAACATGCAGCATTTTTTGCTGCAGTTCATGAGAAAACGGCACCGAATCAAGCAAGCCAATACGGTGCAGGTTGCTCAGGGGCTCAGAGTTCATGTTCTTCCCCCATGATGAAGAGCTTGGGTTTGTTCATCAGTTCTTGAACAAATGTGTTGTGCACTTCTTTTTTGTCTGACCATTCTTGTCGAGTCATGACTTTGGGATTGATTTCTCGTGCCAAGCTTGTTTGTGCGTCGTACACCGAATTCACCACCTGCCCAAAACTGACGTCACCAATGATCATGAGATCAACGTCACTTTGCGGGCCTTCTGTGCCTTTGGCCATGGAACCAAAGACAAATGCCTGAGCAATGTGTGGCGTGAGCGCTTGCAGCGCTGAGACCAATACATCTTTGAGCCCGGTGGTTTTACGTATCAGCCCCGACAATTCCGGATAGACCGGATGATCGGTGTTGGCGCAAAACTGCGTTTGGTTGCCTACTTTTTGCAGCCGAAGCAATCCGACAGCCACCAGACCATCGAGTTCTTTTTTCAGAGTGCCGGGTGAAGCGCCTGTGAGCCTTGCCAGCTCCCGGAGATGAAGCCATTTTTGTGGGTTCATCAGCATTAAAGCCAATACTTTTCGACGGTATTGATTGGGAAAAAGAATTTCCGATAATGAAAAATTGTTTTCCATAAAAGTACGATTGTTTTTTTATGGAAAACATTTTAGATCGAAAGATGAAATAGAACTAACCAGGATTACCAGGAACAACCCGCTGTCGACGATGGGGCCACATCACCAGTTTGCCTTGGCCTCAAGGATCAGGGCGTCGGGGATGTGGGTGGGGTGACGGTGTAGGGCATGAGCGTTATAGCGAGAAGTAGCCGCCCGTTTTAGGGGCCCCACGAAATTCGATTTTTCCTTGGTCTTTGAGTTGCTTGAGCCAGCGTTCGATGGTGCGTTGAGTCACACCACTTTGCACAACGAGCGCCGCTGTGTTCATGCCGGGCTTTGTGGCAATGAGGCGGCTCAGGTCTTCAGTATTTTTTACTCCGCCACTTACTCCCTCATCCTGCGACTCCGACTGTGACTTTGTAAAAGTTGCCATTACCCCACCGAATTTTTCGGCAATGTCGAAGTGAACTTCCGGGTAGTCCTGCAAAGTTTTGCGGATGCGGATGAAGCCGCTGCCGTATTTTTCAATGCCGGTGGTCAGGTAGAAGGCTTCGGCGACCAGTTTGTTGCGAAGGGTGGTGCCTTGCACGGTTCCCTGGTCTGTGACGCCGACAAGGACATGCCCACCTTTTGCATTGGCAAATGCCATCAGAGTTTCGATACAGGCTTTGTCAAACGAGGACTTGAATTCCTGCGTTTGCGTCTCGCCTGCGTCGATCCATTGCTGAATCACAACGCAACCCCTTGTTGAGCAGCGATGCGGTGAATGGGTTGTTCCAGCAAGTTGGACGCTTTGAGTAGCACATCCACCTTGCGCCCATGCATGGCTCGCGAGACCCTGCTGGCAATGCGGGCCGAGACCACGGCAGGCTCGGGCAAGGCCCGACTCACTTCGATCATCAGGTCCACATCACCGCCTTTGGCCGCGTCATCTACCCGAGACCCAAACAGCGTGACCTGCACGCCCTCACCCAGCACGGCTTGGGCGGTGCTTTTGATGGTTTCGATTTGGGCGGGGGTCAGGCGCATATTGGCGGTTCTTGCTGAAGCTTTGGGTGGGCTGGCATTCGCTTGCAGGGCAAGCTCCTACAGGGATCAATGGGTGGAATAGGTTGTTTGACAAAAGGCAATGAGTTGCTCGTGCCAGAGCAAGAGCTCTGGGGCGGCTTGGATCATTTGGTCAAAAAACTCGTGAAGAACCGCTGGGTCGTCTTCTTATTCGTGGTTGACGCCGTTGCGCAGTTCGCGGATGTCTTTCCAGCGGTCCACCGAGTCGATGCAGCCGAGCTTTTCCATGTAGAGCAAAACAGCCGTGAAGGGCTCAGAGGGTTTTTCTTCCTCCACAGCCACGGCTTTCATGGTTTTGCCCATGTGCTCTTGGTATTCGCTGAAGCGAATGCGAAAGGCGGCCAGCGTTTCGTGCTGATCGGGCTGCAAGACTTGCCAGTTCTGGATGGGCAAAAGGGCTGTCACTTGAGTAATGGAATAACTCAAGTAGTCGCGCATGCGGCCCAGGTGGTCCAGCTTTTTCCAGATGAGGGCGATGTGTTCGCTCACAGGCGGATGCCTTCTTGTTTGGCGATCAAAGCGATGGGGCTGCGGTCGCCAAAGGGTTTGACTATGAGGTTTACCGGCATGTCCAGTTGGTCTTGCAAGCTGACTTTGCAGCGGATTTTTTTCATCAAATCGGGCCGGGTGGTTTCGACGTAAAGGTCCACATCGCCGCCTTTTTGCTGCTCGTCTACGCGTGAGCCAAACAACGTGACCTGCACGGCCTCACCCAGCACGGCTTGGGCGGTGCTTTTGATGGTGTCGATTTGGGCGGGGGTCAGGCGCATGTTGGGGTTTTGTGGATTTTTTCTGGATTGCCACGTCGCTTCATTACCATTGATTCGGCCGTGTGAAGTTTTCAATGCCCAAAGCTGTTGTAGGTCGGCGGTCGAAGACTCCGAAATGGGCCTGTGCCGAAACCCAAAACGTCGGACTCTGCGAGTACCGACCTACCAGATGACATTTCTCACACATTTCAAACTTCAGCGTGCCGGATCAATAGCAATGACGGATTCTGATTCGTCTTTGCGAGCCAAGCGTGGCCATCCCGTGTTTACTTCAGCAAGTTCAACAAGTAATGGCCGTAACCGTTTTTGGCCAAGGGCTGAGCGAGTTTTTGCAGTGATTCGGCGTTGATCCACTTTTGATGGAAAGCGATTTCTTCTGGGCAGGCGACCATAAGACCTTGGCGTTTTTGCAAGGTGGCAATGAAACCAGCGGCTTCGAGCAGGCTGTCGTGGGTGCCAGTGTCGAGCCAGGCATAGCCGCGGCCCATGATTTCAACATTGAGTTGGTCCAGTTCCAGATAGCGTTTGTTGACGTCGGTGATTTCCAGCTCGCCACGGTGTGATGGCTGGATGTCTGCGGCGATATCACAGACTTGGCTGTCGTAAAAATACAGGCCGGTGACTGCGTAATTGCTTTTTGGGGCCTTGGGTTTTTCTTCAATGCTGAGCGCGCGTTGCTGATCGTCAAAGTCGACCACACCGTAGCGCTCGGGATCGTGCACATGGTAGGCAAAGACGCTGGCGCCTGCGTTGCGCTGGTCAGCGCTACCCAGCAGTTTGACCAAGTCATGGCCGTAAAAGATGTTGTCGCCCAAGACCAATGCACTGGGATCGTTGCCGACAAAGTCTTTGCCGATGATGAAGGCCTGGGCCAGGCCGTCGGGACTGGGCTGAACGGCGTATTGGATGTTCATGCCCCACTGGCTGCCATCGCCCAGCAATTCGTTAAAGCGCGGGGTGTCTTGCGGCGTGCTGATGAGCAGCACGTCTTGGATGCCCGCCAGCATGAGCGTGGTCAGCGGGTAATACACCATGGGTTTGTCGTAGACCGGCATGAGCTGTTTGCTCACGGCTTGGGTCACCGGGTACAGGCGCGTGCCGGATCCGCCTGCGAGGATGATGCCTTTGCGATTGGACATGTTTTGTTTGCTTTGTAAGGGGTGCTGCATGAATCAATGCAGGCTACCGCAGTCCAGCAACGCAGGCGTTGCAGACTTAAGACAGATTAAATGCACCATTCCAGTGCAAAAACCATCGACCAACCCTGTTTTCAGGAGGTCCAACATTGTATTCTTAAGACCAATGGGGTTTTTAAAAAAATGTATGCCTATTGACTCATTTAAAAAATCAAATCAGCATTTTCTTGATGTTATTGACAATTTTCTTACAAAGGCGCAGACGATCCAAAACGGCGATCCCGTCCCGAAAACCACTCAATGGCTTGCTTGAGCCGCTTGGGTGTGAAGTCTGGCCACAGGTCGTCCGTGAAGAACATTTCTGCATAGGCGGCCTGCCAGAGCATGAAGTTGCTGACCCGTGACTCGCCACCTGTGCGAATGAGCAGATCGACTTCTGGGGCGTACGAAGTGCTGAGGTATGCCGACAAGCCCTCTTCCGTCATGTCTTGCAAACTCTGGTGAGGATGGGCTTTTTGCCAAGCCTGGGCGGCCTGAATCATGTCCCAGCGCCCCCCGTAATTGGCGCACACGTTGACGGTGATGGCCGTGTTGGCTGCTGTTTGCGCTTCTGCTTTGGCGATGAGGTCTTGCAGCAGGGGGCCAAAGCGCGCCGTGTCACCCACCACTTTAAGACGCACGCCGTTGGCGTTCATGTTGTTGATCTCTTTTTGCAAGTACGTCATGAACAGGCTCATGAGGCTGCTGACTTCTTCTTCGGGGCGTTTCCAGTTTTCGGTACTGAATGCAAACAAGCTCAATTGCGACACGCCCAATGCGGAACAGGCTTTGACGATGTCGCGCACCCGTTTGGCACCGGCGGCATGCCCGAGGGCTGCGGGCATGAAGCGCTTTTTGGCCCAGCGACGATTGCCGTCCATGATGATGGCAATGTGAGCGGGCAGTGTGATGGAGGGGGAGGAAGACAAGTGATGGCCGGTGCTGAATGGGGGAGTGATTTTAGTGGCTTGAATGTGCATTTGAATCAGCCGTGGCTGAGTTCGACTTGATGGTGTTCGAGTTGGACAACGGTGGGACGACCGAGTATTTCCAACAAAACAGCCACCCGTTTACTGGACACATTTTGCACAAGTCCCTCGATGCCTTTGAGGGCTGTGTGTTTGAGTCTCACGGTTTGACCCGCTTTGATGTTGCTCAACTCTTGCAAGGTGGCGTGGTTGCGATCTTGTTCGAGCTGGCGGATGCGCTGCACAAGGTCGTCGTGCAAGAGCGCCGGCTCAAAACCGAAACGCACAATCGTGGCCACGCCTTTGGTGCTGCGCACAGCTGAGATGCTTTGCTCGGGTTTGCCCGGGCGAAACAGGATGTAGCGCGGAAACATGGGCTCAAACAAGGCCACCGGGCCTTGTTCTGTTTTCTTGAACTTCTTGTAAAGCGGCAAATACGATTCAAATGCCTGCTGCTCCAGATTGATGTGGGCGATTTCTTCTTGACGAGGCTTGGTGTAAGCCAAATACCAACGACCTGCGCCTGGGTTGTCGCTAGAAAAGGGATTTGTTGTCTCTTGGATCAAGGGCATGCGCGAAATCGTTAATGAACAAAGTTTAACAAGATTTTAACTTTTTTCTTTACTGCTGAAATCAGTTTTTAAATGCAAAACCCCGCAAAGCGGGGTTTTGCATTTTCAACAACTCAGCCAATCTTTAATTGACAATTAATTTTATCAATTTTGCTTCATTGATTCCAGTCGGCTTGAATCTTACATTGTTCGATTCATGAGGGCAGCCACCTTGCACCGACAACGACCCAGTTTCGCAAGCGCATCTGGCTTGAACCAGAAACTAAACCCTCGCGGGTGGAGTCCTCGAAAAAAAGGGTGGCTGGATCAATAAGGATTGAACAGAGTAGCAGAAAACAATGAAAGGCTCAAAAGACTCAAGCGATCGTGAAAGGCGCGCGGTCTTGACCTTCAATCCACTTGGGCGCTTTGCCTCGACCTGTCCAGGTTTGGCCAGTGGCTGGGTCACGGTATTTGGCAGCCACTTTGCTGACTGCTTTGGCGCTGACACTCTTGCTGACGCGGCCAGGGAATATGTCTTGTGCAGTCAGGCCATATTCAGCCACCAACTCGCGAACTTTAGCGACTGCGCTGGAAATTTCATTCTGGCGGGCTTGAGCAATGGCCAATTCCAAGGCTTCACGCTGGGCCAATAATTCTTTGTAGCTTTGGGTCATGTTAACTCCTGATTAAAATAACAAGTCTGAAATATACACCAAATAATCCGTACGGCATTGTTTTTTTTAAACTGACTGAATTTCAGCAGTTCAATACAGAAAATTCCTCGATCAAAAATTTTTTCCACACAGTGGGTCTACATACAAAAAATGTTGTCCAGATATTATGGAACTGGCCACAAGGTGTTTGAATTTGTTTCGGCTGTGCCAGCGTTGTGCGGCTGACGATGGTTTTCAAGGGGATTCCACGCCCATCAATTGCAATGCAAGCACCGGCGGGTCGCATATTGTCCCGGGAGCGTGACAACACCACCCCTATTGATTTTGCTTATGGATCTGGCACGCTGAAGTTTGAAATGAGTGAGACATGTCATCTTGTAGGTCGGTACTCGCAGAGTCCGACATGGTGGGTTTGGGCACAGGCCCCTGTCGGAGTCTTCGACCGCCGACCTACAACATCGTTGCGCATTGAAAACTTCACGGGGCCGAATCGATAGGTCTTATCGGCCGCCCACCATACCTGGTGCACCCCAAAAAAAACGGCCTCCAAGGAGGCCGTTTTGATGCGCAGCACAAGTGCTTCAGGCGCAGGTCATTCTTCGACGAAGGCTTCTTCACGTTTGGATTTGATCGAAGGCAAAGCCACGATGATCAAAAGCAGCAAGGCCGCAGCCAGCAAACCTGCTGACAAGGGGCGCGTGACGAACACACTCCAGTCTCCGCGTGACAAGAGCATGGCGCGGCGCAGGTTTTCTTCCATCATCGGGCCCAGGATAAAGCCCAACAGCAAAGGCGCTGGCTCCATGCCGAGTTTGATGAAGACGTAACCAATCACGCCAAACATCGCCACCATCCAGATGTCCCAGGTGTTGTTGTTGGTCGAATACACGCCAATGGCGCAGAACAGCACAATGGCCGGGAACAACCAACGGTAAGGCACCGACAGCAACTTGATCCAGATGCCGATCAGGGGCAGGTTCAAGATGATCAGCATGGCGTTGCCGATCCACATCGAGGCGATCAGGCCCCAGAACAACTCGGGGTTGCTGGTCATCACCTGAGGGCCAGGCTGGATGTTGTGGATGGTCATCGCGCCCACCATCAAAGCCATCACGGCGTTGGGCGGAATGCCCAGTGTCAGCAATGGAATGAAGGAAGTTTGCGAGGCCGAGTTGTTGGCTGATTCGGGCGAAGCCACACCGCGGATGTTGCCTTGGCCGAAGGGCACTTCACCAGGACGGAGTTTGGTTTTCTTCTCGATGGTGTAGGCCGCAAACGCTGCCAACAAAGCACCGCCACCGGGCAAGATGCCCAAGGCCGATCCCAAAGCCGTGCCACGCAACACAGCAGGCACCATGTTTTTGAAGTCTTCAGCGCTGGGCATCAAACCGGTCACTTTGGCCGTGAAGACTTCGCGCTCTTCTTCGGGCTTGGACAGGTTGGAGATGATCTCGCCATAACCGAACACACCCATGGCGATCACGATGAAGCCCACGCCATCGGTCAACTCAGGGATGTCGAAGCTGAAACGCGCTACGCCCGAGTTCACGTCGGTGCCGATCAAGCCCATCAACAGACCCAACACGATCATGCCGACCGCTTTGATGAGCGAGCCTGAAGCCAACACCACCGCACCAATCAAGCCCAAGACCATGAGCGAGAAGTATTCGGCGGGGCCGAACTTGAAAGCCACTTCGGTCAGGGGGCCTGCGAAGGCCGCAAGAATCAAGGTGCCCACGCAACCGGCAAAAAACGAGCCCAAACCAGCGGCCGCCAAAGCAGGGCCGGCGCGGCCTTTGCGGGCCATTTGGTAACCGTCAATCATGGTCACCACCGACGAGGCTTCGCCGGGCAAATTGACCAAAATGGCGGTGGTGGAGCCGCCGTATTGCGCGCCGTAATAAATACCGGCCAACATGATCAGCGCAGCCACTGGTGGCAGCGCATAAGTGGCGGGCAAAAGCATGGCAATGGTGGCCACAGGGCCCACACCCGGCAAGACACCAATCAAGGTGCCCAGCAAACAGCCGATGAACGCGTAAATCAGGTTTTGAAAGGTGAAGGCCACCCCAAAACCGAGAGCCAAGTTGTCAAACAGTTCCATGAATTAATTCTCCTCAACCGGTGATGAAGGTGGGCCAGACCGGAAACTGCAGCTTGAGCAGCAGCACAAAAGCGCAGTAGCTGCCAATGGACAGGATGGTTGCCAAAATCAAGACTTCTTTGAGCTTGAAGGTGTCACCTGCCAAACTGACCACCAAGGTGGTGCCGAAAATCGCCACGATCAAACCCATGGCCGGCACGCCCATATTGGGCAGGCCACCCAATAAAAGGCCAAACAACAAATTACCGGCAATGATGAAAAACAAAGGCTTCCAGGCCCATTTGCCAATTTTTTCACCGTCTTGGGTTTCGACCGTCAACGCTTTGAACATGACAAAGGCACCGATAAGCGCCAACAAAATGCCCAGTAACAGGGGAAAGTAACCCGGCCCCATGCGGGCACCGGTACCGACGCTGTAATTGGTCGCGCCAATGGCAAAGGCTGTACCGGCCACGGTATAAAACAGCCCTGAGAAAAAGTCTTTTTGACTCTTGATGTTCACGAGATATCTCCTCTGATTGAGTTGGGGTGATTCTGCGTGAAGATACCCCCTTTGGCGGATGTGGGTTACACCTATATCCCGAGGGTGACAAAGCGCTGGTTTACCCTGATGCGCCCGTACTTTTTTGGGGTTTTTATTTGGGCCCAACATGCGCTTGATAGATCCGGCACGCACAAACCCGAAATAATTGCACTCAGCCATCTCGCAGGTCACGGACCTACGGGAAACCGCAGGCCTCGTGTTGTCGGTAGTTTCAGCTCCGACGTTTATCCTCTTCGGCACAGGCTCCATGTCGGGGCTAAAGCCACCGACCTACAAGAGCCCCCGTCCCCGTAGGTCGGCACTCGCAGAGTCCGACGTTTGCCAAACCATCTGCGGGCCGCATTCATTTCTTGTCGGTTTGCCCACCAATGTCGGGGTCTTCGACCACCGACCTACACAAGCCCCGTAGGTCGGCACTCGCAGAGTCCGACGTTTGTTCGCTTCGGCACAGGCCCATGCAGGGCTGAAGACATGACAACACCCTTGAAGAGGGAAGCCTTCAGAAGCCCGAACAACAGGTCAAGTCGTCAGGGGCTTGAATACACGCAACCATTTGGGGGCGGGTATGTCCCATTTTTCCTGGATGTTTTCGGCTGCGGCCGTGAGCTGTTCACGCTTGGGGCGCGAGGCCGTGCGCTGCGCCAGCACGATGGCGTTGCCTTCGCGGGTGGGCTTGAAGGCCCAGACCGCGTCTTCACCAAAAGCAGCGCAGATTTTCTCCACGCTTTCGCCGTAGCTGGACGAACGGCCAAACAGGTTCACCGTCATCACGCCCTGCGGGGTCAGCAGTTCCCGGCAATGGCGGTAAAAGTCGGGCGTGTCCAGCACGGGTGCTGCGGCTTCTTCGTCGTACAGATCGACCGCCAAGGCATCCACGGTGCCGCGCCATTCTTCCTTTTGAATTTCTTGCAAGGCATCGGCCAGCACCACGCGCAGGCGCTCATCGTCTGGCGGCAGGCGAAACCAGCCCCGGCAGGCATGCAAAACACCGGGGTTGAGTTCGATGGCGGTGCAGGTCATCTTGAGTTTTTTGTAGCAAAACTTGGTGATCGTGCCCGCGCCCAGCCCCAGCTGCATGGCGTGTGCGCCCTTGACTTGAGCGTGCGGGTAAAACAGCAGCCAGCCAAACATGCGCTGCACATATTCCAGCTCGATGTCGTAGGGGCGATCCAGAAACATCGAGCCCTGAATCCACTCGGTGCCCAGGTGCAGATAACGGATCTCGCCGTCTTCGGAGAAGTTGACTTCGGGCAGTTCAAGGGCTGGGTCGCCAGCTTTTTTTCGACTCATGGAGTGGTTCTGTGGTGAATGGCGCTGTCGTCAGCGGGCGGTGTCATCACGGCACGCCAGGCGGCCAGTTTTTGTTCAAAGGTCCAGGACGCATGGGCCGGACTGGTCGATGGTAGGCGATGAATCGTCACCCGCCCGGCCAAACCGGCTTCTTCCAGCGCTTTTTTGACCGTTCGGGCATGCCGGAAACTCTCGCCGCCGTTGTGGGCGATGGTGCTCAGCTGCGGACATTGCGCAAGCAGGCCCGGAAAATCATTGAGCTGGCCCTGCTGGATGGCACTGTCCAGACTGCCCTCGCGTGCGCAGGCGGCATACACGTCCCACACCCCCACGCCCAGCAAAAGCAGGCATTGGCAACGGCGGGCGTAGTCGCGGTCTGCAGGCCACCCGGCACCGGGCCACAGCGCCTGCATGATGGGCCAGAACTGGTTTTGAGGGTGCGCGTAATACTGCTGCGCCTGCAAAGACTTGACACCCGGAAAGCTGCCCAGCACCAATACCCGGGTGCCCGCAGAGACCAGCGGGGCCAGGCCTTGCAACAGAGGGGACGCACTCATGCCTGCACCCTGCGCGAGGCCAGCGCGGCCAGCCGGGGCAAGGCCCGCTGGGCATTGGCGGTGGTGAGCTGCGCCAGCGCCGCCAGCGGCATGCCGCGCAACGGGGCCAGCTGCTGGGCAATGCGCGGCAGCTCGGCCGGGCTGTTGCGCCCTTGCGGCAGGCCCTGTGCGCGCTGCTCGGCGGTCTGGTACAGCCAATGCGGGGGCATGTCGGGCGCATCGGTCTCCAGCACCAGGGCACTTTCGGGCAGCTCGGTGGCCAGGCGGCGCAATTGCAAAGCCCGCTCATAAGTGAGCGCCCCACCAAAACCCAGCGCCCAACCCAGGGCCACAAAGGCCTGCGCCTGCTGAATGCTGCCATTGAAAGCATGCGCGATGCCGCCAGGCACCGCCACCTGGCGCAAGCCTTTGAGCAGCAGATCGGCTGAACGGCACACATGCAAGATCACGGGCAGGCCATGCTTTTGCGCCAGCTGAAGCTGGGCTGTGTAGAAAAACCATTGGCGCTCACGCAGGGCGGGCGTGCACAGCGCAGGCACAAAAAAATCCAGCCCGATCTCGCCCACCGCCACCAGGTGTGGGTCACCCAGGCGCTCGGTCAGGGCTTGGTCCAGCGCCAGCACATCGGCCTCATCAGCCTGCGGCACATACAGCGGGTGGATGCCCAGCGCATACGCATCGCCGTGGCGGGCGGCCAGTTCGGCCACGGCCTGCCAGTGGCTGCGCTGCACCGCCGGGATCACGCACAGCCCCACCCCTTGCTGGCGCGCGAGCGCCCTGACGGCGTCGCGGTCGGCGTCAAACTCGGCCGCGTCCAGGTGGCAATGGGTGTCGATCCACATGGCGCGATGTGACGCCGATCAAACGGCCGCTTGCAGCACGCCCTTGACCAGGTGCAGCTGCCGGTCGCAACGCGCAGCCAGCGCGGCATCGTGCGTGACCACCACAAAGGCGGTGCCACGCTCTCGCGCCAGCTGCAGCATCAGCGCAAACACACCGTCGGCCGTTTCGCGGTCCAGGTTGCCAGTGGGCTCGTCGGCCAGCACACAAGCGGGCTCGTTCACCAGGGCACGGGCCAGCGCCACACGCTGGCGTTCGCCCCCGGACAGCTCGGAAGGCCGGTGGTGCAGTCGTTTGTCCAGGCCCACACGCGCCAGCCACTGCGCGGCCACCAGGGCGGCATCTCTGCGGTTTTGGCGGCGAATCCACAGCGGCATGGCCACGTTGTCCAGGGCGCTGAACTCGGGCAGCAAATGGTGAAACTGGTAGACAAAACCCAGGTAGCGGTTGCGCCACTGGCCTTGTTCAGCCGCGCTCAAGGCCGAGAGCAATTGGCCCTGCAGCTGCACGCTGCCCTGGGTGGGCGCATCCAGACCACCCAGCAAATGCAGCAGCGTGCTTTTGCCCGAGCCCGAAGCGCCCACAATGGCCAGGGTCTCGCCCGCGTGCACCTGCAGGTCCACGCCTTGCAGCACCGTCACATCGAGTCGGCCTTCGGTGAATCGCTTGGTCAGGCCCTGGGCCTTCAAGACGACATGGGCTTTTGGGCTGTTCAGGGGTGGGCTTGATTCGATCTGGCTGAAGACAGAGGTGTTTGCCGGGGACAAGCTTTCCAGAGGCAGGCTGGCCTGCGAGGTGCAGGCCACGGCGGGACTTGCCAAAGGGAGGGTGTCCACAGCAGGCTGCAAATCGGCAGCCTCAGAGTTCGGCGCCGCCGAAGAGCCCAAGCTGGGCGCCGTCAAAGAGCCCAAGGTCTCGGGCAGTGTAGGCAGAGAAAGTTTATTCATAACGCAGGGCTTCCGCCGGGTTCACTTGGCTGGCACGCCAGCTGGGGTAGAGCGTGGCCAGGAACGCCAGCACCAGAGAGATGATGGCAATCGGCCATATGTCGCTGGCCAGCGGCTCGCTGGGCATGCGGCTGATCAGGTAAATGTCGCGCGGCAAAAAGCTGGCGTTGAACAGCTGCTCCAGCGCAGGCACGATCACGTCGATGTTGAAGGCCACCAGCAGGCCCAGCCCCAAACCGCTGAGCGTGCCGATCACGCCCACCGTGGCACCCTGCACCACAAAAATGCCCATGATGCTGCGCGGGCTGGCCCCCAGGGTGCGCAAGATGGCGATGTCCGCACGCTTGTCGGTCACCGTCATCACCAGCGTGCTGACCAGGTTGAAGGCGGCCACCGCCACGATGAGCGTGAGGATGATGAACATCATGCGTTTTTCAACCTGCACGGCGGCAAACCAGGTCTTGTTTTGCTGTGTCCAGTCGCGCACAAAAAAGCCAGCGCCCAGCTGCATTTGCAAATCACGGGCCACCTCGCGGGCCAGGTGCAAATCACGCAACTTGAGCCGGATGCCGCTGGGGCCTTCGAGCCGGAACATGCGGGCCGCATCGTCCACATGCATCATGGCCAGGGCCGAGTCGTATTCATAGTGGCCCGAATGGAAGCTGCCCACCACCTGCATTTGCTTCATGCGCGGCACCACGCCCGCAGGGGTCACCTGCCCCGATGGCGAGACCAGCGTGACCGGGTCGCCGCTTTGCACGCCCAGGTTTTGCGCCAGATCAGCCCCCAGCACGATGCCAAACTCCCTCGGCACCAACCGCGCCAGCACGCCAGCCTGGGCTTCTGACGACAAATCGGTCACCTCGGGCTCCAGCGCTGGATCAATGCCGCGCACCAGCACACCTTTCATGTCTTCACCCCGCGCCAGCAGTGCCTGCGCGGTGATGAAGGGCGCTGCGCCCAGCACTTGAGGATGCGACTTGAGCCGGGCCAGCACATCCGGCAAATGGGTCACCGCGTTGCCATCAGCGGCATACACCTCGATGTGCGAGACCACACCCAGCATGCGGTCGCGCACTTCGCGCTGAAAGCCGTTCATCACGCTCAGCACGATGATGAGCGCCGCCACGCCCAAGGCAATGCCCAGCATGGACACGCCAGAGATGAAAGAAATGAAGCCGTTGCGCCGCGTGGCGCGGCCTGCACGCGTGTAGCGCCAGCCCAGCACCAGCTCGTAGGGGATGTTTTTGAAAAAAGCCATAGGCCGGTATTGTGCAGTGCAGGCCCACAAATCCCCCAGAGGCAGGCCATGAAACACGGACCGCGCAGCCGGATTGAAGACAATGGCCCCATGAAAACATCTCCAACACCCCCTTTCCTGCGTTTTTTCGCGACCGAGTCAGCCCCTGGAATGATCCTGGCGCTGGCGGCTGTGGCTGCTTTGCTGATCAGCAATTCACCTTGGGGAGAGTGGTATCGGTTCTTTCTGAACATTCCCGGCCAGGTGGTCATTGGCGAGCAGGCTTTGGTGCTGTCCAAGCCCCTGATCCTGTGGGTCAATGACCTCTGGATGGCCGTCTTTTTCTTTTTGGTGGGGCTGGAGATCAAACGCGAGTTCCTCGAAGGTGAGCTCTCCGGGCCGGGCCAGTTGCTGCTGCCTGCCGTGGCGGCCTTGGGCGGCATGCTCGTGCCAGCGCTGATTTACTCCGCCATCAACTGGGGTGACGCTGTAGCGCTGCGCGGCTGGGCCATACCCGCTGCCACCGACATCGCTTTTGCCTTGGGCATTGTGGTTTTGCTCGGGCAACGCGTGCCCCTGTCGCTCAAGATTTTTCTGACTGCCGTGGCCATCATCGACGACCTGGGGGCCATCGTCGTGATTGCCCTCTTCTACACGGCCAACTTGTCCTGGCCCATGCTGATGGGCGCGCTGTTGTCGGGGCTGGTGCTCTTCGGTCTGAACCGCCTGCGCATCACCCGGGTCGATGTGTACATCGTGGTGGGGCTGGTCATGTGGGTTTGCGTGCTCAAGTCCGGGGTGCATGCCACTTTGGCGGGGGTCATCACGGCGCTGGCCATTCCCATGCGCGATGGGCACGGCCATTCCCCCTTGGAAACCATTGAACACGGCCTGCAGCCCTGGGTGGCCTTCTTGGTGTTGCCCATGTTTGCCTTCACCAATGCGGGCGTCCTGCTCGAGGGGGTCAGTCTGAATACCTTGTTGTCGCCAGTTCCACTGGGCATTGGTCTGGGCTTGGTGGCAGGCAAAGCCATTGGGGTGTTTGGGACGTCGTACCTGATGATCCGCAGCGGCCTGGCCAAAGCCCCCGCCGACGCCTCGAACCTGCAACTTTTGGGCGTGAGCGTTTTGTGCGGCATTGGCTTCACCATGAGCTTGTTCATAGGTGGCCTGGCTTTCTCGGGCCTGGGTGCCGGGTTTGAACTCCAACTCAAACTGGGGGTGCTGGGTGGCTCGGTCATTGCGGGTCTGCTGGGCACCCTGCTGCTGCGGATCAAACACCGCTCACCCTCCTGATGAACGCAACCAACCAGAGCAGGCATGGTGTTTGCACTTAAAAAGTCACAGAGGTGACGATTTCAAACCCTGCTCCGGTCTGAAATGCCGAAGACCCCCAAGACTCTTTGGGTCCAAGCGCACAAACAAGGAGACACCCCCGTGATCAATCGACTCATGCCCCTGAGCGCCCTGGCCGCCGCCGCATTGCTCAGCGCCTGCCAAACCGCCCCGGTCAAAACCGCCACACCCCCGACTTCGCCCGAAGTGGTGGGCGAATTTCGCAAGGGTACGGGCTATCTGAACGGCTACATCGACCGCAAGGAACTGCCAGACAGCCTGGCCCTGGTGCCGCCTCCGCCTGCCCCAGGCTCGGCCCGCTATTCGGCCGATCTGCAGCAACACCAGCAAACCCGCGCCCTGCGCAACACACCGCGCTGGGAATACGCGTTCAAGGACGTGAACCTGAAGTTCCCAGAAGCAGCCGGGGTGTTCTCGTGCGCGCTGGACATGCCCATCTCGCAAGAAGCCACGCCCCACCTGAACATGCTGCTGCGCCGCAGTCTGGTGGACGCCGGGTTTGCCACCTACAAAGCCAAAGACCATTACCAACGCAAGCGCCCCTTTGCCGAGCTGGGTGAAACCACCTGTTCCCCCAAGGAAGAGGCCCACCTGTCCAAGGACGGCTCGTACCCCTCGGGCCACGCGGCGTTGGGCTGGGCCTGGGGCCTGATTTTGGCGGGTGTGGCCCCGGACAAGGCCAACGCCCTGCTGCAACGCGGCCACGCTTTTGGTGACAGCCGCATGGTCTGCGGCGTGCACTGGCAAAGCGACCTGGAAGCCGGACGCGTGGTCGGGGCCGCCGCTGTGGCCCGCCTGCAAGCCGACCCGGTGTTCCAAGCACAAGCCCAACTGGCCAAAGCCGAAATTGCCTCCGCCCGAGCCAAAGGCCTGAAATCAGACCGCCAAGATTGCGCATCGGAAGCTGCGGCGCTGAAGCGTTGAAAAGCCAAGGCCTGTGGTGTCCCGTAGGTCGGCGGCTTCAGCCCCGACATGAGCCTGCGCCGAAGCCCATATGTCGGACTCTTCGAGTGCCGACCTACAAAAAAACGGTTTCCCGTAGGTCGGCGGTCGAAGACCCCGACATGAGCCTTCGCCGGAGACCGAATGTCGGACTCTGCGAGTGCCGACCTACAAAAAACCTGTCTCCCGTAGGTCGGCGGTCGAAGACCCCGACTTGGGCCTGTGCCGGAGCCCGACTACATGAACCTGCGCCGGAGCCCGACATGGATTTTCAGCGGCTGGCCTTGTCCAGCGCCTGGTCGATGTCCCACAGGATGTCGTCCAGGTTTTCCAGGCCCACCGAGATCCGCACCATGTCGGGCGACACGCCTGCGGCCAGCTGCTGGGCGTCGTCGAGCTGGCGGTGTGTGGTGCTGGCCGGGTGGCTGATCAGGGTGCGGGTGTCACCGATATTCACCAGGTGGCTCATGAACTGGGCCGACTTGAATCTCTGATGCGCTGCGGTTCACCTTGTAGGTCAGCACCTCGATCATCACGGGCACTTGGTGCAGCACAAAGCCTTCGTAAATCACGCGCTCAAAGCTGACCGCATCGCCCAGCAGGCCTGCGCCTTTCTTGATGGCGCGTTCCAGCGTTTCCTTGGGCATGGACACTTAGCGGGCCTGCTCCACCACCAGACACAGGCGCGAGTTGGCCGACGGGTCAGCGCCGTTGCGGGCTGCGAACATGATGTCTTTGGCCAGACAGCCAAACAATTTGCCGCGGGCATCGGCTGCCTGTGCCTTGCCTTTTGCTTTCCACTGCGCGCCCATGGGGTCTTCTTTGTCTTGGGATCAAAGCGGAAAGTTTAAGCGCTCGCCCATCGCAAACCTTGGCCAACAAGGGTCTCAAAGGTCACAGGGGCGCAGGCCTGCCAAGTCAATAATGGCCGATCAGACACAACGCTGCCCATGAACCACCCTGCCTTGCCTTTGTTTCCCGGTTTTGCCCATCACCTGCTGGAGGTCAGCCCCGGCGTGTCGATTTCGGCCATGGTGGGCGGCCAGGGTCCGGGCTTGCTCTTGCTGCACGGCCATCCCCAAACCCTGGCCATTTGGCACAAAGTGGCCCCCACGCTGGCGCAACACTTCACCGTGGTGGCGGCCGACTTGCGTGGCTATGGCGATTCGTCCAAGCCCCAAGGCGGGTTGGACCACATCGCTTATGCCAAACGCAGCATGGCGCAAGACCAGGTGAGCCTGATGCGCCAAATGGGCTTTGAGCGCTTTGCGGTGCTGGCGCACGACCGGGGTGCCCGGGTGGCGCACCGCCTGGCGTTGGACCATGGGCATGCGGTCAGCAGCATGGCCTTGCTCGACATCGCGCCCACCTTGGCCATGTATGAACAGACCACCGAAGCCTTTGCCCGCTCTTATTGGCACTGGTTCTTTTTGATCCAGCCTCATCCCCTGCCCGAGCGCCTGATTCAGGCCGACCCTTCGGCCTACGTCACCGAGGTCATGGGCAACCGCAGCGCTGGGCTGGCCCCTTTCGATCCGCGTGCTTTGGCCGAATACCAGCGCTGCCTGGCATTGCCGGGTGCTGCGCACGGCCTGTGCGAAGACTACCGGGCGTCAGCGGGCATTGACCTGGTGCACGACCGGGAGGACATCGCCCAAGGCCGGCGGCTGGAGATGCCACTGCAGGTGCTCTGGGGCGCGCAAGGCGTGGTGCAGCGCTGTTTTGATCCACTCAAGGAATGGCAAAAAGTGGCCACCCAGGTCACGGGCCAGGCGCTGCCCTGCGGCCACTACATCGCCGAAGAAGCGCCTGAAGCCTTGCTGGCCAAGGCCTTGCCGTTTCTGCAAGGGCTGGCGGCATGAGTCAGCACAACCGGCGCGGCATCGTCACCATGACCGGTGCCATGGTGTTCTTTGTGGTCAACGATGCGTTGGTCAAGTGGGTCAGCACGGACCTTTCAACCCCGCAACTGATTTTTGTGCGCGGGGTGATGACCACGGCGCTGCTGTTGGCCCTGGCTGGGTGGATGGGCCAGTTGCAGCTCTGGCGCACCACACTGACGCGCTCGGTGCCTGCCCGTGCTGTGCTCGACAGTCTGGCGTCCTTCACCTACCTCACGGCGGTGTTCCACATCCCTTTGGGTAACGCCACGGCGATCAATTTGGCGGGCCCGCTGTTCCTGACCCTGATGGCGGTCTTCTTTTTGCACGAGCGGGTCACGCCGGGCCGCTGGGCGCTGATCGTGCTGGGCTTTGCTGGCGTGCTGCTGGTGGTGCAGCCGCGCATGGGGGACTTCAATGCCTATGCCTTGTTGTGCCTGTTTGCGGCGGTGCTGCACGCGGGGCGCGATTTTCTGACGCGGCTGGTGCCCGCTCAAGTGCCTTCGCTCTTGATCACCTTGTCCACGGCGATCATGGTCACTGTGTTGGCGGGTGTGTGGAGTCTGTTCGAGCCCTGGAAGCCCATGGCCACACAAAACCTGTGGCAGCTGTTTGGCGCGTCACTGTGCTTGGCAGCGGGCTACCACTTGCTCACGCTCAGCATGCGTTTGGGCGACATGAGCGTGATTGGGCCGTTTCGCTACAGCGGCTTGCTGGTGGCGCTGGTGCTGGGTTACCTGATGTGGGGCGATGTGCCCAACACGCTGGCTTGGTGCGGCATTGCACTGGTGGTGGCGGCCGGGTTGGGCTTGCTCCAGTCTGAGCGCATGCGCCGGCAGGCCGCGGGCGGCCTGTAGGTCGGCGGCTTCAGCCCCGACATGGGTTTTCAGCGGCTGGCCTTGTCCAGCGCCTGGTCAATGTCCCACAAGATGTCGTCCAGATTTTCCAGGCCCACCGAGATCCGCACCATGTCAGGCGGCACGCCTGCGGCCAGTTGCTGGGCGTCGTCGAGCTGGCGGTGCGTGGTGCTGGCTGGGTGGCTGATCAGGGTGCGGGTGTCACCGATATTCACCAGGTGGCTCATGAACTGGGCCGACTCGATGAAGGTCACGCCTTGCGCCAAACCACCTTTGACGCCAAACGACAGCAAGCCTGAAGCACAGCGCATCTGGCGCTGCATCAGGGCGTGCTGCGGGTGGTCACTCAGGCCGGGGTAGTTGACCCAGGCCACGCGCGCATCGGCCTGCAAAAACTTCGCCACACCTAAAGCGTTGTCACAGTGCTTTTGCATGCGCAGCGGCAAGGTCTCGACGCCTTGCAAAATTTGCCAAGCGCTCATGGGGCTGAGCGATGCGCCAAACACGCGCAGGCTTTCCATGCGGCAGCGCATGGAAAAGCCAAAGTCGCCAAAGGTCTCGTAAAACTTCACGCCGTGGTAGCCCTGCGAGGGCTCGGTCATGCCGGGGAACTTGCCGTTGTCCCAAGGAAATTTACCGCCTTCGACCACCACGCCACCCAAGGTGGTGCCGTGCCCCGCCAGGTATTTGGTGGCCGAATGCACCACGATGTCGGCCCCCAGCGCCAGCGGGTTGCACAGCAGCGGGCTGGGCACGGTGTTGTCGATGATGAGCGGCACGCCGTGCGCATGGGCCACCTCGGCCACGGCCGCGATGTCCAGCACCACCATGCTCGGGTTGCCCAAGCTCTCGGCGTACACCGCCCGGGTGTTGGGGCGCATGGCTGCGGCAAAGGCCTCGGGTTTTGTCGCGTCCACAAAGCTGGTTTCGATGCCGAACTTGGCCAGGCTCACGGCCAGCAGGGTGACCGAGCCGCCATACAAAGCCCCGGCCGCCACCACATGGTCGCCCGCTTGCAGGATGGTCATCAGCGCCATGGTTTCGGCCGCCATGCCCGAGGCACTGGCCACGGCAGCACGCCCGCCTTCGAGCGCGGCCACACGCTCTTCGAGCACCGCCACCGTGGGGTTGCTCAGGCGCGAATACACATTGCCAAAGGTCTGCAGGTTAAACAGCGAAGCCGCATGCTCGGCGCTGTCGAACACAAAGCTGCTGGTCTGGTAGATCGGCAAGGCGCGTGCGCCCGTGGCCGCGTCGGGAATTTGCCCGGCGTGGATGGCCAGGGTTTCGGGGTGGAATTGGCGGTCGGTCATGGTGTTGGGTTTGAAAAGTTGGTTCAAAAATGGCAACAGCAGAAATATTGATCCGGCCCTGTAAAGAGTTCAATGGTCAATGATTTTGTAGGTCGGCGGCTTTAGCCCCGACAAGTGCCCGCGACCAACCAGCACTGTCGGAGCTAAAGCTACCGACCTACGGGGTCGCGGTGCAAAAGATGCAAACATCTGGCCTGATCAATGAGAAGCCCTCATACCAGCCGCCGCGCCGAGATGACGCCGGTGTTCACGCCCACCCAGTTCAGGCCGCCAAACAGCCGGGCGTGTTCGATCTTCACGCAGCGGTTGCTCACCGAATCCATGCCCGCCTGCCGGGCCAGCGCATCGGCCTGTGCATTGGCCACACCCAGCTGCTGCCAAAGACACCGGGCACCGATCTGCACCGCCTGTTCGGCAATCGGCAGCACGTCTTCGCTGCGGCGAAACACATCGACCATGTCCACTTTGAACGGGATGTCGTTCAGGCTGACGTAACAGGTTTCACCGAGGATCTCGCCGCCCGCATAACGCGGGTTGACGGGCACGATCTTGAAGCCGTGCGACTGCATGTACTTGGCCGCGAAATAGCTGGGCCGGTGCCACTCGGCCGACAGGCCCACCACCGCAATGGAGTGGCAACTTTTGAGGATGCGCCGCAGCGCGTGCAAATCGTTGTGCATGAAAGTCCTTCTGTCTCTTGTGCGTCGTTCTGTTGAAGTCTTCAGCTTAAGCGTCGCTAGTTCTTTTGTAGGAGCCCCCCCTGTGGGTGATGGCTTAAAGGGCGTGTCCCACGCCCATCGCCCACAGGGGGGTTCCTGCAAAAACCGACAAGCCAAGTGCCAAATCCGTCATCTTCATAGGGGTCACAGGTTCAATATTTCGCCAAGCCGCTCAGCTTCATTTGCCGCGAGGCCCAGGTGGCGCACAGCGACAGCAGGCCGCACACCGCCATCACACCCAAATAATGCCCGCTCCAGTCAAATGCCGCCCCGGCCAGCACCGGGCCCAGCAAGTTGCCCAATGCCGCGCCGCTGTAAAGCGTGCCCACCACGCTGGCCACCGATCGGCCGCCAAAATAATCCATGCAAATGGCGGGCAAGAGCGACACGATGGAGCCATAACTCAGGCCGAACCACAACGCAAACAGCACCAGCATGGCCTGCCCGCCCGCCGCGCCCCACAGCACATACGACGCACCCATGGACAGCTGCATCAGCACCAGCGTCTGCGCCCGGCCCAGCCGGTCGGCCAGCAGGCCAATGGCAAAGCGCCCCACCAGACTGCCCACGCCAATCAGGCCCACCAAACCGACGGCAAAGGCCTCGCCCAAACCCAAGTCCCGCGCCGAGGCGGACACATGCGCAAAAGGAATGAACATCACGGGCGAGGCCAGCACGGTGGCCAAGTAGAGCCAGCGAAAAGTGGGGTTGCGCAAGGTCTCGCGCAAAGTCAGCCCGGAGGCCGAGCCCCCTGCACTGGTCGCACCGGGGGCGGCCTGCACGGCAGGGGCGCGGCGCAGCAAACCCGCCGCCAACAAGCCCAGCACCAAGACCGCCAAGGCCAGCAGCTGCATGGCTTCGCGCCAGGGCATGGGACCAATCGCCATGGCCACCAGCACCGGCACCAGCAAGGTGCCTGCGCCCACGCCCGAGCTGGCAATGCCCCCGGCCAAGCCGCGCCGGGTGGTGAACCAGGGCTGCACGCTGGCAATGGACGGCGTGTAGACCAGCGCAATGCCCAAGCCCACCAGCAAGCCGTAACTCACGTACACCGCCATCAAGGACGTGGCCCAGCTGGTGGCCAGCAGGCCCAGCGCAATGAGTGCCATGCCCGCCGAGCACACGACGCGCGGGCCAAAGCGGTCGGCCAGCATGCCGCCGCCCGCGCCCAGCACAAAGTAAACAAAGCCCGAGAGGCCAAAGATCCAGGACACATCGGCCCGCTGCGCCGAGAACTCGGCCGCAAACGACTCAAAAAACGCCGCAAACGAATACGACACCCCGAAGATCAGCGCCAAACACACAAAGGTGGCCCAAACCACCACCCAGGCATAGGGGGTCTCTTTCATCTTGTCTCCGGTTCTTTTTGGAAGTGGCTGTCATTGTGCCTTTGAAGCATCGCGGCTTGATGGGTTTTGCGGCCTTGTCGTTTGGCACGCACGCTGGTGGGTGATGGCGTGCGGCGGGGACGCGCGTGCAATCGCCCACAGGGTTAGGCTTCTGTTGATTCGGCACGATGAAGTCTGAGCCGTGTGTTGCCCGTTGGGAGGATTTTGTGGGAGCTTGCCAGCCAAGCGCAAAACCTGTGCTCCACACGCGTCTGATCGCCAGCAGGGCTAGCGCCCACAAGGTGCAAGATTGAAGTCACCCTACAAACTTCACAGGGCCGGATCAATAAACGGGCATGCCCTTGTCGGTTTTCGGATTCATCCGCGGCAGTCAACTCACACATGCTGGGCTTGCCCATAATGAGCCCTCCATTGCCACCAAGGTTCCCCGATGAACGCCACAGAACGTGACCAGTTGCAGCAATTTTTGAGTGCTTTACGCCAGACCCGTGCCGACCCGAAAGACCCCACGGCCGACGGCCTGATTCGCGAAGCGGTCAGTGCACAAGCCGACGCGCCTTATTTGCTGGTGCAGCGCGCCATGGGTTTGGGCGTGGCGCTGGATGCGGCCCAGATGCGCATAGCGCAACTGGAAGCGCAATGCGCACAGCAATTGGCCCAGTTGGCCCAACTGCAAACAAGCCAGGCAAGTCAAGCGCCAGCACCGGCCTCCAACGGTTCATGGATGTCGGGCGCACAGAGCTGGGGCCGTGAAGCTCAAAGGCCCGCACAGCCCTTGCCGACTGCCTCAGCCCCTTTCGCCACCACTTCGCCTGCGGCCGCACGCACTGCTGCCATGCCAGCCCAAGCCCCCGCAGCTACCAGCGCTTGGGGCGGCGGCATGATGGCCCAAGTGGCCACCACCGCAGCGGGCGTGGTGGCGGGCGGCTTGTTGTTTCAGGGGGTGCAAAGCCTCATGGGGCACCACAACCCTTCCCCGGCCTCAAACCCCGCCAACTCGCCTGCTTCGCCGTTGAGCAACGCCCAAGATGAAGCTTTGCCAGGTCTGGTATCGCCACAGGCTTCGGCAGACGATGCAGGTGATGCCTCATGGGACTCTGGCGAAGACTGGGCTTGACACTCCCTTTGATGCACCGACTTGCAAGCAATCACCCACGAAAGCCCCACATGGACCCCAAACGCCCCCTGCACAGATCCAAGAGCCTCGAAGACGTGGTGCTCAAATTCATCGAAAAAAACAACCGAGTCATTTGGGCAGTGCTTTTTGCCATTGCTCTGGCAGTGATCTACGGCATGAACGCCACCTGAAACCGCTCAAAGGTTTTTGGGGGCCTGCGACAATCTGGCCCCATGCACCTGATCATTCCCTACGCAGCCAGCCACGCCCTCAACGGCCCCGAGATTTGGGCCGGTTTGCAGCTGCCGAATTTGCAAGCCCTGCTGTCCCTGCTTCAGCGCCAGCAGGTGCTGCAAGGCCCTGAAGCCACAGCGCTGCACCTGCCCCACGAACGCCTGCAAGCCCAAGCCCTGGGCTGGGCCATCGACACGGCCGCCCTGCCATGGGCCGCCTGGCACCTGGCGGGGCAAGGCCAAGCCAGTGCCGAGCCCCAAGCCTGGATGACGCCCTGCCACTGGCAAATCGGCATGGACCAAGTGGTCATGGCCGACCCAGAACATTTGCACCTGTCGGACGATGAATCGCAGCAACTGCTGCTGGCCATGCAACCGTTTTTGCAAGAAGACGGCTTGCAAGTGACGTGGCACAGCGCCTTGCTGTGGCACGCACAAGGGCCCTTGCTGGCCGATGTGCCCACCGCCTCGCTCGACCGGGTGATCGGCCAAAACGTCAAAGACTGGATGCCCGACCACCCCGCTGCCCGGCCCCTGCAACGCCTGCAAAGCGAGATGCAAATGCTGCTGTACAACCACCCGGTGAACGACGCCCGCGAGGCCCGCAGGCAACACACCGTCAACGCCTTTTGGCTGCACGGCGCGGGCACGCTGCCCGTCAGTGGCACGGTGGCTGCGCAGCCCTTTGCGGGCGCACCAGGTTCTGCAATTTCAGCGCCTGTCACCGTGTCTACAGCCTTGCGATCAGCTGCCTTGCATGGCAACGCGCAGGCTTGGCAGCAAGCCTGGCTGCAACTCGACGCCACGGCCGTGGCCGACTTGCTGCAACACGTCAAAGCCACTGGCCAAGGCACGCTCAGCCTGTGCAGCGAAGACGCGGCCCATACTTACACGGTCGCGCCTGCCGCCTGGCACCACCGGATCACACGCCTGTTCAACAAACCTTCCCCTGCAGCGGCTCTCCAAGCCCTCATCACTAACTGATCACCCCATGAATTTGCTCACCCGAGATGTGCCCCCCCGCAGCGCCTGGGCGCTGGAACAAGCGGGCATCCACCCCCTGCTGGCCCGCCTGTATGCCGCCCGTGGCGTGCAGTCCAAAGACGAACTCGACGACGCGCTGAACCTGCTGCTGCCCCCTGCCAGCATGCTGGGCACACAAGAAGCCGCCAAACTGCTGGCCGATGCCATGGCGCAAAACAAGCGCCTGTGCATCGTGGCCGATTACGACTGCGACGGCGCGACCGCCTGCGCCGTGGGTGTGCGCGGCCTGCGCATGCTGGGGGCACACAACGTCAGCTATTTGGTGCCTGACCGCGTGGTCGACGGCTATGGCCTCACGCCCCCGATTGCCGAGCGTGTGCACCAGCAAGGCGCGGATGTGTTGATCACCGTGGACAACGGCATCGCCAGCGTGGCGGGCGTGCAGGCAGCGCAAGCCCTGGGCCTGCAGGTGCTGGTGACCGACCACCATTTGCCGGGCAGCGAGCTGCCCACAGCCGAAGTCATCGTCAACCCCAACCAACCCGGCTGCAGCTTCACCAGCAAATCCATCGCCGGTGTGGGCGTGATGTTTTATGTGCTGCTGGCCCTGCGGGCTGAGTTGCGCCAGCGCGGCGTGTTTGACGCCAGCACCCAGCCGCGCCTAGACGCCCTGCTGCCCTTGGTGGCTTTGGGCACCGTGGCCGACGTGGTCAAGCTCGACCCCAACAACCGCCGCTTGGTGGCCCAAGGCCTGCGCCGGGTGCGCGCAGGCGCCCTGCCCCCCGGCATGGCCGCGCTCATGCGTGCGGCCAGCCGCGAAACCGCCAAGGCCACGACGTTTGACTTTGGCTTTGCCCTGGGCCCGCGCATCAACGCCGCAGGCCGCCTGGCCGACATGACGCTGGGCATCGAATGCCTGCTGACCGACGACGCGGGCCGCGCCGACGAGCTGGCCAAACAACTGGACGCGATCAACCGCGAACGCCGCGTGATCGAAGGCGACATGCGCGAGATGGCCATGGAAATGGCCGAGTCGCTGTTTGACGAAGGAGACGAGCCACCGCCCGCCATTTGCGTGTTCGACCCGGATTTTCACGAAGGCGTGGTGGGCATTGTGGCCTCGCGCATCAAGGACAAACTGCACCGCCCCACCTTTGTGTTTGCGGCCAGCAGCGCCCCGGGCAAAGAGCACGAACTCAAGGGTTCGGGCCGCTCCATTGCGGGCTTTCATCTGCGCGACGCGCTCGACCTGGTGGCCAAACGCGCCCCGGGCGTGCTGCTGCGCTTTGGCGGCCACGCCATGGCAGCGGGCTGCACCGTGGCCGAAGAACACCTCGATGTGTTTGAAGAAACGCTGAACCAAGTCGCCATGGAATGGCTGGACGCCGCCACACTGCAACGCCGCCTGGAAACCGATGGGCCGCTGCCTGCCGAATACCGCCGGGTGGACCTGGTGGAGATGCTTCACCACGAGGTCTGGGGCCAAGGCTTTGCACCGCCCGTGTTTTGCGAAGAGATCGAGGTGGTGTCGCAGCGCTTGGTGGGCGAAAAACACCTGTCGCTCAAGATGAAGCACCAAGGCCAGCCAGTGGATGGCATTTGGTTTGGCCGGACTGAGCCTTTGCCCGCACGCGTCAAACTGGCCTACCGGCTGGACGCCGACGAGTGGCAGGGGCAAAAGCGCGTGCGCTTCCTGATTGAAGGCGCCGAGCTGTAAACCGGGCAGCATCGCTTACTGCGCAAATGTCGGACTCTGCGAGTGCCGACCTACGAAGGCGATGCAGTAGGTCGGCGGTCGAAGACCCCGACGTTGACTGGCCAAGCCCACAGGCCCATGGCAAGCAGCACCGCTCATCGCGCAATTGTCGGACTCTGCGAGTGCCGACCTACAAGGCGATGCAGTGGGTCGGTGGTCGAAGACCCCGACGTTGGCTGGCCATGCCCATAGGCCCATGGCAAGCAGCGCTGCTCATCGCGCAAATGTCGGACTCTGCGAGTGCCGACCTACGAAGGCGATGCAGTAGGTCGGTGGTCGAAGACTCCGACGTTTGTTTGCCATGTCCACAGGCCCATGGCAAGCAGCGCTGCTCATCGCGCAATTGTCGGACTCTGCGAGTGCCGACCTACGAAGGCGATGCAGTAGGTCGGTGGTCGAAGACCCCGACGTTGGCTGGCAAAGCCCACAGGCCCATGGCAAGCAGCACTGCTCATCACGCAAATGTCGGACTCTGCGAGTGCCGACCTACAAGGCGATGTATTTGTAGGTCGGTGGTCGAAGACCCCGACGTTTGTTTGCCATTCCAATAGGCCCATGGCAAGCAGCACTGCTCATCGCGCAAATGTCGGACTCTCCGAGTGCCGACCTACGAAGGCGATGCAGTAGGTCGGTGGTCGAAGACCCCGACGTTGGCTGGCCAAGCCCACAGGTCCATGGCAAGCAGCACTGCTCATCGCGCAAATGTCGGACTCTGCGAGTGCCGACCTACAAGGCGATGCAGTAGGTCGGCGGTCGAAGACCCCGACGTTTGTTTGCCAAGCCCACAGGCCCATGGCAAGCAGCACTGCTCATCGCGCAAATGTCGGACTCTGCGAGTGCCGACCTACGAAGGCGATGCAGTAGGTCGGCGGTCGAAGACCCCGACGTTGGCTGGCCAAGCCCACAGGCCCATTGCAAGCAGCACCGCTCATCGCGCAAATGTCGGACTCTGCGAGTGCCGACCTACGAAGGCGATGCAGTAGGTCGGTGGTCGAAGACTCCGACATGGGTGGGCAGAACAGCGGTCAGTTGGAAAACGCCGCAATCCCGGTGATGGCGCGGCCCAGGATCAGGGCGTGCACGTCGTGCGTGCCTTCGTAGGTGTTGACCACTTCCAGGTTCACCAGGTGGCGGGCCACGCCGTATTCAGCGCTGATGCCGTTGCCGCCCATCATGTCGCGGGCCAGGCGGGCAATGTCGAGCGCTTTGCCGCAGCTGTTGCGCTTGAGGATGGAGGTGATTTCCACCGAGGCCGTGCCTTCATCCTTCATGCGGCCAAGACGCAAGCAGCCTTGCAGGCCTAGGCTGATCTCGGTCATCATGTCGGCCAGTTTTTTCTGGATCAGCTGGTTCGCAGCCAAGGGGCGGCCGAACTGCTGGCGGTCCATCACGTACTGGCGGGCGCGGGTGTAGCAGTCTTCGGCGGCACCCAAGGCACCCCAGGCGATGCCGTAGCGGGCGCTGTTCAGGCAAGTGAACGGGCCTTTCAAGCCGCGCACTTCGGGAAAGGCGTTTTCTTCGGGGCAGAAGACTTCGTCCATGACGATCTCGCCGGTGATGGAGGCACGCAGACCCACCTTGCCGTGCACGGCGGGGGCAGACAGGCCTTTCCAGCCTTTTTCCAAAATGAAGCCGCGGATTTGGCCGCCATCGTCCTTGGCCCAGACCACGAACACGTCGGCGATCGGGCTGTTGGTGATCCACATCTTGGCACCGGACAGGCTGTAGCCGCCGGGCACTTTCTTGGCGCGGGTGATCATGCTGCCGGGGTCCGAGCCGTGGTTGGGCTCGGTCAGGCCAAAGCACCCGACCCACTCTCCACGGGCCAGCTTGGGCAGGTATTTTTGCTTTTGCGCTTCGGTGCCGAAGTCGTTGATCGGCACCATCACCAAAGACGACTGCACGCTCATCATCGAGCGGTAACCGCTGTCCACGCGCTCGACTTCGCGGGCCACCAGGCCGTAGCAGACGTAATTGAGGCCCGCGCCGCCATATTGCTCGGGGATGGTGGCACCCAAGAGACCCAGCTCACCCATCTCGTTGAAGATGGCGCGGTCGGTGGTTTCGTTCAAAAAGGCGTCTGTCACGCGGGGCAGCAGGCGTTCCTGGCAGTAGGCGCGGGCGGCTTCGCTGACCTGGCGCTCGTCTTCGGTCAGTTGAGACTCGAGCTGGAAAGGGTCGGACCAGGAAAAGCGGTGACTGGAACTCATGATGGCGTCTTTCAAAAAAACAGAAGATGGCTCGATCCTAGAGTGAAAGCCGTCATTTATCAAACGATTGTTTTTCACCCAGATATGATTTTTTGTATGATCAGAAGATATCCCCCACCACCCAGCCATGCGCCGCAAACTGCCCTCCACCCAGGCTCTGATCTGCTTTGAAGCCGCCGCTCGGCACGCCAGCTTCACCAAGGCGGCGCAAGAGCTGGCCCTGACGCAAGGTGCCGTCTCGCGCCAGGTGGCCTCGCTGGAGGACATGCTGGGCGTGCCGCTGTTCAAACGCGGGCAGCACGGCATGCAGCTGACCCCGGCCGGGCAAGACTATGTGCGCCAGATCAGCACCCGGCTGGACGCGTTGGAACGAGACACGCTGGACCTGATGGGCAGGCAAGGCCAGGGCGAGAGCCTGACGCTGGCGGCCGTGCCCACCTTTGCCTCGCGTTGGCTGATTCCCCGCTTGCCCAGTTTTGCCACAGCACAACCGCAAACCCCGGTCCACATCGAAACGCGCACACGCCCCTTCATGTTCAGCGACTCGGGCCTGGACGCAGCGCTGTACGCGGGCACCCCTGCGCAGGTGGCGCAATGGGCGGGCACCGAGGCCACCCGCCTGTTTGACGAAGAAGTGCTGCCCGTGTGCAGCCCCGAACTGCTGGGCCAGACCCGGCCCCTGCGGCCCGAAGAATTGGCGCACTTGCCCCTGTTGCAGCAATCGACCCGCCCCGAAGCCTGGCGCCAGTGGTTTGACGCGCAGGGGATGGACGCCCCACGGGCCATGGCCGGGCCCAGGTATGAGCTTTTTTCAATGCAGGTGGCCGCCGCCCGCTGCGGCCTGGGAGTGGCGCTCATGCCCACGCTCTTGATTCCTTCGGAGCTGGCCAGCGGCGAACTCGTGGTGGCCTGCGACCGCCCCTTGCGCGGACAGCGCGCCTATTACCTGGTGCAGCCACAAGTGGCCCAGCCCCGGCCCATGCTGGCGCACTTCAAGGCCTGGCTGTTGCTGCAAAAAGAGGTGGGCGACGCACCCTGAGCAGCGTACAAGGCCCACAAACGTCGGTGTCTTCGACCGCCGACCCACAAATACCTGGCCTTGTAGGTCGGTACTCGCAGAGTCCGACGTTTCTGGGGTGACCGGTGATGTGGGTCATGGGCCTGGGGGCATGGTGAACAAACGTCGGGGTCTTCGACCACCGACCTACAAATATCTGGCCTTGTAGGTCGGTACTCGCAGAGTCCGACGTTTCTGCGATGAGCAGTGCTGCTTGCCATGGGCCTGTGGGCATGGCCAACAAACGTCGGGGTCTTCGACCGCCGACCTACAAATACATGGCCCTGTAGGTCGGTACTCGCAGAGTCCGACGTTTCCGAGGTGACCGGTGATGTGGGTCATGGGCCTGTGGGCATGGTGAACAAACGTCGGGGTCTTCGACCACCGACCTACAAATACATGGCCCCGTAGGTCGGTACTCGCAGAGTCCGACGTTTCTGAGGTGACCGGTGATGTGGGTCATGGGCCTGTGGGCATGGTGAACAAACGTCGGGGTCTTCGACCGCCGACCCACAAATGCCTGGCCTTGTAGGTCGGTACTCGCAGAGTCCGACGTTTCTGGGGTGACCGGTGATGTGAGTCATGGGCCTGTGGGCATAGTGAACAAACGTCGGGGTCTTCGACCGCCGACCCACAAATACCTGGCCTTGTAGGTCGGTACTCGCAGAGTCCGACGTTTCTGCGATGAGCAGTGCTGCTTGCCATGGGCCTGTGGGCATGGTGAACAAACGTCGGGGTCTTCGACCGCCGACCCACAAATACCTGGCCCCGTAGGTCGGTACTCGCAGAGTCCGACGTTTCTGGGGTGACCGGTGATGCGGGTCATGGGCCTGGGTGCAAGGCCCACAAACGTCGGGGTCTTCGACCGCCGACCTACAAATACCTGGCCTTGTAGGTCGGTACTCGCAGAGTCCGACGTTTCTGGGGTGACCGGTGATGCGGGTCATGGGCCTGGGTGCAAGGCCCACAAACGTCGGGGTCTTCGACCGCCGACCTACAAATACCTGGCCTTGTAGGTCGGTACTCGCAGAGTCCGACGTTTCTGAGGTGACCGGTGATGTGGGTCATGGGCCTGTGGGCATGGTGAACAAACGTCGGGGTCTTCGACCACCGACCTACAAATACCTGGCCTTGTAGGTCGGTACTCGCAGAGTCCGACGTTTTTGGGGTGACGGTGCAACCCATTCATGCATCAGCGTGTCGGATCAACAGGCTCAGGCGTAACGCAGCCGCAAGTCGCGCTTGAGCAGCTTGCCGCTCGGGTTCTTGGGCAGCGCTTCGGCAAAGACCACGCGCTTAGGACACTTGAAACTGGCCATGTGCTGGGCGCAGTGCGCAATCACGGCGGCCTCGTCCAGCGTCTGCCCAGCCTTGACCACCACCACCGCCGTCACGGCCTCGACCCACTTGGGGTCGGGCAAGCCGATCACGGCCACTTCGCTCACTTGCGGCAGGCGGTAAATCATTTCCTCGACCTCGCGGCTGGCCACGTTTTCGCCGCCGGACTTGATCATGTCCTTCTTGCGGTCCACCACGGTGATGTAACCCTCGTCGTCGATCAGCCCCAAATCCCCGCTGTGGAACCAGTCGCCCTCGAACGAAGCTTTGGTGCGTTCGTCGTCATGGAAGTAGCCCAGCATCAAATGCGGTGAGCGGTGCACGATCTCGCCGACTTCGCCCACGGCCACGTCCTGCATGTCGTCGTTGACCACACGGGTCTCAACGTTGCGCACCGCCTTGCCGCACGAGCCCAGTTTGCGAAGTTGGTCGTCCGGGCCGAGCAGGGTGGCCAAGGGCGCGATTTCGGTCTGGCCGTACAGATTCCACAAACGCACCTTGGGCAGGCGCGAAGCCAGCTCTTTGAGCACCTCCACCGGCATGATGGACGCGCCGTAGTAGCCCTTGGCCAGCTGCGCGAGTTTGCCCGCATCCATCAGCGGCGAGCGCAGCAGCGCAATCCAGACCGTGGGCGGGGCAAAGAAGCTGGTGATGCCGAACTTTTCGAGCATGGGCAGCAGGTTGTCGGGCGTGGGTTTGGAGGTGATGACGTTGGTGCTGCCCATGTAAATGGCCGGGCCAAAGAACACATCGAGCTGAGCGCAGTGGTACAGCGGCAGCGCGTGCAGGGCCACGTCGCCCTCGGCAATTTCGGCGTCAATCACGCAGCTGACGTATTGCCACATCACCGCGTCGTGCGTCAGTTGTGCCCCTTTGGGCGAAGACTCGGTGCCGCTGGTGTAGACGATCTGCGCCACGTCGTAGCTGCCCAGCTGCAAATCGGGCAGCGCATCGGTGCAAGCGGCCAGCACATCAAAGCTGTGCATGCCCGACACGCTCTGGCTGGGGTCTTCGGAGGGCAGCCAGATGAACTTCTCGACTTTCGTGTCCAGTTTGGACGCAGCCTGCGCCAGATCGGCCAGACCGCTGTCAGTAGCCAGGGTCTTGGCACCCGCGTGGCGCAGGATGTAAGCCACCTCGTCGGCCTTGAGCATGAAATTGATCGGCACCATGACCGCGCCCCGACGGGCCAGCGCAAAGCGCAGCGCCGCAAACCCGTGCGAGTTGCGCGCCAACACCGCCACCTTGTCGCCCTCGGCCACGCCGATGCTGGCAAGGCCTGCGGCCAGGCGCGTCACCAGCGCATCGAACTCGGCATAGGTCCAGATGGTGCTGCCACACACAATGCCGGTTTTGCCGGGCAAGCGGATCGCGGTGCGGCGCAGGGCATCGGCAATGGTCTGGCGGCGAACGGCGGGGTGGATGGCAGTCTGGGTGGCGTGCGACATGGTGCGGGCTCCTGCATGGATATGATCGGAAGATTGAACACCAGACCCGAGAGAATTCCATTGGCACTACCCCCAGCATCCCCCCGAAAACTGTCACATACGCGAACCGTGGTGTACCAAGGCTTTGACCGCGAAGACGGTCTGTGGGACATCGAAGCCCAACTGACCGACGTCAAGACCTATGGTTTTGAAGTTTCCAACGAACGGCCCTTTCCGGCCAACGAGCCAATCCACAACCTGAAAATCCGCGTCACCCTCGACAACAAAATGGTGATCCAGGACATCGCCACGTCTATGGACGACATCCCGCACCCCGAGTGCGTCGGCGCGCCACACGGCATGCACAAGCTCATCGGCTGCACCATGGGCCCTGGCTGGCGAAAGATCATCAACCAGCACGTAGGCGGCACCGAAGGCTGCACCCACCTGCGCGAAATGCTCTTCAACATGGCGACCGCCGCCTACCAGACCCTGCCCGCAGGCCAATGGCAGCGCCGCGAACTGGCAGGCCAGCCCCACCCCGAAATGACCCAAGCGCCCTACTTCCTCGGTCAGTGCCACAGCTGGGCTTATGACAGCCCGACGGTGCAAAGGGCTTATCCGATGTTTTTCAAGCCGAAGGCGGTTGAGGGGTCTGAGGGCTGAAACGCAGCAGGTTCATCACTGAGAGATGAACCGCACCTCATCATTGAGGATTGCCAAGAACTGACGCAATCAATGAAGGGCTGAGCCAAATGCCATGGCGGCGCATGTTTTCGATGGCATGAGGCAAATCCACAGAAAACCCCAACTGCCGGGCTTTGAGCAAGATGCCCAATGAACCCGTGAGGTTCAGGCCGCAAAGTCTGGCCGTGCGTCGACCGACCACCTCATCAATGCACACCAGCGGTAACGACAAATTCAAAGCCGTCTGAATGACCGAGGCTTCTCCTGCGTCCAGGGAGTTTTTGAGGAACGGCAGCAGTGTGACCGGCCGATCCTGAATATCTAGCCAATCCGCAGCCTGAAACGCATCAACTCCGAAAGAAGTCTGACCACCCGCACGAACCTCTTGGGCCACTTCAAATGGAACCACAACCCTGGCATACATGAATTTCAGGATGTCCAGACTGCCCAGGGCTGCGGTCAATGCAATCAAGGGTGTCGTGTTGGACACCAAAACAGCCGAGCGCTCAGGCATTGAGGACATCGTCGGCCAACTCGTCTTTGGGCAAATCGATCAATGACACCCCAAATCGCGGCAACTCGGCCATAAATGCCACGCGATCCAGACCTGCCAAGGATGCCGCCATGCCAGACGACAAGCGCTTCATTTCAAAAAATTTAACGGCCATGGCCAACTTGGCTTCCCGCTGAAAGTCCTCTTTGCCGCAATGCATCACATCCAGGTAGCTATTGGGAACGTCCAACAAAATCTGCATAGGAACCTCCGAGTGCTCAAAAGTATGGCACAGCTTCCATGTGCATCAGAATATGCTCACCGTATAGCACTTGCAATACGCAAAGCATGATCTTCACAGTTCAGCACCGCTGCCAACGTAGACTTTCAGCGGATTTTTTGATTTCCTGATCCAGCGTGAGTTGGACAGTCCAACCGGTGATCTGGAAATTCCGGAAAAAGCGCGCCATGTCATTCATGCTGGCGTCGGCCTGTTGCGAACATCACCGTTCGCATATCGCAAAGCTTGAGACAGCCCTTTCACACGCGAATTGATCATCGCTTTTGGCAGCACGGGCCATGTCGCGCTCTTTGAAATTGTCAACGACACCACGGTCTTCGTCGGTGCCATTCGGCATCAGCGGCAAAATGGGTTTTGTAGGAGCAGCACCCCGTGCGCGACTCCCCGCAGACCACAAACGCCAATCGCACGCAGGGCGCAACTTCTACAGATCGCATCGCTGATCGTTATGCCCAAGACAAACCGTTCACTTCAAACTTCACAGGGCCAGATCAATAGGCCAATGCCACAGCTGGGCGTTTGACAGCCCAACGGTGCAAAGGGCTTATCCACTCGGGTCCGTCATCGCCAACGGGTTGTTCATCACATACGCATACCGGTTGTAACTCTGCAGGTTCCCCGGGCTTTGGATGAACGGGTCCGCGCTCATGAAGCGGCCAATCAGCGGGTCGTACACCCGACCGTTCATGTGGATCAGCCCCACTTCATCCAGGTGCTCGTGCTCCGTGTAACCACGGTCCGTGGTCTGGCCCACCAGGCGGTCGTTCTTGTCAGCCAGGCCGTTGGCGTTTCTTCGTTTGCCCCGGGGGTCATATGCCAGCCGCTCCACCACTTGCCCCGCCTCGTCGGTGATCACCGCGATCGAATTCAGGTGGTCTTGGTGGAAGTAGCGCACTGGCGCGCTGCGTTTGCTCAGATCACTGGCCGTGCTGCTGACGCCCGCACCACTGCGCGTGGTCACCAACGCAAAGGTCATGCCTGCCGCTTGCAGGTAGTGACGGTTTTCTGTAACGCCGTTGGCATTGAGTTCTTTTTCGAAAACGAGCGCGTTGTTATCGCCGTGCAGATACCAGGTGGTGCCACCCATCAGGCTGGTGGGAGCGTTGTGGGTCAGGGTTTGTTTGACGCGTTGGTGTCGGGGCTGGATTTGCCACAGCGGCACCAGAGAATTTACGCGCTGCTTCGTTATGGCTGGATCAGATTAATTGGGATCTGACCCCGTTTATGCTGCTTCGTTATGGCTGGATCAGATTAATTGGGATCTGACCCCGTTTATGTGTTGGTATCTGAACCCGATTTACGCAGAAGTGATTTGGACATTAGGCCATGACACCGCGCAGGGCGGGCATTGTTGTCATCGGATGATTTTCTGCCCCGGCTTGCTGTGATCCTCCAACGCTACCGAGTCCGCACGAATTCGGATTTGAACCTCTGTGCGATCACCATCAGAATCAACGGAATCCACACTCATGACAAATAAGTACTTTGCCGAATCGCCTTGGAGCGGCTCGGCTCGGATGTCGTTGATTGTGTCGTTTGGAATCGCACCGCTCGGCTCGAAGGACACGCTCCTTACACCCTCAAAGACAATGAAACCATCAGGCAAGTCTTCCGCCGTGTAGTAATCCCATGTGGCTGATCTGACCCGAGATATGCAAGTCGCCTGGACTTTGACTTCAGAGTTCCAGCCGTCAATCAACACCGCTTTACAGCCGCGATCACCAACGTAGACGGTCTTCAAAAATTCAACAACGTTCATAGCAGTCAGTTAATAGGCCAATGAGCGGCGGGGCTGTTCCAAGGAACGACGTTCCCATGAATGTCGAGAGACGACCCTTGACCTCTCATCCCGGGACCTGTGCCAAGCGCATGCCCGTGCCCATGTGGTGTCGGGTTGTTCGTGTGGCCTTACGGATTCAATCGCTGGTAGTTCGAGCCGTTAGGATACAGGGTGTGGGTATCGACACCACCCCTGCCAGCCGCCACCGTACTGCCACCTACAGGTTCAATCATCGCGTTGCCCTTGGAGCCCACAATAATTCGGTCGATCTGGTTTCCAGCCTTATCCGTGGCAGGGCCAGGCAACCGGCCTGACCCCTTTGCTGCACCAGCTCCACCCCCACCCCCGGCACCAGACATCTCCGAACCACAAAGCTGTCCCGGTTTTTGGAATCTAGGTCCCAATTGATTAAACAAATACCCAAAAGCCGCAGTCTCCGCCCCATTGGCAAACTTTCCGCCAGCGATCACTGATCCTTCCCCACCAGCAACTAATGTAGCTGTCGCTTGATAGGCATTGAACTCTCCCGGCTTCACTTTCCAAGTATCACCAATCCAATTGTTTGTGTACTTGCCAAACACCTCACTGGGAGCACCTTGCCCACAACTTCCACCACCTGCTGCACTGCTCACACAACCTCCACCAGCATGGGCTGCATAGCGCGTCAAGCTGTTTGCACCTTCTGCACCCACACCGCCTGTCATGGCCGCTGCGCTGAACAATCCGCCTGACAACGCGCCAATGGCCGCGCCTTTGCTGCTGTCGCTTGAGATGCCTCCGGCCAATGCACCCGCTGCCGCGTTAGAGCCAATCCAGATCCCTGTCACTTGAGCTGTCGTTAAGGTCGTGCCCGCAGCTGCTGCACCAGCAGCTGCCGATCCAGCCCACGCGCTGTAGATGTACTGCGGCGCCTACACCGCAACAGCTATAGCAACCGCCGCCCTGAAGAACTTCCTCAAGCGGAAGTACCCACTCGGATCCGTGAACGCCAACGGGTTGTTCATCACATACGCATACCGGTTGTAGCTTTGCAGGTTCCCCGGGCTTTGGATGAACGGGTCCGCGCTCATGAAGCGGCCAATCAGCGGGTCGTACACCCGACCGTTCATGTGGATCAGCCCCACTTCATCCAGGTGCTCGTGCTCCGTGTACCCTCGGTCCGTGGTCTGGCCCACCAGGCTGTCGTTCTTGTCGGCCAGGCCGTTGGCGTTTCTGCGCTTGCCCCAAGGGTCATACGCCAGCCGCTCCACCACTTGCCCCGCCTCGTCGGTGATCACCGCGATCGAATTCAGGTGGTCTTGGTGGAAGTAGCGCACTTGCGCGCTGCGTTTGCTCAGATCACTGGTCGTGCTGCTGACGCCCGCACCACTGCGCGTGGTCACCAACGCAAAGGTCATGCCTGCCGCTTGCAGGTAGTGACGGTTTTCTGTGACGCCGTTGGCTTTGAGTTCTTTTTCGAAAACGAGCGCGTTGTTATCGCCGTGCAGGTACCAGGTGGTGCCACCCATCAGGCTGGTGGGGGCGTTGTGGGTCAGAACCAGCGTCGCACCCAACGCGCTCTTCATCCAGTGGCTGGCCCCCGGCACGCACATGGTGGCGATGATGTTGTCATGACTGGGAATTTTTGGCATCTTGGACTCAAAGGCCCGCTGCGGATCAGTCTCATCGCCCCTGCCATAACTCCCCCCTCCCCAGCGCCCCAAGCGCTTTCCCTCAACAGCCTCTGGATCTACACCATGAACCGCTGCACTTTGGCCCTTCGCGGGCGTGCTTTGCTTTGCCTTGACTTCATCACCTCCTTTGAATCCGTGGAGGCCGCATGAGCAAGAAGGTCTTCATCAAAACCTTTGGCTGCCAGATGAACGAGTACGACTCGGACAAGATGGCCGATGTGCTGGGCGCGGCCCAGGGTTATGAACCCACGCAAGACGTGGACGAGGCCGATCTGATTTTGTTCAACACCTGCTCGGTGCGCGAGAAGGCGCAAGAAAAAGTGTTCAGCGATCTGGGCCGGGTGCAGCACCTGAAAGCCAAGGGCGTATTGATTGGCGTGGGTGGCTGCGTGGCCAGCCAAGAAGGTGCCGAGATCATCAAGCGTGCGCCTTATGTGGACGTGGTGTTTGGCCCGCAGACCCTGCACCGCCTGCCCGAATTGCTGAACGAGCGTGAGCGCAAGCAGCGCCCGCAGGTGGACATCAGCTTCCCCGAGATTGAAAAGTTTGACCACCTGCCACCTGCAAAGGTGGAAGGTGCCACGGCCTTTGTGTCGATCATGGAAGGCTGCAGCAAATATTGCAGCTATTGCGTGGTGCCCTACACCCGGGGCGAAGAAGTATCGCGCCCGTTTGACGATGTGCTGGTCGAGGTGGCCGGACTGGCCGCGCAAGGCGTGAAAGAGATCACGTTGCTGGGCCAGAACGTGAACGCTTACCGGGGCAAGATGGGCGGCACCTCAGACATCGCCGACTTTGCGCTGTTGCTGGAGTACGTGGCCGACATGCCGGGCATCGAGCGCATCCGCTACGTGACCAGCCACCCCAACGAGTTCACGCAGCGCCTGATTGACGCTTATGAAAAGATTCCCAAACTGGTGAGCCATTTGCACCTGCCCGTGCAGCACGGCTCGGACCGCATCTTGATGGCCATGAAGCGCGGCTACACCGCCATGGAATACAAGAGCACGATCCGCAAGCTGCGGGCGATCCGCCCCGACATGTCGCTCAGCAGCGATTTCATCGTGGGCTTCCCCGGCGAGACCGAGGACGACTTCAGCAAGATGATGAAGCTGATCACCGACGTGGGTTTTGACACGAGTTTCAGCTTCATCTTCAGCCCCCGCCCCGGCACGCCTGCGGCCAACCTGCACGACGACACGCCACACGCCGAAAAATTGCGCCGCCTGCACCACCTGCAAGCGACCATCGAAGAGAACGTGCAGCGCATCGGCGAGAGCCGCGTGGGCACGGTGCAGCGCATTTTGGTGGAGCGCCCTTCACGCAAGGACGCCACCGAACTGGCCGGCCGCACCGAGTGCAACCGGGTGGTCAACTTCCCCGGTGGCCCCAACATGGACCGCCTGATCGGTCAGATGGCCGATGTGCGCATCACGCAGGGACTGTCGCATTCGCTGCGGGGTGAGTTGGTGATCCGCGATTGAAACCAGGCGACATGCCGGGACTGATGAAACAACCTGCGTTTTGTAGGTCGGTGGCTTCAGCCCCGACATGCTATTTGGCGCACTAAGTCGGGGCTAAAGCCGCCGACCTACGAATACCACCCCCGCCTGTACTCGCAGAGTCCGACATGGGTGGGATTGGCGCAGACTCCATGTCGGGGCTAAAGCCGCCGACCTACGGAAGATCAGGACTCTCGGCCGACTTCCCGGATGTAGCGGCGGTAGTCGCCGTGCGGGATGGACGTGCAGCCATCCACCGGAAGGTTGTACAAATAGGTCTGCACCTGCTGGCCTTGCAGCGGGCCGCTGAGCACCGTCACCACCTCCCGCCAGTAGTGTGATTCGGCGCGGTCACCGGGCACCATGCCTTCCACCGCATCCAGACGGGCCAGGTGATCGTCATCGACTTCGTAGACCTCACCGGTGACTTGCCCGTCGCCCTGAAGCAGTCCGGGGTACAGGCCCACATCGATCAATCGACCCGCTATATGGGCTGGCCCCAGCAAGCGGGCACCGTGCATTTCGGCCTCCAGCCGCAGGCCTGGCAACAGGGTGCCGTAGATAAAAATAGCATGTTTCATCCGCCTGATTTTGCGCCAATTCAAGCCTTCGGCTTGACGCCGACTTGACGCATGCCATGCCAAGCCTTGCTTGTCAGCTCTTGGCTGCGTCGTATGCAGGCGTTTAAACTGATCGGCAAGAGACAAGCGTAGCCCGCCCCCGGACGGGCACACGCCACCGGCAGACACAAGGCGCAAGCCAGAGGTGCAGATGAAAGCAGAACAAAACGAACTCATCACCCGCATCGGGCCGGGCACGCCCTGCGGCGCGGTGATGCGCCACTATTGGCAGCCCGTGGCGCTGGTGGACGAGTTCAACCCCGCGCTCGATCCGCGCATGGCGATTCGCCCCGTGAAGGCAGTCCGCCTTTTGGGGCAAGACCTGGTGCTGTTTCGTAACTCGCTGGGCGACTATGGCTTGCTCGACCGTGACTGCCCACACCGCGGGGCCGACCTGGCCTTTGGCCGCAACGAAGGCGATGGCTTGCGTTGCCCTTTTCATGGCTGGAAGTTCGACGTGACGGGCCAGTGCATCGAAACCCCTGCTGAGCCCACCGGCAGCACGCTGTGCACGCGGGTGCGCCAACGCAGTTACCCGATCACCCAACGCAGCGGCATTTTGTTTGGCTGGTTCGGCCCCGAAGGCCAGACCCCACCACCGCTGCCGGGCATCGACGCTTTCAGTGCCCCGGCCACGCACACCTTTGCCTTCAAGGGCCTGTGGCACTGCAACTGGCTGCAGGCCTTTGAAGTGGGCATTGACCCGGCGCACGCGTCGTACCTGCACCGCTTTTTTGAAGACGAATCGCTCGAAGGCAGTTATGGCCGCCAGTTCCGCGGCGCGAGCGCGGGCGATGTGCAAGGCGAGCGCTGGCCCATGACACGCGTGATGCGCGAGCTGGACCAGCCCGAGATTTCATTTGAGGCCACCGATGCGGGCCTGCGCCTGACGGCCCTGCGCCCGATCAACGAGGCGCTCACCCATGTGCGGGTGACGAATGCGCTGTTCCCGCACACATTTGTGATTCCGCTGTCCGAGACCATGACCATCACGCAGATGCATGTGCCGGTGGACGACACACACACCTATTGGTATTCGGTGTTCACCAGCTTTGACGGCCCGGTGGACAAAGAAGCCATGCGCAAGCAGCGCCTGCCCTCTGTCACGCTGCCCGACTACATCCCCAAAGCGGGCAAGCACAACAACTGGGGCTTTAACCCCGAAGAGCAGGTCTCGCGCACCTACTTGGGCATGGGCGAGGACGACATCAACGTGCACGACCAGTGGGCCTGCGAGAGCATGGGTGCCATTCAGGACCGCACCCGCGAGCACCTGGGAACCAGCGACAAAGTGATCATGGCCAACCGGCGCATGCTGCTCAAAGCCATCGAGACGGTGCAGGCTGGGGGCTTGCCGCCCGGGTTTGCGCAAGCGGCTGTGGCCAGCCAGCGCGTGGGGCCCGACACAGTGGACGGCATCGCCCCCAGCGGCCAGTGGCCGCAGTGGTGGCGCGAAGCCTGCGCGGCCAAACGCAGCGGCGCGCCTTGGGACGCCGCCTTGACGGCGGATGTGCCAACCCCAGCCGACACGAGCGCGGCATGAGCTTCGCCGAACGTTGCGGCCTGCACAGCCCGGAGCGGCAAGCGGCTTGCGCGCAATTGCTGCAACAGGTCGAGGCCTCGGGCATCGAGCTGATCCGCCTGGGCTGGTGCGACCTGCACGGCGTGGTGCGCGGCAAGACCATCGTGGCTTCACAACTGCGCAGTGCGCTGGCCAACGGCATCGGCATGGTCAGCACCTTGCTGCTCAAAGACAGCTCGGACCGCACCGCCTTCAAAGTATTTGAGCCCGGCATCGAAGAGACGCTGCCCGGCTTTGCCGGGGCCAGCAATTTCACGCTCATGCCCGACCCGGCCAGCTGGCAGGTGCTGCCCTGGGCCGCCAAGACCGGCTGGCTGCAGGGCCAGCCCTACTTGGCCGACGGCCGCATCGTTCCGCTCGATTCGCGCCATGTGTTGCAGCTGGCCGTGCAGCGTCTGGCTGAGCGCGGCTGGCAAATGCGCTGCGGGCTGGAAGTTGAGTTCCATATTTACCGCCTCAAAGACCCGCTGCACGGTGCAGACCTGGACCCGAACCGTGCCGCCTGGCCCGGCCCTGCTCCCGAGGTCAGCCTGATCCACCCGGGCTTCAACCTGCTGACCGAGGCCTGGTTTGACCGGGCCGAAGAGCCGCTGCGCATCGTGCAGCGCACCGCGCAAGCGTTGGGCCTGCCGCTGATCTCGCTCGAAATTGAACTCGGCCCCAGCCAAGTCGAAGCGGTGTTTGACGTGCGCGATGCGCTCACCGCCGCCGACCACATGGTGCTGTTTCGCAACGCCACGCGCCAGGCACTGCGCCGCGCTGGTTACCACGCCACATTCATGTGCCGCCCGCCGTTTGACGCCATCATGTCCAGCGGCTGGCACTTGCACCAATCACTGGTCGACACCACGGGCCGCAATGTTTTCATGCGCGATGCTGCCGCACCGGGTGTCGGTGTGCTGGATGCGCAGCAGGTGCTCAGCGATGTTGGTGCGAGCTGGTTGGCCGGACTGCTGGCGCACGCGCCAGCGCTCACGGCCCTGTGCACCAGCACCAGCAATGGCTACGGGCGCTTCAGGCCCAACGCGATGGCCCCGCAGTCCATCTTGTGGGGCCGCGACAACCGGGGCGCGATGCTGCGCGTGATCGGCAACGCGGGCGATACGGCCACCCGCATTGAAAACCGCCTGGGCGAGCCTGCTGCCAACCCCTACCTATACATGGCCTCTCAAATCCATGCGGGACTGGATGGTGTGGATGCGCACCTGCAAGCGCCGCCCGCCAGCGAAACACCTTATGCATCAGGGGCTGCCACCATCCCGACCAGCCTGGCCGATGCGGTGCGGGCGCTGCAAAAAAATACGGCCTTGTGCCAGGCGCTGGGCCAGCCCTTTGTGGATTACTACAGCACCATCAAAAAGGCCGAGCACCAGCGCATGGCGCAGGCCGAAGACGCCCAGGAATTCCACCGCCGCGAATACTTCGGGCGCATTTGACCCACCTTTGAATCACCCCGCCCGACGGCGAAGCACTGAACATGATCACGATCCACCTGCAACCCCACAACCCCACACAAGCGGCACATACCCTGCAAGCCCAGCCCGGCCAAAGCCTGATGCAGGCCGCAGTCGATGCGAATTTGCCCGGCATCCAGGCCGATTGCGGCGGGCTGCTCACTTGCGCCACCTGCCATGTGGTGGTGCACAGCGACTGGCAAACCAAGCTGCCTGCCGTGAGCAGCGACGAAGACGGCATGCTGGCCTTCACCGCCCAGGCGCGTGAGCAGGGCAGCCGCTTGTCATGCCAGATTGTGTTGACCCCAGAGCTGGACGGCCTGCAGGTCACGCTGCCCGCAAGCCAGTATTGAAACCACCGAAGATTCTGTAGGTCGGCGGTCGAAGACCCCGACATTGGCCCGTCAAGCAACAACGCCCATGCCTGAACGTGTCGGCACACAAACATGTCGGACTCTTCGAGTACCGACCTACGAGGATTGGGTCGGCGTTGATCACAACCCAAGCCGCTGGGAATTCGATCGGCGTTGATCACAACCCAAGCCGTTGGAAATTAGCAGGTCGGCGGTCGAAGACCCCGACATTGGCCCGCCAAACGTCAACGCCCATGCCAGAACGTGTCGGCCCACAAACATGTCGGACTCTTCGAGTACCGACCTACGAGGATTGGGGCGGCAGTGATCACGCCCCCATTGGATCGGCGTTGATCACAACCCAAGCCGTTGGGAATTAGCAGGTCGGCGGTCGAAGACCCCGACGTTGGGCAGCCAAGCAGCAACGCCCATGCCCGACGGTGTCGACCCACAAACATGTCGGACTCTCCGAGTACCGACCTACGAGTTGCATTGGCGTTCAGCGTGGCATGCCCGGAAAACCGCCCCCGCCCATCATGCCTTTCATGGCACCCATGCGTTTCATCATTTTCATCATGCCGCCACCGGACATTTTTTTCATCATGTCCTGCATCTGCTCAAACTCCTTGAGCATGCGGTTGACGTCTTGCACCTGAACGCCAGCGCCCGCCGCGATGCGGCGCTTGCGGGTGGCTTTGATGAGTTCGGGTTTTTTGCGCTCTTGCGGTGTCATGCTGTGGATGATGCCTTGCTTGCGTCCAATGTCTTTTTCAACCTTACCCATGTCCATGGCACCGGCTTTAGCGGTCAGCTGGCTGGGCAGCTTGTCCATCAGGCTCGACAGCCCGCCCATTTGCTTCATTTGCTGGATCTGAGCCAAAAAGTCGTTCAGATCAAAGCCGCCGCCGCTTTTGACCTTGGCGGCCAGTTTTTGCGCGGCTTCTATGTCCACACCGGCCGTGACCTGCTCGACCAGGGCCACGATGTCGCCCATGCCCAGCACCCGGCCTGCGTGGCGCTCGGCGTCAAACACTTCCAGGCCATCGATCTTCTCGCTGGTACCGGCAAACTTGATCGGCACCCCCGTGATCTGGCGCACCGACAGGGCCGCACCACCGCGTGAGTCGCCGTCCAGTTTGGTCAGCACGATGCCGGTCAGGGGCAAGGCATCACCAAAGGCGCGGGCGGTGTTGGCCGCGTCCTGGCCCTGCATGGCATCCACGACAAACAAGGTTTCGACGGGCTTGAGTTCGGCGTGCAGGGCCTTGATTTCGGCCATCAGGGCTTCGTCAATCGCCAGACGACCTGCGGTATCCACCAGCAGCACATCAAAGTGGTGCTTGCGGGCGTAGTCAATGGCAGCGCGGGCGATGTCGATGGGCTTTTGATCGGCCGAGCTGGGGAACCATTCGGCCCCGGCTTGGGCTGTGACGGTTTTGAGCTGCTCGATGGCTGCAGGGCGGTACACGTCGCCCGACACGGTCAGCACTTTTTTCTTGCGCTTTTCGATCAGGTGTTTGGCCAGCTTGGCGGTGGTGGTGGTTTTGCCGGCACCTTGCAAACCGGCCATCAGGATCACGGCGGGGGGCTGCACGGCCAAGTTGATGTCGGACACGCCCTGGCCCATGGTGGCGGCCAGTTCTTTGTTGACGATGCCCACCAGGGCCTGGCCGGGTTTGAGCGAGCCAATGACCTCTTGCCCCAGCGCTTTGTCCTTGACGCGGGCAATGAAGTCGCGCACCACGGGCAATGCCACATCGGCCTCCAGCAGCGCCATGCGCACTTCGCGCAGCATGTCGGTGACGTTGGATTCTGTGATGCGGGCCTGTCCGCTGAGGTTCTTAACGAGGCGTGAGAGTTTGTCGGTCAGGGCGGAGGCCATGGGGGGAGTCCAGAAATAACCGGTTCAGCGTGATGGCGAAGCCCCTGTGGCTGCGCCTGAAAGGCTAAACTCGGAGCCATGATTTTAGCGAGTACCCCATTTTGGATGCTGCCCGCCTCAGGGCTGGCTGCCTTGGCCTATTTACTGGGCGCTTTGGCCGGCGCTCGCTTGAGTGATCAGAATGTTCGCCGCCTGATGTGGCTGGCTTGGGCTTCCCATGCCGTGGCCTTGCTCGGATTGCTGGCCGGGCCTGTGCGCTTCGGTTTTGCCCCGGCCCTGTCGGTCACTGCCTGGCTGGTGGTGACGGCTTATGGGATAGAACGACACCTTTTTCCGCAACTCAAGGCGCGCTGGGCCATGGGCGTTCTGGGGGCCGCTGCGGTGCTGCTGGCCTGGGTGTTTCCGGGCAACTTGCTGTCCTCTCTCGCATCGCCCTGGCTGCCTTTGCATTGGGCCTTGGGCCTCTCAGCTTATGGCATGTTTGCAGCGGCTGTGGTGCACGCCTGGATGATGACCCGCACGGAGCATGACATTCGCCAGGGCCATGAAGCCGACAGTGGTTTGCCTTTGCTCACGCTGGAACGTCTGACCTTTCGTTTTGTCAGCGCGGGATTCATGCTGTTGACCGCCACACTCGTTGCCGGCGCTTTGTTTGGAGAAGCCCTTTACGGTCAAGGCCACGGCCGTTGGCACTGGGACCACAAAACCGTGTTTGCCTTGCTGTCCTGGCTGACCTTTGCGGTCTTGTTGATCGGGCGCAATCAATGGGGCTGGCGCGGTCGCCGTGCGGTGCGGGTGCTGTACATCGGGGCAGGTTTGCTGCTGTTGTCCTATGCGGGTTCGCGTTTTGTTCTTGAAATTTTGTTGGGACGTGCAGGATGAAGTACCTGTTTTGGCTGTTGGTCGTTTTTGTGGCCATTTGGGCATTCAAGCGCAGTCGCGCCGGCAAGGCCCCCCCTCCAAGCAGCAAGGCCCCCTCCAGCCCGTCTGAAATGATCACTTGCGCCCACTGTGGCATTCACCTGCCCGCAGAAGAAGCCGTGTCTGGCCAAAATGGCGTTTACTGCAGCACCGAACACCGCAGCGCAGCCCATGACCGCAACCCGGTTTGAAGCACCGCACCATGCCGCAATTGCCGCGCTTGTCAGAAAATTCTTGGCTGCAAGGCTGGAACCCACAGGCCCTGAGGCTGGATTCACCCAACTTCGGCCCACGACCCGCAGGCGCCTGCATTGATCTGGTGGTCATCCACTCGATCAGCTTGCCGCCCGGGCATTACGGTGGCCATGAAGTGCAGGACTTGTTCACCAACCGCCTGGACTGGGCGGCGCATCCTTACTTTGAACAGATACGGGGCCTGCAGGTGTCGGCGCATTTTTATATCCGGCGCGATGGCTCTCTGTGGCAATTTGTGAGTTGCGATGAACGGGCTTGGCATGCAGGGGCTTCGCATTACCGGGGACGCAGCAACTGCAACGATGACTCGATTGGCATCGAGCTTGAAGGCTTGGAAGGCGAACCGTTTGAAGACGCCCAATACTTCTGCCTGAGCGCCTTGTGCCGTGACCTGCAGCAACACTATCCGATCGCGCATGTGGCGGGGCATGAGCACATTGCCCCAGGCCGCAAGTTCGACCCGGGCGCGGGCTTTGATTGGACACGTTTGCAAACAGCTTCAAATTTTTCTGCCCAAAGTTTTCCAAAACTCTGACTGTTGCATTCCTGCAAATTTTTATGTGTGCGGCAGCCATCAAGGCTTCAGGCCCGAACTGGGAGTCTGGTCTTCGCCGCTTCATGAAGTGAAGACGCCTTTGCTTGCAAGGCTTTGCCGATGAAAACCCCTTCAAAACCACTCCAGGCTTACGCCCTGCAACAAAAAGCGCATGTTTTATGGGCCTATCTGGCATGTGGTTTCACCGACTGAAAAGCCTCCACCGACTTGAGTGGTTTGATTTTTTTCCGAGCCACTCACCAAGACCACGCAATTGCCCCGGTACACTACCTATAGTGGCTTGAATAACTCCCAGACACCATATATAGTGTCTGACACAAACCAATAAAAATGATAATTCACTCTCTCCAGCTGCCACTGAATGAGACACCCCCACCCTTTTACTGAAGCCCATGACCATGCAAACCAACACGACCATTCCCACCTCGTCCACCGGCTTGATGAATACACCCGAATCTGACACTGCCCACGCATCCAGCAACCATGCTTTGGCCAACTACCAGATCATTCGCCGCAATGGTGCCGTGGTTCCGTTTGAGCCCAATAAAATTGCCGTGGCTTTGATGAAGGCCTTTCTGGCCGTTCATGGCACGCAAGGCGCAGCGTCTGCCAGCGTGCGCGAAGTGGTGGAAGACCTGACCAAAAATGTGGTGCGCGCCTTGATGCGCTCGCGCCCAGGTGGTGGCACATTCCATATCGAAGACGTGCAGGACCAGGTCGAACTGGGCCTGATGCGCAGCAGCAACCACGAAGTGGCCCGCGCTTATGTGCTCTACCGTGAACGCCGCAACCAGGACCGTGCGCAGCAGCAAGTGGCCGCAGCCCCCCAGGAGCCCACCTTGCATGTGCTCGATGGCGGCCAGCGCGTCGCACTGAACCTCGATTACCTCAAAGGCATCATGATCAATGCCTGCCAGGGTCTGGGCAAGGACGTGAGCGCCGAGCCCATCGTGGCCGAAACCTTGCGCAACCTGTACGACGGCGTGCCCATGGAAGAGGTGTACAAAGCCTCCATCCTGGCGGCCCGCACCTTGATCGAAAAAGACCCGGACTACACCTACGTCACCGCCCGCTTGCTGATGCACACCATTGCCAAGGAAATTCTGGGCAAGGAAGTGACGCAAGACCAGATGCCTGAGGCCTACATCGACTACTTCCCCCAATTCATCAAGAAGGGCGTGGACAACGACCTGCTCGACGAAAAGCTTTTGCAGTTTGACTTGAAGCGACTGTCCGCAGCCCTCAAGCCCGAGCGTGACATGCAGTTCGACTACCTGGGCCTGCAGACCCTGTACGACCGCTATTTCCTGCATGTGCGCAAGACCCGTATCGAAATGCCTCAGGCTTTCTTCATGCGCGTGGCCATGGGCCTGTCGCTCAATGAGACTGATCGCGAAGCCCGCGCCATCGAGTTCTACGAAATCCTGTCTTCATTCGACTTCATGTCGTCCACCCCCACGCTGTTCAACAGCGGCACCTTGCGTTCGCAACTGTCGAGCTGCTACCTGACCACCGTGCCTGACGACCTGGACGGCATCTACGAATCGATCAAGGAAAATGCCTTGCTGTCCAAATTTGCGGGCGGCCTGGGCAACGACTGGACCCGCGTGCGCGCCATGGGCTCGCACATCAAGGGCACGAATGGTGAATCGCAAGGCGTGGTGCCCTTCCTCAAAGTTGTCAACGACACCGCCGTGGCGGTCAACCAGGGCGGCAAACGCAAGGGCGCTGTCTGCACCTACCTGGAAACCTGGCACCTGGACATCGAGGAATTCCTAGAGCTGCGCAAGAACACCGGCGACGACCGCCGTCGCACGCACGACATGAACACGGCCAACTGGATTCCAGACCTGTTCATGCGCCGCGTGATGGAAAAAGGCGACTGGACCTTGTTCTCGCCTTCCGACTGCCCCGACCTGCACGATCTGTTCGGTGCCGCTTTTGAAAAAGCTTACGTCGCCTACGAACAAAAAGCCGAACGCGGCGAACTCAAGCCGAGCAAAAAGGTGTCTGCCAACGACCTGTGGCGCAAGATGCTGTCCATGCTGTTTGAAACCGGCCACCCCTGGATTACCTTCAAGGACCCTTGCAATGTGCGTTCGCCCCAGCAGCACGCCGGTGTGGTGCACTCGTCCAACCTGTGCACCGAGATCACACTCAACACCAGCGACACCGAAACAGCGGTGTGCAATCTGGGTTCGGTCAACTTGTCCAAACACCTGAAAGATGGCCCCAACGGCAAAGTCATTGACCAAGACAAACTGCGTCAAACCATCTCGACAGCGATGCGCATGCTCGACAACGTGATCGACATCAACTATTACGCCGTCAAGAAAGCCCGTGACTCCAACCTGCGTCACCGTCCTGTGGGCTTGGGCCTGATGGGCTTTCAGGATGCCTTGTATGAAATGCGCATTCCTTACGCTTCGCAAGCAGCTGTGGAATTTGCAGACCAATCCATGGAAGCGATCTGCTACTTCGCCTACTGGGCGTCCACCGAACTGGCCCAGGAACGCGGCCAATACTCCAGCTACAAAGGATCCTTGTGGGAACAAGGTATCTTGCCGCTGGACACGCTCGACCTGCTGGCGCGCGAACGCGGTGGCTATGTCGAAGTGGACCGTTCTTCCACCTTGGACTGGGACGCACTGCGCAAGAAAATTGCAACAGACGGCATGCGCAACTCCAACTGCGTGGCCATTGCACCGACTGCCACCATCTCCAACATCATCGGCGTGGACGCCTCCATCGAGCCTTGCTTTGGCAACCTCTCGGTCAAGTCCAACCTGTCGGGTGAATTCACCGTCATCAACAGCTATCTGGTGCGCGACTTGAAGCGCCTGGGCCTGTGGGACGATGTGATGGTCATGGACCTGAAGCACTTCGATGGCTCGCTGCGCCCCATCGACCGCGTGCCCCAAGAGATCAAGTCGCTGTATGCCACCGCATTTGAAGTGGAAACGACCTGGTTGGTGGAAGCCGCTGCACGTCGCCAGAAATGGATTGATCAGGCACAGTCGCTCAACATCTACATGGCCGGAGCTTCGGGCAAGAAGCTCGATGACACCTACAAGCTGGCCTGGTTGCGTGGCCTCAAAACCACTTACTACCTGCGCACATCGAGCGCCACACAAGCAGAAAAATCCACGGTGCAAGCGGGCTCGCACAATGCTGTTTCGTCAGGTGCACCTTCGGCTGGCATGAGCGCTCTGGAAGCAGCAGCCGCTGCAGCTCAAGCACAAATGAATGCCACACCTGCGACCGACATCAAGTTCTGCGCCATCGACGATCCTGGTTGCGAAGCTTGTCAGTGATTGATCAAGACATCGCACTGTGTCGATCAGACTCTGTGCGATGCAATTGAACAACACTTCTCAACCGTGCACAGGCATAACGTCAATCACTGCTTTGCATTTCGTGTGCATGCTTTCATAATTTGAACACTGGAAATTTTTATGCTGTCCTGGGACGAACAAGTCAAACCCGCATTGCAACCCGCAATGCCCGCTTCATCTGGTGCTGATGCATTTGCAGCACCTGCTGCTGCATCTGCAAGCCCTCGCCGCATGAATGCCGCTGACAAGCGCATCATCAACGGCCAAACTGACGTCAACCAGTTGGTGCCCTTCAAATACAAATGGGCTTGGGAAAAATACCTCGCTACCTGTGCCAATCACTGGATGCCGCAGGAAGTGAACATGAACCGCGACATCGCCTTGTGGAAAGATCCCAACGGTCTGACCGAAGACGAGCGCCGCATCGTCAAGCGCAATCTCGGCTTCTTCGTGACCGCTGATTCGCTGGCCGCCAACAACATTGTGTTGGGCACTTACCGCCACATCACAGCCCCCGAATGCCGCCAGTTTCTGCTGCGACAAGCTTTTGAAGAAGCGATCCACACACACGCCTACCAATACATCGTGGAATCGCTTGGGCTTGATGAGAGCGAAATCTTCAACGCTTACAACGAAGTCAAATCCATCCGCGACAAGGACGAGTTCCTGATCCCCTTCATCAGTGCGATCATGGACCCTGAATTCAAGACTGGCACGCTGGAAAACGACCAGACCCTGCTCAAGTCGCTGATCGTGTTTGCGTGTCTCATGGAAGGCCTGTTCTTCTACGTGGGCTTCACACAAATTCTGGCTTTGGGCCGCCAGAACAAGATGACCGGGGCCGCTGAGCAGTACCAGTACATCCTGCGCGATGAGTCCATGCACTGCAACTTCGGCATTGACCTGATCAACACCGTGAAGCTGGAAAATCCCCAGCTGTGGACTGCGGAATTCAAAGCCGAAATCAAAGCCTTGTTCCTTAAAGCTGTTGAACTTGAATACCGCTATGCCGAAGACACCATGCCTCGCGGTGTGCTGGGCATGAACGCTTCGATGTTCAAAGGTTATTTGCGCTACATCGCCAATCGCCGCGCCACGCAAATTGGCCTGGAAGCGCTTTTCCCGAACGAGGAAAACCCCTTCCCGTGGATGAGCGAGATGATTGACCTGAAAAAAGAACGCAATTTCTTTGAGACCCGGGTCATTGAATACCAATCTGGTGGAGCCTTGTCTTGGGACTGAACTTCTGAACACCCCCCAAATGACTCCCTTATTCAAGCCACACTCCCCAGCGCCTCACGGCGTTGTGCAGTGTGGCTTTCCCGCGTTCATGGTGCTGAGGAATTCCTCAACACCATGGATCGCTTTGTGCGCTCCAACACGCACCAAGCGTTACCTTTCCGTTGAGTTCTCAACTTGATCAAGGAGAAAATCATGGCAACTGCAAAAAAAGCAGCAGCAAAAAAAGCTGCCCCCGCGAAGAAGGCCGCTCCGGCCAAAGCTGCACCCGCTAAAAAAGTAGCCGCAGCCAAGAAACCAGCCGCTAAGAAAGCTGCTCCGGCGAAAAAGGCTGCTCCAGCTAAAAAAGCTGCTGTCGCCAAAAAGCCTGCAGCCAAAAAAGCTGCTCCCGCAAAGAAAGCTGCTCCAGCCAAAAAAGTAGCCACCGCGAAAAAAGCTGCTCCAGCGAAAAAAGCAGCTCCGGCCAAGCAAGCAGCAGCCAAAAAAGTAGCGGCCAAAAAGCCAGCTGCCAAAAAAGCTGCTCCCGCAAAAGCCGCTGCGCCAGCCAAAAAAGCCACCGCCAAAAAAGCTGCTGCCAAAAAGCCAGCCGCCAAAAAGGCCGTTGTGAAAAAAGCTGCGAAGAAGCCTGCTGCGAAGAAGGCCGCCAAAGCACCCGCTGCCCCTGCTGCACAAACCACTCTGAATCCTCAAGCTGCCTGGCCGTTTCCATCGGCTGCCAAGCCCTGATTCAGCTGTCAAGCAACAGCACTGAAAACCCGACACGGTCAAACGTGCCGGGTTTTTTTATGGCCATTTCAGGGGTAGAAGCTCAGCACACGGTACCCCACCACAGGCAAATTGTCACTGACACCCAAAATCAGCATGCCTGACCAAGTCTGTCCGGCGGCAATTGTTGAAGGTGCCTCCATGTCCTTGGGCAACAACACTTTTCGAACCAGATCGCTGTCTTGCCCATCTTTCAAGCTCAACTCCAGAGCGGTCATACCCAAGGTTTGATGGGAGCTGTTGCGCACGGTCCAATGCAGGACAAAACCATCTTTTTGCTTCACGAAGCTCGAGCTGTCTATGACCATCGCGTCTGGATTTCGCAGCACTGCCGACTCGCAACCGGTGAGCTGACAGACCGACTGAAATGACTGCGCAAGCAAGGGAAACTGTGCAGCCAGCGCATCACGTTGAATCCACACCAGCTGTAGGCACAAAATCAAGGCCAGGCTCAGCGATAAGGCTCGCCATGGACCACGTTGAACAGGCACAACGATGGGCTGTTCGCCCCGCGACTCGGACACCGCCAGAGGGTTGAACAAGTGCTCAGCAACGTCCGAAGGTGGCGCAATGGGTTCATCTGAGTTTTCAGTGTCTGTGCGCAGACCCGTATCCAAGGGGGCAACGACTGCAGAAGCCGTCATAACCGGGTCATTTTTGAGCTCGGGGGTTTGGATGGTTGCAGATTGAAAAGTTGGCTTGGAAGTCGTAACTGACAATGCCACTTCTGGTGTCGGACGCACCACAGGGAGACTGTCAACGCCCCCTTGCCAAGACAACACACGACCGGTGCTGTCAAAGATGTGTGAACAATGGCCGCACCTCAACCAGCCTTTGGCTTGCTTGAGTTGATCGGGCAATACCTGATAAACCGTGAGGCACTCTGGGCAGCGGGTGATCCAATTCATGCCCGATTTTAGTCAGAGTCCGCAGCAATGCTCAAGCTGGCGCAGACTGGGCGGTCATCAAGATCCATCCATCTTCAGAATCAGCCACTTGCAGTTGCACCCATGGCGCATAAGCATCCTGAAGTTCCTGGGCTTGTCGCTCCAGAATGCCCGCCAGCACCAACGCCCCACCAGGTGCCACATGCGCACACAGCAAAGGTGCCAGCACCTTCAGAGGTGTTGCCAGAATATTGGCCAACACGGTTTGGTAGTGGCCTTGAGCCAGCTCAGGCATGCCTGCCACCAAATCAACATGGTTGGCCTGGGCATTCAAGCGGGTCGAGGTGACAGCTGCCTCATCGATGTCCACCGCATCAATGCGGGTGGCACCATATTTGGCAGCGCCAATGGCCAGAATGCCCGAACCACATCCGTAATCAAGAACATGCTGACCCGCCAGGCCCTGTTGCGCAATCCAGCGCAGGCACATGCGTGTGGTCGGGTGCGTGCCCGTGCCAAACGCCAGCCCAGGGTCCAAACGAATGATCTGGCGGGCTTGAGCCGGTGGCTCATGCCAGGTGGGTACGATCCAGAAATCAGGCGTCACCTCCACAGGGGCAAACTGAGATTGTGTCAATCGCACCCAATCCTGATCCGCGACGGCCTCAATCCCCAGCACTTTGCAACCGTCAAAGAAGTCTTGTGCCTGCAATAAATCTGCCGCCTCTTTGGCCGCAGCTTCTTGAGCAAACAAGGCCACCATGCGCGAACGCTGCCAGCCATCCTTGGGGGGTGGCATGCCGGGCTCACCAAACAAAGCCTGCTCTGCAGGGGTCTGGGCATCGGCGTCTTCAACCGACACGCTCAAGGCATCCAATGCATCGAGCGCGTCGCTCAGGACATCGACCCGTTCCTCCGGGCACAACAAACTCAGTTCAAACATGCGTCATCCCGTCTCAGCGCTTGTGCTGGCTGAGCCAGTGTTCCAGGTAATGGATGTTGGTGCCCCCGGACATGAACTTGGCGTCCACCATCAGCTCGCGGTGCAGCGGGATGTTGGTGCTGATGCCTTCGATCACGGTTTCGGCCAAGGCCGTCTGCATGCGGGCCAGGGCTTGTTCACGCGTATCGCCATGCACAATGATCTTGCCGATCATCGAATCGTAGTTGGGCGGCACAAAGTAGTTGTTGTAGGCGTGCGAATCAACCCGCACACCCGGGCCACCTGGCATGTGCCAGGAGGTGATGCGGCCAGGAGAAGGGGTGAACTTGAAGGCGTCTTCAGCATTCACACGGCACTCGATGGCATGGCCCCGAATCTGGATGTCGCGTTGCGTGAAGGGCAGCTTTTCACCGGCTGCCACCATGATCTGGGTTTTCACGATGTCCACACCCGTGATCCATTCGGTCACCGGGTGCTCCACCTGCACGCGGGTGTTCATTTCAATGAAATAGAACTCGCCGTTTTCATACAGGAATTCGAAGGTGCCCGCACCGCGGTAAGCAATCTTCTTGCAGGCGGCCACGCAACGCTCGCCGATTTTCTCAATCAGCTTGCGGGGAATGCCCGGGGCCGGAGCCTCTTCAATCACCTTTTGGTGACGCCGCTGCATGGAGCAGTCGCGCTCGCCCAGGTAAACCACGTTTTTGTGCTTGTCGGCCAGTATCTGGATTTCAATGTGGCGCGGGTTCTGCAGGAATTTTTCCATGTAGACCGCGGGATTGCCGAAAGCCGCACCGGCTTCAGCCTTGGTCATCTGCACCGCATTGATCAGGGCCGCCTCGGTGTGCACCACGCGCATGCCGCGACCACCGCCGCCGCCTGCGGCCTTGATGATCACTGGGTAACCCACACTCTTGGCCACACGGCGGATCTGCACCGGGTCATCGGGCAATTCACCTTCTGAACCAGGCACGCAAGGCACGCCTGCGCGGATCATGGCCTGCTTGGCCGAAACCTTGTCGCCCATGATGCGGATGGACTCGGGGGTCGGGCCGATGAACTGGAATCCGCTTTTTTCAACCCGCTCGGCAAAATCAGCGTTTTCACTCAAAAAACCGTAGCCAGGGTGAATGGCTTCTGCATCGGTCACTTCAGCAGCCGAGATGATCGCGGGCATGTTGAGGTAACTCAGCGGTGACGCTGCAGGGCCGATACAAACGGCTTCTTCTGCCAACTTCACGTATTTGGCTTCTTTGTCAGCCTCGGAATACACCATCACGGCCTTGATGCCGAGTTCACGGCATGCACGCTGGATGCGCAAGGCGATCTCACCGCGGTTAGCCACCAGGATTTTCTTGAACATGAAATGCCCGTTCGCTTTATTCGATGATGAACAAGGGCTGGCCGTATTCGGTCGCTTGACCGTTTTCGCACAGGATTTTGGAAACAGTACCCGACTTGTCAGAGACGATTTCATTGAGGATCTTCATCGCTTCAATGATGCACAAGGTGTCACCTTCCTTGACGACCGAGCCAATCTGAACGAAGGGCGCAGCACCTGGACTGGATGAACGGTAAAAAGTGCCCACCATGGGGGATTTGACAGCATGGCCTGCAGGAGCCGCCACCGGGACTTCTGCAACAGGTGCCGCAGCGACGGGGACTGCCGCTGCGGCAGGCGCTGCCACTTGCTGCATGATCACGGGCGCAGCAACGCCCATGCTCTTGACAATGCGCACCTTGCCTTCAGCTTCGGTGATCTCCAGTTCGGAGACGTTTGAGTCAGATACCAAGTCGATCAGGGTTTTGAGTTTGCGCAAGTCCATAGGTCCTCCATTGCGTAATCCAACGTAATGGATTGAATTTACACCAATTTTCACTAAAAATCCGCTAAACCGACGTTATCTTGAAGTAAAAATTTAATTTTAAAATCAAATTCAATAAATAGCCAAATCAAAAAGCGCAAGCTGTCACTTCTCACGGATTCAGGTTCGATTTGCGTGCCACTTGAGCAAGTCATTTGGCGTGAGTTGGCCCAGCTTCTGCAGCCAAATGGTGCCATCTTCTTTAAAAAACACACTAAATGGCAAACCACCAGCACTGTTTCCCAATGCTTTGGCTAACTCAGTGCCCTGCAAACCTGCGAGTCCGACCGGAAAACCCAGAGGCTGGCGAGCCAGAAAACGTTTGACGGCACTGGGTTGATCAATGGCCAATGCCAGAACTTGAAAGCCGTTGGCATGCTGTTCACGCCAAAAGGCATCAATCAGGGGTAATTCTTCGACGCACGGGGGGCACCATGTCGCCCAAAAGTTCACCAACAGCGGTTTGCCGCGAAAAGCGGCCATGTCCAGCACCTCTCCCGAAACGGTTTCAAACTTTTGAGACCAAAGAGCTTGCTCTGCACCGGGTGCTTGCGCGCCCGGTTGCAAACGCCACCAAGACAAGGCCGCTCCACCGGCAGCCGCCAAGGCACCGGCCCCAAAAATCCAGCGCCGCCTGGAACGCGTTTGCAGTTGTTCTGTCATGGGTGCCATTGTGATTCAAGCTGCCAACAAGCGTTCCAGCGCCTGCAAATCGCCCCGGGGAGAGCGGCCTTGTGAATCGGGCAACAAGGCCCCGCGCAAGTCATCGAGGTCATAAATGCGCAAGTGCACGCCAACGTCTTCTCCCAAGGCCTCACAAAAACTGTGCACGCTCAGCACATCCACGTCATCGCCGTGCAGACCGCGCACCGTTTGGACCTCATACCGCTGGTTCTGGTTGATCAAAGCGATTTCGGCTGATTTGGTGTCATCACAAAACAAAGCCAAATCCACGTCCGACAGCCGCGTGGCCCAGCCTTGCCAGACGGCACCGCCCAAATGCGGCCGAAATGCCGCCAGCCGCTGCATCCAGACCCGCGCCAATTCACGCAGGGCCCTCAATTCAGCGGGCTGGGTATCGGCACAAAACAGGGCAATGTAGTCAAGTACCTCGCGCTCAACAAGTTCATTGGACGGCAAGGCAGTGCGCCCCGGCAAGCCCAGCTCTTTCAGGGCGCGGTGCTTGGCAGGGCCAAAAGCCAACCCCTCTTCCACCACGCAGCGCGCTGCCGTGGCGGCAATTTCAATTGCGACATCGTTCATGAGCGCCGATTCTGCCTGTGCACGCCTGGCTCGCCCGGTTTCGGAGCCTAAAATCCCCCGCATGCATATTCATATTCTGGGCATTTGTGGGACCTTCATGGGTGGTTTGGCAGCACTGGCACGCGAAGCCGGCCACCGGGTCACCGGTTGTGACGCCGGGGTCTACCCGCCCATGAGTGAGCAACTGCGGGCCTTGGGCATCGACTTGATCGAAGGTTTTGGTGCAGACCAAATGGCACTGAAACCCGATCTGTATGTGATTGGCAATGTGGTCAGCCGTGCCCGCTTGCCCGACGGCATGCCGAAATTTCCGCTGATGGAAGCCATTCTCGAAGCCGGAGCGCCCTACACCAGCGGCCCGCAGTGGCTGTCCGAGCATGTGCTGCAAGGCCGTCATGTGCTGGCGGTGGCCGGCACGCATGGCAAGACCACCACCACCTCCATGCTGAGCTGGGTGCTTGAACACGCCGGTTTGGAGCCTGGCTTTCTGGTGGGCGGTGTCCCCCTGAACTTTGGCGTCTCGGCTCGCCTGGGGGGTGGCCGCTATTTTGTGATCGAAGCCGACGAATACGACACCGCCTTCTTCGACAAGCGCAGCAAGTTCGTTCATTACCGGCCGCGTACGGCAATCCTGAACAACCTGGAATTCGACCACGCTGACATTTTTGACAACCTGGCCGCCATCGAGCGGCAATTCCATCACCTGGTGCGCACCATCCCCGGCTCGGGCCGCGTGGTGGTCAATGGCCTGGAAGAAAGCCTGACCCGAGTGCTGGCACAAGGCTGCTGGAGCGACGTGCGCACCTTCGGCTCGACCGTGAGTGACTTTGTGGCCGAGGGCGATCCGTCCAGCTTCCAGGTCCGTCAGGCGGGCCACACCGTGGCTCAGGTGCAGTGGACACTGGGCGGCGTGCACAACCAGCTCAACGCCCTGGCCGCCATCGCCGCATCTGAACACATCGGGGTCAGCCCGAATGTGGCTGCACAAGCCCTGTCCAGCTTTGAAAACGTCAAACGGCGCATGGAAGTGCGCGGCACCGTGAACGGCATCACCGTGTATGACGACTTTGCGCACCACCCCACCGCCATCCGCACCACCATCAACGGACTGCGCCGCCAGATAGGCCCCCATGCGCGCATCCTGGCCATTTTTGAGCCGCGCAGCAACACCATGAAGCTGGGCACCATGAAGGCCCAATTGCCCTGGAGCCTGGAAGAAGCCGACCTGGCCTTTTGCCATTCGGGGGGCCTTGACTGGGACGCCAACGCAGCACTCGCCCCTATGGGCGAGCGGGCGCAAGTGGGTGCCAACGTGCCGGAAGTCATCCAGCAAGTGCTGGCGCAGGCACGTCCGGGCGACCATCTGCTGTGCATGAGCAATGGCGGTTTTGGGGGCATCCACACCCAGCTGCTGACGGCCCTGGGCCAAACTTGAACTGCTCGCTGAGCCCCCCTCTCCTTTTGACTTGAACGAACGCGCCCCATGCACGCCACCACCTACAGCATCGAAGCCGCCGACCTTCACGCGCACCTGTTTCGCGTCACCTTGACCATCCGAGAACCGGCGCTGCAGCAGACCGTGTCGCTGCCCGTCTGGATACCCGGCAGCTACCTCGTTCGGGAGTTTTCAAAAAACCTTCAAAAACTGCAAGCCCGGCAAGGCCGCCGCACTGCGCCCATCGAACAAATGGACAAATGCACCTGGCTCATCACTTGCCGCATGGACGAGCCCCTGGTGCTGAGCTACGAGGTTTATGCCTTTGACAACTCGGTGCGCACCGCCTGGCTGGACACGCAACGGGGCTTTTTCAACGGCACCAGCCTGTGCCTTCGGGTCCACGGTCAAGAGCATCAACTCCAGCACTTGCAGCTGCACCCCGTCAAAGGCCAACCCAGCTGGCAAGCGGCCACGGGCCTGACGCCCGTCAACACCGACAAACGAGGCTTTGGCCTGTACACCGCCACCGACTATGACCACCTCGTGGACAGCCCGGTGGAGTTGGGGGCCTTCTGGTCGGGAAGCTTCAAGGCCTGCGGCATTCCGCACCGCTTTGTGGTGGCCGGGGCACTGCCCTCGTTTGACGGCGACCGGTTGTTGGCCGATACGCAAAAGATTTGCGAAACACACATCCGTTTCTGGCACGGCCAAGGCAAGCAGGCAGCCAGCAAAGCGCCACACAAAGATTACGTGTTCATGCTCAACGCCGTGCACGACGGCTACGGCGGGCTGGAGCACCGCAACAGCACCGCGCTGATCTGCAACCGCTCTGATCTGCCGCGCCAGACCAGCCCGCACACGGGTGAGGGGTACACCACCTTGCTGGGCCTGATCAGCCATGAATACTTCCACACCTGGAACGTCAAGCAACTGCGCCCCGACGCCTTTGCCCGCTATGACTACACACAAGAAAACTACACCCAGCTGCTGTGGTTCTTTGAAGGATTCACGAGTTACTACGACGACCTGCTGCTGCGCCGATCAGGGCTGATCGACGACGCCACTTACATTCAACTGCTGGGCAAAACCATCGCCCAAGTGCAGCAAACGCCGGGCCGCCAGGTGCAGACCGTGGCGCAAGCGAGCTTTGATGCCTGGGTCAAGTATTACCGGCAAGACGAGAACACCCCCAACGCCACCGTAAGTTACTACACCAAAGGCGCTCTGGTGGCGCTGTGCCTGGACCTGACGCTGCGCCAGGAATTCACGGCCGAAGGTCACACGCTGGACAGCGTGATGCACGGCTTGTGGAAGCGCTGCAAAGCCGGACCGATGCGTGAACTAGACCTGCTGGATGAACTGCAAGCCCTCACAGGCCGCAGCTGGCAGCCCGAAATCAAGGCCTGGGTCCACAGCACCACCGACTTGCCGCTGCGCGATCTGCTCAGCGCACAAGGCATCGAAGTCAGTGCCGACACATCGCCCATGGCGCAACGCCTGGGACTTCGTGTGATCGAGACCGGAGCCAGCGTGCAGATCAAGGCCGTGCTGCGCGGCAGCGCCGCTGAAGCGGCGGGACTTGCCGCGGGGGATGAGTGGCTGGGCCTTGACGTGGGCCCTGTCAAAGGTGGCAAGGCGCTAGGCTACAGCTGGCGGCTGTCCAAACTGGACGATCTGCCTGCCCTGCTGGGGCGCGAACGCCAACTCGTGGCCCTGGTGTCGCGCGACAAACGGCTGCTGCGCCTGCCACTGACAGTGCCAGCGCTTGCCAGCCAATGGAAACTGAGCGTGCCTGCAGACCGCAAGGCAGGCCTTTGGCCTGCCGTTTGATCGCTCGTATTTGCCCCGGTCTTTGACCGCCGACCGACCCTGCCCCATCGGCCGGCAGTCGCAAAGTCCGGCATATCCCCGGTAAGGGGCAGCTCAGCGGTGGATCAATTCGCGGGCCAAGGCGTTCAAGCGGCTGCCGCTTTGGGTCAGTTCGGTGACCACGCTGAAATGGTTCAGGCCTGGCAGGTCTTCGCAGACGGGCACCGTCTTGGGCCCCCAGGCCTGGTGGATCAAACGGTTGTGGCGCAAAAACTCCGGGCTCTCGTCGCCCCCGACCACGGTGAAAAGCACGCCTTTGCTCGGACGCAGCCATTTGGCGGGACTGGCCATGCGCACATGCGCCGGGGTCAAGCACAAATCAGCATTCAAAAAAGGTGTTTTGCGCAGGGGCTCCAGATCAAACAGGCCTGAAATCGACAAGGCCTTGCGCACCAGGCCTGCAGGCAAATCGCGTCCCACCCGCTTCCAGTCACAGCCCAGCAACATGGCCACCAAATGACCGCCCGCCGAGTGCCCCATGACGGTGATGTTGTCGCGGTTGCCACCGTATTGGGCAATATTTCGCCAGACCCAGGCGCTCGCCTGAGCCATCTGCAAAGCGATGTCGGGCACGGTAACGGGCTGATCCTCTGTACCTGGGCACAGGGCGTAATTGAGCACCACGGTGCAAGCCCCCATCTCGCGCAAGGCGGGCACCACAAAGGAGTGGTCTGATTTGTCCAGACTGCGCCAATAGCCGCCGTGAATAAAGATCACCACAGGCGCATCTTTTTGTTCAGCCGGGAAGATGTCCAGCGTCTCCTTGGGCCCATCCCCATAAGGCACATCGAGTGTGCACGCGAGTGCCTGTCGGGCCTGGGCCGAGGCGCTTATCCAGTGTGCAAAGTGGTCCGCGAAATCCGGCACCAAGGCACGGTTGTTGTACATGCGGTCATGCCAGGCGGCGTCTTTGAGGGGCATCTTGGTCTCCGGTTCGAGTGACCCGTCATCTTGGCACAAGCAAGCGCCGTGTCCTGGACAACTTGAGACAACTTGACGCCGCAGTACCGATCAAATTTTCATTTCCAAACGCAGTTGGACGTTGCGCCAATTGCGGTCGGTGGTGCGGGCCGTCTCATGCTGAGCGCCGGTATTGAAGGTGGTGGCGGTCTCGTAGTCACGCGGCAGCAAGTTGCTGACGGTCAACCGCAAAGCGGTCGCGGCTGAAAAACGCCACTGGCCATACACATCCACCACGCGCTTGATGCCTTGGTACGACATCTGCTCTTGGCTGCGCCGTGTGTCGTAGTCGGGGTTCCAGTTGACATTGCCACCCAAGGTCAAAGGCATGCCGCGCAGGCGGTAGTCGCCCCCTAAGTTGGCGGTCATGCTGGGTTGTTGGTCCAGACGGTTATCGGGGCCCGGAACATCTTTGACCTTGGATCGGAAGAAGCTGATGTTGCTGCGGATATCGACAGGCCAGGCCTCGGCCCAGGCCTGGTTCAGGCGGAACTTGGCTTCCAGTTCCACACCTTGGGTGACGGCGTCGCCCACGTTTTGGGGGCTGGACACCCAACGCTGCTGGGTAGACCAAGACACGGTCTGCAAACGGGTCTGGTAACGGATCAGATCGCTGATGTTGCGACGGAACACATTGGCGCTGAGTACACCGCCACCTTCGAGATGGCGTTCAAAACCCAAGTCAATGCCGGTTGCCAACTCGGCCTTCAGGTCAGGGTTGCCCACACGATCAGGTTGGGTGGGCACGTTGTTGGGAAACACGTCCGGCTGATAATCCCGCGAGTAACGCAGCGGTGCCACCATGTTGTAGAGCGTGGGCGTTTTGTAGCTGCGCGTGAGGCTCATGCGCACCTGGTCGCGCTTGGTTGGGTCGGGTTTCCACAAAGCATGGAGCAAAGGTGTCCACACCTGACTTTTGTTGCGTTTGAGGTCCTCGCCCACCCGCCCTTCGGTCAGGATGCTTTCGTAGCGAATGCCCGTATAGGCCGACCAATTGGCGTTGATCTTGAACTCGTCTTGGGTGTAGGCCGCCCAACGTGCCGTGCTGGCCTTGAGGTTGCCGCTCTCGTCGCCCGCACCCGCACTGGCCTCTTCAACGCGGCGCACACCTTCGTGCTCCAGGCCACTGACCCATTGGTGGCCGTTGTCCAGCACCCGGGTCCACTTGGCGTTCAAGCTGGTGTTGCGGTCGGTAAAGCGTTGCTCATCCAAGGCATTGGACAAAAGCCCCGTGCTGGTGACAGCCGTCTGGGTGATGTGCTGGTTGTACCTGGCCTGGCCTGAACCAAAACGCACTTCCAAACGGTCATCGGCCGACAAGCGCTGACCCCATTGACCGTTCAGTCGGGCTGCAGCGTAGCGGCTGTGGTTGTCGGTCAGCGCGGTGTCGGTGATGCCGGGTGATGTCAAGCGCCGGGCCTCGATGCGCCCTTGAGCGGCGTATTCAGAATAAATCAAAAACGGCGTCAAGGTCAGGGTCTTGCCCTGCTCACCTTTCCATTGCAAGCGGGCATTGGCATGCACCCCCTGCCTGCGGCCCGAGGTCTCTGACATACGAACTTGATCATCGCGGTAGTCCGAGTCGATCTCGGTCAGGCTTTGGTCGTCACGGTGGTTGTCCATGGCCGACAGCGTGAAGGTGCCTGCCAGGGGCTCGGTTTTGAGGTGATGAACCCAATTGACCATGCTCGAGCCTTGGCCGTGCTCTTGGCTGCCGGTGATTTTCAAATCGTCTGGAGTGGCTTTTCTGCCCTCGCGCAGCACGATGTTGATGGTGCCAGCAATCGCACGAGCTCCGGTTTCGGCCGTCGGAGCACGCAAAATTTCAATTCTTTCAACCTGCTCTGGGGTCAAGGAGTCGACTGAAAACCCCGGCGGCATGCGCTCGCCGTCCAGCAAAATTTGGGTGTAGCCGCCACCCAAACCGCGCATGCGTATCGCACCGCCTCGACCCGGCGCACCTTGCACAGTGACACCCGGCAAACGCTTGAGCACATCGCCCAAGGTGGCATCGCCTTGTTTCTCGATTTCTTCACGCCCAATCACAATTTTGGAGGCGGTGGACTCTTGGCGTGCTTCGTTGTCGTTGTTGCGTTGACTGCGGATCTCCACCCGGCCCAGATCGGTGGTCGGGCTGGGCGTTGCGCTTTGCGCCAGCGCCAATCCTGGCCAGGCTGTGACACCACAGCTGGCAGCCAGCAGAAGGCGAGAAATGGGGGTCAACGTCCAGCAAGTCGGCCGAGCGACACGAGCGGTGGAAGAAAAATTGGAGGCTAGAAAATAAGGGCGCATGTGCCGATTTTGACAGCGCCCCAAGTCACTTCATTAAAGCCCGGGTAAAGACCGGGTCCTTATGTCCTCAACCCAGAGGATCAATCGCCGGACTTGAAGAGGGCCGCCACCTTGCGCTTGGGCTTGATGTTGGCCGAAATCGAGGAACGCACGGGCTTGGGACCACTGGGCTCCCAACTTGGGGCCACATCGGTTTGCGGGGCCTCGTAGGGCTTTTCAAAAAACGGATCGCGGCTGATGGGCGCGGGACGAAAGCCCCCTCGGCGTGGGGACTCCAGTGCGTCACGGGGGTCAAACTCTTCGCGTCGACGCCCTTCGTAGGGGCGTGCACGAGGGCGGTCTTCGGGTCGTTCGCCCCATTTTCCTGCAGAAGGGACTGCAGGCTGTGTGTCGAGCTGGAGGGTTTCGACCTCCAGCTGTTTCTTGATCAGCTTTTCAATGTCGCCCACCAAACGCGTGTCAGACGGACTGACCAGGGTCACGGCCAGGCCGGAAGCCCCGGCTCGGCCGGTGCGCCCAATGCGGTGCACATAGTCTTCGGCGTTGAAGGGCACATCGAAGTTGAACACCGCAGGTACATCCTTGATGTCCAGACCACGCGCGGCCACATCGGTGCAGACCAGCAAATCCACTTCGCCTTGCTTGAAGGCCTCAAGGGCCTTCAAGCGCTCGTCCTGGCTCTTGTCGCCGTGCAAAGCCGCTGTTCGCAGGCCTTCACGCTCCAAAGAGCGTGCCAGGCGGCCACAGCCCAACTTGCTGTTCACAAAAATGAACGCTTGCTTGATGCCGCGGTCGGTGAGCACTTTGTGGATCACACGGCGCTTGTCTTCGTCTTGCGCAGCATAAAAGCGCTGCTCGACGGTGGAGGCGGTTTCGTTGGGACGGGCCACCTCGATGGTGACCGGGTTTTGCAAGTAACTGCCCGCCAGACGTTTGATCTCTGGCGAGAACGTGGCCGAGAACAGCAAGGTGGTGCGCTGCTTGGGCAGGAAACTCAAAATGCGCTGCAAATCGGGCAAAAAGCCAATGTCCAGCATGCGGTCGGCTTCGTCCAGCACCACATATTCCACCTGGTTCAAGACCGCGTTTTTGGCTTCGATGTGGTCCAGCAAACGGCCCGGTGTGGCGACCAGCACCTCGACGCCTTTTTTCAGCTCCAGGGTCTGGGGCTTCATGTCCATGCCACCAAACACCACCGCACTGCGCAGTTGGGTGTACTTGGCGTACATCTTGATTTGTTGGGCCACCTGATCAGCCAATTCGCGCGTGGGCAGCAACACCAAAGCGCGCACAGGGTGGCGTGCTGGCGAGGTGGAAGGGTTTTCGTGCTTGAGCAGGCGCTGCAACAGAGGCAGCGAGAAAGCAGCGGTTTTGCCGGTACCGGTCTGGGCTGCGCCCATCACGTCCTGACCCGTCAACACCACCGGAATGGCTTGGGCCTGGATAGGCGTCATGGATTCGTAGCCCATTTCGGCTACGGCTCGTGCCAGCGTGGGTGCCAGCGATAAATTGGAAAAAGAGTCGGTCATTAACCCGCTATTGTCTCATTTTGGGCTGAGACCCCAAAAAATCTGGTTTCTCGACTCGGTTTCATGGTTCAGGTTTTGGGCAGTGTGACACCCACCTGGCCCTGGTACTTGCCGCCACGGTCCTTGTAGCTGGTCTCACACACTTCGTCACTTTCCAGGAACAGCACCTGGGCACAGCCCTCACCCGCATAGATTTTGGCGGGCAGCGGCGTGGTGTTGCTGAATTCAAGCGTCACATAGCCTTCCCACTCCGGCTCGAATGGCGTCACATTGACGATGATGCCGCAGCGGGCGTAGGTGCTCTTGCCCAGGCAAATGGTCAGCACATTGCGCGGAATGCGGAAATATTCCACCGTGCGGGCCAGTGCAAAGCTGTTGGGCGGGATGATGCAGACATCGCCTTCGATGTCCACAAAACTGCGCTCATCGAAATTCTTGGGGTCCACCACCGTGCTGTAAATGTTGGTGAACACCTTGAATTCAGGGGCGCAACGAATGTCATAGCCATAACTGCTGGTGCCGTAGCTCACGATCTTCTGGCCTGCCGCGTTCTGACGAATCTGACCGGGCTCAAACGGCTCAATCATGCCGTGCTGCTCGGCCATGCGGCGGATCCATTTGTCGCTCTTGATGCTCATGGTGCGTCCTTTGATGATGGCCACGATTTTAGTGGCGATCGAGTCCGCGAACGAGCGCCGCAGTTGGATTGCCCCGTCACCCCGAACCGCGCAATGACCACTTTCCGTCATCGCGAGTGAAGCGCGGCGATCCAGTGTGTGAGCACGCGCAGTAACTGGAATGCCGCGTCGCTGCGCTCCTCTCAATGACACTCAGGCCTCAACGCGAAACCTTGCCCTGCACGCCCTGCACCAGGTAATTCATGCCCAGAATCTGGCCATCATTGAGGCTCTGGCCTGCAGGCAGCACGACATGACCCTCGTTGTCGATGATCGGCCCGGCAAAAGGCAGCAACTTGCCTGCACCCACCAGTTTTTGCTTGGCCAGGATTTCGTCTTGGACCTTTTTGGGCACCCTGGGGCCAAAGTCACCCACGCGAATCATGCCTTCCTTGACGCCACCCCACACACTGCCCGAAGTCCAGCTGCCATTCATGACCGCCTTGACACGGGCCGTGTAGTAGTCGCCCCACTGGTGGGTCACGGCGATGATTTGCGCATCAGGCCCGGTCTTGCGCATGTCCGAGTGGTAGGCCACGGCCATCTTGCCGCGCTCTTGCGCAGCGGCCATCACGGCCGTGGAGCCAGTGTGGAAGGCGATCACATCGACATCCTGGTTGAACAAGGCCATGGCCGCTTCGCGCTCTTTCGGTGGATCAAACCACGCGTTGAGCCAGACCACCTTGACAGTGGCTTTGGGGTTGACCGAGCGCATGCCCAAAGTGAATGCGTTGATGCCCTGCAGGACTTCGGGAATCGGAAAGCCCGCCACATAACCGGCCACATTCGTTTTCGTCATGCGCCCGGCTGCGATGCCCGCCAGGTAGCGGCCTTCGTAATAGCGGGCGTTGGAGGCCGCCACGTTGGGCGCGGTCTTGAAGCCGGTGACCGATTCAAACTTCACGCTTGGAAAGTCTTTGGCCACCTTGAGCGTGGGCTCCATGTAGCCAAAACTGGGCGTGAAAATGATCTGGTGGCCTTGGCTAGCGAGATCGCGGATCACGCGCTCGGCGTCAGCACCCTCCGCCACATCGGCCACAAAAGTGGTCTTGACCTGATCGCCCAAAGCCTTCTCAACGGCCTTGCGGCCCTCGTCGTGCTGCTTGGTCCAGCCCGCCTCAGTGATGGGCGAGACATAGACGAAACCCGCCTTGAGGGGCTGGGTGGATTTGGGAGTGGTTGGTGCTGAGATTTGGGCCTGAACGGCGGGAAGAAAAAAGCAGGCGGCCACGAACGTGGCAGCGAGGTTTTTATACATGGTAGTCCTCTACATGGCCCCGAGATTGAACAAAACAAAGCCCGCCGGGGCAGCGGGCTTCGGGGGTTGATTTTACATGGCTGCTTTATCCAGATCAGTCCCACGCCTGAGCTGCAACACACAGAAAATCATGGCAGCAGGACAGCGTGTGACAAAACCTCAGACCAGCACCTGCTGGTCCAGCGCTTTGCTCCAATGCAAAACTTCCACGCTCTGGCGCAGCCCGCAAGTCCAAAAAGGGTCGGTCTGCATCAATTGATGGACGCTTTCTTTGGTCTCGGACTCAACGATCCACAAGCCACCTTTGGGCACCTGCCCAAGCTGCTCGCGCAAACTGCCGGCCACGCGCACTTGCGCCTGGTGTGCAGCCACCCAATCAATGTGGGCCTGCAAATACGTGGCACGCAAAGCGGCTTGGTCGGGTCGATCAGTGAATAAAACGGCAAACAACATGGTCAAGTTTCCTTGGTTCAAACTCTGGGCATCCACCCAGTTCTCAAAGCATGCGCCCAGTCAGGACGGCCACGCTCGTCTGCCAAAAGCGCCATGGATTCATGGTTATAGGGCACGCTGATCAACTCACAACGCCAATCCGCACCCGATTTTTCGACCACCGCATAACGCGCATCGGGGCTGCCGTTCTCTATGCGATGGAACTTGGAAAAAGGGTAAGGGTGATCGTCATCGTAAGCAGGCAAACCCACGCTGCCCGGGTTGATGATGAGCAACTTTGAACTCAAACGAACCGCCCGTGGAACGTGACTGTGTCCACAGGCCAGCAAGGTGATATGTTCGGGCAGGCGTCCTTCCAAACGCTCTTCAATCTCTGTCACGTTCGCCAATCGGGCTGACTCGCCTTCGGGTGTTTCCAACAAATATTCGATGTCGCTGCGAGGACTGCCATGGCACAGAGCCACATCGCGGCCCAATTGTTCAGGCCAAATTTGAGCCTTGTGCAGCCGGGGGTCAGACGGATCAGCGTGTGCCGTCAACCAATTTTTGACCAACGGATTCAATTGAGCCGATGTGTATGCATCCGACAAATTTTGTCGCTCGATCGGTAAGCGCAACACCTGGCGCTCATGGTTACCTGCGACATGCAACCAAGGTAAATGTTGAAGTCGGTCTGCGGTCTCAAGGGGAAGCAATGGGCCACTCAAGCTGTCGCCCAAATTCACCACACACTGAATTTTGCGATGACTCATGTCGGCAATCACGGCGTCCAAAGCAGCCAAATTGCCATGAATATCTGAAACAAATGCCAAACGCATCACGCCCCCCTCTTGTTATGTTTTAAGCCTGTCTGGCAAGCCAGCGTCGACCTGCTGGCGTCAGTCGGTATTTTTGAAGTCGACTCTGGGGCTTGTCGGGGACCGTCATCTCCAGAACGCCCAAGGCCAAAGCCGTTTGCCGACAGTGGACACGGAAGTGTTTTTCGTCTTTCAAGCCCAACGCGCTCATCAATTCAACGCGGCTCATCTCGCCATGGACCCGCCTCAACATGCGCTCCACTTCGGGGGTGACTTCGGGGGTGACTTGGGCTTCGACTTGTTCGCTCTGCCCTTGCCCCGCCCTGAGCACCTCCAAATAGGCGGGGTCAAATGGGAATTCCAGCCACATGTCAAACGGTTGGTAGCGCAGCAGGGGCTTGGGCGTGCCAGCCGCCGCGCATACCGCAAAGATGCGCTCCACCCCACGGCCCCATGCTTCGATTTCGCCCGCCCTGAAAAAAGCATTGGCTATCGCCGGGTTGTAGGGGCTGGACGAATGCGCGCCCATCAGCCTCTCACGCGGTGGAAGCAAAACGTTCAATCCTGCTCGGCAAACCCCTGAAAACAAGCCTTCAGTTCATGCATCCAGCGGTGCTTGTCGGCCTCGGGTGCAAAGCTCGCTTCGATGCTGTTGGCGGCCAGTTTGTAGGCTTGCTGGGCGTTCAGGTGCAGGGCCGCAAAGGTTTGCAGGTAGTTGTCGTTCAGGTAGCCGCCAAAATAGGCCGGGTCGTCCGAGTTGAGGGTGATGCACAGGCCCGCATCCAGCATCTGACCCAGGTTGTGGTCGGCCAGGTTTTTGAACACACACAGCTTGAGGTTGGACAGCGGGCAGACCGTGAGCGGCATCTGGCTGTCGGCCAGGCGCTGCATCAGACCCGCGTCGTGGATGGCTTGCACGCCGTGGTCGATGCGCTCGACCTGCAGCACGTCGAGTGCGCCCCAGATGTAGGCGGGTGGACCTTCTTCGCCCGCATGGGCCACGCAGTGCAAGCCCAGCTCGCGGGCGCGGGCAAACACGCGGGCAAACTTTTCGGGCGGGTGGCCCAGCTCGCTCGAATCGAGCCCCACGCCGATGAAGTGTTCGCGCCAGGGCATGGCTTCTTCCAGCGTGGCCAGTGCTTCGTCTTCAGACAGGTGCCTCAAAAAGCACAGGATCAGATCGGCGCTGATGCCCAGCTGGGTGTGCGCATCGCGGCAGGCGCGGCTCAGGCCTTCGATGACCGCGCCCATGGCCACGCCGCGTGCGGTGTGGGTTTGTGGGTCAAAAAACAGTTCTGCCCGCACCACATGATCGGCCTTAGCTTTTTCAAAATAGGCCCAGGCCATGTCGTAAAAATCCTGCTCGTGCAGCAGCACGCTGGCTCCGGCGTAATACAGGTCCAGAAAACTTTGCAGGTTGGTGAATGCGTAGGCGCTGCGCAAGGCGGCCACATCGGCATAGGGCAGCTGCACGTCGTTGCGCTTGGCCAGCGCAAAGATCAACTCGGGCTCGAGTGAGCCCTCGATGTGGATGTGCAGCTCGGCCTTGGGCATGAGGCTCAGCAACTCAGGCAAGCGCTCTGGGGGGATGGCGTGGACTTTGAACATGTGCGGCCTTTGAAGTATCAGCCCCGCATATTAATCTGTGAGTCCTTGCGCCAACACACATTCATTGGCCCAAGATGCACCCTGGGTGCAGTGCCTGCCCGCCTACAATCTCCCCTTCGTTCACACACCGGCCATTCAGCGGGCCACCGATTGCAACCATGGCGGTATTCACCGAAGTCACCGAAACCCAGGCCAATGACCTGATGCAGTCCCTGAATTTGGGGCAACTGTGCGCTTTACGCGGCATTGAGGGCGGCATTGAAAACACCAATTACTTTGCCACCACCGATCAAGGTGAGTATGTACTGACCGTTTTTGAGCGCCTGACCCACGAACAGCTGCCCTTTTATTTGTTTCTGATGAAGCACTTGGCAGGCCGTGGCATCCCGGTGCCGGACCCCGCAGCCAACAGAGATGGCGATGTCTTGCACACCCTCAGCGGTAAACCCGCCGCTGTGGTGAACAAATTGGCAGGCAAAAGCCAGTTGCGACCCCAAACCGCCCACTGCGCCGCTGTGGGGGACATGTTGGCACGCATGCACTTGGCCGGGTCCGATTACAACCGCAACCAACCCAATCTGCGTGGCCTGCCCTGGTGGAATGTGACGGTGCCCGTGGTGCTGCCCCACCTCGATGAGGCGCAAGCGAGCCTGCTGCGCAGTGAATTGGCTTACCAAAACCACATCGCACAGGGCGCTGCTTATGCGGCCCTGCCCCGTGGCCCTGTGCATGCCGACCTGTTTCGCGACAACGTGATGTTTGATGGCGAGCAGCTCACAGGTTTTTTTGACTTTTACTTTGCTGGTGTGGACGCCTGGTTGTTTGACCTGGCCGTCTGCCTGAACGATTGGTGCATCGACTTGCCATCTGGCAGGCACGACCCGGATCGCGCCCTGGCCATGCTGCACAGCTACATGGCCGTGCGCCCCTTGAGCGCTGCAGAACGTGAATTGCTGCCTGCCATGCTGCGGGCTGGTGCATTGCGCTTTTGGATTTCACGCCTTTGGGACTTTTTTCTGCCACGCGAAGCCTCGATGCTCAAGCCGCACGACCCCACGCACTTTGAGCGCGTGCTGCGTGGACGCATCGATCAACCCGTGACCCTTTGAACGCTTTTTTGAGCACATCACCATGCAATTGAACATTGTCCCTGCCCGCTCTGGTCCGCATTGGGCGATGCAAGGCATTCGCACGTTTTGGCGTCAGCCGCTGGCCATGTCGGGCCTGTTTTTCCTCTTCATGGCCACCGTGTCTTTGGTCTCGATGGTGCCGTTCATCGGACCGGCCTTGGCCTTGATGGTGCTGCCCAGCCTGACACTGGGCACGATGGCTGCCACCCAGGAGGCTGCTGATGGCAAATTCCCCATGCCAGCGGTGTTGTTTGTAGCACTCAAAACCGGCCCGCAGCGCAAGGCCATGTTTGTACTGGGCGGTCTGTACGCCTTGCTGTTCATCGGGGTCATGTTGGCCTCGGTGTTGGTGGACGGCGGCACTTTTGCCAAGGTGTATTTTGGTGCAGCGGCCATAACCCCCGAGTTGGTGCAAAACGCGTCATTTCAATCGGCCATGTGGTTGTCCATGTTGCTTTACATTCCCCTGTCGATGATGTTCTGGCATGCACCTGCCCTGGTGCACTGGCAGGGCGTGCCAGCGGTCAAAAGTCTGTTCTTCAGCTTCGTGGCCTGTTGGCGCAATTTGCGCGCATTTGCGCTGTATGTTTTGGTCTGGATCGGCGTTTTCATGGCTTCGGGCGTTTTGGCTTTGCTGGCCTCAACCCTGCTGGGCGATGCCCAATGGATGGCGGCCATCTTCATTCCTTTGGCGCTGTGCGTCACAGCCATGTTTTTCACCTCGATGATGTTCACCGTCAAGGATTGTTTCAGCTCGGATGCAGAGGCTCACACGCCCCAGTGACAGCCCACCCAACCTGCACATAGGCATTCATTGGGGGCTTCAGCCATCAGCTGACACGGCATTGCCCCGCTTTCAGGCCCGTGCTGACAAAAGCAGACCTGCTGGATGTTCAGGCGTAACGCTGGCTGGCCAGCTTGGCACCTTCGGCCAGGGCTTTGAGTTTGGCTTCTGCCACGGCGCGGCTCATGGGGGCCAGGCCACAGTTGGTACAGGCAATCAGGCGATTCTTGGGCACGAACTGCAAAGCGCGGCCAATGGTGTCGGCGATTTCTTCGGCCGTCTCGATGGCCGGGTTGGCCACATCGATCACGCCAACCATCACGTCCTTGCCCTCCAGCAGCTTCATCATCTCCATGGGCACATGCGAGTGCATGCACTCGAGGCTCACTTGCTGAATGCTGCTCTTGGCCAAGGCCGGGAACACCTTTTCATACTGACGCCATTCGTGGCCCAGCGTCTCTTTCCATTTGTTGTTGGCTTCGATGCCGTAGCCGTAGCAAATATGCACCGCCGTGGTGCAGGTCAGGCCCCGCGCTGCAATCTCAAGTGCCTTCACGCCCCAGTCGGCAGCTTCGTCCATGTAGACGTTGAAGGCCGGTTCATCGAACTGGATGATGTCCACACCATCGGCTTGCAGCGCCAGCGCTTCCTGGTTGAGCAACTCGGCAAAGGCCATGGCCATTTTGACCTTGTCGCCGTAAAAGCGGTCGGCCACGGTGTCCACAATCGTCATGGGGCCGGGCAAGGTGAATTTGAGTTTTTTCTGGGTATGGGCACGGGCCAGCTGGGCCTCGAAGGCGTGCACGCGGCCCTTCAGGCGCAACGGTGCAACGACCTGTGGCACCTGCGCGTCGTAGCGGTTGTTGCGGATGCCCATGGTGACTTTGTTCACAAAGTCGATGCCCTCGACCTGCTCGACAAAGCCATGCACAAAGTGCTGGCGCGCCTGTTCGCCGTCACCGATCACGTCCAGCCCGGCGTCTTCTTGCGCCTTGATCCACAGCAGCGTGGCGTCAGCCTTGGCTTGCTGCAACTCAGGGCCTTGCGTTGTCCACTGAGGCCAGAGTTTTTCGGTTTCGGCAAGCCAAGAGGGTTTAGGCAAGCTGCCAGCGATCGCTGTGGTGAACATGGTGTGCTCCTTATTTATCAATCAGGTCGATGGGGTGAGCGCAAATTCTTGCGCCATCAATTCATAGGATCGGCTTTGCGCCGCAGGGTCGTGCGTCCAGGTGATGAGCACCAGCTCATCGACCTCCAGCCGTGCGGCCAATTGGCGCAGTTTGCGGCCCAAGGTGGCTGCCGAGCCGATCAGGGCCCCTTCACGCAGGCGCTCGAGTGCGAACTGCTCAGCCGGGCTGTAATCACGCGCCGCGTCTTCGGGCGGCAAGAGCGCACCGATGCGACCCAGGTTGCGGTCCATTTTCCAACGGGCACGGCTTTCAAACAGGCGCAGCGCTTCTTCGTCGGTGTCAGCGGCCAAGGCCCACACACACAAAGCCGCGTTTGGTTTTTGAAGACCTGCACTGGGGCGAAAAGTCTCACGGTAAATCTGCAGCGCTTCGTCAGCACCCTGCCCATCGGTGATGAAATAGGCAAATGCATACGGCAGCCCCAAGTGCGCCGCCAGCTGAGCGCCATAGTCCGAGCTGCCCAGCATCCAGATGTCGGGCGCAGTGTCCGACTGCGGGTACGCATACACCTTGTGCCCAGGGTGGCCGGGTGGGAGATTCTGTCCATTCACCCAAGCTTGCAGCTCCATCACCTGTTGCGGGAAACGCTCTGAGGCATTGCGGTCGGGGTTGAGCAATTGCGCAGTGCGTCCGTCACTGCCGGGCGCTCGTCCCACGCCCAGATCAATGCGGCGCGGGGCCAAAGCATCAAGCACCCGAAACTGCTCAGCCACCTTGAGGGCCGCGTAATGCGGCAGCATCACACCTGCACTGCCCAAGCGAATGCGCTGCGTGCGGGCTGCAATCGCTGCCATCAACACCTCGGGGGCTGTCCCCACGATGCTGGGGTGGCTGTGGTGCTCGCTCACCCAAAAGCGGTGGTATCCCCATGCCTCGGCTTGTTGGGCCAGCGCCAGCGTTTGACGAATGGTCTCGTCCTGCCCGCGCCCATGGGCGGCAGCGGACTGATCGAGGATGGAAAGTTTCAAACTCATTGGGGCTTGCCTGCAGGGTCAAGGGCGGCCATTTCTGCCTCTTGCAAAGCACGCCACATGACCTTGCCACTGCCACTCTTGGGCAAGGCGTCTGCAAAACTGACCACACGCGGAATTTTGTAAACAGCCATGTTCTCGCGGCACCAGTCAATGATGTCCTGCTCGCTCACTTTGCCTTGGTGATCCTGGCGCAACACGACAACAGCTTTGACAGATTCGCCGCGATAGGCATCGCGTGTTGAAATGATGCAAGCTTCCTGTATGGCAGGGTGGCGAAACATCAGCGCTTCGACCTCGGCAGGCCATACCTTGAAACCGCTGGCGTTGATCATGCGTTTCAAGCGATCGGTCATGAAGAAATAGCCTTCTTCGTCCACGCGGCCCATGTCCCCTGATCGAAAGAACGACTTGCCATCGCGCTCAAAAAACGCTGCAGCCGTGGCGTCTGGGCGCTTCCAATAACCCTTGAACACCTGCGGGCCACAAATCACAATTTCACCCGACTCACCTTGTGCCAATTCATCAAGGGTATCCGGATTCACCACGCGGGCATCGACACTCATGAAAGGAATGCCCAGACACTGCTTCTTGGGGTGATCAGGCGGGTTGCTGTGCGAGGGTGCCGCTGTTTCGGTCAGGCCATACCCTTCGGCGTAGCGCAGGCCAAACTGGTCCAGCAAGCGCTGTGCCACAGCCTCGGGCATGGCCGCACCGCCACCGCCGATGTAGACCAGGCTGGACAGGTCGTATTTGTGCATGTTCGGGCTGCCCAGCAAATCAATCACCATGGTCGGGATGTTGGTCCAGTGGGTCACTTTCCATTTGGAAATCAAATGTCCGGCCACATCTCGGTCCCAGCGCGGCATGATGACCAGACACGACCCCAGCAAAATATTGGTGTGCATCAAGCTGACCATGCCGGTGATGTGGAACATGGGCACCACGCACAAAGTCACGTTTTCTGGCGTGCCATTACCCCAAAGACCACTGGCCATGGCGTTGTGCATGATGGTGCTGTGTGTGTGCATGCAGCCTTTGGGCAATCCGGTGGTGCCACTGGTATAGGGCAACAATGCCATGTCAGAAGGCGTGGCTTGGACCTGGTGCAAGCTGACAGGAGCCGCTTGCACCACCAAATCGGCCCAGGCGTGAACCTGTCCAGAAGTCAAGGAAGGCAGCGTGTGCTGCGGCAGCAACCAGCTGCGCCAAGACTGAGGCAAGTCCTCAGGGCTCACCCGGTCTGGATCAAACACATCCGTGAAGTGCGTCACCACCAAATGTTGCAGGCGCCGCCCGTCGGGCAAGGCTTCGCTGGCCTGGGCCAACTCTGACGCAAGATCAGCAGTGGTCACTGCCACACGCGTATCCGGGTCAACGATGTAATGCTTGAGCTCTTCAGCCCGGTTCATCGGGTTGACCGGCACCACAACGGCATCAAGACGCAAGATGGCGAAATGGGTGATGACCAACTGTGGGCAGTTTTGCATATTGAGGACCACACGGTCCCCCGTCTGCACGCCCAAGGCAGACAAATGCGCCGCCATGTGCTCAGCGGCCTGCAACAGTTCACGGAATGTCCAAACTCGCCCCATGAACACCAGTGCAGCCTTTTCAGGGTAACGCAGGGCGCTGATGGCCAAATTCATCCAAAGCGACGTGGCCGGCGGTGTGATCCTTGTCGGTAACCGAGCGGGCCAAACAGCGTCGTGAGCGGGCATCAGAAGTCTCCAGTGACAAAAAGAGGATGATTGCATGTTAATCTTCTTGTCGATACAGCATGTATCGCAGTTTGTCGCAGCGGAGACGATCAAGTCAGGTACATAAAGACCCCATAAATTGTTTCAAATTGTTTATTTTTTTATTCCTTTGTGTTATTTTTCGTGTCCCATTAACATTTTTATCACTAAAATAAACGCATGCAAACACAACACACCCCCGACACCCTCGAAGATTATTGCGGCACTACCTACGCAGCCAAATTACTTGGACTGTCGGTGGGGACGATCCAGACACTCGTTGAAAAAAATGAGCTCCAAGCCTGGAAAACCCAAGGTGGGCATCGCCGCATCTCGATGCCCTCCATTCGTGAGTACCAGCGCAAGCACAATATGCTGATGTCTCCGCTCGACAACCGAGAAGGCCGACTCAAAGTGCTGCTGGTGGAAGACGATGCAGTCACAAGGGACATGCTTCGCGATTTCTGCAACCGTTGCGAAATGCCTGTGGACTGCACCGCCATGTCCTCCGGCCTCGAAGCTTTGATCGACATCTCCAGCATTCAGCCCGACGTCATGATCGCTGACCTCAACATGCCGGGCGTAGACGGATTTGAACTTTTGCGCACTCTGCGCCAAACCTCCCAGTTCAACCGCATGACTTGCTTGGTGATTTCCGCCTTGACGCAGGAAGAAATTGCAGCTCGCGGCGGCCTGCCCGAAGGCACCATCTTCATGGCCAAACCGATCAACATGCAGTGGTTCAACGGATTTTTCACTGCCCTGATGGCCGGGCGAAAAGTTGAACTGCAAGCGACAGCCTGATTTCCATTTTTAGCCATCCCAGCGCCACGGCGCACAGCCCTTAAATTTCACTTTTCAACTCCTCTTCAAGCCACTGCAACTTCTGCAGTGGCTTTTTTTTCATCTCAAGCAGTGCAGGGTTTTCACGCATGCCTGATTGGCCATTCTTTGTATACAGTTTGGCACACAAAGAAGCACACATCTAGTCTCTTTGGCCTGTTTCCCTCCCCGTTTACTTCCAAGGAGACCCCTCCATGAGTTCAACCATCCACCCCGTGGACGAAAAACTGCCCTCTGGCAAGCTCGCCGCTTTGGGCCTGCAACATGTGCTGGTGATGTATGCCGGTGCCGTAGCGGTGCCGCTGATCGTCGGCCGTGCCCTCAAACTCAGCCCCGAGCAAGTGGCCATGCTGATTTCCGCCGACCTGTTTTGCTGCGGCATCGTCACGCTGATCCAGTCGCTGGGTGCCACCCAGTGGTTTGGCATCAAGCTGCCGGTGATGATGGGCGTGACGTTTGCGTCTGTGGCCCCGATGGTGGCCATGGCCAACAACAACCCCGGCGTGCAAGGCGCAGGGCTGATCTTCGGGGCCATCATTGGCGCGGGGGTGATATCGATCTTGATTGCGCCCATCGTGAGTCGCATGCTGCGGTTTTTCCCGCCTGTGGTCACGGGCACCATCATTGCCGTCATCGGCATCAGTTTGATGCGCGTGGGCATCAACTGGATTTTTGGCAACCCCTTCGGCCCCACAGCGCCCACCATTCCCAATCCGGAACACCTGGCCTGGCTCGATGCCGCCAAACAAGCGGCCAGCACGGGCGCGGTACCACCGGTACCAGCGGGCATGAGCATCGTAGGCTCGGTGCCCAACCCCAAGTACGCGCAGCTGTCGCACATCGGCATCGCTGCCATTGTGTTGGCGTCCATCTTGCTGATTGCCAAATACGCCCGAGGCTTTGTGGCCAACATTTCGGTGCTGCTGGGCATCGTGATCGGTGGCGTGGTGGCCACAGCGGCCGGGCTCATGAGCTTCGAAAAAGTCGGCAAAGCCGGCTGGTTTGACTTGGTGCTGCCCTTCGAAATTGCCACCCCCGTCTTTGACCCGATCCTGATCCTGACCATGACCTTGGTGATGATCGTGGTGATGATCGAATCGACCGGCATGTTCCTCGCTTTGGGCGATCTGACCGGCAAAAAAGTCGATCAAAAAATGCTCACTGCAGGCCTGCGCACCGACGGTCTGGGCACGCTGATCGGCGGCATTTTCAACACCTTCCCCTACACCAGCTTCTCGCAAAACGTGGGCCTGGTGGGCGTGACGGGCGTGAAAAGCCGCTTCGTCTGCGTGGCCGGTGGTGTGATCCTGATCGTGCTGGGGCTGCTGCCCAAAATGGCGGCTCTGGTCGAGTCGCTGCCCACCTTTGTGTTGGGCGGTGCGGGCTTGGTGATGTTCGGCATGGTGGCTGCCACCGGCATCCGCATCCTGGCCAACGTGGACTACAAGGGCAACCGCAACAACCTGTTCATCGTGGCGATTTCGATCGGCTTTGGCATGATCCCTCTGATCGCGCCGCGCTACCTGCAGTGGATGCCGCATAGCATCCACCCCCTGATCGAGTCGGGCATCTTGCTGGCCTCCATCAGCGCTGTGCTCTTGAATCTGTACTTCAACGGGGCACACGGCGACAGCAGCGACGCCGTCGAAGCGGCCAAGCAAGCCGACTCGCACTGAAGACCGCATTGAATGGGGCGACGCGACGCCCCGTCGTGACCAGGCGCTGACCACACCGCCAGCATTCCCCACCTGGGCGGAGCTGCCGCACCCGACAGCAACAAGCCAAGCCAAGTGCTTGGCAATTTGCTTTTTTGAGGGGTCATTCCGGGCAGAAGGCAGCTCCAGATGGGTTACGATTTCAACACTTACGTGTTTTTCCTTGATCAATTGAGATAACAACAATGAGCGACAACCTCTCCCCCGCCGAACAAGCCCTGCGCGACGCCGCCCGTGACTACCACCGCTACCCCACACGCGGCAAAATTTCGGTCAACCCCACCAAACCCATGTCCAACCAGCGCGATTTGTCGCTGGCCTACTCGCCTGGTGTGGCTTACCCGTGTCTGGACATTGCGGCTGACCCCTCCAAAGCCCACGAATACACCTCACGCGGCAACCTCGTGGCTGTGATCACCAACGGCACCGCCGTGCTGGGTCTGGGCGACATCGGCCCGCTGGCCAGCAAGCCCGTCATGGAAGGCAAAGGCGGCCTGTTCAAGAAGTTCGCGGGCATTGACGTGTTCGACATCGAGCTGGCCGAGCGTGACCCCGACAAGCTGGTCGAGATCATCGCCAGCATGGAGCCGACCTTGGGCGGCATCAACCTCGAAGACATCAAAGCGCCCGAGTGCTTTTACATCGAGAAGAAGCTGCGCGAACGCATGAACATCCCGGTCTTCCACGACGACCAGCACGGCACCGCCATCATCTCGGCCGCCGCCATGCTCAACGGCCTGGAACTGGTAGGCAAGGACATTGCCCAAGTCAAAGTGGCCGTGTCGGGCGCAGGCGCTGCGGCCATTGCTTGCCTGGATGTGATGGTCGGTCTGGGCGTGAAGACCAGCAACATTTTTGTGTGCGACTCCAAGGGCGTGATCTACGAAGGCCGCCCCGGTGGCTACGATGAATCCAAAGCCCGCTATGCACAAAAGACCGATGACCGCACCTTGGCCGATGCGGTCAAGGGCGCTGACGTGTTCCTGGGCTGCTCGGCCCCCGGCGTGATGACGGTGGACATGGTCAAGACCATGGCCGATAAGCCCATCATCCTGGCGCTGGCCAATCCAGAACCTGAAATTCGCCCCGAATTGGCCAAAGCCGCTCGCCCGGACTGCATCATCGCTACTGGCCGCTCGGACTACCCCAACCAGGTGAACAACGTCCTGTGCTTCCCCTACATCTTCCGGGGTGCACTCGACTGCGGCGCCACCAAGATCACCGAGGCCATGAAGCTGGCCTGCGTGCGCCAGATCGCCGACCTGGCCAAAGCCGACATCAGCGAAGAAGTGGCCAGTGCCTACGCTGGACAAGACCTGACCTTTGGCAGCGACTACCTGATCCCCAAGCCATTTGACTCGCGTTTGATCTTGCGCATTGCGCCCGCCGTGGCTCAAGCGGCCGCAGATTCGGGCGTGGCCATGCGCCCGATCACCGACATGGACGCCTACCGCCAGCAGCTGCAAAGCTTCGTGACGCAAACCGGCCTGTTGATGCGCCCCATCTTCAACGCCGCCAAAGCCGTGGCCCACAGCGCCAAGCGCGTGGCCTATGCCGATGGCGAAGACGAGCGCGCCCTGCGTGCCGCTCAAATGGCCATCGACGAAAAGCTGGCCCACCCAATCCTGATCGGTCGCCCTTCGGTCATCTCCGCCCGCATCGAAAAAGCCGGTCTGCGCATGCGCTTGGGCGTAGACGCCGAGAACGTCAATCCCGAAGACGATCCGCGTTTCCGCCAGTACTGGGAACACTATCACCAGTTGATGAAGCGCAACGGTGCCACCCCCGCTGTGGCCAAGGCTGCGGTGCGCCGATCCAACACCATCATCGGCTCGCTCATGGTCTCGCTGGGCGACGCCGACGCCATGATCTGCGGCCTGGCAGGCACCTACATGACGCACTTGGAGCGCATCGACAGCATCCTGGGCAAGCGCGCCGGTGCAGGCAACTACGCCGCCGTGAACGCCCTCATGACCAACCAGGGCCCACTCTTCGTCACTGACACCTATGTCAATGAAGACCCCAGCGCCGAGCAACTGGCGGAGATCGCCTATATGGCCGCGCAGGAAGTCCAGCGCTTTGGCATCGTGCCCAAAGTGGCCTTCCTCTCCCATTCGAGCTACGGTTCGTCCAAGCGGGCGTCTGCACGCAAGATGCGTCTGGCGCGTGATCTGTTCGTGGCCCAGCACCCCGACATCGAGTGCGATGGCGAGCTGCACGGCGATGCGGCCCTGCAGCCCGAAATTCGCAGCGCCTACATCGAAGACGGCACCCTGAGCGGCTCGGCCAACTTGCTGGTCTGCCCCAATCTGGACGCGGCCAACATTTTGTACAACGTCATGAAAACCACCACCAGCGGTGGCGTGACGGTGGGCCCCATCCTGATGGGCACGTCCGCCACAGCGCACATCCTCACGCCCGCCGCCACCGTGCGCCGGGTGCTGAACATGACCGCTCTGGCAGTGGCACAAGCCCACCACTGAGGCACCTGCAGGGGCACCCATCACGGATGCCCCTGCACCCATCCAGCCGAAACAGCTACAAAAGGCCCCGCTTTGGTGCACTCGCCCAGTTAGCGTGGCACCCAAAGTGGGCTTTTTCTAGGGGATGCACCTGACACGCCCCGCCAGAACCCTGATCGATAATGGCATCGAATTTGCTACACAAGATTCACCGTTTATCAGCCAATGGAGCACCTCATGAACAAGCGTTTTTTACTTAAAGCCACAGCCGCACTCGCCGCAGCCGCTTCTTTTGGCTTGGCACAAGCCCAAAGCACCCCCATCAAGTTCCAACTCGACTGGCGCTTTGAAGGCCCTGCCGCTTTCTTCTTGCTGCCAGCGGCCAAGGGTTATTTCAAGGACGCCAAGCTGGATGTGACGGTGGACTCGGGCAACGGCTCCGGTGGTGCAGTCACCCGCGTGGCTTCGGGCACCTACGACCTGGGCTTTGCCGACTTGGCCGCCCTGATGGAATTCCACGCCAACAACCCCGACGCTCCCAACAAGCCTGTTGCCATCATGATGGTCTACAACAACACCCCCGCCTCGGTGATGGCTTTGAAGAAGTCCGGCATCAAAACCCCGGCCGACTTGGCTGGCAAGAAGCTGGGCGCTCCCGTATTTGACGCCGGCCGCCGCGCCTTCCCCATCTTCCAGAAGGCCAACGACATCGGCAACGTGGCATGGACCGCGATGGACCCACCCCTGCGCGAGACCATGCTGGTGCGCGGTGACGTGGACGCCATCACCGGCTTCACCTTCACCTCGCTGCTCAACATCGAAGCGCGTGGCGTGAAAGCCGAAGACGTGGTGGTCATGCAGTACCCCGACTTTGGCGTCAAGCTCTACGGCAACGCGATCATCGCCTCGCCCAAGATCCTGAAGGAAAACCCCGCAGCTGTGAAAGCCTTCCTGGCCGCCTTCACCAAAGGCGCAAAGGACGTGATCGCTGACCCGGCCAAGGCCATTGAATCGGTCAAGGCCCGCGACGGCATCATCAACGTGGCGCTTGAAACCCGCCGCCTGCAACTGGCCATCGACACCGTGATCAACAGCCCCTCGGCCCGCGCCGAAGGCTTTGGCCAGATCAACGCCCCCCGAATGACGCTGATGGCTTCGCAAGTGTCTGACGCCTTCAACACCAAGACCCGTGTGAAGTCCGACGACATCTGGAACGGCTCGTTCTTGCCCACCGCCAAAGAGCTGGACATCCTGCCCAAGGGCAAGAAGTAAACCAGCGCCAGCTTCGGGGCATGCCGCCCCGGCGCTCCGGGCCCACCGCCCCCCTGCACGGGTCGGTGGGCTTTTACAGGGCGTAGCGTGTATACACTTTCGAACACCATTTTCGAGCTCTCACCATGACCCAAGAATCATTCGTTGATTTCCAGAATGTCTGGCTGGCCTACAACGACGAGTTGCTGGCGCAAAACCACTTCGCTGTCGAAGACATCAACCTGCAGGTCAAGCAGGGCGAGTTCATCGCCATCGTCGGGCCGTCTGGCTGCGGCAAGTCCACCTTCATGAAGCTGACCACGGGCCTGAAGATGCCCAGCAAAGGCCGCATCCTGGTCGACGGTCAGCCGGTCACCGGTCCGCTCAAGATCAGCGGCATGGCGTTTCAGGCCTCTTCGCTCTTGCCCTGGCGCACCACCCTCGACAACGTCTTGCTGCCTCTGGAGATCGTGGAGCCTTACCGCTCCAACTTCAAGCAAAAAAAGGCCGAGTATGTGGAGCGCGCCCGCAAACTGCTGAACACGGTAGGCCTGGGCGGTTACGAAGACAAATTTCCCTGGCAACTGTCGGGCGGCATGCAGCAACGCGCCAGCATTTGCCGCGCCCTGATCCATGAGCCCAAGATGCTGCTGCTGGACGAGCCCTTTGGTGCGCTCGATGCCTTCACGCGTGAAGAGCTCTGGTGCATCCTGCGCGACCTGTGGACCGAGCAAAAGTTCAACGTCATCTTGGTCACACACGACCTGCGCGAATCGGTATTTTTGGCCGACACGGTGTATGTGATGAGCAAGAGCCCCGGCCGCTTTGTGGTGAAAAAAGAAATCGACCTGCCACGTCCGCGTGATCTGGAGATCACCTACACCCCGGAATTCACCAACATCGTGCACGAGTTGCGCGGCCACATCGGTGCCATGCGCAAAACCGGTGCGGCGATCAACCAATGAGCGGGAGCCCCACATGAACAAGAAATCCCTCGAAAGCTGGTCCCCCTGGATCTTGCTGGCGCTGAGCATCCTGATTTGGGAAGGCCTGTGCCGCGCCTTCAACGTGTCGGAATTCATCTTCCCCAGCCCCTCGCGCATCGCGCAGCAAACCATCGAATACCGCGATGTGATCGCGGGCCACGCCTGGCGCACCTTCTGGGTGACCATGGTGGGCTTTGGTATCGCCATCGTGGTGGGCGTGTTGCTGGGCTTCATCATCGGCAGCTCACGCTTGGCCTATGCCGCCGTGTACCCGCTCATGACGGCCTTCAACGCGCTGCCCAAAGCGGCCTTTGTGCCGATTTTGGTGGTGTGGTTCGGCATCGGCATTGGCCCGGCCATCCTCACGGCTTTCCTCATCAGCTTCTTCCCGATCATGGTGAACATCGCCACGGGTTTGGCCACCTTGGAGCCGGAACTCGAAGACGTGCTGCGCGTGCTGGGTGCCAAGCGCTGGGACGTGCTGGTCAAAGTCGGCCTGCCCCGCTCCATGCCTTACTTCTATGGTTCACTCAAAGTGGCCATCACCTTGGCCTTTGTGGGCACCACCGTGTCCGAGATGACGGCCTCCAACGAAGGCATTGGCTACCTGTTGATTTCTGCGGGCTCGGCCATGCAGATGGGCTTGGCCTTCTCCGGCCTGGTGGTGGTGGGCGCGATGGCCATGGTCATGTACGAACTGTTCAGCTACATCGAAAAGCACACCACCGGTTGGGCGCATCGCGGTTCGCAAGGCGAGTGAACAGGCAGCCAGTCTCAGGCGCAAAAGCACATGACTTGGCTGGCCCGACTCGATTTGGACTACACGCTCGAAGCCGAGCGCAGCGTAGCCCGCTACCTGCACCAAGGCCCGCTGCGCATCTTGCAAAGCCTCTACCCCGAAGGCGATGCGGTCTGCCACAACGTGCTGGTGCACCCGCCCAGCGGCTTGGTGGGCGGCGACACACTCGACATGAAAGTCACCGTGGGCCCTGGCGCTCATGGTCTGGTCACGACGCCCGGTGCCACACGCTTTTACCGGTCAGAAGCGGGCCTGGCCGCGCAACAGGTTCATACCCGGCTGGAGTCGGGTGCGCGGCTCGAATGGCTACCACTCGAAGCCATTGCCTACAACGGATGTGATGGCCTCAACCGCGCCGTTTTTGATCTGGCTCCCGGGGCTGAGTTGATCACCTGGGACATCACCGCTTTGGGCTTGCCGGCTGCAGACATGCCTTTCGCTCAAGGCACATTCCGCCAACACATGGAGATTCCCGGCGTGTGGCTAGAACGCGGCACGATCAGCGCCACCGACACCCGATTGATGGACAGCCCACTGGGCCTGGCAGGCAAGCGCTGCATGGCCACACTGGTGTTTGCAGCAGGCAGTGCCATTGCGTCTGAACGCTCAGATCGCGCCCTGGCTTGTGCGCGTGAATTGCTCGAAGCGTCTGAACTGCGCCTGACCGCAGGCGCCACCTCACCACACAAACAGGTGATCGTGCTGCGCGCTCTGGCACCGGTGACCGAGCCTGCCATGCGGTTGCTCCGAAAAGTATGGGCTGCTTGGCGGCATGAGATGTGGGCTTTACCGGGCACTTACCCTCGGCTTTGGCATGTCTAAGCCTTGAGGTTTGCGGCTTGGCCAAACCGTCCCAAACCCAGCTCGATCAGGCTTTCACCACGGCGCAACAAGAACAACACATCCATCCCCATGCGCTGTGCCATGGCCAAACCTTCATCGGAGCCTGCCACCAGCAAGGCCGTAGCCCAAGCATCGGCCTGCATACAGTTTGGAGCCAGCACGGTGACCGATGCCACGCCATTGTTCACCGGTGCCCAGCGGCGCGGGTCCATGGTGTGCGCAAGGCGCGCGCCGCCAACCTCCAGATAACGGCGGTAGTCGCCCGAGGTGGCCACCGCCAGATCCTCCAACTCGATCACGCCGTGCACCGCACGGCGTTCAAGATCGGGGCTTTCCAGCGCCACGGACCAAGGTACGCCGCAGGACTGACCACCCACGGCGCACAGTTCACCGTCCAGCGCTGCCAGTGCATGCCGCACGCCATGTTTTTGCAACACTTGGGTCATTCGATCCACCGCGTAGCCCTTGGCAATGCCGCACAGGTCAAGCTGTAGCGGTGCCTGCTTGCGAACTTTGACTGCGTTGCTGTCCAGCTCCAGACAGGCGTGCGCAGCAAGCGGCTGGGATTGGCGTGCGATGCGAATGGCGTTCGCGTCGGGCGCATCGCTCTGCGCACCAAACCCCCAGGCATTGACCAGCCCCCCAACGCACGGATTAAAGGCACCCGCGCTCTGTCGATGGACATCCAGCGCACAGGCCAAGACCTCCAGCAGTTCTGCGGGCACCTCCACCCAAGCGTCTACAGGCGCACGGTTCACGCGCATGAGGTCGCTGTCCGGCTTCCAGGGCGATATTTGCAGGTCCACCTGATCGACCGCAGCGGCCAGGTCTTGCTGAAAGGCATTGATGTCCAGACTGTCGTCAGCATCCAAGGTGGCCGACCAGCGCGTGCCCATGCTCGGGCCGTTCAAGGTGATGCGTTGGTACTTTGCAGCCGATTCAGAAAACATCTTCGGCATAGCGTTCTTTGGCTTTGAGTTTGGCGACGCTGAGCTGCAGGGGTGCCAATACCGAATCAAGCACATCGGCCACGCCCTGCGCCATGGCGCGGCTGCCGCAAACACGAAAGACGGCGCCTTGGCTGACCCAGTGGCGCAGGCGTTCTGCATCACGGCGCAAGGCGTCCTGCACATAACCGCCACCTTGGGGCACACGCGAGAAAACCGTCTGCAAAGTGGACAAGCGACCTTCACCCAACCAGCGCTCGATCTCAGGGCCGAAGTAAAAATCTTTCGCCGGGTCACGTCCGCCAAAGTAAAGGTGCATGGGCCGCATAAGGTCATTTCGGCGGATGAAGCCCGCCAGTGGTGCCACCCCCGTGCCCGCGCCGATCAGCAACACCGGCTTGCGCGTCTGGGGCAGCGCAAACCCCGGGTTGGGACGGATGAAGGCCTGGATGGCGTCATGGGTTTGCAACCCCAGCAGATGCGTGGAGCACTGGCCACCGGGCATCTGGCGCACGCAGATTTCCAGAAAGCCGTCCTGCCAGCCCGACGCCAGAGAGTAGAAACGCGGCACGCTGGAGCCGGGTGGCACGATGCCCACCAGATCACCCGCCGAAAACCGCGCCAAACCATGCGTGCCCAGACAAGTGCGCAGACCCCGAGCAGGCCATGCAAAGCGCAAGATCGCGGTGGGGTGACCGCCCGCAGGGGCGAAGTTTTGACGCCCGATCAAGGTCAGCACCGTGGTCGGAGGCAGTCGTGGCACATGCTCCAGCACCAACGGCTCGTTCAGCGCTTGAGCCAAGGCCAAGCCCCAACGTGCGAACTGCTGAGCGGATTGTTGGTGGATGCATTCGAGCGGCAGCAATGCGGGCCAGCGTTGCTTGCGCAGCGTCTGATCCAGAGACTCGGCAAAGGCGCAAAACGCCGGGTACTGCCGATCACCAAAACCCAACACCGTGACCGGGACATTGTTGGCCTTGAGTTTGGAAATCAGCGCAAGCGCACCACTGGCATGGGCCGGTGCCTGGCCTTCGCCATAGGTGGCCGCCAGCACCAACACCTGCCGTGTGGCGGCGGTGGTTTGAATGTTTTCCAAAGCGCTGGTGTGCACGCGGTGGTCGCACTTTCTCAGCGCGTCTTGCAGTGTTTGGGCAAAACCCCAGGTGCTGCCCCCCTCGCTGGCCACGAAGATGAGCACATCGGCCTGCGCCATGGGGGCGTTGCCTGTGATCTTGGGGGTCTGGTTGCGCGCTTGCCACCAAATGAAAAAACCCGACAACCAAAACAGCAGCACGCTGGCACCAACAAGGCCGAGCACCACGGCCCACAGCCAAGCCGATTCGCCCGTGTGCAGCACCACAGCCAGGTCGTACACACGCTGCGCCAAGCTGGCTTCTTGCCAGGCCAGCATCTGGCCCGAATAGCGGTCAATCCAGCCCTGCCCCTTGGCGGTGGTGAGCTTCCAGCTGTCTTCGGGGTCGGTGACACCTGGCACATTCAACTTGCGCAAATCTTTGACCAGCAGGCTTTGCAGCGGGGCCAGCTGCGCGCCGGGCAAGGCAGGCTGGCCGGACACCACCGAGAGGACCTCCGGCTCAGTCCCCGCATCCAGCACCACCAGCCCCAAGGTCGATGCACTCATGGTCAGCGCGGTGACCGACGTGAGCAACAGAACAAGCAGCACCACTCGGCCGGTGACCACATGGGTGCGTTGCGCCAACGTGCCGCGCACCTTCTTGGTCAGTCGCTGCCAGCCTCCCATGCGCCGCAGCAGCAGCACCAGCGCCGATGCGCACAGCACCGCCATGACCAGCGCAATGCCCGCTGCCAGCCAGCGCCCGGCGTCACCCAGGAGCAATGAGCGATGCAGGTTCTTCACCCAACGCGGCAGCGCCGAGGCTTGCCAAGGGCCCAGCACCCCGCCATCGGCTGGGTCCACATAAGACGCCTGCGGCTGCTCGCCAGCAAAGCTGAACACCACGATGGCACCCGAGGGCAAGTGCCGGATTTCTTGGGCGTCTGGCACCGTGCGTGTCACGCGCTCGACCAAAGTAGCCGCAGTCAAGTCGCCAAGCGCTGCAGGTGCATTCCAAGCCTGCTGCACCGGGTCGATCGCCAAAATGGCACCGCTGATGCCCAGCACCACAGCCAGAGTACCAAGGGTCAAGCCCAGCCAGCGATGAATCGCTTTCCAACTCATGCGCGTCGCTTCATTGAAGTTGAAAGGTCGCTGACTGGATGTAGGGTTTGCCGGTCTGCGGCTTGCCCGCATTCGCTTTGGTCAGGGGAATGCGGACCTCTGACGGGCTGTCGCGCATGTCTTCGGCAGCGGCATCGATGCGGATTTCATAGCCCGCGTCGATCAATGCATCCGCCAGATCGGCCGTGACCTTGAGGGTGCGCCCCGCGCCCACGCTGGCACCGGTGACGCCATCCAGACGTTTGGCATCACCGGCCGAGAGTCGGTACCAATCCGACAAATGCTTGTGGTACTTGGCCTTGCCACCGGCCACCCAGAGGGTGCGCACATAGGCGCCCTTGGCATCGGTGAGGTAGGCCGCCAGGTAGGCACCGTCACCGCCGTAATTTTTGAGCTGCGCGGTGAGCGTGACCGGGCGGCTGTATGCCAAAGGAGAAAAGGCCAGTGCACAGGCCGTGGCCACAAGGGATAAAAGAGGTTTGGACATGGTGTTGTTTCCGTGAAGCCTGTTGAATGAAGAACTTATGACGCTTCGCGTTCACTTTTTCGCTCGCGTTGGTGGTCGTCCGGCTTGAGCTTCAAGATCTTGAGCGTTTCCGGGTCGATCTTGGCTTTGAATCTGCGGCCTTGGGCATCGGTGACCCGAATCTCATAACAGCCGTCGTCGATCTTCAGCCGCTCTATCTGCCAGCCTTGGGCTGCAGCCATCTGCCGCACGGCATCGCGCGATTGCCAGCGGTTGAGAGGCGCATCGCAATCGTCCTCGGCCAAGGCGGGCAAGGCGGCAAAGCCCAGCGACAACACCAGCAGCCCTTGGCTCAACTTGCGGATGCATTTCATGGGAGGTTCCTGTCAAGCCGGTTCGAGCACCAGGCATTGGGTTGGGGCCATGCTGAAAAAGCCATGGGCATTCAGCCCTGTTGGCGCGTTCACATTAGGTGCGCAGCAAAAGTGAATGATCAAGGTTCTTGTTCGAATCCACGTTGATCAAAGTCAACGCTTGTCGCTGACCCGCATGGTCAGATGCGAATGATGTTTCTTTTGTCATGAACACCCCTGCACATTGGATCGGCTTGCTGACCGCCTTGGGGGTGGGCTTGCTGATCGGCGTGGTGCGAGAGCGCCGGCACGAGCCTCATGTCTCCAAGGCTGGCACGCGAACGCACGCACTGGTGGCGATGCTCGGCTATGTGAGCTGGAGTTTGGGCACTTGGCCATTTGTGGCCACGGTCTTGGTGGTCGGTGCGCTGGTGATCGGTTGCTATCAGGCCACCGCCCGAAGCGACCCTGGCCAGACGGGCGAGGTGGCATTGCTGGTGACCCTGATGCTGTCGGCGCTGGCGCAACAAAATCCTAGCTTGTCTGCGGCTCTCGGCGTGCTGGCTGCGGCGCTGCTGCATGCCAAACACGCTTCGCAGCGCATCAGCCGTGTGTTGATCACGGATCAAGAATTGCAGGACGCCCTGATCCTGGTTGCCGCAGCACTGGTGGTCATGCCGCTGCTGTCAGACCAAGCGATGGACCCCTGGGGCGTGTTGCAAGCCACTACGCTGTGGCGCATCGTGGTGCTGGTCATGGCGGTGGGCATGTTGGGTCATGTCGCACAGCGAGCGCTGGGGGGCGTTGGGGCATGCCACTGGCGGCATTCTTTTCGGGTTTTGTGTCTTCCACTGCCGTGGTCGTCAGCACGGGGCAGCGCGTGCGTGGCGGGCACAGTGATGCACTACCCGCAGCAGCTTGTGCCCTGCTGGCCAATCTGGCGTCGTTGACGTTGTTTGCCGGGGTGCTGGGGGCCGCCTCACCGCCCCTGCTGGTGGCCATGCGCTGGCCACTGGTCTTGGCGGGCCTGGGCTTGCTGCTGGTGGTGGTGCTCGCCTTGCGTCGCATCGAAGGCGATGGTGTTGAGACGCCACCAGGACACGCTTTCAAACTGACCCATGCATTGGGCATGGCCAGCATCATTGCCTTGATGTCCTTGCTCGCCGCCTAGCTGCAACATGTTTTTGGCGATGTGGGTGTGCTGGTGGCTGCCCTGTGTGTGGCTTTGGTGGAAGTGCATGCCGCAGCCGCCAGCATTGCGCAACTGATTCATTCAGGCGGCATGGTGCCTGAGTGGGCGCACTGGGCACTGTTGGCCGTGCTGGCCTCCAGCGCAGTGGTCAAAACAGCTCTGGCGATGGCCAGCGGCGGGATGCGCTACGGCCTGACCGTAGGACTGGGATTCGTGGCCATGGTGGCGGGCGGCGCGGCAGGTGTGATGTGGGTCGTCTGAAGCTCGCAAAGGGTGTGCTGTGGCGTAAGCGATATCTCTGTAAACCGCCCAATTGACTGCGGCTGAGACGCTATATACAATCGCCATATACATTTCCTTGGAGGTCACCATGTCCATCGGCACTGTTTTTGTCAACAACCGTACCCAGGCCGTTCGTCTGCCTTTGGACGTGCGTCTACCCGAGGGTGTCCAAAAGGTTGAGATACGCGTCAAAGGTAACGAGCGCGTCATCTCCCCCTTGGGCCAAACTTGGGACAGCTTCTTTCTGGGTGGCCCCACCGTGAGCGAAGACTTCCTGCCCGAGCGCGCTACCCAGCACCAGCCGGAGCGGGAGGCACTCTGATGCTGCGTTACCTGCTGGACACCAACATCGTCATCTACGTGTTGAAGCGGCGACCTGTCGAGGTGCTTTCCACTTTCAACGCCAACGCCAGCCGCATGGCCATTTCCTCCATTACCTTCGCCGAACTTTTGCACGGTGCGGAGAAAAGCAGCCGCGTGAGCGAGAACTTGGCCACTGTTGAAGATTTTTGCAGTCGCTTGGAAGTTCTGCCCTATGGCCCCAAGGCCGCGCAGCATTACGGAGCCATTCACGCCGCCTTGGAAAAACTCGGCCAACCTATCGGTGTGAACGACATGCACATTGCAGCGCACGCTCGCAGCGAAGGCTTGGTGCTGGTGACGAATAACATGGGGGAGTTCGCACGGGTGCCAGCTATGGAAGCAGAGAACTGGGTTCAAACAACGCAGTAATTGATGAGTTGTCGCGATAGTTGCGGCGGGCCAGCAGCCGACCTTTGGAGTGATTGCCACGCTGACAGCTTAAGGCTGATACCGTTCAGGCGATTAGCGGTTAAGCAGGCATTCAAAATGCGCGTTTACGTTGGCTCTGTGCGGCACGCATCAAATGCTGCAATGCGGAAATTTGCTGCTGCGTGTCCGCGAAGAGCAACATGTTAGCCCGCAGATGTACTTGCCGTGTACTTATGTCGGGCGCAACTGATCTGCTAACGAGCGAGTCTTCTCTGTAACCGTATTGCCTGTGTGAAGCGTGGTCTTCTTTTCAATGAGCATGATGAGGCACTCATGCTCTGCTAGAGGGTTGTGACGTACACCCTTGGGAACAACGAACATCTCGCCCTCCCCAATTTCAACAGTCCGATCCTCCATCTCGATTTTCAGATGTCCTTTGAGCACGAGAAACAGTTCATCCTCATTTTCATGGCTATGCCATGCCAAAGAACCGCTGACTTTGGCAACCTTGATGTACGAATCATCGACTTCTGCAATGACGCGCGGTGACCATAATTCAGTCAGAGATGCTGCGATTTGTTTTGGCGTTGTGGGCATAAAAAGACCTTGTTTGCGGTTTGGTGCTTCGCTTGAGGGATGGGTTAGTAGGGGGGGGATGCGCGTGACCTGTATGGGGCAACTGCATGTGAAAAATGTCGCCCTCATGCTTTCCCGCTGCACTCGTGGTCGGACTTCACATGCCACCATCGCGGGCGACGTGATACATAGGAGTGATACGTTGGCGCGAACTCCTTCAAGTGCGGTTTATCGAAAATGCCCGTGACCAATGCGACGGTTGGCTCGTCGTCAATTGCTCCAATGGTGCTGCCGCAGGTGCTGCAGAAGGCACGGCTGGAATACGAGGAAGACCGCCAGATTGAAGGGCTACCGCCTGGACCCACCCACTCGACGTTCTGTGCGGGGAACTCAACCCATGTAAGGGTAAGCGAACCAGAGTGGTTGCGGCAGCTTTCGCATGAGCATGTATGCGGCTTCCCAGGCTCGCCGGTTGCGCGGAATCTGATCGAGCCGCAAATGCAGCCGCCTTCGTATTGCTTGGTCTTCATTTCTAGACTGCGACAGAATGAATGGTGTTTGATTCGCCTAACGTAATGCACACCCCAAGGCGTGCGGGATATGTTGGGCTCTTCGAAAGAAACTGTACATGAAAACCATCTGAGAATGGCTTGCAGCCTTGTTTACGGCAGTCTTACCTGAAACTCATAAAGGCAAAAAATGCCTACAAGTCACACAGACACTCTTCAAGCAATTCTGACGACGAACAAGCCAGTTATTGGGATTTGGAACCCTCGTCGTAGGACCGCTATCGCTGAAATTCCGACGTCTATGGAACGGCTCAAATAAGCTGACTACGGCCATTTGTAGAGCTTCAATGCAGTCCTGAAATCGAGTCAGTTTTCTGTGCGACTTTGCCGTTAGGCGATCCTTAGAACGACGTCTTTTGCGCTGCATTCCTAGCCATGATGCTAACGAGCTCGCCATCCACCATGGACTGTTCCACTTCGTGCCACCCAAACCGTTCGTACAGTTTTTGTTGATCCGGGGTGTAGAGGAAGAGCGTATGAATGCCCAGATCAATGCTCCGCTGGATACATTCATTGGTCAGGGCAGAGCCAAGGCCTCGCCCTCTTAAGGTATTCAGTATGAACACCTCGCCAAGCCAATGCTCTTTGTCTTGGTGACCAGCAAGTTCAAAGAGTTTCACGCTCGCTGTACCAAGAAATTCGTTCATAGCGGACAACGCCACCAATGTGAATGGTGGCTGTTTCAATTGCGCACCCGCCAGTAATCGCGCTTCAATGATCGGGAGCGAAGCCCACGGTGGGAAGTCGCTCCATTCTTCGTGCAGGAGTTTCGCAATCTTTGCGATCAAATATGGATGGTCGGCCAAAGGCTCAATGCGCATGACTTTGTGTAGTCCGTCGAGAAGACGGATAGCAAGTGTGTAGAGGAACGAAGGGTCTAATGGTACCAAGCGTTTACTTGGCAGAAGACATGACTAAGCGATTTCAACAAACCGAAAAGCCTTGGGATAACGTAACGCTATGTTGATAGAACCCTGGATGTCTAGTTCCGCTGCAATGCCGACCTACACCATCAGCACCTCAAGATCAGCCACCTCAAATCGCCACCAACTGCTGAATATCCTTTTCCTTCATCTCACTGCCCGGCCCCCTGGCGATCACCTCGCCCCGCTCCATCACCAGATACTGGTCGGCCAGTTCTTCGGCAAAGTCGTAGTACTGCTCACACAGCAGCACCGCCATGCGCTGGCCTTGCAGGCCCACGTCGGCCAGTTGGCGGATCACGCGGCCGATGTCTTTGATGATGCTGGGCTGGATGCCCTCGGTGGGCTCGTCCAGAATCAGCAAACGCGGCTTGGCCGCCAGCGCTCGGGCAATGGCCAGTTGCTGTTGCTGACCGCCTGAGAGGTCACCGCCACGGCGGTGCAGCATTTGTTTGAGCACCGGAAACAGTTTAAACAACTCAGGCGGGATCGGGGTGCCGCCGGGCTGCGTGGCCAGGCCCATCAGCAGGTTGTCTTCGACCGTCAGGCGAGCAAAGATTTCTCGGCCTTGGGGCACATAGCCAATGCCTGCTGCGGCGCGTTCGTAAGGCTTGGCGAGTGTCAGATCTTGGCCGTTCAGGCTCACTGTGCCGCTTTTGATCGGCACCAAACCCATGAGCGATTTGAGCAAGGTGGTTTTGCCCACGCCATTGCGGCCCAGCAGTACGGTGACTTGGCCTTGTACGGCGCTCAAACTCACATCGCGCAGGATGTGGGAGCCGCCGTAGTACTGATGGATGTTTTGAACTTCAAGCATGTTTCACTCTTTGAGTAGGTCGGACCTTCAGGTCCGACACAAGGTTTATCGCTGCACATGTCGGAGCTGAAGCTCCGACCTACAAGAACCCGTGCCTGTCGTAGAGCACCACATCCCATCACCGCCCCAAATAAACCTCAATCACCCGCTCGTCGGCCTGCACCTGATCAAGTGTGCCCTGGGCCAGCACAGAGCCGTCGCACAGCACGGTGACGATGTCGGAGATGGTGCGGATGAAGCTCATGTCGTGCTCCACCACCATCAACGAGTGCTGGCCCTTGAGCGTCAAAAACAACTCGGCGGTGCGCTCGGTCTCGTGGTCGGTCATGCCAGCCACGGGCTCATCGAGCAGCAACAACTTGGGGTCTTGCATGAGCAGCATGCCGATCTCCAGCCACTGCTTTTGGCCGTGGCTGAGCACACCGGCCAGTGTGCTGACGCTGCCTGCCAAATGGATGGTGTGCACCACTTCGGCCAGGCGGTCTGACTGCGCCGAGTCGAGCTTGAAGAACATCGAGGCTTTCACGCCTTTGTGGGTCTTCAAGGCCAGCTCCAGGTTTTCAAACACCGTCAGGTGCTCGAACACCGTGGGTTTTTGGAACTTGCGGCCAATGCCCAATTGCGCGATCTCGGGTTCGTTGTGGCGCAGCAAGTCGATGGTGCTGCCAAAGAACACGCTGCCTTCGTCAGGACGGGTCTTGCCGGTGATGATGTCCATCATCGTGGTCTTGCCCGCGCCGTTGGGGCCAATGATGCAACGCAGCTCGCCGGGTGCGATGTCGAGCGACAGCTTGTTGATGGCCTTGAAGCCGTCAAAGCTCACGCTCACGTCTTCCAGATAAAGGATGCGGCCATGGGTCACATCCACTTCGTTGGCGTCTTGCACCACGCGGCCATAGCCTGCGCTGCGGCCGCCGGACTCGGTCGATTGGCTCACCAGCTTGGCGTGTTCGGCCACGCGCTGGGCCCCTTTTTGCAAGAGATCGGGCGTCATGCAGCACCGCCTTTTTTCATCAGTGTCTTGGCCTTGATCTTGGCGATCAGACCCACCACGCCTTGCGGCAAATACAAGGTCACCGCAATGAACAGCGCACCCAAAAAGTACAACCAGATTTCAGGGGCCGTGACCGTCAACCAGCTCTTGGCCCCGTTGACGAGAAATGCCCCCACAATCGGGCCGATCAAGGTGCCGCGACCTCCTACAGCGGCCCACACCGCGATCTCGATCGAGTTGGCAGCGCTCATCTCGCCCGGGTTGATGATGCCCACTTGCGGCACATACAATGCGCCAGCGATGCCACACATCACGGCCGAGATCACCCAGATGCTCAGCTTGTAAGGCAGTGGCGAATAACCCGAAAACATGACCCGCGTTTCGGCATCACGAATGGCCATCAGCACACGCCCATATTTGCTGCCCACCAACCAGCGCGAGAACAGATAAAAACCCAGCAGCGTCAAACCGGTGATCACAAACAGAACCATGCGCATGTTGGGTGTCGCGATGGGCAGGTCGAGAATGCGCTTGAAGTCGGTGAAGCCGTTATTGCCACCAAAGCCGGTTTCGTTGCGGAAAAACAGCAGCATCGCCGCGTAGGTCATGGCCTGGGTGATGATGGAGAAATACACCCCTTTGATGCGCGAGCGGAAAGCAAAATAGCCGAACACAAAGGCGATGAAACCGGGCACGAGCACCACCAGCAGCACGGTGGCGATGAAGCTGTCCGACAGCGTCCAGTGCCAAGGCAATTCTTTCCAATCCAGGAAGACCATGAAGTCGGGCAAGTTGCTTTTGTAGTTGCCGTCTTGCCCGATCTGGCGCATGAGGTACATGCCCATCACATAGCCGCCTAAAGCGAAGAACAATCCGTGGCCCAGCGACAAAATGCCGGTGTAGCCCCAAATCAGGTCCATGGCCAGGGCGCAGATGGCGTAGCACATGATCTTGCCGATCAGGGCGATGGCGTAATCACTCAAATGGAAAGAGCTGCCCGCAGGCACCAGAAGGTTGAGCACCGGGGCCAACACACCGACCACGATCAGCGCCAGCAAGAACACCGACCAGGCCTTGCGGGTGAGCAAAGGGGCGGCTTGGGGTAATGAGAATTTCGTCATGTTCATGCCCCTATTCACGCCTCGGCGCTGCGACCCTTCATCGCGAAGATGCCCTGCGGCCGCTTCTGGATGAAGATGATGATGAACACCAGCACACAAATTTTGGCCAATACGGCACCAGTCCAGCCTTCGAGTAACTTGTTGGCCAAACCCAGACCCAGTGCGGCATACACGGTACCGGCTAACTGGCCCACGCCGCCCAGCACCACCACCATGAACGAGTCCACGATGTAGCTTTGTCCCAGATCCGGCCCCACGTTGCCCACCTGGCTCAGGGCGCAACCGGCCAGCCCCGCAATGCCCGATCCCAATGCAAACGCATAGGTGTCGATGCGGGCGGTGTTGACGCCCATGCACGAGGCCACGGGGCGGTTTTGCGTGACGCCACGCACAAACAGACCCAGGCGCGTTTTGCCAATCAAAAGCGCCATCGCGATCAGCACAGCCGCAGCGAACACGATGATCAGCACCCGGTTCCAAGGCAATTGCAAATTGGGCAGCAATTGCAGCGAGCCGCTCATCCAGGCGGGGTTTTCCACACCCACGTTTTGCGCGCCAAACAGGCTGCGCACGCCTTGCATGAGCACCAAGCTGATGCCCCAGGTGGCCAGCAGCGTTTCCAGTGGACGGCCATACAAATGCTTGAGCACGGTGCGCTCCATCACGGCCCCCACCAAGGCCGAGGACATGAATGCTAAAGGCACCGCCGCCAGCAAATACCAGTCAAAAGCACCCGGCAAGTATTGGCGAAACGCCGCTTGCACCACGTAGGTGGCGTAGGCGCCGATCATCATCAGCTCGCCGTGCGCCATGTTGATCACGCCCATCAGGCCGTAGGTGATGGCCAGGCCCAGCGCCACCAGCAGCAAGATGGAGCCCAAACTGGCCCCTGTGAACAAGGTGCCCAAGCGCTCGCCCCAGCGCAGGCTTTGCTGCACAGCGGCCAATGAGGTCTCAATTTGTTTTTTGACCGAAGGGTCTTGTTCCTCGGCCAAGCGCTGGTTGAGCAAGAGCAACGTTTCGGGTTGCCGACTGGCCGCCAATTCCTGCGCAGCCATCAAGCGGTCATTGGGGCCCTCGCTGCTGAGCAAGGCAGCCGCAAGGGCTTGTCGCACCAAACTCTTAACGGTCTCGTCTGGCTCGGTGGACAGCGCTTTGTCGAGCAAGGGCGCACGGCTGGCGTCGGGCTCTTTGAGCAGCAACAAGGCGGCCAGGCGGCGCACCTTCACATCCGGGCTGAACAACTTGAGCGCTGCCAAGGCGGTGTCGAGTTCGCCCCGCAGGCGGTTGTTGAGCATCACGTCTTCGGCATCATCGGGCACGGGGACCGATTGGCCGGTGACCGGGTCTGTGCCCTGGCCATCGCGGACCATGATCACCTGGTTCTTGCTGATTTTGACAACATCGTCCGACAGCGCCTGCAGGTAAACCGCCGTTTTTTCATCGCCCTGAGCCACCGCTTTGGCCAAGGCTTCCACACGCGCATCGCTGTCTCCGATCGCCATGCCACGGGCCTCCTGAACCGTCAGGGCATGCGCAGCCGTCAGGCCCCACACGGTACTGACGATCAACGCGCCTTTCACCATCCATTTTTTCATTTTGATCATCTCTTGGTCGGACAAAGATCTGCCTCTTGGCTCTGGGCAGTGGCCTCTGCTACCGTTCATGTCGGGGCTAAAGCCACCGACCTACAAAAAGAATTCGACATCTGGAAAAAGGGAGGGACTGCGTCCTCCCTTTTTCAGAACGCTTTCAATCGATCACTTTTTGACAGGTTCGTCCGGCTTGACGTCGTTGCCAGGGATGTAAGGGCTCCAGGGCTTGGCTTTGACGGGGCCGGGTGTCTTCCACACCACGTTGAACTGGCCATCGGCCTTGATCTCGCCGATGAACACCGACTTGTGCAGGTGGTGGTTTTTCTCGTCCATCTTGCTGGTGATGCCGCTGGGCGCCTTGAAGGTCTGACCGGCCATGGCCGCGATCACTTTGTCGGTGTCGGTGGTCTTGGCTTTTTCAACCGCTTGCTTCCACATGTTGATACCGATGTACGTGGCTTCCATGGGGTCGTTGGTGAGAGGCTTGTCTTTGTGGCCAGGGATGTTTTTGGCCTTGGCGTAGGCTGCCCACTTTTTGGTGAACTCGTCGTTGGCAGGGTTCTTGATGCTCATGAAGTAGTTCCATGCCGCCAAGTGACCGACCAAGGGCTTGGTGTCCACGCCGCGCAGCTCTTCTTCACCCACCGAGAAGGCCACCACGGGCACGTCTTTGGCCTTCAGGCCAGCATTGCCCAGCTCTTTGTAGAAAGGCACGTTGGAGTCACCGTTGATGGTGGACACCACCGCGGTCTTGCCACCGGCAGAAAACTTCTTCACATCGGCCACGATGGTCTGGTAATCGCTGTGACCAAACGGGGTGTATTTTTCGTCGATGTCTTTGTCGGCCACGCCTTTGCTTTTCAGGTAAGCACGCAAGATTTTGTTGGTGGTGCGGGGGTACACATAGTCGGTGCCCAGCAAAACCCATCGCTTGGCAGCGCCGCCTTCTTTGCTCATCAGGTAATCGACAGCTGGGATGGCCTGCTGGTTGGGCGCAGCACCTGTGTAGAACACGTTTTTGCTGAGCTCTTCACCTTCGTACTGCACGGGGTAGAACAGCAGGCCGTTCATTTCTTCGACGACCGGCAGCACCGATTTGCGCGACACCGAAGTCCAGCAACCGAAGATGACCGAGACTTTGTCCTGGCCGAGCAGCTGTTTGGTTTTTTCAGCAAACAAAGGCCAGTTGGAAGCCGGGTCCACGATCACGGGCTCGAGCTTTTTGCCCAGCACGCCGCCCTTGGCATTGATCTCGTCGATGGCCATGAGCACAGTGTCTTTGAGCACCGTCTCGGAAATGGCCATGGTGCCTGACAGGCTGTGCAGCACGCCGACTTTGATGGTGTTGCCCGCTTGCGCTTGGGCTTGGTTTGCAAAACTCAGGCTTCCAGCCACAATGGCTGCAGCAGTCGCGAGGGCTTTGAGGTTGCCACGGCGGTTCATCATGTGATCACTCCAATCAGGTTAAGGATGTTTGAAAAAACAAGCGGAGACTTGCAACGCTGCTTCAACCCTTGCAAGCGCCGTGCCAAGTTTTCAAAAAGCCCAGATGCACCAGAAAATGTTCAAGCCCCTTCCCGGGAAAAACACGCACTCCCTATAAAGAGGCACGCTCTTTGCTACATTGACAACACTTCATCCATTCCTTTTCAAAGCACGCACCAAAATGGAACTCACCCCCCGAGAAAAAGACAAACTGCTGATCTTCACGGCGGCACTTTTGGCCGAGCGCCGCAAGGCACGGGGCCTGAAGCTCAACTACCCCGAATCCATCGCACTCATCAGCGCCGCCGTCATGGAAGGGGCACGCGACGGCAAGACCGTGGCCCAACTCATGAGCGAAGGTCGCACCGTGTTGACGCGTGCCGACGTCATGGATGGCATCGCTGAAATGATCCCCGACATCCAGGTCGAAGCGACTTTTCCGGACGGCACCAAATTGGTGACCGTGCACCAACCCATTGTCTAAACACACCCAGGAGCCGCCATGAAAAAATTTGCATTCACTTTGTCTTTGGCTTTCACACAGTTGGCCAACACCGCATGGGCGCACGATGGGCACGGCCTAGGCGGCACCCATTGGCACGCCACCGATGTGCTGGGTTTTATCGCCGCCGCCGCGGTGCTGGCGGTGGCTGTTTACTTCGGCAAGAAGTGAGCCCCGCATGACTCCCGGAGAACTTTTGATTGACCCCGGCCAGCACGCATTGAACGTGGGCCGCCGCACCTGCACCCTGGTGGTGCAAAACGCCAGTGACCGCCCGATTCAGGTGGGCTCGCATTACCACTTTGCCGAGACCAACGGCGGCCTGAGCTTTGACCGCGCTGCTGCGCGTGGCATGCGCTTGAACATTGCATCGGGTACAGCGGTGCGCTTTGAACCCGGCCAGCAGCGCACGGTGGAACTGGTCGACTATGCGGGTGACCGCGTGGTGTATGGCTTTCGCGGCTTAACGCAAGGGAAACTCTGACATGGCCCACATCGACAAACGCGCTTATGCCGAAATGTTCGGCCCCACAGTGGGTGACCGGGTTCGCCTGGCCGACACGGCTTTGGTCATCGAGGTCGAAAAGGACTTCACCCTGCAAGCGGGCGGCTACGGTGAAGAAGTCAAGTTCGGCGGCGGCAAGACCATCCGCGATGGCATGTCGCAATCACAAAGGACTAACGCCGAGGGCGCGATGGACTGCGTGCTCACCAACGCGCTCATCATCGACCACTGGGGCATCGTCAAAGCCGACATCGGTCTGCGCGGCAACCGCATTGCCGCCATTGGCAAGGCGGGCAACCCTGACACACAGCCGGGGGTGGACATCATCATCGGACCCGGCACAGAGATCATCAGCTGCGAAGGCCTGATCGTCACCGCTGGCGGCATCGACTCACACATCCACTTCATCGCGCCCCAGCAGATTGCCGAGGCCCTGGCCAGCGGTGTGACCACCATGCTGGGTGGCGGCACGGGCCCGGCCACCGGCACCTTTGCCACCACCTGCACACCCGGGCCCTTCAACATCGAGCGCATGATGCAAGCGGCCGATGCTTTTGCGATGAACATTGGTTTTCTGGGCAAGGGCAACGCCAGCTTGCCTGCCGCGCTGCACGAGCAAATCAATGCGGGTGCGATTGGCCTCAAGCTCCACGAAGACTGGGGCACCACGCCTGCGGCCATCGACAACTGCCTGAGCGTGGCCGAAGAAACCGACACGCAAGTGGCCATCCACACCGACACGCTCAACGAATCGGGCTTTGTGGAAGACACCGTGGCCGCCTTCAAGGGCCGCACCATCCACACCTTCCACACCGAAGGCGCAGGCGGTGGGCACGCGCCCGACATCTTGAAAGTGGTGGGCGAAGCCAATGTGCTGCCGTCTTCGACCAACCCCACACGCCCCTACACCATCAACACACTCGACGAGCATGTGGACATGCTCATGGTCTGCCACCATCTGGACCCGGCGATTGCCGAGGACCTGGCCTTTGCCGAAAGCCGCATCCGCAAGGAAACGATTGCGGCCGAAGACATCCTGCACGACCTGGGCGCCATCAGCATGATGAGCAGCGACAGCCAAGCCATGGGGCGGGTGGGCGAAGTCATCATCCGCACCTGGCAGACCGCGCACAAAATGAAGCAGCAGCGCGGCAGCCTGCCCGGCGACACCGACCGCCACGACAACGCCCGCGTGAAACGCTACATCGCCAAATACACCATCAACCCCGCCATCGCACACGGCATCAGCCATGAAGTGGGCAGCATTGAGGTGGGCAAGTGGGCCGATCTGGTGATCTGGAAGCCGGCCTTCTTTGGTGTCAAACCCGCCCTCATCATGAAAGGCGGCTTCATCGCGCTGGCCGCCATGGGCGACCCCAACGCGTCCATCCCTACACCACAACCGGTGCACTACCGCCCCATGTTTGGCAGCTTTGGCGGTGCGCTGTCACGCGGCTCGCTGACCTTTGTCTCGCAAGCGGGTTGGCAGGCGGGCGTGGGTGCACGTTATGGCCTGCAAAAAACCTTGTCGGCCGTGAAAAACATCCGCAAGGTGGGTAAGCGCGACATGATCCACAATGACTACGCGCCCCGCATGGAAGTCGATGCACAGACCTATGCGGTGCGTGCCGACGGCCAACTGCTGGTGTGCGAACCGGCCACCAGCCTGCCCATGACACAACGCTACTTTTTGTTCTGAAAGAAACTCTATGCAGGAGCCCACCCCGTGGGCGATGGGCGTGGCACACGCCCCACAAAACCATCACCCACAGGGGTGGGCTCCTGCAAAACCAAGACCCATGACCTCGCTCATCCATTGCTCCAAACTCATGCCCCAAGGCCGAGGCCTCGCCCGCGTACTGATCCAACGTGCCACCACCATCACCCTGGACTGGGACACCCGCCAAAAAAGCCGCTTTGATGCCACCGACAGCCAAGGCCGCGCTCTGGGCGTGTTTTTGCCCCGTGGCACCGTGGTGCGCGGCGGTGATGTGTTGGTGGCCGAAGACGGCTCGCTGGTGCGGGTAGAGGCCGCGCCGCAAGCCGTGCTGCGCATCACTGCTTGCTCAGAACACGGCTCGCCCTTTGACCTGACCCGCGCCGCCTATCACTTGGGCAACCGCCATGTGCCGATTGAGCTGCAACCCGACCACCTGAAGATCGAGCCCGACCATGTGCTGGCCGACATGCTGCGCGCCATGCACATGACGGTGATCGAGGTGTCTGAATCCTTTGAGCCCGAAAACGGTGCCTATGGAGACCATGGCGGGTCCTCACACGGGCATGGGCATGATCATGGTCACAGTCACGAACAGGGTCATACGGGTCATGCACACGCTGCCCACGCCGAGCCCCATGTGCACGGTCCCGACTGCCAGCACGAACATGCGGCCCCGGCAGCAACACCGCCAGCAGGCAAGCGCATCGCCATCCCGGTCCGCGCCGCGCCTGCTGAACCGCACGTACATGGCCCCGGCTGCGGTCATGGGCACTGAGACCGCGCCCTCGGCCCTGCTGCAACTGATCTGGCTCGCCTCGCCTGCGCTGCCGATTGGTGGCTTCTCGTATTCCGAAGGGCTGGAAGCCGCCATCGATCAAGGCCTGGTGCACAACGAAGCCAGCGCCACCGATTGGGTGGTGGACCAGCTGCACCTGACGCAGTCGCGTGGCGACATGGCTGTGGTGGCGCAGGCCATTCCGGCTTGGCAGCGCATGGACACGCAACGCCTGAAAGCGCTGAACGACTGGGTGATGGCCACCCGCGAAACCGCTGAAATGCGCTTGCAAGCCGAGCAGATGGGCCGCTCCTTGCTCGACTGGCTGCGCAACCTGCAGCAAGCCAGCGACGCACAATTGCAATGCTGCGCCCAACTGCCCCCCACTTACCCGCTGGCCATGGCGCTGGCTTTGTCTCTGGCGCAAGCGCCACTCGACCAAGCCCTTCAAGCGGTCGCCTTTGGCTGGGCCGAAAACATGACCCAGGCCGCGCTCAAGGCCGTGCCCCTGGGCCAAAGCGCCGGGCAGCGCATGCTGGCGCGGCTGGCCCGCGAAATTCCGCAGGCGGTGCAAACCGCCTTGCACCTGAACGATGAAGACCGCCAAGCCTTCAGCCCCATGCTGGCCATCTTGTCGTCCCGCCACGAAACCCAATACTCCCGGATCTTCCGCTCATGACTTCAGCACTGCACCACATCCCCCACCGTACCAAAAAACTGCCACCCCTGCGCGTGGGCATTGGCGGGCCTGTGGGCTCCGGCAAAACCACACTGCTGGAGATGCTGTGCAAAAACATGCGCGAGCGCTGGGACCTGATCGCCATCACCAACGACATCTACACCAAGGAAGACCAGCGCTTGCTCACGGTGAGCGGCGCGTTGCCAGCGGAACGCATCATGGGCGTAGAAACCGGCGGCTGCCCCCACACCGCCATCCGCGAAGACGCCTCGATCAACCTCGAAGCGATCGACCGCATGCTCGAGAAGTTTCCCAATGCCGATGTGGTGTTCATCGAAAGCGGTGGCGACAACCTGGCCGCCACCTTCAGCCCGGAACTCTCCGACCTGACGATTTACGTGATCGACGTGGCCGCAGGCGAAAAGATTCCCCGCAAAGGCGGGCCCGGCATCACCAAGAGCGATTTGTTTGTCATCAACAAGACCGACCTGGCCCCGCATGTGGGGGCCGATTTGCAAGTCATGCGCGACGACACCCAGCGCATGCGCCCCAACCCCGAAACCCGCCCCTGGGTGATGACCAACCTGAAAACCTTGGACGGCCTGGCCGAAGTGGTGGCCTTCATCGAAAAGCGCGGCATGCTGAGTTTTTGATTCGGCCCCGTGAAGAATTCAAAGGATTGGCTGTTGTAGGTCGGTGGCTTCAGCCCCGACATGCAGCCTCAGTCGCAGCCAGTCATGTCGGGGCTGAAGCCACCGACCTACGGGGTTCAAACATCAGCGTACCGCATCAATAAAACAGCCTCCTCAGCTCAATGGCCACCATCGGCCATGAAGGACTGAAAAGCGGTGATCGAATCCACATGGGTTTGCCCCTCCAAATCCAACAATTGCGCCCAGACCTGCTCCATGTCGGTACCCGCCACCGACGGGGTCTCCACCGGCCAGGATCTGGCATAACGCCCCCCACCCGCCACCAGCACCTGGCCGTTGATGGTGCACTCGGGACTGAGCAACCAGGCCGCTGCTGGGGCCAGCGCTTCGGGGGCCAGCACATCCGCCCAAGCAGGCGGCAAATGCGATGCGGTCATTTGCGAATGCGCATAGGGCGACAAGGCATTGCAATGGATGCCGTGCTTGACGCCCTCGAGCGCCAGCGAGCGCATCAGGGATTCGATCGCCCCTTTGGAGGCGGCATAAGCCGTCAAGCCGTGGTTGCCAAATCGGCCAGCACTCGACGTGCTGACCAGGGCGCGGCCATAGCGCTGGGCACGGAACACGGGCCAGGCCGCGTGCAACAAGGACAAGGTGCTGACCACGCCCGAGTCGATGATGGTTCTGAGTTCATTCAGGCTCAGGGTATGGAAGGCCGCCTGCTGGGCCACGGCCGCATTGGCGTACACCATGTCCAGGCGACCCCATGCGTTCATGGCCTGCTCGACCATGCGAACGCCTGCATCGGGGTCGAGCGCATCGTCATGGTTGGCAAGCGCTTGCCCGCCTTGCGCGCGGATCATGGCCACCACCTGTGCGGCACTGGTCTGCTCATCCAGCTCTCCCGGATGACGCCGGTTGTTGACCAGCACCTTGGCCCCACGGCTGGCCAATTGCAGGCTGACCGCCCGGCCGATGCCTTTGCCCGCGCCGGTCACGATGACCACACGCCCTGTCAATGCGTTGGAGGTGGGGGTGGCTTGGCTTGCTTGGTTCATGAAATCTCCTCTTGCGAAAACCGGGCGCATCAGGGACTGGCACAAGGCCTGCCCGTGAAACCAAACTGGATTGAATGCGGGAAGTGCGCGATTAAGTAGTCACCTACGTTACTACCCATCCGCTCAAGCCCCATTGCTTTCCTTGCTGAACTGACTTAACCTGAGTTCATTAGAGACAGTAATCAACTTGGGGACGAGATGACCATCGACATTGTGAACACCCTCACCAGCGACTTGGAACCGGGCGACCACCCCTATCTTCAGGGCGCTTGGACACCCTTGCTCGAAGAAGTCAACGCGACCGACCTGAAGGTTCTGGAAGGCACGATTCCGCTGGACATCGATGGCGTCTATTTGCGCAACACCGAAAACCCGGTCTTGCAAGCCAAGGGCAAGTACCACCCCTTCGATGGCGATGGCATGCTGCACATGGCCGCTTTCAAAAATGGCAAGGTCAGCTACCGCAACCGCTTCATCCAAACCAAGGGCCTGCAAGCCGAACTCGAAGCCGGGCGCGCCCTGTGGGCAGGCCTGATGGAAGACCCTGCCTTGTCCGAGCGCGCAGGCTGGGGCGCTCACGGCAGCCTCAAGGATTCGTCGAGCACCGATGTGGTGGTGCATGCCGGACGCGCCTTGACCACGTTTTACCAATGCGGCGAAGGCTACCGTGTCGATCCGATGAACCTGACGCACGAAGGCATCCCGCCCTGGTCGCCGCTCGACGGCATTTCTGCGCATTGCAAGGTGGACGAAAGCAATGGTGAGTTGCTGTTTTTCAACTACTCCAAACACGCGCCCTACATGCACTACGGCGTGGTCGACAAGCACGACAAGCTGGTGCATTACGTGCCCATTCCCTTGCCAGGCCCGCGCTTGCCGCACGACATGGCTTACACCGAAAACTACGCCATCCTCAACGACTTTCCTCTGTACTGGGACCCCGAGTTGCTGAAACAAGGCAAGCATGTGGTGCGCTTTTTCAAAGACACGCCCTCACGCATTGCCATCATTCCACGGCGCGGCCAGCCCCAAGACATCGTCTGGTTTGAAGCCGCCCCCACCTTTGTGCTGCACTGGCTCAATGCCTACGAAGAGGGCGACGAGATCGTGCTCGACGGCTATTTCCAGGACAACCCCATGCCGCGCAATTACGAAGGCGCGCCCGCGGGTTACGAACGCATGATGTCGTATCTGGATCAGAAAAAAATGGGCTGCCACCTGCACCGCTGGCGCTTCAACCTGAAAACCGGCAAGACCACGGAAAAGCGTCTGGACGAGCGCATTCTGGAGTTCGGCATGTTCAACCAGCGCTACGCCACAAAGCCTTACCGTTACGCCTACAGCGCCGTACAAGTGCCCGGCTGGTTCTTGTTTCATGGCTATGTCAAACACGACTTGCAAACCGGCGACTCCTGGGAAATCCGCTTGCCCGAAGGCCAATACGCCAGCGAAGCACCCTTTGCCCCGCGCGTGAATGCGAAGGACGAAGACGACGGTTACCTGGTGAGCTTCATCACCAACGAAAAAACCCAGCGCTCGGAAATCATCCTGATCGACTCCAAGAAGTTTGAAGCCGGCCCAGTCTGCCGCATCGAGTTGCCGCACAAACTGTGCAGCGGCACGCATGCCTGCTGGGCCAGCGGGGCTGATTTGGAAAGTGGCGGCTTGCTGTCCGGCCAGCCACGCTCAAGCTGACCACCGCCGACACAAAACCCTCTCATTTTTTGCCGTCACCCCTTACACGCTCGGAGAACACCATGGGACTTGAAACACTGGTTGATGTACCCCCTTACCTCATTGACAACCCCAACCTCCAAGGCGGTTTTGCGCCAATCAAGGAAGAGTTGGTCGTCAGTGATTTTGAGGTGATTGGTGAGATTCCCAAAGACTTCAGCGGCATGTACGTGCGCAACGGACCCGTTCCGCAGTTCACCCCCAAGGGCAAATACCACTGGTACGACGGCGATGGCATGTTGCATGCCGTCCATTTCCGCAACGGCCAGGTCACTTACCGCAACCGCTGGGTCGACACCGAAGGCTTGCAGGCCGATCAGGCCGCCGGAGAAAGCCTCCGGCCAGGGCTCAAGCAGCGCTTGCCCGAGGGCGTCTTGCCAGACGACGCCCTGAAAAACACCTCCAACACCGATGTGAAATACCACAACGGCAAATTGCTCTCCATGTGGTACCGGGGCGGCGCGGTTTACCAAGTGGACCCCTTGTCGCTGGAGACCGTGGGCAAGCTCGAATCGGATCCACGACTGAAGGGTTTGCAAATTTCCGCGCACTCCCGCGTGGATGAACGCACGGGCGAGTACATGTTTTTTGCCTATGGCAACAAACACCCTTACATGCATTACGGCGCAATGAGCGCCAACGGCGAGTTGCAAACCCTGATTCCCGTTGAATTGCCGGGCCCCCGTTTGCCGCATGACATGGCCATCACGGCCAACTACAGCATCCTGCATGACTTCCCGTTGATCAACAACCCCGAGGCCTTGAAGGCGGGTCGTTACAGCCTGGAATTCCACCCCGAATGGAAGTCGCGTTTTGCCGTCGTCCCACGCCACGGCAGCGCACAAGACATCCGCTGGTTTGAAGCCGACCCTCGCTACATGCTGCATGTGGCCAACGCTTGGGAAGAAGTCAACGACAAGGGCGAAACCGAAATCGTGATGCTGGGCACGCCCTACACCATGCCCAAGCAGTTTGACGGCAGCCTGGATGTCAAGCGCTTGCTGTTCACCATTGGCACCCAAGGCACCGATTACGAGTTCTACCAATGGCGTTTCAACCTGGCCACAGGCAAGACCCGCGAAAGCGTGGTGGACGACATCCTGAACACCGAGTTCCCGATGATCAACGCCTGGTACCAAGGCCACAAAAACCGCTACACCTACCATGTGCTGATGGGCCGTGCGCGCACCGTGGAGCAACCCCACTTTGCAGGTTTGGCCAAGTACGACCTGGAAACCGGCAGCGCGGTGACTTACCACCCCGGCGAAGGTTACTGGTTCAGTGAGGCACCTTTTGCCCCGCGTGACAACCCGCAGGCAGAAGACGATGGCTACCTGATCGGCTTTGTCTGGAACGGCCTGGAAGACCGCTCGGAAGTTTGGATCATCGATGCACAACACGTGGGCAATGGGCCGGTGGCTCGGGTCATCTTGCCGCAGCGCGTGCCCCATGGCTTTCACAGCACCTGGGTGCGTGAATCCCTCTTGCCCACCGCTTGATGGCATGGCGCAGCAGATGAACACAGCTGTCAAACCCCCCACGGCGCAAGACCTGCACGGCGTTTGGACCTTGGTGCGCTGGGAAATCACCTACGACGATGGTCGCCCCACCACCTACCCCTTTGGCCCGGATGCCACCGGCCTGATCCAGTACACACACGACGGCGGCATGGCCGCTTGCATTGCCCGCGCAGGCCGTGTGCCCTTGTCCAGCGCCAGCGTGCGCAGCGCGCCTGAGGCCGAACGCCTGGCCGCGTTTGAGAGTTTCTTTCAGTACGCCGGGCGTTATGAAGTGCGTCAACACGAAGGCCGGGCCCAAGTGGTTCACCACGTCAGCCATGCGCTGAACCCCAATTTTGTGGGCAGCGACCAAATTCGCAACATGGACTTTGCAGCCGATGGCACGCTGACCCTGTCGGCATCCGACCCGGTGCCCGGCAGCACCACCTTGCGCCACCACCGACTGATCTGGAGACGTTGATGACCCTCTTCGAAAAGCACCAAGCCCGCTTTGAGCAGGCCCAGCAAGCCTGTGCCACGCGCCACTGCTGGAGTCCTTACCCGGAAATGCCCGACAAGTACCCCGAGGCTGCGCATGCCAAAAGCGCTGGCCTTGCCGCTTTCGAACAGCACCTGAAAAACGGCCGGTTTGAACTGGACCAACCCGGCATCACGAACTGGATCGGCGAAGAAATATCGCCTTACACCCAGCAAGCGCTGGGTGTGGTCTACCCGCAATCGGACATCAACACCCTGTTCGACGCGGCCGAAAAAGCGATGGACAGCTGGGCACAAGCGCCTTACACGCAGCGCATCGGCGTGCTGATGGAAGTGCTCGAAGTTTTGTACCGTGACCACCTGTTTGAGGTCTTGCACGCAGTCATGCACACCGCAGGGCAAAGCTACAACATGGCCTATGCCGGCTCGGGCGTGAACGCGCTCGACCGCAGCATTGAAGCCTTGGTGTATTCCGAACAAGCCATGCGTTCGGTGGCCCCTTCGGCACACTGGTCCAGGCGCTTTGGCAGCTCTGAGATCCACTTGCAAAAGACCTACCGCCTGGTGCCCCGTGGCACGGCCGTGTGTTTTTCCTGCGCGAGTTTTCCCACCTGGAACGCCTGGCCCTCCATGATGGCGAGCTTGGCCACCGGCAACCCGGTGATCCTCAAACCCCACCCGGCCACCGTGTTGCCCATGGCCATCACGGTCAAGGCCTTTCGCCAGGTGCTGCAGGCGGCAGGCTTTGACCCCAACCTGGTGACCCTGGCCATCGACACGACCAGCGAGCCGATTGGCAAAGTGCTGATCAAACACCCCAAAACGGCCATCGTGGACTTCACCGGCAGTGTGCGTTTTGGCCAATGGGTGGAACAAAACGCCCACCCCGCATTGGCCTTCACCGAAACAGCCGGTTGCAACACCGTGGTGCTGGAATCGGCGCAAGACCTGGACGCGGCTTTGCGCAATCTGGCCACCACCATGTGCCTGTTCAGCGCGCAAATGTGCACCAGCCCGCAAAACATCTACATCCCCCAGTCGGGCGTGAACACACCGACAGGCACGGTGCCCTTCCACGAGGTCGCCCAACGGCTGGCCACGGCCGTGCAGGCCCTGACCTCGGACCCGAAAAAAGCGTCCATGATTTTGGCCACCATCCAGTCGCCACAAACCTTGGCTTTGCTGCAAGAGCTGCAAGCGCAAGGACAGCAGCGTGGCCAGGTGTTGCTGTCACCCCAGCCCTACACACACCCTGAATTTCCGGACGCCCGCACCAGCACGCCACTCATGCTGCAGGTCAGCACGCGCGAGCGTGACCTGTACGCCGAAGAGCGTTTCGGCCCGATCAGTTTTGTCATCGCGTGCGAGGACGCACAAGACGCGCTGAAACAAGCCACGCAAGACGCCCGCAGCCAAGGCGGTTTGACCGCATTTTTGTATTCCACGCGCGAAGACTTCATCGCCCAAGCCGAGGCCGCCTATGCCCGCGCAGGCGCGCAGCTGACCATCAACCTGGTGGGGGCGATGCCTTTGAACTTTGCAGCGGCTTACAGCGATTACCACGTCACGGGCCTGAACCCGGCAGGCAATGCGACGCTGACCAACTTGGCATTTGTGGCCGGTCGGTTTGGCATTGTGCAGTCGCGCCGCCCGGTCACACCAGAAAGTGGCTCCACCCCATGACCCACCCGCGCCTGCCCCTGCGACTGCCGGTGTTTGCTGCGCCGATGTTTTTGATCTCGGGCCCCGAGATGGTCATGGCCGCTTGCAAGGCGGGCATTGTGGGGGCCTTTCCCACCCCCAATGCACGGCCTATTGAAAAACTCGATGAGTGGATGAAAACCATCACCGAAGGCTTGGCGGCTGCCCGTGATGTGCAAGGTGCAGACACCGTGGGCCCTTGGTGCGCCAACCTCGTCACCCACTCGTCCAACACCCGCCTGGCACAAGACCTGGAGTTGATTGCCCGCTACAAACCGCCCGTGGTGGTCACGGCCTTGGGCAGCCCCAAACCCGCCATCGAGGTGGTGCAGGGCTATGGCGGCCGGGTGTTCGCCGACGTCATCAACCTGACGCTGGCCCAAAAAGCCGTCAAGGCCGGGGCCGATGGCCTGGCTTGCGTCTCGGCGGGTGCAGGTGGCCACACCGGCTTTTTGTCACCATTTGCGTTTGTCAGCGCCATCCGCGAGTTCTTCGATGGCGAGGTGGTTTTGGGCGGCGGCATCAGCGACGGCTGGGGCATTGCTGGGGCCATCGCAGCAGGGGCTGATTATGTGTACATGGGCACGCGCTTCATTCCTGCCCTTGAGAGCATGGCGCCCGAGGCCTACAAACAAATGGTCGTTGACAGCACGGTGGACGACCTGATCGTGAGCGCCGGGGTGACCGGCACCTCGGCCAGTTGGCTCAAGCCCTCGCTGCGACTGAACGGCCTGGACCCGGACAACATGCCCGACGCGCCTTCGCGCCAATACGACAGCAGCGCTTCCTTTGCGGGCAAGAAGTGGCTGGACGTTTGGGCCGCAGGGCAGGGCCTGGGCACCATCCACCAAACCGCCCCCATGGCCAGCATCGTCGATCAGTTGTCCCTCGAATACACCACCGCCATGCAGCGCTTGCAAGCCCTGCCCTACCCCCAAAGGAGTTTCCAATGAGCGCACCCGTTTACATTTTGGGCGGCTACCAGTCCGACTTCGCCAAGTCCTGGTCACGCCAGGGTCAGGACATCTCTGACATGGTGCAAGAAGCCACGCAAGGCGTGCTGGACCATGCTGGCCTCGACACCTCGGCCATCGAGAGCATCCATGTGGGCAATGCCTTTGGTGAACTGCAACGCCAGCAAGCCCATCTGGGCTCCATGGTGGCGCAAATGACCCCCGAACTCTGGGGTGTGCCGGCCATGCGTCATGAAGGTGCCTGCGCTTCTTCGTCTCTGGGTGTGTTGGCGGCCATGGCCGAAATCGAAGCGGGCCGTTACGACTGTGTGCTGGTGATGGGCGTCGAGGAATTCAAAAACACCCCTGGCAATGTGGCCTCGGTCAACCAGAATGCTGCCGCCTGGCAGGGGCACGAAGACATTGATTGCACGTACATGTGGCCCGCCGCTTTTGGCCTATTGGCACAAGAATACGAACGCCGCTACGGTCTGGACCGCAAGCACCTGAACCGCATTGCCGAAATCAACTACGGCAACGCCAAGCGCAACCCCCTGGCGCAAACCCGCGCTTGGCAATTCGATGCCCTGAGCTTCACCGATGATGACCAAGCCAATCCCATCATCGAGCCTGGCACACGCCGCCAGGACTGCGGCCAGATCACCGATGGGGCCTGCGCTGTGGTGTTGGCTTCCGCCCGTTTTGCCCAGGCCTATGCCCAAAAACGCGGCCATGGCCTGGACCAACTCGCCCGCATCGCTGGCTGGGGCCATCGCAACGCGGGTCTGCGCCTGCGCGACAAGATCGAACGCAGCCAAGGCCAGACTTTTATTTTTCCGCATGTGCGGCAAACCATCGAAGACGCCTGGCGTCGTGCAGGTGTGTCGGGCATTGACGCGATGAGCGGCATTGAAACCCACGACTGCTTCACCACCACCGAGTACATGGCCATTGACCACCTGGGCCTGACGGCCCCCGGCCAAAGCTGGCAAGCGGTCGAAGACGGCACGATTGCCCCAGGGGGACGCTGCCCCGTGAACATGAGTGGCGGTCTGATTGGCTGTGGCCACCCGGTGGGGGCTACCGGCACACGCATGCTGTGGGATGCCACGCGCCAAGTCACCGGCCAAGCCCAGGCCTGTCAGATTGAAGGCGCCAAGCGCATCCAAACCTTGAACATCGGTGGCTCTTGCGCCACCGTGGTGAGTTTTGTGGTGGAGGCTGGACAAGCATGATCCATTCTTTATGGCTACAGCACGGTCAAATCCTTTTGGTGGTTTGGGCCTTGCTCGCCGCCGTGTGGCTTTGGGCCATGCCGCGCGAAAACATCCGCTGGATTGACCGGGCCTACCCTGTGCTGCCCTTGGGCGTGGTGGCCGTGGCGGCCAGCGGCCAACTGGCCCCGGATTTTTTGGCTGATTTTTTACAGTTAGGCCTTTGGCTGTGGATCTGGCTGACCGTGGTGTGGGTCATCAGCCTGATCAAACGCGATGCCAGCATCATGGACATCGCCTACGGCCTGCTGTTGTTGGCCGCACCCTGGTGGCTTTACCAGCATTTGGGGGCTGACGGGCAGGCATCGCATCTGCTTTTGCTGGCCATGGCCACGGTGGGTTTCGGCCGTTATTCGCTCTACATTCTGTGGCGCAATCTGCCGCACGGTGAAGACCCCCGCTATGCCCGCTGGCGTCAGCGCTCAGGCGCACGCTTTTGGTGGTGGAGTTATTTCCAGGTCTTTTTGCTGCAAGGCGTGGTGGTCTGGGTGTGGGCCATTCCCTTGTTGTTTGGCATGACCTCTCCTGGCCCCATTGGCTTTTGGCATGTGGCGGGTGCCTTGGTCTGGTTGGTTGGTTTTGTGTTCGAAGCCGGTGCGGACTGGCAGCTGACCCGGTTCAAGCGCCTGCGCACAGACAAGTCTCAATTGCTCAACACGGGCTTTTGGGCCCTGACGCGCCATCCCAACTATTTTGGTCAGACCTGCATGTGGTGGGGCTACAGCGTGTTCGCGCTGTCCCATCCTTGGGGCTGGCTGTCGGTGGTCCCAGCGGCTTACGTGACCTGGTTCATGAACAAAGGATCAGCCACCTCGCTCATGGAACGCCACATGGCGAAAAGCAAACCCGGCTACGCCGCCTATTGCGCCAATGTGCCGGCATTTTTTCCGCGCCTCCCGGCCAAGACATCTCAACTCAAGGACACAGCATGAGCCAAGCTCTCATCATCGAAGCCCTGCGCACCCCCCGGGGGCGAGGCAATGACAAAGGCGCGCTGCGCAGCCTCAAACCCGTGGATTTGCTGGCCCAGCAACTCAAGGCACTGGCCCAGCAAACCGGCATCGATACGGCGCAGGTGAGTGACGCCATCATCGGCTGCGTCACGCAAACGGCCGATCAAGGTGCCAACATCGGCAAACTCGCCCTGGTGCGGGCAGGCTGGAGCGACCAGGTGCCCGGCCTGAGCATCAACCGCTATTGCGCCTCGGGCCTGAGCGCTGTTCATTTGGCTGCACAGCAGGCCATGGACAACGACAGCTTGGCTGTGGGGGGTGGTGTGGAGATGATGTCGCGCGTGCCCATGGCCTCTGACCAGGGCCCCCTGACGCACGACTTCGAATTCCAGCAACAGACCATGCTGGTGCCCATCGGCATTTCAGCCGACACCATTGCCACGATGGAAGGTTTTGACCGCGCCCAATGTGATGCCTACGCCCTGGCTTCTCAGCAACGTGCCGTGGCCGCCCTGCAGCAAGGCCGCTACAAGTCCGTGACACCCGTACACGGTGCCGATGGCGCTGTGCTGCTGGCTCAAGATGAAACGCCCAGGGCGCAGACCACACTCGAGACTCTCGGTCAATTGACGCCCGCATTCGCGGCCATGGCCGAGAAATACGGCATCGACAAGCTCATGTGCCAACGCTATGGCCTGGGTCACGTTAACCATGTGCAGCACGCCGGCAACTCCCCCACCATGGCCGATGGGGCCTCGGCCGTTTTGCTCGCCAGCCCTGCTGCTGCAAAGCGTATGGGGCTGAAAGCGCGAGCACGCATCCTGGCCACCGCCACCGTGAGCGTGGACCGCACCTTGGCGCTGACAGGGGCGGTGCAAGCCACCGAAAAGGCCCTGGCCCTGGCGGGCCTGACCGTGCAGGACATCGACCTGTTCGAAGTCAATGAAGCTTTTGCCTCGCTCATGCTGCACTACATGAAGCACCTGAACGTGCCACACGACAAGCTCAACGTGAATGGTGGTGCCATTGCCCTGGGCCATGCCATGGGCTCGACCGGCAGCGCCTTGGTGGGCATGGCGCTGGACGAGTTGGAAGCTAGGCAAGCGCGCCGTGCCGTGATCAGCCTGTGCGGTGCCGCAGGCCTGGCTGTGGCCATGGTGATTGAGCGCGTCTGATCGCCCTCACCTGCACCCTCACTCGCACACCAGTGAACCCATGATCAGCAACCCCGACCTGGAACTGACGCACGCCGCGCTGGCCTCCAGCACGCTCAGCCACGGCCTGAAGGTCTTGGGTGACCGCTGGACGGTGCAGGTCATGCTGTCGGCTTTTCTGGGCATCAGGCGGTTTGATGAGTTGCAAAGCTTTTCCAACATCCCTCGACCCACTTTGTCAGACCGTTTGCACTCGCTGGTGGAGATAGGGGTGATCAAACCACGCCTTTACCAGGGCAACCCGCCGCGCCATGAATACCACCTGACCCGCAAAGGTCTGGGTTTGTACGACGCCACCCTGATGATTTGGGCTTGGGAAAAGAAATGGGGCAAGCGCTCGCAAGACCTGCCCAAAAAACTTTTCCACCAGACCTGTGAGCACCACTTCAATCCCGTGCTGTGCTGCAAAGCATGTGGTGAAAAGATCAGCATGAAGGACCTGGACTACAGCCTCGTGCCCAACCCCCGCCTGCGACATGAACCGCTGGAGGGGCTTCGCACCCCACGGATGTCCGTGCGTGAGGCCCGCGACATGAGCCTGGGTTTGCGCGTGGACCGATGGAGTTTGCTGATCCTCACGGCGGTGGTGCTCGGCTGTCACTACTTTGACCAAATCACCCATGTGCTCGGCATCGGGCCCAAAGTCCTGTCGCGCCGCCTCTCGGACATGGTCGAGTCCCACTTGCTCAGCTGCGAAACCGATGCACAGGACGGCCGCCGCAGGCTGTACCGGCTGACCCCCAGCAGCCGGGATTTGTTTGGCTACATCGTGTGCCTGTCCAACTGGGCCAGTGAATCGCATTTGCACGAGCAAAGTTCGATTCGCCCCCGCCATCGCGCGTGCCAACACCGCTTCTTCCCCATGGTGGCGTGTGATCACTGCCACCAGAACCTGAACCCCTGGGAAGTCTCCTTCCCGACATCCAATGGAAAAACGCCATGAATGATTTTTGGCTAACCTTTGCCCAGCTGACCGTCAACGGCATCGCCGTGGGGGCCATCTATGCGCTGGTCGCGCTGGGCATTGTGCTGATTTACAAAGCCACTGAAGTGCTCAACTTTGCCCATGGCGACTTGCTGGTGGTCTCGGCCTTCAGTGCCTGGGGCTTGATCACGGTGTGGGGCTTGCCGTTTTGGCTGGCCTTGATGATCACCGTGGTGGGCGTGGCCCTGTTTGCGTTTGCACTGGATGCCTTGGTCATTCGTCGCATTGCAGGCCAGCCGCAATTTGCGGGGGTGATGTTGACCATTGCACTGGCCTTCATGATCCGGGGTGCTGTGAGCATGCTGTTTGGCTCCGAGTCACGCAACTACCCCACACCCTGGAGCCAGCAAAGCACGCAATTGGCCGGCGTGTCGATTGCCAACTTGCAATTGGTCATTCTGGGCGTGTCCATGATGGTGACCTTGGTGCTGTTCTTCTTTTTCCGCTTCACCCGACTCGGTGTGGCCATGCAGGCGGCTTCACAAAACCAACTGGCCGCTTACCTGAACGGCGTGCGCGTCAAGCGCGTGAACTCCATGGTCTGGGCGCTGGGCGGCGTCACGGCGGCCTTTGCAGGTGTGCTGTTGGCACCCATCACCTTGGTGGACATCAGCTTGTGGTTTGTCACCCTCAAGGCCTTGTCGGCCCTGGTGCTGGGTGGCTTTGGCAGCATTCCTGGCGCGATCGTGGGCGGTCTTCTGATTGGCCTGATCGAGCAGTACGCCGGTGTCTACATGCCCGATGGCACCAAAGACATCGTGGCCTATCTGGTGCTGATTGCCGTGCTCATTGTGCGTCCCCATGGCTTGTTGGGCGAAGCCCATGGCCGACGTGTCTGAAACAAGAAAGAACCCCATCGATGCGTTTTGATTACCACACCCAATACCGCGAAGGCTTCGCCCTGTGGCGCAGCCCGTTTGACCGCAACCTTTATGCCTTGCTGCTGCTGGGCTTGTGCGCACTGCCCTGGTTCATCACGCCCTTCATGCTGGGCGAGATGGCCTATGTGTTCATCCTGTGCGTGGCCAGCCTGGGCTTGATGTCGCTGACCGGCCTGACCGGACAAGTGTCATTGGGGCATGCCGCCTTCATTGCCATTGGGGCCTATGGCCACGCTTGGTTCCTGTCCAAAGGCGTGCCATTGCCGCTGTCGATGGTGCTGGCCGCACTGCTGAGCGCCAGCGCCGGTTTGCTGGTGGGCATTCCCGCCATCCGCGTCTCCGGCCTCTACCTCGCCATGGTGACCATGGCGTTCGCCATCATCGTCGAGCAAATCATCGGCCACTGGAGTTCCGTGACTGGAGGCTTCACTGGCTTGGCGGTGAACGAACCTGTTTTTCTGGGCTTGTCGCTTGGCGGCTCCAAAGCTTTTTATTACTTGTGCCTGGCCATTTTGGTGCTGGTGCTGCTGGCCTTGCTCAACATCTTGCGCTCTGGCATGGGCCGCGCCTTGATCGGCGTGCGTGAATCCGAAGCCGCCTCTTACGCCTTGGGCATCCCGGTCGAGCGCATGAAGGCAGGCGCTTTTGCCTTGTCAGCAGGCATCACCGGCCTGGCTGGCAGCATGCTGGCCCACCACCTGAAATACCTCACGCCCGATGGCTTCACCTTGCTGCTGTCGCTGGAGCTTGTGTTGATGGTTGTGATTGGCGGCCTGGGCAGTCTGCGCGGCGCGGTGCTGGGGGCCATTCTCATCAGTTCCCTGCCCACCGCCATCTCCCGCATCAAACCGTTTTTGCCTGACAGCGTGGCCAAACAGTTTGGCCTTGAGACTTTCATCTTTGGCTTGGTGCTGGCCCTTTTTGTGCTGTTTGAGCCCATGGGGCTGAACGGCCGCTGGCTCAAGATCCGCAGCCTGCTGGAATCTTTCCCGATCTACCGAAAAGACACCTTCAAGCGCAACAAGCGTTACATGAAATCGGAGCGTTACCGTTGAAAACATCCAACGCCACACCCCCACTGCTGACAGTGGACAAACTCTCACTCACTTTTGGTGGCGTGCAAGCCATTGCCGATCTGAGCCTGGAAGTCCGGCCCGGCGAAGTGCTGGCCGTGATCGGGCCCAACGGTGCGGGCAAAACCTCGCTGCTCAATGCGGTCACCCGCGTGTTCGACCCCAGTGGTGGGCAAATCCACTTCAAGGGCCAGGACCTCACACAGATGCAGCGCCACCAAATCGCCACCCTGGGCATTGCACGCACCTTCCAGAACATTGAGCTGTTTGAAGCAGCCACGGTGCTGGACAACCTGTTGCTCGGACGCCATCGTTTCTTTCAGGGCCATTGGTGGCAACAAGTTTTGCGCACACCGGCCCTGACCAGGCTCGAAGAGGCGGCCCACGCCGAAGTGGAAAGAATCATCGACTTTCTGGACCTCACGCCCTGGCGGCATGCGACCATCGCAGGCCTGCCTTACGGCGTGCGCAAAGTGGTGGAGCTCGGCCGTGCCTTGTGTGCCCAGCCTGAGCTCTTGTTTCTGGATGAACCGGCCTCGGGCCTGAACCCCGAAGAAACGCGTGAGCTGGCCTTCTGGATCGACGACATCCGCAGCGAACTGGGCATCACCGTGGTCATGGTGGAGCACGACATGTCCCTGGTCAGTGCCGTGGCCGATCGGGTCATTTGCATGGCACAAGGTCGGGTATTGGCACAAGGCAGTCCGACCGAAGTTCAAAGTCATCCGGCCGTCATTGCCGCTTATTTGGGAGCTTGAGCATGAGTGCCTTGCTGGAAGTACGCAACCTGGAAACCTGGTACGGCCCCATTGCGGCCATGCAAGGGGTGAACCTGCAGGTTGAAAAAGGACAAATGGTCACGGTGCTGGGGGCCAATGGTGCGGGTAAAACCACCTTGCTCAACACCCTGGCCGGGGTGATCGACCCGTTCAAAGGCCAAGTCCTGCTGAACAACCAAACCATCCACGGTCTGGACGCTGATGAGGTGTGTCGACGGGGTTTGGTGCTGGTGCCCGAGGGTCGTCAAATTTACCCCTTCCTGAGTGTGCGGGAAAACCTCAACATGGGGGCCTACACACGGCGCGATGCCGAGGGTATTCGCCAAGACCTGGAGCGGGTCTTTCAATGGTTTCCGCGTTTGCTGGAACGCGCGCAACAACACGCTGGCTTGTTGTCCGGAGGCGAGCAGCAGATGCTGGCGATTGGCCGCGCCTACATGGCGCAACCGCAACTGCTGATGCTCGATGAGCCCTCGCTGGGTCTGTCGCCTTTGCTGACCAAAGAAATCTTTCACATCATCAGCCGCATCCGCCAGGAAACGGGCACCGCGGTTTTGGTGGTGGAGCAAAACGCCGCCATTGCACTGGCGCATGCGGACTATGGCTACATCATGGAACTGGGCCGCATCGTGGCGGCCGACAGCTGCGCTGTGCTGAGTCAAAAAGCCGATGTGCGCGAAGCCTATCTGGGCGGCCACAGCACCCAAGGCATCAGCGGCACTTCGCAACGCTGGAAACGCCGCAAAACCTGGCGCTGATACCGCACACCATGAACACCGCAGACACCATGAACGCTCCCACCGCCATCTCTTTTCTGGGCGAAGACACGCCCGCCAAAGTCTTTCGCCAGCGCTGCCGCACCTGGGCCGATCAACCGGCCTTGCGCTACAAGCAAAGGGGCCTGTGGCAAAGCACCACATGGGCCGAATATTTTGCCCGCGCACGGGCAACCGGCCTGGCCATGCAAGCGCTGGGGCTTGAACGTGGTCAAGTGGTTTGCGTGCTGGCCGAAAACCGACCCGAATGGCTCTATGTCGACATGGGTGCCCAATGCATGGGCCTGGTCGGCAATGGCGTCTACCCCACCTCTTCCGCAGGTCAACTGCAACACATCCTGATGGACTCGGGCAGCCGAATGCTGTTTGTTGAAAACCAGGAACAACTCGACAAGGCTTTGGAGATTCGCGCCCAATGCCCGCAGCTGCAGCGCATTGTGGTCATGGACCGTGAAGGCCTGCGCGGCTTTGCCGATCCGGATGTGGAATTTTTTGATGAATTCCTGGCACGCGGCATGGCCTTGGCCGATACCCGTCAAGCCCTTTTTGAGGCCTCGATCGACAGCACCCAAGCCGAAGACCTGGCTTTTTTGGTCTACACCTCGGGCACCACCGGGGCACCCAAGGGGGCCATGACCCTGAACCGCAACCTGGTCTTTCAACTGAGCCTGGCCACCGACTACCTGGACATCCAGCCGGGTGACAAATCCGTGTCCTTTCTCCCGCTTTGCCACATCGCCGAGCGCATGTCTTCGGTCTACAACCCCTTGGCCTTGGGGCTGGTGGTCCACTTTCCGGAAAACTCGGGCACGGTGTTCAACGACATGCGTGAAGTGGCCCCGCATCTGGTGTTTGCACCGCCCCGCTTTTGGGAAAAAATGTATTCCCAAATCGACTTGTTCATGCGCGACGCCATCGCCCCGGCCCGCTGGGCTTACCAGACCACACGCGCCATGGGCGCGGCCAGGGTCGAAGCCCAGCTGCAGGGCCAAGCCATCAGCCCACCGAGTCTTTTGCTCAGGGCCATGCAGTGGCTGACCTTGCGCAATGTCCGGATTTTTTTGGGTCTGCAAAACGTCAAAAGTGCACTCACCGGTGCCGCGCCTGTCCCACCGGATTTGATCCGCTGGTATTTGGGCTGCGGCATCGAACTGCGCGAAGCCTTCGGCATGACGGAAACCACCGGCTTTTGCACCGCCACGCCCAAAGGCGGCATTCGTTTGGGCTGGGCGGGCGTCAAGGCTGCGGGCACCGAGCTTCGAATCGGCAAAGACAACGAGGTGTTGGTGCGTGGCCCCAACGTGTTCGGCGGTTACTGGAACCTGCCCGACAAAACCCGCGAAAGTCTGGACGAGGAGGGCTGGCTGCACACCGGCGACTGCGGCGAAATCAATGCCGAGGGCTACCTGGCCATTCGCGACCGCATCAAGGACATTTTGATCACCTCGGGCGGCAAGAACATCACCCCCAGCCACATCGAAAGCCTGCTCAAGTTCAGCCCCTACATCACCGATGCCGTGATCATTGGCGATGGCCGCAAATACCTCACTTGCCTGGTCATGATCGACCAGGAACATGTGGCCCGTTATGCCCAAGAGCACCAAGTTCCCTACACCGATTTTGGCAGCCTGACGCGGGCCCCCGAAGTGGTCGCCCTGATCCACAGCGAAATCGAACGCATCAACCCGCAACTGGCACGGGTCGAGCAAATCAAGTCTTTCAAAATCATCTCGGAACTGCTCACCGCCGAAGACGAAGAGCTCACCCCCACCATGAAACTCAAACGCAAAGTCATTGCCAGCAAATATGCGGCTTTGATTGACAGCATGTACCCCAACTGAGGTGGCCGCTCAGGGTAAGCACGCATGCGTAAACCAGGCCTGAAGACTATCTTTTAACCACCAGGAGACAACCATGAAATTGAACCGAAGACTTCTCATACTCGCCACCACCGGCATGCTGGCCAGCGGTGTGCAAGCCCAAACCACCCAAGGGGTGAGTGACAACGAAATCGTGATTGGCACCCACATCGACCTGTCCGGCCCAGCCGCCCCCGGCATGCCCATGCTGCGCAACGGCATGCAGATGCGCATTGACGAACTCAACGCCGCAGGTGGGGTTAACGGCCGCAAGATCAAACTCATTGTGGAAGACAACGGCAGCCAGCCCCAACTGGCGGTGCGAGCCGTGCAAAAGCTGATCAAAAGCGACAACGTTTTTGCCATCATCAACCCCTTTGGCTCCGGCCCCAATGCAGCCACAGTCAAACTCGCCAACGACGCAGGCGTCATGGTCTTTGCGCCTTGGGGTGCATCGGGCATCATTCAAAAGGTCAGTGGCAACAGCCCTTTGCTGTTCACCACCGTGATGAACTACGACACCACCACCGCCACGGCACTGAGCTGGGCCGTGAACAACTGGAAAACCCAAAAAGTCGGCGTGATCTACCAGGAAGGCCCGTTTGGTGATCTGGTCCGAGGTGGCATCACCCAAGCGCTCAAGGGTGGCGGTTTCACTGTGGCGGCAGAAGCGGCCTACAAAGTGGGTGACATCGATTTTTCATCCCAAGTGGCCAAGATGAAGGCGGCCAACGTCGACCTGATCGTGGCCGGCACCGTGGTGCGTGAAACCCTGGGCGTCATGAGCGAAGTGAAAAAGCTCAACTGGTCGCAAGTCAAGGTCTTGACCACCATTCCAGGTCGCTCCAGCATCGTCGCCCGATTGGGCAAGGACAGCGTGGAAGGCCTGTATGGCATCGGTGGCTGGAAACTCCACGAAGCCGACAGCAGTGATCCGGTGGCCAAGAAATTCATGGCCGACTTCAAAGCCAAGTTCAACATGGACGCCGACGAGAACGCAGCCAATGCTTACTCCTACACCTCCTGGTTCATTGCGGGCCTGCAAGCCGCCGGTCGCAATCTGACATCGGCAGGTTTGGCCAAAGCCATGCCCGCTGTGGCCCACCAGGACTTCACCACCTTCACGCGCCAAAGCTTCACCAACAACCACGTCGGGCCGGAGATGGTCTCCATTGACCAGATCAAAGGCGGCAAGTGGGTTCAAGTGGCAGCACCCGGCAGTAAATAATGCACTCAACAGGGGGCGCTCTCGGGCGGACCCCCTGTTGATACGGCTACAATCTCACCCCAAGGAAGCGTGGCAGAGTGGTCGATTGCACCGGTCTTGAAAACCGGCGACTTGAAAAGGTCCGTGAGTTCGAATCTCACCGCTTCCGCCAAATGGCCGCTCTAGTTCAGCCCTCGATCACCGATATTCAGCGCCCTCGTGGCGCTTTTTTCATGGCCATGTGTTTATTCCCCGCACCCCTGCGGTAAAGGGGTGGGAAGTTACACTGGAATTTCATTCGCCAGGGGACTGATGACCCCTTGCCAACAAAAATCCTGCCTAACCATTCACCGTCCATCATTTCCAATGACCGAGAAAACAAAGTCCTGGTTGACCATCGCTTGCATCTGGTTGCTGCTGCTGGTCTTGGCGCTCATCAGACCTTTATCGCTGCCCGATGAAGGCCGTTATGCCGACATAGGGCGCTGGATGTTCATCTCAGATGATTGGCTGGTGCCCAGGCTCAATGGCATTCCTTTCTTTCACAAGCCACCCCTGCTTTACTGGTTACAAGCCGAGGTATTTCACTTGGCAGGCGTGCATGTATGGACGGCCCGCCTGGTGACGGCTGTGCATGCACTGATCATGTTGACGGGGGTGTATCTGGGCGTGCGGCGCATTCTTGGCGAGATCACAGCCCGGAAGGTGAGTCTGGTGCTGGGTACGAGTGTGGGATATTTGGTGGGCGGCCAATACATCAACCATGATTTTTTGGTGGCCACGTGGATCACTGTCGCCATCGGCTTGTTTGCCGTCGCGATGAAAGATGACGATAAACCCGATGTATTTTGGGCTCGACTCGGATTTTTAGCATGTGGCCTGGGTGTGCTGAGCAAGGGGCTGATTGGGATCGTACTTCCCGGCATGGTGATGCTGACCTGGGTGATTTTGATGGGCAAAACGCGACAGCTTATTCACTTTCCGTGGCTCAGTGGTTTGTTGATTTGTGGGCTGACAACTCTGCCCTGGATGCTGCAAGTCGAGGCACAGTTTTCAGGATTTTTAGACTATTTCATCATCGGACATCACTTTTCCCGTTTCAGTGGGTCACAGTTCAACAATCATCAGGATTGGTGGTTTTACCCGGGCGTCATTGGGATTTTCATGTTCCCCTGGGTGCTTTTCATTGCCTGGCGTGTTGCTCAACAAATTTTCAAAGGCAAGGTTTTGCGCGGTGGCCTTGCAGCTTTGAGGCTCAATCCCTGGACGTCTTTGCCCTGGATTTGGTTGGGCGTGATCTTGCTCTTTTTCTCGCTGCCCAACTCCAAATTGATCGGCTACATCCTGCCCGTGATTCCGGCGGTTGCCATCCTCGCCGTTCAGAACTGGGACGCATTGATGGGGCACAAAAAATCAGCCAACGCCTGGTTTTGGGGGGTATGTGGTTTCAGCTTGGCTTTGGCCACCGGGGCCAATTTTCTGGCACGCTACAACAGCATGAAAGATCACAGCCAAGATGTCGCACAAACACTCACATGTCTGTCGAATCCCGAAGACAAAGTTTATGTATTTGGAGAATACCCCTTTGATTTACCCTTTCTGGCCCAACGATCTCAAGCGCTGATCGTCATTGAAAACTGGGACGAAGTACGCAAAAACTCTGGGGACAATTGGCGAAGGGTTTTTTTTGAAGGGGCTGATTTTGACCACACAGCTGGACAGGTGCTGCAATCGCCTGAAGTCCTGAAACAGTCATCGCCAGAAGTGCGTTGGCTAGTGACGCCTGCACAGCTTTCCCACCCCAACATGAAAGATGGCTGGCAAGTGGCTTTCAAGGGCCACGCTTGGTGGCTGTGGCGCTCAGGTCCTGCTTTGGCACAGATCACCACGCCTGAAGCCCAACGCTGCGGACTCACCAGCGACATCAAACCATGATCATTGCAACTGCTTTGATTTGATCGATTCACCATGGTGTTGCAATCTTCCCTCCGCAAGGATTTAGCCCAGTCCTTTGTGACAACCTTGGTGGTCCTGCTGACCGTGGTCATGACCAATATGCTCATTCAGACCTTGGGCCAGGCCAGCCGAGGCAGCATCAACCCTTCCGATGTGTTGTTGGTCATGGGCTTCACAGCTTTGGGTTATTCCGCCACTTTGCTGACCTTGAGTTTGTTCCTCTCGGTGGTTTCCACACTCTCGCGCATGTACAGCGACAGTGAGATGGTGATCTGGTTTTGCAGTGGGCGCAGTCTGTTTTCTTTCGTCGGCCCCATTTTTCGATTTGCCTGGCCCATCTTGGTGGCCATATTTTTTTCCGCCTTGGTGGTTTGGCCATGGAGTAACCAAAAAATACAGGAGCTCAAAGACCGTTTTGAATCCAGAAGCGATGTCGAGCGTGTGGCTCCGGGCAAATTTCAGGAGTTCTCGGGTGGCAAAAGTGTTTTTTTCATTGACAAGGAAACTTCGGGAAGCATGTCCGGCACCAACGTCTTTGTATCGACAAGCGATGGGGATATGCAAACCATCACAACCGCACAACAAGGATTTGTCGACAACATCAAAAATGAGCGTTTTCTGAAACTGAAAAACGGTCAACAGATCTCCCTCAATACGGTGACCCAGGAAACCCGAATCACCACCTTTGAAAACTATCAATTGTTGATCGAAGAGCATGCAGTTGCCGCCTCAGGAGCGCGTGCCAACCATATGGTTCCCAGCCTGGACTTGATTCAGAAACCCGACCCCTCACGCATGGGTGAGATTTTCTGGCGCTTAGGTCAGGGATTTTGCGCACTGAATCTGGTTTTCCTGGCTTTGGCATTGGCAGCCGTCAATCCGAGAGCAGCCAAAAGTTATCATTTGATGAAAGCCATTTTGACTTTCGTGATTTACTACAACATGATCAATTTCGGTCAGCGCTGGATTGCCGAAGGACGCATGCCATTGGCTTTGCTGGTCATTTATCTGCACGGCGCTGCAGCTTTGATTGCTGCATTGTGGATCATGCGCCGACAAACCAATTGGACATTGCGGCTATGGCTTTTCCGGCGACGCCACGGGCATGCCTGAAGTTCCAGCATTCAGCCATTGGCAACACATTCATAATTCACGATTTTATAGACTCATTTTTGTAATTAAGCTTAATCTGGCATTTCAATTTGATTGATAAAATCAAATCACTATGGATAAAAACACCAGCCCGTTTGCCACGGCTTATCTGCAATTCCTGCAATTGACACGGGTCGTTAAAGCTTTGCCAGAGGGCATGGAAATGGATGCGAATGAATCTGTACTTTTGCAAGCTGTGGCGCTGAGATGGTATGAAAATCAGCCCATGACCGTGCGCGAAGCCATTGGTCTGGCTGATTTAGGCTCGCCAGCCACCTTGCACAAACGCATCACGCGTCTGCGCGAAAAAGAAATGCTCAGCACCCTCAATATCGACGGTGACCGCCGCGCCAAATACCTGACGCCCACACCACGGACCATTGAGTATTTCAGCCATCTGGGTCAGTCCATGCAGCAGGTGCATCAAACCCCGGCTGCATGACCACGGCAATTCAGGAAGCCTTGCAAACTGAGGTGCTGGCTGGGTCAGTGCTGTTTTTTCTGGGTGATGCTGCACCCCACTCACGTCAATTGGTGTTTTGATGTGTCGACGATGTTTGTGGGCGATGTAGCAGGCGCACTCTTGATGCTTTTTGCATGGAGGTTACTGCTCTCATTTCTCAAGCGCTGACAAGTTGGGCTGCAGCTTTCAGGCTGCATCACTCAAGAAAAGGGCTTGAAGATCAGACAGAAAATCAAAGCCCCGCACGGTGGGCCAGACACGGATCAGGTCTCTCTGAATCAAACCCAGGCGTTCGGCTTCCTGCAAGCCTTTTTGAATGCTGGTCACGGCCAGCCCTGTGCGCTCGGCGAAATCCGTCAATGCAAAACCCTCGCGCAAACGCAGGGCGTTGAGCATGTATTCAAAGGGCAAATCCTGGCGTGAGACCTCGGTGTTTTGCGTGACCGGCTCGCCTTTCATGGCCTGCTGCATGTACAGCTGTGGCTCACGAAAGCGCACTTGCCGCACCAAACGGTGCGCAAAGCTGAGCTTGCTGTGCGCCCCAGCGCCAATGCCCAGGTAATCCCCATACTGCCAGTAGTTCAGGTTGTGCGCACAGGCGTGGCCAGGTTGGGCGTAGGCCGAGACCTCATAACGCGACAAGCCACGCGATGCCGTCAGTTCGGTGATGCGGTCCATCATCTCGTAGGCCAGATCGTCCTCGGGCAGCGCCGGTGGAAACTTGGCAAACACCGTGTTGGGCTCGATCGTCAAGTGGTAAATGGAGATGTGCGGGGGCGCAAAAGCCAGCGCGGTCTGAATATCCTCGCTCAAGTCTTCCAGCGTCTGGCCAGGCAAGGCATACATGAGGTCCAGGTTGAAGGTGTCAAACACCTGCGCCGCCTCGGTCACGGCAGCCAGCGCCTGATCACGGTCATGCACACGGCCCAATGATTTCAGGTGCGCGTTGTTGAAACTCTGCACCCCAATAGACAAACGGGTGATGCCGGCCTGGCGAAATGCCTTGAAACGGTCTTTCTCAAACGTGCCCGGATTGGCCTCCAGGGTGATTTCGGCATCGGGTGCCAGGCGCACACGGGCACGAATGCCGCCCATCAGCTGGTCAATGGCTTCGGGCGTAAACAGGCTGGGTGTGCCGCCGCCCAAAAACACGGTCTGAATGCTGCGCCCCCAGATCAGGGGCAGGCTCGCCTCCAGATCGGCCAACAAGGCATCGATGTATTGGCTTTGCATCGACCGGTCATCGCCTGCGCGCCACTCATGCGAGTTGAAGTCGCAATAGGGGCACTTTTTGATGCACCAAGGCAAATGCACATACAGCGACAACGGTGGCAGCGCTTTGAGCTGCAGCATGCCTGGGCGCATGGCGTGAACCGGATCAAGCGGGTGACTCATGCGTCAGGCCATCCAGCGTTCACGCATCAAGGCCAGCATGGCCTGCGCAGCGCGGCCACGGTGGCTGTTGGCGTTTTTGACTTCGACCGGCAATTGCGCAAAGGTTTTGCTAAATTCGGGGATGAACATGATGGGATCAAACCCGAATCCCTGGGTGCCGAGACGTTCGCGTGCAATCTCGCCCACCACACGCCCCACGGCAATCAGGGGCTCCGGGTCATCGGCACTGCGCACAGCCACCAGCGTGCTGACCATGGCGGCACGCCGGTTGTCGATGCCCTGCATTTGTTCCAGCAGCGCCGTGACGTTGTTGTCATCGCTTTTGGCATAACCGAAACGGGTGGCGTAATAGGCCGTATCCACACCGGGCAGCCCGCCAAAGGCATCCACACACAAACCGGCATCGTCTGCCAAAGCGGGCAAGCCACTGAGCCTGGCTGCATGGCGGGCTTTGGCCAGGGCGTTTTCAACAAAGGTTCTGAAGGGCTCTTCGGCCTCCGGAATGTTCAGCTCGGACTGGCGCACCAGCGTCATCTGGAGCGGGGCGAACATGGCTTGCAGTTCGACCAATTTGCCCGAATTGTTGGAAGCAAGAACGATTTTCATGCGCACGGGGCCTGCGGATCAGGCCGAGAAGGTCAAGGTCTTGGGTTCGTCGTGCGCCTGCTTTTGCAAACCCACCAATTGCGCGATGCCTTTTTCGGCCAAGGCCAGCATGCGGTCCATCTCAAGGCGGGTAAAGGCCACGCCTTCAGCGGTTCCCTGCACCTCGACAAAGTTGCCAGCGCCGGTCATGACCACATTCATATCGGTATCGCAAGCGGAGTCTTCTGGGTAATCCAAGTCGAGCAATGCGGTGCCCGCTTTCAACCCCACAGAGATGGCCGCCACACGGTCCAAGATGGGCGACTCTTGCAGCTTGCCGGTGGCCATCAGCCAAGCCACCGCGTCCTGGGCCGCCACAAATGCGCCAGTGATGCTGGCCGTGCGCGTGCCGCCATCGGCTTGCAGCACGTCGCAGTCCAGGTGGATGGTGCGCTCGCCGAGTTTTTTCAGGTCAAACACCGCACGCAGTGATCGGCCAATCAAACGCTGAATTTCCTGTGTGCGCCCGCTTTGCTTGCCCCGAGCCGCTTCACGGTCTCCACGGGTGTGGGTGGCGCGAGGCAGCATGCCGTATTCCGCCGTGACCCAACCTTCGCCACTGCCTTTTTTATGGCCAGGCACTTTTTCTTCCACCGAGGCCGTGCACAACACACGGGTATGACCAAATTCGATCAGAACCGAGCCCTCGGCGTGAATGGTGTAGCCACGGGTGATGCGCACAGGGCGCAATGCGTCAGTAGCACGGCCGGTTCGGACATAAGCAAAAGCAGTGGTGTTCATGATGGTGCGAAGATGGTCCTGAGCGGCACCCATGGGCGCAAATCGAGCAAGGGTGGTCAGGTGAGAGTTTGAGATAATGCCTTGTTTCATGCACAGCTGTTAGGCTGGGCATCTGCAGCGCTCTTGTGCCAAGTTGGCAATGCGCTGTCACAAGGATCCTGATCAATGCCAGTTTACAGTATGACCGGTTACGCCAGCGTGCAGCACAGCCCGCTGCCCGTGGACGTCGAGGCCAATGCCCCAGCGGCGACCATTACCCCCACAGCGCGACTCGGACTTGAAATCCGCTCGGTCAACAGCCGATTTCTGGACCTGAGTTTCAAGCTGCCCGAAGATCTGCGCCAGCTCGAACCCAGCTTGCGCGAACTGATCACTCGCCAGATCAAACGCGGCAAAGTGGAAGTGCGCGCCAGCCAGGATGCTGGCGATGGCACTTCCTTGCAAGCCCCCAACCACCAGGCCTTGCAAAAAATTGCAGCCCTGCAAGACAAGATTCATGACTGGCTGCCAAAAGCCCGGGAACTGAGCGTGGCCGACGTGCTGCGCCTGACGGCGGGCAATAGCACGCCAGTGGCCTTGGAAGAAGTCGCCTGGCTCGCACTGGCCCAACAAGCGATCACCGCCTTGCTTGACGCCCGCGCCCGCGAAGGCGCACGCCTGACTGACATGCTGCAAGGCCACATTGACCAATTGCGTACCCTGGCCGAACAAGCAGCGCCCTTGGTCCCGCAACTCGTTGAGCAGCAACGCCAGCGTTTTCTGGAACGCTGGAAAGACGCCATGGCCCTGGCCGATGGCAGCCACCTGCCTGAAGCGGCGCAAGACCGCGCCCTGACCGAGGCCACTGCCTTCGCCATCCGCATTGATGTGGCCGAAGAATTGACCCGACTGCGCTCGCACTTGGATGAGATCGCCCGCCTGCTCAGCAAAGGCGGTGACATCGGCAAACGACTGGACTTCCTGATTCAGGAACTGCACCGCGAAGCCAACACCTTGGGCTCCAAATCTGCCGTACTTGAAATGACCCGCATTTCGGTGGACATGAAGGTGCTGATCGAGCAAATGCGCGAACAAGTCCAAAACATCGAATAAAGCACAACACCATGGAATACCCAGGAAACCTTTTTGTCGTGGCCGCCCCCAGCGGGGCGGGCAAATCCAGCCTGGTCAAGGCTTTGATGGAACTCGACTCGGGCGTGCACCCCTCTGTGTCGCACACCACCCGCGCACCCCGTGGCCAGGAAAAACACGGTCGGGAATACTTCTTTGCCTCGCAGCAAGAATTTGACGCGATGGTGCTGGCTGACGCCTTTGTCGAGTGGGCCAACGTGCATGGCCAGCGCTACGGCACCTCCAAAAAAATGATCGAGGAGCGCATGGCCCAAGGCTCCGATGTGGTGCTGGAAATTGATTACCAAGGTGCGATTCAGATCAAACAGATGTATGCCAATGCTGTACTGATCTTCATCTTGCCCCCCAGCTGGGAAGAATTGCGCTCAAGGCTGGAGCGCCGCGGTGAAGACGCACCCGACATCATCGAGTTGCGCATGCAAAACGCCGCCGTCGAGCTGGCGCAGGCCAAAGAATTCGACTTCGTTATAATCAACGAAGTTTTTGAACGTGCTTTGTTTGACCTCAAAGCCATCGTTCATGCCCAAAGGCTCAAGTATCCCGCTCAACGCAGAGCCCGCGCAGACACATTCGAGGCGCTGCATCTCGCCTAACCCGAAGGAAAAATCACCATGGCCCGTATCACTGTTGAAGACTGCCTGGAGCAGATCCCGAACCGCTTCCAACTGGTTCTGGCGGCCACCTACCGGGCTCGCATGCTGAGCCAAGGCCACACGGCCCGCATCGAAAGCAAAAACAAGCCCGGCGTGACGGCCTTGCGCGAAATTGCGGCCGGCAAAGTGGGCATCGAAATGCTCAAGCGCGTCTCCTGATTCACACACACTTGGCTTCGGCCAAGGACACTGAAGCCCCAGCAATGGGGCTTTTTCACGTCTGCAATCTGTGCAGAGGGTCGCTTCAGTTACATTGATACCATGAGTGCCGTCATGCCACCCTCCCCTTCAACTGGTCACAACAGCTGTGCTGTGGTGAGTCCTGCCACCGCCAACGCGGCGGCAGCCAGTTTTGCAGCCCTGACGGCCCGGCTCGATTACCTCAGTGCATCCGACGCTGAAATGGTGCGCAAAGCCTACAAGTTTGCAGACGAATCCCACCTGGGCCAGATGCGCAAAAGCGGCGAACCTTACATCACCCATCCGATTGCGGTGGCGGCGCTGTGTACCGAGTGGAAGCTGGATGTCCAAGCCCTTTCGGCCGCCCTGTTGCATGATGCCATGGAAGACTGTGGCGTCACCAAGGCCGAATTGATTGAACGCTTTGGTGCCCCGGTGGCCGAGCTGGTGGATGGACTGACCAAGCTCGAAAAGCTGGAATTCAATACCCGCGAAGAAAACCAGGCCGAGTCGTTTCGCAAAATGCTCTTGGCCATGGCACGCGACGTGCGGGTCATCCTCATCAAGCTGGCCGATCGCACGCACAACATGCGCACCATGTCCGACATGCCGCGCAGCAAATGGGGCCGGATTGCATCCGAGACCCTCGAAATATATGCACCCATCGCGCACCGTCTGGGCCTGAACCAAATCTACAGAGAATTGCAGGACCTGTCTTTCAAGCACCTGCTGCCCTGGCGTTATGCCGTGCTGACCAAAGCTGTATCGCGTGCACGCAACCGTCGGCGCGACCTGATCCAAAAGGTGCAAACCGAGGTTGAATCTGTTTTTGCCCAAGCGGGTATGGATGTGCGTATCAGTGGCCGAGAAAAAACGCTGTATTCCATCTATAAAAAAATGGACGACAAGCATCTGAGCTTTGCCCAAGTCACTGACATCTATGGCTTTCGGGTCATCGTGCCCTCGGTCATCGACTGCTACACGGCCTTGGGCTTGTTGCACCAGATCTACAAACCGGTGCCCGGCAAGTTCAAGGACCACATCGCCATTGCCAAAGTCAATGGCTACCAATCCCTGCACACCACACTGGTGGGGCCATCCGGGGTGAACGTCGAGTTTCAGATGCGTACCGAAGCCATGCATCTGGTGGCTGAATCCGGCATCGCTGCACACTGGCTCTACAAGGAGCACAGCACCGCCCAAGCCCAGTCTGAACGCCTTGGCACGCAATGGCTGCAATCGCTGCTCGACATCCAGAACGAGACACGCGATGCAGCAGAATTCTGGGACCATGTCAAAGTCGACTTATTCCCCGATGCGGTCTACGTTTTCACACCCAAGAGCCAAATCATGGCGCTGCCGCGTGGAGCCACCGTGGTGGACTTTGCATATGCGATTCACAGCCGCGTCGGCGACCACGCCATGGCTGCAAAAATCAATGGCGACCAGGTGCCGCTGCGCACCGAGCTGAAAAATGGCGACGTGATCGAAGTGATCACAGCGCCCGTGTCTTCCCCCAATCCAGCTTGGTTGGGCTTTGTGCGCACGGGCCGGGCCCGCTCCAAAATCCGCCACCATCTGAAAACGATGGCACAAACCGAGTCGGTGGAGTTGGGCGAAAAATTGCTCAGCCAGGCCCTGAGGGCGGAGGGTATCGACGAATTGCCTACAGAAGAGGCTTTGCTTCAACCCTTGTGGGATAAATTGCTGCGCTTTACCGGCAATAAAAATCGCGCCGATTTATTGATGGACTTGGGCTTGGGCAAACGCATTGCCAGCATCGTCGCCAAACGCTTGGTGGTGCTGCTCGGCGAACTGGGTCAAAAACCCGACGCCTTGCTGATGACCCGCGAACGCTTCACGGCCCATGAATCCGTGTCTCAAGGAGCCATCACACTCGATGGCAGCGAGAACGCTTCTGTGGTCTATTCACGCTGCTGCCGCCCCTTGCCTGGCGATGCAATTGTGGGCTACCTTGGCCGCGGTGAGGGCTTGGCAGTTCACTGCCGTGAATGCGCCATCGCCAAAAAACTTGAGCACAAGGACAGCGAACGCTTCATCGGCGTGGAATGGTCGGATGAACCTGCGCGGAACTTCGAGACCGGTATTGCAGTCACTGCGGTCAATGGCAAGGGGGTGCTGGCCCGTGTGGTAGGGGCTTTGGCCACCGCAGAAGCCGACATCGTTCACGTCGATATGGGTCAGGACTCACAACAGGACACTGCGGATTTGCGGTTCGTGATTGCCGTCAGGGATACATCGCACCTAGACTCCGTCTTGCGCCAGCTCAAACGCAACCCCGCTGTCATTCAAGCCAGCCGACAAACGAACACGGGACACCCGCTCAGCTGACCCCTCAAAGGGGGCCTGGCGAGGGATAACTCACCTGCAGCACCTCAATGGCCATCACGCCAGATGGCGTCACCAGCTGAAGTTCATCACCTTCACGCGACTTGATCAAAGTGCGTGCAATGGGCGACACCCAGCTGACCTGGCCCTTCAAGCTGTCTGCTTCATCAATGCCCATGATGGTGACCGTGCGCTCGACCCCTGAGGACTCCAGATACGTGACTGTGGCGCCGAAGAAAACCTGATCACTGCCGTGGTGCACCGAAGGATCAACCACCTCGGCCATTTCAAGGCGTTTGGTCAAAAACCGTATACGACGATCAATCTCGCGCAAACGCTTTTTACCGTAAAGGTAGTCACCATTTTCTGAACGGTCACCATTGCTGGCCGCCCAATGAACGATCTCCACCACCTTGGGGCGCTCATCGTCGATCAAGGAAAACAATTCCGCGCGCAAACGCCCATAACCCGCAGGCGTCATGTAATTGCGAGCACCGGCAGGCAAGGCAGGCAGTGCGATGTCGTCATCGTCATCTGCATCTGTTTCTTTGGTGAAAGCTTTGCTCATGCTGTGAAGACCCATGTGCGAGAGAGGAAGCCTGATGCACAGGCCCCAAAGAGAAAAAGCCCACAACTTTCGTTGTGAGCTTTTCAATATGGTGCGGCTGGCAGGAATCGAACCCACGACCCCTTGGTTCGTAGCCAAGTACTCTATCCAGCTGAGCTACAGCCGCGCTATGCATTGAATTATAGCGGCATTTTGAGCCGCTTTTGAGACGATGAACAATTATTGCCAGGAAACTGCAGCAATGTCATTGGCAAAAATGGGTGAGCTGGACCACAGGCCTTTGAGGCCTTTACGGTACACCGCTGAATTGGATGCATTGAACAAGAAAACATTCACCGCATCCGTGGCAATCAAGCGTTGCATGTCACCAAACAATTTGGTGCGATCTTTGGCGTTGGTGGCTTCTGAATGCTTGGCCGCCAGATCGCGGAAAGCCTTGCTGTCGTAGCCCCAGTAGTACTGGGGATTGGCATAGGCCATGTAGTCCAGGGGTTCCACATGGTTGATCACGGTCAAGTCAAAGTTGCCTTTGAAGGCCCCGCCCAACCATTGCGCCCATTCCACGTTTTCGATCTTGGCATTGATGCCGACCTTGGCCAGCTGAGCGGCCAGGATTTCACCACCTTTGCGTGCGTAGGGTGGTGGAGGCAAAGTAAGTGTGACATTCAAGGGCGTTTGCACCCCTGCTTCCTTGAGCAGGGCCTTGGCTTTTTCGGGATCGTAGGCATACAAACCACTCAATTCGACATAGCCAGCGTCGGTGGGTGCCATGTGACTGCCAATCGGTTTGGCCATGCCTTCAAACACGCCATCAATGAAGGCTTTCTTGTCGACAGCATGCGACAGCGCACGGCGTACACGCACATCATCAAAGGGCTTCTTGCGGTTATTGATCGTCATGATGCCTTTGCCAGCGGAGCTGCCCATCTCGACTACAAAGCGCTTGTCACTTTGAAATTGCTTGAGACTTTGGGGTGACTGAAAACGCGGCATACCGTCGATGTCACCGGCCAGCAAAGCCGCCACTTGCGCGGCCGAGTCATTGATGAAGCGGAAAGTGACCTTCTTGATCTTGACAGCCCCGGCATCACGGTAACCCTCCCATTTGGACATGGAAATGGAGGAACCTTTTGCCCAAGAATCGAGCCTGTAGGGGCCGGTACCCACGGGTTTTGTAGCCGCGTTGGCTGCACTGCCGGGGTGCAGGATCACCGCCGTGTTTTCACCCAGACGAAACAGGAAATTGCCATCAGGATTGTTCAGCACGATCACCACCGTATGCGCGTCAGGTGTGGCAATGTGGCTGATGTTGTTGAAGACAGCTTTCGCCTTGTTGGTGCTTTTTTCGCCCTTGGCGCGCTCAAAGCTGAACTTGACGGCCGACGCATCAAAGTCAGAACCATCTGAAAACTTCACACCTTTGCGCAATTTGAAAGTGAAGGCCTTGCCATCCGCATCCATCTTCCAGCTTTCTGCCAGCAGCGCGGCAACCGAGCCATCCACATTGATCTTGGTCAGCCCCTCCAGAATGTTGTAGTGCACCACCTCACCAATGGCTGCAGCCGGAGCCATCGTGGGGTCCAGACTGGTGGGCTCCAAAATCATGCCCAGAACCAGGCTGTCTTTACGGGCTTGAGCCTGTGCCATGGAGGGCATCACCCAACTGGCCCCCACCAGCAAAGCCACCGCGCACCAACCCGCCGTGCGACGCGAAAAAGTGTGTTCCTTGAATGTCATGAGATCTCCTGAAAAATAGGTTAATGGTGTCCGGGCACTGCAGCCATCAGTGCTTGCGTATAGGGGTGTTGCGCTTGACTGAACACCTGCTGGGCCGAGCCTTGCTCCACCACACAGCCCGATTGCAAAACCAGCACATCGTCGCACATGAGTTTGACCACGGCAAGGTCATGACTGACAAACAGGTAACTCAAGCCATAGCGGTCTTGCAAATCCATCATCAAATTGAGCACCTGCGCCTGAACGGACACATCCAGAGCGCTGACCGGCTCATCCGCCACGATCAATGACGGTCGCGTGATCAAGGCCCGCGCCATGGCGATGCGTTGACGTTGCCCACCTGAAAATTCGTGCGGGTATTTGTCCAAGTCAGACGTTCGCAGCCCCACCTCACACAAAGCCTGCGCTGCGCGTTCATCCACCTCGGCGGCACTGCCTGATGACAACACCGCCAGGGGCTCGGTCACGATCTGGCGCACCTTCTGGCGAGGATCCAGGGAACCGTAAGGGTCCTGAAACACCATTTGAAAGCGTGGGCGCAGCCTGCGCAAATCCGCTGGTCCCAGTTGATGCACATCCACGCCATCCAGCAGAACCTGCCCCTCGCTGGGCTTGTCCAGCGCCATCACCAACTTGGCCAGCGTGGACTTGCCAGACCCCGATTCCCCCACAATGCCCAGGCTGCGCCCGGCCTCCAGGCGAAAACTGACATCAGACAAGGCCTGCAAACTGCCCGCCGCACTGAACAGGGATGATTTTGGCAAGGCAAAGCGCTTGCCCAAGTGACGCACCTCCAGCAAAGGCGCAGGCGCCAACATCGGCCCAGCACTCATGACAAACTCCAGCGTGGGCAGCTCACCCGGTGCGGCACATCAGACACCACGCGAGGCGCAATGGTTTGCGCCACCACCGCCGTCGTCCGGCATGCCTCGACGGCCCCATCACATCGGTCAGAAAATGCGCAACCCGCTGGCAGGTCCATCAACTCGGGCACGCTGCCCGCAATGGTCTGCAAACGTGTGCCGCGTGACAAGCCCAGACGTGGGCGCGCCGCAAACAAACCCCGTGTGTAAGGGTGCGCCCTTTGTGCAAACAACTCCTGCGTGGCTGCTTCTTCGACCACGGTGCCGCCATACATGACCATCACGCGGTCAACCTGGTCTTGCATGAGCCCCAGGTCGTGGCTGATCAGCACCAGGCCCATGCCGTCCTCCCGCACCAATTGACGGATCAGCGACAGAACCTCTTTTTGCACCGTGACATCCAGCGCCGTGGTCGGCTCGTCGGCAATCAGCAGATCCGGGCTGCAGGCCAAAGCCATTGAAATCATCACGCGCTGACGCTGCCCGCCTGACAACTGGTGCGGATAGGCCTGCAGCCGCTCACGGGCACGCGGCAATTGCACCCGCTCCAGCAATTCCAGCGCCTTGGCCTTGGCTTGCTCAAGCCCCATGTTCTGGTGCAAACGCAAAGGCTCTGCAATCTGCCGCCAGATGGGGTGCAGCGGATTGAGCGCGGTCATTGGCTCCTGAAAAATCATGCCCATGCGGGCTCCGCGCAATTGACCATAAGCGGCATCGGCCATGCCCACCAACTCGGCACCTTGAAAACAAACAGAACCACTGATCCGAGCCTGCTCGGGCAAGAGCCCCATCAACGCCAGCGCGGTCAGCGATTTGCCGCAACCGCTCTCACCAATGAGCCCCAGCGTCTGACCGCGGGCCAAATTAAAAGACACGCCGCGCAAAGCCTGTGCCCAGCCACGCGCGGTGGGCAAGCTCACGCGCAAGTCACGCACTTGCAGCATGGGCTGAGAAATGGAATCGGTCATGGTGCTCATCTTTGCCTGGCCAAACGTGGGTCGAGCAGGTCACGCAAGCCATCGCCCATCAGGTTCAAACCCAACACCGCCAAGGCAATCGCCACCCCGGGGTAAACCGCCAACCAAGGGGCCTGAAACATTTGGGACTGCGCCTCATTGAGCATGCGCCCCCAGCTTGGCTGCGGCGGCTGCGTGCCTAAACCCAAATAGGACAGAGCCGCTTCGGCCAGAATGGCAATGGCAAACTGGATCGTCGCCTGCACGATCAGCACGCTCAGGATATTGGGCAAGACATGTTCTCGCGTGATGCGCCAACTGCCTTTGCCAGCCGTGCGGGCAGCCGCGCAAAAATCCCGCGACCACACCGCATTCGCCGCACCTCGCGTGATGCGCGCAAACACCGGGATGTTGAAAATGCCAATGGCCACCACACTCACCACCAAACCGGGTCCGTAAATGGCCGACAACATGATCGCCGACAACAAGGCCGGAAAGGCAAAGGTCAAATCGGCGGCCCGCATGACAAGTTCCTCCACCCAACCCCGACGCGCCGCCGCCAGCAAGCCCAAAGGAACACCCGCGCCCATGCCCAGACCCACCGCAATAAAGCCCACCCACAGCGAGTTCTGACTGCCCACCAGCAACAAGCTGGCAATGTCCCGCCCCAGGCTGTCGGTGCCCAGCCAATGTGCAGCACTGGGCGGTGCCAATTTATTCGGAATATCGATGTCGCCCACCGGGTAGGGCGACCAAAAGACTGACACCAGCGCGCTGAGCACCAGCAGCAACACCATCGACCCTCCCGCCACAAAACTGGGGTGGCGCCAAGCACGGCGCCATGATGCTTGCGTGTTGCTCATGACACAGCTTTCAAACGCGGATCAATCCAGACATACAACACATCAATCACGAAATTGATGACGATGACCATGACCGACAACAACATCACCACATCACGCACCACGATCAAATCACGGTTGGCAATGGCCTGAAAAATCAGGCGTCCGATACCCGGCAATACAAACACGTTTTCCACCACAATCGCGCTGGTGATCAGGTTGCCAAACTGCAAGCCCATCACGGTGAGCACTGGCAACATGGCATTGCGCAGCACATGACGCCAGAGCACCTGCCTGCGGCTCAAGCCCTTGGCCCGCGCCGTGCGTACAAAGTCTTCACGCATCGTCTCCAGCACCGCCGAGCGCGTCACCCGCGTCAAAATGGCCGTCTGCACTGCCGCCAAAGCCATGGCGGGGAGCAGCAAAGCCTTGATCGCCTCCCAAATCCCGCCCCCTGACGCTTCAGTCCAGCCCGGAAAGCCGCCAGCGCTGACCCACTGCAGATGCACGGCAAACAACAAAATGAGCAAGATGGCCAACCAGAAATTGGGCAGCGCCAAACCCAGCTGGCTCAGACTCATGACCCCGACATCGCCAGCGCGGTTTTGGCGGGATGCGGCATAAATACCCAGCGACAAAGACAACAACACCGTCAGGCTCATGGCCATGATGGCCAATGGCAGCGTGACCTGCAGCCGTTCGGCCATCAACTGCGCAGTGGGCGTCTCATAAGAAATGCTGATACCCGACTCCCCGGCCAGCATGCCGCCCACCCACTGCAGGTAACGGACATGCGCGGGCAAATTCAAACCGAGCTTTTCTTCCATCGCCGCCAAAGACTCGGGCGTGGCCGTCTCGCCCAGAATCACCTGAGCGGCATTACCGGGCAGCAACTCCAGCACCGCAAACACGATGACCGAGGCGGCCAACAGCGTCACCATGAAGCTGCTCAGTCTTTTGAGGAAAAATAAGGACACGCGTTCGCCTAAGATGAATGACAACACGGCAGCATAGCAACGGTACAAAACGAGCACGCCCATGAGATCTGAAATTATTGTAAACACTGCCCCCGGTGCCATCGTGGATGTGCCAGGCCTGCAAGTCGGCCACTTCACCCACAACCAGCGCCTGACCGGCTGCACCGTCGTGCTGGCCCCCGATGGTGCCGTCGGTGCCGTGGATGTCCGGGGCGCGGCACCCGGCACCCGCGAAACCGATTTGCTGGACCCTGCCAATCTGGTCGAAAGGGTGCACGCCGTCTTGCTCAGCGGCGGCAGCGCCTTTGGGCTGGACGCCGCCAGCGGCGTGATGCGCTGGCTGGACGAACACCACATCGGTTTTGAGACGCCCTTTGGTCGGGTGCCGATCGTGCCTGCGGCGGTGCTCTTTGATCTGCCTGTGGTCAGGCCAGGCGACATCCCCCACATCCGCCCCGACGCCGCCGCCGGTTATGCCGCCTGCCAAGCCGCCAGCTCAGGGCCACCCGCCGCAGGCAATGTGGGCGCAGGGGCAGGCGCCAGCGTGGGCAAACTGTTTGGCATGGACCGCGCCATGAAAGGCGGCATGGGTCACGCCAGCGTGCGCGTGGGGCCGTGGGTGGTGGGCGCCCTGATCGCCTGCAATGCGGTCGGTGATGTACTCGACCCCAGCAGCGGCCAGATCCTGGCAGGTGCCAGGACGGCAGATGGTCAGCGATTACTCGACACGCAACACGCCTTGCTCTGTGGCGATACTGGCAGCCGCCCCCTGCCCGGCACCAACACCACCATAGGTGTGGTGGGCACCAACGCCACCTTGACCAAAGCGCAGGCCAAGCGCCTGGCCATCAGTGCACACGACGGCCTAGCCAGAAGCATCCGCCCTGCGCACACCACCCTGGACGGCGACACCCTCTTTGCCCTGGCCACCTGCACCGAAAACCAGCCCGCCGACCTGATGCTGCTCACTGTGATGGCGGCGCAAGCCACCGCACTGGCCACGCTCGACGCGATACACCATGCGAATGGCGTTCAGACCACACTGGGGTACTTGCCAAGCGCGCTGGAAATGGGCGCTTGAATACGTCGCCGTGATACCCGTTCCAACAGCTAGATTTGCGCCCCTTCATCCTCTTGCTTGAGGCGTTGACCCAACACCTTGTCAATGCGCCGACCATCCAGATCGACCACTTCAAACACCCATTCATCGATCTCGATTTTTTGGCCCGTCACAGGCAATTGCCCCAACACAAACATGAGCAAACCGGCCAAGGTGTTGTAGCGGTTCTTGTCTTCAGCGGGTAATTCCTTGATGTCCAGGCGCGCCCTGAGTTCATTGACAGGCATCAGGCCGTCCAGCAGCCAACTGCCGTCCGAGCGCTCTGTGGCCCAGGCTTCGGTTTGGGTTTCGGGTTTGAGTTCGCCGGTGATGGCTTCGAGCAAATCCAGGGGCGTGAGCAAGCCCTGAACTTCACCATATTCATCCACCACAAAAAGCATGCGGCTGGATTGATCGCGCATTTGTTCCAGCAACTCCATGCCGGTGAGGGTTTCGGGCACAAAGTGAGCCGCCTGGGCATAGCGTTCAATGGCGTGTCCGTCAGCCACGGGCAAAGCCAGCAGGTGCGACAAGCTGATGACCCCCACCACATGCCCCAGATCTTCCCGGCACACGGGATACCAGGAGTGGTTGCCCTGCTGTCGCATCTGGTTGATGCGGTCCATGGCCTGCTGCGGCGTGAGGCCCGCTTCCAGCCACTGGATATCGCTGCGCGGCGTCATCATCGACGTCAGGGCGCGGTCGTCCAGATGGAACACGTTGCGCACCATCTGGTGCTCGTGCTCCTCGATCAGCCCGGCATCGACGCCCTCTTCCAGGCTGGCCGTGATTTCTTCTTCGGTCACAGCCCGACTGCCCTGGCTGTCAATGCGCATGAGCTTGAGCATGCCCTGGGTGGACAGCGACAAGAGCTTGACAAACGGCCCGGCAGCTTTGGCCAGCCAGGCCATGGGCCGCGCCACAAGCCGCGCCACAGCTTCAGGATAAAGCTGCCCAATGCGCTTGGGCACCAGTTCGCCAAAGATGATGGTGGTGAAGGTGATCAGGGTCACGACTATCGCCGTGGCCGTGATGCCCGCCACCGACTCTGTCAAGCCCCAGCCCCCCAGTTTGGCGGCCAGGCTGGCACTGAAAGCGGCCTCACCCACAATGCCGTTGAGCACGCCAATGGACGTGATGCCCACCTGCACCGTCGACAAAAACTGTGTGGGTTCCTGGAGCAACTCAATAGCGGCATGTGCGCCTTTATCACCCGCCTCATCCATGGCCGCAAGACGGGCCTTGCGACTGGAAGCCAGCGCCAACTCAGACATGGCAAACACCCCGTTGAGCAGGGTGAGGAAAACAATCAATAAAAAATCCATGGGCACCATTGTGCCAAGGATGTTTGGCCCGCCCGTGCACCTTGCATGGCAACACCCCATGGGGGGCGAGCAATCATCCCGCACAATCGGGCACCAGAGGTGAACATGTCAAATTATTGGGTGGGTGATATCCAGGGTTGCAATGCGCCCTTGGGCCGCTTGTTGGAACAAATGAATTTTTCGCCAAGTCGCGACACCTTGTATGTGCTGGGCGATTTGGTCAACCGGGGACCAGACTCGGCGGGCGTGCTGCGCCGCTTGATGGGCTTGGGCACAGCGGTGCACTGTGTGCTGGGCAACCATGACTTGCATTTGCTGGCTGTCGCCGCCGGTGCTGGTCGCCTCAAGCCCGGGGACACACTCGACGACATCTTGCAAGCGCCAGACCGCACGGCCATGCTCGATTGGCTGCGCCACCAGCGCCTGGCCATCCAGGCGCACGATGTACTGATGGTGCACGCAGGCGTGCTGCCCAGCTGGACTGCCCAGCAAACCCTGGCCTTGGCCGCCGAGGTGGAGTGTGTGCTGCGCGGGTCAGATCTGCCGGACTTTTTGCATCAGATGTATGGCAATGCGCCTGCTGCCTGGCGGGATGATTTGGCGGGAATGGATCGCTTGCGGGTGATTGTCAATGCGCTCACCCGCTTGCGTTTTTGTTCGGCCGATGGGGTGATGGAATTCGCCGCCAAAGAAGGTGCCCATGCAGCGCCCGAAGGTTTCATGCCCTGGTTTGATGTACCCGGACGCCAAACCGCCGATGGGGTCGTGGCTTTTGGACACTGGTCCACTCTGGGAGGGCTGCAGCGCCCGGACGTGTGGGCTTTAGACACGGGCTGCGTGTGGGGCGGCTGCCTGAGCGCCATGCGCCTGTCGGATACCGGGCTTCACGAGGTGATCCAGGTGAAATGCGAACAAGCCCAGCGGCCGGGCTGATCTCCTGGACGCAAGACCGAGCACCTGAATGCGCGTTAATCAGCGGGTTTGAGGAGCACCACCAAGGCCCCCGCACCGCCTTCTGCAGGTTTGGCCTGAACAAAGGCCATGACCTGATTTTTTTGGACCAGCCAGCTGTGCACTTTGGATTTGAGCACCGGCGTTTTACCGGGCGAGCCCAGACCTTTGCCGTGCACCACGCGCAGGCAGCGCAGGCCTTGGCGGTGTGCCAGCCGAATGAATTCGGCCAGCGCCAGTCGCGCTTCGTCGCTGCGCAGGCCGTGCAGATCAATTTCTCGCTGAATGGACCAGTCACCTTTGCGCAGTTTGTGGGTCACATCACGCCCAATGCCCGGCCTGCGAAAGCTCAGCGCGTCATCGGTGTCCAGCAAGGTACTGGCATCAAATTCATCACTGAGCGAATCACGCAAGACCGCTTTTTCGTCTTTTTGCCGCTGCGAAGCCACCGGCGCCGGTGCAGGCGGTGAGATGCTGACGGGGTCGGGATGGGAGATGCGCTGGACCACCCCCACGGCGCGCGCAAACAAATTGCTCTCGGCCTCTCGTTGGCGGGCAGCGGCCGCCTGCGCGGCAGCTTGGGCTTGCGCTTGTGCGTGGGCATCGGCCAGCTTTTTCTGGACCTGTTTGAGGTCTTGCAGCGAGTTGAGTTTCAAAAGGTGTCCCGTTCCATGAAGGTGTGCCCCACCGCTCAGGCGCCGCGATTGCGCATCCAGTCGGCGGTCTGGAAAAAGCTTTTCTTCAGACGATCACGCAGCACGGGGTCTACTTGAACTTCGCCCATGGCCTGGTCCATGCAAGCGAGCCATTGGTCTCTCTCCTCAATGCCGATGGAAAAAGGCATATGGCGCATGCGCAAGCGGGGATGGCCAAAGCGCTCAACATACAAATCCGGGCCACCGAGCCAGCCACACAAGAACATGAACAATTTGTCGCGGGCACCCTGCAAGGAACTGCCGTGGCTGTCACGCAAAGCCTGGTACTTGGGCTCCAGGTCCATCAGGTCATAAAAACGCTCCACGAGCGCACGCACCTGCGCCTCACCCCCGATCCACTCAAAGGGGGTGTCAAAAGGTGGTTTTTCTTCAATCTGCATAGGCTTGTATTGTGACGTGACTGGTTCACTCGGCAGCTTGGCGCAAAGTGTGCATGACCGGTTGGCGCAAGACCCCGGCCAAACTCAGGCTGCCTGCAGCCCAGGCCAGCACAGCCCCCAACACGCCGCCAAGCAGAGGTGCCCACAATGGCGGCTGCCAGGCAAATTCAAACACATAACGCGCCAAAGCCCAGCCCACGACGAGCGCCATGCTGCTGGCCATGAAACCCGCCAGCCAGCCAATGCCCAGCAGTTCGGTGCGCTGCACCTTCGCCAGCAAGGCGCGCCCGGCGCCCAGCGCCCGCATGATGGCGTACTCACGTTCACGCGCCTGGCGACTCGCGCCCACAGCGGCCAGCAAGACCATCAAGCCCGCAGCCAGGGTGAAGGCAAACAGGAACTCCACAGCGCGAATCACCTGATCCATCACCCGCTGAATCTGGCCCAGGGTGCTGCGCAGGTCGACGCTGGTGATGTTGGGGAAGCGACTCACCAAGGCGTTTTCAAAACCGGGTGCGCCTTCAGGGGTGCGAAAAGCCGCCATATAGGTCATGGGCAAATCGGGCATGTCGGCCACCGGAAAGAGCATGAAAAAATTGGCCCGCATGGAGCCCCAATCCACCTTGCGCAGCGAAGTGACGCGGGCTTCGCGCACTTGCCCGGCGATGTCAAAGCGCAATTGATCCCCCAGCTTCAGGCCCAGGGTCTGGGCAATGCCCGACTCCACGCTGACGCCGTCGGCTTCCTCCGCCACCCAGCGCCCGCTTGTCAATGCGTTGTGGCCCGGTAAATCGGCCGTGTGTGAGAGGTTGATTTCCCGGTCAATCAGGCGTTTGGCGCGATCCTCCACAAAATCACCCGGCCCCACGTCTCGACCGTTGATGGCCACCAGACGCCCCCGGATCATCGGAAACCAATCAGGCGACTGCACCCCGGCATTTTGCAGATGGGCCAAAAAGTCCTGCGCCTGCTCGGGCTGCACATTGATAACGAAACGGTCGGGCGCGTTGGCCGGTGTGGCCTGGCGCCAGCTGCCCACCAGATCGGTGCGCAGCAAGACCAGCAAAGCCAGTGCCAGCAAACCCACCGACAAGGCACTGACCTGCACCACCGCAAACACCGGCCGGGCCGCCACCTGGCGCGTCGCCAAGCGTAACCAGCGCGGTGCTTGCTCGCCAGGCACCGCACGGCGCAGCAGCCACAGTGCCGCGGCGGCCAAGCCCGCAAACACCAGCAAAGCCATGGCAAAGCCACCCACGGTGATCAGGCCCAGCGTCAAGTTGCGACTGACCATGAGCAGCGTGGCCGCAAAACCCAGCAAACCCATGACCAGCACCAGGCCCGAGCGCACTTGCAACTGACCCAAATCGCGCCGAATGACCCGCAGGGGTGGCACCTGCGCCAATTGCAAAACGGGCGGCAAGCCAAATGCGACCAGCAAAGTCAGGCCCATGGCCAATCCCATGAGCACAGGCTGCGCCGAAGGCGCGGGCAACTGGGCATCCACCAGCCCTGCCAGCAGCTGCACAAACACCAAATGCACGCCATAGCCCGCCAGCACGCCCAAGGCGCTGGCCAGCAGCCCCGCGCCCAAGAACTCCAGCCCATAACTCAAGGTGAGTGTGCGCTGGCTTTGACCCAAAACCCGCAGCAAAGCACAGGCATCGAGCTGCCGCTCGGCATAGCTGCGGGCCGCCAGGGCCACCGCTACCGCGCACAAGAGCGCCGCCAGCAAGGCCACCAAATTCAAAAACTGCGAAGCACGGTCCAGGGTCTGGCGCATTTCAGGGCGACCGCTGTCCAGGGACTCGATCTGCACGCCGTGCACCCGAGATGACTCCAGCTCGGAGCGGGCCCACTGCACAAAGCGCTCGGAAGATGCGGCATCGCCCGCCACCGCCATGCGCCAGGTGATGCGACTGGCCGGTTGCACCAGCCCCGTCGCGGCCAAATCGGCCGCATTCATCATGACCCGGGGAGCAAAACTCATGAAACCCGCCCCCCGGTCGGGCTCGCGCACAATGGTGGCGACAATGCGAAAGTGGCGTTCCCCCAAGCCAATCATCTGTCCGGTTTGCAAGCTCAGGGCTTCCAGCACAGCCGGGTCCACCCACACTTCACCCGAAGCTGGAAGTGCAGGCGGTGTCGCTGCAGGCGACAGATCAAGTCGACCACGCAGGGGGTAACCCGATTCCACCGCCTTCAAGGCCACCAAACGGCTGGCCCCGCCTTGCTCGGCCAGTGCGCGGGCCATGGTGGGAAAGCTGATATTGGTGTTGGTCACCAGCCCAAGTTTTTGTGCCTGCTGCACAAACGCCGCAGGGGTGGCCTGGTCACTGACCACCACCGCATCACCCCCCAGCAATTGGCGGGCGTCGCGCCACAAGCCGTTTTGCAGGCGGTCGGCCAAAAACCCGACCGCCGTCAGTGCCGCCACCGCCAGTGTGACCGAGAGCATCAAAAGCCGCAGTTCACCCGCCCGCAAGTCACGCCACAACTGGCGCCCACCGAGACGAAGACCGTGCATCCATCCTTGTTGATTCATGCCCTGACCTTACCGCACACGCAGAGGTCTTGTGAGGGCGGGGATTTTGACGAGATCAAGGAGGCAGCACCTTGGCTTGGACCTCTTTACCCGACTACACGCCCCCAATTTTCCAGTTCAACAGTGTTTACACTGAGCGTCATTGAACGGCCTTGAAAGGTGTCTGGGTGGTGTGCCTCCATTGAAGGCCTTCTGCGCAGGACACAGCATCTACGGCCCAGCAAAGGAACATTCATGAGAATGCAAGCACTCCTTGGAGTGGAACTCCCCATCATTCAGGCACCCATGGCGGGCGTGCAGGGCAGCGAACTGGCGATAGCCGTTTGCAACGCGGGTGGGCTTGGCTCGCTGCCATGCGCCATGCTGAGCCTGGATGCCATGCGCCAGGAACTGGCTGTCATCCGCATGCGCACAACGCGGCCCTTCAACGTCAACTTCTTCTGCCACTCACCGCCTGTGCCCAGCGCTGTTCGGGAGCAAGCCTGGAAAGCCGCACTCTTACCGTACTTCGAAGAATTCGGGATTGACCCAACAGCTGTGACTTCGGGCCCTGGCAGGCATCCATTCAACGAGGAAGCCGCCGACGTATTGGCCGAGTTCAGACCGGAAGTCGTCAGCTTTCACTTCGGGCTGCCCTCGGCCAAACTGCTCGCTCGGGTCCGCAGTTGGGGAAGCAAGATCCTGTCTTCGGCGACCACTGTGAGCGAAGCACGTTGGCTTGAGGCACAAGGTGTCGACGCGATCATTGCGCAAGGGCTTGAAGCAGGTGGACATCGAGGAATGTTTTTATCCGACGACCTCCATACTCAAATCGGGACGTTCGCCTTGCTGCCCCAGATGGTGAAGGCGGTCAAAGTGCCTGTCATCGCTGCAGGCGGAATTGCCGATGCAAACGGCGTGGCAGCAGCGTTGGCGCTGGGCGCGGCGGGTGTTCAGGTTGGCACTGCATACATGCTCTGTCCCGAGGCGACCACCTCCACCTTACACCGCGCCGCCTTGATGAGCAAAGAATCCGAATTGACGGCGCTGACGAATCTGTTCACCGGTCGACCCGCCCGTGGAATCATGAATCGGATCATGCGGGAACTGGGCCCTATCCGTGCGGACGTGCCTGCGTTTCCCCTGGCGACCTCCGCCATCGCACCTCTGCGGCAAGCGGCTGAAGCTCGCGGAATAGACGGTTTCTCACCTCTATGGGCAGGGCAAAACGCATCTGGCTGCCGCGAGATACCGGCTGCGTCGCTGACTCGGTTACTCGCAGGTTTGTCAGTTGCGTCTGAACCCCTCGCTGAACTCGAACGTTAGGCATCAAGAGGCCAAGAGTACAAACCATCGTCCAAGGCGATAAGCCAAATCAAGTTGAAGCCGTGGAATCAGAGTTTGCGCGTTGATCAACGCGCCTGCCCCGTCAACCCGAAAACCATGGTTGTGGCTGTTGTTGGGACATATGGGAGAACAAATCACCCGCCGAGGCAATCGCCGAACTGCCAGAGCAATGGCACGCATTACAAGAGTGAACATGCGGACTTTGAAAATCAAACCGCGCAGGTCGCTCACAAGACATCCAGCGAATGCGCTGCGTTGCCGGTGGATCGATGTCAAATTCGAGAAAAATGCCCACTTGCGCTGTGCTCCATGCCCACTCACACCCAGCATTTGCCCCTGGCTGGGCTGGGACAACATCAGGCCGTTTCGCAGGTAACGGAATTCGGCCCCTGTCAGCTTGGATGGTTTCTTGGTCAGGGCCGTGCAAATGGTTGGCGTCAAGCCTTCCAGGTCATCAATCGCCACCGCTTGGCCATAGGGTGTTTATTGCACCCGGTAGCCGTTGACAAGCCGCATGTTTTGCAAGCCCCCGTCTGTGTGGTGGTACATGGTCCTTTCTCCTATCAGTAACGCAGTGACAACAATTCCAGCCCCGGCGCTGGTTGGCTCAGTCGTCGTAGTGAAAGCGACAGGCCACGATCAACACAGACACTTCATCGGCTTCGTAAACCAGACGGTTGGTTTCATCGATGCGCCTTGACCAAAACCCCGCCAAGTTGCCCACCAGGGGTTCGGGCTTGCCTATTCCTTCAAATGGATCGCGGCAAGCGGCATCGATCAGGGCGTTGATTCGCTTTAGTGTTTTTCGGTCTTGCCCTTGCCACCAGGTGTAGGCGTCCCAGCCGTCAGGGGTAAAGCGAACCTCTCTCATGCGTCTATCAGCTTGCGCCGCTTGGCCTTACCGGCTTTGGCTTGGTCGACAGACCGCATCAGGGCGCGGGCGTTGGCTGGGCTTGAAAGCAGGTAAAGCGTTTCCTGAATGGATGAATACGCCTGTTCAGACAGGATCACGGCGTTGCCCCCTTCACGCCTGTGAATCAGCGTAGGGGCTTGATCGTCAATCACTTGGTCAATCACCGCTTTGAGTGAGTTACGGGCATCGGTGTAGCTGATCACTTGCATGGTGGAAACCTGTTCAGGTAGTTGAACATCTATTTTAAGGGCGCAGGCCAGGCCATGCAAAGCGCCGCCGAAGGTGGGGCCATGGGGGTACCCTTTTCGCGGCCATTTCCGGGGCGGTCTATTGCAGGCCGGGGCCGTGCGGTAGTGGGTACCGGGTAAGGACACCGGGCCGGGGTCAGTCAGGCCACCGGCAACAGCCGGGGCGAAGGGCGCAGTACAGGGCAAGGCATGGGGCCAATTGAACGATTGAAGGGGCCGAAAAAAGCAGGGGCAATACAGGTCGCGCAGGCGGTCAAGGTAATCGGCCCATTGCTGAATCTGGTCAAAGCGTTTTTTCAGGTGGGCATGTCGCGTTTCTACATTCGGCATCGGTCAACATGACGGGCTTCTCTCTGGTTTCATTGGGGGGTAGGGGAACAAAACACGTTTTTTCTTGTTCTCCCGTTTTTGTGCCACCAATTGTTCCCCCGCTTTGAGCTGGCTGCCAACGAACCGCACCGGACTAACTTGGACGATAGAACAGCGATTTCCCAATGAAAAAAGCCGTTCACTGGATGTCAGTGAACGGCCTTGGATCGTGTTCTGGTGGTGATAGGTGGATTTGAACCACCGACATCAGCATTATGAATGCTGCGCTCTAACCAACTGAGCTATATCACCTTTAAACCAACTTCATGGCAAACTGTCATGAAGTGGATGACGCGTGTCATCAAGCCCATTATTCTACACATAAATTTGACGAAAAAAGCCATCCTCGGCGCAAGAAAACCCAGATGACCTCAAAAAATTCAAAGGATGAGACGTTCGCAACACAGGCTGCCCAAGTGATTTGGGAACTGTGGCAATCGGGTCAGACACGCCAAGCCCTGCCTGAAACCTGCAAACCCTTGACCGCGATACAAGGCTACCAGGCGCAAGCCCAGTTGCCCATGGTGTCTGGCCGTGCTGTGGTGGGCTGGAAGATTGCAGCCACCAGCAGCAATGGCCAGGCCCACATCAACGTGAGCAGTCCTTTGGCAGGGCGCTTGTTGTCGGGACAGGTGTTTGAAAGCGGGGCCGCCGTGCCATCAAAGGGCAACCGCATGCGGGTGGCCGAGCCGGAATTTGCCTTCACGATGGGCCAAGACCTGACACCGAAAACAGAACCTTACAGTGTGGCCGAAGTCATGGCCGCCGTGGCCACACTGCATCCGGCCATCGAAGTGCCGGACTCGCGGCTCGAGCCATTTACCGAAGCGGGAGAGGCCCAATTGCTGGCCGACAACGCTTGCGCACGTCATTTCGTGCTGGGGCCAGCCGCTCCCGAGGGGTGGCAAAACACCGATTTGAGCCAGCATGAAGTGCACTCACAAGTGATGCAGGGCGAAAGCCTGCGTTACATCCGCAAAGGCTCAGGCGCTTGGGTCTTGGGTGATCCACGCATGGCCTTGACCTGGCTGGCAAACCAGCTGTCGAGTCTGGGCATCACGCTTCAAAAAGGGCATGTGGTCACCACCGGCACCTGCATGGTCCCCCTGGAATTGGAACCCGGTGAAACCGCACATGCTGACTTTGGCGTGCTGGGGCAAGTGAACATGCATTTTTCAGACTAGCCCACCTGCACGGTGATGGGCAGCAACATGCGCCGTGTGCCCAGCCAAAGGTTGGCCACATAAGCCCCACAACAAGCGCCGGCCAATGCTGCCCCAATGCGTGACGATGCATCTTGTTGACGGGACCTGCTGTGGGCAAGGGACGAACGCATCAACACAGGACAGACCACGGAGTCACCCAGATGACTGAGTACATGCCACGAACCCTGCGGGTCTGGGCGACACTGACCATTGGCAAGCCCTTTGGACTTTAAGGTGTGAACTTGAACATGGGGTCTTGAAAACTGCCCTTCAACCTCCTGCCTCCCCCCACTCAACGGAGTACCTTCATGCTGAAATTCTTCTTCAACGCCGCCCCCAACCCCATGAAGATCGCCCTGCTGCTCGAAGAGCTGGGTCTGCCTTTTGAAGCCGTGCCCGTGGACACGCGCAAGGGCGAACAATTTGCGCCAGACTTTTTGGCCATCAACCCCAACGCCAAAGTGCCTGCCATCACCGATGGTGACGTGACCGTGTTCGACAGCAACGCCATCTTGTTGTACTTGGCCGAGCGCGAACAAAAATTCATGCCTGGTGTGGCACAAGCCAAAGAGCGCGGCGCAGCCCTGTCTTGGTTGCTTTTCATCGCGAGCGGCATCGGGCCGTTTTCGGGTCAATCGGTGCACTTTCGCCATGCCGCACCCGAACCCAAAGACTATGCTTTGAACCGCTACGACTTTGAAGCGCACCGCCACTGGAGCGTGCTGGAAAAGCATTTGGCGCAAAACACTTACATGCTGGGCGAGCACTACAGCATCGTCGACATGGCCCTGTGGGGCTGGGCCCGCATGCTGCCTTATGTGTTGGGCACGGGGGAAGCTACCTGGACGCAGTACCCCCACATCAAACGCGTGCTGGATCTGGTCAACGCCCGCCCGGCCGCGCAACGTGCCGAAGCCTTCAAAACGAAATACACCTTCAAGACCGAAATGGATGCGGACGCCAAGAAGTTCATGTTCCCGCAAAACGAGCGGCTGAACAAGGCCTGAGCCCAAAGCTCAGCCCAGACGTGGTGGCGGCGATGTCAACCATCGCCCACAGGGGGGCCCTTCGATGGGATCGCATCGCCCGAGGGGCTTGCGTTCATGACTTCTATTTCATCGTCTGAAGCGAAAAGCCCGCGATTTTTTTGTAGTCCTCTGAAATTTGCCGCAACTCGGCCTGACTGATCACGTCGTCAATGTGGCGAAACGGTTTGCCTTGTGTCAGTTCATCGACCTTGATGTTGATGAAGTCCGGCGGCGTGCTGCGGTTGGTCAAGACCACCTGGGTGGTCAATGGCCTGCGCACAGTTTCGTAACGATGCAGGGCCTGCACCCAATCACCGCCTGGTGGGATCTGGGCCAATTCGTCGGCCAAGGTGCGTGCATCCACCAGCGCTTGCGCCGAACCATTGGAGCCACGCGGATACATGGGGTGCGCTGCATCGCCCAGCAAGGTGACGCGCCCAAACGTCCATTGCGCAACAGGATCCTTGTCCACCATCGGGTATTCCAAAATCGAATCGGCCTTGGCGATCAATTCGGGCACGTTCAGCCAATCAAAGGTCCAGTCCTTGAACAAGGGCAAGACATCTTCCAGTCGACCTTGGCGGTTCCAGTCGTTGGGGCTTTCGTTTTGCAAGCCGATTTCAGCCACCCAGTTGATCAGCTGGGTGCCTTGCCCGTCAATGTTGTCAGCAATCGGGTAAATCACCATCTTGCCGGTGTCGATCGAGCCCACCCGCATATAGCTTTTGCCCGTCAGGATCGGCTTGTGCCGCGTGACGCCGCGCCAGGTGTTGATGCCATTGAATGCCACTTTCTCATTCGGGTAAAACACCCGGCGCACCGCCGAGTTGACGCCGTCCGCTGCCACCACCACACCAGTGCGCACCGCTGGCAAAGTTTGACCTTGCGCATCGGTGAAGAAAAGCGTCACACCCGTTTCGTCCTGATGCAGGCTGGCAAAGCGGTGCCCCGTGTGCACCCGCTCAGCACCCAAGCGCTGCACCGCCGCGTCCCACAAAATCTTGTGCAGCTTGCCCCTGTGAATGCCCACCTCAGGCAGCGCATAACCGGCATGGCGACCTCGCAGTTCGCTGTAAATGAACTGGCCATAGCGGTTGTAGAACACGCTTTCGTAGTTTTCAATGCCTGCGGCCTCCACCGATTCGGCCAAACCCAACGCCGCCAACTCGCGCATGGCATGCGGCAACACGGTGATACCCACCCCGATCTCGTTGACTTGGGGCACCGCTTCAAACACATCACACACCACACCGCGGTGGTGCAAATGCAGCGCCAAAGCCAAACCCCCAATGCCACCGCCCACGATGGCGATGTCTGCTGTTCTTTGTGTCATATGCACCCTTGAATCCAAGCCCTTCAATCGGCTGAAATTTGTTTGGAACGAATCACATGGCCCCAACGCGGGTAGTCTTTGGCCACCAAGGTGCCCAACTCGGCCGGGGTGGAGGTGCTGGCATCCATGCCCGCTCGGGCCAGCAGTTCCTTGACATCGTTTTGGCGGATGATGGCCGAAATTTCGGCATTTAACCGGGTCACCACCGCAGCCGGTGTTTTGCTGGGCGCATAAAACGCGTACCAAAGGTCAACGTCTATGCGCTGGATGCCGACCTCGGCAAAGGTAGGCACTTCCGGGGCCACGGGATGCCGCTTTTGGCTGCCCACTGCCAGCGCCACCAAGCGACCGCTTTTGACAAACCCGGCGGCCACATGCACTGGCAAAAATCCAGCCTGAACTTCACCCGCCAACAAATCTTGCGTGTAACCCGCCGTGCCGCGATAAGGCACATGCAACATGAAGGTGTCGGTCTCGAGTTTGAACAATTCCATGGCCATGTGGTGGGGGGTGCCCACACCGGGCGAACCAAAATTCAAACGACCCGGCTGGGCCTTGGCCATGCGCACCAAGTCACTGGCGGACTTCACACCGGTTTTGGGATGGGCCACCAACATCAAGGTGCCGTAGGCCGTCATGCCAATGGGCGCAAAGTCGGTGACCGGGTTGTAGCTGCTCTTGGCGCTCATTTGTGTGGCCATCAGCATGGTGTTGGCCGTGATCAACAGGGTGTGGCCATCAGGGACCGATTTGGCCACCGCATCCGAGCCAATGTTGCCGCTGGCACCCGCTTGGTTTTGCACCAACACCGGTTGGCCCAAGCGCTCACTCAGGCGCGGTGCCACGGCCCGGGCAATCGTGTCCATGCCGGTGCCCGGCGTGAAGGGCACGATGATTTTGATGGGCTGGGTGGGGTAAGGCGCTGCGGTCTGGGCTTGCGCAGCGCCCATGAGCACGAAGGCCGTCAAAGCAACCAGGCAAGCCCGGCTATGGCGAAGTGAAGGAAATGTCATCGAAGTCTCCTGTCGTTAAATGTTCAGGTCCAGCGCCCAATACTGCCCCACCAGATCGTGTCCAAACGAATGGTGCTTTTCTTCAGACACCAACACAAAACCCGCAGTTTGGTAGATGCGGCGTGCCGCATGCAGGATGTCGTTGGTCCACAAAGTCAGTTTTTGATAGCCCCGGTCTTTGGCAAAAGCGATGCATTCCTGCGTCAGGCGTCGACCCAGACCCGTGCCGCGCATCTCGGGCTCCACATACAGCAAGCGCAGTTTGGCTTCAGTGTCCGAGACCTTGACCACAAAGGCCGAGCCCACCACCTGGCCTTCGCACTCGGCAATCCAGGCGTTTTCTTTGGCGGGGTCCAGGTTGTTGACGTAGTGCGCAGCGATCTCGGCCACCAAGGCTTCGAAGGTGCCATCCCAGCCGTATTCTTGGGCGTACAAAATGCCCTGACGGTGCGCCACCCAACCGATGTCGCCCACTCGCAGGCCGCGCAAAACGATGTGGGGTGTCATGACTTTTCACCGATTTCGTAGCGTTGCCCCAGCGCCAGCAATTGAGGCGTTTCAATGACCGCGTTCAGGCCATCGAAGTCCAGCATCTGATCTTGCCAGGGCCGCGTGGTCTGGTGGGCGTGCAAGCTCGCATAGTAGCCCTGCAAGGTGTGCAGCACCGCCCGCGCGGTGCCGCCCGGAAAGATCACGATCTTGAAGCCACGCTCGCCCAACTCAGCCGCGCTTTGCACCGGCGTCTTGCCGCCTTCGACCATGTTGGCCAAGAGCGGCACACGCTTGGCAAACTGGGCGCAGGCACGGGTCATTTGTTCATCGGAGCGCAGGGCTTCGATGAACAGTGCATCCACCCCACATTCGAGGTAACGCTCGGCCCGCTCCAGCGCTGCGTCCAGGCCTTCGACCGCCACCGCATCGGTGCGCGCCAGGATCAAGGTGTTCTTGTCATGGCGGGCATCGAGTGCAGAACGCAGTTTGCCCTGCATCTCGGCCACGGGCACCACACCTTTGCCGTCCAGGTGGCCGCAGCGTTTGGGGAAGGTCTGATCCTCGATCTGGATCATGGCGGCCCCGGCCCGCTCAAAGTCGCGCACGGTGCGTTGGGTGTTGAGCGCGTTGCCAAAGCCGGTGTCGGCGTCCACGATCACGGGAATGCTCACCCGGTCGGTGATGTGCGCCAAGGTTTGCGCAACTTCGGTGGCGGTGGTCAGACCAATGTCGGATCGGCCCAATCGCGTGTAGGCGATCGATGCGCCCGACAGGTACACGGCTTCAAAACCGGCTTGCTGCGCGACCAGCGCGGTGAGTGCGTCGTACACACCGGGGGCGAGCAAGGCCTGGTCTTGTTGCAGCCGCTTTGCCAAAAGGGATTGGACCAAAGGGTGTGGCTGGCTCATGGCGTGTCTTTCAAAAGTTGTTGTGCGGTGTGCGCTGCAATGTGACCACCCGCGATGGCGCTGAGCAAACCATTGCCCGACAAATAACCCCAGACTTCTTGGCCCGACACGCCCCGTGCTGCACCGCCTGCGGCCAGCACATTGGGCAAAGGGGTGCCGTCCTGGCGCAACACGCGGGCTTGCGCGTCGATGTCCAAACCGCCTTGGGTGTGGAACAAAGCGCCCGTGACTTTGATGGCGTGAAACGGGGCTTGCAAAGCGCGTTTGAAGTGACGGCCCGTGGACTGGTCGGTGCCGGGTTGCACGGCGTTCAAGCTGGCTTGTAAAACGTCTGACGGGCACCCGATGAGTTGCGCCAGTGCCACCGCATCGCCTGCGTGCTGCACCGCGCCCGCACCTTGCGCCGCCACAAAATCCGGAAAGTCTTGTGCAAAGGCCAGCAGCGCATCGTCAAACACATTCCAGGCCACGCCACCCGGCTGCGCCAGCACATGCACTGCCGCCTCGGAGTAGCCTTGGGTTTCGTCGTGAAAGCGTTGGCCTTGTGCGTTGATCTGCACGCCGCCTTCCATCATCAGCGCCCACGAGATCAATGCCCCTTGTGGCACGGCCCAAGAGCCGTGGCCTTGGTACGCGCCCAAGTCGGCCAGGCGTGCGCCCAGTTGTTGGCCCCAGGCAATGGCACTGCCGTCGTTGCCCACATGGCCCGCATAAGTGGCCTCGGCCATTTCGGGCAGCATCTCTTTCACCATGGCCGTGGCCCCGCCAAAACCGTTGCAGGCCAAGATCACCGCATCACAGCGGATGCGCTCGGTCTGGCCATCGGGCCTGACAAAACCCACACCGTGGATGCGCTGCGCGTCGTCGGCCCACAGCTCGGTGACTTGCGCTTGTGTGAGCACCACCACGCCGGCGGCGTCGGCTGCCGCTTGCAGGCGGCTCATCAGACCGGCACCGGTTTTTTCGGGCACGGCGTGCATGCGGTGGGCGCTGTGGCCGGGGTACAAAAAGTTGTCCAGCACCTGCCAGGGCAAGCCGTGGTGATTGGCCAGTGCGTCCATGGCGGGGCCGATATGCTGGGCATAGGCTTGCAACAGGTGGGGTGCGGCTTGGCCATGGGCCTTGGCCTGAATGTCTGATGCGAACAAGTCCACGCTGTCGGTGATGCCTTGGGCTTGTTGCGCTTGCGTGCAGGGGGCCGGGATGAAGCCAGAGGACAAAGCGGTGGAGCCTGCGGCAAAGGCATCGCGCTCCAGCACCACACAGTCCACGCCCAAACGGTACAAAGCCAGCGCTGCTGTGAGCCCACAAGCACCAGCGCCCACAATCACCACCGGTGTGTGGTCCTCGGCTTGCAAATCAGCAGCCAGACGAACTTGCGGCAGCGGCGCGTTCATGACCTCAGCCCAGTTGCTGCAAAAAAGTGGCGCTGTCCATGACATCGGCCACCGAGCCCATGTCGGCCAACGCCGCCTGGTGCGCGGCATCTCTGAAGGCGGCGCAACCGTCCGACAACACAATGGCGTGGTAGTCGCGCACATGGGCATCCCGCACCGTGCTGGCCACGCCACCGTTGGTCACGATGCCGCACACCACCAGGGTGTCGATGCCCGATTTTTTCAGCACCCAGTCGAGCTGCGTGTTGAAGAAAGCCGAATACGCCACCTTGAACACCGACACATCGACCAGCGGGGCCAGCAGGTCCACATTGGCTTGCCCCCGACTGCCCGGTGCAAAGTCGCCCTTGCGCAAAAACGGGCGGCGCTCTTTCAGGTGCGCCGAGATCATGGGCTCGCCCTGCGCATCGGGCCAGAGGGTGAACAGGCTGGCCGTGACCAGGCCGCCACGGCCTTTGATCGCACGGGCCACAGGGGCCATGCGCTCGGGCAGTTTCACGGCTTCTGCACTCAGGGTGTTGCCCCGTGCATAAGCGCCATCGGGCGCGAGAAAGTCGTTTTGCAGGTCCACGATGACCATGCCCAGTTTCGCGTTCTTCAAGTTCATGCGCTTTACTCCTGTCACTTATCGATCGGACTTCTGAGCTCCGTGGACTTGGTCCCCCACAGAAATGTCGGGGTCTTCGACCACCGACCTACAAGACACCGCCCATGTTGTAGGTCGGCACTCGCAGAGTCCGACATGGCCAGCTTCACCGGTGACATTGACACAGGCCGCATAGGTTCACGCAGAATTGTCGGGGTCTTCGACCACCGACCTACAAGACAGCGCCCTTGTCGTAGGTCGGCACTCGCAGAGTCCGACATGGCCAGCTTCGCCGGTGACATTGACACAGGCCGCATAGGTTCACGCAGAATTGTCGGGGTCTTCGACCACCGACCTACAAGACACCGCCCATGTTGTAGGTCGGTACTCGCAGAGTCCGACATGGCCAGCTTCACCGATGAAGTCCACACAGGCCCCTCAGGTTCGCTCAGAATTGTCGGGGTCTTCGACCACCGACCTACAAGACAGCGCCCTTGTCGTAGGTCGGCACTCGCAGAGTCCGACATGGCCAGCTTCACCGATGAAGTCCACACAGGCCCCTCAGGTTCGCTCAGAATTGTCGGGGTCTTCGACCACCGACCTACAAGACACCGCCCATGTTGTAGGTCGGTACTCGCAGAGTCCGACATGGCCAGCTTCACCGATGAAGTCCACACAGGCCCCTCAGGTTCGCTCAGAAATGTCGGGGTCTTCGACCACCGACCTACAAGACACCGCCCATGTTGTAGGTCGGCACTCGCAGAGTCCGACATGGCCAGCTTCGCCGGTGACGTTGACACAGGCCGCATAGATTCACGCAGAATTGTCGGGGTCTTCGACCACCGACCTACAAGACGGCGCACATGTTGTAGGTCGGTACTCGCAGAGTCCGACATGGCCAGCTTCACCAATGAAGTCCACACAGGCCCCTCAGGTTCGCTCAGAATTGTCGGGGTCTTCGACCACCGACCTACAAGACAGCGCCCTTGTCGTAGGTCGGTACTCGCAGAGTCCGACATGGCCAGCTTCGCCGATGAAGTCCACACAGGCCCCTCGGGTTCGCTCAGAATTGTCGGGGTCTTCGACCACCGACCTACAAGACAGCGCACATGTTGTAGGTCGGTACTCGCAGAGTCCGACATGGCCAGCTTCGCCGGTGACATTGACACAGGCCGCATAGGTTCACGCAGAATTGTCGGGGTCTTCGACCACCGACCTACTAGACGGCTCCCTTGTCGTAGGTCGGTACTCGCAGAGTCCGACATGGCGAGCTTCACCGATGAAGTCCACACAGGCCCCTCGGGTTCGCGAAGAGGTATCGGGGTCTTCGACTGCCGATTTGCAACGTACAGACGCACGGTCACTCGCTGCGCTCCACCAATAAGTTGCCGAGTTTGTCGACCCGGCCCTCAAAGCCCGGCTCCAACCACACCGTGGTGTCGGGTTGTTCCAAAATTGCCGGGCCTTGCACCACGGTGCCCACGGGCAAGCTCAAGCGCTCGTAGCGCTGCGCCGTCCACCATTGGCCCTGGTGGTAGACCTGCTGCTCGCCCACCGGAGTGGTGCGGCCTTCGCCCTGTGGGGCCAGCACCGCCAGATCGAACTTGGGACGCCGTCCGATACGGGCATAACGCAGGTTCATCACGCGGATCACCGGGCCTTGCAGCACACGGCCAAAGGCGTGCTGGTAAGCCGCTTCAAACGCGGCCAACAAGCCCGCCGCATTCAAAGCTTCTCGTTTCACCGGCACTTGCAGGGTGTGGGTTTGGCCCATGTAGAGCATGTCAAAGCTGATGACTTCGTCCACCCGCACAAAGTTCACACCGGCAGAATCGAGGCGCACCTGGCAAGCCTCGGCCAGTGCGTCTACGCGTTGCAGCAACGCAGGCCAAGCCACATCGACCAGCGCCACGTTCAGGGTTTGCACCGCATCATGGCGCATGTCGGCCATCACACAACCCAGCGCCGATGTGACACCCGGGTAACGCGGCACGATGCCGGTGGTCACGCCCACCTCGCGCATCATGGCGCAGACATGCAGGCCGCCGCCGCCGCCAAACGGCATGTAGGCGAACTGGCGCGGATCGTGGCCGCGCTCGATCGACACCACGCGGATCGCGCCCGCCATGCGGGCATTGGCCACCGTCAAAATCGCTTCGGCTGCAGCCAGCGCGGTCAAGCCCAAAGGCTCGGCCACATGCTGGGCAATTGCTTTTTCGGACAAGCCAGAATCCAGCTTTTGCAACAAACCGCCACCCAAAGGCCGATCTGCCGCGATGCGGCCCAAGAGCACATTGGCGTCGGTCACCGTGGGTCGGGTGTTGCCGCGCCCGTAACAAGCGGGGCCGGGAATGCTGCCGGCCGACTCGGGGCCCACTTGCAGCATGCCGCCCGCATCGACCGAAGCGATCGAGCCGCCACCGGCACCGATGGTCTCGATCTGGATCATGGGCGAGCGCACCACCAGGCCAAACTCGATGGACGTTTGCGCGGCGAGGGCCGCTTCGCCACCGGCCACCAAGGACACGTCAAACGAGGTGCCGCCGATGTCGCCCGTGATGACGTTTTCAAAGCCCGAAGCCCGCGCAATCTCTGCGCAAGCCATCACGCCTGCCGCCGGGCCAGACAGCGCCGTGCGCACCGGCACATCACAAGCGGTCTGGCGTGACATCACGCCGCCGTTGCTTTGCACAATCAGCAACTCACCGCCAAAGCCCTGGGCGCGCAAGTCACCATCGAGGCGCTGCAAATAGCTGCCCACCACAGGCTGCAAAGCGGCATTCAGGGTAGCAGTCGAGCAGCGCTCGAATTCACGAATCTCGGGCAGCACTTCACTGGCCGCCGTCACATAGCTGTTGGGCCAGATCTCGCGCACAGCCGCCACGGCCGCTTGTTCGTTGCCGGGGTTGGCATAGGCGTGCACAAAGAAGACACACACCGCCTCGCAGCCTTCGGCCAGCAAGGCGCGGGCTTGTTCGCGTACTTGGTCCAAATTCACAGGCGTGTGCAATTGGCCATCGGCCAGCACGCGCTCGTCCACTTCCAAACGCCAAGCCCTTGGCACCACGGGCGTGTAGCTGCCGCGCAGGCCCCAGGTTTGTGGGCGGTCGCGGCGGCGCATTTCCAGCACGTCGCGAAAGCCGCGTGTGGTGATGATGCCGGTGCGGGCGATCTTGCGCTCCAGCAAAGCGTTGGTGCCCACGGTGGTGCCGTGCACGATGGTGGCGATGTCTTTGGCGCCATCGGCACCCGTGTTGCCGGTGACCTTGGCGATGCCGTTCATGAAGCCCCGGGCTTCTTCACCCCGGGTCGACGGCACTTTCACGATGCGGGCCTGGCCGGTTTTTTCGTCCAGCACAAACAGGTCGGTAAACGTACCGCCCACGTCCACACCCACCACCCAATGCGGTTGGTTCACAGAATGCCCACTCATGCTTGTTCCTTGCGTTCTTGGCTATAACCGAGTGCGATGTCCTTGGCACGGTCTTGTTCTGACCGGTCTGCCGGGTTGCCCCAGCCGCCACCGCCCGGTGTTTGCAGGCGAACCCGGTCGCCCTTCTTCAATTGAATGCCAAGCATCTTCGACACCATCGGCGGTGTCTTCCACTCCCCGTTCTGGCAATACTCAAACACATTGGGCAGCGCAGGCTGGCCGCCATGAATGCCCTTGGGGGCCGACTTGCCACGCTCGCCAAAGATGAAGGCCTCGGCGCTGTCTTCGAGCAATTCGATCTCATAGATCGCGCCCAAGCCGCCCCGGTGCTGGCCATCGCCCCCCGAGCCGGGGCGCAAAGCCCACTGCGTGAATCGCACCGGGTAGGCCGCTTCCAAAATCTCCATGGGTGGGATGGTGGCGGTCGAGATCGGCGCGTTGCCGTGCGACAGGCCATCGCCATCCGAATGGCCACCGTGCCCGCCTCCAAAGAAGCTGAACATCACCCAGCGCTGCCCTTTACGCTTGTCGTCGGTGCGGTGACCGGCGATCGACAAGGCGTTGATGGTGCCGTAGGCGTGGGCCACCGCCCGCTTGGGGTCCGCCAAAGCCGTGGCGCTGAAGATCACATCGATCATGCGCAAAATGGTTTCGGTGTAGCCGCCCACCGGGCGCGGACGCGAGGCGCTGATGACCAGGCCATCCGGAATCACAAAATCCACCGCATCCAGCACGCCTGCGTTGGCCGGCACATCGGGGAACACATGCTTCAAAGCCACATAACAAGCGGCGACTGCCGTGGCGCGTGAGATGTTCACTGGCCCCGCGCATTGCGCCGAGGTGCGCGAAAAGTCCAGCGTCAACCGGTCACCGGCCACGGTCATGTCGAGCGCAATCGTCAGCAGCTCGTCTTTCACGCCGTCGTTGTCCAGCACGTCTTCAAAGCTGTAGCGGCCATCGGGCAGACTGCCAATGTGTGAACGCATCAAGCGCACAGCGCGGGTGCGCAGCTCCACCAAGGCCTGGGCCACTTTGGCGTCGCCGTATTCGTCCAGCAAGCCGTCCAGGCGGCGCGCGCCCAATTCGAGCGCGGCCAGCTGGCCGTTCAGGTCGCCCCACAGGCTGTCGGGCAAGCGGGTGTTGGCGCGCAAAATGGCCAGCACATCGTCATCCAGGACACCCGCACGCAAGATGCGCACCGGCGGGATCTGCACCGCTTCTTGCCAGCACTCGGTCGCGGCCGGGTTGTAGTTGCCGGGCACCGCACCGCCCACGTCGTGCCAGTGCGCAGCCGATGCCAAAAAGCAATACAGCTGCCCATTTCGAAAGCAGGGCTTCACCAGCTTGAAGTCGTTGGCGTGTGTGCCGCCCTCATACGGGTCGTTGAACAGCCACACATCGCCTGGCTGCATGCCGCCACGCTCAGCGGCCACACGCATGGCCGCGCGCACGGCAAAAGCCATGGCGCCCACAAACACGGGCAAGCCCGACTTGCCCTGAATCAGCGTGTCGCCGGTGCGGGCGTCATACAAGCCGTGGCAAGCGTCGTGCGCCTCGGCAATGATGGGGTTGAAGGCGCTGCGGTAGAGCGTCGCGTCCATCTCGTCGGCAATCTGTTCGAGTCGGCCGCGCAACACAGCCAAGGTGACGGGGTCCATCACAGCTTCCATCACAGGTTCAGTCGGGTTCATGCAGGCTTTCTTTGTTTGAGCAGGGGGAGCAAACCGCCTACATCGACCATGTCCATCAAAAAATCAGGAATCGGGGCGCAGGCCAAGCGCTGGCCGTTGGCGCGAATCACCAGCGGTGTATCGCCTTCAAACGTCACACCCACACGCTCGCCCTCTTCGATGCGGTCGGCTTCGGGGCAAGTCAACAGCAACAAGCCCAAGTTGAAGGCGTTGCGAAAATACAGGCCGCTGTACGACGGCGCGATCACCGCCGCCAGCCCCAAGTGCCGCAGCACCCCTGCCGCCTGTTCGCGCGATGAGCCGATGCCAAAGTTGGCCCCGGCCACGATCACATCGCCCTCTTTCACGCCCGAGGCGAAGTCACTGCGTACCGCCTCCAGGCAATGCCAGCCGATCACTTCCAGACCGTGCTTCATGTACGCGCCAGGGGCCAGGGCATCGGTGTCCACATCGGCACCCACACGCCAAACGCGTGCGTTTTGGGAACTGCGCTTGTTCATGCCAGCACCTCGCGTGCATCACTGATGCGCCCGCGCAAGGCCGAAGCCGCCACGGTGAAGGGCGAGGCCAAATACACGTTGACACTGGCCGGGCCCATGCGGCCTTTGAAGTTGCGGGCGGTGGTCGAAATCACGGTGGAGCCTTCTGGGAAAGTCGCGCCGTAGCCCGCACACGCGCCGCAGCTGTTGGGCAGCACCGTGGCCCCGGCGTCCAGCAAAGTTTGCATCACGCCTTCTTGTGTGGCCTGCGCTTGTTCGCGGGCACTGGCAGGGGCCACCATGAGCTGCACCCCAGCGGCCACACGCTGGCCCTTGAGAACCGATGCGGCGGCGCGAAGGTCTTCAAGCTTGGCCCCGGTGCAAGCACCGATGTAAGCAATGTTCGGCAACACGTCGGCAAACGCACCCACATCCCGTGTGTTGGCCGGGCTGTGTGGCGCGGCCACTTGCGGGCTGAGGGTGTTGGCGTCAAAGTTTTGCTGTTCGTACTCGGCGTCTTCGTCTGTGCACCATTGCCCGGCCCCAGCCAAATGCTCAGGGGCGACGCCAATACCGCGCAAATACTGCAAGGTGGTGTCGTCGGCGGCGATCAAGCCCGCCTGCGCGCCCATCTCGGCGCTCATGTTGGACAACGTCATGCGCTCGGCCATCGACAACGCCTGCACGGCAGGCCCGGCAAATTCGACCGCTTGGTATTGCCCGCCGTTCATGCCAAAGCGCCCGACCATGTGCAGCATCATGTCTTTGGCCGACACGCCGCGCTGCAAGCGGCCCGACCAGTGCATGCGCAAGGTGCGTGGCACCTGCACCCATATCTGGCCGGTCACACACACGCCCAGCATCTCGGTCGCGCCGATGCCGAACATATAGCAACCAAACGCGCCGCCTGTGGGCGAATGCGAGTCGCCACCCACACAAAACATACCGGGCTTCAAATGGCCCCGCTCGGGCAGCACCACATGGCAAATGCCCTCGCTGTCGATCACATGCGGCAGCTTCCATTGTTTGGCCGTCTCGCGTGCGATCTGCACGATCTGCTGCGCATCGGCGTCTTGTGCGGGCACGTAGTGGTCCAGGACCAGCACCACTTTGTTTTTGTCCCAAATCTCTGCGCCCAGTTCGTCGAGCATGGGCTTCAAGCGGCGCGGGCCGGACGAGTCGTGAAACATGGCCAGGTCCACCTTGCAGGTGACCACCTCGCCCACGGCCACATGGGCGCGGCCAGCGGCGCGGGCAATGAGTTTTTGCGCCAGGGTTTGCGATACAGCGGCGCTCATTCTGGTTTCGCTCCCGCGTACTGCACCACCTTGCGCCAGCGCACGATCTCGCTGTCGACAAAACGGGCAAATTCTTCCGGGCTGTTGCCCACCGCCGTGGCCCCTTCACTTTCGATGCGGCGCTTGACATCGGGCGACAACACCGCCGCGCGGGCCGCATCGGCCAGGCGTTTGCTCAGTTCAGGGCTCATGCGCGCCGGGCCAAACAAACCAAACCAGGCACTCGACTCGTAGCCCGGCAGGCTCTCGCCAATCGCGGGCACATCCGGGAAAGCCGCCAGCCGCTTGGCGCTGGTCACCCCCAAGGGCTTGAGCTTGCCCGCCTTGATGTGCGACTGCACATTGCCCACTGCCGCGAACATCAGATCGACTTGACCGGCCAGCACATCTTGCACTGCAGGCGCCGTGCCCCGGTAAGGGATGTTGACAATGAAAACGCCTGCTTGCATCTTGAACGCGTCGCCCGCCATGTGCAGCGATGAACCGAGCGCACCAATGGCAAAGTTCAGCTGTCCGGGCTTGGCTTTGGCCAACTTGACAAGCTCAGCCGTGTTGTTGGCGGCCACTTTGGGGTGCGCCACCAAAATCGATGGCGAGGTCGACACCATGGTCAAGGGCGTGAAATCTTTCACCGGGTCAAACGGCAAACTGGGGTAGAGCGAGGCGTTGATGGCATGGCTGGTGAAGCTCATGAGCAGCGTGTTGCCATCGGGCGCGGCCTTGGCCACCGCGTCAGCCGCCAGGTTGCCGCCCGCGCCGGGTTTGTTTTCGACCACCACGGTGCGGCCCAGCTGCGTGCCCAAGACCGTGGCCAGTGTGCGGGCCATGGTGTCGGTGGTGCCGCCTGCCGGGGCACCCACCAAAATTTTGATGGGCGGCAGCGTTTGGGACTGAACCCCGCTCACCCAAGCGGCACAGGCCAAAAGCGTGCCCAACACCCAAGCGCGCCGTGGCGGCTTGGCAGGGTGCGAAGTGGTTAGGTGCGTCATGTGGCTGTCTTCCGTGTCTAAATTCAATCGGGTCCTGCAGCTGGGGGCAGCACAGCCCCACGGCCTTCACATGCCCAAATAGGCTTGTCTCAGCGTGTCACTGGCCAACAACTCGGCGGGTGTGCCGGAAAAACGAATCTGGCCGTTTTCCATCACATACGCACGGTCGGCGATGTCGAGCGACTGACCCACGTTTTGCTCCACCAGCAAGATCGCCAGGCCACTGCTGCGCAGCTGCGAGATCAGGCCAAACAACTCTTCCACCAACAAGGGCGACAAACCCAGTGAGGGCTCGTCCAGAATCAACAAGCGCGGTTCGGCCATCAGGCCCCGGCCAATCGCCAACATCTGCTGCTCGCCACCACTCAAAGTGCCGGCCAACTGCGCCACACGCTCTTTCAGTCGCGGAAAGGTTTCGTAAACCTTGTCCAGGTTTTGCTGCTTGCGCTCACGCCCCCGGGTGAAGGCCCCCAGCTCCAGGTTCTCGTGCACGCTCAGGTTGGGAAAAACCTTGCGGCCTTCGGGCACCTGAATCAAGCCGTGCTGGACCACCTGGCGCGAATGCAAACCGGTGATGTCCTGCCCGTCAAACCCCACTTGGCCCGCACGCGCAGCCACCAGGCCGCTGAGCGTGAGGTTGAGCGTGGTCTTGCCCGCACCGTTGCTGCCGAGCAGCGCCACCAACTCGCCAGGCATGACCTGCAGGTCCACACCCCGCAAAACCTCGACCACACCGTAACCGGACTTGAGGCCCTGCACATTCAACAAAGCGCTCATGCCTGAACCTCCTGCGCTGTTTTGGCTTGGGCCGCGTTCTTTTGCAAACGCTCGGCCGTGCCGTGGCCCAAATAAGCCTCGACCACGGCTTTGTTGTTCGTCACTTCAGCGGGTGTGCCTTGGGCAATCAGCTGCCCCTGCGCCAGCACCCACACTTCTTGCGCCAGGCTCATCACCGCTTGCATGACGTGCTCGATCATCAGCACCGTTACGCCGCTTTGGGCAATGCCCTGCACCACCGGGATCATCTCGGCAATTTCTTGCGGGTTCAGGCCTGCCAGCACTTCGTCCAGCAGCAGCAAGCGCGGCCGCGTGGCCAATGCGCGGGCCAGCTCCAGGCGCTTGCGCCCGGCCACCGTGAGGTCGCTGGCCAGCTTGTCGAGTTGGGGCGTCAAGCCCACTTGGCTTGCCACCGATTCGGCAAATTCCAGCGCCTGCGCTCGGCGCGGCAAATGCAGGTGCGCCCCCACCGCGATGTTTTCACGAACGGTTTGCGCGGCAAAAGGCTGCACAATTTGAAACGTCCGCGTCAGGCCCATGCGGGCGTTCAGGTGCGGCGGCTGGCCGGTGATGTCCAGGCCTGCAAACACCACACGGCCCGTATCCGGCGTCAGAAAACCCGACATGAGCGCAAACAAAGTCGTCTTGCCTGCGCCATTCGGCCCGATCAAGGCACTCAAACGGCCCTCGGTCACCGACAGGCTCACGTTCTGCACGGCTTTGAGGCCACCAAAGGATTTGCCCACGCCCTCGATCTGCAGCAGCGTGCTCATGGTTTGTCTCCGTCAGACTTTTGGCCGCGCAACCATTGCAACGGGGTGATGGTGCCCAGCCCCGCGATGCCGCGCGGCAAGAACATCACGATCACGATCAGCACCACGCCATAAATGACCATGTTGATGCCCGGCAACTGGCCAAACAAATTGCGCGTGACATCGGCCAGGATGTGCAGACTCACAGCCCCCAAGAGCGGCCCCCACAGCGTGCCCATGCCGCCCACAATCGCACCCACCAGGGCCTCGACCGAGGTGTGCGCCCCAAAGGCAATGCCCGGATCGATGTACTGGAACACCTGCACATAAAACGCGCCGCCTGCGCCCATCAGACCGCCCGACAAAATGGTGGCGATCAACTTGACGCTGAAGGGGTTCACCCCAATGGCGCGGGCCGCGTCTTCGTTGTCACGCACGGCTTGCAAGTAGGCCCCAAAGCGAGAGTGGCGCAGCCAAGCGGTGATGCACAGCGCCAGCGTGACCAGGCCCAGCATGAGCCAGATGAAACCGGCGCGGCTGCCAAACTGCATGTTGGCGGCCGACTCTTTGAGCGGCAGCATCAGGCCCACGCCCGCCCCCGTGAAGGGCACCGAAGTGGCCAAAATGCGGAACACCTCGGCAAAGGCCAGCGTGACCAGCGCAAAGTAAGAACCCTTGAGGCCATAGCGAAACGAGGCCGCGCCCACAAAAGCGCCCACGCCCGCGGCAAAAGCCATGGCCAGCGGCAAAGCCACCCAGGGGCTCAGGCCCCACTGCATTTGTGCGATGGCCTGCACATAAGCGCCCGTGCCAAAAAACAAAGCATGGCCAAAGGAAAACTGTCCGCCAAACCCGCCCAGCACGTTCCAGGCTTGCGAGAGCAGGCAGGCGTACAAAGACGTCATGACAAAGTTGAGCATCACGCCCGAATCGGTGAACAAGGGCACCGCCCCCACCAGCACCACAAAGACTGCGATGTTGCGAAAGTCTTTCATGCCTTCGCTCCAAAAAATCCTTGCGGCCTGAGCAAAAGCACCGCAATGAAAATCACAAAAATACCCACCTGGCCCAGCGACTCACCCAGCAGCAAACCGCCCAGCGACTCCACCACACCAATCAGCAAGCCGCCCAGCAAGGCCCCGGCAAAACTGCCCATGCCACCCAGCACCACGATGGTGAAGGCCACCAGCACAAAGCCGTTGCCCACTTGCGGGTTCACGTAATAAGCCGGCATCAAAAAGCAGGCCGCTGCGCCCAGACTGGCCAGGCCCAAACCAAAACACATGGCGTACACATGGTCCACATCGATGCCCATCAAACGTGCGCCTTGCTTTTCTTTGGACACGGCGCGAATGGCACGACCCAAGTCGGTTTTTTGCACGATGAGCAACAAAACAGCCGACACCACCAAAGCCCCAGCAAAAGACACCAGCTTGGGCAGCGCGATGAAGGCAGGCCCGATCTCCACCGTGGTCAAGGTGTAGGCGGTCTCGATGGTGCGGGTGTCCGACTTGAAGAACAAGAGCGCCAAATTTTCGAGCACGATGGAGATGCCCAGCGTGACGAGCAAGATGTTTTCATCCTTGCCGTGGCTGGCGCGGTTGATCACGCCGCGCTGCAGTGCGTAGCCCAACACAAACATGGCGGGCACCATGATCGGCAGGGCCATGTAGGGATCGACCCCGAAGTGTTGCTTCAACATGTACACGCCATACAGCGCCACCATCAAAGACGCGCCGTGCGCGAAATTGATGATGTGCAGCACGCCATAAATCAGCGTGAGGCCCAGCGCGATCAGCGCATACACGGCACCGGTGGTGATGCCGTTGAGCACCGAAGGAAACAGGATGTTGAAGTCCAGCATCGGGGTCTTTCTGTTCAACAAACCGGTTTAGCCTTTGAGCGGGAAAATCGGATCAATTTCGCGGTAATCGCGCGGCACGATCACCTTGATGTCGCCCTTGTGGACTTGGGTCATCAAAGGCTGTGCACCCATGTTCTGACCGTTGACAAAATTGGTCGCGCCGTAGGGCATGATGTGGTTGGCGAACTTGCTGGACGCCAACGCGTCGATGATGGCCGCGCGGTCGGGCGACTTGGCGCGCTCAATCGCATCGGCCAGCAGCATCATGGCGGTGTAGGTCATGAACACTTCGTAGCTGAAGAACTGGCCCTGCGCTTCCACGCGCTTGCGCAACTCGGCCGAGCGCTTGTCTTTGGGGTTGAACCAATGGTTGCAGTCGATGATGCCGTTGGCTGCTTCTGGAAACTCCTTGACGAACTTGTAGCTCGACGCCGCACCACCCAGCACCGAGTAAATGGCTTTGGGTGTGATTTTTTGCTGCTGCAAAGTGCGCACCAGCAGGGCGTATTCGTTGTAGTAGTTGGCCGGGATCAGGATGTCGGGGTTGACCTGCTTGATGCGCAGCGCAATGTTGTTGAAGTCACGCGTGGGGTTGGCGTGCTTGATGATTTCTTTCACCTCATAGCCATAGCCGGGCAACTCTTTGGCCAGCAAGTTGGCCGTGCCTGTGCCAAACAAAGACTCTTCGTGCACGATCATCACGGTGCGGGCGGGCTTGCCTGCGGCGGTGTTCAAAACGTGCAGGCTGGACACGGCCACTTCGGCGCACTTCTTGTAGCCAGGGCCAAAGCGGAAGGTGTTTTTCAGGCCGCGCTCAACGATCTGGTCGGCCACGCCGACATCGACCACATGGGGCAGGTTGTATTTGGCCGCCGCTTGTGTGGTGGCCAGGCAAATGGCCGAGGCGAAGGCGCCGACCACGGCGCTCACACCCGCTTCGTTCATCTTCTCGATCTCGGCCGTGCCCGCTTGAGGGCTCGACTGTGCATCGCCCAGCATGGCTTCGATCTTGGCGCCGCCCAGCGACTTGATGCCGCCGGCCTTGTTGATGTCTTCAATCGCCATCAAGGCACCCATGCGGCACTGCTGACCGGAGTAAGCCAAGGCACCCGTCACAGGGTGCAAAACACCGACTTTGATGGGCTTGGGCTGAGCCCCGCCCACCAGTGGAAAGGCGAGAGCCGAGGCCGCAGCAGCGGACTGGCCCATGAAAGTGCGACGTGAGGTCATGAGAACATCCTTGAAAAAGTTAATGGAAGTTGGCGGACAGCTCTTGGCTTACCCACACCTTGGCGTCAATGCTGCCAACGCGGGATAACTGCATCTGGTATTCATACCGGTCCGGTCGGTACAAGCCATGCAGCCATTGGACGGGACGGTCGTCCTCGTCATAAATCAAACGCCGCACCGCCAGCAAGGCCGATCCGACAGAAACATCCAGGTGCTGGGCCATGCCCACATCGGCCAAACGGGCCGAGATGGTTTGCTCGGCCCGGCCCACTTTGACGCCCGACTCTTCGAGCAGCACCAAAATGGGTTTTTGCGCCAATTCGCGCTTGCCAAACCCTGAAGAAATCGCATCGGGCACCCATGTGGTGATGTGCGACAAAGGGCCTTCAGGGGTGCTGCGCACGCGCTCGGCTTTTTGCACCGCAGTGCCTGCCTGCAATTGCAAGGCCGCGGCCACATCCACAGGTGCACGCATACGCTCCACCGACAAGACCTTGACTTTGGTGCGCAAACCCATGGTGACCAGGTTTTCAAGCAAGCCCGTGAGTCGCGCTTGTTGGCCAGTGGCCATGGTGGAGGCCTGCATCTGCACTTCATTGGCCCGTGCGTGTACAGGTCGTGTGCCACGTCCAGGCTCCCGGCTGATCAAGCCTTCTTGCGCCAACTGAGACAAGGCCCGCCGCACCGTGACACGGGCCACACCAAACTGCCCCATCAAGGCAATCTCGCCAGGCAGCCCGGCATCAAAACGCCCTTCACGCAATTGCTCGCGCAGCACCAGATAAACCTGATGGTATTTGGGCAAAGGCAAGGCTGCATTCATGCTTTGCATGGTTGATCAGTCCTAATGTTCTGTCAATAGAACAAACAGGTCCCATGCATGAGACATTTGACTAGGATTTACCCTGAATTCGGACCGTCCGAAAATCACGCCACAGGGCCTGCGAGGCCCATTCAGGCTGTCAGGCCTTGAGTGAGACTTTGGCCCGCAATGCCAGCTGCACAGGAGCCGACACCAAACCCGAAACGTCACCTCTCAATTTGGCGATTTCGCGCACCAAGGTGCTGCTGATGTGCTGCACGCTCGCGCTGGTGTGCAGGAAAACGGTGTCCAGCTGAGGGGCCAGGTGCCTGTTCATGCCTGACATCTGGGTTTCGTAGTCGTAGTCGGTCACCGAGCGCAGGCCACGCACGATGACCTGGGCGTTTTGTGCTTGCACAAAGTTGACGATCAGGCCGTCAAAAGGCAGCGCAGTCACATTGGGGCAATCGGCCAGGGCGGCCTGCGCCAGCGCCAGCCGTTCGTCCAGGCTGAACATCGTGTTTTTGTGGTGGGCTTTGGCCACAGCGATGATGACCCGGTCAAACATCTGGGCTGCGCGGCGAATGGCGTCTTCATGCCCCAGGGTGATGGGGTCAAAAGTACCGGAATACACAGCGGTCACAGATCGGTTCATGGGATTGTCCTTGGACGAGTGGCAGGGCAAATGGATGGCGGCAAATTATGCAGTGCGTTGCAGCAAATGTGCGTGCACGGCACCGGCTTTGAGGTGGCGCTCGCACTGCAAGCCCAGCGGCTGCAAAGCCTCTGGCGTCCAGACCTGCGGCGCTTCGAGGTAGACCCAGCCGCCCACAGGCACTGCCCGGACAGCAGCTTGAAGTGCGGGCTCAAACCAGGGTCCATCAAAGGGGGGGTCGATGAACACCAGATCGACACTGCCTGCAGGCAAGCGCTGCAAGGCGGTGATGGCGTCGCTGCGCTGCACCTGAACCATGCTGGCTTGTAAACGCACAGCATGATCTTGCAAGGCGCGCACAAGCAAAGGGTCTTGTTCGAGCATGAGCACATGCGCTGCCCCCCGCGATGCGGCTTCGAGGCCCAGAGCACCCGTGCCCGCAAAGGCATCCACACAGCGCCAGCCGCTCAGGTCTTGTCCGAGCCAGTTGAAGAGGGTTTCACGCACGCGGTCGGGCGTGGGGCGCAGGCCAGGCTTGTCGATCACTTTCAGCCGGGTTCTGCGCCACTGGCCGCCGATGATGCGCACTTCGTGTGCGGGGTGTCCCTTGGGGCCACGCTGTGTGGCTGGCTTGGCTGCAGCTTGGCGCGCAGACGACGCTGCAGTTCTGTTTTTGGGCGTTGGAGGCATAGGCGGCAAGTGTAAAGGCCGCGAGCAAGCCGTGACTGCGCACCAGGTCTGGATGGATTGTGGGCCTGGGCAATGGTAGATGTCGGGGCTCATGACGCCGACAAATACGGCCCACGTAGATCCGCTCTGACGGTTGTCCGTTCCGGCACGGGCCCCCATGTCGGGGTCTTCGACCACCGACCTACGAGTACAGCCCCCCGCAGGTCGGTAGCTTCAGCTCCGACGTTTTTTGCTTCGGCGCAGACCCCATGTCGGGGTCTTCGACCACCGACCTACGAATACCGCCCCCGTAGGTCGGTAGCTTCAGCTCCGACGTTTGTTCGCTCCGGCACAGACCCCATGTCGGGGTCTTCGACCACCGACCTACGAATACCGCCCCCGTAGGTCGGTAGCTTCAGCTCCGACGTTTTTTCGCTTCGGCACAGGCAAGAAAAAACCAGCACTCGGCTGGTTTTTTCGGGGCAGGGTCGCATGCCTCATGCAACGCCAGACTATGCATCTGGCGTTCACCGTTTACTTGCCTTGAGGGGCTTTAGCGTCGGTTTTCACGTCGGTTTTGGCAGCTGGCTTTTCAGCAGCTTTGGCAGCAGGAGCGGCTGCTTTGTCTGTTGTCTTGGCTGCAGCTTCTTTCTCAGCTTTCTTTTCAGCTTTCTTTTCAGCTTTGGCCGCTGCCTTTTTCTCGGCTTTGGCCGCTTTGGCTTCGGCCTTGGCATCTTTCATGTCCGCCTTGGCGGGCGCAGCAACTGCTGCGGTTGCGGCAGTCGCCGCAGGGGCGGCAGGCGCTTGAGCGAATGCACCGGCGGCGAAGAAACCGGCAACCAGGGTAGCGAGCAACTTGTTCATGAGAAGACTTCTTTCATTCGGGTTTGAAGCCCAACACCTTGTTGGACTTGTAACTACAACGCGGCTCAAAGTCGCCGTGAGGACGAAGTGCTGGGTGCAGTTGTAACGCTGTGTGTCTGAACGTGATGTGAAATTCTGAGTTCAGTCCACGCTGAACAACCCTGCGAATTCAGCAATGCCTTAAAGACCTCTGTCCCGAACCGAGAGCCTGTCTCTGTATTTCTTTCGCACCACGTAAACCTGACTGGGTCGACTCCTGCCGGCACTTCGCAGGAGACCTGAAACAGGTTCCAAAAGATCCAAGTCAGCCAACTTGCGTCTGAAGTTCGCCATGTTGATACGCTCCCCCAGGACAAGCTCATAAGCAGCATGCAACTGCGCAATCGTGAACTCCTCAGGACACAAGTGCACCGGTAGCGAGGAATAGCTGGCCTTGCTTCGCACCCGCTCCACCACGGCAGACACTATCTGCCCGTGATCAAAGGGCAAGTTTGGCAAGCGATTGACCGGGAACAAGGTGATGCGAGCCGACACAACTGGAACAAGAGCGTAGTAAACCAAGGTCAGCGACCAGCCACGAGGGTCACGAACCGGGCCTGAGTAGCTGCCGAACTCTTCGAGATAAGGGCTCTGCACATCGACCTTATCGCGCAAGACCCTGGCCGCAGCCGCCTTCGCGGAATCATCTTCTTGAGTGTGAATAAAGCCCCCTGGCAATGCCCAGTGTCCGGCAAAGGGAGCGGCTTCCCGCTTGTGCAATGCAACGCACAGTTCATTGCCAGCAATGGTGAGCAGTACCGCATCGACAGTGACAATCGGGGGGGCTGTCAAAGAATTTTTCATATAAACCCATTAAACAACTAAATCTATCATTTGACAAACAAATATTAAGTTGCATTTTGAATTTATATAGATTACATTCATAGCCAGCCACTGGCATTCATTTCGTCAAGGAGCACCCTCATGAAAAAGTTACTCATCATTGATCCGCAAAATGACTTTTGCGATATCGCTGGCGCCGCCTTGCCCGTGGCTGGAGCCAGCGCTGATTTGCAGCGACTGGCATCCTTTGTTGCAGGCGCACCCTTGGACGGCATCACCGTCACATTGGACTCTCACCCCAGCGTAGCGGTCGAACGCGTTACTTTCTGGAAGACAGACGACGGCAACTCGCCCGCGCCGTTCAGCTTTGTGACCCGCGCTGATGTGATCAGTGGCAAATTCACGCCTCGGGATGCATCCCTTACTGAGCAAGTGCTTGTCATGCTTGACCAGCTGGCAAGCACCGGGCGGCCTGGGTTGGTCATCTGGCCCGTGCACTGCGTGACGGGCACATGGGGCCACAACATTTTCACCCCTTTGGCCGAGCAACTGAACCAATGGGAATTCACCCGACAACGCGCAGTACGCAAGGCTCTCAAGGGCGAGTACCCCCTGAGTGAGCACTTCGGCGTTTTTGAAGCGGATGCGCCAGACGAAGCCGTTGCCTCCACCCAGTTCAATCACACCCTTGCGACAGAATTGACACAGGGCGTGGACGTTCTCTTCATTGCCGGGGAAGCAGGTAGCCACTGCGTAGCGTCCAGTGTGGACCAGCTCATGCGCTACCTGAACGGGATCGCAACACAACGCCCGCGCATCATCTTGCTGACTGACTGCATGAGCCCCGTCACCAGCTTCGAAGCAGACCAAGCAGCCTTCGTGCTGCGCGCCTCGGCCTGGGGTGCCGAAACAATGACCAGCGCCCAAGCAAGCGCCGCGTTCAACTAGGAGAGACTTGTGAGCCAGACAAGAGAGAACACCCCCGTCATCCGCAGCCTGCTGGAAACGGACCTGTACAAATTCACCATGCACCAGCCCATGCTGCACGCCATGCCAACCAACCAGGCAGAGTACCGCTTCGTTTGTCGAAACACGCCAGAATTTCCGCTGGCCGAACTGGCTACCGAAGTGAATGAACAACTGGATGCCCTGTGCGCCCTGCGCTTCAAAGAAGACGAGCTGGCTTACCTGGCCGGGCTGCGCTACATCCGGTCTGACTACATCGACTTCCTGCGCCTGTTTCAGTTTCAACGCCGTTTCATCACCGTGTTCACGCAAGGCGATAGCTTGCGCATCACGGCCAAAGGGCCACAAGTTCATGTCATGGGATTTGAAATCTTTGTGCTGGCCATCGTCAACGAGTTGTACTTCCGCCGCCTCACGCAGGAGCGCGGCGGCCAAGAGGTTTTTTTGCAAGAAGGCCGCAAGCGCCTGCAAACGAAGATCGCCCAACTGCGCGACTACGCACCGAGCACCCCACTGCGACACCCATTTGAGTTTTTTGACTTCGGAGTACGCAGACGCTTCTCTGGCGAGTGGCAAGCAGAGATGGTGCAGACCCTTGCACGCGAAGTACCGCAGTACTTCAAAGGCACATCCAACGTGCTGTTAGCCAAAGAGTGCAACTTGGTCCCCATTGGCACGATGGCGCATGAATACCTGCAAACCTTCCAGGCTACCGGAGTCCAGCTCAAAGGCTTTCAAAAAGCGGCACTGGAAACATGGGTGCAAGAGTACCGCGGCGACCTGGGTACGGCGCTGACCGATGTGGTGGGTATGGATGCCTTCCTTGCCGACTTTGACCTCTACTTTGCCAAGTTGTTTGATGGCTTAAGGCACGACAGTGGAGATCCTGTGGTGTGGGGTGAAAAGGCTTTGGCGCACTACGCCAAACTCAAAATCGATGCCAATACCAAACGTCTCGTCTTCTCGGATGGTCTCGATGTACCTACTGCGCTGCAACTTCACCAGCACTTTGCTAACCGCGTTCAAACCGGCTTTGGCATTGGCACCAACCTGAGCAACGATACCGGGCTGAGGCCGTTGAACATTGTGATGAAGCTCGTCAGCTGCAATGGCCAACCGACTGCCAAGCTCTCGGACACGCCAGGAAAAACTTTGTGTGAAGACGCCACCTTCCTGGCGTACCTGCGACAAGTTTTCGATGTACACGCGAATTAAAGCAACACATAAGCAAAGGGATAGATATGCGTACTGCCAATGGAATGACATTTTTTTGGAGAACTGCTGAAGTTTTCAGCAACTGGAATCTCGGCACCTTCTCTGTCGAAGGTCGCGCTTTCAACTGCGCAGAACAGTTCATGATGTTCACGAAGGCTATGTTGTTTGGGGACACGTTAATGGCGCAGCGGATCATGGCCGAACCTAATCCCCGAAAACAAAAAATGCTTGGACGTCAAATTCAAGGCTACGTCGATACCGAATGGCATAGGCAAGCAGAAGAACTTATGTTTCCTGGCTTGTTGGCAAAGTTCACACAAGATCAGATGCGTAAGGCCGCAATACTGGCAACTGGTGACACATTGCTGGTCGAAGCTTCGCCCGACGACGCGATCTGGGGTATCGGACTAGAGGAGACCGATCCAAGATGCATGAATCCGAATGAGTGGCTAGGTCAAAACAAGCTTGGACGAGTACTGACCAGAGTCAGGGATGCCATAAAAGCAAATGAGGCTAACCAAGTGCTGTAGCTTCATCCCAGTTCATAAGCTCCTCCGCTGCACAACTCTTACCTCACAGAAGCACACACAACTCCAATGAACATCATTGAAATACTCGCTAGCAATCTCGTGGTTGGTTCGATTCAAGTCACAGCAGGGGATGCGTTAGGTTTCCTCACCGGATTGTTATGTGTCTGGCTCACCGCCAAAGCCAGTATCTGGAATTTTGCGTGGGGCATGGTCAACAGCTTGATCTTGGGTTTGGTTTTTCTAGACCAAAGACTCTTTGCCGACTCCGCACTACAGGTGGTTTTCATCGCGCTATCAATTCAGGGCTGGTGGCAATGGAAAGTACGAGGCAACCCTCAAGCGAGTCGGTTCAGAGCGACTACCTGGCATGAACAGGCAATACTGCTTGCTGTTGCTAGCATTATGGCTTGGTTGATGTGGTTGATCTTGGTAGAGCTGCGTGGTAGCGCGCCGCCCTTGGACGCACTCATCACCGCACTTAGCCTATGCGCCCAGTGGCAGCTCAACCGCCGCCAAGTATCCAGCTGGTACTGGTGGATAGCGGTGGACTTGATCTCTGTGCCTATCTATTGGAGCCGCGGCCTTTATCTGATTGCGTGTCTCTACGTCGTCTTCTTGGCACTGTGTGTATATGGATTGCGCAATTGGCAACAGACTCGTCGAACCCAATCTCCTATGGCAATAGCATGAGTAGACGTGATTTCCAGCATGGCCTAGTGATAGGCAAGTTTTACCCGCCACATCTGGGACACGAATACCTGATTCGTACTGCGGCCGTGCACAGCCAAACAGTGACAGTAGTTGTGATGGGCGCCAGTACTGAAAAGCTAAGCATCGCACAGCGTGTGCAATGGCTTCGCAATGCCTTTTGGGATCACCACAACGTGCGAATTGTGGGCGAAATTGATGACGTACCGGTGGACTACCAGGACGAAGGAATCTGGCAAGCGCATGTGGAAATCATGCGTAAAGGCATTCGACAAGCAGCCGAACGCTGGAACCCACAGCCCCCGGTGGACGCGGTCTTCACTTCTGAGCCCTATGGCGACCGCCTTGCCAAATACTTTGAATGCCCTCATGTCTGCTTGGACAAAGCGAGGAGTCTCTACCCCACCTCGGGTACTGCGGTGCGTGCAAATGTGGCGGGCCAATGGCACATGTTGTCGCCTGCAGTGCAAGCAGGCATGGCGCTGCGTGTGGTCGTGCTGGGCGCCGAATCCACCGGCACAACCACGCTGAGCAGGGAATTGACAGACGCGCTCCATCAACGCGGCGGCATATGGTCGCGAACACAGTGGGTTGCCGAATACGGCCGGGAGTACAGCGCAAACCTGCTGGCTTTGACCAGATCAAACGATCTGCAAGCCACTGCAAGTGACATTGCTTGGGAATCTACAGACTTTGTTCAAGTGGCTCAAATGCAATGCAGACTCGAGAACACTGCAGCAGCACGAGGCGGTCCAGTATTGATATGCGACACCGATGCCTTTGCCACCCGCATTTGGCACGAGCGATACATGAGCGCAGGCAACGCTGCGGTGGATGAGATTGCCGCCAATATGCCGCCACGCGCACTTTATATTCTTACCAGTGACTTGGGTGTTCCCTTTGAAGATGATGGACTGCGCGACGGAGAGCATCTTCGAAGTTGGATGACCCAACGATTTCGGACTGCACTTGTAGCTCAAACCGTACCTTGGATCGAAGTGCACGGCTCTCCAAAATCGCGTTGCACCGATGCACTGCACGCCCTCGACCAGCTGATTGCCCAGCAATGGGCCTTTTGACTTTCACGACAGTTCTCAAACCCGCGTAAGCAATGACATGTTGAAAATTACCAGCGCACAAATCAACCCCACCATCGGAGACATCCAAGGCAACATTGCCCTGATGCTGCACGCAGCACGGCAGGCGCGTGACGAACATGCCCACATGGTGGTCTTCCCAGAACTGAGCCTCACCGCCTACTACCCTGCAGACCTGCTGGACGACGCTCATTTCCAGACCCGATTGGACGAGGGCCTTGAGCAACTGAAAATCGCTAATCGCGAGACTCCGAATCTCTTGTGGGTAGTCGGTACCCCCATGCGCCGTCAAGGCCCCGGCAAAGCGTTTCACAACGCGCTGTTGGTGCTGAAAAATGGCAAGGTCGTCATGGAGTACTTCAAGCAGCTCTTACCCACTTACAACATCTTCGACGAGCGCCGCCATTTCGAACCTGGGCCCGATGTCGTGCGTGTTCTTCGCATCGCTGACCAGCAGGTGGGACTCATGATTTGCGAAGATGGCTGGAACGACGATGGCAGAGACTACACCGTCAATCCATTTCAACGCCTCGCTGACGCATCGCCCGACCTCGTGGTGACCATCAACGCCAGCCCGAGCAATGTGGGCAAACGAGAGCAACGGCACATCGTTTTCGGCAAAGCCTGCATGCGCCACAAACTTCCTTTGCTGTATGTGAATCAGATCGGAGGGCATGATCAATTGGTCTATGACGGAGCCTCATTCGCCATGGATGCCGCGGGACATGTGGTTTATGAAGCCAGGCGCTTTGCACAAGACGTGACCACTCTGACCTTTGACAGCCATAGTCAAAGCTTCACGGATTCATACGGGCAAGCGCTAGCGCCAGTCCTTGGCGCGGGCCTGTCCACCATGGAGTTCTACCGTCAGCAAATCGTGCTGGGGCTCAAAGACTATGCCCGTCGCTGCGGCTTCAAAACGGCAGTCGTCGGCTGCTCGGGTGGCATTGATTCAGCCCTCACATTGGCATTGGCGACCGAAGCGCTCGGTGCGCAGAACGTGGTCGGCATCACCATGCCCTCCAAGTTTTCAAGCGAAGGCAGCGTATCGGATTCGGCCATCTTGTGCAAAAACCTGGGTATTCAACTGGTGGAGCATCCCATTCGCGACATCGTCGCCGAGTTTGAATCAGGCTTTGAGAACGCATTTGGCACATCCTTGCAAGGCCTGCCTCTGGAGAACCTGCAGGCGCGTGTACGGGGCACCACGCTCATGGAGTATTCAAACGCCTTTGGACATCTGCTGCTCACCACAGGCAACAAATCCGAAGTCAGCGTAGGCTACTGCACGCTGTATGGCGACACCAATGGTGGTCTGGGCCTGATTGGTGATCTGTACAAGACGGAAATTTTTGAACTCTGCCGGCATGTCAACGCCACTGCCGGGCGCGAAATCATTCCCGATGCAATCATCGAGAAACCGCCTTCAGCTGAATTGGCACCGGGGCAGAAAGACACCGACAGTCTGCCCCCTTATGAGGTTCTGGATGAAATCCTCAAAGCCCTCATTGAAGGTGAGCGCCTGCCTGAATCGGAACGCCATCGTTCAGAAAAAAAAATGGCTCAATTGCGCACTGAGGTGACTGGTAAAGCCCTCATCGAACGCATTCAAAAAATGATTGCTCGCAATGAATACAAACGCCGTCAAGCGCCTCCAGTTTTGCGCGTTCGGGGGCGTGCATTTGGCAGCGGTCGCCAAGTCCCGATTGCAGCAGTGCAATACGCCTGACTGTTTTTTTCCTGAGGAACCTGCATGACTCCACACACTTCCCCCCCGTCGGGCACCGCAATCATCGTCGGGCGCTGGCAAATCTTCCACAAGGGGCACGAAACCCTGTTGCGCACCGCGCTCAGCATGGCGCAGCAGGTGATCGTGGTCATCGGCTCTGCCTACAGGTCGCGCAATCCGCAGAACCCGTTCACTTGGCAGGAGCGCCAGAGCATGATTGTGTCCACCTTGTCTGAGTACGACAGGACGCGAGTGCAGTTTTTACCTGTACGAGACTACTACGACGACACGCGCTGGAACGCAGCTGTCCGCGAAGGCGTGAAGCAACTGACAGCGGGCGCTCCTGCCAATGGCATCACGCTCGTCGGTTTCAAGAAAGACCACACCAGCTACTACCTGGACAACTTCCACCCTTGGACCTGGAAAGAAGTCACGCAAGACATCGAAATTGATGCGACAGCATTGCGCAACGTCTTCTTTGAAGGCGCCGATCCTGATGCACGCCTGGAAGTCATGCGCCCCTACATCAGCGCCCCGGTACTGGCCTACCTCCAAGCATGGGCGCGCTTGGGGGTGTATGCCGAAAGGGTGAATGAGCATGCTGCTGTAACGGTCTATCGCAAGCGTTGGGCGGCACCTTTTCATTTGACTGCAGATGCCATCGTGCAAGCCAACGGACACGTCTTGCTCGTGCGGCGCGGTGGAGACATCGGCCACGGCCTGTGGGCGCTCCCTGGTGGGTTTGTTGATCCGGGCGAACGCATGTACACGGCGGCCTTGCGCGAACTGCATGAAGAGACGGGCTTAAAGCCACTTGCATCCACGATGCAAACCGCTTTCAAGTGCAGTGTGGTGTTTGATCATCCCGGACGCAGCCCGCGCGGGCGCATCATCACCCACGCTTGCCATTTCGATTTGGGCAACATCAATCTGCCTGAAGTCAAAGGCGCGGACGACGCACAGGAAGCCCGGTGGATTCCGCTCAAGGACCTCGCCAGCTTGGAAAACCAGCGGTTTGACGATCACGCTGCGGTGCTGGACCATTTTTTTGGTTTGTATCGCTAGGCGTTGGTTTTGGAGATTTAAAGGCCGCTGGTGTCAACGCCGAAGGCGACTTTAAAGGCACGATGTCCTGTGGGCGTAATCGTCACAGCCCGACTATCTATGTCGCAGCGCAACCAAGCTCGCGACAGGCTTAGTCCAGTGGACGCTCCCACGTTTTTGCTGACTACCGTTTGCGTGTCGCGCATGTGTTGCGCGACTATGGTTTGAACGAACGAGACCAGGCACCTGCAGACAACCGAGCGGCACATGGCTAGGCAAGTGCCATTTCTTGTTTGACAGTCCAAATTGCACGGACTGTGATTTTCAAGGCGCACTTGCGCCCAGCACCACGGTGACCATGCGCTCAGGCTGCAGCACGCGGGCCATGGCCCGACGTACATCGGCGGCCGTCACGCGCTCGACCTGTTGCGTCCAGGTATCCAGGTAATTCAGGGGCAAGCGATTCCAGGCGATGTTGGCCACGTTGTCCAGCAGTTTGCGGTTGCTGTCGATGCGCAGGGCAAAGCCACCGATCAAATTCGATTGGGCCGCTTTCAATTCAGCTTCGGTGGGGCCTTCGCGCACAAAGGTCTGAACGACCTCTTGGGCCACACCCAGCGCCTGCGCGGCCTGGTCAGGACGGGTTTGCAGGCCTACGCCAAAGGCCCCGGCATGCAGCCCCGGCGAGAAGTAGCTGTAAACGCTGTAGCTCAGGCCCCGTTTTTCACGCACCTGCTCGGTCAAGCGCGACACAAAGCCACCACCACCTAGAATATGGTTGCCCACCAGCAAGGGGAAAAAGTCGGGATCGTTGCGTTTGTAGCCGGGCTGCCCGATGAGCACCTGGGCTTGCGCCGAATCAAACGGCAGCTTCAAGTCCTGAGCCTGCGTCAAAGCGGCCACCTCGGGCACCGCAGGCAGGCTCTGGCATCCGGCTTCGCTGGGCCACAGCGCCAGCAAGCGCTTGACCAGTTCATCGGCTTGCGCACGCGTCAGGTCACCCACCACACTGACAGAGGCACGGCAAGAGCGCAGCGCTTTGGCGTGCAAGGCTTGCAAGTCTTGAGCCGAGATGCGCGACAAGGACTCGGGCGTGGCCCGATAACCATAAGGGTGCGCGCCATACACAGCTTGGGCAAAACGGTTTTGCGCCACGACAGCGGGCTTGGTCAGGGACTCACGCAGGCTGGCCGACATCTTCTCGCGGTCTCTGGCCCAGATCGCCTCGGGGAAGGCAGGATGCGCCATCTGACGCGCAGCCAGTGCCACGGCCTTGCTCAGCAAATCCGGGTAGCTCAAGCTGCGCAGGGAAAAACTCAAGCGGTCACCGCTGGCGCTGCCGCCAAAACTGGCCCCCAGATCGGCCCATGCCTCACCGATCTGGTTTTCATCGAGCGCCTGGGCATACGGTCCTTTGCCCGACGGATCGGCCCGCAGGCCGCTGGCCATTTGCCCGGCCATGACCGAAGCCAGCCCCGCCTGGGCTGCCGGGTCCCGGCGGCTGCCTGCATCCAGGTCAATCTGCACATCGACCATCGGAATGGCATGACTCTCGACCAAGTAAACCCGCGCTCCGCTGGCCTGGGTCCAGTGCGCAATGGGCAAGGCCGCTTGCGCCCAACCAATGCAACACAGGCTGACGCCAAACAACACGGAACGCAGTCGACGAACCCGTAACGCTGGCAATGAAAACAACATGGACATGGAAAAATTCACTTTCATGGGGTGCCGATGGCTGCACACAAGGTGCTCAATACCGCTCTCAATAGCGCGCTCAATGCCGCGCACCCGCCGGCGCGCGGCGTACACGGGGCTGGCCTGACAAAGGCTGCGGGCGCAGGATGCCAACCGTAAGACTGTCGTCGCCAAAGTATTTTTGGGCCACCGCTTGCACCTGCGCCGCCGTGACCTGGCGCAAACGGGCCAGCAATTGCGTGCCGTGATCGGGCGGCATGCCCAAGACCCAGGCCACACCCAGCTCCCGGGCCTGGTTGAACACCGAATCAAGTTTGTAGACCTCGCTGGCCACCCATTGGGTTTTGACGCGCTGCAATTCGGACTCGGTCACGCCCTCATTGGCCACACGCTGAACTTGTGCGCGCAGCGCCGCCTCCAGCGCCTCGGGGGTCTGGCCTTTGGCGGGCACACCGTCCAGATAAAAGAACTGCGGGCCACGGCCCATCAAGCCGTTGTGAGCGCCCACGCTGTCGGCCAGGCGCTGCTCACCCTGGGTCAGGGCACGCTCCAGCCGCGCACCGCTGTAGCCATCCAGCACCGCAGCCAGCACCGTCAGGGCCAGTGCATCGTCGTGTTCAGGGGTGGCTTGCAAACTGGTCAAACGCGGCACTTTGAAGGCCAACGTGACATAAGACTGCTCGGCAGGAGCCTTGAACTCCAGGCGGCGCAAGCCTTGTTGTGCAGGCTCTTGCTGCGGCTTGCGCTCGGGCAAGGCATGGCTTGCAATGCCGCCGTAATACTTGTCGGCCAAGGCTTTGACCTGCACCGGGTCCACATCGCCCGCGACCACCACCACCGCATTGGCCGGGGTGTACCACTTGCGGAAAAAGTCACGCGCGTCTTGTGCCGTCATGGCCTCCAGATCGCTCATCCAACCCACGATCGGGCGACGATAGGGAGATGCCGTCAATGCGGTGGCCGAGAGCATTTCATGCAACTGGGCTCGGGGGTTGTCTTCGGTGCGCATGCGGCGCTCTTCCTTGACCACCTCCAGCTCTTTGGCAAATTCGACGTCAGCCCACTGGTTGTTGGCAAACCGATCCGACTCCAGGCGCATCACGGCTTCGAGCTGGCTGGACGGGATTTGCTGGTAATAGCCGGTGTAGTCTTTGGCCGTGAAGGCGTTTTCCCTGCCTCCCAAAGCCGCCACACGCCTTGAAAATTCACCAGCAGCTACCGAGGGCGTGCCTTTGAAGAGCATGTGCTCCAACACATGGGCCACACCGCTGGTGCCGTCCACCTCGTCCATGGCACCCACGCGCAACCAGACCATGTGCACGGCCGTGGGCGCACGGCGGTCGGGTTTGACCCACAGCGTCATGCCGTTGGCCAATGTGAAGGTTTGAACCGATGCTCCGGGCGCGGCCTTGGCAGCTATGGCAGTTGGTGCGTTGCCCGCTTTGGTGGGCGTTGTCTGCGCCCACAAGGCCAAAGGGGATGTCAGCACGGCGGTCGATAGGGAAATTCCAGCAAGAAAATGGGGTTTCATAGAATGCATGATCCTTGAAAAGCCCGCCATGTTCAGTTTCTTCAAAAAAAAATCCCCGCCACCTGAGGCCCAATCCCAGACTGCAGGCCTCCACGAGGCCGCATTGGCCGACATGTCGCCTGCAGCCAACACAGCAGCCCCAGGTGCCCAAACCGCAACAACGGCAAGACAAGGCTGGATGGATCGGCTCAAAGCCGGTCTGCGCAAAACCGGCTCCAACCTCACCACGGTGTTCACCGGCACGCGCATCGATGATGAACTTTATGAAGAGCTGGAAACAGCCTTGCTGATGGCCGACAGTGGCGTCAAGGCAACCGAGTATTTGCTGCAAGACCTCAAGCGCCGCGTCAAGGAAGCCAAGGCCACGGAACCGGCACAAGTCAAAGGTTTGCTGGCCGACGCCATTGCCGAGTTGTTGCAACCCCTGCAAAAACCCCTCGAAATCGGTGCCCACCACCCCACGGTGATCATGGTGGCCGGTGTCAACGGGGCGGGCAAAACCACCTCGATTGGCAAGCTCACCAAACACTTGGCCGATGATGGCCTGAGCGTGCTGCTGGCTGCAGCCGACACCTTCCGCGCAGCGGCCAAGGAGCAATTGGCCGTCTGGGCCGATCGCAACACGGTAGAAATCATCAGCCAACAGGGCGGTGACCCGGCTGCTGTGAGCTTTGACGCAGTGACCGCCGGGCGCGCCCGGGGCCGGGATGTGGTGCTGGTGGACACCGCCGGGCGTCTGCCCACGCAGCAGCACCTGATGGAAGAACTCAAGAAAATCAAGCGCGTGGTGCAAAAAGCCGATGCCACGGCACCTCACGAGGTCTTGCTGGTGATCGATGGCAACACGGGCCAAAACGCCCTGGCCCAGGTCAAAGCCTTTGACGAGACCCTGGGCCTGACCGGCCTGATCGTGACCAAACTGGACGGAACGGCCAAAGGCGGGGTTCTGTGCGCCATTGCACGCGAAAGGCCGATCCCGGTCTATTTCATCGGCGTGGGCGAGCAACTGCAGGACCTGGAAACCTTCGATGCGCGCGAGTTTGCCCAGGCGCTGCTGAGCTGAAAACAAGCGCTCTACGAGGAAAATTTCGATAAATAGAGGGTTAACCCCAACACCTTCAGGGTGCAGACCGTCTGATTTAGCACTCCACCCCGGAGAGTGCTAATATTCAAGGAATTCTCTGAAAGGAGTTCTGGTATGTCTGTTCTCACTGGATCCCCCACCCAAGCCATCGCATTGACCAACCCCTGGGCCGTGGTGCCCTCGCTGGGTCACCTGGACGCTTACATCTCTGCGGTCAACCGCATGCCCTTGCTCACCCTTGAGGAAGAGCAAGAGGCCGCCCGCCAACTCAAAGCCAACGACGACCTCGAAGCCGCCCGCAAACTGGTGCTCTCGCACTTGCGTCTGGTGGTGTCGGTATCGCGCCAATACCTGGGTTACGGCCTGCCCCACGGCGACCTGATCCAGGAAGGCAATGTGGGCCTGATGAAGGCGGTCAAACGCTTTGACCCCGACCAGGGCGTGCGTTTGGTCAGTTACGCGCTGCACTGGATCAAGGCCGAAATTCACGAATACATCCTGAAAAACTGGCGCATGGTCAAGGTGGCCACCACCAAGGCCCAGCGCAAGCTGTTTTTCAACCTGCGCTCGATGAAGCAGGGCTACAAATCCGATGCAGATGTTGGCACGCACCGCGACACCCTGACGCCCGACCAGGTCGACTCGATGGCCAACAGCTTGAACGTCAAGCGCGAGGAAGTGCGTGAGATGGAAATGCGCATGTCTGGCGGCGATGTGCTGCTGGACCCGGCCCCCTCGGACGACGGTGAGCAGGCCTTTGGCCCCATTGCTTACCTGGCCGATGTGAACCACGAGCCCACCGCCATGATCGAAGCGCACCAGCGCGACCTGATGGCCAGCGATGGCCTGGCCAGTGCCCTGAGCGTGTTGGACGATCGCAGCCGCCGCATCGTGGAAGAGCGCTGGCTCAAGGTGAACGACAACGGCTCGGGCGGCATGACACTGCATGACCTGGCCGATGAATACGGCGTGAGCGCCGAGCGCATCCGCCAAATCGAGGTGGCGGCCATGAAGAAGATGAAAAAGGCTTTGGTGGAGTTCGCCTGAAGCGTCTTTGCATCCCTATTGAGCATCCAAGGCCCGCGCAAGCGGGCCTTTTGCTTGGCCTGCACTGTGGCAAGCCCGGCATAAACCTAGAAACCGTGCTGGGATAATGGCCCCATGATCAAACTCTTAGTGGGCCTGGGCAATCCGGGCAGTGAATACGAAGACACCCGGCACAACGCCGGTTTTTGGTGGATCGACGCGGTCGCACGCGAACTCAAGGTCTCCCTCGTGCCCGAGCGCAGTTACCACGGACTATTGGCCCGCACCACGGTCAAGGGGCAAACCGTGTGGCTGCTGGAGCCGCAAACCTTCATGAATTTGTCGGGCAAATCGGTCAGCGCCCTGGCCAGGTTCTTCAAAATTCAACCTCAGGAAATTCTGGTGGCCCATGACGAATTGGACATTTCACCGGGTGAAGCCAAGCTCAAGTTGGGCGGCAGCCATGCAGGACACAACGGACTGCGCGACATCCACGCCCAATTGGGCACGGCCGATTACTGGCGCTTGCGCATTGGCGTGGGCCATCCGGGCGTCAAATCCGAGGTGGTGAACTGGGTCTTGAAAAAGCCCATGGCAGAGCACCGACAAGCGATTGAGGAGAGCATTGCCCGTTCCGTCAAGGCCTTGCCCTTGCTGCTGGCGGGCGACATGGAAAAAGCCATGGCCCAAATTCACACCAGCAAGCCCCCGCGCCCCAAACCACCGAAACCTGCCCCAAGCCAAGCAACTGTCACACCAGCGGACACACCAAGCCAAACGCCATCGCCTACAGCCAAATGAGCGGCCAGAGCCCTCTAAAGGCTTTTACTGGCTCTGCAAACGCCGGTATTTGGCCCACAAGGATTCCTGGTTTTCCACATGCTGGGGGTTGACCGGGATGCAAGCCACAGGGCAGACCTGTACACACTGTGGCTCGTCAAAATGCCCCACGCATTCGGTGCATTTGCCGGGATCGATTTCGTAAATTTCCTCGCCCAAATAAATCGCCTGATTCGGGCACTCGGGCTCACACACATCGCAGTTGATGCATTCGTCGGTGATCATCAGTGCCATGGCTGGGGCTCCGCAAAAGTCTGCATCGTGGTCATGCCCGGATTATCGGCCACAGACATCAGCCCGAAGGACTGCAGGGCTGTTGCTTGCTGCCGGGCTTTGGCAAGACAAGACCCTACAACCTGCTCTGGCCCAGCGGCATGGGCCTAAAATGGTTTGCATGATGAATGCCGACTTGCACTGCCACTCCGTCATCTCTGACGGCACCCTCACCCCCGAAGCCCTGGCCGAACGCGCCAAAGCCAACGGCGTGGAACTGTGGGCGCTGACCGACCACGACGAAGTGGGCGGGCAAGACCGCGCCCTGGCCGCCGCCCGCGCGCAGGGCCTGCCCTACCTGACCGGCACCGAGATTTCGGTCACCTTTGCCCACCAGACGGTGCACATCGTTGGCTTGGGCTTTGACCACCACAACACCGCGTTGGCTGAAGGCCTTCGCCGCACACGCGGTGGCCGAAGTGAACGCGCTCAAGAAATGTCGGATGGATTGGCCAAAGTGGGCATCCTCAACTGCTACGAAGGGGCGCTGAAGTACGTGGGCAACCCGGAGTTGATCTCGCGCACCCACTTTGCCCGCCACCTGGTTGAAACGGGCGTGTGCAGCGACACCTCCGAGGTATTTCGCAAATACCTGACCGAAGGCAAACCGGGCTACGTGCCGCACCGCTGGGCCCGCCTGCAAGAAGCGGTGCAATGGATCACCGAGGCCGGTGGTATCGCCGTCATTGCCCACCCGGCACGCTACGGATTCACACCCAACGAAGAGTACGCGCTGTTCAGCGAATTCAAAGCCCATGGCGGGCGCGGCGTGGAGGTCATCACCGGCAGCCATTCTTCACCCGAATCGGTGCGCTACGCCGAAACCGCGCTGGAGTTCGATCTGGCCGCCTCACGCGGCAGCGACTTTCACAGCCCTGACGAAAGCCGCATCGACCTGGGCACCTTGCCCTTTTTGCCGGGTCAACTGACCCCCGTTTGGGACCTGCTGGCCGACCGCATTCTGTGAATTCGGTCAAGGCCAATACGCTCCACGGCATAGGTTTTGCCGTTTTGGCCACGGCCTGCTTTGCCACGCTGGACACCACCACACGGCACGTCAGCACCAGCCTGTCGGTGCTGGTGGCCCTGTGGTTTCGCTACGCCATTCAGGCGCTCATCACCACCGCCGTGGTCTGGCCTGGGCGGGGCCGCAAGGTCTTGTTAACCCGGCATCCGCGCTTTCAAATGGCCCGTGGGCTGCTGCTGTTTGCCTGCAGCCTGTTGGCATTTTTCAGCCTCAAATACATGCCGGTGGGCGAATTCACCTCGGTAGCCTTGCTCGCCCCCTTGGTCATCACCTTGCTGGCCGCCTGCATGCTGCGCGAAAAAATCCGCACACTGCGCTGGCTCTTGGTGCTGGGCGGCTTCATCGGCACGATGGTCATCATTCGCCCTGGCAGCCAGCACTTTGACTGGACGGTGCTGCTGCCGCTGCTGCTGGTGGGCACCAATTCGGGTTTTCAGATTTTGACCAGCAAGATGGCCCAAACCGAAGACCCGATGACCATGCACTTTTACACCGGCTGGATCGGCACCATTTTGTCCACACTGATCTTGCCCTTTGTCTGGGAAATGCCCCGGGACGGGGTGGTCTGGCTACAACTGCTGTTGATGGGCGTGCTGGCCTCCATTGGGCACTTTTTGTTGATCCTCGCTTATGGCCGCGCACCGGCCGCCACCCTGACGCCCTACATGTACACGCAAATTGGCTTTGCTGTGCTGGGCGGCTGGCTGGTGTTTGACCACCTGCCCGATCAATGGACCTTTGTGGGCATGGGCCTGGTGGCGCTGTGCGGTGCTTTGGGGGCTTGGCTCACGGTGCGCGAAAACCGAATCGCCATCCAGCCGCCAGAATCGTGATGTTGCCCCTGTGAAAAAAGCGTATGACCCCCACATGGTCTACATCCAGCTCCACACACTCACCCCCTGTAATTGACAGTAGACCCCCATGGCTCAATTTTTCAGCGTTCACCCCGACAACCCGCAAGCGCGTTTGCTCAAGCAAGCCGTGCAACTGCTCAACCAAGGCAGCGTGCTGGCGGTGCCCACTGACTCCAGCTACGCACTGGTCTGCCACCTGGACGACAAGAATGCCGCCGACCAGTTGCGCCGCATCCGCGCTGTGGACGACAAGCACCACCTGACGCTGCTGTGCCGCGACTTGAGCGAGCTGGCCAACTACGCCCGGGTGGACAACCGGCAGTTTCGCGCCATCAAGCAAGCCACCCCCGGGCCCTTCACCTTCATTCTTGAGGCCACCAAGGAAGTGCCGCGCCGGGTCAGTCACCCTCAACGCAAAACCATTGGTCTGCGCGTGCCCGAGCACAAAGTGCTGCAGGAACTGCTGGCCCTGCATGGAGCCCCGCTGCTGGCAGCCACCTTGATCATGCCGGGCGAAGATGCCCCCCTGAACGACCCTCAGAACATTCGCGAGCGACTGGAGCACCAGGTGGGCGCTGTCATTGATGCCGGGGCTTGCTCGCTGGAGCCCACCACGGTGATCGACATGAGTGGCGATGAACCCACCGTGGTGCGCCACGGTCAGGGCGACCCTGCGCTGCTGGGCCTCTAAAACACAAAACAGCCTGTCCGGACCAAGGCCTTGGGCTCTGCCCCGGCAAAAACGACCGTCAGCCGCCCCCAAAGAAAACCCCTGCAACAGCACGATTGATGCGGCCCTGAGATGTTTTCAACGCTCAAAAATGTTGTCGGGGTTCGAATACCCCGACAGGGACCTGAGCCGAAACCCGTCATGTCGGACTCTGCGAGTGCCGGCCTACGAGATGACATGTTTCACACATTACAAACCTCTGCGTGCCGTATCCACAAGGGCTGCAGCAGGGGTCGAGCATGAAAACCAGACGGATTACTTCAGATCACCCGCCAAACTGGCCAGCGTGTCGGGCGCGATGTCGATGTGTGAGGGGTAATGCGTGTGGTCGCAGCCCATCTTGACGCCAGCGCCAGCCTTCACGGCCGCGCACATGTCGGGCTTGAGTTCAAAACGCACAAAGTGCACCGCTGAGGTTTTTTCGTCGGTCTCGCGGTCCAGGTCTTCGTCGGC
>NZ_LFYT02000007.1 GCF_001270065.2 Limnohabitans planktonicus II-D5
CAAATTGGCATGAGCGTTCGCACCTTGCAGCGCTGGGTACACCCTTGTGGGCACGAAGGAGACCGGCGTGTCAGCACGCTACGTGCGCACAGCGTGCCGCCAAACCAGCTCAGTCAAGCTGAGCGAGAGGCCGCGATGAGCGTGCTTAACAGCGAGGAGTTCAAAGATTTGCCACCCAGCCAAATCGTGCCTCGCTTGGCCGACCAGGGCAAGTACGTGTGCAGTGAATCGACGATGTACCGACTGCTCCATTGCGCCCAGCAGATGGGCCATCGCCGCCTGGAGCGTGTGCCGCGCAAGGTGAGCAAGCCGCGCGCATTGGTCGCTACCGAGCCCGATCAAGTCTATTGTTGGGACATTACCTATTTGCCCACTCAGGTGCGAGGAATGCATTTCTACCTCTACCTTTTTGTGGATATCTTCAGCCGAAAAATTGTCGGCTGGCAGGTATTTGATTGTGAGAGCGCACAGCTGGCCGCCGATTTGCTTCGTGATATCTGCGAGCGCCAATGCATTCCCGAAGGGCAGCTCACGGTGCATTCAGACAATGGCTCGCCGATGAAGGGTGAGACCATGCTGGCGACAATGTGGCGCTTGGGTATCACGCCTTCGCGCAGTCGGCCCTCAGTCAGCAATGACAACCCCTACTCGGAATCGCTGTTCCGAACACTGAAGTTCCGCCCGCAGCTACCTCTGGGGCCCTTTACCGACATCTTGCATGCGCGCCGCTGGGTGACAGATTTGGTCCATTGGTACAACACCGAGCACAGGCACAGCGCCATTCGTTTTGTAACCCCAACTCAGCGCCACGCAGGGCTTGACGGGCCAATGCTTGCAAAGCGCAACGATGTTTACGCCGCTGCACGACAGGCCAATCCGAACCGATGGTCCGCAACTGCACGCAATTGGCACCCGGTCAACGAAGTCCACCTCAATCCCCATACCCCTAAACCCACGGAGAACAAAAACTTACGAAAAGCAGCCTGAACCACCAAAATAAATGCGACAACTAGCTTGAAAACGGCCGGTTCGAGAGCTTGAGGTTCATGGGCAGGTCCTCAGTGAGCCACCTGTGCCCATCCTTGAACCCGTCCATCCCCGTGTCTGGGTGCTCATGCAACGTACCTCCAGCTTCGTCGCTGATGGGATCACGCCCGGCTTCACCGTACGCTACGCCCACCCGCCCAGGTCACCCCAGCATCTGACGCATGGCCTTGCAGCTTTGCACGTCCTCAGACTCTCACTCTCGTTCGGTCCTTCACGGTCTCCATCCGGCCTTGTGGGCCTCGTACTGCCGCTACTACGACCTCTGCTGACTTCTCGCTCCGGCTAAGCCGTCGCCCTTTCAGGCACAAGGCGAGATCTCCCCAGGTAAGGGTCGCACACCTTCATCGCACAACCGCCGCATTTACGCCACCTCGCCTTGGTCACAAGAGCTTTGCAGTAATGGGCCTGCTCGCCCTGCTTGGCAACGCCTTCTATGCGGTTCTTGTTCATCGGCTCACGATTTACGCTCCACGCTTCCTTCCCACGCTCGGTCGCCCTCACGCAGTTGCGCTTCACTTTGCTCACTGTGACCAGCTCGCAGCGGGACTTGCACCCGCAGGTGTGCGCCCATGCTGGGCGCACCCCAAAAAACGTCGGACTCTTCGAGTGCCGACCTACGGGGATGCATTCGTAGGTCGGTGGTCGAAGACCCCGACATGAGCTTGTGACGAAGACGTTTACTCGGCTTTGATGTTGGCCGCTTTGACCACCGCCGCATAGCGCGACAGGTCACGCGCCATGTCGCGGCCAAATTTTTCAGGACCACCGGGGCTGGCGGTGATGCCCAAGGTGTTCAAGCGCTCGCGCACCGCCGGGTCGTTCAGGACCGCGTTCAGCTCGGTGTTGAGCTTGTCCACAATCGCCCGGGGGGTTTTGGCCGGAGCCAGCAGGCCCACCCAGGAGTTGATGTCGAAATCGGGCACGCCCGATTCGATGAAGGTGGGCACATCGGGCATGGACGGGGCCCGTTGCGCGCTTGACACGGCCACCGCGTGCAACTTGCCCGCCTTGACGTGCGAAATGGCACCCGCCACGGCGGTGTAGACCAGCGGGATGGTGCCGCCCAGCAAGTCGGTCATGGCCTGGCCACCGCCTTTGTATGGGATGTGCGTGAGGTTGGCACCTGTGCGCTGTTTGAGCAATTCGCCCGCGATGTGCGGCGTGCCGCCCGTGCCCGATGTGCCATACGACAAACCGCCCGACTGGGTTTTGGACAAGGCGATCACTTGTTGCAGGGTTTTGGCGGGCACACCGGGGTGCGACACCACAATCAAAATCGCGTCGCCGATTTTGCCGATCGGGGCAAAGTCTTTGGCGGTGTCAAAACCCACTTTGGGAAACACATGCGGGTTGATCACCAAGGTGCCGTCAAAGCCCAAGAGCAAGGTGTAACCATCGGGTTCGGCCGAGGCCACCATTTGCGTGCCAATGTTGCCCGAGGCACCAGGTTTGTTGTCCACGATCACCTGTTGGCCCAAGCGCTTGGACAGCTGCTCCGCGATCAGACGGCCGCTGGTGTCGGTCACCCCTCCCGTGGCAAAGGGCACGACCAGGCGGATCGGTTTGCTGGGGTAAGTAGATTGCGCAAAGGCTGTGCCTGCGCCCAGCGCCAAGCAGGCGGTCACGCTGGTGCTCAGCAAGGTTTTCAGCCATTGGCGGCGGGGTGAAGCGTTCAGTCTGGACATACAGATCTCCTGATGAATGGGGTCAAGTGAAGGCAGAGGGTTGGCGAACTGCGGGTATGTTTTTTTTGCAGGATATTGCCCTGCAAGCGATCACCAGCTGTGCGCAAGCGCCCATCGCCAGCAGGGCTGGCTCCTACGAAGGGCGTGACTTGGGAGATCAGCAGCAATTTACGGGCAGGGGACTTTTGCAGGAGCTTGCCCTGCAAGCGATGGTTTATGGGCTGCATGGGGTCGTGCATCTCGCCGATGCTTATTCGGTTTCGGCGTAGCGTTTTTCAAACGCCCACACATCTTCAAAACCCATCAAACGCGTGAGGTCGGCAAAGTCATACAGCGCCGTCTGGCCACCGGCCGATGAGCCCGTGTCCTTGAACTGCTGGTACACCTGCGTCATGGCCTGCACACCTGCCAACAAGGCCGTCACCGGAAAAATCGCGATCTTGTAGCCCAGCGCCTCCAATTCGGGGCGGGTCAGCACCGGCGTGCGGCCCTTCTCCACCATATTGGCCACCAAAGGCACATCAAAGCTCTGGCCGATGCGGCGCATCTCTTCTTCGGACTCGGGCGACTCGACAAACAAAATGTCGGCCCCCGCTTTGGCATAAGCCTCGGCCCGGCGCAGCGCCTCGTCCAGGCCCAGCGTGGTGCGGGCGTCGGTGCGGGCAATGATCAGAAAATCTTTCGACGCACGCGCATCCACCGCCACCCGAATCTTGCGCACCATGTCTGCGGTGGGAATCACGCGGCGTCCCGGCGTGTGGCCGCACTTCTTGGGAAACTCCTGGTCCTCCAGCTGAATCGCGCAGGCTCCGGCGGCCTCGTAACCGCGCACCGTGTGGCGCATGTTGAGCAAGCCGCCATAGCCCGTATCGCCATCGGCCATCAAGGGCGTGCGCGCCATGCCCGCCATGGCCGTCACCCGGCCCACCATGTCGCTGTAGGTGGCCAGACCCGCATCGGGCAAACCCATGTGCGACGCCACCGTGCCGTAGCCCGTCATGTACAGCGCATCAAAACCAAAACTGTCGGCCAGACGCAAAGACACCATGTCAAAAACGCCCGGCGCGACCACCAAGCCCGGTTGATTCAAACGCGCACGCAAGGCAGAGGTTTTTGTGTTCATGAAGGCACGGCTTTCCAAAAGGATGTTCAAATCTGCGGCTCAATTTCCTCATTTCAGCAGAAGAAAACTCCATGGACTTGCACCTAAGCGACAAACATGTGTTGATCACCGGCGGCAGCAAAGGAATTGGCCTGGCCTGTGCCCACGCCTTCTTGCAAGAAGGTGCCAAAGTGAGCCTGGTCTCGCGAAACATCGCCAACCTGAGCGCCGCACGCGCCCAGCTGCAAGCCACCTTCCCCGCCGAGCACATCCACACTGTGGCCGCCAATTTGCGTGATGCGCAAGCCGCCCTGGTCGCCCTCGATTCGGCCGAAGCCGCATTCGGCCCCGTCGACGTGCTGGTCAACTCGGCCGGCGCTGCCAAGCGCACCACCGCGCCCGAACTCACCCCCGAAGCCTGGGCCGACGCCATGCAGGCCAAATACTTCACCTACATCCACATGATCAACCCCAGCATCCAGCGCATGGCCGCACGCGGGCAAGGCACCGTGGTCAACGTGGTCGGCAACGGCGGCAAAGTCGCCAGCCCCATGCACCTGCCCGGCGGCGCAGCCAACGCAGCCTTGATGCTGGCCAGCGCTGGCCTGGCCGCCGCCTACGGCCCGCAAGGCATCCGCGTCAACGCCATCAACCCGGGCCTCACGCGCACCGACCGCCTGCAAGAAGGCATGGTCACCAATGCACGCATGCAAGGCATCAGCATCGAACAGGCCATGCAACAAGCCGTCGACAAAATCCCCCTGGGCCGCATGGCCGAGCCTGAAGAAATCGCCCACGCCGTGCTCTTTTTGGCATCGTCCAAAGCCAGCTACATCACCGGCATCTGCATGAGCATGGACGGCGCGCTCAACCCCATCGTGGTCTGACAGCGCCATGAACCACTCACGCACCCATCGCCTGCTGTGCAGCCTGCGCCAATGTGTGGCTACGTGCTTGCTGGCAAGCGCGGCCAGCCTGGCCACTGCACAGGCCCCACTGCCGCCCTTGCAAATCGTGCCTTCGGTGGACGTGCCGCGCTACATGGGCACCTGGCACGAGATCGCCAAATACCCCAACTGGTTCCAGAGAAAATGTGCCAGCAGCACGCAAGCCACCTACAGCCTGAAAAACAATGGCCGGGTGCAAGTGCTCAACCGCTGCAAAACCGACAAAGGCGAATGGATAGACGCACAAGGCGAAGCCCGCCAAATCGGCGGCCCGACCTCTGCGCAACTCAAGGTGCGGTTTGCGCCCGAGTGGCTGTCATTCATTCCGCTGGTGTGGGGTGACTACTGGATCATTGAACTCGACCCAGACTACCAATGGGTGGTGGTGAGCGAACCCCAACGCGAGTATTTGTGGATCTTGTCGCGCACACCACAGATGCCTGCCGCCACCTACCAAGTCCTGCTGGACAAATTGCAACACCGGGGCTTCGACCTGAAACGGATCGAGGCCAGTCTGCCGTAAGGCGCATTGCCCTTGAACATGTCGATTTTGTTGCCCCCGACCTGCAACAGGCTTTGCCTCGTAGGCGGGCAGCTTCAGAACCCGACAAGCGCCTGAACCAGAACCACCGATGTCGCAGCTGAAGCTACCGACCTGTTGATTCGGCCCGATGAAGTCTGAACCGTTCACAAGCGACTGATCGCCAGCAGGGCTAGCGCCCACAAGGTGCAAGATTGTTTCATTGTGCAGACTTCATTGAAATGGTGTCAGTACCGCATGTCCAGATCGATCAGCAGTTGGGCGCAGACATCGGTCGTAGAACCATACACCGCATACGTGTGCGCACCGTCGCTCACCGTGGTGCCTGTGTGGGCCCACTCGCTGGCTGTCAACTGCACGCTGTCATTGGCATCTCCGGTGAGCTTCAGTACATGTACACCGTGGGTGGTGGCGATGCCCATCACGTCGGCCAAGGTCAGCTTGACGGTGTTGGCGAACGTGTCATTGCGCATGTCAATGGCAGAAACCATACCCACATTACCCAAACCAGACAGGTCGAGGTTGTTGCCGCCCGTCAAGGTGAACAAGTTGGACGTGGCGTTTTGCACCATGAAGCCCACATCTGCCACGCTGTGCCTTGCGCCGTCGGTGGTGGTAAAGCTCGACGCCATTTGCACCAAATTACCGTTTTGTTGCACGCTGCTGTTGTCATGATTGAGGTTGATGCTGGCAATGTGCTCATCGGCCAAGGTGTGCAACTCGCCTGCATCGGTGACGCCATCGCCATTGGCATCCACCCACACACGCAACTTGTCGAAGTTGGCGTCTTGCGCGTCAATCTTGCCGTCATGGTTGCTGTCTTGTGCTGACAAAGCGACCCAGCCGTTTGAGGCCAAAGTGCCGTCGGCCAACACCGTGTGATCGCCAAACAGCTCTGCGCCACTGTTGATGCTGCCGTCGCCGTTCAAGTCCATGGCCAACAAGCCGTCTTGCTTGCTCACCCAGCCCACGTTGATCTTCTTGCCAGTGTTGAGCAAATCGAACTGCGTGCCTTCGTTCAAGCTGGTGGTTTGCACGCCGTCGCCGTTCAAGTCGAGCACCAGCGGTGTTGATGCCAGCGTGATGAAAAATGTGCCCGAAGTCTGCAGCGTACTGCCCAGGTTCATATCTTCCAATTGCGCCTCAATTTGGTATGTACCTGCCGACATGAGGCCCGAAGGAACAGTCCACGACCAATTGGTGCCTGTCACTGTCGCTGGCTGTAGCGCTTGAGTCGGAACTTCACCTGGGAGTCTCCACAAAATACCCACAGTTTGAGTATTTGCCAACGCACCGACCAACACACCATGGAATGTCGGCGTCAACCCGCACACCAAAGAGCCACTGCCCATGCGAAGCGTCGCCCCCGAAGCCACCACATCCGTGATGGTAATTTGGTCATAAGGACGCCACGTCACCGTTGAACTTGCGTTGCTTGCCAAGTTACTCACGATCTGGGCCGCCGTGATGGCGTTGTTGCCATTGATAAAGGCATCAACACTCGTCCCGCTGTAGGTTGGGACAGCCGAAAAGTAAGAAGCTTGAGACAGCACATTACTCAGACCCGTCACCGCGTAAGAAACAACATTGCCGGTCGTGCTGGCAGTTGTGAGCTGCGCCGTCGTTTGCCCAGCCAAATTCTCGCCAGAGGCGTAAATGGTGGCACCATTGAGTCGCAGCCCCCAGTCAACTCGGCTATACGCAGTGATTGAGTCGATGCGGTAATAAGCGCCCAAGTCCACTTGCACCCACTGCTCACCCTCCTCGCTGGCCTCCAGATAAGTGCTTGTATTGTTATCTGTCATCGCTGCCGAACTGGTGGTGCTGGTGGTTTGACCCATGCCATAAGTCGCTGCCTTACCAGTGGCCACATTCACACCGCCAGACATCACCGAAATTTCGGAAACATCAAACGCAGCATTCTGAGATAAAGGGTCAATCGCAGCAGAGCCGTCCACCGTCTTACGCACCATGACATAACGCACTACGGGCTTCAACTTGGTGTCGTAGCTCCAGTTGCCAGATGCATCGGCCACCACCGAGCGCGCAGTGCTGTTGACGGTTAAGTTCACCGTGGCGCCTGGGTTGGCTGTGCCCGTCAAAGGCACAGCCTCGTTCATGGCCACAATGTTGTCGGTGGACACCGTGTTGATCGTCACAGCACGAACCACCAGCTCTGAAATGGTGTCTGTGGCACTCGAGAAAGCGGTCGTGCCACCGTTTGTCTCGGTGGAAACGTAGCTGCCTTCCGTGCCTGTGGTTTGGTCCCACGCGCGAAAAGTCACGTCATTGGCGGTGCCCGAGTAAGCCGCCGTTGGCTTGAGGTAAATGCGGTTGTCTGCGTCAGAGCCCAACAGCAGAGCGTTGCTGTCACTGGCGGTATCGGTGAATGCCGTCCAGCTGGTGCCGCCGTCGGTGCTGTAGTACAGCGTGCCATTGGCCACGCCAGTGATGGCGATGCCTTTGGCAGCGCCTGCATCCACATCTGTTGCACCACCGACCAAGTCGCTGACCAAGGAGCCCACTGCGCCAATCGGATCGGCCGAGTCTTGCATGACGGCAGGCAAGGCAAGCGTGGTGTCTGCCAACACCGGCGCGTCGTTCACTGCGGTCACGTCGAACACAAACATATTCTCCCCCGTCATGGTGTCCTTGCCACCATTGACCGTGCCACCGTTGTCTTGCAATTTGAAATAAATGCTGGCGTAGTCTTCACCGCTGGCGTTCGCAGCCGGTGCGTACACCAGACCGCCCAAGTCCGCCACCGCAATGCTTTGGCCTTCGGTGACCGCTGTGCCATTGAGCTTGAGCGTACCGGCGGTGGGCAGCGTGGTGATGATGACCGCTTGCAGCGCATTGGCCGGTGAGTCGCTGCCATCCGCAAACGAAAAGTCCAACGCCGGAAAGTTTTTGCTGCCGTCTTCCAAAATAGTGACCCTGGTGCTGCCACCTGTGGGCGCGTCGTTGACTGCGGTAACGTGGATCGTCAGTGTGTTCGCAACTGCGCTGGTGTCCACACCACCGTTGAGCGTGCCGCCGTTGTCTTGCACTTTGAAGCCAATGGTGGCGTAACCCGCACCGTTGGCGTTGGCGGCTGGGGCGAAGACGAGGTTGCCCAAGTTCGCCACCCCAATGCTTTGGCCTGCGGCGACTGCTGTGCCATTGAGCTTGAGCGTGCCTGCGGTCGGCAGTGTGGTGATGATCACTGCGCTCAGTGCATTGCCGTCCACATCAATGAAACCAAAGTCAGAGGGTGCAAACGTTTTGCTGCCATCTTCGAGCACGGCAATGGCGCTGCTGGTGCCGGTAGGCGCGTCGTTGACCGGCGTCACATTGATCGTCAACGTGTTTGCAAAGGCGCTGGTGTCCACACCGTAGTTAGCCGTGCCGCCGTTGTCTTGCACTTTGAAGCCAATGGTGTCGTAACCGGCACCGTTGGCGTTGGCTGCTGGGGCGAACACGAGGTTGCCCAAGTCCGCCACCGCAATGCTTTGGCCTGTGGCGACCGCTGTGCCACCAAGTTTGAGCGTGCCTGCAGTGGGCAGCGTGGTGATGATCACCGCGCTCAGCGCGTTGCCATCGACATCGCTGAAACCAAAGTCCGATGCGGCAAAGGTTTTGCTTCCATCTTCGAGTACGGCAATGGCGCTGATGGTGCCGGTAGGCGCGTCGTTGACCGGCGTCACATTGATCGTCAAGGTGTTGGCCGCTGCACTGGTGTCCGCACCGCCGTTAGCCGTGCCACCGTTGTCTTGCACTTTGAAGCCAATGGTGGCGTAACCGGTACCGTTGGCGTTGGTTGCTGGGGCGAAGACGAGGTTGCCCAAGTCCGCCACCGCAATGCTTTGGCCTGCGACGACCGCTGTGCCGTTGAGCTTGAGCGTGCCCGCGGTCGGCAGCGTGGTGATGATCACTGCGCTCAGTGCATTGCCGTCCACATCGCTGAAACCAAAGTCCGATGCGGCAAAGGTTTTGCTGCCGTCTTCGAGCACGTCAATGGCGCTGCTGGTGCCGGTCGGCGCGTCGTTGATCGGCGTCACATTGATCGTCAAGGTGTTGGCTGTGGCACTGGTGTCCGCACCGTCGTTAGCCGTGCCGCCGTTGTCTTGCACTTTGAAGCCGATGGTGGCATAGCCCGTACCGTTGGCGTTGGCTGCTGGGGTGAAGACGAGGTTGCCCAAGTTCGCCACCGCAATGCTTTGGCCTGCGGCGACCGCTGTGTCATTGAGCTTGAGCGTGCCCGCGGTCGGCAGCGTGGTGATGATCACTGCGCTCAGTGCGTTGCCGTCCACATCGCTGAAACCAAAGTCCGATGCGGCAAAGGTTTTGCTGCCATCTTCGAGCACGGCAATGGCCGCGTTGGTGCCTGTAGGCGCGTCGTTCACCGCCGTCACATTGATCGTCAACGTGTTGGCCACAGCGCTGGTGTCCACACCGCCGTTAGCCGTGCCACCGTTGTCTTGCACTTTGAAGCCAATGGTGGCGTAACCGGTACCGTTGACGTTGGCTGCTGGGGCGAACACGAGGTTGCCCAAGTCCGCCACCGCAATGCTTTGGCCTGCGGCGAACGCTGTGCCGTTGAGCTTGAGCGTGCCCGCGGTCGGCAGCGTGGTGATGATCACTGCGCTCAGTGCATTGCCGTCCACATCGCTGAAACCAAAGTCAGAGGCTGCAAAGGCTTTGCTGCCATCTTCGAGCACGGCAATGGCCGCGTTGGTGCCGGTAGGCGCGTCGTTGACCGGCGTCACATTGATCGTCAAGGTGTTTGCAACTGCGCTGGTGTCCACACCGTCGTTAGCCGTGCCGCCGTTGTCTTGCACTTTGAAGCCGATGGTGGCATAGCCCGTACCGTTGGCGTTGGCTGCTGGGGCGAACACCAGGTCGCCCAAGTTCGCCACCGCAATGCTTTGGCCTGCGTCGACCGCTGTGCCGTTGAGCTTGAGCGTGCCCGCGGTCGGCAGCGTGGTGATGATCACTGCGCTCAGTGCATTGCCGTCCACATCGCTGAAACCAAAGTCCGATGCGGAAAAGGCTTTGCTGCCGTCTTCGAGCACGGCAATGGCCGCGTTGGTGCCGGTAGGCGCGTCGTTGACCGGCGTCACATTGATAGTCAACGTGTTTGCAACTGCGCTGGTGTCCACACCATCGTTAGCCGTGCCGCCGTTGTCTTGCACTTTGAAACCAATGCTGGCGAAGCCCGTACCGTTGGCATTCGCAGCCGGTGCGTACACAAAGCCGCCCAAGTTCCACACCGCAATGCTTTGGCCTGCGGCGACCGCTGTGCCGTAGAGCTTGAGCGTGCCTGCAGTGGGCAGCGTGGTGATGATCACCGCTCTCAGTGCGTTGCCATCGACATCGCTGAAACCGAAGTAAAAGTCGGCAAAGGTTTTGCTGCCGTCTTCCAAAACAGTGAATGTGTTGTTGGTGCCCGTAGGCGCATCATTGACTGACTTGACAGTAATGGCCACAGTGTCGCTGTCGGTCACGCCTTGGCTGTCGGTGGACAGGACGGTGATCGCATCAGGTCCGTTGTAGTTGCCAGCCCCGGTGTACTTGAGGCTGGCCAGTGTGGCGTTGATGTCCGCTTGGCTGCCGCTGAGGGTCAGGGTGCCTGTGCCGTTGCTGCCTGCGCTGATGGTGGCGGAGCCTGCCAGCGTGACATTGAGCTTGCCCTTCAACACGCTCAATTTTGTGGAGGTCAAGTTGCCGTCAGCGTCATTGACCATCAGGCCGATGTTGATCAGTGGCGTGTCTTCATCTATTGCTTGTGCATCAGGCAATGTGTTGATGGGCGCGACGTTGAGGTTGACGGCGTAGTTTTGCATGGCGTTGGCCACTGAGCCGCCAGTACCAGTGATGCGGCCTTCAACTTGCGTGTTGACATCTGCCACCAGTTGGGCGGAGGGCACGACGATCCGGAAGTTTCCGTAGCCATCAGCGGTGCCGGTGTATGCGTTGCCGTTGGCCATGATGGTGACGATGTCATTGATGACAAATGCACCAGTGACTTGACCCTCGATGATGGTGCCACCGTTGCTTTCTGCGCTATGGATGATGTTGTCGACGGTGATGGGATCAATGCTCAAACCCGTTTGCTGACCTGCAGTGCTGCTGCTTTCGACGACATAGTCTTGTGCTGCAACAGCGGTTTGTTTGTGGCTGCCCACGGTGGCGGCAATACGGGCTTCGACTTTGGTGTCTGCATCCGCCACCAGATCTGCCGTGGCGACGTCGATGTTGTAGTTGCCGTTGGCACCCACTGTGCCTGTGAATGTTTTGTCGTTCACACTCAGGGTGACCACGTCACCTGCGTCGAAGCTGCCTGTCGCTTTGCCAGCCAGAGTGGTGGTGTTCATACCGCTTTTGTTGACGGTGATGATGTTGTCACCGGCCACAGGATTCAGGCTGAGTGCGGTTTGAAGCGCATCGGGCTTGTTGTCCACGGTGTAGAGGCGTGTCTTCGTGTACGTCGTGTAATTCCACGCACCGTCATGAGCCAGGACACTGGCGACCACCTGGGTATTTGCCGCCAGCTCTGTAGCAAGTACACCAGCCATGGTGTATTTTCCTGCGGCATTCACCGTGGTGCTATAGAGCGTAGCTGCGCCACCCACCTTGATGGTGACCACGTCGCCAGATTTGTATTCTCCCGTCACGGTTCCGGTGATGGTCACCGTGCCTGCGGTTTCGCTGACGGTCAGGAAATCGTCACCTGTGATGGCGTCGATCCCGATAGAGCCCACTGGGGCGGTGGTGTCCACTGTGATCGCAAACGCCGCACTGACATTGGTCGTGCCGTTGGTCGTGGATTCGGCGGTCAAGTTTCGCTTGCCCTCGGCTAATTCTGTTGCTGGGGTAAAAGACCAGTTGCCGTTGGCGTCCGTTGTGGTCGTGCCCAGCACTGTGCTGCCATCTTTGATGGTTATGACCGAGCCCGCTGGCGCCTTGCCTGTCAACGTTGGAGTCTTGTCATTGGTCACCCCCCCATTGACCAGGGCTTCCGAGGCGTCATTGGGGTTGCCCTCGTTGTCTGTGACGCTGCCAATGGTGGTGCTTGCAAGGGCTGTCGTGGTGCCCGGTGCAGCCGCAGCGGCTGCAACCCCCACGCCCGCCAGCCCCAACGTGCCCATCAAGGGATTGACGCCAGCAACCAGCACCCCTACCGCAGCGCCTGCACCACTGACCTCTGAGCCCCCCAGTGCCTGAGACACCGCCTGCATGCCCTCATTCAAGTGCCCGATCATGCCGTCTTCATTGGGGTCTTGTGTCAGGTATTCATAAAAATTACCGTTTTCTGCCCGACCCACCATCCCGTTGTAGCCCTTGGCCATGACCTCGTAGTAGTCCTCGATGATCAGATCCGCATCCTTGCTGCCTTCAAAGATGATGTGCAAGTGCTTTCCCACCCGTTTGGCCTTGATGCTTTCAGGTGCAAAGCTTTGGCCTTTGCCTATTTCCTGCAGTTGGTATTTGTCGCCAGCAATGGCTTTGATGCGCAACGCCTTGCCTTGGTATGACGCGCCTTGTTCTATCTCCAGAATTTGATTTTTTTCTGTAGTGGCCGTGTTGATCAGGACTCTGAATTTTTTTGACATTTTTTCTGCTGTATCAAAACTTTGTGCCATGGCGAACTTGTCTTACCGTGCCATGGCACTCGAAAATTGGCGAATGAATGTGGAGGCGATGAATGAAGGTGAGCCCTCTTGAGCGAATCATCCAAAGGGCGCTGACCTTAGCGCCTGGTGCCGCTGATTTCAACCATCACGCGCCGGTTGGGGCTGTTGCAAGCTATATCTGCTTCTGTGGCGGCACGTCCACAAGTGCTCACCACAAGCGCACTGGACCCACGTCCTTGCGCTGTGATGCGGCTCGATTGCAGTCCGTTTTCTTGCAAATATTCTTTGACTGTCTGCGCGCGCTCAAACGACAGTCGTTCGTTTTGCTGCTCTGAGCCTATAGGATCTGCATACCCAATCACCCTCACGTGATTGACAATGCTGTAGTTGGCCCGAACGTTGTTCATCAAGTTGTCCAGCACTACACGTCCTTGCACACCCAAGGCTTTGCGGCCCGAACCAGCAAAATCAAACAAAGCATCTGCACCCAAGCTCATGGTTTGCACCGGTTCCTTGGGCTTGGGCGTTTCAGCGACTGAATGGCGGCACACCTGTGCAGGGGTGACGCGTGAGAGGGTGTGAATTTGCTCACGGCTACCCGCTATTTCCAGCAATGCCTCAGCTTCGCGGACAGGCTGCAACACCTTGATCACACCATCCTCGACCACACGCACATACTGGTTACCGCCAGCTTGCAACTCTAAAGCGCTGATGCTGTCGTATCTGTCCTTGTCTTGACTGCCAACCTTTACTGGTTTAACCCCCAAATTGACGGCACCGGGGTTGACGCACAAAAAGCTGTAAGCGTTACGCTCCAAGGTTGCGTGATACATGTCATTGAAATAGATGCTGGCACCGCCTTGAAAGCTAGAGGTGTTGGCTCTGTAGAAAATCAAACGTGTTTGCTGCTTGGCCACGGAACCTGGCGCCACAAATGCCTCACCCAGCTCGAATGCACCTGCGTTCTGGGCGCTGCTGGTGACGCTGCTTCTTGGCGTGCTTTGCGCCTGGGCCCATGTCGGTGTGATGACGACATCCATCGCAACGAATGCGCATACAAGGACAAATAATTTTGAAAAACATGGTTTCTTTGCTGAAGCGGGTGATCTTTCTTGGCTTGTCATGTGTTTGTTTAGTTTGAAATCGATGGTTTCACTTCACGCAATTTTTTCCGCCCACTTATGAAATTTTTTGTATTTCACAGCAAATTAAAAATAATTATTTTCAGCGTGATGTTTGTTTTTTGTTGGTTTTAGAATCTGATTTGTCGATTGTTGATATTAATTATTTAATACTTCTTATGAATTAATTCTATTTCTTTTTTAGTGCTCGTTTGCGTAGAAATTGTCTCTTCCGCATCTCTTGAATTTTTGCTGCGCACCGCAAAGATTGCCTTCATCCTGTTGATCCGGCCTTGTGAACTTGGCAGAGTCACTTCAATCTTGCACCTTGTGAAAGCTCGCCCTGCTGGCGATCAGACGCTGGTGGACCACATGCTTTTCGCTTGGCTGGCAAGCGCCCACAAAATCTTCCCAGCGGGCAACACAAGGCTCAGACTTGATCAGGCCAAATCTATAAATCCGTGACTTGATGCACGAAAAAATGTTTTTTCTCTATTGAAATCAACAACTTACCCGTCATGAACTCTTCACGCTGAAGGTGACCAACTCATGACCGTTTTTTTATCAAGAAACGCCCCACCAAATCGGCGGCCCGACCTCTGCGCAACTCAAGGTGCGGTTTGCGCCCGAGTGGCTGTCATTCATTCCGCTGGCGTGGGGGTGCTACTGGATCATTGAACTCGACCCAGACTAGAAATGGGTGATGGTGAGCGAACCCCAACGCGAGAATTTGTGCCCGTGTCGCGAACACCGCAGATACCTACCGCTACCTACCAAGCCCTGCTGGGCAAGTTGCAAAACTTGGGCTTCGCCCTGAAACGGATCGAGGCCAGTCTGCAGCGATGTCGGGGTCTTCGACCGTCGACCTACGGCGTGCAGTTCCCCAGGGCGGCTGTTGGTAGGTCGGCACTCGCAGAGTCCGACGTTTGCCTGCTCAAGCGTTGGTTTTTGAAGCAAGCAATAACTGTTGTTCAACCAACGTCGGGGTCTACGACCGCCGACCTACGGCGTTCATGTCCCGCAGGGCGGCTGTTGGTAGGTCGGTACTCGCAGAGTCCGACGTTTGCTTGCTCAAGCGTTGGTTTTTGAAGCACGCATCAGCTGTTGTTCAACCAACGTCGGGGTCTTCGACCGCCGACCTACGGCGTTCATGTCCCTCAGGGTGGCTGTTGGCAGGTCGGCACTCGCAGAGTCCGACGTTTGCCTGCTCAAGCGTTGGTTTTTGAAGCACGCATCAGCTGTTGTTCAACCAACGTCGGGGTCTTCGACCGCCGACCTACGGCGTTCATTTCCCGCAGGGCGGCTGTTGGTAGGTCGGTACTCGCAGAGTCCGACGCTTGCTTCTCAAGCGTTGGGTTTTGAAGCAAGCATCAGCTGTAGTTCAACCAACGTCGGAATCTTCGACCACCGACCTACAGCGTTCATGTCCCGCAGGGCGGCTGTTGGTAGGTCGGCACTCGCAGAGTCCGACGCTTGCCTGCTCAAGCTTTGGTTTTTGAAGCACGCATCTGCTGTTGTTCAACCAACGTCGGGGTCTTCGACCACCGACATACGGCGTGCAGTTCCACCAGGGCGGCTGTTTGTAGGTCGGCACTCGCAGAGTCCGACGTTTGCTTGCTCCAGCTTTGGTTTTTGAAGCACGCATCAGCAGCTGTTCAACCAACGTCGGGGTCTTCGACCACCGACCTACAGCGTTCATGTCCCGCAGGGCGGCTGTTGGTAGGTCGGTACTCGCAGAGTCCGACGTTTGCTTGCTCAAACTTTGGTTTTTGAGGCAAGCAATAACTGTTGTTCAACCAACGTCGGGGTCTTCGACCGCCGACCTACAGCGTGCAGTTACCGCAGGGCGGCAGCTTGGTGGCCGACGTTGACTGACTTGACGCAAGTCGAAATCAGTGCGCCTCTTCCGTCGCGCGCACCTGGCTGAGTTGCGCCCCGGCCTGCAGTCGCTGCGCGGCGTCCGAGAAGTTGTGCGCCGCCTCGGCCAGATCGTCAGGGTCCAAAGTCGTGGGTTTGTAGACCGGGCTACAAGACACCTTTTGACCCAGTGCCTGGTAAAAAACTGCCGCTAGGCTGGCCGATGCACCATACACACTGCGCATTTGACCCGCCACCATCACACGCAAGGTGTAACCGTATTTGCCCTTGACGCAATCGGCCTGAGTGATGTCCTTCAAATCGATAGCAAGCACTGATGTGCCCGTGTCGTTCTCTGAAATCAGCAAATTCTGGTCGGTCAACAGCCAAAGACCGCGACCGGCCAGCACCACACGGCCCAACACATAAGCCAAGACCCGTTCATCGGGCTGGATGTGGGCGCGCATTTGGTCCACATCGGTTTGTTTCAGCAAACTGGCCCCGTAGGGATTACAGCCCTCGATCAAGAGCTCGCTCAGTTCATTGCCATTTTTCAAAAAATCCATCCAAGCCATAGGTACCTCCTCAACAACGCGACATGTTCGTGCATGCGTGAGTTTGTGTTGGCTACTGCCCAGAAATAGGCACTGATACAGCAAGGTTAATGCGCCGATCTTGCGCAGTTGCGGGGCACTACTTCCGATGCATTGATTCCACCCTGTGAGTAATCAATGCTCAAGGATTTTGTTGGCTGTCGAAGACCCCGACATAGGGCCTGTGCCGAACCCATCATGTCGGACTCTTCGAGTGCCGACCTACTAACAGCCGCACTGCGGGAACTACATGCTGTAGGTCGGTGGTCGAAGACCCCGACGTTGGTTGAACAACAGTTGATGCTTGCTTCAAAAATCAACGCTTGAACAAGCAAACGTCGGACTCTGCGAGTGCCGACCTACGAACAGCCGCACTGCGGGAACTGCATGCTGTAGGTCGGTGGTCGAAGACCCCGACGTTGGTTGAACAACAGCTGATGCTTGCTTCAAAAACCAACGCTTGAACAAGCAAACGTCGGACTCTGCGAGTGCCGACCTACGACATCAATGCTCAAAGATGTTGTTGGCTGTCAAAGATCCCGACTTGGGGCCTGTGTTGAAACCCATCATGTCGGACTCTGCGAGTGCCGACCTACTAACAACCGCACTTCGGGAACTGCATGCTGTAGGTCGGTGGTCGAAGACCCCGACGTTGGTCGAACAACAGCTGATGCTTGCTTCAAAAATCAACGCTTGAGCAAGCAAACGTCAGACTCTGCGAGTGCCGACCTACGAACAGCCGCACTGCGGGAACTGCATGCTGTAGGTCGGTGGTCGAAGACCCCGACGTTGGTTGAACAACAGCTGATGCTTGCTTCAAAAATCAACGCTTGAGCAAGCAAACGTCGGACTCTGCGAGTACCGACCTACGAATTCAATGCTCAAAGATTTTGTTGGCTGTCGAAGACCCCGACATAGGGCCTGTGACGAACCCATCATGTCGGACTCTGCGAGTGCCGACCTACTAACAGCCGCACTGCGGGAACTACATGCTGTAGGTCGGTGGTCGAAGACCCCGACGTTGGTTGAACAACAGCTGATGCTTGCTTCAAAAACCAACGCTTGAGCAAGCAAACGTCGGACTCTTCGAGTGCCGACCTACCAATTCAATGCTCAAGGATTTTGTTGGCTGTCGAAGACCCCGACATGGGGCCTGTGCCGAACCCATCATGTCGGACTCTGCGAGTGCCGACCTACGGGGTGACTGGATGCAAACTTGTCGGTCTTCAACATGGCGTACCCACATTCACGCAGACAGCGTGGGCAATTGCCGCAAGCCTCAAGGCACCTGAATCGACTCCAGGTACTTCAACAAAGACACGATCCGGTTGCGGGCGGACCACTCGGCGGTGGTGGCTGAATCGCCGGGCTGGCCCATGGCGCGGGCCTTGAATTCAGTGCCCCAAACCGGCATTTCGCGCGAACCATGCCGACCGCCATCGCCCGACCAGCGGCCGTCAATCACTTCCCACATCAGGTCTTGCGGAAACTTGCCGCCGTGACGTTGTGTAATCCGAGTCAGGTCGGATGGCGGTTTGACCAAAAAAGACCGCACCGGGCCATCGCCCTTGCCTGCAGCGCCGTGGCAACTGGCGCAGTTGTCCTTGAAATCTGCGCGCCCCAATGCCGCTGATGTTTGCCCCCAAGACGACGACGTGATGGCCAAAATACTGGCGATCAAGGCTTGACTCATAGGCGGATGTTTCATGCTGATCCTTCAAAGTGGAAAGACCCATCATCGAAAAATCAACGTCCCTGCACTGTGCGACGAAACACACAATCTTGAATGGACAATGCGCCAAACAGACCCCATCGCCGCTGCCTACAAAAGCCATTCAATGCAGCGCACCGCCTGAGACCTTCACATCTGACTGCCCCATGGGATAGGCCTGCGCCAACAAAGCCAGCGCCTGCGACACCCCAGCTTGCTGCACCGCCAAAGCCATGCTCGGCAAAGCAGGTCCAGGCCATGAAGCTGCCTGTTCAGGCAACAAAGGCAAATGCATGAAACCACTCAAAGCCCCCCGCCCGGCCAATGCATGCTGCAAGGCATAAAACACCTGATTGCACACATAGGTGCCCGCCGTTTGCGAGACCGACGCAGGAAATCCCGCAGCCTTCAATCCGACCACCAAAGCCTTGATCGGCAAGGTGCTGAAATAAGCCGCAGCCGCCCCAGCCACCACCGGCTCATCAATCGGCTGGTCACCCGCGTTGTCAGCAATGCGCGCATCCATCACATTGATCGCCACCCGCTCCACCGACAAATCACTGCGCCCCTCGGCCTGGCCCAACGCCAACACAATGTGCGGCTGCAGCGCCTGCAAAGCCTCATTCAGCGCCTGGCTGGCCTTTGCAAACACACAGGGCAACTGCACCGCAGTCACCGCTGCGCCGTGAATGAAAGTCCCATGCAAAGCCCGCGCCACCTCCCAAGAAGGATTGACGCGCTGCCCACCAAAAGGCTCGAAGCCGGTCACCAAAATACGAACAGTTGCAGCGTCTGCCATGACACGTCTTTCATGAAATGTGGAGTCCCATCATGCCCGAAGCGCGTGCTGCATTTCGCGTCATTGCGAGCGCAGCGTGGCAAGCCAGTTGCTGAGGCCGTTCTGCGCGTCAGTGCTGGTGCAAACGACACTGCTGGATTGCCGCGTCGCAGGCGCCTCGCAATGACGGAAATTTGGCTCCTCGCCATGACGGGAAGTCGGCTCCGCGCGATGACAAGCTCGTGTCATTGCGAGCGAAGAGTGGCAATCCAGTTGCTGAGGTTGTTCTGCGCGTCAGTGCTGGAGCAAACGACACAGCTGGATTGCCGCGTCGCAGGCTCCTCGCAATGACGGGAGATAGCGCCATGGTGCGCCACTTGCCGGCGGGTCAAGCGGACACCAGTGCTTTGTACAAGTCTTTTTGTGTCACACCACAAGATGGGGCGGTTTCCACGATGATGCGGGCAAGCAAAGCGGTACTCATGGCACAAGACAGTTCATGCAGTTGGTGTTGCTCGATGATTTCTTTCAGACCCTCGGCAAAGTCTTATTCGTTTTGGTAAGTGGTGGTGTTCATATTCAATTTTCTTGGTGTTGTGTTGATCGAATGAGTTGACAAATATTTCTGTGCCAAGCCACATATGTCGGGGTCTTCGACCACCGACCTACGGCGTGCAGTTCCCTTAGTTGGCTGTTGGTAGGTCGGTACTCGAAGAGTCCGACGTTTGCTTGCTCTAGCGTTTTTTTTGAAGCAAGCATCAGCTTTGTTAACCCAACGTCGGGGTCTTCGACCACCGACCTAGGGCGTGCAGTTCCCGCAGGTAGGCTGTTGGTAGGTCGGTACTCGAAGAGTCCGACGTTTGCTTGCTCATACGTTGGTTTTTAAAGCAAGCATCAGATGTTGTTTGATCAACGTCGGGGTCTTCGACCGCCGACCTACAACAGGCAACGCCTCGCAGGTCGGCTGTAGGTAGGTCGGTACTCGAAGTGTCCGACATTGCAAAACAACCTGGCTCGATTTACTTGCTCTTGCAGAACTGCGTCCACATGCTGCGCAATGCTTTTTCCATGTCGCGGGTGTAGGTGTCGACGTTCCAGGCGGGCAGGGCCAATTGGCGGTCGCGCAGGCCTTGTTTGAGCTTGAGCAAGGACTGGCGGTCTTGGGCCATGCGGGCGGCGATTTGCACGTATTCGGCATCGTCTTTGGCCACCCACTCGGGCAAGGCGGCGGCGCGCATGAAGCTGGCGCCCATGCGTGAGACGAAGTTGTTGCCTTCCTTGACGACCACCGGCACGCCCATCCACATGGCTTGCAGCGTGGTGGTGCCGCCGTTGTAGGGCACGGGGTCCAGGGCGATGTCCACGTCGGCGTATTCGGCCATCATGTCGGTCAGGCCGACCGGGCCGCGGAACTCCAGGCGCGAGGCATCGACGCCTTCTTTTTCCAGACGTTCGCGGAACACCTTGATGGCCGACTCGTCCTTGAAGCTCGGGGCCTTGAGCAACAAGCGCGAATCGGGCACCGCCTTGAGCACCTGCGCCCACAGCTTGAGCGTGTGCGGCGTGAGTTTGGGCACGTTGTTGAACGAGCCGAAGGTCAAAGGTCGCTTGGCGTGTTCTTCGTTGTATTTCGGGAAGGGGTAATTGGCTTCTGGCGCGTAGCAGAACACCGTGTTGGGCAAGCGCATGACCTGCTCGGTGCACAAGGCTTCGGCACCCTGGGGCACCACCACCGAGTCGGCCAGCATCCAGTCGATGTTGGGCACGCCAGTCGAGCCGGGATAACCCAAAAATGTGGCCTGCACGGGTGCCGTGCGCTGCGCCAACATACCCACGCGCTGCAAGGACGTGTGCCCAGCCAGGTCCATCAAAATGTCGATGCCATCGGCCTCGATGCGGCGCACCAGCTGCACCTCGGTCAGTGTGGCGCACGACACCCAATGGTCCACACGCTTGCGGGCCAGCTGCGTTTGCTCATCGTGCGAGACACCCGTGTGGTAAATCGTCACTTCAAACTGCGTCTTGTCCAAGCGCGCCAGCACTGGCTGCATGAAAATATTCACCGGATGCTGGTGGTGGAAATCACCGCTGACCATGCCCAACTTCAGGCGCTTTTTCGGGTCACGGTCGTTCTTGAAACTGCTGGCCGCACGCGCGTTCTGGCCCAGCGGTGCAAACAAATCGCGGTGCAACTTGGCCACTTCTTGGGCGGTCAGTGAATCGCTGTACAAAGAACTCATCGCTGCACTCGAACGCATGGCCGAACGCGGGCCTTCCTCTTCGGACAACTCGCTGTACAGGCGCATGGCCGTGTCCGCATCGCCCAAGCGACCGGCCACCGAAGCGCGCATCGACTTGGCCCCTGGCTGCGGTGCAATCGCCTCGGCTTTGGCCAGGGCTTCCATGGCCTCTTCCATCATCCAGCTTTCGGCATACGAGTGCGCCAAATTCCAATACGCCGGGGCGCTGTTCGGGTGCAACTCGACGTTGCGCTTGAGCACCTCTTGCGCCTCGACCCACAAATTGTTTTGAAACGACTGCGCCGCCAAACGCGACAACACTGTCTCGGACGTGGCCACCGAAGCGCGTTCAAACGCACGGTGTGCCTCTTCATGCAAGCCCAGACGCATCAGGATCTCGCCCAGATCAATCTGCACATCGGCACGCTCATTCACATCGGGCTCGGGCTTTTCAATGCGCATCATGCCCAGCGTCTGGCGCATCGATTCCAGCGCACGCGCCGTGTCGCCACGCTCCAGGCGGTAACGCGACATCAGGCGGTGCACCTGGCGAATGCCGCCGGGCTTTTCAGAAGCCAATGGCAAAGCGCGGTGGTATTGCGCAGCCGCCTCTTCAAAGCGGCCCGCATCTTCCAGTTCACGCGCCAGCGACAACACGCCTTCCCAACGGTCTGGCGCCACCATCACGGCACGCTGATAACTGATCAAAGCCTGCGCCGGAATGCCCAGCTGACGGCACAAATGCCCCGCTTCCAGCCACGCCGTGAAATGGTTCGGATTGGCCTTGAGGATCTGCGCAAACAACTCACGCGCCTGCTTGGGATCGTTCATGCGCACCGCGCAACGTGCCAGCTGCAAAGCCGCAGGCTCCATGGTCGGGTCGCGCTGCAAAGCTTCTTCAAAGGCCTTGCGTGCATCCACCAGATTGCCCGAATCCATGAGCGCATTGCCCAGATTGAAAAACACCACGCCAGGTGCGCCGCTCATGGCTGCGGCCTGTTTGTAAACCACCAAGGCCTCTTGCACCTTGCCATCGCGGCGCAGCTGCACACCCTGGTCCACCAATGCACTGATCTCTTTCGGGATCACGTCCGTCACTTCTTGCATCTCTTGTGTCATGTCATTCACTCCTTGTTGGGGTCTTGTTCAATCGTTGAAAAAAATCAGCAGCCTGCTTCACAAACAAGCCATCCACTGCACCAAGTTCTCCTTGGGCAAAAACACATGGTCGCGAGCGCGGTCATTGGGCACCACCTGCAGTTCGGCATTGAGCCAAGGCGCCTGCGGCTTCATGGCAAAGTGCACATAGTCAAAACGCTGCACCAGGCCCTGCCAAAAACGCACATCCGTGCCCTGCAAAATCTCGCACACCAGCGCCGGGCGCCAGTGGTGCAGCACCTGCATGGCACCGGTCAATACTTCTGACTCGGCCGTCTCCACATCGATCTTCATGAGCAGCGGCTGGCCGGGCGTCATGCCCTGCGTCAGGCTGGGCATCAAGTCATCGAGCTTGCGCACCGGCACCGCCCGCTGGCCCGAATGCTGGCTGCGGAACTTCGGATTCAACGAAGCCGATGTCTCCACCAGCCCATGCTCGGTCGTGGGCATGAACAACAAACCCTCGCCCGCCTGCGCACCCAAAGCCACCTGATGCAGCGTGATGCGCTCAGACAACTCCGAGATGGTCACGTTCGCCTGCAAGACCTCGACGATTTCCGTCACCGGCTCGAACGCATGCACATGGCGTGCGCCGCAAGCGGCGGCCAGCAAACTGTAAAAACCCGTGTTCGCCCCGATGTCGATCATCAAAGGCTGCAAGCCGTGGCACCAGCGTGCCAACAGATCGGGCAACGGTGCCTCATACGCCTGCCAACCATCGCGCTGCATCTGCTGCGCCACCTGATCGCGACCGCCGCAAGAATCCATCCAAAAGCGCGCATGCGCGCCCGCTGCCACCACCGGCGCTGTCACATCCGCCTGGATCAAATGGTTAATTCGCATGCGCTTCTCCTGCAGGATGAGGCAACATGAAATCGCTGCACTGATCGCCCAGCACTGTGCGCCAGGCCAATTCCAGCTCTTGTTCAAAACGCGACTCGGTGTAATGCGACACCGTTGCCTGCCCCATCAACACCCGCATCTGCGCCTCCTCGGCAGGCAGCTCCAGGGCCTTGGCCACGGCATGGGCAAAGCCCTCCAGATCGCCGTCGGCCACCCAAAAACCGTTGTCCGGCGTGGCGTATTCCTGCCCCCCTTGACCGTCAAAACCACACACCAACGAACCTGCAGCCATGGCCTCCAAAGGCGGCAAACCCAGGCCCTCGTAATGGCTCAAACTCGCAAACACCTGCGACTCGCCCAGCACCTGCGCCACCTGCGGGCGCGCCATGTTGCTGATCTCCACCCAAGGCACATCGGCCAGGTGCGGGTGCAAATTGGCAAAGATCTGACGCAACAACATGCCATCCACCGGCCGCTTGCGCGGCATGAACGCCACCTGGCGCTTCTTGGGCTTGTCCGCCCCTTGCGCAAACACCGGCAACACAAAAGGCCGAACCACTTGCCAGTTCAGCTGCGTGCCCAGGCGGCCCAGCATCTGCGCCGTGAAGCGGCTGCAACACAGCCCCCCCGCCAGCCCATAGGCATTGAGCGCCTGCATCGACGCGAAACTTTGAAACGTGTAATAGGGATTCTGGTTGTGCATCACCTTGCGACAAGGCAAAGCCGCAAACTTCTCCCAGGCCGAAGGCGGCGTGATCTCGGGCAGCACCAACACATCGTCAGGCTGAAACACCATCGCATCACCCAGCTGCACCATCGGCACCGCATACGGCCGACTGGGCACAGCCACCTTGGAGCCGTCATCGAGCAGCGCAAAAGCCCGCCACCCCTTGCGCCGCAAAATCGCCACATGCTGAAAATTCACCAACTCGCCCCCGGCAGCCACCGGCAAACGACAAGCGTAATAAATAGAAGGCTTCATCTGGAAAGCCCCCCGCATGCATTCATGGTCATCCGCATCCCTTCAATCCAAGTCATCACCTCGTCAACTTCCCACAAACGTGACGCTTCTGTCCATAAATTGACATAAAGCGCAAATTTAATGGAAGTTTTTAAAACCAGAATTGGTTTTGTTTTTTGGCGATTAAATTAATTTGTTTTGAAGATATCGATAAATACAGCAAGAAAAAACCCCCAATTGGGTAATTTCACGGGAAGTTTTTGAGCCTGCAACTATTTTGCTGGCTGATCAGGAAGATGTCGGACTCTTCGAGTACCGACCTACGAGGGCGCGGTGCGCGCAGGTCGGTGGTCGGAGACCCCGAGGTTGGGTTGTGATGGCCGCGATGGGCAAGCGGTATGCGTAGGTCGGTGGTCGAAGACCCCGACGTTTGGCTGAAATGGCACGAATGGCAGGGTGAGCGATGGGGTGGATCGGGCGTCCATGTCGGACTCTTCGAGTGCCGACCTACGGGGGCGCGGTATGCGTAGGTCGGCGGTCGGAGACCCCGACGTTTGGTTGCAATGGCACGAATGGCCGGGGTGGGAGATGGAGTTGTTCTGGTGCCAACTTCACGGTGAGGGGCTGAGCAGACGTTCGGCCAGAGTAACGAACACGGTGCGGGCTTCGACGAATGGGACGGATTCGCCGAAGACCAATTCATTGACAAACTGGCGGTAGTCGCGCTCAAAACTGTTGGGCTCTTTGTGCAATGCCTGCAGCACTTCGCGCATCTGGCCGACGGGGTCGCGCTCGAACTCGGGGTATTGATTACGGTACTGCGCGGCATCACCAGCCACCAGCGCGCCGAAATGGGCGTGGGGCAATGCGCTCATCAAACGATCATGACTGGCTGCAATCGCGCGCACATCGTAGAGGTGACGCACCAGGCGGTCGTCGTAAGCCGCACGGTTACGTCCTGCACGCGCCTCGGCGGTGCGGCGCAAAAAAGACAAGACCTTTTCGGCCAAGGTCTCATCCACACTGATGCACTCGATTTTGAAGTCATCCGTGGGCGCGTCCAGCAACTCATCAAGAATGGACCGTATCGGCAGGGGCGCCGTGGGCAGCATCGGTGGGCGGGCGTTGAACTCCACCTTGATCTCGGGTCGCAAACTTGCGACAGGCGAAAAACGGCTCGCGTAATGCAAATTAAGCGCCACATAACTGTTCTCGTCACGCGCCACGATCTGCTCTGGCGGCACATGGAATCCGGCGTCTTGCAGCACCTGGACCAAGCGTTTTTTGAACTGACTGAGGCGCTTGCTGCGGGCAGTGCGCGACAGCCCATCGGGCACGACCAATTTGAAATCCACATCCTCGGACATCCGCTCGATCAGCCTGTGCGCTTTGGACAAACATGTGCCCCCGCAAAACACCAGCTGAATGCCATCGTTGTCGGTATGAGCGATGTGGCGAATGGCTTGGGTCAGGATAAGGTCTTTTTCCAGAATCGCCTCAGCCAGCGACGTCAGCCCTTCACCGATGACGTCCTCAATCCAATCATGCTCTTGCGTTGTAATTGTTTTCATAGCGCACCGTGCTGATTCCAACTGTGATCTTGCGGGTAATGCGGCGATGACCGGTATCGAACGTTGTGCGCACCGGAATCTGCGTGGTCCGGCCTTCTGCATAAGCCCGCTGGGCTCGGCCCAACTTGACAGGCACATCGAGCTTTTCAAGCGCCTCCAGAGCCAAATCGGCAAGCGACACACGCGGCACCGGTTTACCCGAAATCGTGCTGGGCCGCGCCTTGGCATAGGTGCCGTAACCCAAACGCACAATCTTGCCATCGGCGATCAGCTCCTTGAGCACCCGGCTGATCTGGCTGGGGCTGCCCATGCGCTCAAAATCCGCACGCATGACCACCTCACCCTTGCGCAAAGCAATGGACCGAACCATCTTGTCTTTCAAACTGTACCGACTCATCGCGCCCTCCCTGGTGATGCAAACAATGCTCATGCACTATATATGAAATCGAGATATTTGCAGGGGTGATATGGCAGATGTCGGACTCTTCGAGTGCCGACCTACGAACAGCCGACCTACGGGGGCGCGGTATGCGTAGGTCGGCGGTCGGAGACCCCGACGTTTGGATGAAATGGCCGCTTCGTCAGGCAATCGCCAGCAAGCCCTTGTGCTGGATCACGGTGAGCAGGCGCAGGGCGGGGCCGCCGGGTTTTTTGATGCCGCGTTCCCAATCGGACACCAGGTTTTTTGACACATTCAAATACCTTGCAAACACAGGTTGAGAAATGTGTTCACGCAGCCGCAAAGCCTTGATCGCCTCGGGGGCCAAAGGCTCAATGGGTGTCAGGCACGACTCGTCAAATTCGCGCATGGTTTGGCGGCCCACTGCACCCACTTCATGCAGCGCCTCCATCGTCTCGTGGACAGCGGCAAGCGCATCGCTTTTGTATTTTTTTACCATCTCAATTCACCTCTTCAAACTGACCATTGTTTACGCGATGGACGGCGTTCAAAAGATCGCAGGGTGCTATCGCCAGCAGGGCTGGCTCCTACAGGGGGCAGGGCTTTCGGTATTCGCAGGTCGGTGGCTTTAGCCCCGACAGTGGTTGAGCGGGCAACGTCGGACTCTTCGAGCACCGACTTACGGATACCAAAACGCATATCGGTGCGGAGACCGAATACGCATCCCGGCACGCATGCAGAAACGGTATTCGGTATGCGTAGGTCGGTGGCTTTAGCCCCGACGGTGGTTGAGCGGGCGCACATTTATCGCCAGCAGGGCTGGCTCCTACGGGGGTGTGGAAAAAAACCGGCCACGGAGCGTGTTTGTTATCTTGGGCTGACGAGGTGGCCGCTGACAAATTTGTGAAGCAAACTGGCTGCGAACGTTTGATAAGGAACGCCCTCCTCCAGTGCGCGGGCCTGGAGGTTTTTCAAGTCTCGGCTTGAAATTCGGATATTCAGGCGCTGGTCTTTTTTGAACGTGGCCTCGGCTGCAGCGCGGTGTTTTTTGATTTGCGCCGAAGCATTGCGCACCGATTTCAGCGTACCGGCCTCCAAGGCCTGGAGGATCTCCAACTCTTCGTTGTCGTAGCTTGGTTTTTTCTTCATCACTTGCTCCTGTATTGCCGCATCGCCTTGCCACTTGGGATGATGGTTTTTAAAAAAATTTCGGTTTCGTTTTCAACGAATGGTACGGCGTAGACGTATTCATCTACCTGCACAAGCGAAATCAACTGGCCCGGATACTTGTCTTGATTGGGATGCGCGACCACATCAATTTCATTGCCGTTGGTAATTTCAAAAACAATCCGTTCAAAAGAAATGCCGCGTTCACGAATCAACAGATGGTTTTTTTCAGCATTCCAATTGTAAATTTTCGGATTCTGCATGTGTGCATTTTAGGCACACATAAAAAGTACCGTCAATGGCATGGATAAACGTCTGATTTTTTTACACTTCTGAATGAATGAGACGTCGACGTCGGACTCTTCGCGTGGCGACCTACGATGACGATCGACGGCGTTGCGAAGCGAAGCGGAGTTCGTGTGTAGCACCCCGTCGGAACGCGGGGGATTTTCGAAGCGGAACGATTTCGCACCATCGGGATACGTGGCATTTGTTTTTCGTAGGTCGGTGGTCGAAGACCCCGACGTTGGTGGTTTGGCCAGCGTTGATCGCCAGCAGGGCTGGCTCCTACAGGGGGAGCACACGCGGTGCTCGTAGGTCGGTGGTCGGAGACCCCGACGTTGTTTGAAATGGCACGGATGGCCGGGGTGGTCTTTGGGGTGGATCGGGCGTCCACGTCGGACTCTTCGAGTGCCGACCTACGGGGATGCGGTATGCGTAGGTCGGTGGTAGAAGACCCCGACGTTTGGTAGAAATGGCCGCCATGGGTGATGGGCAAGCGGTACGCGTAGGTCGGTGGTCGGAGACCCCGACGTTGGTTGAGCGGCCAACGTAGGACTCTTCGAGTGCCGACCTGTGAGAGAAGTCAACACATGCGCGTTATGTGTGGCGCAACCTTGTGCAAACTTACAGGCACTCAGTTTTGCATGCCGACATCGTCTTCGTCATTGATGTCACGCATGGCTTTCTGTATTTGAAAATACAAGCTTGGAAGGTCACGCTCGATTGTTTTCCAGACGATTTCAAAGTCCACCTTGAAGTAGCCATGAGCCACAGCGTTGCGCATCTGATAAGCAAAGGCCAGCGGCAACTCAGGATGCTCGGCAACGAAACTTGGATAGTGCTTCCCGATGTTGTTGCTGGCCTCACCGATGACCTCAAAATTACGAATCACGGCATCCTGTACCAACTTGCTGCCCAGAAATGCCAATTCGTCCATGTCAGAGACATAATCTTCGATGCGCTAGATGGCTTCGAGAATGTGCGCGAGGTAGTCCGTCAAACGCTGTTGATCACGCGTCATACCGGTCGGGCCTCGGCAAGAACTTGGGCACGGAATTTTTCGGGTAAGGCATTGGGCGTCAGCACATCAACCGGTACTCCCAGCAGTTGCAGCAGCTCATGACGAATGGCACCGATGTCGAACAGCGTAGTTTCGGGCGTCGGGTCAATCAGAATGTCCAAATCGCTGCCCTCCTGATCATCACCGTGCAGCACAGATCCAAACACCCGCGCATTGCTGGCGTGATGACGCTCGACCACTGTGCGAATAGTGACTCGGTGCATTTGAAAAGCATCTGAAGGCTTCATGCGATTACCCCAAATTGGACGACTTTTTTGATCATACAGCCCGTCATCCAAAGGCTTGATGCATTGCGTTTTTTCTGCGCCGTTATCGGTAGCCAAAGGGCAAACTGAAACGGGATTCATCGGTGATAGAAGTTGATGGGCGAGTTGAGCGACGGTGATTGAGTGGGCGTCCATGTCGGGGCTAAAGCCACCGACCTACGAGGGGAATGCGTGACATGAAACAGCATGTGGTGTTCGCAGGTCGGTGGTCGGAGACCCCGACGTTTGGTTGAAATGGCCGCCATGGGTGATGGGCAAGCGGTATGCGTAGGTCGGTGGTCGGAGACCCCGACGTTTGGTTGAAATGGCACGGATGGCCGGGTGGGAGATGGGGTTGATCGGGCATCCATGTCGGACTCTTCGAGTGCCGACCTACGGGCAAGCGGTATTCGTAGGTCGGCGGTCAAAGACCCCGACGTTTGGTTGAAACAGCGCGCAATCTTGATGAGCTTGCTAACTTGGAGGAATAGATTTCAGATGGCCAGATGTTGCGTATCCGGTTGAATGGCCAGGCGCAGGCCTAGGGCTTTGAGCACCACAAAGAGGCTGCGCAATTCGGGGTTGCCTTGCGCTGAAAGGGTGCGATAGAGCTGGTTCGCGTTGAGCGCTGTTTCCTTGGCAACGGCGCGCACACCGCCGTGGGCGTTTGCGATCTGACGCAAAGCGACCAACAAATCAGCAGGCTCGCCGTCTTGCAGCAACTGAGTGAGGTAATCGGCAGCGAACTGCGGGTCGTCCCGAAACAGCTCCACCATGGCCTCTTCGTGGCTTCGATCTTTCATTTGTCAGGCCTCCGTTGCCAGTCTTTCCAATACCCAATGGCCCGCTCGATGTCGGCATCTTGGGAACCCTTGTCACCACCGCAAACCAGCAGCACAACCACGTTGCTGGCCAACGCGTAGTACACGCGATAACCAGCGCCCTGATCGATTCGCAGTTCCCACACCCCTTCGCGGCAGGGCTTGTGGTCACCGAAATTTCCACCCTCTATCCGATTGATTCGTTTGACCACTTGCACCTTTGCAATGGGGTCACGCAGCCTCTTCAACCACTCCTGAAAAGGATCTCGCGCATCTTCAGTCAGGTAATGGCGGACGGTGAACATCGTCAAATTATCGTCTATAAACGACAAAATTCAAGCACATCAGGACATGTCGGACTCTTCGAGTGCCGACCTACGGGCGCTGTGCTCGTAGGTCGGCGGTCGTAGACCCCGACGTTGGGTTGGAATGGCCGCAATGGCCGCTTCGTCAGGCAATCGCCAGCAAGCCCTTGTGCTGGATCACGGTAAGCAAGCGCAGGGCGGGGCCGCCGGGTTTTTTGATGCCGCGTTCCCAATCGGACACCAGGTTTTTTGACACATTCAAATACCTTGCAAACACAGGTTGAGAAATGTGTTCACGCAGCCGCAAAGCCTTGATCGCTTCGGGGGCCAAAGGCTCAATGGGTGTCAGGCATGACGCATCAAATTCGCGCATGGTTTGGCGGCCCACTGCACCCACTTCATGCAGCGCTTCCATCGTCTCGTGCACAGCGGCGAGCGCATCGCTTTTGTATTTTTTCACCATATCAATTCACCTCTTCAAACTGGCCGTTGGCCATCAACAAGGCCAACTGATCCTGCGACAAATTCAACACATGACGCGCCATCAAACGGAACTGAATTTCTTCTTGCGCCGTGATATTTTCCAACTCGCTCTTGGCATAACCGTAGACAAAAAAACACCGCTCATCTTTGCGAAACAACAGGATGCTGCGATAGCCTTTTGATCTGCCCTGCCCCGGCCTGGCGATGCGCTGTTTGTAGACCCCTGAACCCAAATCGGCATCGAACAAACCTTGCGATACGCGATTCACAGCGTCCAAGAGATCGTCCGACGAAATTCTTTCTTTTCGAGCAAAACGTGTGAACCACGCATTTTTAAACACCTGCATTTTTGTCCCCCTGCCCTCTTTCCAAGTGTCACACAAAGTGTTATCCAAGTCAAATGCAGGAATGGTGCTGTCAAAAGGCTATGGGTGATTAGGGGCACTGTGGGTGATCGGGCATCCATGTCGGACTCTTCGAGTGCCGACCTACGGGGAAGCGGTGTGCGTAGGTCGGTGGTCGGAGACCCCGACGTTGGTTGCAATGGTCGCGATGGCCTACGGGTTGTGTGCGTGTTTTGGGTGATGGTTTTGGGTTTGTTGCTGGATTGGTGGGTGTTTACAAATTAAAACAATCGGAATTGGTGTGGTTGGTCATTTTTGGTAATGATGATGGATACTTAAGGTGTCAATCGGGGAGGTTGTTAGAAGTTATTTTGTAGGTTGTTGGGTTGGGTTTTGACGTTGTGGGTGGGCTGGCAATGTCGGACTCTTCGAGTGCCGACCTACGAAAAGCCAACGGTTCGCATACGAGGAAACGGTATGCGTAGGTCGGTGGTTGGAGACCCCGACGGTTGGTTGGAATGGTGTGAATGGTTGGGTTGGGTTTTGACGTTGTGGGTGGGCTGGCAACGTCGGACTCTTCGAGTGCCGACCTACGCGGACAGGCTTGCTGGAGGCGGGGTAAAAAAAACCCGCCATGGGGGGCGGGTTTTGGGGGGAGAGAGCGGCGTTGTGGGTGGGGCCAGCAACGTCGGACTCTTCGAGTACCGACCTACAAGGACCGACCTACAGGGGGTCGACCTGTAGGACAGCCACGGTTACACCTGGCTCACTGCCAATTGCTGGTCAATCAGCAGTTGGGCGGCGCTGGTGTTGTGGTTGTAGGCCACGTAGGTGGTGCCGTTGGCGACGACGTTGGTGGCGTCGGCGGTCCAGTTGGTGAGGTCGGAGAGGACGACTTTGTCGCCGGTGTCGCCGTCGATCATCAGCTGGTTCTTTGTCACCTTGGCGGCCAGGCCGCTGGTGGTGTTGCTGGCGTTGAACGCGTTCGATGTGTTGGCGTGTTGCAGCACGTCGAACAGGTTCAGTTTCAGCGTGTTGTCGCCGGAGCCGCTCACATCGACCTTCTCGATGTTTTGCACCACGTTCGGGGCCAGGGCTGTCAGGTCCAGCACCAGGCCAGCGCCGTCGAGCTTGAGCGTGTCGATGCCCGTGCCGCCGTCGACGCGCATGATGTTCTGGCTCGTGCCCGTCGTGCCCAGCTGGGCCAGGTTGTCGGCGTTCAGCACCAAGGTGTCGTCGCCACGGGCGCCATACAGCACGTCCGCGCCACCGCCGCCAATCAGCGTGTCGTTGCCGTCACCGGCCACCAGCTGGTTGTTGCCTGTGGTGCCTGTCAGCGTGTCGGCGCCTGTGGTGCCCAAGGCGTCGCCATTGGCCGTCTGGAACGTCATGCTGTCGAGCTTGTCCACGCCACCGTAGATCACGCGCACCACACCGGCGTTGGTCAGTGTGCCCACATTCTCGCCCTGATAGGTGGCGATCACGATGTCGGTCAAGCCATCACCGTTGAGGTCTTCAGCCGAGGCGACCGAGCGGCCCAACTGCTTGCCGGCCGTTGCGCTGAAACCGTCGATGCGGAAGCCCTCGGATGCGGCCATCTCTGGCAAGTTGATCGCGGTGGTGGCCGTGCGGCCATACACCACATAGGCACCGCCCACATTCACGCCATTGATCGCCATGACATTGTTCGACACAACCATGTCGGCCAAGCCGTCACCGTTGAAGTCACCGATCACATCGGCATCCCACAACTTCGAATCTGGATTGCCTGTGGTGTTGGGCCCTGCGCCGTTGATGACAAAGCCACCGCTGCCTGCGGCCAACTGGGTCACGTTCACCGAACTCATGTTCGACTTGCCAAACATCACATACGCAGTCGTCTCACTGCCGTTCAAGATCATGTCGTCGAAGCCGTCGCCGTTGATGTCACCGGAGTTGGCCGAACTGTACAGACTGCCGATGACAAAACCCTGGCTGGTGCCCGCACCAGTCAGCGTCGCGTTGGTGATGTTGGTCATGGCCGAGCCGCCAAAATACACATACGAAGGGGTGACGGCGAAACCTTGTGTCGGGTATGTGGCCACCACAAAGTCGTTGTAACCGTCGCCGTTGAAGTCGCCATTCATGGTCGAATTGCGGAAGCCCGAGTGATTGCCCGAGTTCGGTGTGATGGTGATGCCGGGCAGGGACGCAAGAGCCACGGTGCCCGTTGGTGCCAGGTTCGAGCCGCCATACACCAGAAAGTTCTTGAAGCTCACGACATCGTTGAACAAGAGGTCCTCATACCCGTCGCCGTTCACGTCACCCAACACACTCGGTGCAGACAGCTCATTGGACGATGTGATCTTGAAGCCAAGGCTGGCCACCAGGGTTGCCGGGGTGATCTTGCCGGGGCTGCTGGTCGCACCATACACCACATAGCTCGTCGTGCCACCGCTGACCATGATGTCATTCATGCCGTCGCCGTTGATGTCACCCGCACGGGTTGTTTCTGCACCCGAGCCAGGGGCCACGAGGAAACCATTGGTGTTGCCCGGCGCTGTCAAGTCCGACAGGTTCAGTGCCGTGTTGCGGTTGCCGCCATACACCACATAGCGCTGCGACACCAGGTCCAAGATCATCATGTCGGCATAACCGTCCCCGTTGACATCGCCCACGTTGATCACGCCGACGTTTCCGTTGCTGAGCCCGATCTGCGCGCCGGACGTGCTGCCGTTGATGAGGAAGCCCTGGCTCATCGCGGTCAGGTCAGACAGCGGCAAGTCATATTTCCAGTTCAAGGTCAGGGGTGCAGTCAACGACGTGTTGCCACTGACCGCACTGGTCACCTCGGCAGTGACCGTGACCGAGCCAAAAGGCTGGCTTTCCACCATGGCCTGCGACACCATCACATCCACATACTGGTTGGTGATGTTCGTGGCCGACAGCGTGCCCACATTGATCACCTGATCGCCATAACGCACGACCAGCGTATCGCCCGCCTGCGTGGGCATAGGCGCAGCTCTCGACACCGTGGCCAGCTGCACCCGCACAATCGTGCCCGGGTTGGCCGTGTTCACTACCTCGGTGTAATACAAGGAGTTGTCCACTGCTGGCGAGCCAACTGTGGTGGGCCAAGCTGAATACCCCATGCTGAACTGCGCCTCGGGCACACCGCTGATGCTGCTCGCCGTGGCGGTCGGGGTCCATTGCTGCGCACTGATGATGGGCGTGGACGGCAAAGTGAAGTCCACGGCAATGGGCTGACCATCCGATTGCGAGACCGCCGTTGTGCCGTCGAGCAGCGTCACGATGCCGTTCACATTGGCCTTGGTGCCCATGGGCGTCACGGTCGTCAGTGCAGCCAAAGGCACCGTCACATCGACATAGTTGGCCGCCACATCGGCAGCGGTCAACACCACGGTGAACTTCTGGCCGCCCCAGTTCAGCTCAATCGTGTTGCCAACGACCGCGCCCGTGTCGGCCAGCGTCACGCGCACCGGGGTGCTGCTGTCGCTGTTGGCCTCGGGCACGTTCAGCACACCGGCCAACTCGTTGGCGCTGGTCATGATCGTGGGCGAGATGTACAGCTTGACCGTGTCTGCCACCAGCACCTGGGCCATGGCCAAAGACAAGTCTTCCAGCACACGGTAAACCTTGCCACCGTTTTCGACCTTGCCCATGTTCTGCCAATTGCCGCGCAGGTACAAATCGCTGCTCGTGGTGCCATCCACCACCACTTGCGCGCCGGTGTTGACCGCACCCCAGTTGGCGGGGCCGCCGGTGGCGCTGGCTGTCCAGCCCGTGGTTGTGTTGAACGGGTTGTTCTTCTCGGACAGCGTCAACACATCCATCACACCCATGGTGAGCTTGGCGCCCGTGCCCGTCATGTTGAAGCGCTCGATGCTCTGAATCGCATCATTGCTGATGGCCTTCAGGTCCAGCACACCGTTGAACTCAATGGTGTCCACACCATTGCCGCCGTCAATGCGGGCAATGGCCTGGGCCGTGTTGCCCGTGTTGGTGCCCAACGCCGTGATGTTGCTGGCGTTGATGACGATGGTGTCGTCACCACGTCCGCCATACAGCACGTCTGCACCGCCTGCGCCCACCAGCGTGTCGTTACCGTCACCGGCCATGATCTGGTTGTTGCCTGCTGTGCCCGTGAGCGTTTCGGCGGTGGTGGTGCCGATGAAGTCGCCGTTGCTGGCCTGGATCACCATGTTGTTGATCATCGATGGGCCGCCAAACACCACACGGGTCACACCAGCGTCTGCGCGTGCCGGGTTGATCGGGTCCGATTTGGGCGATGTGATCACCAGATCGGCAAAGCCATCACCGTTGATGTCGCCGCCCGCCGTGACGGACTGGCCAGTGCCACCGAGGTCGCTGTAGCCATTGATGCGGAAGCCCTCTGAAGCGGCCAAGGCCGACAAATGCATTGCCGTGGTGCCTGTACGGCCATAGACCAGAAAAGCAGACCCAGTCGTCAAACTGTTCACAGTCGACACGTTCGAGCTGATCAACATATCGGCCAGACCGTCACCGTTGAAATCACCCACCACATCGACATCGCTGATTCTGAAGATCGAGTTGATGAAGAAACCACCTGAACCGGCAATCAGTGACGACACATTGATCGGCGCATCACTGGTTTTGCCAAACGCCACAAAAGTGCGCGTGCTGCTGCCTGAGTCGTTGCCTTCGTTGATGATCAGATCGTCCAGACCGTCACCGTTGATGTCGCCCGCATTACCGGTGGTGAAGGAATTGATGTTGGTCAATCCCGTGATGGAGAACCCTAAACCCGAACCGGCTGCACTCAGGGCTGTGGTGGTCATGCCACTCAAAGCCGGGCCACCAAAGTAAACATTGACACCGTTGGTGGCCGCACTGCGCATGCTCACAGCCACATCGCCATAGCCGTCGCCGTTGAAATCGCCCTGCAAAGGTGGGATCTTGCTGGCAATACCCACATCAGAACCAGTGGGTGTGTTGATGATGAAGCCACCACTCCAACTGCCGGTAGAAATTGTCGGCAAGTCGATGTTGCCATTTGTTGAGCCGCCGTAAATCACATAAGTGTTGCTGGTGCCATAGCCATTGCCACCGCCTTCTTTCAACATGACATCGTCATAGCCATCACCGTTCATGTCGCCAATCACGTTGATGCTTTGGATGAATTTTTGTCCCGAGAAGGACAGGCCGTCGGTGGCCTTGAAGTTGCTGAGATGGACGGAGCCCATGCTGCTCGTCTTGCCAAAGTAAACATACGATGGTGTGGCAGGATTGGCGTAGTTGATCGCGATGTCATTCAAGCCATCGCCGTTGACGTCGCCTGACGTCGTGACATACGAGACTTGCATGCCGTTGATGATGTATCCGTTGGAGTTGCCCACAGCCTGCAGGCTCGACAACTCCACATTGGCCAGACCGGGGCGGCCGTACACCACATACATCGTTTGAAGGTTATCGCTCAGGGAGAAATCGTCGTAGCCGTCACCGTTGACGTCACCCACGTTGATCACGCCCGCGCCTTGCGCGCTCAGGCCCGACTGGTCGCTGGCCGCACGGCCATTGATGTTGAATCCGCTGGCCGTTGTGGTCATGGCCAAGTCATAAGACCAGTCCACCGTCAACGACGGGGCTTGCACGCTGTTGCCACTGACCGCGCTGGTCAGCGTGACCCCCACCACCACATTGCCAAAGGCCTGGCTGTCGATGGTGGCAAAAGGCACCACCACATCCACATACTTGGCCGTGATGTCGGCAGCTGTGATGGTGTACTCGGCCAATGTCTGGTCGCCCCAGGTCATGGTGAGCTTGTCACCGGCCAGCGCCGGGCTGGTGGCACCCGCTGTGCCCGCTGTGGGCAACTGCACGCGCATGATGGTGCCGCTGTCGGCGGGGTCGGACGCCTCGCTGTAATACAGCTTGTTGTCCGGCGACACACCCGTTGACGCAGTGATGCTGGCAAACGGTGTGGCGTGCTTGTCGTAATACGCCTCGGGAATACCGGTGAGCGCACTCGTGTTGCCCGCACCCGTGGCGGCCCAGGTGAGTGAGTTGATGGTCGGGGCCGATCCGGTGATGAAGTTCACCGGCACAGGCACCACATCCGATGCCGACACGGCGGTGCTGCCGTCCAGTAGCGTCACGCCCACATCCACGTTGGCAGCTGAACCAATGGCCGTCACCGTGGTCAGTGTGGCCGTGGGCACGGGCACATTGGCTGTGCCTGCGGCAATGTCAGCGGCGGTCAGGGTGTAGCTGATGGTCTGGCCGCCCCAGTTCAGTTGCAGGGTGTTGCCTGCCACTGCGCCGGTGTCGGCCAGGCTGATGGCCACGGGCGTGCCGCCGTTGCTGTTGGCTTCGGCCAGGTTCAGGCTACCGGCCAGTTCGTTGGCCGTGCTCAGCACGCTGGGTGCCATTTGCACTTGCACGTCGTTGTAGACGATGACTTGGGCTCTGCCGGTGGCGCTTTGCAGCACTTTGTAGACCTTGCCACTGTTTTCCACGGTGCCGATGTTGGACCAGCTGTTGCCCAGGCTCAGGGTGTTGGTGCTGTCACCGTCCACCACCACTTGGGCATAACTGTTGATGGCGCCCCAGTTGGTGGCGCCGCCGGTGGCGCTGGCCACCCAGCCGGTGGTGGTGTTGAAGTTGTTGTTCTCGCTGGCCAGACCGATCACGTCGAGCTTGTTCATCTTCAGCTTGTTGCTGTTGCCGTTCAGGTCAAAGCGGTCGATGTCGTCGATGGCCGCGGTGCGGATCGCGGTCAGGTCCAGACTGGCTTTGTCCAGGCGGATGGTGTCGATGCCGTTGCCGCCGTCAATGCGGGCCACCGCTTGTGCGGCGTTGCCTGCGTTGCGGGCCAGCATGGCCACGTTGTCGGCATTGAGCACGAACACGTCGTCGCCCTTGCCGCCATACAACACGTCGGCGCCGCCGCCACCCACCAGGGTGTCGTTGCCGTCGCCTGAAATCAGCTGGTTGTTGCCGCTGGTGCCGGTCAGCGTGTCAGCGGCGGTGGTGCCGATGACATCGCCGTTACTCGCTTGCACCACCAGCGACGAGACTTCAGAGAAGCCACCAAACACCACGTAAGACCTGCCTTCGGTCACGGTGTTGGCACCGCTTGGGTCGGATTTGGGCACACCCACCAACAGGTCGGCAAAGCCGTCACCGTTGACGTCGCCTGCCGCCGTGATCATGGCCTGGCCCATGGCGCTTTGCACGGTGCCCTTGGGGTTGATCTGGTTGGCAATGGGCACAAACTTGTTGAGGTCGGGGATTGTCAAATCGACTGCGGTGTTGCCCGTCTGGCCAAACACCAGGTAGGAGCGACCTTGCGAAGAGTTCACGGCCAAGTCGTCCAGGCCGTCGCCGTTCACGTCGCCCACATTGGACAAGAAGCCCATGTAGCCGTCGAGGGCAGACGAGCCCTTGACCACAAAGCCTTCGCTGCTGGTGCCTGCGGCAATGGCGCTGACACTGACCGAGCTGCCATCGGCCTTGCCAAACACCACCACAGCGCGGTCGTATTGGGTGACGGACACATCGTCCAGACCGTCGCCGTTGACGTCGCCAAGCATCTGGATTTTGGGGGTCTGGTCCACGCCCAAGGTCTCCAGGCCTTGCACGGCATCGGTGATCTTGAAGCCGTTGGTGCCCGCTGCAGCCGTGAGGCCCGACACGCTCAGCGTGCTGCCATTGGCTTTGCCAAACACCACATAGGCCGAGCCACCCACCTTGCCAAAGGTACCGGCCACCACCAGATCGGCCAGGCCGTCGCCGTTGACGTCGCCGCCACCGCCCACGCTGCCCATGGTTTGCGGCCCATCGCCGTTGATGAAGAAGCCATTGCTCATGGACGCGGGGTTGCTGCTCATGTGCGGCAGCACCACATTGGGCGTGTTGGTGCCCGTGGTGCCAAACATCACAAAGGCGCGGCCATTGGTCGTGTCGGTGTTAGCCCAGCTTTCACCCACGATGAAGTCGTTGATGCCGTCGCCGTTGACATCGCCCGCATCGAACAGGCCAATGTTGGACGGCAAACCTGCGCCACCGAAACGGGGTCTTACATCGGTTGAACCTGCGTAGGTGTAGTTGTTATTGCCCATGCCGGCGCCCGAGTTGGCGTCGATGACCATGAGGCCCTGACTCACAGCGGTGCCGCCCTCAATCTTGCTGACATCGACCACCGAGCCATCGGTACGGCCATAGACCACAAACACGCGGTTGCCACTGCCGTCAGGGTTTGTCGCCGATTTGGCCATGGTCAGCATGACGTCGTTCAGACCGTCGCCGTTGAAGTCGGTGCTGGCCGAGTTGTAGTACAGGCGGCCTACGTAACCGGGGCTGGAGATGGCAAAACCCTGGGTGTTGCTGCCCGCGTCCAGCGTCGACAGTTCCACCTTGGTGTTGCCGGTCTGGCCATAGACCACATAGGTTTTGAAGTTGATGCTGTCGGCAACCAGCACATCGTCCAGGCCATCGCGGTTGAGGTCGCCCACGCTGACCACCGTGCCGCCCACAGCGTTGTACTGGTTGTTGACCGCGCCAGTGGTGCCAGCGGCGCCCCCACCGTTCAAGACATAGCCATAACCTGGCGCAGTGGGGCTGCCCGGAATGGCCAGCGGCAAGTCAAAGGCAAAGTTGACGTCGACCGAGGCCAGCGCCGATTCGGCCCCGCTGGCGGTGACGATTTGCGCTGTCACGTTAGCCATGCCATAGCCCTGGCTGCGGATGGTGGCCTCGGGCACGGTGAAGTCCACAAACTTGGCCGTGATGTCAGCGGCCAGCAGGGTGTAGCTGATGGGCTCAGCAGTGCCCCAGTCCAGCAGCACGGTGTCGCCCGCCTTGGGCGGCACAGTACCTGTCATGGGCAGCTGCACGCGCACCACGGTGCCGGTGCCTAAGACTTCCGAGTTGTAGAGTGCGCTGTCCACAGCCACCCCCGCCGGTGCAGTGGTGGGCACGGTGGTGGTTGGCAGCGCGTAGTTGGCCTCTGGAATACCCGTCAGGCTGCTGGAGTTGCCCGCGCCGGTGGCGGCCCAGGCGGTGGCGCTGATGGTGGGCGCGGTGGCGGTGATGAAGTTGACCGGGATGGTCTGCTGTTCACCCGCCGACACCGTGGTCGTGCCGTCCAGCAAAGTCACCGAAGCGGGCACATTGCCGGTTGTGCCCATGGCGGTCACGGCAGTCAGTGTGGCTGTGGGCACGGGCACATTGGCGGTGCCTGCGGCAATGTCAGCCGCTGTCAGGGTGTAGCTGACGATCTGGCCACCCCAGTTGAGCTGGATGGTGTTGCCTGCCACCGCGCCGGTGTCGGCCAGGTTGACGGCCACCGGTGTGCCGCCGCTGCTGTTGGCCTCGCTGGCGTTCAGGCCACCAGCCAGCTCGTTGGCGCTGGCCAGGATCTGTGGCGGCATGAACAGGCGCACGCTGGCTTCCACCAGCACCTGGGCCATGGCCTTGGTGCTGTCTTCCAGCACTTTGTAGGTCTTGCCGTTGTTTTGCACAGTGCCCACATTGGTCCAGCTGCCTGCCAGGTACAGGTCGCTGGTGGTCGTGCCGTCCACCACCACTTGCGCGCCGGTGTTGACCGCGCCCCACTTGGCGGGGCCGCCCGTGGCGCTGGCTGTCCAGCCGGTGGTGGTGTTGAAGGGGTTGTTCTTCTCGGACAAACCAACCACCTCAAGCGCCGACAACTTGAGCACCGTGCCGGTGCCGGTCAGGTTGAAGCGTTCGATGCTCTGGATGGCCGATGGGCGGATGGTGGACATGTCGAGCACGGCGCTGTCGAGCTGCAGCGTGTCGGTGCCGTTGCCGCCGTCCACGCGGGCAATGGCCTGCGTGTCGTTGCCGCTGTTGCGGGCCAGCATGGCCACGTTGTCGGCGTTGATGACGAGGGTGTCGTCACCCCGGCCGCCATACAGCACGTCTGCACCGCCTGCGCCCACCAGGGTGTCGTTGCCGTCACCGGCCACGATCTGGTTGTTGCCCGTGGTGCCGGTCAGGGTGTTGGCAGCGCTGGTGCCAATGGCGTCGCCGTTGGCGGTCTGGAACGTCATGGTTTCCAGTCGGTCCACACCGCCGTAGATGACGCGCGAGACACCGCCCGAGCCGCGTGTGGCGTCGGGGCTGTCGTTGCGGGCGTTGACGATCAGGTCGGCAAAGCCGTCACCGTTGACGTCGCCAGCAGCGCTGACCGACATGCCCATTTGCACAGATACGGTGCCGCCGTCGATGCGGAAGCCCTCTGAGGCCGCCAGATCGGTCATGGTGACCGAGGTGCCGCTGGTGCGGCCATAGACCAGGTAGGCACCGCCAGTGGTCTTGTCGTTCATGGTCATGTTGGGGTGGCCCACCACCATGTCGGCCAGGCCGTCGCCGTTGAAGTCGCCCACCACGTCCACGTCCATGGTGTTGCTGGCCGTTGTATGGCCCACGATGACAAAGCCACCGCTGCCCGCTTGGATGGCGCTGAGGGTGACCGGCGCATCGCCTGTTTTGCCAAACATCACATACGAAATCTTGGAACCATCGTTGAAGATGATGTCGTCCAGGCCGTCACCGTTGACGTCACCGGTGGCTTGGCCCAAGGCCGAGTAGCTCTCCACGCCAGTGGCCGTCATGGCGCTGATGGCATAGCCTTTGCCGTTGCCTGCAGCCGACAGGGCGTTGACGTTGAATGCGCTCAGGTTGGAGCCACCAAATACCACGTAGTTCGTTGCGGGGTTACCCGAGGTGTTCATGCCCGTGAGCATGAAGTCGCTGTAGCCGTCGCCGTTGAAGTCGCCCACCTGGGTGGCGTCAGAGCCGCCCATCTTCTGACCGCTGCTGCCAATGTAGAAGCCCAGGCTGGAGCTGCCGGTCACCCCTGTTGGCAGGGTGATGTTGCTCATGTTGGTGCTGCCATAGAGCAAGAAGTTGCCATAGGCAACACCTGTGCCGTAGCTGTTGTCGTCAGCGATGTTGATGAGCACGTCGTCAAAACCGTCGCCGTTGACGTCACCGACCACGCTGCTGGCGCCCAACATGTTGGCGTGGGTGATTTTGAAACCGGCCGATGCGGGCATGGTGTTGATGGGTGAAACCAAGCCCATGCTGCGGGTGTTGCCCAGCACCACATAGTCGCTGTAACCGGCGTAGCGCACCAGGATGTCGTTCAGGCCATCGCCGTTGAAGTCGCCGGCCAGCGTGTTGTGCGAGCCGGTGCCGTTGCCCGTCAAGATGAACCCGTTGCTGTTGCCAGCCACTTCCAGTGTGGACAACTCCACCGTGGACAGGCCGGGTTTGCCATACACCACGTAATGGGTGTTGCCCGCCTGGTTGGTGAAGCCCATATCGTCGTAGCCGTCGCCGTTGACGTCGCCCACATTGACCGAGCCTTGCTGGTAGCCGTTGGAGGCGAGCTGTTCGCTGGCGGCCCGGCCATTGATGGCAAAGCCGTTTTCCAGGCTGGTCAGGTCCATGGTGGGCAGGTCATAGGCCCACTTGACGTTGAGCGGCGCGGCGTTGGAGGTGCTGCCTGTGGCGGCACTGACGATCTGAGCCAACACCGGCACGATGCCAAAAGCCTGCGTTTCCAGCACGCTCAGGGGCACGGTGACATCGACATATTTGGCCGTGATGTCTGCCGCCGTGAGTGTGCCCACCTGGATGATCTGGTCTCCCCACTTGAGGGCCAACGAGTCACCCGCCACGGCTGGCACGCTGGCACTTGCGGCCGCTGTCGGCAGCTGCACGCGCACGATGGTGCCTGCGTCTGCCGTGTTGCTGACCTCGCTCAAATAGAGCGTCAAGTCGCTGGCGTTGCCGGTGATGGTGCTGAAGGTGGGGTTGTGCTTGTCGTAGAAGGCCTCGGGAATGCCTTTGAGGCTGCTGGTGTTGCCTTCGCCCGTGGCGGCCCAAGGCACGTTGCTGATGGTGGGCGCGGTGGGCACGGGGACGTTTTCGATGGTGACGGGCAGCGCCGTGGCCGGGCTGGTCAAACCAGATGGGCTGGTTTCGGTCACGCTCAGCGCGTTGGCACCTGTGGGCAGCGGTGTGGTGGGTGTGATGGCCCATGAACCGTCGGGTGCCACGGTGGCAGAGCCAATCACGTTGCCTTGCGGGTCGGTGATCTTGATGGTGTTGCCGGGTGTGCCGGTGCCGCTCAAAGTAGGCGTGTTGTCGGTGGTGCTGCCGTCGCCCTTGGTGCCGCTGTCGGTGGCCGGGTCGAGCTTGGCCCCTGGGGCGGCTGGCGCAACTTCTACGGCTGCGCCTTCGATGGTGATGGGCAGTGTGGACGGTGCGCTGGTTTGGCCGTTACCGTCGGTGGCAGTGATGGCCAGCGGTGTGGTGCCTGTGGGCAGCGGTGTGGTGGGCGTGACGGCCCATGACCCATCGGGCGCCACGGTGGCGGTGCCAATGATGTTGCCTTGCGGGTCTTTGATGGTGATGGTGTCACCCGGTGTGCCGCCCGCGCCGCTGATGGTGGGCGTGGTGTCGGTGGTGCTGCTGTCGCCTTTGGTGCCGCTGTCGGTGGCGGGGTCGAGCTTGGCCGCAGGCGCTGCTGGGGCGCCCGCTGGTGCCTCGATGGTGATGGGCAGTGTGGACGGTGCGCTGGTTTGGCCGTTGCCGTCGGTGGCGGTGATGGCCAGCGGTGTGGTGCCAGTGGGCAGCGGTGTGGTGGGCGTGACCGACCAGCTGCCATCGGGCGCCACGGTGGCGGTGCCAATGACGTTGCCTTGTGGGTCTTTGATGGTGATGGTGTCACCCGGGTTGCCGCCTGCGCCGCTGATGGTGGGCGTGTTGTCGGTGGTGCTGCTGTCGCCTTTGGTGCCGCTGTCGGTGGCGGGGTCGAGCACGCCCTTGGGCGCGTCGGGGCCTGCAACGATGGTGTTGATGGGCAACTCGATCAGCAGCTGGCCTTGTGTGGTGCTGTGGTCGTAGATTTTGTAGGTCTTGCCGCCCAGCACGACTTGGCCTTTGTAGTCCCACTGGCCCGTCAGGCCCGTGTTGCCTTGCACGCCAGCGGTGCCAGTCACGCCGTCCACGGCCAGGCCGGTCATGTCCACGGTGTCGGTCAGGGTGCCGTTGACCACAAACTGCACTTTGCCTTTGCTGCTGGTGGAGCCCGTGGCCGCAATGTTGCCAATGGCGGTTTGGGTGGTGGCGGTGAAGCTGTAGCCGGTCAGCTCGGTGCCGCCCAGGCTGAGCACATTGTTGGCGTCAAGCGTGACTTTGCTGGTGCCTTGCAGCTGGAAGACTTCAATTTCTTGAATGGTCTTGACGGTTTGGTTGTGCGTCAGGGCCACCAGGTCGAGCGTGGTGCCAGCGGCCAGTTTGAGGGTGTCGACCTTGGCGCCGCCGTCGAGCATGTTGCCGCCTGCTGCCAGCAGGGTTTGCAAGTTGGTGCCTGCGCTGATGGTGTCTGCGCCGTCCATGGTGTCGAGCACGCCGCCGGTGAAGGTGAGCGTGTCGGGGTTGGGGGTGGCGCCGCCAAATGCGCCACCTGCGGTCAGGCTGACTGCGGGTGCCACGGGTGCGAAGACCATATCGTCAAACGCCACATCGGAGCCATTCCATGCGGAATACGACTGGAAAGTGAGCGGGATCGAGCCGGTGATGGGCGCTGTGTAGCTGATGTGAATGACACCTGCCGAACCGGCTTTGGTGGTCATGATGGTTTCACCATTGATCACCACGTCCATGGCGGTGCGGTTGCCGCTGTCCGACACCACTTTGATGTACTGCGTCATGTAGTCAAAGGTGAAGTCATAGGTCTGACCTTGCACCACATTGACGCTTTGTTGCCAGATCTTGAACGGCGCAGCTGCTGTGCCTTTGCCATCCATGCTGGCCAGGAAATACTGGCCGTCAAACAGGCTCAAGGCGGCGGCAGCCGTGGGTGACGTAGCAGCCACCGTTTCGTCATACCAGGTGCCATGGGCATAGGTGGAGACGGGCGATTTCGTCAGTGGGCTGGCTGCGGGAGTGGTGGTTTTTGTCTGGATCGAATAGAAGGCAATCGAGTAGTCCAGGACTGTGGAATATGCGGCTTCGCTGGTGATGGCGCTGTTGCCCGCAGAGAAGTCACCGTTGACGATGCCGTTGACCAATGTTTTGACGGTCCACATATTGGACGAGACGCTTTGGTTGCCCAAAGAGTCCAGCTGTATCGCCACAAAGCTGTCGCTCGAATTGGAGGTGCCTGTCAGGCTGCTGACCGTCCACTTGCCATCAGCGCCCACCACGGCGGTACCCACCATGTTGTTGTAGACGTTGTCATAAAGCTGAATGGTGCTGCCTGCCGTGCCCGTGCCGCTGACGCTGGACAGGGCGTTTTTGGTGGCTCCGGTGTTGGCCGCATTGACGCCGGTGGCGCCCACGCTGACCTGTGCCGAGTCCAGCACGCCGGTGATGACGGGTGCCGCTTCGGTGGTGTCCAGCGTGACCAACTGGCTGACCACGGGGCCTGCCTGGTTGGTGCTGTTGACCACTTTGGCGGTGTAGGTCCAGTTGGCGTTGTAGCCATTGGTGTCGGTGATGGCCCATTCGGTGCCGTTGACCACGGCGTTGCCAATGAGTTTGCCGTCTGCAAACACTTGCACGGTGTCGCCAGTGCCCAGGGGTTGGGCGATGTGGCCCGACAGCAAGCGGCCTGCGCTGGCGTCGTTGGTGGTCCAGTCGGCGTTGGCAGCGGTCAGGCTGCTGTCCTTGGTCATGCTGGAGAAGGTGGCCGTATTCGGTTCGATGGTGACGGGCAGTGCCGTGGCCGGGCTGGTCAAACCCGATGGGCTGGTTTCGGTCACGCTCAGTGCGTTGGCACCTGTGGGCAGCGGTGTGGTGGGCGTGATGGCCCAGCTGCCGTCTGGCGCCACGGTGGCAGAGCCAATCACGTTGCCTTGCGGGTCGGTGATCTTGATGGTGTTGCCCGGTGTGCCGGTGCCGCTCAAAGTGGGCGTGGTGTCGGTGGTGCTGCCGTCGCCTTTGGTGCCGCTGTCGGTGGATGGGTCGAGCTTGGCCGCAGGCGCTGCTGGGGCCACGGCTGCCGCTTCGATGGTGATGGGCAGTGTGGTGGGTGGGCTGACGTTGCCAGACGGGTCGGTGGCGGTGATGGCCAGCGGTGTGGTGCCTGTGGGCAGCGGTGTGGTGGGCGTGATGGCCCAGCTGCCGTCGGGCGCGACCATGGCGCTGCCAATGACGTTGCCTTGTGGGTCTTTGATGGTGATGACGTTGCCGGGGGTGCCCGAGCCGCTCAGGGTGGGCGTGGTGTCGGTGGTGCTGTTGTCGCCGGGGGTGCCGCTGTCGCTGGTGGGGTCGAGCTTGGCGGCCGGGGCCACGGGGGCCACGGTGTCGACGACGACGGTGATGACCAGCGGGTTGGTGCTGGTGTTGCCGGCCGGGTCGGTGGCGGTGACGCTCATGGCGTTGATGCCTTCGGGCAGCGCGGTGGTGGGCGTGGCCGCCCAGGTGCCGTCGGCCGCGACGGTGGTGGTGGCAATGACGTTGCCTTGGGCGTCTTTGATGGTGATGACGTCACCGGGCTCGCCTTTGCCACTGAGGGTGGGGGTGTTGTCGCTGGTGGTGTTGTCGCCTTTGGTGCCGGTGTCGCTGGTGGGGTCGAGCACGGCGATCAGGCCCACGGGGGCTGTGGTGTCGATGGTGACGGGCAGCGTGGTGGAGGGGCTGACGTTGCCAGACGGGTCGGTGGCGGTGATGCCCAGGTTGTTGAGGCCTTCGGAAAGCGGCGTGGTGGGGGTGATGGCCCAAGAGCCGTCGGGTGCAACCACGGCGGTGCCGATGACCGCGCCTTGTGGGTTTTTGAGGGTGATGGTGTCACCCGGTGTGGCACCCGCGCCGCTGATGGTGGGCGTGGTGTCGGTGGTGGTGCTGTCGAGCTTTTTGCCGCTGTCGCTGGTGGGGTCGAGCACGGCGGCGGGTGCGGCCGGTGCGTTGGGGTCGATGACCACGGTGACGGTGAGCGGGCTGGTGATGGTGTTGCCTGCCGGGTCGGTGGCGGTGGCGCTCAGGGCATTGGAGCCACTGGCCAGCGGTGTGGTGGGTGTGACGGACCAGCTGCCGTTGGCAGCGACCACGGCGGTGCCGATGACCACGCCGTTGGCGTCTTTGATGGTGATGGTGTCGCCCGGTGTGCCACTGCCCGACAGGGTGGGCGTGGTGTCGTTGGTGGTGTTGTCACCTTTGGTGCCGCTGTCGCTTAAGGGGTCGAGCGCGGCAGTCAGTGCGCCTGCGCCGGTGTTGGCGGGCGGCGTGGTGTCGATGGTGACGGGCAGCGGCGTGGGGGCGCTGGTGTTGCCTGCGGGGTCGGTGGCGGTGACGCTGAGCGCGTTGGTGCCTTCGGGCAGGGGTGTGGTGGGGGTGATGGCCCAGGTGCCGTCGGGTGCCACGGTGGCGGTGCCGATGACGTTGCCTTGCACGTCTTTGATGGTGATGGTGTCACCGGGCGTGGCGCCGCCGCCGCTCAATGTGGGCGTGGTGTCGCTGGTGGTGCTGTCGCCTTTTTTGCCGCTGTCGCTGATGGGGTCGAGCACGGCCGCAGGGGCTGCGGGCGGTGTGGTGTCCACGGTGACGGGCAGCGGGCCGAAGGGGCCGACGTTGCCTGCCGGGTCGGTGGCGTTGATTTGCAGGGCGTTGGCGCCTTCTTTGAGCGGTGTGGTCGGCGTGATGGACCAATGGCCTGAGGCATCGACGATGGCGGTGCCGATGACTTGTCCGGTGGCGTCTTTGATGGTGATGAGGTCACCAAAGGTGCCGGTGCCCGAGAGCACGGGGGTGGTGTCGTTGGTGGTGGCATCACCCAGTTTGCCGCTGTCGCTGATGGGGTCGAGTGCGCCGGTGGGTGCGGGCGGGGCGACGCTGTCCACGGTGACGGGCGAGGTGGTGGCCGGGCTGGTGACGCCGCCTACGGTGGCGGTGACGCTGAGCTGGCTTTGGCCTTCGGGCAGCGGGTTGGTGGGGGTGGCGGACCAGGTGCCGTCGGGTGCGACGGTGGCGCTGGCCACGACTTGGCCGTTGCTGTCTTTGATGGCAATCAGGGCGCCGGGGGTGCCGGTGCCGGAGAAGGTGGGCGTGTTGTCGGTGGTGATGCCGTCGCCGGGGGTGCCGGTGTCGGTGACCGCGTTGAGGCTGACCACGGGGATGGTGTTGTTGACGTTGAGCGTAGCGGGGTCGGTGGCGACGTTGCCTGCGGCGTCGGTCAGGGTGGCGACCACAGGGTAGGTTTGGCCGCTGGTGAAGGCGCCCAGGGTGCCGCTGGCGGGGGTGGCGGCGTTGGGTCCGGTGACGGGCAAGTTCCAGTTGCCCAGTGCGTCGGGGGTGACGTTGTAGGTGGCGCCGTTGACGGTGACGGTGAGCACGTCGCCTGCGGTGTAGCTGGCGGGCACGGTGCCGCTGAGCACCACGCCGTCAGGGTTGGCGTTTTGGTCGTTGGCGGTCACGCCGGTGGGCACGCTGGTGTCCACGGTGATGGGCAGCGGGGTGGGTGCGCTGGTCTGGCCGGTGGGGTTGGTTTCCGTGACGCTGAGGTTGTTCAGGCCTTCGGGCAGCGCTGTGGTGGGCGTGATGGCCCATTGGCCGTTGGCCGCGACCACGGCGGTGCCGATGGTGTTGCCTTGTGGGTCTTTGATGGTGATGGTGTCACCGGGCGTGCCGGTGCCGCTGAGCACGGGGGTGCTGTCGTTGGTGGTGCTGTCACCTTTGGTGCCGGTGTCGCTGACGGGGTCGAGCACGGCGCCGGGCGCTGCGGGGGCAGGCGGTGTGGTGTCGATGACCAGCGGCAGCGATGTGGGCGCGCTGGTGTTGCCAGCAGGGTCGGTGGCAGTGATGGCCAGGTTGTTGATGCCGTCGGGCAGCGCTGTGGTGGGCGTGGCGGCCCAGGTGCCGTTGGGCTGGACCACGGCGGTGGCAATGACGTTGCCTTGCGGGTCTTTGATGGTGATGGTGTCGCCAGGCGTGCCGCTGCCACTGATGGTGGGGGTGTTGTCGTTGGTGGTGTTGTCACCCAATTTGCCGCTGTCGCTGATGGGCGCGAGGATGGCCGCTGGGGCCACGGGGCCTGCGGTGTCCACCACCACGGTGACGAGCAGCGGGTTGGTGGTGGTGTTGCCAGCCGGGTCGGTGGCGCTGACGCTTAAGGGGTTGCTGCCGGTGGGCAGCGGTGTGGTGGGGGTGATGGACCAGTTGCCCGATGCGTCGACCACGGCGGTGCCGATGACGGTGCCGGTGGCGTCTTTGATGGCGATGACATCACCGGGGTTGCCTTTGCCGCTCAGGGTGGGCGTGCTGTCGCTGGTGGTGTTGTCGCCCTTGGTGCCGGTGTCGCTGGTGGGGTCGAGCGCGGCCGTGAGGGCACCTGCACCGCCTGCACCGCCTGCACCACCGCCTGCGCCTGTGCCGGTGGCGGGCGGCGTGGTGTCGATGGTGATGGGCAGTGTGGCCGGGGCGCTGGTGTTGCCAGCGGGGTCGGTGGCGGTGGCCGTGAGGTTGTTCAGGCCTTCGGGCAGCGGTGTGGTGGGTGTGATGGCCCAGGTGCCGTCGGGTGCGACCACGGCGGTGCCGAGCACGGTGCCGTCGGGTGCTTTGAGGGTGATGGTGTCGCCGGGCGTGCCGGTGCCGTCGATGGTGGGGGTGTTGTCGTTGGTGGTTTTGTCACCCTTGGTGCCGCTGTCGCTGCCGGGGGCCAGGTTGGCACCGGGGGCGGCTGGGGCCAGGGTGTCGATGACCAGGGGCAGCGTAGCCGGTGGGCTGACGTTGCCTGCGGGGTCGGTGGCGGTGACGGCCAGGGCGATGGGGCCTTCGGGCAGCGGTGTGGTGGGCGTGGCGGCCCAGGTGCCGTCGGGTTGCACGGTGGCGGTGGCAATCACGTTGCCCTGTGGGTCTTTGAGGGTGATGGTGTCACCCGGTGTGCCGGTGCCGGTGATGGTGGGGGTGTTGTCGTTGGTGGTGCCGTCGCCTTTGACGCCGCTGTCGCTTGGGGCAGACAGAACAGCTGCCGGGGCGGCAGGGCCTGCGGTGTCGATGGCGATGACGAGCACCAGCGGTGCGCTGGCGGTGGTGTTGCCTGCCGGGTCGGTGGCGGTGACGACCAGCGGGACGCTGCCGGTGGGCAGCGGTGTGGTGGGCGTGATGGCCCAGGTGCCGTTGGCCAGCACAGTGGCGGTGCCGATCAGGTTGCCAGCGGCGTCTTTGATGGTGACGGTGTCGCCAGGCGTGCCGGTGCCGCTGAGCGTGGGCGTGGTGTCGTTGGTGGTTTTGTCACCCAATTTGCCGCTGTCGCTGGTGGGGTCGAGCACGGCAGTCAGGCCGCCTGCGCCGGTGGTAGCCGGTGCCGTGGTGTCGATGATGACGGGCAGCGGCGCGGGGGCGCTGGTGTTGCCTGCCGGGTCGGTGGCGGTGATGGTCAGCGCATTGGGGCCTTCGGCCAGCGGTGTGGTGGGGGTGATGGCCCAAGTGCCGTTGGCAGCGACCACGGCGGTGCCGAGCACGGTGCCGTCTGGCGCTTTGAGGGTGATGGTGTCACCCGGTGTGCCCTGCCCGCTCAGGGTGGGCGTGGTGTCGTTGGTGGTTTTGTCGAGCTTGGTGCCGCTGTCGCTGGTGGGGTCGAGCAGGCCGGTGGGCGCTGCGGGCGGTGTGGTGTCGATGGTGACGGGCAGCGGTGTGGGGGCGCTGGTGTTGCCTGCCGGGTCGGTGGCGGTGACGGTCAGGGGGATGGTGCCGTCTGGCAGCGCTGTGGTGGGCGTGATGGCCCAGGTGCCGTCGGGTGCCACGGTGGTGGTGCCGATGACGTTGCCCTGAGGGTCTTTGATGGTGATGACATCACCGGGCGTGGCACCGCCACCACTCAAGGTGGGCGTGTTGTCGTTGGTGGTGCTGTCGAGCTTTTTGCCGCTGTCGCTGGTGGGGTCGAGCACGGCCGCAGGCGCTGCGGGGGCCGTGGTGTCCACCGTGACGGGCAGCGGTGTGGCGGGGCTGGTTTGGCCTGCGGGGTTGGCTTCGGTGACGCTGAGGTTGTTGAGGCCTTCAGTCAGCGGTGTGGTGGGGGTGATGGCCCAGTTGCCGTTGGCGTCGACCACGGCGGTGCCGATGGTGTTGCCTTGGGGGTCTTTGATGGCGATGGTGTTGCCGGGGGTGCCGGTGCCAGACAGCACGGGGGTGTTGTCGTTGGTGGTGTTGTCGTAGAGCTTGCCGCTGTCGCTGACCATGTCGAGCGCTGCTTCTGGGGCGGCGGGTGCAGCACCCGCACCGGCTTCGATGGTGACGGGCAGGGGCGTGGCGGGGCTGACGAAGCCTTCGGGGTCGGTTTGGGTGATGCTGAGGTTGTTCAGGCCCAGGGGCAGTGGGTTGACCGGGGTGGCGGTCCAGGTGCCGTTGGGGGCGACCACGGCGGTGGCGATGACGTTGCCTTCGGGGTCTTTGATGGTGATGGTGTCACCGGGGGTGCCGCTGCCGCTCAGGGTGGGGGTGCTGTCGGTGGTTTTGCCGTCGCCCACGGTGCCGCTGTCGCTGATGAGGGCGATGGCGGCGGTGGGTGCTGCGGGCAGCGCGTGGATGGTGGCGGCGGGCTGGATCAGGCCGTCGGTGCCGGTGAAGGTGATCTCTTGGCCTGCGGCGGGTATTTGCGCCGTGGTGAGCGGCACGGTGAAGGTGCCGGTGGCGTCGGCCACGGCAGTGGTGGTGCCGCCGCCAGGCAGTTTGACGGTGACGGTGCTGCCCGGCAGGGCCTGGCCGGTGAGCACGGCGCCGGTGGGGGTGATGGTTTGTTCAACGATGGTGATGTCACCGAGCAGCCAGCGGTTGAACGGGGTGTCGATGGTGAAGGTGTTTTCTGGGTTGGTGCCGTCGGTGACGCCTTTGAGGGCTTCGAGGGCTTCGATGCGGCCAGCATCCACCATGGCGGCTCCGGCAGCGCTCAGGGTGCCGTTGGCTTGCACATGGCCTTGCAGGGCGTCGAGGCTGGCGTCGATGTTGCCGTTGATGGCGTCCATGCCCGAGAGTTTGGCCAGCACGAGGCCGTATTTTTCTCCGGCAGTGAGGACGACCATGCCGTCGGCGTCGTAGCGGTCGGTGGCGGTGAAGTCGTTGCTGTTGGTGGTGGTGGGTTGACCAATGATGTTCACACCGGCCATGCCCAGTGCCGAGGCGACGTTGGCGTTGGCGGTGGCGATGGCGGTGGTGCTGACGGGCGTGGTGGCGCTGTCGCTCACGCCTGCGGTGCGCACGGCCAGTTCGGTGACGGGGGTGATGTAGATGGTCAACACCGAGTTGAGGGCGTCGGGCACCTGGAAGTTGGGCTGGCCGAATTCGGCCACGCCCATGGCGCGCAAGGTGGTGTCAAACGATTTGCCTGCGGCGCTGACTTCGTCGATGTAGTTGACGGAGGTGCCGTTGGCGTCGACGACCTTGACGAGGATGGCACCCCGGTAGTCTTGTTTGTTCTCGACATCGAGACGCCAGGTGCCGTCGGATGCGAGCGTGGTTTGGCCCAGCAGGGTGCCGGTGTTGTCGTAGACAAAGACGGTGGCACCGCCGGTGGCGTTGGTGCTGACGAGGTTGTCGGGCTGGCCGGGCTTGAACACGAGTTGCGAGACGAGGCCGGGGTCGGTGAGGATGAGGCCGCCGTCGTTTTGAGCGCCGGGTGGGGGTGCGCTGCCGTTGCCGGTGACGTCGGTTTCTGTGGTGCCACCGGTGCTGGTGCCGGGGATGGAGCCGGTGCCTGTGCCTGTGCTGGTCGTACCTGTGCCGGTGCCGCTGGTGATGGTGGGGTTGCCGGTCAGGCCAGGGTCGGCAAGCATGATGTCGCCGTCATTGCTGACGCCGGGTGGCAGTGCGCTGCCGCTGCCGGTGACGTCGGCTTCTGTGGTGGTGCCGGTGCTGGTGCCGGGGATGGCGCCGGAGCCGGTGCCTGTGCTGGTTGTGCCGGTGCTGGTGCCCGGGCCGCTGGTGACGGTGGGGTTGCCGGTGAGGCCGGGGTCGGTGAGCATGAGGCCGCCGTCATTGCTGACGCCCGGTGGCAGTGCGCTGCCGTTGCCGGTGACGTCGGCTTCTGTGGTGGTGGTGACGATGGGCGCTGTGGTGCCGGTGCTGGTGGCTGTGGCGTCAGCGCTGGTGACAGGCCCGGCATAGACGCCGCCTTGGATGATGAGTTTGCCGACCTGCGTCTGGATGGTGATGGGCAGCGCGGTGGGGGCGCTGGTGTTGCCGGACGAGTCGGTGGCGGTCACAGCCAGGTTGTTCAGGCCGGTGGGCAGGGGCGTGGTGGGTGTGGCCGTCCAGGTGCCGTCGGGTTGCACGGTGGCCGTGGCAATGACGTTGCCTTGGGGGTCTTTGACCGAGATGGTGTCACCCGGTGTGCCGGTGCCCGACAAGGTGGGCGTGGTGTCGGTGGTGGCTTTGTCGCCTTTGGTGCCGCTGTCGCTGATGGGGTCGAGGATGGCGCCGGGCGCTGCGGGCGCGATGGGGTCGATGACGATGGCCAGGGGCAGGACGTTGCTGGCCGTGATTTGGCCGGCCGGGTTGGTAGCCACCACGGTGAGCGGGTTGGTGCCTGCGGGCAGCGGCGTGGTGGGCGTGGCCGCCCAGGTGCCGTCGGGTTGCACGGTGGCGGTGGCAATGACTTGGCCTGCGGCGTTGGTGATGCTGACGGTGTCGCCAGGGGTGCCGGTGCCGGTCAGGGTGGGGGTGGTGTCGTTGGTGGTGTTGTCACCTTTGGTGCCGCTGTCGCTGGGGCCTGACAGTGCGGCTGTGAGCGCACCAGCGGCCGGGGCCACGATGGTGATGGGCAGCGGTGTGGGGGCGCTGGTGATGCCGCTGGGGCTGGTTTGCACCACGCTGAGGTTTTGCAGGCCCAGGGGCAGTGCGGTGGTGGGGGTGGTTGACCAGGTGCCGTCTGGGGCAACGGTGGCTGTGGCAATCACGTTGCCTTGGGGGTCTTTGATGGCGATGGTGTCGCCGGGCACGCCGGTGCCGCTCAAGGTGGGCGTGGTGTCGGTGGTGGTGTTGTCACCCACGGTGCCGGTGTCGCTGGTCAGGTCGAGCTTGGCACCGGGGGCGGCGACGGTTTCGGCCTGGATGGTGATGGGCAGTGCGGTGGGGGCGCTGGTGTTGCCGGCGGGGTTGGTTTCGGTGACGCTGAGGTTATTCAGGCCCAGGGGCAGCGGGTTGGTCGGGGTGGCTTGCCAGGTGCCGTTGGGTTGAACCACGGCGGTGGCAATGACGTTGCCTTGGGGGTCTTTGACGGTGATGGTGTTGCCGGGTGTGCCGGTGCCGCTCAGGGTGGGCGTGGTGTCGGTGGTGGCTTTGTCGCCTTGGGTGCCGCTGTCGCTGATGGGGTCGAGGATGGCACCGGGCGCTGCAGGGGGCGGCGCGACAGGGGTGGCGCTGATGCTGAAGCTGGCGATGTTGTTGGTGTCGGCACCGTCTTTGTTGAGGTTGCCTGAGGCGTCGCTGAATTTGTCGCTGGTCACGAACAGCATGGCGCTTTGGGCACCGGCGGTGGGCGTGAAGGTGGCGGTGTAGACGAGCGGGTTGGTGGGGCTTTGGGCAAAGCCGGTCAGGGTGCCACCCATGACGGTGATGTCAGCGGCGGTGAAGTCGCTGGTGGCGTCAGACAGGGTGAAGGTGACGGTGGCGGTGTCGCTGGTGGACATCAGCGATTTGTTGGCGCTGACGATGACGGTGGGGCCTGCGCTGTCGATGGTGACGGGCAGCGGCGCGGCGGGGCTGGTGTTGCCGGCCGGGTCGGTGGCGGTCATGGTGAGGGCGTTGAGGCCTTCGGGCAGCGGTGTGCTGGGTGTGGCGGCCCAGGTGCCGTTGGGGGCGACCACGGCGGTGGCAATGACGTTGCCTGCTGCGTCTTTGATGGTGATGGTGTCGCCAGGCGTGCCGGTGCCGCTGAGCGTGGGGGTGGTGTCGTTGGTGGTTTTGTCACCCTTGGTGCCGGTGTCGCTGGTGGGGTCGAGTGTGCCTGCGGGGGCGGCGGGGGCCAGGCTGTCGATGGTGATGGGCAGCGTGGTGGGGGGGCTGGTGTTGCCGGCCGGGTCGGTGGTGGTGACGGCCAGGTTGTTCAGGCCCTGTGGCAGGGGCGTGGTGGGTGTGGCCGTCCAGGTGCCGTCGGGGCCGACGGTGGTGGTGGCAATGACGTTGCCCTGGGGGTCTTTGACGGTGATGACGTTGCCGGGGGTGCCGGAGCCGCTCAGGGTGGGGGTGGTGTCAATGGTGATGTTGTCGGTCAGCAGGCCGCTGTTGCTGCTGGGCGCGAGGATGGCCGCTGGCGCTACGGGCGCGACGGTGTCGACCACGATGGTGATGGGCAGCTGGGCGGTGGTGCTGGTGCCTGTGGGGCTGGTGGCGACCACGTTCAGGCTGTTCATGCCTTGGGGCAGCGCTGTGGTGGGGGTGGCCGTCCAGGTGCCGTTGGGCTGCACGGTGGCGGTGGCGATGGTGTTGCCCGCGGCGTCTTTGATGGCGATGGTGTCGCCGGGCGTGCCGGTGCCGCTGAGCGTGGGGGTGGTGTCGTTGGTGGTTTTGTCACCCTGGGTGCCGCTGTCGCTGGTGGCGTCGAGTGTGGCAGTCAGGGGGGTGAGTACGGCACCAGAGCTGATGCTGTAGGACAGGGCGTTGTTGGTGTCGGCACCGTCGAGGTTGATGTTGCCTGCGGCGTCGCTGAATTTGTTGCTGGTGACCAGCACGGCAGCGCTGCTGGCACCGGCTGTGGGGGTGAAGGTGGCGGTGTAGACGAGCGGGTTGGTGGGGCTTTGCGTCAGGCCGCTGAGGCTGCCGCCGACGACGGTGATGTCTGCGGTGGTGAAGTCTGAGCTGGCTTCACTCAGGGTGAAGGTGACGGTGGCGGTTTGGCCGGTGGTGAGCGCTGTGGCAGGGGTGCTGAGCGCAATGGTGGGCGCGCCGCTGTCGATGACGATGGGCAGCTGGGCGGTGCTGGTGGCACCGGTGGGGCTGGTGGAGACGACGCTCAGGTTGTTGAGGCCTTGGGGCAGTGGGTTGGCCGGGGTGGCGGTCCAGGTGCCGTTGGGCTGGACGGTGGCGGTGGCGATGACGTTGCCAGCGGGGTCTTTGATGGCGATGGTGTCACCGGGCGTGCCAGAGCCGCTGATGGTGGGGGTGGTGTCGTTGGTGACGTTGTCGGTGGTCAACCCGCTGTTGCTGATGGGGTTGAGGATGGCGCCCAGGGGCGATGGGGCCACGCTGTCGATGGTGATGGGCAGCGGTGTGGCGGGGCTGGACTGGCCAGCGGGGTTGGTTTCAACGGCGCTGAGGTTGTTGAGGCCTTGGGGCAGTGGGTTGACCGGGGTGGCGGTCCAGGTGCCGTTGGGCTGGACGATGGCGGTGGCAATGACGTTGCCAGCGGGGTCTTTGATGGCGATGGTGTTGCCAGGCGTGCCGGTGCCGCTGATGGTGGGCGTGGTGTCGTTGGTGAGTTGGTCACCTTTGGTGCCGCTGTCGCTGGTGGGGTCAAGGATGGCGGCGGGGGCGGCGGGCGCGGTGGGGGCGGCCGTTGCGTTGATGCTGAAGCTGGCGAGGTTGTTGAGTTCGGCACCGTCTTGATTGAGGTTGCCGGAGGCATCGGCAAATTTGTCGTTGCCCACGAAGACCATGGCGCTGCGTGCACCGGCGGCGGGGGTGAAGGTGGCGGTGTAGACGAGCGGGTTGGTGGGGCTTTGGGTGAAGCCGCTCAGGGTGCCGCCGATGGCGGTGATGTCGGCCAACGTGAAGTCGCTGCTGGCGTCACTCAGGGTGAAGGTGATGGTGGTGGCTTCACCGGCGGCCAGCACGCCTTTGGGGGCGCTGATGGCGATGGTGGGTGCGCCGCTGTCGATGGTGATGGGCAGCGCTGTGGCGGGGCTGGCGGGGCCCGTGGGGCCGGTTTCGATGACGCTCAGGTTGTTCAGGCCCTGGGGCAGCGGGGTGCTGGGGGTGGCTTGCCAAGTGCCGTTGGCCGCAACAAGGGCGGTGGCGATGGTGTTGCCAGCGGGGTCTTTGATGGCGATCGTGTTGCCGGGGGTGCCGGTGCCAGACAGGGTGGGCGTGGTGTCGTTGGTGGCGTTGTCACCTTTTGTGCCGCTGTCGCTGATGCCATTGAGGGTGGCACCGGGGGCTGCGGGAGCAACCGGTGTGGGTGGCACGACCGCGCTTTGGATGGTGAGCGGTAATGCGGTGGGGGTGCTGGCCATGCCCGCCGGGCTGGTTTCGATGACGCTGAGGTTGTTCAGGCCCACGGGCAGTGGGTTGACGGGCGTGGTCATCCAGGTGCCGTTGGCCGCCACCACGGCGGTGGCGATGGTGTTGCCTGCCGCGTCTTTGATGGCGATGGTGTTGCCGGGCGTGCCGGTGCCGCTGAGCGTGGGGGTGTTGTCGGTGGTGGTGTTGTCCCCTGGGGTGCCGCTGTCGCTGGTGGCGTTCAGGATGACGCCGGGGGCTGCGGGGGTTGCGGGGGCCACGGCAGCTTCGTTGATGCTGAAGCTGGCGAGGTTGTTTGGGTCGCCGCCGTCTTGGTTGAGGTTGCCTGAGGCGTCGGTGAATTTGTCGCTGGCCACGAACAGCAAGGCGCTCTTGGCGGTGGGTGCGGGGGTGAAGGTGGCGGTGTAGACCTTGCCGCTCCCCACGAAGTTGCTGAGCGTGCCGCCCAGCAGGGTGATGTCGGCCAGGCTGAAGTCGGTGCTGTCTTCGCTGAGCGAAAAGGTGACGGTGGTGACTTCACCGACAGCGAGTGAATTTTTGGCGGCGCTGATGGCGATGGTGGGGGGAGTGGCGTCGACAGCGGGGGCAGTGACGGGGGGGAGGTTGGTTTTGAGGCTGACGGCGTTGTTGATGTCGGTGCCGTCTTTGTTGTTGTTGCCTGAGGCGTCGGTGAAGCGGTTGCTGTCGACCTTGACGCTGGCGGTGCTGGCACCGGCGGTGGGCGTGAAGGTGGCGGTGTAGCCGGTGCCGGAGCCCTGGAAGTTACTCAAGGTGCCGCCGGTGACGCTGATGTCGCTCAGGGAGAAGTTGCTGCTGGCTTCAGACAGGGTGAAGGTGATGGTGGCGGTTTGGCCTGCCAGCAGGTCGACTTTGTCGGCGCTGACGATGATGGTGGGGGGCGTGACGTCGAGACTGATCGTGAAGTTGGCGGTGTTGTTGGCGTCTGCGCCGTCGGCGTTCTGGTTGCCCGAGGCGTCGGTGAATTTGTTGCTGTCCACGGTGACGCTTCCGCTGATCGCACCGCCTGTGGGGGCCTCCAAGCCGCCCAAGACGGTCACGTCAAAGGCCGTGAAGGTGGCGGTGTAGACCAGGGGGTTGGTGGCGCTTTGGGCAAAACCGCTGAGCGTGCCGCCGGAGACGGTGACGTCAGCGGCGGTGAAATCGGTGGCCAGTTCGCTCAGGGTGAAGGTGATGAGGGCGGTCTGCCCTCCAGCCAAGGTGGCTTTGTCTGCGGTGACCGCAATCGTGGGCGGGGTGGTGTCGATCTTGCACTGGATGGCGATCGAGGCCATGTTGTTGAGCTCCATGCCGTCTTGGTTGAAGTTGCCTGCGGCGTCGGTGAAGCTTTCGCTGGCAATGAAGAGGGCCGCGCTCAGGGCGTTGGGGTTGGGCGTGAAGATGGCGGTGTAGACGAGCGGGTTGGTGGCGCTTTGGGCCCAGCCGCTCAGGGTGCCGCCGATGACGGTGACGTCGCTTTGCGTGAAGTTGCTGCTGGCTTCTGACAGGGTGAAGGTGATGAGGTCGGTTTCACCAGTGAATATGCTCGTTTTGGTGTTGCTGATCATCACCGAGGGGGCGGTGGTGTCTGCGGGGGCGTCGGTGTTGACCAGCAGGCCCACGCTGAAGGAGACGGCGTTGTTAGCGTCGGCACCGTCTTTGTTCAAGGTGCCTGCGACGTTGCTGAAGACGTCGTTGCCGACCATGACGAAGGCACTCGACACGTTGGCGCTGGGCGTGAAAGTGGCGGAGTAGCTGGTGCCCGAGCCGGTGAAGTTGGACAGCGTGCCACCAATGGTTGTCACGTCAGCGGCGCTGAAGTTGGTGCTGGCCTGGGACAGGGTGAACGACAGGGTAGCGGTCTCGCCCATGACCAGGTTGTTTTTGCTGGCGTTGATGGCGATGACGGGGTTGGTGCTGTCGTTCATGACTGTGCTTCCTGCTGTTGTTGTGTTGCTTGCGGTGTTGGCCGCTGCCAAACATCGCCCGTGAGCGTGAGGGGCTGTGTTGTTAATACGCCTAATTCAAGCGTGAAGTTGTTGCTGCTGATCGTCATGTCCGTACCCAGGTGTTGGTCATCGGTTTGTTTTTTTGTGTTCGCTGTCACGCCTGTTTTGGCTGCAATTCCAGCACTGCGCATTGCCCCCTTGCAGGCTCGAAAAGCCCCGCAAACCGATTCGCCAAAGCACCTCACGCCCCTCTGTAGAAGGCCGATCGGTGCTCCGCTGGCGATGACATCCGAAATTCATTTTTCTCTCATGATTTCGATCTTTTCAGACTCAAAAAACGACATATCTACCAATGTCTTATCTATGAATATTTGACGGATTTATTGATTCAAACTTCAAGATATTGGCAAAAATGTCATTTATAAACCCCCAATTGGGGTGGACCAGATGATGTTCTTGCTGAATTTTTTGTCGCAATTTGTCTTTACTGACAATTTGGATGTGCGGAAAGGAACTCGCTTATGGGTGCCACGGTGGCGTCATTGCAAGGGCAGCGAAGGGGTATCCGTAGGTCGGCGGTCGAAGACCCCGACGTTTGGTGGAATTGGCCAGGTTGGGCGGCGAGCGGTATTCGTAGGTCGGCGGTCGAAGACTCCGACGTTCTTTTGAAATGTCGCGAATGGCCCGGGTGGGCGATGGGGGTTGTTCGAGCTTCTATGTCGGACTCTTCGAGTACCGACCTACAAGCTGCCGTCAATACGCGCCCCCCCCTCCCCGTCATTGCGATCGAAGCGTGGCAATCCAATTGTGGTGGCCCGGTTGGGCGGCGAGCGGCATTCGTAGGTCGGCGGTCGAAGACCCCGACGTTTGCTTGAAATGTCGCGAATGGCCCGGGTGGGCGATGGGGTTGTTCGGGCATTCATGTCGGACTCTTCGAGTACCGACCTACCAACTGCCGTCAATACGCGCCCCCTCCCCGTCATTGCGATCGAAGCGTGGCAATCCAATTGTGGTGGCCCGGTTGGGCGGCGAGCGGCATTCGTAGGTCGGCGGTCGAAGACTCCGACGTTTGCTTGAAATGTCGCGAATGGCCCGGGTGGGTGATGGGGTTGTTCAGGCATCCATGTCGGACTCTTCGAGTGCCGACCTACAAACAGCTGACCTACGGGGACCGATATGCGGGCTCGTTTTGGGTCAGGTTCCGCGCTTGAAGTCGTGGTACTTCTGGACCCAGGCCAGTAACTTTTGCGGCGTATGGGCGCGTTTCCATTCGCCCGCTGCGTATTTGTTGGCCTCGGACATGGTGGGGTAGGTGTGGATGGTGCCCAAGATCTTGTTCAGGCCCAGGCCGTGTTTCATGGCCAGCACGTACTCGGCCAGCAAATCCGCCGCGTGTGTGCCGACGATGGTCACGCCCAAAATTTTATCTTTGCCCGGCACGGTGAGCACCTTCACAAAACCGTGCGCTTGGCTGTCTGCGATGGCGCGGTCCAGATCGTCGATGCCGTACTTTGTCACTTCATAAGGGGTGTTTTTCTCTTGGGCTTCTTGCTCGTTCAGGCCCACACGCGCCACCTCGGGGTCAATGAACGTCGCCCACGGAATCACCGAGTAGTCGGCCTTGAACAACTTCCACTCGCCAAACAACGCATTGACGGCCGCGTACCACGCTTGGTGGGCTGCGGTGTGCGTGAACTGGAAGGGGCCAGCCACGTCGCCTGCGGCGTAGATGTTTGGGTAGATGGTTTGCAGGTACTCGTTGGTCTGCACGGTGCGGTGCGTGGGAATGCCCAGGTCTTCCAGGCCATAGCCCTGCAGCCGCGCCACGCGGCCCACGGCGCACAGCAGGTGGTCAAACGGAATGGCCTGCTCTTGACCGTTGTGCTCGACGATCAGGTATTTTTCGTGTGTGGTCGCGACAGCATCATTTGTCATCGCGTGCGAAGCGTGACGATCCATGGATGGCTTCGCTGCGCTCGCTATGCCTGTGGAGGGGCGCAGCTCGCAGCGCAGCGCCTTGTGACCGGTGAGCACTTGCACGCCATCGGCCTGCAACGCGGCTTGGGCGAGTGCGCTCACCTCCGCGTCTTCGCGCACCATGAGGCGTGCGCCCATTTCCACTTGGGTGACGTGTGAGCCCAGTCGCGCGAAGCTTTGCGCGAGTTCGCATCCGACTGGGCCACCACCCAGCACCACCAGGCGCTGGGGCACTTCATCGAGCTGGGCGAATGCGTCCCACAGCGTGTCGCTGGTCACATAGCCCACTTCGTCCAAGCCGGGCAGTGGCGGCACGAAGGGGCTGGCGCCAGCGGCGATGACGATGCTGCGGGCAGTCAGTCGTTGGGTTGTGCCGTCGTTCAACGCCACCTCCACCGTCCACGGGTTCACTAATCTGCCGTAACCCTGCAGCACCTCCACACCCAAGCCGGTGTAACGCTCAATGCTGTCGTGTGGCTCGATCGCTTTGATCACATCGTGCACGCGCTGCATCACCGCTTTGAAGCTGAAGCTCGGGGCCGCATCGCTCAGGCCGTAGTTCGACGCGTGGCGCATTTGGTGCGCTATGTTTGCGCTTTTGATCAGCGCTTTGCTGGGCACACAGCCGAAGTTCAGGCAGTCGCCGCCCATCTTGTGCGCCTCGATCAGCGTGACCTTGGCCTTGACGGCTGCCGCGATGTAGGCGCTGACCAAACCGCCCGCGCCGCCGCCGATGACGATCAGGTTGCGGTCAAAGGTCTTGGGGCGCTGGTCGGCCCAGGGGGCGTAGACCTGGCGCTTTTGCACAGCGGCCACAATGCGGCGCGCCAACAAGGGGAAGATGCCCAGCAACACAAAGCTGCCCAACAGCGCGGGGCTCAAGATGCCCTTCACCGAATCGAGTTGCGCCAACTGCGTGCCCGCGTTCACATACACCGCCGTGCCCGCCAGCATGCCAATCTGGCTGACCCAGTAATACGTCCACACCTTTATGCGCGTCAGGCCCATGAGCAGGTTGATCAAGAAGAACGGCACGACCGGAATCAGGCGCAACGTGAAGAGGTAAAACCCGCCCTCTTTGTCCACACCGGCATTGATGTCGGCCAGGCGCTGGCCAAAGCGGGCTTCCACCCAGTCGCGCAACAAAAAGCGCGACGCCAAAAACGCCAAGACCGCGCCCACGGTGGACGCAAAGGACACGATCAGCAAACCCTGCCACAAGCCAAAGATGGCCCCACCGGCCAAGGTGATGACCACGGCCCCCGGAATGGACATCGCTGTCGCCAGCACATAGATCAGGAAGTACACCGCCGCCACCGTGAGCGGCTGCTCGGCGTGCAATTGGGCAAAACTGGCTTGGCTGGCTTTGAGTTGCTCAAAGCTCAAGAAACGCCCCAAGTCCAGCGCCACAAACGCGCCGATGGCCAGCGCCAGCGAAAGCAACAACACAGTTTGACGAAGGCGCATGAAAGGGGAACTCCTGATTGATCCGGCACGTTGAAGTTTGACATGCGTGACCAATGTCATCTCGCAGGTCGGCACTGGCAGAGTCCGACATCATGGGTTTCAGCAAAGGCCCATGTCGGGGTCTTCGACCACCGACCTACGAATCACCTCCAACTCGTAGGTCGGTACTCGAAGAGTCCGACATGGATGCCCAAACAACCCCATCGCCCAGCCGGGTCATTTCCGCCATTTCAAACCAATGTCGGGGTCTTCGACCGCCGACCTACGAAAACACCCATCTCGTAGGTCGGTACTCGAAGAGTCCGACATGGATGCCCGAACAACCCCATCGCCCCGCCGGGTCATTCGTGCCATTTCAAACCAACGTCGGGGTCTTCGACCGCCGACCTACAACATCTTTGCGCATTAATTACTTCACATTGCCGAATCATTAGTGCGCAATGACGTGGCGAGAAGTTACAGGTGATCGCCACCACCCGAGCAAACCAACTGCCAGGCCAGGTATTCCGAGCGACGCAGCCGGTAACGGGCCACGCTGCCTTCGTGCAACTGCTGCAGCGCCTCGGCCAGCATGTGGGTGAACGCGTCCTGGTCGGCGGCGGGCACCTGCATGCGCGCCACCACAGTGGCCAGCGAGTCTGGGCTGGGCGCTTGCAGGCCTTTGACCACCGCCTGCACGGCCTGAATCAGCGCCTCGCGGTATTTGATTTTGAGGGGGTCCGGCTCGACCATGGTCTGGGTGATGGCCAGATAACGCTGGCACGAACGCTCATACGCCCACACAAACACGTCGCGCAACAAATCGACCTCGTTGAGCTCATACACCCCCAAAGTGCCTTCGATGTAAGCCCGCTCGGGCACGTCGATGAACGACAAAGGGCAAAGGTTTTGCTGGATCAGCGGCATGTTGGCGGCAATGCGCGACAAGCGTTTGTTCACATCTTCAAACGGCTGCAAATAGGGCAGCTGCACCATGAGGAAAAACGCCTGCTCAAACGGATCGGGAATGGCGGCAGCTTTGCTCAGCAGCAGCTCAAAACAATCCTCAATCACCTGGGGCATGGCAAGGGGATGGAACACCGTGCCCGAAATCTCCACCACGCGCCGACGCAGCCTGCCACTGGCCTGCGGGTCGCGCATCAGTTCTTGCGACAAGACGGCATGCAGATTTTTGAATGTGAAGGCATCAAAGCCCACCTCGTTCGTGTCCTCAATGAGCATCTCGATGGCGGCTTTGTGGTTCAGGATCATCTGCGTTTCGATGGCGTCCTTGCCCTGCGCGGCCTGACCATGCTCGATCAGGTTTTGCGTGTCCAGGCGGCTGTAGGTGTTGCCCTCCAGCCGCGATGAAGCCCACGACAAATCCACCAACAAACGGCCCAAGATGTCGCGGGCGTAGGTGCCTGCGGGTCGCTCATGGGCAGGCGTGCGGCCCATCTCGTGCAACTGGCTTCGCAAGTCAGCTGGCAAATAGAACGTGACGCCCGGCTGATACGCCTCCAAAAACTCACGCCGATAACCCACCGGGCGGCGGAGCATCAACGGCTGTCGAACCCGATCACGGATGCGGGCGCCTGCGGGCGAAACCGGCAGATCGGGTTCCGCCTCTGCCACGCCGACAGGGGCAATCACGCCCCGGCCACCGCCCGCAAGTTGCGACCAGGCCAGCGCCACTGGCTTGTAGACCAGCGCAATGCTCTGCCCCTCAGACGCGATCCGCTTCGCATCGATGAGTTTGAGCAAGCGGCGTTGCAAGGAGCGGCGGTTCAGCGACCCTCCTTGGCGCTGCGCCATGGCCAGCTCGATATCGGCAATGCCGATGCCGCCGGGGTGCGCGGCCACGATGGATTCGATCAATTGCAATTCGTCGGCGGGGGTGATGCGGGGCATGGGGTGGCCTTTGGGGGCAATTTGTCGCGCTCAGGGGGTTTAGGGCCACCAAGGGTGACAGTATTGGCCGTCATTATGTCGCGCAATGTGTCGTGCTTGCAAGCCATTGTGTCGCGGCAGCTGATGGGCTATGTGGTGTGAACTGGCTGCCGGTGCCCATAATGCGGTGAATCAGTGGTGCATTCACCGCAGAAAGTGCGGTGAATAAAGTAGGTTTTCGCCGCATCAAGTGGCCTTTCTACTTGAGGCAAACCTCAGCCGGGGGTCATTCGGTAGCCGACTGCGATGATGGCGTCCAGGCTGTTGTGCTTGAGCATGCGCCGGACGGCACCGCCACCTTCGTTTTGAACTACCGAGAAATCCACGGCAGTTGCCGATTCCACCAGTTCGCCTTCGGCGTAGATGTTCTTGAGGTGCAAGCCGACGTTATCGGGGATGGTCTAGAACAGTTCGGCCATCAAGCGGTGCGGCAGCCACAGCGTCTCCGCGTGGATGCCCGCCGCCTGCGCGGCCTCAATGGCTTGCAGCGCGGTCTGATAACGGTTGGTGGCGTGCCGCAAAAAACACATCCAACACGGACATGGAATATTCCGTGGCCGTGAGGTTGGACTTGGCACGGAGCTGATCGGCGGCTTCCCACAAGCTGGTATTAATTTACGCGATGTTGTGGAAGACGTTGGCGGTCATCTGTGCGGGGGCTGATTGTTGTTTTTGGCGGTTTGCCAGAGGGGCGCATGGACTGATGCCACCCACCGCCAAGCGGCTCCTTGGATGCGATACTAGAAAGTTGAAGGGCGCAACACATGGCCGTCCAAAAATCAGAAGTTTTCAGGAGGCTTTCCCATGGCAACAGACTTTGCCTTTCGCAAAAAAGCGATGAAGGAGCTGCCCACCAGCACCGGCGTTTATATCTTGTGCGATTTGGACGAAGTACCGATTTATGTAGGGCAGTCCAAAGATGGCATCCGCTCACGCGTATCGAGGCACTTGACTTCGGCCAGGTCGGACATCATTGCAAACCTCCAAATTGATGTGTGGGAAATTGCCTATGTTTGGGCCTATCCCATTGCCGATGTTCAGGACATCACACCCACTGAAAACCGTCTGTATCACCACTTCAATAAAAAGTCGAAATTAATGAACGGCACGGTGCCCCGCACACCAGAGAAAGCGCCCATTCCGAAGGCTTCCGTCAAGGTGCAAGTGATGTCAGACAAAGAAATTGCTGAACGAAAAACACCGGAACAACGCTTGCCTCGTCAAGCCAACCACTACGCACAAATCGTGGGTCACTTTTTGGCAGTGAAAAATTCGACGCAAATTGCCGGCGCTATGGACGCACACTTTCAGCGCCTGAACAAGTACCACTCTTTGCTGGTTAAATCGGCAGTGTCTTATTCGGACGACGGTGCAGAAAGCTGAAAGTAACGCAACACGAGCGGCTCGGTAGCACTTAAAATAACTGTACAAATAGACAGCATCGAGTGATCAACATGCACAGTTTTTACGAATTTTTTGCTGGTGGCGGTATGGCTCGGGCTGGACTGGGTTCGGATTGGCAGTGCTTGTTTGCCAACGACATCAGTGCAAGCAAGGGGCATTCCTACAAAGCCAACTGGGGTGACGAGCACCTTTCGGTCAAAGACATTTACAACGTACAAGCCAAAGATCTTCCGGCAAATGCTGACATGGCATGGGGCTCATTTCCCTGCCAAGACCTTTCACTGGCGGGTGATGGTGCCGGACTGGAAGGTGAACGCTCTGGTGCATTTTGGGGATTTTGGAAATTGATCTGCGACCTCGATGCCGAAGGCCGTAAACCCAAGATGGTCGTTTTGGAAAACGTGTTCGGCGCTCTCACTTCGCGGGATGGCAAAGACTTCGAACTGATTGCCAAAGCCATCGCATCACAAGGCTACCTGGTGGGTGGCATGCTGATCGATGCCATTCACTTTCTGCCCCAATCCAGGCCACGCTTGTTCATCGTGGGGGTCGATGCCCATCTGAAATTGCCCGAGTTCTCGCACACCCACACCCCCAACCCCGCATGGCACCCTGCCGCCATGATCCGAGCGCACAACCGTTTGTCGGGTGAGGCCAAAGCTGCATGGCGTTGGTGGTCGGTGCCTCAAAACGAGAAACCCCTGCTCACACTTGAGAGTTTGATTGAAACCCATCCGCAAAGCGTGCAATGGCATTCTGAAAAAGAAACACGGCAACTGCTGGACATGATGGCACCTCTGCACCGCAGAAAAGTTCTTGCAGCTCAAGCATCCAAATCGCCTCGCGTGGGCACCATTTACAAACGCACACGCGACGGCGTGCAAAGAGCAGAGGTTCGCTTTGATGGCATTGCCGGATGCTTGCGCACGCCAGGTGGTGGCTCCAGCAGGCAAACCATCATGGTGGTTCACGGCAACAGCATCAAAAGTCGCTTGATTTCATCTCGCGAAGCAGCTCGTTTGATGGGCCTGCCCGACGACTACAAATTGCCCGAAAAATACAACGAGGCCTACCACCTCTTGGGCGATGGGGTGGTGGTGCCCGTCGTCCAACATTTGAGCCAACATCTCTTGCTCCCCATCGCCCAACTGAATCGACTGTCGAGCCATCAAGGTCAGAAGCTCCCTCGCGCAGCCTGAGTTTGAAATGAAGCTTGGGTGGTGACCACCTCACCCCAACCTCCTATACCCCCACCAAACCCGTATCCCCGTAGTGACGGCAAACACAGTGATGGTCTCGGTGGCTTCGGTGAGGCCCCCTAAAAAGTAAAAACTTTTGCCCAGCAAGGCGGTGTGCGTCAGGCCGCGTTTTTCGGCCAGTGCGGAGAATGCCAAAAAGCTGCTGCCGGTGCCAATGAAGCTGACCAGCAAGGCCGCAGCGGGCCACGCTGCCGTTCAGGCCGTCGAGCAAACGCAAGGCCTGCAGCAGCTTACAATTATCTCAAACATGCTATATTTCTGGAATGAAGTGGGACATCAAATATCACGATGAAAAGTTACAGGCTGATGTGCTGGCTTTGCCGCCCGGTATTTTGGCAAGGTACTTTCATTGCACTGATCGAATGATGGAATTTGGCCCGGATTTGGGAATGCCCCACACGCGGGCCATGAGTTCAGGGCTTTTTGAGCTGCGTTTGAAGTCCCGAGAAGGTATTGGTCGTGTATTTTTTTGCACGGTGGTGGATCGCAAAATTGTCATGCTCCATCAGTTTGTGAAGAAGACCGACAAAACACCGCCCAAAGAATTGGCACTTGCGCGCAAGCGTATGAAGGAGTGGAAAGATGTTGACGCATAAACAACTGCGCACCCAGGCACTGGCCGATGCGGCCGTCAAAGCAGAATTTGACAAGCTGAGCGATGAGTTTTCTCTTTTGGATGAGTTCTTGAAGGCCCGCACGTCGCAAGGCCTGACCCAAGCGCAAGTTGCTGAAAAAATCGGAACCACCCAATCTGCTGTGGCGCGCATGGAGTCCGGCAGTGGCAAGCACTCGCCCTCATTGGCAACGCTGACCAAGTATGCAGATGCCTTGGATTGCAAGCTGGAGATTCGGCTGGTTCGCAGGCCTCGGGCAACTGGTAATTTACCAAGTCGTGCCAAGCAGGGCACACCCAAGCCTGTTGCCGCATAAGCTCTGAGTGCCTTACCACTGCCTGCTCATACCCAACCCGCATCCCCATTCAATTGAAACCCGCTTGCCTAAGCCCGCAAGCTCTTCTGCCGAATGTGCTGGTAAACCAATTGCGCCACATCCGCTTTGTCTTGTGGCGTGTAGGGTGGCTCGGGCAGTGACAAGTAGACCTGATCCATGATGAAGGTTTCCACCTCGGCTTGGGTCTGTTCTTTTTCGGTCCAGCGGTCGAGCGGGGCAATGACCGCCATCACGCTACACAGAGCGCATAAAATCGAAATCGTTGGTCGGTTAAGAACTTCAATGCAAGGAACTCGCATGTTCAAGTTCGAATGGGATAATCAAAAAGCGCAAAGCAACTTACTTAAGCACGGCGTGTCTTTTGACGAAGCTGTCAGCGTTTTTGGAGATGCTTTAGCCTTGACTTTTTCAGACTCTGATCACTCAATGGACGAAGACCGCAGTCGAACCTACGGAATATCAACCAAAGAACGACTGTTGGTGGTCGTTCACACTGAGCGTCGCAACAGCATTCGAATCATCAGCGCAAGAAAGGCAACCCGGTATGAAAAAGACATCTACAAAAATGGCTGATCTGGATATTCCCGAATTGAAGCGCGATCAACTGGGCAAGGGTGTTCGCGGCAAGTACCTGAAACATTTCGTGCAAGGCAGCAATGTCGTGGTGTTGCAGCCCGAAATTCTGAAGGCGTTTCCGACTTCTGAAGCCGTCAACAAGGCTTTGGCCAGCATGCTGGCTTTCGCTCACGAAACGCAAGTTTTATCTGTCCGTACAAAAACCGCCACGCGCAAGCGCTTGGCGGCTTCATGATCGAAATGTGCAACATCAGTGCGCCGCGCACGCACAGAAGAGGTGGCACTTTATGAATGCTATTGTTCTGGCACGCTGAAGTTTGAAATGTGTGAGAAATGTCACACGTAGGTCGGTACTCGAAGAGTCCGACATGGATGTCCGAACAACCCCATCGCCCAGCCGGGTCATTCGCGCCATTTCAAACCGACGTCGGGGTCTTGCCTATTGATTCGGCCCGGTGAAGTTTTGAATGCATCAAAGATCTTGTAGGTCGGCGGTCGAAGACTCCGACATGGGCCTTTGCCCAAACCAATAACGTCGGACTCTGCGAGTACCGACCTACAAGATGTCCTTTCTCACACATTTCAAACTTCAGCGTGCCGGATCAATAAGCCCGCAAGCTCTGCTGCCGAATGTGCTGGTAAACCAATTGCGCCACGTCGGCTTTGTCTTGTGGCGTGTAAGGTGGCTCGGGCAGTGACAGGTAGACCTGATCCATGATGAAGATTTCCACCTCGGCTTGGGTCTGTTCTTTTTCAGTCCAGCGGTCGAGCGGGGCAATGACCGCCATCACGCCCGCCAGCAAATCGCGGCTGGCTTGTTTGATGCGTTCGCGTTCGGTCTTGTTCAAGTCACCGCGTTGCACCAAATCAAACAGCGCCAGCTGGTCTTCACTCAAGCCCTCTTGCACAGCGCGTTGCTGCTCCACGTCCAGCGCGGCCATCACATCCAGCAGCTTGGCAAAGGTGTCTTCGATGGTGGCGCGGTCTTTGTCTTGGTTGTAGGCGGCGATGATCTCTTGGTACTTTTTCTCGTAGTTCATGCGCAGCGGGTTTTGCGCCAGCATCTGCGCCAGCTTTTCTTCCACGATCTGGCGAATGTCTTCAATGGCCGTGGCCTTGCGTTGCACCTTGCTGGCAAATTCGTCGCGCAGCTTTTCCATGTTGATCTGCGACAAGTCCACCGTCAGGCCATTGGCCTGATCCACACCGGATGCATGCGTGGCAATGGCTTCGTTGACGATGCGGCGCAGCTCTTTGAGCAACTCGCTCACATCGGCGGTGTCGCGCCGCTCGCTCAGCTTTTTGTAAATCGCTTCGATGTTGTCGTGCCGCTCGGCATAGACCAGCGCTGATGGTTCCACCAGAAGCGCCTTGAAACGGCTGAACACCACACGCGACAAGATTTCATACCGGCGCTTGGTCTCGTCGCTGGTGTAGACCGCATTCACCGCATCGGCCAGCAAGCCAATGCGCGCAAAACCTTTGCTGCCCAGCAGGCGGCTAGCGTTAAAGCCCAGGCCCATCAAATGCGCCTCGGTCACGGCAATGGCATCGGCGAGGGCCGCCACACGCTCTTCAATGGGGGCCACAATCTCGGCCTCGCCGCCATCGTCGCCCAGCGCGTATTGCGCCAAGGCTTCGCGCAGGCTTTTGAGCATGCCGTTGTAATCCACGATCAGGCCAAAGTCTTTGCCCGGATACACCCGGTTGGCGCGGGCAATGGCCTGCATCAGGGTGTGTGCCCGCATGGGTTTGTCGATGTAGAGCGTGGACAAACACTCCACGTCAAAACCCGTGAGCCACATGGCACACACCACCGCCACGCGGAACGGGTGTTTGGGGTTTTTGAAAGCGGTTTCCACATCCACGCGCTGGCCGTCTGCCGTCTCAAACCCCAGCTTCATCACCTCGCGGTGGGGAATGATGTCGAAACCCCACTCCTTGAAGTCGGCCACCTCGTTTTGCGCCTCGCTGATGATCAGCTCGATCAGCGTCTCGTCCATCCAAGTGGCTTTGGCCAGCAGGCGGTCGCGCTGGGCGTGCAGCACCTGCCGCATTTCGTCATCGGTCGCGGCGTTGATGGCTTGTAGCTTGTGCTGCGCATCGGCGCGCACGGCGGCGGCTTTGGTTTTCCAGAGCGGCCCGATCAGCTGCAACATGCGGGCGCAAGTGATCTTGTCGATGCACACCAGCATGGCCTTGCCCGCTTCCCAGCGGGTGCTGCAATGGTCGACAAAGTCAGCGGCGATGCGCTCCAGCCGCTCGTCGGCGGTCACCACTTCGTAGTCTTTGCCCAGCAGCTTTTCCAGCAAGGCCGTTTGGTCGGTGTCCAGATCGGCGGCGTCCACCGCTTCGGCAATTTTGTCGTTCAAATCCAGCTTGGCCAGGCCCAGCTTTTCGCCCCGGTTCTCGTACACCAGCTTGACGGTGGCGCCGTCTTCTTCGCTGCGCTTGAAGTCGTAGCGCGACACGTAGTCGCCAAAAATGCGCTTGGTCAGTTGGTCGTGTTTGAACAGGGGGGTGCCCGTAAAACCGATGAACGCCGCATTGGGCAGCGCCATGCGCATGTTGCGGGCCAGCTTGCCCGACTGCGTGCGGTGCGCCTCGTCCGACACGACGATGATGTCGTCGCGCTCGCTGTAGGGCGCGTCGGGCTTCACCTCTTGGTTGAACTTGTGGATCAGGCTGAACACAAAGCGGTGGTTCTCGGCCAGCAGGCGCTGCAGCTCGCGGCCCGAGCTGGCACGCGGCGTTTGCTCGTCGGCCACGCCGCATCCGATGAAAGTCTTGTAAATCTGGCTGTCCAGATCGTCGCGGTCGGTCATGAACACAAAGGTGAAATTGCCAGGCACCGTGCGGCGCACCTTCTCGGCAAAAAACGCCATCGAATACGACTTGCCGCTGCCCTGCGTGTGCCACACCACGCCCAAGCGGCCCAGGTCGGGGTGCGCCCGTTCGATGATTTGCAAATACTGCGGCAACGGCTCTGCGGCCAGGGGGTAAAGCACTTGCGGCTCATTGGCCGCTGTGCTCAAGCTGGCAGGCAGCTCAACAGTGCGCTGCGTCAGCCGTGTGGGGAACTCGCGCTTCAAAGTCTCTTGCCGCAGCACCGAGGCCACCGCCTGGTTCACCCCCAGCAGCTGGTGGTTGCGGGCTACCACCTTGCGCGTGTGGCCTGCCTTGCTGGCGTCAAACAAGATGAAGTTTTCCAAGATGTCGAGCAAGCGGTCTTTGGCCAGCATGCCATTCAGCAAGACCTCGGCCGCCACATTGCCCACATCGTTTTCGCTCAGGCGCTTCCACTCGCCAAAGTGTTCCCAAGTGCTGGTGATGGAGCCAAACCGGGCGTTGTGCCCGTTGCTCACCACCAAAAATGCGTTGTGGTGAAAGGCGTGCGCCACCACGTTCTCGTCCATGTAATCGCGCAAATTGCCGTCAAACCCGGCGCGGATGTTTTTGTAAACCGCCTTCAGCTCAATGAACACCAACGGCAAACCGTTGACGAAACACACCAAGTCAGCGCGGCGGTTGTAGTTGGGCGTGCGCAAGCCGGTCAGCTTGAGTTCGCGCACCACGAGAAAACGGTTGTGGGCCGGGTTGCGAAAGTCGATCACCTTGGCCTGCGTGTGGCTCAGCTGCCCCTGCGCATTCTTGAAGCTCACCGGCACGCCATCACGCACCAGCTTGTGAAACGCCTGGTTGTGCTGCAAGAGCGAGCGCGAAAAGTCGTGGTGCGTCAGCTGCGCCACCGCGTCTTCGATGGCAGGCGGCGGCAGCTGCGGGTTGAGCCGGGTCAGCGCCTCGCGCAAGTCGCGCACCAACACCGCCTCGCGCTCACTGCTGCGCCCCAGCGTGCCGGTGGGACCAAAGCTCTCTTGGTTGAAGGCATAGACGCTGTCCCAGCCCAACTCACGCTCCAAGTGCTCGGCAAACGTGGCCTGCACCAGGCGGTCTTCACTGTTGATGTCGGTGTAGGCCATGGCATCTATTGGCCAAAGCCACGGTTTCTAAAGGACAAACTGCAGATTTGTCCTTTAGAAAAATTCATACAGATCAACGACTTACTAATTTCTATCAACCCGAAAGGTCTTTGCCTCTTCATGATTCACCCTGTTTTGTCTTTTAGAAACCCTGCTCATCTATCAGATGGTGGCACCCCGTAATTCGAAACACCCTTGTCCGAACAAGCGACCAATCGATCCTTGCGCCAGCAACTTGGGCAATTGCGCGATGTCTTCCAACAGCGTCAACACGCTGTCACCCGTAGCAGGATCATGGTTGGCCACGGTGATGAAGGGCACCATCTGCGTGCCCATGGCGTCCAACAGCGCCGGGTTGTGCGTGGTCACCAGCACATCCACCCCCCGCGCTGCACCCACGGTTTTCAGCATGTCGAGCAACAACTTGGCCCGGGATGGGTGCAAGCCGTTGTCCACTTCTTCAATCACCAGCAAGCTGTACCGAGGGCGCGTGAGCAGCGCCGTCAAGATGGCCAGAAAACGCAGCGTGCCATCCGACATGCCGCGAGCATCCACGGTGGGTGGCGGCCCTGCGTCCAGCCAGTGCTCTTCGCAATACAGCATGGCGTCTGACTGGAATTTGCCGACTGTTTCGGCATACACGCGCCGAATGTCTCGTTCAGGCAGCTGGCTGGCGTATTGCGTCAGCACAGCCTCTATTTCTTGTTGTTTGTCTTTCGGCAATGCGGCCAACACACCTGCAATGTTGGAAGCGTCTGATTCCAGCTTTTCAGACAAAGCCGAGAAGCCGCGCATGTGCGAAGGGATCGGGTCCAGGATGAAGATTTCACGCAGACTTGAAATGACAGCTTGCACACCATCCTGAATTTCCTGACGTAGCTTTTGACCCATCAACTGAAACAGGATGGAGTTGGCACGGCTCAGTTGGCGTGGGGTGCCCTGTTTTTCGTTGTAAAGGCGGGCGATGATGGTGGGAGCATCGTCTGTGCACGCATCGGTGCGCAGCAGTTGGATATGGCCTGCCTCTGATTTACGACGTCCGTCTTTGCCCGCCCTGAACTTTGTGCGCGTGAGCTTTTCAGAAAACAGATCGCACCGGCTGTCGGTGATTTTTCCTTCCAGCCTGTATTCGTAATCGGTGAGTTCATCAGAACGGCACACCACACTCAATGCAAACACAGAACCCGGCTGCCGCGCCGCCCACTCCACACCGCCGCGCAAAGGGGCTTGTGTGCCATCGCCCTTCAAGGCCGAGGTGAGCATGGAACCCGAAGCCACCCGATTGAGCAGCCGCAATGCGTCGAGCGCATTGGATTTGCCGCTGGCATTGGTACCTACCAGAACCGACAAGGGATCAATGTGGATGGAGGCGCTTTCGTAGCTCTTCCAGTTTTCCAGTTTCAACTCGGTGATCATGTGTGCTCCAGCAGGATTTGCTGACCGAAAGGATAAGCCATGCTACGGCTGAATCGGCCGACCTCAGCTTGCTCGGCAAATGTGGCCTGCACCAGGCGGTCTTCACTGTTGATGTCGGTGTAGGCCATGGTGTCTATTGGCCAAAGCCACGGTTTCTAAAGGACAAACTGCAGATTTGTCCTTTAGAAAAATTCATACAAACCAACGACTTACCAATTTCTATCAACCCGAAAGGTCTTTGCCTCTTCATGATTCCCCCTGTTTTGTCCTTTAGAAACCCAGCCCATCCATCCGGTGATTGATCCGGCACCTCCGTCGGTGGCTTTGGCCCCGACGTGTTGCCTTCGTCGCAGGCCAATATAGGGTCTGGAGCCGCCGACGGAGAAAAGGTGATGGGGCGCGGTCGATCAGGCGGCTTGGCCGTGGAGGATTTCTACCGGGAGTGCGCCGTTGGCTCTGGCGTCCAACACGACAACTTCTACGGCCGTGCCATCAGCGGCATAGCTGACATGTGTGTTCCAGTCCTGGGACACCTCGCGTGCAATGGGTTTATCCGAGAGATGAATCACCAAGATGTCATCTTGGTCGTAGTAGGTGGTTTTCATGGGTTAATCCTCCAATACAAATGCGTGCATGACGGTTTTAACGACCAAGGCGTCTTCGAGGACCAACACCGCGCCGCCCACTCCACACCGCCGCGCAAGGCGGCTTGCGTGCCGTCGCCCTTCAAGGCCGAGGTGAGCATGGAACCCGAAGCCACGCGGTTGAACAGCAGCAATGCATTGAGCGCATTGGATTTGCCGCTGGCATTGGTGCCCACCAGAACCGATAAGGGATCAATGTGGATGTCGGTGTAGGCCATGACGTCTATTGGCCAAAGCCACGGTTTCTAAAGGACAAACTGCAGATTTGTCCTTTAGAAAACTCCATACAAATCAATGACTTAGAAATTTCTATCAACCCGAAAGGTCTTTGCCTCTTCATGATTACCCCTGTTTTGTCCTTTAGAAACCAGATCAATGAACGGGTGTCTGCCTTGGTTTATTGACGAAAATTTGACGCGCATTTGGCTCAAATTTGGTTCGCATTTGGCTCATTTGGAGCACTGAGCCAAGAAAAAAATCATTTGAAATCAATGACTTGCCAGATGACCACTTTGGTATTTGGCTCACTGAGCCAAATACTTGATGTTGATTCAGCGCTTTTTGAGCCAAATCACGCCAGCCAACCGACTTGCCCGTGACGGTTCGCAGGGATTTCAGGTCGGTGTGCTGGTCTTCGCGGGTCATACGGCCAATTCTCCGTTCATCAGGCGGGGCAGCAACAGGTCGCGGGCTTGGCGGAGTTTTTGGTTTGTTTCGTCCAGCTTGTCCAGTTGCGCATGAATCGACTCCACCGTCTCGTGGAACGAACGCAACAAAGTTTCTGGCGGGTGAAGCATCGTGCGGCTGTATGCAAAATCGCGATTCAGGCCAGGGACTGCGACGTCGGTGCTGATGAAGTGCATGTGCTTGAGCACGTAGTAAAGGTACAAGCTGCTGCTTTCGGCACTAACGAAATAAACGGTGTCGATGGGAAAGAAGCTTTTGCTGGACCAGTAAACGCTGCCCACATTGCCTTTGCGGCCCAGCACGATGGCAGGGCCTTGGACCAGTGGTTTTTCGTGAGTGCCGACGATGCCGCTGGAGCCGTAAACCGGGTAATCTCCTTCGACGCGCAATTCAGCTTTGAGGGCTTTGCCGTAGTTGAGCGTGATGGACTCACCCAAAGTCTTGCGCTCCCACCCCTGCGGCACGCCGTCCACGATAGAGGTGTGCTCATGGCCGGGAAAGCGCAGGCGCACAAACCATTCGCGGTAGAGCTGCCGTGCCGAGTCTTCAAGCAGGGCCATGCGGCGGCGGTTGTTGTCGATGAGGTCGTCGTAAGTAGAGAGCGTTTCAGCAATCGCTTTCTGCACATTGATTTCAGGATAGCGGACAGGCATTGCCGCGACGATGCCCGCGCTCAAGTTGAGCATGGTTGAACCCACCGCATGCTGCAAGAGCCACTTGGTGACATGCTCTTGCTCCATAAAGTAATAGAGGTACTCTGGAACCAAATGGTCTCCATTCAACTCAATCTTCAGGCAGCCAGTACCGCAAAGCCAGCCGTCCTGCTCATCTCTGATGAACGCACGTTTGGTGATTTCACCTCGGCGTGGCAACACAATAGACCGTGGCTTGAGTTTGTGGCGTTCAAGTCGTGTAGCAGTTTGTTCTGACACCCTTGCAACCGTTTCGCTTGAAATGCCGCCGTCCGTAATGTCTTTGGGCATGACGACGGGTATGCCCTCGGCCTCGTACTCAGCTTGGTGCAGCTGTGATCCAAATGGCCCTGTCTGGATCAAGCCACCATCCAGCTTGGTCAACGCTCCAAGCGTTGAGTCTTGCCAACTCATACCCCCAGCCCCTCAAAGTTGGCCGCAATCTTCGCCGCCAGTTCCACCGCCTCGCGGTTCAAATCCGTCAGCTCCACATGGATGTCGCGCAGGGTTTGTTCAAAGTCGAAGTCTTCGTCCACCTCGGCCGGGGCCACGCCCACGTAGCGGCCGGGGGTCAGGCTCCAGTCGGCGGCTTCGATGTCGGCGCGGCTGACGACTTTGCACAGGCCGGGCACGTCTTGCATCTCGGCATTGGGAAAACGCTCTTGCAGCCAGACCATTTGGCGGTGGGTGTAGGCGCAGGCCTTGAGTTGCTCCACGGCGGTGTGGCGGGCTTCGTCGAGTTGCTTGAGGCTTTTGTTGACGGCGCGGCGGTCGAGCAGGTCGGCGGCGGCTTGGATGGCCGCGTCTTTGTCTGACTTGCCTTCGTGTTGGCTCAGCTGCGCGGCCAGGGCTTGCGCTTGTTGTGCGCTGCGGGCGGCGAGTTTGTAGAGCAAGTCAATTTGCTTGACCATGCCCTTGGCGGCTTCGGCTTGTTTGTCAAAGCTTTGGCGCAGTTGGATTTGGGTGGCGTTGTCGGTGCTGGCTTGGGTGCCGCTTGCCGTCACTGTTTTGCCAAACGCTTGCAGGCCGGTGACCAGGCTGGCGCGGTCGGTCATGAAGGCTTGGGCGGCTTGGCTTTGCTCGGCCAGTGCGGCTTGCAGTGCGTTCAGGCTTTCTTGGGCGGGCTGCGGTGCGTCTTTCAAAGCGCTGATGGCTTTGCTGAGGGTTTGCAGCGCCAGTTGTGATTGGGTCAGCTGGTCCAGCAGCGGGGTCAAGGTGGCGTCCACGCCTTGGGCCTCGGTGTTCAGGCGGGTGATGTAGCTGTGCACCAGGCTCAGGTAGCGGCTTTGCTGGCCCCGGTAGAGCCAGACGATGGCGCTCAGGTGGGCTTGTTGCTCGGGCGAGAAGTCGTAAATCTTGCGGGTGACTTTGCGGTAGACGTTGCGGGCGTCGAGCATGAGCACTTTGTCTTTGAGCGCTGCGGGTTTGGACCGGTCAAAGTGCCACAGCTCGCAGGGCACGGTGCGGGTGTAGAAGAAGTTGGAGCGGATGGCGACCATCACGTCCACGTCGCCGGTCTCGACCAGTTTGCGGCGCACTTCTTTTTCGCCATGGCCTGCGCTGCTTGCTTGCGATGACATGACAAACCCGGCGCGGCCCGTGGGCGACAAGTAGCTGTGAAAGTACGAGATCCACAGGTAGTTGCCGTTGGAGACGTGTTTGTCTTTGTTGATGCCGGGCAGGCCAAAGGGCAGGCGGCGGTCGGTCTTGATGGCTTCGGCATCGACCTTGTCGACGTTGAAAGGCGGGTTGGCCATCATGAAGTCGACGTTGCCCCACAGCGGCTTGCCATCTTGCAGGCGGTGTGGGTCGTCGTAGAAAGTGTTGGCTTCCTGGATGTCGCCTTCGAGCCCGTGCACGGCCAGGTTCATCTTGGCCAGGCGGATGGTGGTGGGGGTTTTTTCCTGGCCGTAAAAGGTGACCCGGTTCATGGTCTCTTGGCCCGACTGCTCGATGAAGTGGCTGCTCTGCACGAACATGCCGCCCGAGCCGCAAGCCAAGTCGGCCACCACGCCGTGGTCGGGCTCGATGATGTTGACCAGCGTTTGCACCAGCGACGGCGGTGTGAAAAATTCGCCGTTGTCTTGCGCGCCCTGCATGGCGAACTTCATCAAGAAATATTCGTAGATGCGGCCAAATACATCGCCCGTGGCATTGCGCAGGGCTTGGCTGTCAAAACAGCGCAGCAGGTTTTCGAGCAGCTTGTTATCAAAGCGGTCGTAGTCTTTGGGCAGGCTGCCTTGCAGCGGCGCAAAGTCGGCCTCGATCGCGTTCATGGCCGCGACCAGTGCACCGCCCAAGCTGCCCCCCGAAGGCAGGTTGAGCAAGGTGTCGTAGCGTGCGGCCTCGGGCAGCATCAAAGCGCGGCGCTTGATGAAGTCGCCCTTGACCAGCGGGCGCTTTGGCATGGTGCCCGCCGCCTGCGCGGCCTCAATGGCTTGCAGCGCGGTCTGGTAACGGTTGGTGGCGTGCCGCAAAAAAATCACGCCCAACACCGGCATGGAATATTCGGTGGCCGTGAGGTTGGAGTTGGCACGGAGCTGATCGGCGGCTTCCCACAGGCTGGTTTCAATTTGCGCGATGTTGTGGAAGGCGTTGGCGGTCATCTGTGCGGGGGTTGATTGTTGTTTTGGGGGGGTTGCCGGAGGGGCGTTTGGGCGGGGTGGCCAGCGGGAGGGCTGAATGATTATGCCCAGCTTTGGGTTGCGCTTTGGGTTGGTTTGGTGGGCTCATGGGGGTTTACGCGTAAAGGCGTTTTGTAGTTAATTTTTGTTATTTATTTGGTTATAGTTGGGCGCTTCGGGCCTGCTGCGCTGGATGGTGCGGGTGGGCATGTTGCAAGGGGTTGGATGCCGGGTTTGGGCTGCAAATTTATACCTGCATGTACATGCAGTGTCTGGCCTGAAACCCATGTCGCAAGCCGCTTGCGACGATTTCAACAACAAGATGTATCGACACGGGCCGGGTGTATCAACCGGGTTTTGGGATCTACATCACGTTAGGAATCTGCAAAGCACCTCTCTTTGTTGTTCCTATTTTTTATTCAGAGGTGAAGGAAAAAATTATGCCTTTTTATGCCATAGAAGCTGTAGCCTACGACAAAGATGGACGCAGACTAAACGGAAATACTCACAATATTGAAGCAGACAATCAACGAGATGCTATTGAAATTGCAAAAAGTCGGCAAAAATCTCAAGTTGGAACTGTTAGAGTAGAAACGAAAATTCTTCGTGTATCAGATCGAAAATGATTTCAAGAATATGAAACTTGAAGTAGTTTGTGCAAAAGCCTAACGAGTAAGGATAGGTCGCGCGAAGCCGCGACCTGATCCGTTTGTTGGACGAGCCCGGTTCTGGGCGGTGGTTTTTGCCCTACAGAAAACATCTTTTTTGTCTTGCCTGTGCAATTGAGCTTTCACTTGGCTCAAGCGATCTGACGGCGGTGCGTCGGGTGCCCTTGCGGCACTTTTTTGGCAGTGTGAGGTTGTTTTTGGCCGTGCTCATTCACAGTGCTTTTGGGGCACTGTTGCGCGTTCTTCAAGCTGAGATCGGCCGTGTCACTGGTTCGTGGTGGCCTGACTGTGTTGCGGTGGCGACGCATTGATCGATGGCAAGATTCGGCGGCGCAGCACCCTCATGGCACCGGCGCAGCACGCGCACTTCCATTGCGCACGAGGCGTGGTCTGAGATGTCGCTGATGGGGTTGCGGTACCACTTGGGCTCCTGAACACCAGCAACTTCAGCAAGCTGATCAGCCTTTTGCTGTTCGGATGCAAGAAACCACAGTTGCGCGCCCTTCTAAAGCAACAAGAACGCTGAAATAGTGGGTCAGTTGTGCGGGCGAGAGCTTGTCAATTGCAAAATCAAAGTAGTCGCCCATGCACCGGATTGCACGAGCGTAAGCGTCAATGGTCTTGGGCTGCAGGCCTTTGAGCTTGAGGGGTTGCAGGTGGGTGCGGTACGCCCTGGAAAATGGTTCGGGGAAAGTGGCGGGGTCATAGCCACCGGGTCACATCGACATGGGCAAAATCCAGAAAAGTTGAAGATCACATGCCCCACAATTTAGGCATGAACCTACAGCTTACGAATTCACCAACAGCCGTTGCGGCACACCCGCTCCGCGTAGCGGCTTCGTCCAACCCTTCCATCGAGAGGACGTCACCCGGCAAGTCAGGCGCTTCCTCTCATGTCAAACGTCAGCCATCGCAAGGTAAGTAGTCGCCATGGATACTTCATCGTAAATAAATGCATTCAGTACCGCATCAGAAATAGCTTCCGCAATTTATGTCTAAATTACGCAACGGTCACCCCTCGTTAGGTTTTCATCATGCTTAAGTTTCTCGGCAAGCTACTCAACAGAGATTTCACAACCCCGACAGAGCCCATAGAAACCAATGTGCCAGACCACGAAATTTGGGAACTTCTAAATCCGACGAACAAGGCGGAGATATCGCAAAGGAAAAAGAGCCTGAAGGCGTTCATCCAATTTGCAACGCGCCAGTTGCAAAAGACTGAATCTCAACGCTTGAGCAGAGTTGCAATGCGAGCTTTAGATGACTCGTGCGACTCGTTCGATGCTTTGGGCGAAATCATGTCCGGTGATGATGGTCAACGGCGTGGGAAATGGGTTTTTATCCAATTGGATTGCAAGGCACGCGAGGAAATCGTTTGGCAGGTTTCAGAAATTCTGACCACATTCGGCATCAGAGAGCGCTGGGCACACGATTGCATCACCGAATTCCGCTCGGTACCCGAATCACTGCTGGCCTTGTCCGACTGGCTAGCCGAAAGAGACCTTTCGCTTCTGCACTTCGAGACGAACTCAGATTCCTATTGTTCGGTAATTGTCAGGGCATCAGAAAGTTCTGCTGCCAAAAAACTTGCATTGGCGGCGCAACTCACACTTTACGATCATGCGGAGTTTTCGCTCGCGAATACCTAATGGATATGTTCATATCGTACGAAGCTACGATATAAACAGTTGTTGGAGGCGTGAAGTGGACCCCATAGTAAGGGCAACTTCTCTGGTGCGCCGTGGCTGGTATCAGCTGCAGCGTCCCGTCGGTTAACCTCACCCCAACCGCCAATACCCCCACCAAACCCGCATCCCCGTGGTGATGGCACACAAGCCCGCAAACCCATAAGCCAACACCGCAAAGTGTTCAGGCCAAATGCACATGGCAGCAAACACGGTGATGGTCTCGGTGGCTTCGGTCAAACCACCCAAGAAGTAAAAGCTTTTGCCCGGCAAGGCGGTGTCCGTCAGGCCGCGTTTTTCGGCCAGTGCGGCGAACGCCAAAAAGCTGCTGCCGGTGCCGATGAAGCTGGCCAGCAGGGCCGCAGCGGGCAGCGCGTTGGTCGCGGGGTTGGCCACTGCAAAGGCCAGGGGGATAGCGGCGTAGAACACGAAGTCGAGTGCGATGTCCAAGAAGCCGCCCGCGTCGGTGGGCTGGGTCAGGCGGGCCACGCTGCCGTCCAGGCCGTCGAGCAAGCGAGAGGCCAGCAGCAGCGCCAAGCCCCACCACCACGCTTGCAGGGCAATGGCCACGGCGGCGGCCATGCCGATGGCAAAGCCCAGCCAGGTCAGGGCGTCGGCGCTGATGCCTGCGCGCACCAAGCCGCGGGCGGCGGCGTTCAGCGCGGGGCGCAAGAGGGTTTGGGCGTGGCGGTCAAACATGGGTTGGGCTTTCTTCGGTGGCGGCGCGCAAGTGCACCACGCGCTGCGGGTCGGCCACGTCTTGTTCGTCGTGTGTGACCAGCACCACCGGGATGCGCCGTTCGCGCACATGCGCAAACACCCACGGGCGCAGCTGGGCGCGCAAGGCGGCGTCGAGTTTGGAGCGTGGTGGGCTTGCCTGCTGTGTCCACCCATTGGAAATTGGACAAAGTTATTGATTCGGCCCGATGAAGTCTGAGCTGCGTGTTGCCCGTTGGGAGGATTTTGTGGACGCTTGCCAGCCCAGCGAAATGCCTGTGGTCCACCAGCGTCTGATCGCCAGCAGGGCTAGCTCCCACAAGCTGCAAGATTGAAGTCACCTTGCAGACTTCACAGGGCCGAATCAATAGGGCGAACGGCGCCGACAACAAGCCATCGCGTTTCATGGCGGCAAAGTTTTCGCCGTTGATCCAGATCAGGTCCACCGTGCCTTCGGTGTCTTTGCGTCCGGCTTGCTTTTCGGCACGCACGCGCTTGACCACATCGGCCGCGTCGCTGATCTTGACGTGCTGCAGTTTGACGCCAAAGTCACGCTGCAACTCGCCCGCCACCCATTGCAGGTAAGCGTTGATGCGTTCGCTGCCTGCCCAGGCGTTGAAATACACCGTTTGGCCACGGGCGGCGCGTTCGGTGTCGGGCCAAGCCGTGGTCGATGGCGTGGCCGCCTGTGCCAGCACAGGCGTGACACTGGGCACCAGCACAGCCGCGCCCAACAGCGTGAGAGATTGGCGACGGTTGAACAGGTTCATGGGGTCATCCGAGTCAGTTGCCCAAAACGCTTGATTCTCGCTGACCCGAGGTATGGGCGGAGGACTCGCTCAGGCCACCGCCCCCGAGCCATAACGGCCCTGCAACAACTGCCCGGTTCTGAAACGCTCCAGCGCATACGGGGCCAAGGGCACATCGGTGGGCAGGCCCAGGGCTTGCTGGGCCAGCACCCGGCCCACGGCGGGTGAGAGTTTGAAGCCGTGGCCCGAAAAACCAAAGCCCACCACCAGACCCGGGACCTCGTTCACACCGCCCAGCACCGGGTTCCAATCAGGGGTCACGTCGTACACCCCGGTCCATGACGAGGCCAGACCCGCTTCGGCAAACGAGGGAAAGCGTTCTGCCACCTGCACGCCCAAGTGCGCCACATCGTCCATGGAAATATCGCCTTGGGTGTTGTCTGGCCCGCTCAGGCTTTCTCCGGCAGTGCCCTCGCTCACCAGCATCTGCCGCCCGCCATAGCTGCGGCAATACAGCATGCCGGGCGAGCCCAAGTCTTTGTAGACCGGCATGGCATAGGTGTAGGCCTCGGGGCCTTCAAGCGACATGACCTTGTGCCGCTCGGGCGTCAAAGGCACCTGAATGCCCGTCCATGTGGCCAATTCATGCGCCCAGATGTTTTGTGTGCTGACGACGACAGGCGCATGGAACACCCCGCTGGCCGTTTCCACGCCACTGACGCGGCCTTGCTGCAGCAGCAATCGCGTGACGCTTTCGCCTTCCATGAACTTGACCCCGCGCCTGCGGGCGGCGCGGGCGTAACTGGTGGCCACCAGATAAGCATCGGCAAAGCCCGCATCGGGCTCAAAGCCGATCAAGGCGGCATCGTCAAAACGGCAGATGGGCAAGCGTTCGCTGGCCTCTTGAGGGCTGAGCCTGCTGAGCGCAATGCCACGCGCCTCTTGTGCGGCCAGGGCCTCGCGCAAGGGGGCCAACTTGGGGCCTTCGGGCGAGGCGATCAAATAACCGCAACGCACCAGGCCGGCACTGGCGTCTTCGTCTTGCAGGTGTGCGGCAAAGTTTTCAAACACCGACCAGGACTGCTGCGCCAGCGCCATGTTTTCCACCACCGAATAGTGGGTGCGCAAAATACCGCTGGACTGTGAGGTGGTGCCCGCGCCGATCTGATCGCGCTCGAGCACCAGCACACGTTGAGCGCCCAAGGCCGCCAGGTTGTAGGCCACCGAGGTGCCGATCACGCCCGCCCCGATCACGATTGCATCCCATGAACTCACATCGCACTCCTGTTGTGGAACACCAGCCTAAGGTGCATGGCCGATTAGTGCATCAGTTTTGCATTGGCTGATCATCAGCATCAGCCTTGGCGCTGATGCCTTCAGCGGTCTTCGTTCACGCTGAGCAAGTTGGCGGGAAGGTTCAGCGCACTCACCCATTCGCGTTGCAGCTCGCGCACCGCCACCCGCACCATGGCCGCAATGTCCTGGGCCAGGGGGCCCAATTCGTCGGGCCGGTACACCATGTAGAAAGTGCGCTGCAGGGGCGGGTAGGCCTTGCCCTGATGCCGCAAGGCTGTCAGGGGCACACACTTCAGGTGCATGGCGTGGTAGCGCGACTGCCACAGGCACAAAGGGGTGGTCAGGGCGATGCCCAAATCCTCGCGCACCAAGCTCAGCAAGGGGTCGGTGGCATCAAATTCAAACACCTGCTCGATGTCGGGGTCGTGGCGGGCCAGGTAGGCATCGACCAGCGCCCCCATTTTGGAGCGAGTGCTGTAATGCATGAAGGGCCGCAAACCACTGAGCTGCTGCAAAGACGCCAAAGGCGGCACCTGGAAGTCCGAGGGCACGGCCAACAAAAACTGTTCTGAAAACAAGGCCAGACATTGACGCCCGGCGGCAGGCTTGGGGTCGTCGGTGGTGATCAGCACGTCCAGCTGGTGGTTGTCAAACTGCTCGGCCAGGCCCGGGTTGATGCCCGACACCAGGCGCAGCCGCTGCACACGCCCGGCCAGGCCCCGCACCATTTGTGGGCCAATCGTGGCGGCAAAGGAGTCCACACACCCAAGCCGCAACAAGCTCCTTTTGCTGCGGTGAAGAGCGCGCACCGTCTCGGTCATGTGGCTGGCACGCGAGAGCAAGTCACGCGCTTGGACATACAGGCGCTGGCCCGAAGCCGTGGGGTGGGCCGGGCGCGTGGCCCGGTCCAGCAGTGAGGCGCCCAACGACTCCTCCAGCTGCCGCACATGTTGGGACACGCCCGCCTGGGAAATCTCGAGCCGCTGCGCCGCCGCCGACACGGAGCCGGTTTCCACCAAAGCCACCCAACTGCGCAACTGTTCCCAGGAAGGGGGCATCACTTTGTCTGAAGCACGTTTTTTCATATTGATTCGGCCCTGTGAAGTATTCAATGCTAAAGGTGTTGTGAGTCGGCGGTCGAAGACTCCGACAGGGGTCTTTGCCGAAACCACCTACGTCGGACTCTGCGAGTGCCGACCTACGAGATGGCATGTCTCACGCATGGATGTCGTAGGTCGGCGGTCGAAGACTCCGACAGGGGTCTTTGCCGAAACCAACTACGTCGGACTCTGCGAGTGCCGACCTACAAGATGGCACTTCTCACGCATGGATGACGTAGGTCGGCGGTCGAAGACCCCGACATGGGCCTGTGCCCAACCCCATAACGTCGGACTCTGCGAGTGCCGACCTACGAGATGGCATGTCTTACACATGGATGTTGTAGGTCGGCGGTCGAAGACTCCGACGTGGGCCTGTGCCCAACCCCATAACGTCGGACTCTGCGAGTGCCGACCTACGAGATGGCATGTCTTACACACGGATGTCGTAGGTCGGCGGTCGAAGACTCCGACGTGGGCCTGTGCCCAACCCCATCATGGATTTTGTAGGTCGGCGGTCGAAGACCCCGACAGGGGTCTTTGCCGAAACCAACTACGTCGGACTCTGCGAGTGCCGACCTACGAGATGGCACTTCTCACACATGGATGACGTAGGTCGGCGGTCGAAGACCCCGACATGGGCCTGTGCCGGAACCAATATTGTCGGACTCTGCGAGTACCGACCTACGAGATGGCACTTCGCACACATGGATGTTGTAGGTCGGCGGTCGAAGACTCCGACGTGGGCCTTTGCCGAAACCAACAATGTCGGACTCTGCGAGTGCCGACCTACGAGATGGCACTTCTCACACATGGATGTTGTAGGTCGGCGGTCGAAGACCCCGACGTGGGCCTGTGCCCAACCCCATAACGTCGGACTCTGCGAGTGCCGACCTACGAGATGACACTTCTCACACATGGATGTTGTAGGTCGGCGGTCGAAGACCCCGACGTGGGCCTGTGCCGGAACCAATATTGTCGGACTCTGCGAGTGCCGACCTACGAGATGGCTCTTCTCACACATGGATGTTGTAGGTCGGCGGTCGAAGACTCCGACAGGGGCCTGTGCCCAACCCCATAACGTCGGACTCTGCGAGTACCGACCTACGAGATGGCACTTCTCACACATGGATGTCGTAGGTCGGCGGTCGAAGACCCCGACGTGGGCCTGTGCAGAAACCAATATTGTCGGACTCTGCGAGTGCCGACCTACAAGATGGCACTTCTCACACATGGATGACGTAGGTCGGCGGTCGAAGACTCCGACAGGGGCCTGTGCCGGAACCAATATTGTCGGACTCTGCGAGAGCCGACCTACGAGATGGCATGTCTCACACATGGATGTCGTGGGTCGGCGGTCGAAGACCCCGACAAGGATCGGCGCCGAAGCAGGCAACGTCGGACTCTGCGAGTGCCGACCTACGGGGACCATGTATTCGTAGGTCGGTGGTCGAAGACCCCGACAAGGATCGGTGCTGAAGCCGAAAGTGTCGGACTCTGCGAGTGCCGACCTACGGGGACCGTTTATTCGTAGGTCGGTGGTCGAAGACCCCGACGTTGTTTGGCCGCCGATACCGCCCGATCAGAAGCGCAAGCGTTGTCGCCAATGCACACGCATCTGCATGCCAGTTCAAGCCCTGCCCACCAAGCGCAGCACCCCCTGCCACTGTTGCGCCCAAAAACCGCGGCCGTAGTCGCGGCCCTGCTCCACCTGGTCGCGCACGCCGGTGGGGTCATAGCGCAGCTGGAAGTCGGCGGTGCCAAAGAGCATGTCCCACCAGGGCAGCAGCACGCCGAAGTTGCAGCCGCCCAGAACGGTTCGTCCCTGCACTTCAGACTCATGACCGATGCCGATGCTGTGGTGCCTGCGGTGAAAGCGCGGGCTAACCCACAGGCGCTCGCCAATGCGGCCAAACCAGATGCGAACATTGGCGTGCTGGAAGTTCTCGCTCAATTGGCTGATGGCCACCAGGGCCACAAACTGCCCCGGCCCCACCCCGATGAGCACGGCCACCGCCGACAAAATCAGACTGGTCACGATGTCGTCCAGCAGGTGGTTGCGGTTGTCGCTCCACATGGTCATCTGCCGCTGCGCGTGGTGCATTGAGTGCAGCGCCCACCAGGTGCTTGACTGGTGTTGCGCCCGGTGAATCCAGTAGTGCACAAAATCAAACACCACCAGATACACCAAAAAGCTGACCACGGCGCCGTCACTCACGCCGGGCCACAACTGGTCCAGGTGCCAGGTGGGCAGGCCCATGACGCGCAGCAGGCCCAGGCCTTGCTCGAACAGCGCTTCGAGGCTGAAAAACATCGCCAGCTTGAACAGCCCCAAGCGGTGGATCAGGGTGTAGAGCATGTCCACCCGCACGGCGTGTTTGTCCTGCACGGACTCGGCGGGCCACAGGCGCTGCATGGGGCCCAACACGGTGACCATGACCAGGATTTGCAGCAAGCCGACCACCACCCAGCCACTGCCTTCGTAGGCTTTTTCCAGCAGGTTGTCTTGCCCCATGGCCAGAGTCAGAGGTTGAACCACCTCTTCAAACAACAGCTGTTGCAAATCAGAAAAAAAGTCGATCAGCGCGTCCATGCCTCACCTTTGCGCGTCGGTCTGCCCGGAGAGTTTCAGGGGCTGTTGAAGAATCCACTCGCGGAACTGTGGGTGTTCACGCAGGGTGGCAAAGCACAGGCCGCGGGCCTTCAGGCCCACGATCAGCGGCTCCAGCACTGCGGGTGCCCAAGGGTCTTGGCGCGACCAAATGCCCAGGTGGGCCATCAAGACGTCGCCTGCCCGGATGTTGTTGAGGGCTTTTTTCAGCAATTGCGCATTCGGATAGACGTCGCTGGGCAATTCGTCCCCCAAAAAGCCCGCATCAGCCCAGCCCACATGCGCAAAACCGCACTGCTTGGCTGCGGCCAGCAAGCGCGGCGAGGTTTTGCCGCCCGGTGCCCGAAACAGTGGCAAGGGGGCTTGCCCAGTCAGCACTTGCAAACGACTGGCCGCTTGACGCAGGTTGTCGCAGTATTCCTTGGCCGACCACACCAGATCATGGCCCGCCTGCGCGCCCGACGAGGGGCGAATGCGAAAGCTGTCAGCGCCCAGATCGGCCCTCCAGTACGCGTGGTCCCAGGTGTGAGAGGCAAAGGCATGGCCTTCGGCGGCGCGGGCCCGCCACCAGGGCGCCCAGTGCTGGCCCAAAGTGCCGTCACCTTCACGGGTTTTCTCCTGGGCGGCAAAAAAAGTGACCTGCACTTGCTGACGCTGCAACACTTCGGCAACCAGTGGTGCCACGCCCATGTGGCCGGTGTCAAAGGTGAGGTAAACGGGTTGGGTGCAGGCCGCCGCCAGGGTCAGCGCGGGCGCGGCGCTGGCCAGGCCTGCGATCAAGGCGCGAACGGCTTTGTCAGTTCCTGGGCGCATGGTCCAGCGTCCACACCCCGTGGGGCGATTTGCCCACGGGCACTTGGCGCACCACTTTGCGGGCAGCGATGTCAATCACCGTCAATTTTTTGGCCCAACGCGACGCCACCAAAATGAATCGACCATCGGCCGTGACCTCCATGCAGTCCGGGCCTGAAGGTGCCGGCAATTCGGCCACCACCTGCAAAGTGGCGTAGTCGATCTGGCTGATGGTGTTGGCCACGCGGTTGCTCACAAACACATGGCGTTTGTCGCCCAGCGCCCGAAAGGCGTGCGCGCCTTTGCCGGTGGGCAGCATCTTGATCAAGCGGGGCTGAGCGCCCGTGATGTCATAAACCTCCACCCCGGTACCGCCGGTGATGCCCACGAGCAGCGTTTTGTCGTCCGGGGTGCCAAACACGTCGGCGGGCATGGTGCCCGTGCCGATGCGGGACTTGAGCGTTTGCGTGGCCAGATCAATCGAGATCAGCTCATTGCCGTCTTGGATGGAAACCCAGGCGGTGGTGCTTTTGCTGTCGATCCACAAGTGACTGGGGGTCTTGCCGGTCTTGAGACGCTTGGCCAGGGTGAGTTGGTGGCCGTCCCAGCGGTAGATGTCGACATGGTTCAGGCGGTTGGCCGCCGTTACAAACCACTTCATGTCGGGCGAAAAGCGCAGGTGATAAGGGTCCAAAATGCCCGTCACGACACGCTGGATTTGCGCCGTGCGCGGGTCAATGAAGGTCAGCGAGTCGCCCAGGGCGTTGGCCACAATCACCGATTTTTCATCGGGTGTGAGGTACAGGTGGTGCGGCTCTTTGCCCGTGGGAATTCGCTTTTTCTCCGTCCAGGTCTGGGGATCGATCACGCTGACGTTGCCGTCCAGCGAGTTGAGTACAAAAACCGGAGCCGGACTGGTCGCCGCCATGGCGTGAAACTGGAAACACAGGGCTAAAAAACCCAAAAATCGGATCGTACGGGACAAAGAAATCACAAAATCGCTTTCAAAATCGCTTTCAAGTGTAATCGGCCCGACTTGAGGAAAGCAGATGCAAATCAAAAGCACCGCAAAAATGACCGTTTTAGGCCTTGAGCTGGAAGTGCAAAGCCTGTCCGCCTCCGCCCCCACCGATGCGCCCACCCTGGTTTTTTTGCACGAAGGGCTGGGCAGCGTCGCCTTGTGGCGCGACTGGCCGCAACAACTGTGCGCGCGTCTGGGCTGTGCCGGGCTGGTGTATTCGCGCCAAGGCTATGGCCAGTCGCAAGCCACGCCCGATGTGCGGGGCGCATCGCGGCAAGTCGATGGGCAGCGCCACGGGTGCCTGCTGCCCGACTACATGCACCACGAAGCGCTGGTGGTGCTGCCTGCGTTGCTGCAGGGTCTTGGCATTGAACGGCCCGTGCTCTTGGGCCATTCGGACGGCGGCACCATCGCGCTGATCCACGCCAGCCGCCACCCGGTGGCAGGCTGCATCGTCATGGCACCGCATGTCATGGTCGAAGACATCTCGGTGCAGGCCATCACCGCCGCGCGTGAGGCCTTTGAACACGGCCCCCTGCGCCATCGCCTGATGCCCTTTCATGCCGATGTGGACTGCGCCTTCTGGCAGTGGAACGATGTCTGGCTCAGCGAGGCTTTCCGTGGGTTTGACATCCGGCCCGAACTGCAAGGCATCACCGCGCCCTTGCTGGCGATTCAAGGCGAAGCCGACCCCTACGGCACCATGGCCCAAATCGACGACATCACCCGGGCCGTGCCGCATGCACAACTGCTCAAACTGCCCGATTGCGGGCACTCGCCCCACCGCGACCAGCCCGAGGCCGTGGCACAAGCCGTGCAAGCGTTTGTTGAATCACAAGCCACCGACCTGCAAGAAAACGGCATTGCGTAGGTCGGCACTCGCAGAGTCCGACATGCCTGCGTGAGCTGCTGCGTTTTTTGGGCGTTACAGCCTCGCAAGCATCCGTCGGAGTCTTCGACCACCGACCTACAACACGCTCCCGTAGGTCGGCACTCGAAGAGTCCGACGTTGCGGGTTTTTCTCAGGCCCATGTCGGGGTCTGCGACCACCGACCTACATCGCTGCCCCCTCGTAGGTCGGCACTCGAAGAGTCCGACGTTGCGTGCTTTGGCCAAAGGCCCGGACGTGGGCTCAGGGCTTAAGCAAAGCCAGGTCTTCCTCTGTCAACCAGCGCCACTGCCCCGAAGGCAGATCCCCCAAGACCAGACCGCCGATTTGCGAACGGTGCAGGCCCTCAACCCGGTTGCCCACCGCCGCCAGCATGCGTTTGACCTGGTGGTATTTACCCTCGGTCAGGGTCAGCTTCAGGTGCAACTCGCCCACAGCCTCGCAGGCTGCGGCTTTGACCGGCTTGGGGTCGTCGTCCAGCACCACGCCAGACAAGAGCTTGTTCACCATATCGGGCGTGATCGGGTGCTTGGTGGTGACCTCATACACCTTGGGCACATGGTGCTTGGGCGAACTCATTTTGTGGATGAATTTGCCGTCATCGGTCAGCAGCAGCAAACCCGTGGTGTCTTGGTCCAACCGCCCCACCGCCTGCACGCCCTGCACAGCAGCCTTTTGCGGGCGCTGGCGCAAGGGGGGTGGCAGCAAGGTGTAGATGCTTGGCCAGGTTGAGGGTTTTTGCGAACACTCGGTGCCCGCCGGTTTGTTCAGCAGCACATAGGCGTGCTCCTGAAATGGCCAGTCGGCACCCTGCACCTGGAAATGCAGGCCTTCCGGCTCGAAGAATTCGCCCGCATCGGTCACGGTTTCACCGTTGACTTGCACATAGCCTTGCTGCACGAGACCTGCACACACCCGGCGGGTGCCAAAGCCCTGGCTGAACAAGATGTCTTCCAGGCGCATGGGTTTGAGGGATTTGGCTTTCATGGGGCATGATTGTCGCCTCGAATTCGCCCCAAACACCCCACCTTGCCGGAGACCCTTGCCCATGAACGCAGCCCTGGACACACTGACCCGCATGACCGACACGCTGGCAGCCTGCCAACAAGGCGCTTTGCCTCAAACCGACATGATCCGCCAATGGCGCAGCAACGCGGCCAGCCTGCCTTTGCCAGACAAGTTTGGGGACGTGCTGGCCAACTTGCTCGACCGCATCGAAGCCAGCGCCCTGTTCAGCGAAGAAAGCTGCTCGTTCAGCCAAAAAGACTTGTTCGACAGCCTGCAGCTGTGGGCCGACAAGGCACGGAGTCGTCTGGCCAATTCGTAGGTCGGCGGTCGAAGATTCCGACATGGGGTGATTGAGTGGCATGGCCTGCTTTACCGCACGCGGTGAACTGGGCAGACGTCGGACTCTGCGAGTACCGACCTACGGGTTCCGCGCCCGTGAAACTGCCAGAACACGGCCCGCTCTGTTGGTCGGCGGTCGAAGACTCCGACATGGGGTGCTTGAGTGGCCTGGCCTGTTTTACCGCATGCGGTGAAATGGGCAGACGTCGGACTCTGCGAGTACCGACCTACGCGATCCGCGCCCATGCAAACCGCCAGAACACCCCCCAACGACAACGGGCCCCGAAGGGCCCGTTGTGTTGTGCAAAGCGGCTGAATTACTTCAATGCCTTGAAGCGCACGCGCTTGGGTTTGGCCCCCTCTTCACCCAGACGGCGTTTCTTGTCGGCTTCGTACTCTTGGTAGTTGCCGTCAAAGAACACCCACTGGCTATCGCCTTCGGCGGCCAGAATGTGGGTGGCAATGCGGTCCAGGAACCAGCGGTCGTGGCTGATGACCATGATCGAGCCTGCGAATTCCAGCAGCGCGTCTTCCAAGGCGCGCAAGGTTTCCACGTCCAAGTCGTTCGAGGGTTCGTCCAGCAGCAACACGTTGCCGCCTTCGATCAGGGTCTTGGCCAGGTGCAAACGGCCGCGCTCACCGCCCGACAACATGCCGACCTTCTTTTGCTGGTCGCCACCGTTGAAGTTAAAGCGCCCGCAATACGCACGGCTGGCCATCTGGAACTTGCCCACGTTGATGATGTCCAGGCCACCCGAAACGTCTTCCCACACGGTCTTGTTGTTGTCCAGATCGTCGCGGTTCTGGTCCACAAAGGCCATGCGCACGGTCTGGCCGATCTTGACTTCGCCGCTGTCGGGCTGCTCTTTGCCCGCAATCAACTTGAAAAGGGTCGATTTACCGGCACCGTTGGGGCCGATGATGCCGACGATGGCACCCGCAGGCACCTGGAAGCTCAGGTTGTCGATCAGCAAACGGTCTCCAAAAGACTTGCTGACGCCCTTGAACTCGAACACTTCATTGCCCAGACGCTCGGCCACAGGGATAAAGATCTCCTGGGTCTCGTTGCGTTTTTGGTAGTCGTGGTCGCTCAACTCTTCGAAACGGGCCAGACGCGCCTTGCTCTTGGCTTGACGGCCTTTGGGGTTGGCGCGGGCCCATTCCAGTTCTTTTTTCATGGCCTTGGAGCGGGCATCTTCGGTGCGCTGCTCGGTGGCCAAACGGGCATCTTTTTGCTCCAGCCAGCTGGAGTAGTTGCCTTTGTACGGAATGCCGGAGCCCCGGTCGAGTTCCAAAATCCACTCGGCGGCGTTGTCCAGGAAGTAACGGTCGTGGGTGATGGCCACCACGGTGCCTGAAAAACGCTGCAAAAACAGCTCGAGCCAATCCACTGATTCGGCGTCCAAGTGGTTGGTGGGCTCGTCCAGCAGCAACATGTCGGGGCGCGAGAGCAGCAAACGGCACAGGGCCACGCGGCGTTTTTCACCGCCGGAGAGCTTGCCAATGATGGCGTCCCAAGGCGGCAGGCGCAGCGCGTCGGCCGCGATTTCGAGCTGGTGCTCGGACGCGTCACCCGCGGTGGAGATGATGGCTTCGAGTTGGGCCTGTTCGGCGGCCAGCGCGTCAAAATCGGCGTCTTCTTCGGCATACGCGGCGTACACCTCTTCCAGGCGGGCCTGCGCAGCCTTGACTTCGCCCATACCGCTTTCCACAGCTTCACGCACGGTCTGCTCAGGCTCCATCACGGGTTCCTGCGGCAAATACCCGATCTTCAGGCCCGACATGGGGATGGCTTCGCCTTCGATCTCTTTGTCGATGCCGGCCATGATCTTGAGCAAGGTGGACTTGCCCGAGCCGTTGGTGCCCAGCACGCCGATCTTGGCTCCGGGGAAAAAGGACAGTGAAATGTCTTTGAGAATATGACGCTTGGGCGGCACGATCTTGCCGACCCGGTTCATGGAAAAAACGTATTGAGCCATTTGAAAACCCTGAATAAAAATTGGCAGAGACTGAACACCCCGTGGGTGCCAGCTCAAGACCTCAAGCCGGTAGATGGGGGCGTGTGGTGTCTGTGCAACCCGGCATTATCCCAGACAGACACGGTTGCCGGTATCGCCAAGGCTTGCGGGGCGCTGGCACAGGCCTCACAAGGCGCGTTCGGTGATGCGCCCGGCCCGGCTGGAAAACTGCACCAGGCTGTCCATGGCTTCCAGTTGCACCCGGGCGCTGCGCTGGCCATAGACCTCGGCCCGCAACCAAGTGCACTCGGCGTCCAGCAATTCGTCAGACCCCAAACTGCACCACCAAACCCGGCCTTCGCCGTCCCAGCGGTAGCCGCGTGCCTTGAGTTTGTCCTTGGCCTCAAACGGGGCGCCCGTTGCGCGCAGCTTGTAGCGGGTCTGCCCGGCACCCGCCAAGAGGCGCGACAAACCGGTCAAACCATCTCCCAGGGGCGAAGCCAGCACCTGCAGCAAGGCGTGGCAATCAACCTGAGCCCGGTGCGCGTCGTAAAACCAGCCGCGCTCAGACGCCAAAAACTCCAGCTTGGCCGAACCGCTGCCCTCTTTTTTCCAGTCAATGCCCATGAAAGAGCAATTCCAGGCCTTGCGGGCAAACACCGGCAGCCGGGCTTCGACAAAAGGCCGGTCAAACCCGGCGTTGTGCGCCACGATCAGATCGGCCTGCTCCACCAGCGCGGTCACCGCCGCATCGTCAATGCGCTGTCCCTGCACCATGGTGTCGTCAATGCCCGTGATGTCCTGAATGGCCGGTGGAATCGGCTTGCCCGGGTCTTCAAACGACTCGTAAATGGAGACTGACCCCACCGGCAAACCCGTGGCCACATCCACCTGCACCGACAACATGGCCAGCTCGATGATTTTTTCGTTTTTGCTGTCCAGCCCGGTGGTTTCGGTGTCCAACACGATCACGCGCTGCGTGGCCTGCCCCTGCAAGCCGCCATAGTCGGCGCACGGCACCAAACGGCGCAGCACCCGAAAGTCCGGGTGCTGGGCCAGGGCCTGGGCCATGGCTTCGGGGTCGGCACTGGCATGCGGGCTTTCTGGCGGGGAGGGCAAGTTGCTGGGGGCCTGCGCCGGGTTCTGGCTGGATGCTGTGGGTGTGTCAGCCAAGGCGTGTGCGTTAGCCAAGGCAGGAGAGACGGGCACAACCATGGGCAAGGCTGCGGCCGGGGACACGGCCACCGGCTTGGCCATCCGGGGACGCCCCGCCTTCTTGGGCCTGTCCACCCCGCCCGGCTCGAAGCCGAAAAAACTCATCTGATCGGTTTTGTTCATAGGCCGAGATTAAACCGCGACTTCGGGCACATCGGCCCACGAAATTGATCCTGAGCTTGCGGGCATGTGTAAGGCACTCATGAAACAGCCAACTCTGAAATGTGTTGAATCTTGATCAGCAGATCCGGCAAACGCGCCTGGCTTGCGCCATCGGGTGGCAAGTGCCCAGGAAGGGCATCGACAAAGCTGCGCTCTCCCAGCAAGTGTTGAAACTGTGCAGCCAAATACACACGCAAAGGTACAAGGCTGTCTTGGCATTCGTTCAGCAAGGAAGCACGGCCATCGATCACGCTGATGATGTCGCCCATGTCGTGGCTGAACAAATAATCGCCACCGCCTCGGCCATAAAACGCCTCGAGCTTGGTGGCTATGAACTCTGGCGCACGCAGAACGCGTATGGGCACGCCACTGGGCAGCGCCAACGTTTGGGCTGTGGCCACGCCCATGCGGTACCACCGGTTGGTAAAGCCCAAAACTTCTTCTTGTGTAGGCATCAGGTCTACGGCCACGCCATCCACCCGCCAGCGGCACACAGGTGCATCGGGGCTTTGGTCTTGCACAAAGCCCAAGTCTCGCAACTGATCCTCAAAGCGGTAATAGTCGGCCAAGGCTTCGGCGTTGGTGACGATGTCCACATCGTCCGTGCGGCGAATGGGCGGCATGGCCAAATCGGTGATGAGCAAACCTGCGGCTGCACCGCCCACAAACACCAATTAACTGCACAGCTCGGGACCTAAACTGCGGGCGACATGCTCCAGCATGGCCACGTTCGGGTCATTGGGGTTGAATACCTGCATCAACTGGCCCAGCGTTTGTCCAGCTCGGCAATGGCCAAAGCACGCTCGCGCATGCTGCCCCCGCGCACGGCATCCAGCAAAGCCAGCAGCTCGTACAAGGCGGGGTTGTTTTTGGCGGCATCGGGCACCGTGGGATACAGCGGGTAAAACACCACGCCGCGTGCCGTGCCATCTTTGTGCGGCCAAACGGGCGCGGGCTCGGTGCTTTGCACAATCAATTTGTTCAATGGGGCTGCCGCATGCGCCGTGGGCATGCCCCGCCCCATGGGGCCATGTGTGACCGGAAAGCTATAGCGCACGCCATGCTGCACAAACAAGCGCAAGGCATCTAGCAGCACCACGGGCTTGCCTGATTCGTCTTTGCGGGCCAGTTGCGCGGCCACGGCACGGTCTACGCCCGCGTGAATTTCGGAGGCCGTGAGCTTGAGCTCTTCAGCCAAAGCGGCATACGTGGGCATACTTTCAGCACCCAAAGACAAACGCAACAGCACCACCACGTCTTGGGGGCGCAGCACCATTTGGGGGTTGGAAATTGTTCGGCTCATGGGGCGAGTTTAGTCGTTTATTCGCTATTCGCGAATGGCGAATAAATTCACAAACCGGGTTTATGCCGCCTGAGCAAATCGCAGCAAGGCCTGTTCGTCATTGGATGCAGCAAACTCCGCGCCCATGCTGGCGAGATCGCGGCGAACTTCCTCAAACGCAGCAAAGCGGTCAGTCTGGACAGGGGGTTGCGTCACAGCCAAAAGCATGGATTTGGGCATAGCTTTCACTCGTTCCAAATGACGCAAGCGGCCCAGCCATTGGTTACCGTGGTCCAGTATGCGCAGGGGGTCTTCATAGGCCAAGTGCATCGGCTTGATCACCCGCAAGGCCTTGCCACCCGCATCCAGTTCGGCAAACGGCACCTTGAATTGCAGGCCATCCACACCCAGTTTGGCGCTTTGGAATCGGTCGCCCAAGCCCTCACGCCGCAGCACGCCACGAACCGCCTTCTCAATTAGTTTTTCCTGGTATTCGGGCGTTGCAAAGTCGTGATCAACATAGTGATCGAACAATTCTTGCAGCTTGGCCTGGGGTGACTCCGTCATCACGGCACGCACGGCAGAAAACCGAAACAAGGCCTCGCGTGGTCGCACCAAATCATCAAAAATCCATGGCGCTGATCCGTTGGCCGCCATGTCACGGGTGCGGGCCATTTCCTCTGCAAAGGCTGCTACGCCCTGCGCAAAAACCCGCCGATCCAGTTTGTCAAAAAACCCGCTCAGACGACGCCACTTGTTGGAAAGCTGAAAGTCGAAATAACGTGCCGTTGGCGCAACCATGACGATGCCGACGTTGGCGAACTCCTCCGTTTCTGCGTAGGGCAGAAAACGAATGATGGAATAACGGGCGACGTGTGTCATTGGAAACCTCTCTCAAGCCGGGCACGAAGCGATAACCGGCGCTTGATCGATTCAAAGTCTACCTTAACAGGCAAAGTCCGCTCCTCGCCATCCAGCCACAGCCATTCCGGCGGTATGGCCTGTACCGCAGCGTCAAAACAAGACAGCGCAGCATCCAGCCGCTCCGATGTCTCTGCGCGGCAAACCAAATCATCAAATACGGTGTCGGACTCTTGGCGGAAAACGTGCGTTTCAAAAAACGACGCTTCATCAAAATCAGCATCGAACGCCAAATTGTGATCTATCACCAGCAGCTTGGTCTGTGCCGCATTCCAAAGCAAGTTGGGATTGCCTCCGTGAGCTGACAGCGTGCGATCTGCGTTTTCCACCCACCAATCAAAAGCCAAGAGCATGCGCCGCTGCTGTACATCAACGCGCTTGAGCTGCGTCACGGCAAACTCCTGCACCCCGGATTTCTGCGCAGAGCCAAATACCGCACCATGCCCCAAGGCGGCAATTTCTGGCCCCAGCGCAGACACCAGCTCGGGTGGCACCTGCAACAACGTGAACGCGGGTATGGGCAAGCCCAACTGCTGCGCCAGATGTGCACAAATCCACTCAGCGATCAAGCCCCGCTGCGTTGTCTCCCGACCTTTGGCAACGTACAACACATCATCTTCGGCACGCACCAGAAAGGGTCGCGTCATGCCTTGCTCCAGGCGCCGCATGATTTCGGTGACTTGCAAAGTGGTCATCAGGAATGCCTTATTCGTCAGCAAACAAGCAGCGGTGCTCGGACTTCAGTCCCTTGCCCCATGGAGGCAAAACAGATCGCCCGCGTCCAGAAGTCTTTTTGGGCAAAGCCGCTGTGGTGCGTGGCCAGGCGCGGCTTGATCGGGTCGCCCTCGCCAATGTAGAGCCAGTCACCCTCGCCGTCTTCACGCGGCCCCAGCAGCAGGTACACGCCCGTTTGCTGCAGCTCGGGCCGGTTGGCCACGCTGGGTTGCGCCCAAGCCGCACGCGGGAACACCAGCGCACGGCCCACCCAGTTGGAGCGCTCGACGATGCGCAGGCCGTCGGGGTCGCCGTCGGCGACGAAGATGCGGAGGGAGAAGGGAGTGGGCATCATGCCAGTGGATTGGCAACCGTGCGATACGCCTGATCTGGTCGATTGCGCACGTCAGGGTATCGCAGTTCCAACACACCATCTTTCACCATGGCCGTCAAGAAACGGGTTTGCAGCTTGTCCGCGTCTCGATCCACCAGTGCTGCGAGCTCAGAGGTCGATAACCATCGACCGGCACACAGTTGCCTGACAACAATTTTCAGTTGTGGCACCGGCAGTTTTTTGTTTTTCCTGGCGGGTTCTGCCATTGGCAAAAGCGCCAATACCTCGGCTGACAAACCAGCCAATCGGTCGAATTGGGGGGAGTCCCAGCCGAATTGGGGGGAGTCCGGCGGCAATTGGGGGGAGCTTTGAGGGGAGTCCCCCGCCAAATGACGGGAGTCCCCGCCCAATTGGGGGGAGTCCCCCGCCACGCGGTAGCTGGCCCAGCGACGCTGGTTTTGCTGCGTCAGCAGGCCATCGCGCACCAGGGTTTGCAGCACGCCGGTAATCTCTTTGGAATGCTCACCAGTGATTTCCTGCATGCGGGCATTGGTCACGCTGCCTTCTACCTGGGCGGTCACCACCGCTTGCACCGCTGTGGTGTCCAGCATGGCAAACCGATCGCCAAAGCGCTGGCGCAAGGCCAAGTCCACCTCGCCCGGAATCAAGCTGACCATGGGCAGCACCAGCTTCACACGGTCGGGCTGCAAAGACTCTTCGAGCCGGGGCGAGCGCCAATGCTGCGCACGCCAGCCCGCCCGGATTTTGTCCATGCCCGAGCCCGCCTTGTCGCCACCCCCCATGAGCTGAAACATCAGCTGCAGGCTTTTGTTGCGGCATTCGCTCACGCCGCCTTGCAGCAACTGCACCCGCGAGACCAGAAGCGAACCGGGGTTGGACAGTTCAATCCTGTCCGGGTAGCGCTCGATCACCACACCGCCTTGACCCCGGTGGTCGGCGTGCACCAAAGCGTTGACCACGGCCTCGCGCAGTGCCTCGTGCACGGCGGTGTCGTCTTTGCGGTACAGCTCACGGTCCAGCTGAAAAGGCATCTTCAAGTCGCCCGATAAACGCTGCATGACCCGCAGATAAAATTGGAAAAGGTTGTTTTCCCAAGTGCCATCGGGCACCACGCGGTCGGTCCAGCGCACGGCGGGGTCGTCGGACATGCGCTCGCGGTAGTCCACATGAAAACCGGGCAAGGCATCGCGAAGCGCCTCAAAGCGGCCAAACATCAACAAGCCTGCCACGGTAGCCCCTTCCAGTCCCGTGGCGCGGTCGCGGCGCAAGGCGCTCAGCTTGGTCAGCAGCGGCGCATCATCCAGCAGCAACCAAGGGTGGTCCGGCGCACGGGATGCAAAGCGGTTGCGGTATTGCTTGACCGTGTCGGGGTCAAAGTCTGGCAGGCCAAAATGCTCCACGATGTGCGAATCGGCTGGCGTGTCGGACTGGTCGGCCAGCATGCGGCGCACCTCGTCGTCCGAGCAGCGGTAGTCGCCCTCTTCGGCACGTCGGTAAGTGCCCGTCATGGGGTTGGGCCCCACAAACACCGGGCGCTGCAGCCGCGAGGCACGCGGCACGTTCACCACCACAAACTGCCTGCCCTCGTCTTCCACCGTGCGCACATCGTCGTCGCGCAGCAGGTTGGCGCTGATCTTGTGCCGGTCGTTCAGCTGGCTCCACAGCACCGTGCGCAACTGCGCGGCATCGGGCACGCCCTCCCACACCAAGCCAGACGCCTTTTCGGCCACACCCAACACAATGGTGCCGCCCTGGGTGTTGGCCATGGCGGCATACGACTCCCAAAAACTGCCGGGCATGCCACCACGAGCAGATTTGAATTCGGTGTCGATGCCTTCGGTGCTGGACTGTAGGGCGGTGAAGATGTCTAGTTGTCTCATGCTGACTCAATCTCCTGCAAGGACTTGAGCGACCGCCCCTGCGCGCCCTTCCACTCCAGCCGCCCGTTGGCACTGCGGCCGAGCACCACGCTGGCCGCTGTGCTGGGTGAACTGAAGGCATAGTCCTGTGTGAATGCGTAGGTGTTGCCTTGCTCAACCATCACACCCAGCACCTGCAATTGCTGGCGCATGGCCAACGTGCCGGGCGGAACCGAAGGCACCGCTTGCACCGCCGCCTGCGACCCCGCCTTGACCACAAAGCCCTGTGTCGACTCGTAGCCATGAGCCAGCAAGCCTTTGCCCTTGCAGGTCAGCTCGGGCGCGCTGGCGGCAGGGGCTTGGGGTGGTTGCTCGAAGGCATGCACGCCCAACACCGGCAGCATGCCCAGCATGTGCTGCAAAAACACCTGCATGTCGGCGCGGTCGGCTTCGCTGAGGGTGGGCTCGGTGGGTTGGTTGGCGTTGTCCAGCGGCACGCGCTTGGCCTGCTTGGCCAGTCGAATCAGGTTGGTCTCTAAAAACTGCACATGCGCTTTGTTGAGGCCCTGCCCCATGGAGACAAAACAGATCGCCCGCGTCCAGAAGTCTTTTTGGGCGGTGCCGCTGTGGTGACTGGCCAGGCGCGGCTTGATCGGGTCGCCCTCGCCAATGTAGAGCCGGTCACCCTCGCCGTCTTCACGCGGCCCCAGCAGCAGGTAAACGCCGGTTTGCTGCAACTCGGACCGGATGACCACGCTGGGCTGCGCCCAGACCGCACGCGGAAACACCAGCGCACGCCCCACCCAGTTGGACCGCTCGACGATGCGCAGGCCATCGGGGTCGCCGTCGACGACGAAGATGCGGAGGGAGAAAGGAGATTGCATTTCCTGCGCCACTTTCAAACTTCGTCAAACCGAAATAGGCCAAAGATCTATTTCAAACTCTTTAGCAGGTACGGCCCACTCAGTGACGGGGCCAGAACCGTGCGGATAAACTGTTGAATAGGCAAAAACCAAATGCGATGCAGGATTTGATCTTTGAAGATTTTTTAGACTTCTTACAGCAATCGACGGGCGGCCTGATCGAAAATCAACAAAGCTCAACTCACGCCTCACACCAAGGATTTCACGAAGCAACTTTTTGGGGATGTGCGCCCAATGCTTAGCTTCAACACCAATGAAAACTTGATTAGATCTAGGACGAGTGATTGCATTAGGGTCACAAACCAAAATGTCGAGTTCGTGGTATTCACCGCGAGCCGATGGCTGGGGTAAGCCAGTCAAATAAAATGAGCTTAACCCAACGAACTCTACGTCCGTCCATATATTGGCTACATGCACATTATTTTGAAGCAATTCAATGTATGAGTATGAAGTATTTATTGGGCCGGGTGCGGCCTTCAGACACACGGCCCCATTAACTACTCGAAAATGGTAACCCGATGCCTCAAGCAGATTAAGCAACTCAGCCAAGACCTTAGCTTCATACAGCTTACTTGCTACCATGCCGACCAATGAGGCTTGCAATCCAGAAGCGGAGCCCAATGTTGAGTTAAATATTTTTGTAATTGAATTTATAGCGTTCGCAGTTTGTTTGGGTGTCATTACGGTCGTTCTCCTCTAGGCCGAGCTGGAGGACCTTCGCCATTGTCAGCAGGTAGTTCAATTCCAAGATCACTCATAACCTGAACCAGCTCCTCCCTCAGGGTTTCGATAGAACAGTAATCCGCCATGTTCTTAACAATGATGGAATTTATAGGATTAGAATTGCGTCTGATTTCCGGATCACCGCCAGCTAAGAGCTGCCAACTCCATTTTTCTTTACCCAAACAACGCTCAAGACTATCTTGACTACTTTGAACGGACTCCCGCTCAAAAACTTTTAAATACGCATGAAGCAAAGAAAAATAGCGTTCAAGCATCTCAACACTAGACTTCAAACCATTCTCTATGAGCAATTCACCTATTTCGGCATCCAGTGCGCCAAAACCAAACTCTCGTACTTTCGCACGCAAGTGCTCAAGCACCTGACTAGCATCTTCAACACTCAGCCTCTCATAATTTGAATTCATACCGCCCCTTCCTTATAGTTACATTCGCTTGAAAATTAGAATCACAGTAAAATCCAAAACTCCAATGAATTTACACATCAATATCTGATGACCAATCCGGAAGCTGAAGGTTTAATTGCTCTTCTGCTGAATTTTTTCGAAACATCTGAGGTGCCTTAACGTCATGCACCTTAGTAACCGCATAGCCTGCAATTTCAATTTCACCAGTGTCGTCTTCACGTTGATGGACTTCAAAATCACAAAGCAATGTTGTTCCATTCTGAAATTGCACTTTTTGGCTTGCGACTTCAGATCGGAATGTGTCGTCTTGCAACTCAAAACTGACAGTCTTTTTCTCAAAAATACCTCTCCACTTGATTGAACCCGATCTCAACACTGGGGAAACAATTTCAAGTAGGAGGCCTTCATAAACAAGAGGTTCGAGGTTGGCTTTTGCGATTACAAAATTTCCGAAATCTGATCTAGGTACAACTTTATCAGCGGTAACTTTGTTGTGCGAAGGAGCAAATCCAACTGCATCAATTTTTGAATCTGTGAGTGAAGCCTCGTAATAATTTGAGCGACGTCGAGCAATTTTCTTTCGTGCCAGCAGTGCCTGAGCGATGTCATCCGCAGTTGGCGCTTTCTCAAGTGGAAGTGCAAGACTTTTCCCGACCTGATTTTTCTTCTCTTCAAGATCAGTCGCAGCATCCTCTTTTTCTTTGATTTCAAGTTTGATCTTCTTGATATTCAATTCATTGAGCTGCGTTTGTTGGCGTGACTGCTTTATCTTGTCGAAGTACAAAGGCGCTCCAAGTAAAGGACTCAGAAGTGCCATGACTGTTGCAATTTGCTCTTTATTTTGAAAGACCAGATCCAAATACTCAACAAGACCCCCCTCACCGAAGGCATGAGTCTCAACGTGAACTGGCAAACCAAGAACTGCAGCAACTTCTTTCAACAGGGCAAGTAATTCACCTTCTGCTCGATTGCGAACAATTGCATCCATCCGATGGGCACCACCATTAAGGTGATAGTGAATCTTGAATTCACCTGATCTCAATGATTCTTTTTGTACCTCTCCCAGATTACAGCCCACAGTTACCCCCTTGTTAGATAAATGCCTTAGACAGTGTTGACTGCCGCAAGGACTGAGCACGCAACAGGTTGTTTTCAACCTCGGTCTCAATGCCCCTAAGAATGGAAAGCTGACGATCCAACTCTTCGAGAATTCGCAACTGCTCGGCCATTGGCGGAACCGGCACAACAAATTGCCGAATATGTGCCAAGCCCAAATCGGGCTGGGCTGTCGCACGCACATCGCGTTTGATCTGGCGCTGGACGACATCCGACCGCAATGCTGCGATCAGAAAACGAATGGGAACAAAGCCACGGACGGGCTTGAGAATGGCTACGCTGTATGAAGCCTGAAACGGCCCATCAATGCTCACCTCTCGAACCTCACCCACTGTGCCGTAGCGAGACAAAAGCAAATCACCACGCTCAGGCTTGACCTTGCGACACAGCCCTTCGTAGTCCGCAGCAGTGATCAGTTTTGCTTTGGAAAAGTCAATGCCTTCGTCACCAAAAAAGTCTTTGGTGCTGATGTAGGGAATACCTGATTCCTGAGCCTTCGGCATCTTGTGGTCGACGTCAGCAATTTGCAAATGCAGCTGCTCCAAAGTAGCCCAAGCCCAGCCCTCAGATAACGATACATCCGACTCCTGCGGAGGTTCTGGCGTTTTGTATTTACCTCGTCCAACCCATTGCACTTGCCTAGCCGCTAGCGTGCTTTGTAAAAGCTGTTCGCCTGCCTCGTAGCTGCGGCCTTCGCGTTGGGCGATGCTGGCTTCGGTTTCGACGAGACGGCCTTCGACGGCGGCTTTGAGGACGGAGGCTTTGTAGCGTTTGAGATTGGCTTTGACGCGCTGGAGGTTGGCGACGGCTTCGTCGAGGCGGGAGAACTGTGTTTCGATTTCAGAGACTATCCGACGTTGTTCGTCCAGATCGGGCAGCACAATTGGAAAATCAGCCAACTGGCCCTGACTGATGGATGCCATGCCCACGACCTGCTGAGCGTTGTTGGCAAAGTGCCTGCTGCCGCGTGCCAAGAGCTGATAGTTGATAAATTTTGGCAGCGCCTTCGTTGTATCAAGCCGAACGCGAATGTTTTTACTCTCGAAAACACTGAACTCCATTGCTGAGGAAATAACCGCAGTCTTGCCCACCAGCTCGCGACTATTAACCCGATTGACGAGCAAGTCACCATCCAACAATCCATAGTCCAATTGCTCTGAGGCTGACACCTTCATTCGTTTGATATCGCGCCAAACAATCTTGCCGGATTCAATGTTGTACATGCGAAGGCATGGCACGCCATCATCTGTGTACTCGGATGCTGGCTTGTAAATGCCGTTTTTCATCGACGCAACCACGTCGCCCAAGCGAACCAACTGCATCACGCCACCAACTCCCGATTCATCGTCTCAATCACCTGCGTCAACTCCGCACCAAACAGCTGGTGCACTTTGCCCAGGCCGCCTTCGCTGTTGAAGGGGGCGTATTCAAAGTCATCAGGCTCAATGCCCAGGTTCGCGGCGATGTGGTCTCGGATCATTTCTAGCCAGTGCAGTTGTTCGGGGGTGAATGGATTTTCGCCTGCACGGGCTTGGGTGGCTTGGGCCAGCCACGCGTTGTAGTTGCTTTGCACGCGCTCGGGGTAAGGCACCAGCTCGTTGTCTTGCTGCATGGCAAAGCGCACCAGGCTGACCAGGTCGGTCAGCAGGCGGCGCTGGCTGGTGCCCTTCACCTTGGTTTTGTTCAGCGCGGCATAGGCTTGCCACAGCTGCCCCTCGTCAATCAAATGCGGCGGTGCGTGCAGCGCGTCGGCCAGGGCTTTGATGTCGCGGTAGGTCAGCGGGGCGCGGCTGGGGCGGTTGTACAAAATTTGCAGCGCGGTGATTTCGTCTTTGTGCTGGGCAATGAATTGCTCAAAGTTTTGCACCAGGCCTTTGGCGCGTTCGCTGGCGGCTTCGCTAAAGCCCGCGTGCAGCAGCGTGTCTTGCGTGACGATGTCCACCACCTGGTCGGCCTTTTGGCGCAGCTGCAATATCAGTGTGCGCAGCTCCGGGTTGGCAAAGGGTTTGGCGGCTTCCACCTTTTTGGCCTCAGCTTCAAAGGGCGATGTGTCTTCATGAACGTTCAGCGCTTGCACAATGCCACTGGCCATGTCGCGCAGGCTTTTGCCGCCACTGGCCTCTAGCACTTTGGCGTGGTCGGCGGGGCTCAGGTCTTTGTCCAGTCGGGCCAAGCGGGCGGCCACGCTGCTCAGCACTTCGTCTTCCACGTTACCCAAGCTCACGGCTTGCAGTAGTTTGTCCAGGGGCACGGTTTTTTTCGTGTCCATGGGGCGGCTGTCGGTTTTGTCGCGCTCGCACACGCCCACGGCGTCCACGATCACAAAGTGATCTTTCACTTTGGCATCGGGCGTCACGGCTTGCAGGTCGGCCGGGTTGCACACGCGCACGCCACGACCTTTCATCTGCTCAAAGAAGCTGCGGCTTTTGACCGAGCGCATGAACACCACAATTTCCACCGGCTTGATGTCGGTGCCGGTGGCGATCATGTCCACCGTCACGGCCACACGCGGAAAGTAGCTGTTGCGAAACGCGCTGATCAAGTCTTCGGGCTTGGTGCCCGTGGTTCGGTAGGTGATCTTTTGCGCAAACTCGTTGCCCTTGCCAAATTCTTCGCGCAGGATTTCTACGATCTTTTCGGCGTGGTTGTCGTCTTTGGCAAAGATCAGCGTCTTGGGCACCTCGGTGCGGCCGGGGAAGATTTCGGTATGCAGCCTGTCGCGAAAGGTGGTGATGACTTTGCGAATCTGGTCGGGCGTTTGCACGCTGCGGTCGAGCTCGGCGGGGTCGTATTCAAAGTCTTCGTCCAGCTGCCAGGCGCTTTTGCGGCGGGTGGCTTTGTCGACGGTTTCCAGCCAAAAGCCCTTCTCGACCTTGGCACCTTTTTCGGTCACTTCGGTCTGGATGCGGTAGACGTCGTAATTGACGTTCACCCCATCGGCCACGGCCTGGGTGTGGCCGTATTCCATGACCAGGTTTTGGTTGAAGAAGCCAAAGGTTTGTTTGTTGGGCGTGGCGGTCAGGCCCACCAGATAGGCGTCGTAATACTCCAGCACTTGCCGCCACAGGTTGTATATGCTGCGGTGCGCTTCGTCGGTGACCACGATGTCAAACAGCTCAATCGGAAAGGCCGGGTTGTAGCCAATGGGCTCGGGGTCTTTGAAAAGGTTCTCAGCGCCCTCGGCGCTTTCTTCGTCGGCCTCGGGCGGCAGCTCTTTGCCTTTGAGCAAACTGAACATGCGCTGGATGGTGCAGATGACCACGCGGGCGCTGGTGTCCACCTGGTTGCCCTGCAGGTGCTGCACGATGAACTCTTCGCCAAACTTGTAGCTGTTGTAGGGACTTGCGTATTGGTCAAATTCTTTTTTGGTCTGGCGGGCCAGGTTGGCCCGGTCCACCAAAAACAGCACGCGCCGCGCACCACCAAACTTGATCAGGCGGTAAATGAAGCTGATGGCCGTGAAGGTCTTGCCGCTGCCCGTGGCCATTTGGATGAGGGCTTTGGGTTTGTTGGCGGCCAGGCTTTGTTCGAGGTTGTGCACTGCCAAAATTTGTGCGGGCCACAGCTGGTAGTTGGCGCCGCCCTGCCCCCATTGGGTGATGAGTTGGGGCATGTCGCGCATGCGGGCCAAAAAGGTGGACGGTGCATCGTTGGCCGCCAACGGCCCTGCTGCGGGGGGCAACATTTGCAACCACTGCGCCAGCAGCTCGGGCCTGAAGAACGCAAACACCCGGCGCGAGCGGGGCTGTGGGTCCAGCCCATTGGTGAATTGGGTCTCGACCCCAGTGGACTCAAATAAAAACGGCAGCGGCCTGCGCCAAGCGGGCAAGGCGGCGGGCAGGCCTTGGGCATAACGCCCAGACTGGACTTCAACGCCTTTGAGCGTGGTGCCTACTTTTTTGGCTTCGATCACGCCGCAAGCTTTGCCGTTCACATACAACAGGTAGTCGGCAAAGCCGTGCCCGGTGTTGAGCGGGAATTCCCGGATGGCCACGCCCTGGGCCGCATGCAGATTGACTTGGTCGATGTTGCAAACGTGCCAGCCAGCGGCTTGCAGAAGTTGGTCAATCTGGTTTCGGGCTTTGGCTTCTGGTGTCATGCCGTGAAGTTGAAAGTACTTTTTAATTAATTACGTCTGCATTCTAGGCGGCACACGACAGCAAAAAGCCCCGAGATCGTTCAGAAAGTCGGGGCTTGAAGAGAATATTGACCCCGCCCTGTGAAGTTTGCAGGGTGACTTCAATCTTGCACCTTGTGGGAGCAAGCCCTGCTGGCGATCAGACGCTCGTGGACCACAGGCTTTTCGCTTGCAGGGCAAGCTCCCACAAAATCCTCCCAACTTGCAACACACGGCTCAGACTTCATCGGCCCGAATCTATAAGCAGTGACGGGGCAAAAAATTCAAACTTCAGCGTGCCGAATGAATAATTTTCAGAGAAAACGCAAAAGGATCAATCGAGTTTGATCCCCAAATCCACCGCCAGCTTGATCCAGACGGGCACTTCGCCCTCCCAGTCTTTGCGGGTGTCGGCCAGGTTTTTGGGCTTGTTGGGGATGGCGAAGGTTTCGCGCAGTTTGGCGGCCTTGTCGGTATTGGCCCAGGCCACGGCTTCATCGGCCATGCGTTTGAGCACCGCTTCGGGCGTGCCCGCAGGAGCCACCAGGGGCAGGCCGCCTTCGAGCGTGACGAGTTTTTCGGTGTTACCTTGCTCGGTCAGTGTGGGTACATCGGGCAGTTTGGGCGAGCGGTAGCTGCCCGTCACGCCAATCGGGCGCACGCCGCGGGTGGACACGGTGTTGAAGGCCTGGAAACTGCCCACGGCGATTTGCAACTGGCCCGATGCCACATCGAGCCACATGGGCGCTTCACCCCGGTAGTGCACCGACTGGATGCTGGTGCCTTGCTGGCGGTTGGTCTGATCGGCCAGCATGTGGGGGTAAGAGCCCGGCGCATAGGTGCCCATGGACGTCGGGTTCTTTTTGGCCCAGGCCACGAACTCGGCCATATTCTTCGCCGGAATCTTGTCGGGGATGCCCACCACCAGCGGCCCGGACGGGAACACGGTCACAGGCGTCAGGTCTTTGTCCAGGTTGTAGGGCAGCTTGGCGTACAAAACGCGGTTTTGCCAAAAGGTGCCTGAGGTACTCATGCCAAAGGTGTAGCCATCGGCGGGGGACTTGGCCACAGCATCAATGCCAATGATGGCCCCCGCACCGGGTTTGTTTTCGATGACCACCGGCACCCCCAGCTTGCCCGACAGGTATTCGCCGTAATTGCGGGCATAGGCATCGGTCAGGCCGCCGGGCGGAAAGGCCACCACGATCTTGATGGGCTTGGCGGGCCACTTGGCCGCTTGCGCCCATGCAGAGGACAAAGCCCCGCAGGCGCACAAGGCAGCTGCGGCCAAGGCGGCGGATTGAACCAAGTGACGGCGTGTGTGCGTGGACTTCATGGTGAGGTGCTTGCAAGGGTGTGAATGTGCCGTTCAGTCTAGGGGACCCACCGCATTCCTTAAATTGGGGTTTGAACCCATGCGCCAAGAATGATGTCGGATTCTGCAAGTGCCGACCGGCCGGAAGCCCACTGGTCAACTTGTGCGACAATGCATCTCGTTGCGGCCTCCAGTTGCCGGAACATCAGCACTTCTGCTGGGGCCTGACCCAGGCAACGCTCAAAACAAGCGCCTGCGGTTTCCATGCCCACCCCAAGACTTATCGGCCAACACTGGTAACTGCCAACAGCAGTTGAATGAGCCGATACCTGCGCCGGACATGGCGCTCTGTAAAAATGAACTTTGAAGAATTGAATCTGGCCCCGGCCATCATGCAAGCTGTGCGCGAGCTCGGCTACGAAACCCCAACGCCTATCCAGGCACAAGCCATTCCAGCCGTTCTGGCCGGACAAGACTTGTTGGCGGGCGCACAAACGGGCACCGGCAAAACCGCCGCCTTCACCCTGCCCATGCTGCACAAGCTGAGCCTGAGTGAGCCCGGCCAAAACCGCTTTGGCGGCAAAGCCATCCGCGCTTTGGTGCTCACGCCCACCCGCGAATTGGCCGCCCAGGTCGAAGAGTCCGTTCGCGACTACGGCAAATACCTCAAGCTCGACTCCACCGTGATCTTTGGTGGTGTGGGCATGAACCCACAAATCAACAAGGTCAAGCGCGGCGTCGACATTCTGGTGGCCACACCGGGCCGTCTGCTGGACCTGCAAGGCCAGGGCTTTCTGGACCTGTCGACAGTTGAGATGCTGGTGCTGGACGAAGCCGACCGCATGCTGGACATGGGCTTCATCCACGACGTGAAAAAGGTGCTGGCCCTGGTGCCCAAAGACAAGCAGAGCTTGCTGTTCTCGGCCACCTTCAGCGACGAGATCCGCGAGTTGGCGGGCAACTTGCTCAAGAACCCGCAAAGCATTCAGGTCACGCCCAGCAACACCACGGTGCAGCGCATCACACAGGTGATCCACCCCGTGGGCCGCAGCAAGAAAAAAGACGTGTTGCTGCACATCATCCAAAAGCACGACTGGAGTCAGGTGCTGGTGTTCACCCGCACCAAGTTTGGCGCCAACAATGTGGCCGACTTCCTGACCAAAAACGGTGTCAAGTCCATGGCCCTGCATGGCAACAAGAGCCAGACCGCCCGCACGCAAGCGCTGGCCGGTTTCAAGAGCGGCGACATCCGCGCATTGGTGGCCACCGACATCGCTGCACGCGGCATCGACATCGAAGACTTGCCACATGTCGTGAACTTTGAAATCCCCAACGTATCCGAAGACTATGTGCACCGCATTGGCCGCACAGGCCGCGCAGGCGCGAGCGGTGAGGCCGTGAGCCTGGTCTGCTTGGACGAAGAAGGCTTCATGATGGACATCGAGCGCTTCACCAAACAAGAGATTCCAGTCCAGTTGCTCGAAGGCTTTGGCCCCGAGCCAGGCGAGATTGCCGAGCCCATCGCCATGGGTCGTCAGACCCTGTGGGGCGGTGCAGGCAAGCCCCCAAGCCGTGATGTGATGGCCGCAGCCGCCAAGGCCGCACGCCAGGACATGATGCAACGCATCCGCGACAACAAGGCTTCTGGCGGTGGTCAGGGCCCGCGCCAGCCTCGCGCCGAAGGTCAGGGCCAGCCCCGCCCTTCGCGCAATGGTCCAGCGCCATCGCGCCGCAACAACCCCCAAGGCGATGCACGCTTTGAAGGTCAGGGCGAAGGTCGCCGTGAAGGCGGTGGCTTCCAGGGCGGTCGCGGCGAACCACGCGGCGATGCACGCTTTGACAACAACCGTGGCGAAGGCCGCAACGGCCCGCGCAACAACGGCCCACGCCCTGAAGGCCGTGGCCCCAATGCCAACCGTGGCCCAAGCCAAGGCGGTCGCCGCCAGGATAGCGACGAGTTGCCACGCCACATTGACCCGCTGAAAACCACCCAATTTGCCCGCCTGGACTTGCCCAACCGCAAGCCCGTTCGCACCAGCGGCCAGCCTGACCCCACACGCACCAGCATCGACAGCCTGGCCAGCGGCAACCGCCGTCATGGCGGTGGCAATGGTGGTGGTGGCCGTGGCTTTGGCGGTGGTGGCGGTGGTGGCCGAGGCTTCGGTCGCTGATCCACGCACATTCCCCCAAAAGAGCCCGCTGATGCGGGCTCTTTTTTTGTGTCAACTGCTGCGGTATGAACCGCTGAAAACTGCTGGACTTGGGCGCGCGCGATGCGGGGAAAAGCTGCCAATACCCTGCAGACTTGACACAAAACAGTGCCTTGCTGCTGCGCCTCATGTATGATCCGCCCGCCACTGCAACATAAACGCAGTGGCATTCGCTAGGGGTGTTGAGGACCGTGAGGTCTTCGACTGAGAAAGTCCCTTTGAACCTGATTGAGGTAATCCTCGCGCAGGGAAGCTAGTCCAAAGAACGGTGCCCCCTTCAGGGTGCGTCACGTTCCCAGCCAGCCGACCTGCCATAACGTTAAAGGAAAACGTCATGGCATTTTTTTCGCCCGACATCACCGCCCACGACCTGTGGACCGACATTGAGGCTGTTCGCACACAGTCGCCCTTGGTGCACAGCATCACCAATCTGGTGGTCATGAACCTGAACGCCAATGTGTTGCTGGCCGCAGGGGCATCGCCCGTCATGGCCCACGCCCACGAAGAAGTCAAAGCCATGGTCGGCATTGCGCAATCGCTGGTGCTGAACATCGGCACGCTCGACCCGTATGGGGTGGACAGCATGAAAATCGCCCTGGCTGCTGCGCACCAGCGCGGCATCCCGACCGTGCTGGACCCTGTGGGTGCAGGCGCTACGCCTTACCGCAACCAGACCCTGAATGAATTGCTGGATGTGGCCAGCCCCAGCGTGATCCGGGGCAATGGCTCTGAAATCATGAGCACCGCCAACGCGGCTATTCAAACACGCGGCGTGGACAGCAGCGCCAGCGCCAACGATGCCTTGGGCGCAGCCCGGGCTTTGACCGCCCGCACCCTGGGCACCGTGTGCGTGAGCGGCGAAACCGACCACATCGTGGACGCCCACCAGCGCTGGGCGCGACTGTCCAACGGCCATGTGTGGATGACCAAAATCACTGGCGTGGGCTGCTCGGCTACCGCACTGATCGGCGCTTTTTGTGCCGTGCAAGCCGACGCCTGGCGTGCCACCACAGCGGCCATGGCGCTCATGAGCATCGCAGGCGAAGTGGCGGCAGAAAAAGCCCAGGCCTGCGGCCAGGGTGTGGGCAGCATGGCCGCCATGCTGCTGGACGAATTGCAGTTGCTGGATGAGGCCACTTTCAAGGCCAGGCTGAAGCTGCAAACCGATTCGCTCTGAACGAACGGTTGCCATCATGAAACACTGGAAGAGCGAAAGTCTTCGCCTCTATCTGGTCACCGACAACGCCCTGTCCAAAGGCCGTACCCTGACCGATGTGGTCACGGCGGCCGTGGCAGGCGGTGTGACCTGTGTACAACTGCGCGAAAAAAACCTGTCTTCACGGGATTTTCTGGCCCAGGCCTTGGCCATCCAGGCCGTGCTGGCCAACACCCAGGTGCCCTTGGTCATCAACGACCGCATCGACATCGCGCTGGCTTGCGGTGCCGACGGTGTGCACCTGGGCCAAAGTGACCTGCCGGTGGCGCAAGCCAGGCGACTTTTGCCTGCGCATGTGTTCATTGGCTGGTCGGTCGAAACACTGGCCGATGTGGCACGCGCCCACAGCTTGCCGGTGAACTATCTGGGCGTGAGCCCCGTGTTTGCAACCCCCACCAAACCCGACACCGAAACCCCGTGGGGGCTGGAAGGTTTGCGTCTGGCCAGACAAACCACAGCCTTGCCGTTGGTGGCCATTGGCGGCATCCACATGGGCAATGCCCAAGAGGTGTTGCAAGCCGGTGCCGATGGCCTGGCCGTGGTCAGTGCCATTTGCTCAGCCGACGACCCACGCCATGCCGCCGCCCAGCTGCAGGCCTTGAGCCAAGCGCATTTTCAGGAGGGCCATTGACCATGCAGACTTCGACCTTCACCCACGAATACCCGCGCGTGTTGTCCATTGCCGGATCGGACAGTGGCGGCGGCGCAGGCATCCAGGCCGATCTGAAAACCTTTGCCGCTTTAGGCTGTTACGGCATGACTGCCATCACCGCCTTGACGGCTCAAAACACCCAGGGCGTTCGGTCCATTCAGGGCACAACGCCGGCCATGCTGCTCGATCAGATTGACGCGGTGGTCGAAGACATTGGCGTGCATGCCGTCAAGATCGGCATGCTGCACTCGGCAGACATCGTGCAAGCCGTGACGCAGGCCATCGACAAGCACCAACTGAGCCGCATCGTGCTCGATCCGGTCATGGTGGCGACCAGTGGCGCCGTGCTCATCAGCGATGACGCTCTGGCCGAGCTGGTCAACCAGCTGTTTGGCAAGGCCGCCCTCATCACGCCCAACCTGGACGAAGCCGCCTTGTTGGTCGGCCACCCGCTGCACAACGAAGCCGACATCGAAGTGGCCGCCCGGCAACTGCTGGACCAAGGCGCGCCAGCGGTCTTGCTCAAAGGCGGGCACCTGGCAGGTGATGTGGTCAGCGACTTGTTCATGACCCGCCATGGCCAATCGTTCTGGTTGCGTGCTCCGCGCATTGCCAGCCCCAACACCCACGGCACGGGCTGCACCCTGTCATCGGCCATTGCCGCCCACCTGGCCTTGGGCGATTCGCTGGCAGACGCCGTGCGTGCCGGACACGCCTTTGTGCGTATCGCCCTGGCCGCAGGCGCCAGCGTCCGCACTGGCGCAGGCAGCGGCCCGCTGAACCATGGCGCAGCCCCGCGCCCGATGCAACTCTTACCCCTTTGAATGAAGACACCCCATGTCCAACCACTCTCTTTCCAATGACGCACTGGCGCCGGTTGCGGACGTCGAGCGCGTGTTCACAGGCGTCTCGCACGCCTCGCTCTGGTTCAGCCTGGGCGTGGGCCTGCTGGTCATGCAGGTCGGCGCTTACCTGGTGCCTGCCATGGGCACTCAAGACGCCATGCTGGCCATCGTGCTGGGCTCCTTGCTGGGCTCGGGCTTGCTTGCCTGGGTTGCCAAAATCGCTTGCGACAGTGGCTTGTCGAGCGCGGGCCTGATCCACCGGGTTTATGGCCCGTCGTTTGCCCGACTGCCGGTGTTGCTCAACATCGTGCAGCTCATTGGCTGGACCACGTTCGAGCTGGTGATCATGCGTGACGGCACCCACGCCATCACCCAAAAAGCCTTTGGCTTGGATCTCTCGCCCCTGTGGACCACGGTGCTGTGGGGCGGCGTGCTGACCTTGCTGATGACGGGCTCCATGCTCACCCTCGTGCGCCGATTTGTCAGCCGCGTGGGCCTGCCGCTGGTGATCTTGTCACTGCTGTGGCTGAGCTGGCATTTTGTGGGCCTTGCGCAGCAACAGGGCTGGGCCGCCTTCATGGCCCGCCCGGGCAATGGCTCGATGGGCATGCTGTCCGCCATGGATCTGGTGATGGCCATGCCCGTGTCCTGGCTGCCCCTGGTGGCGGACTATGCGCGGCATGGGCGCACCGGAGCCAGCACTTTGCGTGGCACCTGGCTCGGCTATGCCCTGGCCAATGTCTGGTGCTATGCCCTCGGCGTGCTGGTGGCCAGCGTGTCCGAGCCTGGCACCGATCTGGTCACGGCCTTGCTGCTGGCGCAAGGTGGATTGCTGGCCCTGGGTTTGATCTTGCTGGACGAACTCGACAACGCCTATGGTGATGTGTATTCGGGCGCGATGTCGTCGCGCAGCCTGCACGCCAGCTGGTCTTTGCGCCGCTGGGGGGTCACCATCGCGGTCTTGTGTACCGCATTGGCCCTGGTTTTGCCCATGCACAGTCTGGAGCCTTTCTTGCTGATGCTCAGCTCGATTTTTGTGCCGCTGTATGGCGTCATCCTGGGCAGGCTGGGCACCACATCTGCCCCAACCGGCACGACGGCCAAAGGCATGAATGTACCGGCCGCTGCCATCTGGTTTGTGGGCATTGCGGTGTTTCACGCATCTGCCCACTGGACCCCTCAATGGGGCTCGGCCATTCCGAGCCTGATCGTCACCTTCGCTTTGGCCTTGGCCACGCGTTCTTCCAACCCAGAAGCTTCCCCCCAATGAAAACGTTCAACACTTTCCGCGCCTCCCACATCGCCAGCGCTGTGGCCCTGCTGGTGCTGGGCCACGCCCATGCGCAAAACACCACAGAAATCACCATCACCGACACCGCCCCCTCACAGGTGAGCGGATTTGGTGATGTGCCTTTGAGCAAAGCACCCTTCAGCGCCGTCAGTTTTGACCGCCAGACGCTGCAAGACATCGGCGCGCAACGCGTCTCGGACGCCCTGCGCCTGGATGCCAGCGTGAGCGACAGCTACAACTCGCCCGCTTATTGGGACATGCTGAGTGTGCGTGGCTACACCCTGGACAACCGCTACAACTACCGCCGAGAAGGCCTGCCGATTTCCGCCGAAACCATGATCCCCATGGACAACAAGGAGCGCATTGAGCTGTTCAAAGGCACCAGCGGCATCCAGGCGGGCACCAGCGCTCCGGGCGGGCTGGTCAACTACGTGGTCAAACGCCCACCGACCGCGGCCAACGAAACCATTCGCAGCGTGAGCGCCAGCTACGGCCCGGGCAAGAGCAGCAGCGTGGCACTCGACCTGGGCGGTCGCCTGGGCGAAAACAAGGATGTGGGCTACCGCTTCAACGCGGCCTATGAAGACCTGAACCCGTACATCCAGAACACGCAAGGACACCGCCACTTGCTGGCCTTGGCCATGGACTGGCGCATCACGCCTGACAGCAAACTGGAGTGGGAAATCGAGCGCAGCGAACGCCAGCAGATGGGGGGGAATGCCTACAGCGTGCTGGCCAACCCCAACGATCCTTATGGCGTCCCGTCTTTGCCAGCCACCGTGGACGGCAAACTCAACATCACACGCCAGCCCTGGTCTGTGCCCGGAGCCTTTGCCAGCCAAACGGGCAGCGTGCGCTTCAAACAAAACCTGTCAGACGGCTGGCTGTGGACCACGCAATATGGGGGACAGCGCCTGAAAACGGACGACCGTTTGAGTTTTGCCCTGGGCCACAACTGCTATGGGGTACTCGATCCCTCAACCGGTGCCACCAAACTGTGCGACCGCTTTACATCGGACGGACGATTTGAGCTGGCCGATTACCGCAGCAACGATGAGCGGCGACTGGTAGATGCCCTGCAAACCGAAGTGGCAGGTCAAACCCGCTGGGGCAACACCACACACCACCTGGCCCTGTCTCTGACCCGGCAGCGGCAACTCGACAGGCTGCCTGCCAAGCAGGCCTGGAATTCTGCTGGCGAAGGCAGCATCTTCGGTGGAGGCACCAGCCAAGCGGCCCCAAAACCCGAGTACCCCAACACCAACAAGAGTGAATACAGCACTGAAATTGCCGTCAAAGATCGCATGGCGTTGAGTGCAACAACGGCGGTCTGGGCTGGCCTGCGCTACACATCCTATAGCCGCAGCAGCGAGCAAAACGCGATCTGCGATCCGGTCACTTACGTGTGCACACCCGCCGCAGGTACCAACCCAATCAGCAACAAAGGCAACATCACCACCCCATGGATCGGCCTGACACAGCAACTGGGGCAGCACATGGTGTTCGTGTCGCATGGGCACGGCATCGAACTGCTGGCGGTCCCGAACACACCCGGCTACACCAACGCTGGCCAGTTGCTTGACGTGGCTCGCAGCAAACAAACTGAAGTAGGCATCCGCAGCTTGACCACAACTGACCTCGCCACGCCATGGAGCTGGAATGCCAGCGTGTTCCAAATCGAACGCCCCTTGGCATATGACGTTGCAGATGGCAGTTTGCTCAAAAGAGTCAGCGACGGTCAGCAAATCCATCAAGGGATGGATGCAGGTGTTCAGTGGCGCTCAGCGGCTTGGTCACTCCAGGCACAAGGACAGTGGCTGCATGCACGCATTTCTGCTGCAACCCTCAACACCGCATTGAACGGTCAAACGCCTGTCAACGTCCCCACCATGACATTGCGCGCCCTGGCCGAATACCGCTTTGCAAATATCCCCGGCCTGCGCACCAGCTTGCGCGTGAACCACGAAGGCCAGCGCCGCGTGTTGGAAGACGGCAGTCTCAATTTGCCCAGTTGGACCACCGCAGATTTGGCCGCACATTACGACACCCGCATTGATGGCACACGCACCCAATGGACGATGGCCATCGACAACCTGACCGATCGCCATTACTGGCGTGAAGCCCCTAAACAATTTGGCCACTACTACCTGTACCCCGGCGCGCCTCGCACTCTGCGCATCGCCGTGAAAGCGAGTTTCTGAAACAGGTTCGCCTTTTTTCTGAAAATTGCTTTCACCCTCTCAAAAGGGCCTGAAAACCACGCTATAATTTGAGTCATTCCTCAATAGCTCAGTCGGTAGAGCGCCGGACTGTTAATCCGTAGGTCCCTGGTTCGAGCCCAGGTTGAGGAGCCAAAAAAAGACAAGCCCCTGCAGCAATGCAGGGGCTTTTTTTTTCACCTGCGCTTTCACAGGTTTCATAAATTTCTTGGCGGCCATTTCGTGTGATCTGTCTGCACGAACAGGCCTCTTGGCGACACAGTCATTGCCGTCATGCAGCATCCTTTGCTCGTGATCTGCCGCCACTTATTGATCAGGCAAGCTGAAGTTTGAAATGTGTGCGAAATGTCATCTCGCAGAGTCGGACATGATGGGTTTCGGCACAGGCCCATGTCGGGGTCTTCGACCGCCGACCTACAAGAATTTTGAGCATTGAAAACTTCACAGGGCCGAATCAATAGCGTGCAGGTTCCATAGCGCATTCCAGCTCACCCTCAGGTCACCGCCATACATTCAATCAATACCGCATGAATTTTGTTGTATTTGACAAAAATATAGTAATATTGTCACATAAATACAGATAACACAAAAATCAACCAAATCGAAACTTCTCTATGGAACTCATTGCTGCTGCTTTGCTGGGACTGGGAATCTGGCTAGGACAAGCGCCTGCTCCTGAAAAAATCACTGAACGCATCATCTTGCTGCCCTCTGCCGATGGCACACGAAGTGCAATCATCGTTCATGGCCTGAAGGGTGATCGGTTGATGGATGTGCCGTATGCCAGTTTGGAAGTCACGCCCTCGGGCACATTCACCGATGCGTCGCTGTCTGAAACTGCGGTGCGTAATCGTTACGCCAGCTTGCTGGATGCGCAAGCGCCGCGTCCGCGCAGTTTTTTGCTCTACTTTGTCACAGGCTCGGACAACAAGCTGACTGCTGAATCTCAGCAAACATTAACGGGTTTGCAAGACTTTTTGCAATCGCGCCCCGCCCCGGAAGTCACCTTGATCGGCCACACCGACCGATCGGGCAGTGCAGCCATCAATGATGCCTTGTCACTCAAGCGCGCACAGGCTGTGCGCGATTTGATCCGGCAGTCGGGCATGTCAACCGACAATGTGCCCGTTTATGGCAGAGGCTCCAGAGAGCCCATCGCCTCTGGCGCGCAAGAAGGTCTGAACCGGCGCGTTGAGATCCATGTGCGCTGAGAACTGGAGTTGCACATGAACTTCATCAGACGCTTGCTGACCTCGGGAAAAGGCCGCCCTGTTGCGATTGGCATTTTGTTGTGGACATTGCTGATCAACACCCTGACTGAACTGCCACCCACTTGGCAAAACCTGCCTTGGCCCGTCGAAAAAGTGGTCGATGCCGTGGGATCGCCTTTCACCACGGGCCGCAATCTTCTGTTCGATGGTTATCAAAAAGAACACACCAGAAAACAGCAATCGCAACCTGTGACGATTGTGGCGATTGACGAGAAAAGTTTGCAGGAACTGGGCCAATGGCCTTGGCCCAGGTACCGCCTGGCCCAATTGCTCGACGCCATCGCTGTGCACAAACCAGCTGCAGTGGGGCTGGACATTTACATGCCCGAAGCCGACCAGACATCACCGGACAAGGTTGCTTTGGGACTGGGGCCCGAACACAAAACATTGGCGCAGCAACTGAGTCAGTTACCGCCCAATGATGCGAGACTGAGTGAGGCGCTCAGACGCACCCCTTCGGTGTTGAGCGCTGCAGGCTTTGACTTCAAGGCCTTCACCACCACCGAAGGTATGCGCACCTGGCCGGTGACCCTCGAAGGCGACGACACATTGCCTGTGTTTGTGCGCCGCTTTGACCAGGTGTTGGCCAGTCTGCCGCAATTGCAAGCCGCTGCCAGCGGCCAAGCGGTGGTCAGCGTGGACCTGGAAAACGGAGTGGTTCGCCACATCCCCTTGGTCATGAACCTGTCAGATCAGCCGGTGTCCACTTTGGCCATCGAGATGCTGCGGGTGGCCACCCACTCCCCCTCGGTCAATGTCAAACTCAGTCCGGCAGGGGTGAGCGCTGTTGAAGTGGCAGACTTGTCTGTGCCCACGCTGGCCAAGGGTGACATACGCCTGCACTTTGCCAAACATGCCGACATGGCTTCTCGCCATGTGTCGGCCACTGATGTGCTCAGCGGCAAAGTCGATCCTGAGATGCTGAATGGCAAATTGGTCTTGCTGGGCCTCACAGGTGCAGGTCTGAACGACATGCGAACCACGGCCATTGGCGAAACCGTTCCCGGCATCGAAATTCAAGCCCAAGTGATTGAATCCCTGTTCGATGGTCGCATCCTCATGCGTCCCCAGTGGCTGAAGTGGGCCGAATCTGGGGCCTTGCTGTTCTTCGGTGGCCTGCTGATTTGGTACATACCGCGCCCCCGCTCTGCCTTTGCGCTTTATCTGCGCAAAGTACCCCAGTCTGGCTTGTGGTTGACCTTGGGCACCAACGCACTGATTGCAGCGATTGGCCTGCAAGTCTTCATCAAAACCGCTTACCTCTTCGATGCCGCCTCCTTCTTTCTGGTGCTGGGCGGGGTCATGGGATCCTTGGTTTCTTCATCCCTGGCCGATATGGACATTCGCAAAAAGGCCACGCAATTGGCACAGCAAGAACAAGCTTTGCAAGAAGCCCGTTTGGCCGGTGAACGTGAGCGACGCCAAGCGCTCAACACTGCGCCTGCTTCTGCGCCATGAGCCGCTTGAAAAGATTGGAGACACGCATGAAAAACCCAAGCATCTGGCTGCTTTGCCTCTGCTGCGCTGCCACTGTTCAGGCGGCTGAACCCGCAGGCACCGTCAAAACCCTCAAAGGCACTGCACACATTGAACGCGGCAAAGACCGCATGGAAGTGGGCGTGGGCACTTCTTTGCAGACACAAGACAAATTACTCAGCGGACCTGCCAGCGGTGTCGGCATCACGCTTCGCGACAGCACCTTGCTGACCGTGGGCGCGAACTCCATGATCGAGCTGAACAAATACACATTTGACCGCAGCACCAATACAGGCCAGATGGACACCTCGATCAAACGTGGCACCTTGGCCGTGGTGTCAGGTCAGATCACCAAGAACAACCCCAACGAAGTCGTCTTTCGCACCAACACCGTCACCCTGGGCGTTCGGGGCACGGAGTTCATCATTGACGTGGGTGAGGAAGCGCCGCGCTGAACAGCGCAGCTCAATGAGCTGACTTGGGCACCATAGACGCCGCTCCATCCAAAAGTCGCCTGTCACAAAGAGCAATGAGTTGGCGTGGATGGTCTGCATCAGACCCAACTTGTTACTTTTCGGCGGTGTGGCAAAAAGTGTGGCTAATTGCCAATCAATGCAGTGGAATGTGCAGTGGCAATAAAGGGGCAATCATGGGGGCAATTTGAGCCACTGAAGCGCACAAAGAAAAACGGGCTACACCCTGAAAGATGTAACCCGTTGATTTCATTAGGAATAAATGGTCGGCGTGGCGGGATTCGAACTCGCGACCCCTTGCACCCCATGCAAGTGCGCTACCAGGCTGCGCTACACGCCGACAAGCTTTAAATTATAGTCTGAAAAGATGGACTCAAAGGGTTAGCAAGGTGCGAATTTCGAAAAGTTCATGGCGAATGGCCGGGTAGTCCGCACGGTTCTTGTTCAGCGGGAATGCATCAAAGGAAGGAAAGCCTGTTGTCATGGGCTCCTTGAACGATGGCACCAGTTGGTCTGCGGTCTGAGGCTGCGTGGGCTCAGGGGGCATCATCAAGCGATCCGCCTGCACCTGCTCCTGTAATTTGTTGCGTGCACCACTGATGGTGAAACCCTGGTCGTACAGCAAATCGCGGATGCGCCGGATCATGAGCACTTCGTGGTGCTGGTAATACCGCCGGTTGCCACGGCGTTTGACAGGCCGCAATTGGGTGAACTCCTGCTCCCAATAGCGAAGCACATGCGGCTTGACCCCACACAACTCACCCACTTCACCGATGGTGAAGTAGCGCTTGGCTGGAATGGGTGGAAGTGAACTGTCCATGAGTGACAACAAGTTACTGAAGGAACCTTGTAGCTTACTGCAACTTGATGATCCCAGTCTGCACCCTTGGCATGTAAATGCGGGTTATTGCTGAGACTTCATTTAATATGTATGCTTACAATCCTACCCAACTTACTCGACAGGACACCCCATGAGCATGCATCCTTATCAAAGATCCGTCCTTGTCGCCGGTGGTGGCATTGGCGGTCTGGCCGCCGCCCTCGCTTTGGTGCGCCAGGGCTTTCAGGTCACCGTGCTCGAACAAGCCTCCGAAATTGGCGAGATCGGCGCGGGCATCCAGCTCGGCCCCAACGCCTTCCACGCCTTTGACGCTTTGGGCATTGGTGACAAAGCCCGTGGCCGCGCCGTCTACACCGACTTCATGGTCATGCACGACGCGATCGACGAATACCAGGTCGGCAAGATCCCCACCGACGATAAATTCCGCCAGCGTTTTGGCAACCCCTATGCCGTGATCCACCGCGCCGATGTGCATTTGTCTTTACTCGAAGGCGCGCAAGAAACCGGACAAGTTCAATTTCACACCAACACCCGCGTGGTCCGCATTGAGCAAGACGACACGAGCGTGACCGTGTGGGACCAAAACGGCAAGGCTTTTCAGGGCTGCGCCCTGATCGGGGCCGATGGCGTCAAGTCGGTGGTGCGCGAGCAGTTTGTGGGCGACCCGGCCCGAGTCACGGGCCATGTGGTCTACCGCGCCGTGGTCGACAAAAAAGACTTTCCAGCCGATCTGCAATGGAACGCAGCCGCCATCTGGGTGGGCCCCAACTGCCACCTGGTGCACTACCCGCTGCGCGGTGGCGAGCAGTACAACGTGGTGGTCACCTTCCACAGCCGCGAGCCAGAAGAATGGGGCGTCAAAGACGGCAACAAAGAAGAAGTGCAAAGTTACTTCCAGGGCATTTGCCCCAGGGCCCGCCAGCTGATTGACCTGCCCAAGACCTGGAAACGCTGGGCAACAGCCGACCGCGAGCCGATTGGCCAGTGGACCTATGGCCGCGTGACCCTGCTGGGCGACGCGGCCCACCCCACCACGCAGTACATGGCCCAAGGCGCCTGCATGGCGATGGAAGACGCTGTCACTTTGGGCGAAGCCTTGCGCACGCACCACAACGACTGGCCCAAGGCTTTGGACATGTACCAACGCGCCCGCGTGGCCCGCACCGCCCGCATCGTGCTCTCCAGCCGCGAGATGGGGCGCATCTACCACGCCAAAGGTGTGGAGCGTTTGGTGCGCAACGACCTGTGGCGCGGCCGCAGCCCCGAGCGCTTTTATGATGCGATGGAGTGGCTGTATGGCTGGAACGTCAGCAACTGCCTCGACGCCGCTATTGATCCTGCGCGCTGATGTTTGAATTTTGTACACCGGTATCTCGTAGGTCGGTGGCTTTAACCCCGACATTGCGGGCTTCGGCGTAGGCTGCATGTCGAGGCTAAAGCCACCGACCTACAACTGCCTAGACGCGACGCAACACAACTGATTGGACGGAGAAACAACATGAACGACCTTGGACGTATCGAAGACCTGCCCGCAGACTATGTGCAGGATCTGCGCAATGTGAACCTCGTGCCCCTGTGGCCCAGCCTGCGCGGCGTGCTGCCCCCCAAGGTGCCCACCCGCCAGACCCAGCCCACCTGCTGGGCTTACAAAGACATCAAGCCCCTGCTGCTCAAAGCGGGCGAGCTGACCCCGATTGAAAAAGCCGAGCGCCGCGTGCTGGTGCTGGCCAACCCAGGTCACGGGCTCGACAAAATGCAGGCCTCAGCCGCCATGTACTTGGGCATGCAACTGCTCATGCCCGGCGAGTGGGCCCCCAGCCACCGCCACACACCCAACGCGGTGCGCATGGTGGTGGAAGGCGAAGGCGCCTGGACCACGGTGGACGGCGAGAAATGCCCCATGAGCCGGGGCGACTTGATCCTGACCCCCACGGGCCTGTGGCACGAACACGGCCATGACGGCACCGAGCCTGTGATCTGGCTCGATGTGCTGGACTTGCCCTTGGTCTATTACATGGAGGCCAGCTACCACATCAACGGCGACCGCCAGACCGTGGTGCCCGGCCAGGGCGACAAACAATACGCCCGTGGCGGCGTGGTGCCCTCACATGTGTTTGAGCGCAGCAAGAAGGCTTATCCCATGCTGCGCTACGCATGGAAAGACGCCAAGGCCGCGCTCGAATCTCTGGCCGCAGACGATGCCGGTTTGGAGCAGGTGCAAGTGACTTACACCAACCCCGAAACCGGTGGCGACGCCGAAAACATTTTGGGCTTTTACGCCCTGATGCTGCGCCCCGGCCAGACCCTGCGCTTGAGCGCCCGTTCGCCTGCGCAGGTGTTTCACGTCATCGAAGGCGCTGTGCAAGCGCAGATCGTGGCCAGCACTTTCACCCTGGCCGAAGCCGACACCTGCTGCGCGCCCGGCTACGAGGCTGTGACGCTGAGCAACCTGAACACCGAGCAGCCTGCATTCGTGTTCATCGCCGATGAATCGCCGCTGCACCGCAAGTTGGGTGTGTACGAGAACCGGGGCTGATGTCCCGCATTTGTAGGAGCTTGCCTGCAAGCGATGGCCTGCGGACCGCAAGCGCTTGAATCGCCAGCAGGCTGGCTCCTACACAAAAACCTTTCACCCTCTGAATGACTCCATGACCTCTTACCTCTTCACCCCTCCCGCCGTTGCCTCCCTGACAGTTCGCGGCAAAACCGAGCGCTTCCCCGTCAACCGCATCTTCTGCGTGGGCCGCAACTACCACGCACACGCTGTGGAAATGGGCCGTCCCGTCGACAAGAGCGTCGAGCAAGCCTTCTACTTCACCAAGTCGCCGCAGACCTTGGTGGAGAGTGGCTCAGAAGTGGCCTACCCACCCCGCACCAACAACTACCACTTCGAGATGGAGTTGGTGCTGGCTATCGGCAAAGCAGGTTTTCGCGTGAGCGAAGCCCAAGCGCATGAGCTGGTGTATGGCTACGCAGCAGGCCTGGACATGACCCGCCGCGACCTGCAGCTGGTGGCGCGTGACAAAGGCCGCCCCTGGGACACGGGCAAGGACATCGAGCAAGGCTCGGTCTGCTCCGAGATCGTGCCCATGCCCGGCGTGGTGATCGAGCGCGGCGCGATTGCGCTGGAAGTCAACGGTGCCACCAAACAGTCGTCCAACGTGGACAAACTGATCTGGAACATCCGTGAAATCATTGCCGACCTGTCCACCTACTACCACCTGCAGCCCGGCGACCTGATCTACACCGGCACGCCCGAAGGCGTGGGCCCAGTGCTGCCCGGCGACAAAATCACGGGCCATGTGGAAGGCGTGGCAGAAGTGGCGCTGACGATTGGCGCAGCAAAATAAATCGACGATCCATCTGGCAAGCTCGAACATCCATGCCCCCGCATGGACAGCCAAGCTTGACTCATCATCACCCACCAGGAGAACACCATGAAGCTCTACAGTTTTTTCAGAAGCGGCACCTCGCACCGACTGCGCATTGCGCTCAACCTCAAAGGCATCGCCACCGACTATGTGGCGGTAGACCTGCGGGTGGACGAGCAGCAAAACGAAGCGTTCAAGGCCATCAACCCGCAAGGCTTGGTGCCCGCGCTCGACACCGGCGAGCAAGTGCTGATCCAGTCGCCGGCCATCATCGAGTGGCTGGAAGAAAAATACCCCTCGCCCGCACTGCTGCCCGCAGGTGCTGACGAGCGCGCTCATGTGCGTGCGCTGGCGGCGATTGTGGGTTGCGACATCCACCCGATCAACAACCGCCGCATTTTGCAAACTTTGCGCCAGCAGTTCGGTGCCGACGAAGCCGCCATCAACGCCTGGTGCGGAACATGGATCAGTGACGGGTTTGACGCTTACGAAGCCTTGATTGCCGCCGACACCCAACGTGGCCGCTTCAGCTTTGGCGATGCGCCCTCCCTGGCCGATGTGTATTTGATCCCGCAAGTGGAAAGCGCCCGCCGCTTCAAGGTGGACCTGTCACGCTGGCCCCTGATCAGCGCCATCGACCAGGCCTGCGGCGAGCTCGACGCGTTCAAGAACGCCGCTCCGATGGCCCAGCCTGACGCCTGAATCGTTGGGCGCTTTAGGTTGGGCGTTGGGCGTTGGGCGTTGGGCGTTGGGCGTTGGGCGTTGGGCGTAGATGCTCGGGTGAGTGCGCAATACGCTGAACCCTAAACCCTGAACCCTGAACCCTGAACCCTGAACCCTGAACCCTGAACGCTGAACGCTGAACGCTGAACGCTCAACGCTAGACGCCAAACACCTCGGTATCCACCTCGCTGTTGGCCTGCGCGTTGTAGCGGTTACCCGCCACCGTGTTCTGGTTGATCAATGCCTCCAGGCGCATCAACAAAGCCGCGTCCAAGTTCACATCCACCGCCCCCAAGTCATCGCACAAATGCGCCACGGACGTGGTGCCGGGGATGGGGATGATGTGGTCCGCCTTGTGCAACAGCCAGGCCAGCGCCAGCTGGGCCGGGCTGCAAGCGGCTTCCCGAGCCAGGGCATGGTAGCCGGGCAGCAGCTTCTGATTGGCCGCGAAATTGTCCGGGGCAAAACGCGGCATGCTGCGGCGGATGTCCTTGGCGTCCAGACGTTCGATGTCAATCGGCTCGCCACACAAAAACCCACGGGCCACCGGGCTGAACGCCACAAAGGCGCTGCCCAGTTCACGGCAGGCTTGCAAGAGCGCGATTTCGGGATTGCGCGTCCACAGCGAATATTCGGTCTGCACCGCTGCAATGGGGTGTACGGCATGCGCTATGCGCAGTGTCTGGGCTGACACCTCGGACAGGCCAACGGCTTGAATCTTGCCCTGTCGGACCAAGTCGCTCAACGCACCCACACTGTCTTCAATCGGCACCTTTTTGTCCCAGCGGTGCAGGTAATACAAGTCAATCACGTCGGTTTGCAGGCGGCGCAAGGCGTCTTCACAGGTCTTTTTGATCGTCTCCGGACGGCCATCGATCACCCGCACCAGCTTGCCGTCACCCGGGTCCACACCCTGCATGCCGCATTTGCTGGCCAGGGTGAACTTTTGGCGGTGGGGCTTCAACACCTTGCCCAGCAAGGTTTCATTAGCGCCAAAGCCATACAAGGCGGCGGTGTCAAAAAAGGTCACACCCTGGTCGAGCGCCGTGAGCAAGACGCGCTCAGCCTGCTCGGCCGAGACAGGGGTGCCATAAGCGTGGCTCAGGTTCATGCAGCCCAGGCCGATGGCGCTGACTTTGAAGGAGGCAATGTGTCTATTTTTCATCCCGACATCATATTGATTCGGCCACTTGAAGTTTTCAATGCTCAATGAAGTTGTAGGTCGGTGGTCAAAGACCCCGACATGGGCCAGCGCCCAACCCCATCATGTCGGACTCTGCGAGTACCGACCTACAGAATCCCTCGCAGGTCGGTGGTAGAAGACCCCGACGTTTGCGTCGAATCGGCACTGCACCTGGGCAGGCGATACCGGTCACGCGGCGACTTGTCGGACTCTGCGAGTGCCGACCTACAGGATCCCTCGCAGGTCGGCGGTCGAAGACCCCGACATTTGCGTCGAATCTTCACTGCACCTGGGCAGGCGATACCGGTCATGCAGCGAATTGTCGGACTCTGCGAGTGCCGACCTACAGAATCCTCGTAGGTCGGTGGTCGAAGACCCCGACATGGGCCTGCGCCAAAACCCATCATGTTGCCCCCCACAGGCTCAAACCCTGGCAACGCAGCCCCTTGTCAGCCCCAACCCTGGCGTCAGCCTTGCAACTCAACTCAACTCAACTTAACGCAGGGCAAGGGTCAGCGTGGCTCGGGGTGTGAAGCCCGCTGCCTTGGCCGTATCCGTGCGCGCTGTGCCCATGAAAATTTGCCCAGCGGGCACTTTCCTGGCCATCAACGCATCTCGCACAGCCGCACCTCGCGCCTCGGCCAAAGACTGCATATTGGCCGGCGTCACATCCATGGCCGCCAAGAGCAAAGCCGTCATGTCGGCGGGCGAGATGTCTTTGGGCAAGCCCAGCAGATTGAGCGGCTTGGGCACGTTAGAGCGCCGATAAACAGCCTTGAGCAAGGCCTCCTGTTCGTCGGCAGACAGGCCGGTTGCTGATGTCTCATCCTGACCCTCACGTCTAAGCTTGCGGCGTTTTTCTGCCAAGAGCTGGTCCTGCAGCCTGGCCTGACGATAGGCCTCACGCTCGGTGTCCATGTCGCTGTAGCCCGCCACCGTGAGCTGCAAATTCGGGCGATCCATCAAGGCTTGTGCCACCTTTTGCAGGGACTGTTCAGCCTCATCGGTCATTGAGGCGGTGCCAGGGGCAAAGCCCAACTGCTGAAGCTCTTCTTGCCCGCTCAAAAGACCCGTGATCAGATTCAGCGGCGAGGTGATCGCCTTTCCCACCAGGTTCATCAGCAGCTTCCAGACAATGGCACCTACGCGAAAATCCGGGTCATTGATGGAGCCGCTCACGGGCAGCTGGATGTCAATCACGCCCTGACTGTCCGCCAGCAAAGCAGCCGCCAACTTGAACGGCAGATTGGGCGCCGTACTGTCTTCGGCACGATCACTGAAACGCAATTGATGGAGGATGAGCTGATGGTTCGCCTGCAAATCACCCTCGCGGTCCAGGTGGTAGTTCAGTGTGGCTGAGAGCTTGCCGCGCTCAATGCCATAGCCTGCGTATTTGCTGCTGTAGGGCGACAGCTGGGGCAATTCCAGGTCACGCAACTGCCCTTTCACATCCAGCACCATGGGTTTGACCAGTGGATTGATGAGGCCCTCGACCTCGACACTGGCCGAGCCAGCGCCCAAGCCGCGCAGGCTCAGCTTGGCCAATTCAGGTGCCTGTGCACTGGCCACCTGGTTGGAGACCGCCGACAAACTGCCGCTCAGGCCGTGCAGCTCGGTGGAGACATGGGGCTGCACATACACGTCAGAAAAAGCCACCCGCCCGTTGACCAAGGCCATCGGCCCCAGTGCAATCACGGGCTGCAGCCCTACAGCGGCCGCATGGGACGCATGGGGCGCAGGTGCCACTGGCGAACCCTTGCGCAAGCCCAGCCAATTGAGGTGCCCTTCTGCATCAATCGCAATGCGGGCTGAAAAATCACTGAGCACGGTTTGCGCCACCTTCAGGCTGTGCAAGGCACCGGCCTGAATGCTCACATCCAAGCCACGCAAATTCAGGTTTTTGGCATCCAGCAAGGGCGCATGTGTGGACCGCTCTTCGGTACGCAAGGCGCTCAGGGTCAGATCACCTTGCAGGCCCAGGCCCAAACCCGCTGGTGCCAAGCGCACATCCAGTGCCCCGGCATAGCTCAGGTCTGCACGCTTGAACGTCACATCCAGCACGGGGGCCAGATAAGGCCCCAACCTGTGCGCCGGAAACTTGTCCATCTGCAAGCGACCCGACAGTGCCAAGGGCTGAGCTGGGGTGCCGGATTTTGACGGTTCGGGCCAATGAACACGGCCATCAAAATCGACACGCCCGGGCGCTCGCCGGGTTTCACGACCGTCTTGACCACTTTCTCGGCGCACATTGACAACCGTCAGTTGTCCTTGCAAGGTCATCGGCTCATGTGCCTGGCCCGTGTCGTGCCAAGCCCCGGTGAGCATGTTCACATCTTGCAATTGCAGCTGCACCCCGGCAGGCACAGCGCGATCATCCCAATGGACTTGCCCGCCAGTGACCCGAACCTGGTGAACACCCCCTGTCCAAGGCTTTTGGCCCGGTGCCTTGGCCCCAAGCGCAGTGGAAATGGCCTGATCTGTAGACGCGGGGGCTGAAGCTGCCCCAACGGCAGGCGCAAGCTGCCAGTCTTCAAACATCCAGCGCCCGTTGGCTTGACGCATGATTTTGGCCACCGGCCCAGTCCACGCCAGTTGCCCCACCCGCCACTGCGACCGCAGCCAGTCCACCTCCAACTGCGCCAACTCCAGCGAGTCCCAGGACAGATCCGGCTGATTGGGCGACCCCACAGACACCTTGTCCAAACGCAGCAAGGGTGCCTTGAGCAACATCTGCCCATCACCGGCCCCAGCTGAGCTGGCGGTTTTCCAGTCCAGCGTCATATCTGCAGAAATTTGCCCCGCCATCTGGTTCAACAACTCTGGGCGCACATGCGCGGCGCCATAGCCCGCACCTGCAGCCAAGGGCAGCGCTTTGGCGTTCATGCGCAATTGCCCACTGGTCAAGTTGGTTTCGCCCTGCCAGCGGATGCGTCCACCCTCCAGCGTTGCCGAGCCCTCCAGTTTGGCCAAGCCCCCAGATGCGCCCGTGGGCCACTTCAGGTCATTGGCCTTGAGCACCACATCCCCCATCGACAGCTGGGTGGGCACAGGTGTGCTGGCATCGACCCAATGCACTTGCCCGCCCGAAATGTGCAGGCGCTGCAAGCTGAACACAGGTGCAGGCCCCGCAGGCGCAGCGATTGCTGGGGCCACTTGGCCTGGGGCCTTGTCCGAAGCCACAGGCCACAAGGCCTGCAATTGCCCCTGAGCATTCCGGCGCACATGCAGCACCGGCTGCACCACCTCCAGCGAAGCGAGCTTGAACACCTGCTCGAGCGGTCGCCATTCATCGACTTGCAGCGCCAGGCTGGCCACTTCAAACAGCGGCAAAGCGGCATTTTGTCCGGCAGCTTTTTCCTGCAATTGCACGCCCTGTGCCGACAACTGCCCCGACACCCCGACTTGTGGACTGTCCGTTTGCTTGAACGTCACCGTCAAGTCCAGATCTCCCCGCCCCTGCGTCCAGCGCACGGGCCATGCAGCAGGCCAGTAGCGCACATAAGGAGCCACATCCAGCCCTTTGATGTGAAGTTGGGCCTGTGCGCGCCGGTCGTCGGCAAAAGGCGCCGTTTCGGCTTCACTGTCAAACCCCACACCGTTGAGCTTGAATGCCAAACGTGGCTGCGTGCTGACCTCGCGGCGCGCACCGATGTTGCTCAAAAACGGGATGTGCAGCGTCACATCATCCAGGGTGTGTGTGAGCGACTTGGGCGCATCGTGAAACACCATCCGCCCCCCTTCAATGCGCACATTGAAGAGCGAAAAACGAGGCATCTGTCCGGGACCGGCACCTGGCTGTCGACCCAGGCCCAGCAAGTCGTCCACATCAAAATGTCCCTGCCCTGAATGCGCCAGCTGCCACCGCGGCTGGCTGACCACCACTTCGTCCAGCACGGGTGCCCCATGCCACAAAGACGCCAGCGCCAGATTCAGGCGCACCTCCTCAATTTGCAAGGGCGGCGACGCTGTAAGCTGCGCAGCGCCTGCTGGCCCCATGCGCAAGCCCCGCAGCACCAGCGCCATCGACCAAGGCTGAAACGACACGGAATCGACCTTCACGACACGCCCCAAGGCCTGACTGCCCTGCGTCTGCACCAGCCAACGTGCCCCCCAAGGAACGCACAGGGCGCTGAGTCCCCACAGCAGCGCCCAGCCCACCAGCACACCCGCCACCCAACGCCAGCCGCTGTGTAGGCGACGCCATTTTGGAAATAATTCTTTGTGATTCATAGAGGCCCCGATTCTCTATGATCCTCGGGCCCCCATCGTGGCCAACTGTGCATCGACTCACATCAGCAGCAAACCCTGCAAGGCTTGCACACCCACCGGTGGCGGGGTCACCCAAGGCACCACAAAAAGCCTTTGGGCCAAACCATTCCTCACCCGCGCCATTTGCCTGCGCTCACCCTCCAAACGGGCTCGCAACAAGGGGTCTCTGGGCTGGGCGGCCAGCACAGACCGGTTCATCACCCAGGCATAGGGCTCGATCTGCGCCCGACGCAAATCTTCTTGCAAGGCGGCGGCCTGCGTCACTGGTGTGACCTCGGGCAATGTGACCAAAATGATGCGCGTGTAGGCCGGGTCTTGCAGGCGCATCAAAGGCGTGATGACATGGGCGCCAGCACCTGGTGTCATTTCCAGGCTGTGCATCATTTGGTGGTGATAGGCCCCGGCTGCATCCATCAAAAGCAGCGAATGGCCCGTCGGTGCCGTGTCCAGGACCACAAAACCGCTGCGCGCTTGCGCCACGATGTGCGAGAACGCATGAAACACCGCCACTTCTTCCGTGCACGGAGAACGCAGATCCTCCAGCAGCAAGGCTTTTTCGCTGTCGTCCAAGCCCGGGCCACGGGCTGCCATGATTTTGTCGATGTATTTTTGGGTTTCCAGTTGGGGGTCGATGCGGCTGACTTGCAAACCAGGCACCTGCTCGCCCAGTGTTGCCATCAAATGGGCAGCCGGATCGGTCGTGCTCAGGTGAACGGTGCGGCCTTTTTGCACCAAACCCAATGCCAAGGCCGCAGCCACGGTGGTCTTGCCGACACCGCCTTTGCCCATGACCATGATCAGTCCGTGCTCACGCTGGGCCAAATCGGCCACCAGACCAGCCAGATGCAGCGACTCACGATCAGGCACGCCCGCAGCCAGCAATGGCACAGGGCTGGGGGCACCTGACAACAAGGCCCGCAAAGCAGGCAAACCCACGCTGTCGATCGCCCTGAGCGGCACCCAGTCTGTGGGCAATTCACGCAAAGCTGCGGGCATATCGGCCAGGGCTTGCTCACCTTGAGCTTGCATGGCCTGAGCCATCGGGTCATCGGCCAGAGTGGCGCGAAAAACGCCATTGACCACCAGCCGCTGCTGCGTCAGGCCCAGCGCACGCAACTCCTGGCTGGTGCGGCCGGCCTCCATCAAGGCACCCGTCTCGGGTCGGGCCACGAGCACCACTGAAGTCAACACAGGGTTACACAATGCAGCCAGCGCCTGGTTAAAACGCTGTTCCTGCATCTTCAGCCCCGAATGCGGCCCCAGACACGATGCCCCCCGGTCATTGCCCGCCAAAAAACCGCTCCAGGCTTTGGGCAAACTCAACAGGCGCAGCGTATGTCCACTCGGGGCAGTGTCAAAAACCACATGCTCATAAGCACTCGCCCCATCGGCCAACAAGCTGCTGAACTCGTCAAACGACGCGATCTCGGTCGTGCAAGCTCCCGAGAGTTGCTCCAGCACGGTGTGACGTGCGTTGAGATCATCGCCAGGCATTTGATCGAGCACCCGCTGGCGATAAGCCTGGGCTGCTGTGTCGGGGTCGATGTTCAGCATCCACAAGCCTGGCACACCGGGCACTGGGGCTGGTTGGTTGCTCAAAGGCATGCCGAGCATGTCATCCAGGTTGGATGCCGCATCGGTGCTGACCAGCAAGACACGCCGCCCATCATCAGCCAAGCGGATTGCTGTAGCCGCCGACAAGGAAGTCTTGCCCACCCCACCTTTGCCAGTGAAAAACAAAAACCGCGTGGGATCGTGGAGCCAATTCATGGGTTTTTCCATCTCTAAATCTGTCCCGCCCATTGACTATTGGAAACCCAGACCTTTGGACGATGGGCGTGGCGCTATGGATTCGGAGCTGTGAAGTTTTCAACGCTCAAAAATGTTGCAGGTCGGCTGCCGAAGACCCCGGCATGGGCCTGTGCCGACACCCATCATGTCGGACTCTGCGAGTGGCAACCCACAAGATGACATGTCTGACTCATTCCAAACTGCAGCGTGCCGGATCCATAAGCTGAAAAACCATTGCCCCAAGGTATCGGCAACTGCTGGTGCCTCGACTTGCGCGCACAAAACACAGGCTTGAAGGTACACGCTTGGGCTGGATTCTTATGGGTGCTGTGTGCAGTCGCCTCACAGTTGGCCCAAGGGGTGGGCATTTTTGTCTGCCCTGTGATTCTCATCTTGAACCCAGGGCAAGCCCGGGAAAAAACCCCCATGCGGCACTTGCTGTGGAGCCTTCACGTCCCAGACACAGGATAGACGCCATGGGGCAGCAGAGAATGACGACCCACCGAATCCGCATCCAAGTCAGCCAAAGTACCTTGGCCTGTCATGGGTCTGAATTGATCGATCAAGTTGCTGGACGCGGGCAGCACTCGTCCCTCCTTGTCATTGAACCACGCCATGTCGGACGGCTTGCCTGAGTAAACCTGATGCTGCTGACGCTCGTGCTCCAAGAGTTCGGTCATGCGCTTTTTCTCCCGCGTCACATCAATCAAGACCAGCGCACACTCCTCACCCAAATCATCGAGCGTGCCATCAATACGCACGATCATGTCTGCGCGACGTCCTGTACCGGACAAGGTGACCTCCAAATGGTCGCGGCACTTGCCACTGAGCACCGACTGGTGAAACGCCAGGAAGCGTTCGTGATCCTCTGCAGAAATGAAACTCAAAAAAGAATGTTTGCTGCGACTCGATCGTTGAACGCCCAGCATGATGGCCCCCGCCAAATTGGTGTGAACCACTTGACACTGGGCATCCAGATTGACAAACCCCACCGGGGCAAAATCGTAGGCATCTTGATATTTTTGCAACAAACGTGCATCGGGCGCTGACAGTGCATCGTCTGGCTGTTACGTCTCTGATTCAGCACTGATCATGCGCATCGCACGCTCGTACAAGCGTTGTTTTTCCGCTGTCACCAAAGAAAAACACTCGCACACCTGCTGAGTCAAACCTTCTCGGTCCAATATGGCAATTTTTCCACGTCCACTGGACACCAGTCCTGCCGTTTGCAACTTGCCCAAAGCCTGTGTGACAGATTCCCGGCGAACACCCAACATGTGGGCAATCATCTCGTGGGTGATTTTGATGGGCTCTTCAGGCAGTGCATCGCCATTGAACAGCAGCCAGTAACACAGACGCTCACTGACTGCATGATGTCCAATGCAAAGAATGCTTTGCGACATTTGCGTGATCATGGCTTGCACATACGACAAGGCCAATTGCTGCAAAGCCTTGGAATGGAGCAACTCTGCCTCAAACACATCTGCAGACATTCTGAACGCACGCCCAGCACGCTGCACCATGACACGGTGATTCATGGATGCGCCACCCAAAACCAGAGGGATGCCGACCAATCCATCACGGCCCGTCATCGCCAGCTCGGAGGTTTCACCATCTTGCGTCTGCAGCACGAGACTCGTCGTGCATGTGGTCGGAAAATAAACAAAGTCCAAACTCTCCCCAGGTTCATAAATCACTTGCCCTGTGAGCAAGTCAACTGACTTCAAGTGTTCTGAAATTCGGGCATATTGAATCAAAGGCAATGCGGCTAAAATAAAATTTTTGCGCGCACTTTCAAGCATCGGGTAAGACATAAATATCCTCTTCAAGCGTTGTGAACATGCAAGCTGATTCAGCTTTGACGCCACGGAAAGGTCATAGAAAAAACCCATTGGCTCAAATACATGGTCGGCGAATGGCTCTCCAATTGCTATTGATCAAACGATGTGAAAACATAGGCATTTCGATATCTATCTTTCGATCTACCCGGCATCACCGAGGACTCGTACACAGAGCGCAAGCAGCGCTCACTTAAGGAAGATTTGAAACCTCTGCTTAACGCTCTGGCATGAAGTTCAGCGACTCACTTTCATGATGTGATTGCTCTCTAATCTTGGGCACTGAGGCTTTGAATTTAGTGCCCATCGTGTGGGCCGTCCGTTCGTTGAATGACATGGCGCCAGCACACACCAAACTGGAAGTGACCCAAATCACACTGCTTAATTTTGTGTGCGATGTCGCACATACTGATTGCCTCAATCAATGGCACGCTGCACCTTGCACAAGGGCAAAATTCTCAGAAATAGACCGCCATTGCATCTCTGATTTGCCCTCACCATGGCGGCGACTTTGACAGCGTTTCTGCACAAAGGCCCCCTCTGCCAAAACCATTGGGCACGTGTCATCAGCAGATAACCGGCCGCATTTCACCCCCTCAGTGCATCCATGGCACCTGATCAACCTTCTCCAAGGACTCTCCATGAGCGGCATCATCGGCGCAGTCTCGCAAAGAAATATCGTTCCAGCATTGCTCAAGGGTCTGCACCATATGGCCCTGGATGCTCATGGCTCGAATGCTCATGGCTCTTGCGGTCTGGCCGTGCATGGCATGCAGAACGCCAAAATGTCTCCCGCCAAACTGCTCAGAATGCGCAGTACCCACAGCATGGCCGACTTGGTTTCACGGTCCACAGACCCACTGTTGGGCCTGCAAGGCACAAGCGCAATGGGACACATCCGAGCAGCCACGCAGGGCGCACCGACCATCTTCAATGCACATCCGCATTTCAGCCATGGGCCACACACGGATCTGAGCAAACCGGCACAGGTGGCATTGGTGCACAACGGCACCATCGACAACCACCAGGGTCTATGCACCCACCTCATGGAACGGGCCTACACCTTCACCAGCCAAACAGACACCGAAGTCATTGCACACCTGATGCACGCCACCTACCAAGGCGATGCCCTGCAAGCCATCCAACGGACGCTGGGACTGCTGCAAGGCACTTACGCCTTGGCCGTCATGTTTCATGACCAGCCTCAGCGCATCCTTGCAGCTCACTCGGGCTTGCCTTTGTTTTTGGGCATCGCCCAGCAGGCGCTCTATATCGCCAGTGACAAGATGGCCTTGCCTGAAGAGGCTGAACATGTGGTGTATCTGTGCGAAGGGGATGTGGTTGACATTCGCCACGATCAATACGCCATCACTGACCGGACGGGCAAGCATGTCAATCGCCCCATTCACGACCTGCGGGCTTGCCACTGAAGCGCAAGCCTGGACATGCATCCTCGGGCCTTCAAGTCCACCCTGGATGCAGACCGCGAGCTGCTCAATCAGGTGTCTGAAGTGACTCTTCCATTCGCGCCACACGGCGCAGCACCTCGGCGGTGGTGGTGGGCCAGCCAAAAAATTCCAGGTACGCCGGAATCTGTTCGTACAGCATGTCGGTGCCCACCTGCGTGCGGCAGCCGCGTGCTTGCGCTGCGGCCAGGAACGCGGTGGTTTCGGCACGCATGACCACTTCGCCCACGAAAGTGTTCGGAGACAAACGCGACACATCCACCGGCAGCGGGTCACCCTCGTTCATGCCCAGGGGGGTGGCGTTGACCACCAAGTCGTGGTCCGCCGGGTCGTTCGCTCCGGTGCGCACTTCAATCTGGGGGTAGGTGTGTTTCAGGCGTTGGGCCAGCGCGTTGCAGCTGGCGCCGTTCACATCGAACAAACTGATGGCCGCAACGCCTGCGCCAGCCAGCGAGGCTGCGATGGCACACCCGACACCTCCCGTGCCCACCACCAGCACGCGCTTGGCGGCCACATCAAAACCTTTGCGCTGCACCCCGCGCACAAAACCCGCACCGTCAAACATGTCGCCCACCAGGCGGCCATCGGGCAAGCGCTTGACGGCGTTGCACGCTCCGGCCACGCGCACGGTGTCCGTGACCTCGTCCAGCAAGCCAACGGTGCTGACTTTGTGCGGCATGGTGATCAAGGCACCTCGAATGTTTTCAAGCGTGAACACCGACTTCAAAAATGCCGGGTAATTCTCGCTTTTGCAACCCATGGGCACAACCACGGCATTGATGCCCGCCTGCTCAAAATAGGGGTTGTAGATCATCGGCGACTTGAAGCTGTGGGTGGGATAGCCGATGTGGGCAATGATGTCTGTGTGGCCGTTGATCATGGGAAAAGTTGGCGTATCAAAAAAGGGCGGGCCAACAAGCAAGCCAGCCCTGCGGCCTCAGCCAGGAGAAAGACGCTGGCGTGAGGCTGCTTGTGTGGCTTTACTTGCCCGACTTCTTGGCCGGTGCAGCAGCTGTGCGCACCTTCTCGATTTCTGCTTGCAGTTCCTTGACCAGGTCCTGGCCCACGGTCACGCCGTATTTGGCGGTCACGGGGCGCATCTTGTCGCGCAGCTTGGCCATTTCGGACTCAGGCAGTTGCGACACTTGCATGCCGTTTTTCTTCAGGTTGTCCAAAATGCTGGCTTCCAGAGTGCGGGCTTTTTCGCGTTGAAACTTGGCCGATTCGGTGGCCGCATCGGACACGATTTTCTTTTCGGCAGCCGACAATTTTTCCCAGAATTTCTTGCTGATCACGACCGACTGGGGGTTGTACTGGTGGCCGGTCAAAGCCAGGTGCTTTTGAACTTCGTACAGCTTGGCACCATTGATGGTGGCTACCGGGTTTTCCTGTCCGTCCACGGCTTTTTGTTCCAGCGCCGCATAAAGCTCAGGAAACGGCAGCGGTGTGGGGTTGGCACCCAAGGCCTTGACCCAATCCACGTTGATCGGGTTGGGGATCACGCGCAATTTGAGGCCTTCGAGGTCTTCTACCTTGTTGATGGCGCGTTTGCTGTTGGTGATGTTGCGAAAGCCCAGCTCGTAAAAGCCCAGGCCGATGATGCCCTTGTCTTCGAGCTTGGCGTGCAGTTTTTTACCAAACGCGCCGTCCACCGCAGCGTCAGCTTCTTTGCCAGAGCCGAACATGAAAGGGAAGTCAAAAATCGCGAACTCCTTGACCTGCGAGGCGAAGATGCCCGAGTTCATGGAGGCCATCTCCAAAGTGCCGCCCTGAATGGCCGACACGTTGGCCTGGTCGCTGCCCAGTGCGCCACCGGGGAACACGTTGACCTTGATTTTGCCGCCCGAATTCTTCTCGACAATTTCCTTGAACTTTTCCATGCCCAGCACGATCGGGTGGCCCGCTGCGTTCTGGTTGGCGAACTTGATGGTTTTGTCCTGCGCCGAAGCCACGCCCATGGCAGCCAGCGCCACGGTGGCGATCAGGGATTGGATGAATACACGTTTCATGAGTTGTCTCCAGAAAAAAGAAGGACGTACGCTGTGCATCAAAAGGGGGGGCTGCCAGGCGTACCCGATCAGACAGCCACACCCAGAAATCGATTTCAATAAAACCAACGCGCCGGCACCATCACCAAAGCCGGGAAGGCCACCATGGCGAACAGGATGGTGAACTGGGCCAGCATGAAGGGCATCACGCCGCGCGTGACTTCATCCATGCTGATTTTGCCCACCCCCGCCACCGCGTTGAGCACCGTGCCCACAGGCGGGGTGATCAGGCCAATGGCGTTGTTGATGATGAACAGCACGCCAAAATAAACCGGGTCAATGCCCGCCGCCTTGACCACCGGCATCAGCACGGGCGTCAACAGCAAGATGGTCGGCGTCATGTCCAGCGCGGTCCCCACCACCAGGGTGATGACCATGATGGTCAGCATCAGCAGGCGTGGGCTGTCCAGCAAGGGTTGCAGCAACTCGATCAACTGGGCGGGCAAATTGGCCACCGTGATGAGCCAGGCCGAGACCATGGCTGCGGCCACCAAGAACATCACAATGGCGCTGGTTTTGGCGGCACTCACAAACAAGGGGTACAGGTCTTTCAGACCCAGCTCGCGGTAAATGAAGGTGGAGATGAACAAGGCGTAGACCGCCGCCACCACGGCCGCTTCGGTCGGGGTGAAGACCCCAAACTTCAGGCCAAAAACCACAATCAGCGGCATCACCAGGGCCCAGGTGGCTTCGCGCATGGCCACGCCAATTTCACCCATGGATTTGCGCGGCGGCACCTGCACCACTTCGCGCCGCGCCAACCACCACCAAGTGACCCAGAGCGAAGCGCCCAGCAGGATGCCCGGCACGATACCGGCCATGAAGAGCTTGGAAATGGACACATTGCCCGCCACGCCAAAGATCACAAAACCAATGCTGGGCGGAATCACCGGGGCGATGATGCTGGCAGAGGCGATCAAACCAGACGAGCGTGCCCGGTCGTGACCGGCTGCCACCATCATGGGCAAGAGCAAAGCAGACAAAGCCGCTGCATCGGCCACCGCCGAGCCCGACAGCGCCGCCATGATCACGGCGGCCATGATGGTCACATAACCCAAGCCGCCTTTGATGTGCCCCACGCAGGCCATGGCAAAGTTCACGATGCGGCGCGACAAACCGCCCGCGTTCATGACCTCTCCGGCCAACATGAAAAACGGCACGGCCAGCAAAGGAAAGCTGTTCGATCCTTCGAGCAGGTTTTGCGCCAGGATTTGCGCGTCGAACATGTCCAGGTGCCACATCAAAGCCACACCGCAAAGCAGCAGTGAAAAAGCGATCGGGATGCCGATGGCCATCGCGCCCAGCAGAGACAAAACAAAAATGGTAATCGTCATGTCGGTCCCCTGCCCGCTCAGGCTTTGCCTGCGCCGTGGGGCGACTCTTCGGATTCCTGGACCATGACCAGGTCTTCATCGCGCATTTGCCCCGTGAGCAAACGCAGCAACTCCGTCAGCAACATCAGGCCCCCCAACACCGCAAACACCACACCGGGCGCATAAACCCAGGCCATGGACACTTCCATCACCGCACTGGTGCTGTCCCAATTGATCAGGGTTTGCTGGTAGGCACCGCTGAACAACAGCCAGCAGATGTAAAGCATCAAGCCATAAGACAGCGCCAAGCAAAACTTTTTGCCGCCTGGCCCCAACTTGCCCACCAGCATGTCAGTGCCCAGGTGGCCACGCTCCTTCAAGGCCACGATCGCGCCCATGAAGGTCATCCACACAAACAACCAGCGTGACAACTCTTCAGACAAAGTGATGCCCGAGTTGAAGGCATAGCGCATGACCACATTGCCAAACACCAGCACCACCATCACGGCCAGGCAAGCAGCCATGACCATGCTCAGGGCGATGCAAAACTTGTCGATGATTTTTTGGAGCAATGCAACTCTCCCAGTGTGTGTCCGTTGATTATGTACGAACTGGTTAGTTTTTCAGGGGCGGATTTACCCGAACAGGCCCACGACATCAGCACATGCACCGATTCATCCGGCTTGTTGAAGCTCCTCCACCAGATGCAAGGCGTTGGGCTTTGAACCGGATCAAGCAGCCGGAATCGACCGGCTGACGAAACGCAAAATCAACTCGACCACATGCACCCGCTTGAGGGTATTGGCTTTGTCCTGACTGGCGCGGTTTTGAAAAATCAGGCCAAAGGTGTGGCGGTTGGAGACGTTGAAAAACGTGAACGCAGAAATCGCCGAGTGGATGTCCACCGGGTCCAACCCAGACCGGAACAGGCCCTCGGCCACGCCCCGGTCATACTCCTCTCGCACCGACTCGATGGCCTTGGAGTTGAGCTGCTGGATGCTCTGGCTTTGGCGCAAATAGTCGCCGCGCTGAATGTTCTCGTTCATCACCAAGCGGATGAAGTCTTCATTGTCGCGGTGGTGGTCGTAGGTGAATTCCACCAGCCGCTGCAAGGCCTGCACGGGCGGCAAATCGTCCAGGTGCAGGTCGGATTCGATGGCCCGCATGCGCCGATAGGCTTCTTCCAGCACCGCGAGATACAGGCCGTCCTTGCTGCCGAAGTAGTAATAGATCATGCGCTTGCTGGTGCGCGTGGCCGCTGCGATCTCGTCAATGCGCGCGCCGGTGAGACCTTTGTCAGCAAACTCATGCGTGGCCACGGCCAGAATCTCGGCCATGGTGCGCGCCGGGTCGTTGGTGCGGCCGGTGCCTGTGCCCGTGGGCGGTTGTGGCTCTGAAAAATGCACCGGTTCGTTCATGCAGGCAGTATAGAGGGCCAGCGCCTGCTTCAAAGCCACCGTGCTCGCCAGATTGGCAAACAAGTGACGCCCTGGTGCACAAGTCCCGGCTACAGTTGCCGCCAATCCGTTCACTCAAAGGTACACGCATGAAAACAATCGGCATGATCGGCATCGGCATGATGGGCCACGGCATCGCAAGCAATTTGCTCAAGCACGGCCAAAGCCTCACGGTGCTCGAACACCCTGGCAACCAGCCGCTGGACGCCCTGATGGCCGCAGGCGCACGCACCTGCACCACGCCCCAGGCCTTGGCGGCGCAGTCGGATGTGATCATTTTGTGCGTGACCGGCACGCCCCAGGTCGAGGCCGTGCTGCTGGGCGATGACGGCGTGCTCAAGGGCATGCGCCCCGGCACCATCGTCATCGACTGTTCCACCGCTGTGCCCGCCTCCACCGAAAAAGTCGCAGCCATGGTCATCGCCCAAGGCGGGCAGTTTCTCGATTCGCCCATGACACGCACCCCCAAAGAAGCCGCCGAAGGTCGCCTGAACTTGTTGGTCGGTGGCGATGCCGCTTTGTTTGAAACCTGCAAACCCATCCTGGCCTGCTTTGCCGAAAACATCGTGCACACCGGCCCGATTGGCTCCGGCCACCGCATGAAGCTTTTGCACAACTACGTCTCACTGGGCACCGTCACTCTGCTGGCCGAAGCCGCCGCGTGCGCACAGCTGTCAGGAGTGAATGCCCAGACCTTTGTGGACGTGCTGGCCATGGGCGGCGGCTGGGGCGCAGCGCTGGAACGCCTCAAGCCCACGCTGGCCACAGGCGACACCTCGGGCCTGCGCTTTTCCATGAGCAATGCGCTCAAAGACCTGAGTTACTACAACCAAATGGCCAGCGACACCCACGCCGACCACACGGTGGCACAAGCCGTCAAAAACACGCTGGAAACAGCCTGCCAAGAAGGTGACCCGAACGCCCTGGTGCCCGAATTGATTGGCTTGTTGGTCAAGCGCCAAGGGGCATGAAACTCGGCACGGCTTGGCAGCTCAATCGGCTGGCCATTGACAGGAGACCTTGCCCCGCGATGGAGTGCCGTGGTCTGCGCGGCCTCATGGCGGCGAGGGCACCTCTGCTAACGGTGATGGTGTCTTGATCATCGTGATCACCCCAAACGGACAACGCCGAGCGCACAGGCTGCAACCCGTGCAAGCATCGGGCTCATGCAGCACCGAATGCTTGCGCCAGGACACGACCTGCAAGCTCAGCACATGCGGTGGACACGCCGCCACACACCAGCCGCAACCGGTGCAACGGGGGGTGTTGATGTGGGGCAACAGCATGTCAACACCCCTGCTCAGCGGCTTGACGGCAAGATTTCCAGCACCGTCTGTGGTGGGCGGCACACCCGCACGCCCAAAGGTGTGGCCACGATCGGACGCTGGATCAAAGCCGGGTGCTGCGCGATGAACGCCATCAGTTGCGCATCGGTCCACTTCGGGTTGCCCAGGTCCAGCGCGTCATAGGGCGTGCCCTTTTGGCGCAACACATCGCGCACGCTGGCACCCGTGCGTTGCACCAGCGACAGAATTTCATCGCTGCTGGGCGGGGCCTTGAGGTATTCCACCACGGTGGGCTCCGCACCGCTTTCGCGGATCAAGGCCAGTGCACCGCGCGAGTTGCTGCATTGGGGGTTGTGATAGATGGTGATGTCAGACATGGTGGTTTAGATCTCAATGTTTCCGATTGTCACCGTGAGATGCCAGTGATCGCAGGGTACCGCGTTCATGGCTTTTTTGGCCAGTGGGTGGGGCGCTGCGCTCAGTTGACAGGCACCGCACCAGATGGCGAGGAAACTCGCAGAAGCGGTCACACCATGCCGCGCTCAGGCCCTCAAGACCATCACGGGCACCGTTGACTGTGCCAGCACTTTTTGCGCAACACTGCCCAGCACCAGGGCAGAGACGCCACCGCGCCCACTCGAACCCAGTGCAATCAAGTCGCAACCCAGCGATTGTTGCGCCTCCAAAATGCCTTTGATCACCGACTTGTTTTCGACCGTGGCGCTGTGAAAGGGCAGCTTCAAACCGTCGCACTCGCGGCGCAAAACGCCCAAGTGCTGCTCGGCCCATGCCATAGCCACTTGGCTATGGGCTTGCTGCCCCCAAGTGGACGCCTGCCCCACCCCGATGTACAGGTAAGGGTCAATGACCACCAGGCCAAACACCTCGGCACCCTGACATTGTGCAAATTCAATGGCCATGCGGGCCGCAGCCATAGACGCCTCAGACCCATCAATGGGCAGCAAAATTTTTTTGACCACGGCAGATATTCCTTTTGATGCATCGACAGAAACATCCTAAAGACAAGCGCCGGTCAGTTTCTTGACCTAAGTCGTGAAAACCCGCCCTAATTGACTACAGGCTTCAGTGAGGATGGATGCCATCAAGCTTGGTGGTACCGTCAATAGTCCACCCAACGCTTGGACTTACTGATCGCGTCGCGCGGCACCAGCAAATATTTCCAGGGCTTGCCACCCACGGACCCTGCACAGTCTGATGCATGTTTGCACCACAGCTCTATCCATCACACCAAAGGCACCGTCAGCCTTTCAATCACCGCCGCCGTATCCGGCCTGACCCCGCGCCACCAGGCAAAGGCCTCGGCCGCTTGTTCGGCCAGCATGCCCACGCCATCGGCCAGCTGCGTCACGCCCGCTTGCTGCGCCAGCTGCAAAAACGGCGTGAGGCCTTTGCCATAGGTCAGGTCGTAGGCCAGGCATTGGGGGGCAAACACGCTGGCGGGCAGTGGCGGCAGCTCGGCGCTCAGGCTGGACGAGCTGGCGTTGAGCACCACGTCAAACGTCTGCCCCTGCAAGTCGACATAGCCCAGCCCCTGCACGGGCACTTGGCCCGTCTGGTGCTGTTTCGCGAGCGCCGCCAACTCGTGTGCCTTGGCCACCGTGCGGTTGACGATGACCAGCTCGGCAGGCTGCTCGGCCAGCAAGGGCATCAAAGCGCCTCGGGTGGCACCGCCTGCGCCCAAAATCAACACGCGCCGCCCCATGAGCGGGCAAGCCAGGTTGTGCACCAAGTCCCGCACCAAGCCCACCCCGTCAAAGTTTTCTGCGAAGACCTTGGAGCCCTCGAACTTCATCGCGTTCACCGCCCCCGCCATCTGCGCACTGGGGGCCAGGTCGGTGGCGTAGGCAAAAGCATCGAGCTTGAAGGGCGCGGTCACATTCATGCCACGTCCGCCGCTGGCACGAAAAGCGTCCACCACCGCCGCAAAACCACCCAAGGGGGCCAGCAATTTGGTGTAGTCCATGTCCTGCCCCGTGACCTGAGCAAAAGCGCTGTGAATCAGGGGTGACTTGCTTTGTTCGATGGGGTTGCCGATGACGGCGTAATGGTCGGTGGTCGGGGCGGTCATAAAGGTGTTTCCAGCAAAATACTCGGCGTTGAGGTCGGAATCTTAGCTGCCAAGACAAGCATCATTGAGTCCAGCGTAGGTTTGCATGGCAGCCCAGCGCTTGACGATCTGGGACACGCCCCTCACTGTGGATTCGGCTCTGTGAAGTTTTCAATGCGCAAAGATGTTGCAGGTCGGCGGTCGAAGACTCCGACATCGGCCAGCGCGAAACCCATCATGTCGGACTCTGCGAGTGCCGACCTACGAGATCAATGCTCAAGGATGTTGTAGGTCGGCGGTCGAAGACTCCGACATGGGCCAGCGCCGAAACCCATCATGTCGGACTCTGCGTGTACCGACCTACGAGATCAATGCTCAAGGATGTTGCAGGTCGGCGGTCGAAGACTCCGACATGGGCCTGTGCCTAAATCCATCATGTCGGACTCTGCGAGTGCTGACCAACGAGATCAATGCTCAAGGATTTTGTAGGTCGGCGGTCGAAGACTCCGACATCGGCCAGCGTGAAACCCATCATGTCGGACTCTGCGAGTGCCGAACTACGAGATCAATGCTCAAAGATGTTGCAGGTCGGCGGTCGAAGACCCCGACTGGAGTCTGTGCCTAAACCCATCATGTCGGACTCTGCGAGTACCGACCTACGAGATGACATGCCTCACACATTTCAAACTTCAGCGTGCCGGATCAACAACAGACACGTACAAACCCACATACAGGAGGCTTTGGATGCCTAAACAAAAAATGGATGCCGACAAACAGGCTTTTGCGCAGGATGCGCTCACCTCCATCCAGCAAGCCCAACGCGGCGAAGGCCGGGTGCACCAGGTCACGCTGTCGGCCGCTGCCGAGGCGCGGGCCAAAGTGGGTTTGACCCAATCGGCCTTTGCGCAATTGATGGGTGTGTCGGTGCGCACTTTGCAAAACTGGGGACAAGGCCGCAGCCATCCATCGGGGGCGGTGCAAACCCTGATCAAAGTGGCGCAGCACTGGCCTGAAGTGTTGCGCGCCATGTCCTGAAATGACGCTCGCCACCCCTGTCGCCTTGCAGACCTGTACGCACAAACCCATGGCTATACTTTCCCGAATGAAATCAAACAAATCCCTGCGTTTTGAAACTTTGGCTGTGCATGCAGGGCACGGCGTCGATCCTTCCACAGGTGCGGTGGTCGATCCCATCAACCTGTCCACCACCTTTGAGCGTGACCCCGACGGAAGCTACCCGCACGGCTATTTGTATTCGCGCAACCACAACCCCAACCGCAATGGCCTGGAAGCCGCTCTATCGGCGCTCGAAGGCGGCGCGGGCGCGGCCGCTTTTGGCTCGGGCCTGGCCAGTGTCACGGCCATTTTTCAGGGTCTGCAGCCAGGTGACCATGTGCTGGCTCCCGCCGACATTTACCACGGCACAGCCAACGTGCTCAAACACCTGTTTGCCAAGTGGCAGGTCAGCGCCAGTTTTGTGGACATGACCCGTCTGGACACGGTGCGCGCGGCCATGCAGCCCAACACCCGCATTGTCTGGATCGAAACCCCCTCCAACCCCCTGATGCAGTGCGTGGACATTGCCGCCGTGGTCGAGATCGCCCACGCGGGCGGCGCACGCGCCATTGCCGACAACACCTTTGCCTCGCCCGTTTTGCAGCGCCCGCTCGATTTGGGCTGCGACATGGTCATGCACGCCACGACCAAGTACCTGGGTGGCCGCAGCGATGTGCTGGGCGGCGCGGTCATCACGCGCCAGGACGATGCCCACTTTGCCGCCTTGCGCACCGCGCAGTTGTTTGGCGGTGCGGTGCCCTCGCCGTTTGACTGCTGGCTGGTCATGCGCAGCTTGCCTACCCTGCCCTACCGCATGCAGGCGCACTGCGCGAACGCCGACAAGGTCGCCCGCTTTTTGAACGAGCACCCGCAAGTCAGTGCCGTGCATTACCCGGGTCTGGAAGGCAACGCCTTTCACACGATTGCCAAAAAGCAGATGTCGGGCTTTGGCGGCATGCTGTCGTTTGAAGTCAAAGGTGGCAAAGACGCGGCCATGGCTCTGGCCGCGCATGTGGAGATCTTCACCCGCGCCACCAGCCTGGGCGGGGTGGAAAGCCTGATTGAGCACCGCGCCTCGATCGAGGGGCCAGAGAGCAAGACCCCGCAGGGCTTGCTGCGTGTCTCGGTGGGCCTGGAGCATGCCGATGACCTGATCGACGACCTGGCGCAAGCCCTTGAACGCGCCAGCAGCTGAGCGTCAGCCCTCTGGGCCACGCCCCTCGCTGGCGGTGGCCTTCATTGTGTTGGCCCAGTGCCTGAGCACCTCGCTGTGGTTCAGCCCCAGCGGGGTGGCCGACAGCTTGATGCGCGACTGGCAGCTGAGTGCGGCCGCCTTCAGCTGGCTGTTGGCCGCCACCCAACTGGGCTTCATCGCGGGCACGCTGGCCTTTGCCTTCAGCGGAGCGGCCGACCGGTTTCAGCCCACGCGCATTTTTGGGGTGTGCAGCTTGCTGGGGGCGCTGGCCAACGCCGCCGTCACTTGGGGTGTGACCGATTACGGCCTGTTTTGGAGCCTGCGCTTTGTCGTGGGCATGTGCCTGGCTGGCATCTACCCGCTGGGCATGAAGATGCTGGTGCAGCGTGTGGGCAGCAAACCGGCGGCTGCGCTGGGTTGGCTGGTGGGCATGCTGACCTTGGGCACGGCCATGCCGCACGGCTTGCGGGCTCTTGGCCAGAGCTTGCCCTGGCCTGAAGTGCTGCTGGGCTCGTCGGTGCTGGCCCTGGTGGGCGCGGTGCTGGTGGGCTGGATGGGACAAGCGCCCAAGCAACAAACATCTTTGACTGAACCCACGGCACCTCCTGCTGCAGCAGTTCGCCTGAACACCCAAGCCTTGCGTGCGGTGATCGCGGTGCGCGGTTTTCGGGCATCGGCGCTGGGCTACTTTGGCCACATGTGGGAGCTTTACGCATTTTGGAGCGTGCTGCCTTGGCTGAGCCTGCCCATTGCCCGAGCCTTGACCGAGCCGGGCGAGAGTTTGGCCTCTTCTGTGGCATGGATCAGCTTTGCGGTGATTGGCATCGGCTTTTTCGGCTGCGTGCTGGGCGGCCTGTGGAGCCGACGCGTGGGCAGCGCCAAGGTGGCGGCCAGTGCTTTGGCCGCATCGGGCCTGATGTGCGTGGGCTACCCCTTCATTCCCGACACCTGGCCGCTGGTGCAGCTGGGGGCTTTGCTGTTTTGGGGCGTTTGTGTGGTGGCCGATTCACCGCAGTTTTCAGCCATGTCTTCGCACTACGCGGCGCCGCAGTGGCTGGGCAGCGCCTTGGTGCTGCAAAACGGCGTGGGCTTTTTGATCACCGTGCTCAGCATCTTGCTGCTGGGCTGGGCCGTGCAGAAGTGGGGCAGCATGGCCCTGTGGCTGCTGGCCCCCGGCCCGGTGCTGGGCCTGTGGGCCTTGCGGCCTTTGTTAACACCTGACTTGGAGCGCTCACCATGACCCCCAGCCACCCCGTCCTTGAAGCCGCCCGTTCTTGCCAGGACTGGCTGGTGGGCCTGCGCCAGCAGCTGCACCAATTGCCCGAGCTGTCTTACCGCGAGCAGGCCACGGCAGAGCGCGTGAAAGCCGAACTGAGCGCCATGGGTGTGCCCTGGGAAGGGGTGGGCGAACACGGCGTGGTGGCCACGGTCACAGGCCAGCACAGCTGCGCCATGGTGGCGCTGCGGGCCGACATGGACGCCTTGCCCATTCAGGAGCAAAACGAGCATTTGCCCTACCGCTCGCAAGTGCCCGGCGTGATGCACGCCTGTGGGCACGACGGCCATGTGGCCATGCTGCTGGGCGCAGCGCGGGTGTTGCAGCAGTTCTCGGGATCGCTGCAAGGCAGCGTGAAACTGTGCTTTCAGCAAGCCGAAGAGCAAGGCGGCGGCACGGCCGAATTGCTGGAGCACCTGGCGGCGTTTCCGGTGCAGAGGGCCTTTGCCATTCACCTGTGGTCCGAAATCGAGGCGGGCCAGATCAGCGTGCAGGCCGGGCCACGCATGGCCGCCTGTGATTTGGTGGAGATTGAACTGAGCGGCGTGGGCTGCCACGGTGCATCGCCTCAAAAAGGTGTGGACCCGATTGCGGCAGGCGCGGCTTTGGTGAACAACCTGGCCATGATGATGACGCGTGAGATCAACCCAGCGCACGCGGCCAGCCTGACTTTTGGCAAATTTCAAAGCGGTTTTGCGGGCAACGTGATTCCCGATCAGGCCTTGCTCGCAGGCACACTGCGCACCACCCACTTGGCCGACCAGCAGCACCTGCACCAAGCCATCCGGCGCGTGGTGGACAGCACCGCCGCCAGCTTCAGGGCGCAGGCCCAGCTGAACATCCGCAAGGGCGGCTCGATGCTGATCAACGAAGCACGCAGCAGCGCCCTGGCCGCGCAATGCGCCAGCGACTTGTTTGGGGCCGAGGCGGTGATCGACTTTCCGTCGCTCATGGTGTCGGAAAACTTTGGCGACTTTCTGGAAAAGTACCCCGGCCTGATGGCCCTGGTCGGCGTGCGCAACGAAGCCCTGGGTGCGTGCCATGCACACCACCACCCCCAGTTCAACATCGATGAAAGCGCGCTGTATCGGGGCGTGGCCATGCACGTCGAGTTTTCGCTGAGCAGCTTGGCGCAAATCGCCTGAACAGAGGGTGATGGACGCATGGCGCTTTGAGCAGGTTGGCACCTTCAAGTTCGACGCTTTTCAGCTTTGACGCAGGCCCCTGTCGGGGTCTTCGACCACCGACCTACAACTACACGGCCCCGTAGGTCGGCACCTTCAGGTCCGACGTTTTCTGCTTCGACGCAGGCCCCTGTCGGGGTCTTCGACCACCGACCTACAACTACACGGCCCCGTAGGTCGGCACCGTCAGGTCCGACGTTTTCTGCTTCGACGCAGGCCCCTGTCGGGGTCTTCGACCGCCGACCTACAACTACACGGCCCCGTAGGTCGGCACCTTCAGGTCCGACGTTTTTCTGCTTCGACGCAGGCCCCTGTCGGGGTCTTCGACCACCGACCTACAACTACACGGCCCCGTAGGTCGGCACCTTCAGGTCCGACGCTATTCTGCTTCGGCACAGGCCCATGTCGGGGTCTTCGACCGCCGACCTACAAATACACGGCCCCGTAGGTCGGCACCTTCAGGTCCGACGTTTGTCCGATTCCGCTCAGGCCCCTGTCGGGGTCTTCGACCACCGACCTACAACTACACGGCCCCGTAGGTCGGCACCGTCAGGTCCGACGTTTTCTGCTTCGACGCAGGCCCATGTCGGGGTCTTCGACCACCGACCTACAACTACACGGCCCCGTAGGTCGGCACCTTCAGGTCCGACGTTTGTCCGATTCCGCTCAGGCCCCTGTCGGGGTCTTCGACCACCGACCTACAACTACACGGCCCCGTAGGTCGGGCACCTTCAGGTCCGACGTTTGTCCGATTCCGCTCAGGCCCCTGTCGGGGTCT
>NZ_LFYT02000008.1 GCF_001270065.2 Limnohabitans planktonicus II-D5
CAAGCCTTTGTTGGCATCCAGCGCCGCCGCAGGCATGAGCACATGAACGTGTGGATGAAACTCCAACTGCCGCGAATGGGTATGCAGTACGGCCATGGCCCCGGGCGTGCCTTGCAACTGTTTGTGGTTGGCACTGAAGACGCGTAACGTCTGCCAGGCGCAATCCATCAAGGCGGTGTAGGCAACGCGTTGATGCTGCCAAACCAGCGTGCGCAGCTCGCTGGGCAAAGTAAACGTGAGAAGAAAGTAGTTGCTCGGCACCAGCCGTGTTGTTTGGCGCTCAATCCAGGACTGGCTCTCGTGGGCTTGGCAGTGGGGGCAGTTGCGGTGGCCGCAGGAGTGCGGCACCATTTTCTGATCGCCACAGTCGGTGCACTGGGCCAGCATGCGCGGCGCCAATGTGGTGCGGCAGCGCTGCATGGCTGTGAGGGCCTGGCGCTGGACGTGTGAGGCACACTGGGGATACTGCGCCAAGTAGTCTGCGCCAAAGCGCTCAATGATGGAGGCCAGGGTGATCATTTGACATCACCCCAATCCACACAAAAGCGCGCCATCAAGGCCTCAATGCGTTCGCCTGCCTGGGTATTGGTGTTGTGGGTCAGGTGGGTGTAGCGGGTGGTGGTGAGGATGGAGTGGTGGCCCAAAATCTTCTGGACCTCAAGCAAATCGACCCCAGCTTCAATCAGGTGCGTGGCATAGCTGTGGCGCAGGCTGTGCGGGGTGATCTTTTTTTTAGGCCGCAATCGATGGCCACTTGATGCAATGTCTTTTGCACGCCGCCCCGGTCGAGCGGCGTACGTGCCGCGTGCGCGCCCTTCAATCCACCCAGGCGATTGGGAAACATCAGCTCGGGGTTGCGGTGCGTGGCCCAAAAGCGGCGCAGCACCAAAAGCGTGGCTGCAGGCAGGGGAACCAGCCGGTCACGGTTACCTTTAGAGTCGCGAATATGTATGCGCTGGCGGACTGCATCAATGTCTGCGACCTTCAAAGCCAAGCCTTCGCTCAGACGCAACCCCATGCTGTAGAGCGTGAAGAAAAACACGCGGTAACTCAACACCTGAGTGGCGGCAAACAGAGCTTGCGCTTCTTCGACGGTGACAATGTCAGGCAAGCGTTGAACCTTGGGGGGCTTGATGAAGTTCGGGCTGCTCCAGGGTTTGCCCAGCACGTGCGAGGTAAAGAACTTGAAGCCGTATAGATCGAGTTTGACGGCGCTCCAAGAATGGGAGGCCACAAGATCGCTGAAATAGTGGGTCAGTTGCGTGGGCAGGAGCTTGTCAATTGCAAAATCAAAGTAGTCGCCCATGCGCCGAATTGCACGGGCGTAAGCGTCAATGGTTTTGGGCTGCAGGCCTTTGAGCTTGAGGTGCTGCAGGTGGGTGCGGTACGCGCTGGAAAAGGGTTCGGGGAAAATGGCGGGGTCATAGCCACCGGGATACGTCGACATGGGCGAACTCCAGATAAGTTGAAGATCACATGCCCCACAATTGAGGCATGAGCCTACAGCTTACGAATTCACCAACAGCCGTTGCGGCACACCCGCTCCGCGTAGCGGCTTCGTCCAACCCCTGGCTCAAGCGGAGCGCCAACGGCAGAATGCCAGGCCCGGGCCGGTGATACGCTATACATTCTGACCGGTCCGGGCCTGGCATTCTGCCGTTGGCGCCCGCTTAGCTCGAACGTTAGACCTTAGAAAGTGACACCTCATGACTTTTAGACGCATAGCGCTTCGATGCCTTTCGCTTTTTCTGGGTGCATTGAGTTTTGCGCGCGCCGAACTTCCGTCCGAGGTTCTTCACACGGGAGGCATCTACCGCAGTGAGGTTCAGACCAATGCAGAAGGTACAAGCTACATCAGCGTACTTCGATTTGCGCCTGACAACAGTGTGTTCTTAACGCACGTTGCGATGCCAGCGACTCACGAACGGCTGTGCGAATGGTTCAGACCTGAACTGGCTCGTGAGTACTGGTCAAAGGGAGCGAGTTATCGCCTGGCGGGGAGCCGCCTCACCTTTCAAACGGCATCCCTCAGTGCAACCACGTTGTTCGATGGAACAATTGAATCGGAAGTGCTCCGGCTACAGCTCGTCGTGCCGACGAAGCAGAATCTGACGTACCCTCTCACATTTAAGTTCGCGTCCTGCCCCTAACGCTCTCGCATATGACACCAATCTTGTTCGAATACGCTGATGTAGTGGTCGTCATGTCCAACAGGTCGGTCAACGCCGACTCGCTGCCGCAATGTGCCGGTCACCTTCACGTTAGGACCAGCAAACACACCCAGCGTCAAACTTGCCCCCAACGCCAATGAGCATCATCAACGTACGTCAGGCCGTTTTTTCAGACCTCGAAGCGCTCGCAGACCTGTTCAATCAGTACCGTGTGTTTCAAGGCAAGGCCAGCGACCTTCCAGTCGCAGCAGCCTTTCTTCAAGCACGGTTCGATCACGGCGAGTCTGTAGTCTTCTTGGCATCAGAAGTTGCTACTCCTGTCGGGTTCGCACAGCTGTATCCCATCTATTCCTCTACGGATCTCGCCAGGGTCTTCATTCTGAACGACCTCTTCGTCCATGAGCGTGGTCGCCGCAAAGGGGTGGGATCGCAGTTGCTCTCAGCTGTCGAGAGCTATGCCTGGAGCCATGGCGCAGCCCGCGTCACTCTGAACGTCGCCATCGAGAACACTACGGGTCAAGCGCTTTACGAAGCTCAAGGCTGGCGTAAGGACGCACAGTTCTTCATGTATCACCGGTTCCCGACCGGCAGCTAAGCCATGGCGCATCGTGTGGGGCAACCCCTGACTCAAGCCGGGTGTCAACGACAGGCCACCGAGCACGGACTGGTGGAGTGCGGTACATATTCGTTAGATCGGACCCAGGGTCTTGCCGGGGTCGCCAACTTACCTCGAACTACAAGTGCGCAATGAGCAACACCGCTGTCTATTCCACCGTTGACCATGTGATGATCCGCTTGTTGGACATCGACCCATTGCTCTCGCTCTTTGCCGATGTGTTCGGCCTTCCCGTTTCATGGCCAAAGCAAAGCAGCAGCTTTGCGACGTTCGCATGGGTGCATGTGGGAAACACCGAACTTGAGTTGTGGGCATCGGCGAGCAATTCAGATCTTCCCAAAGAAAGTCAGCCGCCACTCATTCATGGATTTGCTCTGGAACCTGTTGACTTGGAGGCCAGCGTTGCGCACCTTACCCAAGCGGGACTTCAATGCAAATCCCCCCGACCTTACCAGACCAAGACCGCAGACGGTTCTCTCACTACAAACTTCACCAACTCGGTGTTGCTGGATCTTTCTTCCGATTCTTGTTGTATCTTTTTTTGCGCATGGAATCCTGAAGGAACAATCTATCCGTGGAAGGAGCGGCTGACTACAGCCGAACGGAGAGCCAGGGATCAACTTGAGATGACAAAGCGTGGAGGCGGAACGATTGGGCTTGTCGGGTTGTCGGCAATCGAGATGTCAACTCCGAATCTGTCTGACGCAGAGAAAAAATGGAGGCTTCTGACGGAGTCATCGGGAACAGGGATCGAGCTGACCGCGGACATGGTCCTAAGATTGACTCAGGGCAACCGCCAGGTTATTCAATCACTGACCTTCGAAGTCAGATCGCTGGAATCCGCCAGAGATTTTCTGTTGGCGAATGGTTTGCTTGGCGCGTCGTCAGAACATGAGATTTCACTTGAGTCAACGGCGATCTGCGGGCTGCGAATGAAGTTCAGGCAAGCAAGGGAGGCCGCGCAATGACACCCATCCCTTCGGTCATGCGGACTGGAAAAATGTACACATCCACCTTTACGTTTGCAAAAAGGCAATACGACGCAGAGTTCTATGCCCTTGACGATGTCATTGCACAGATAGCGAAGTCCATCCCAGGTTACTTGGGTGAAGAGTCTTGGGAAAACCAACAAACCGGACTCATCTCAAATGTGTACTACTGGGAGTCCATGGCTGCATTGCAATCATTGATGAAGCACCCTGAGCACATGAAGGCAAAGCAGCAGCAATCGCGTTGGCTCAATGGCTTTCAAGTGGTCATCGCTCAAGTTACCGGCACGTATGGCGACAATGGAATCCAACATCCATTGGCTGGTCGTGTTGTCACCACAAAAAGTGAAGCGCATCAGGAGCGGCAAGCATGAAATCAACTGCCATATTCAAGTGTTCAGCACACGGTGTGTGGCCTGGCTTGTTTGTCAGGCTGAAGCCAAGAAGGGCCTTTCACTTATTGGTTCATTCCACTCAGGAGTCAAAGGCCCAGCGGGCAACGTCATCTGCCTGTATTGGGCGGGCAGCAATCGCCTAAATCCTCCGTGGCGAGTTGAGGCCTAGCCCCTTGTTAACCGGACGTGCTTCAGCGTGGCTGCGTCGGGCATCATTTCATTCTTAACCGGCTTCGTTTATCTGTCGCAGTCCGGTTTGGTCCAAGTTAAACCACTAAAAGCTGATGGTCGATTTTCCAACGCTGCAGACATCCCGACTCACGCTGCGTGAGATTGTGGAATCGGATGCGGAGAATATTTTTCGAATACATGGCAACGCCGAGTAAATCAACCATGAGCATCGCCATCAGAGAAGCGCGCACCACAGACATTCAAGCCGTTTCGGAGATGTTTGATTTGTATCGCCAGTTCTATGAGCAGCCCCCCGACTTGCCATTGGCGCAACAGTTCATCGCCGATCGTCTGAACAATTGTGAGTCGGTCATCCTGTCAGCGGAGTCCGCTTCATCGGGCATGCTTGGCTTCTGCCAGCTTTATCCTTCCTTTTGCTCTGTTGAGGCGAAACCGATTTATTTGCTTTACGACCTTTTTGTTTTGCCCGTCGCCCGAAAGGCCGGTGTTGGCCGATTGCTCCTGCTTGCTGCCGAGAACAAAGCAGCTGCCGAAGGCAAGACACGTATGGACCTCACCACCGCTCGCAGCAACCAGCCTGCGCAGTCTCTTTACGAGTCACTGAGCTGGGAACGCGATGAAATTTTCTTCGCTTACAACCGACGAGTTACCCAGTCATGAGTCCTTCAACCTTTGGCGTACCTGGCTGTCCCCGAACGCTGCGCTCAACCGGACGGCAACGTGCAGCGCACGTCGCTGCCAGTTAACTGGGGCGTTAGGCTAAATGTCTGGGCCTCATTTGCGCCAAGCCACCGCTGCCGACATCCCGGGCATTTGGGAGGTGCGCTACTCAGTGACCGAGAACACCCTGACACCCGGCCGCATCTCAGATGAAGAGGCCAGAGGGTCGATTGAAGACACAGGCTGCGGGTGGGTCATCGAAGAAGCTGGAAGGATTGAGGCATTCGCCGTAGGCATCGCCAAGACGGGCAATGTCTGGGCGCTGTTCGTCAGGCCAGATGCACAAGGCCGAGGCCATGGAACCCGTTTGCATGCCGCAATGATCGAGTGGTTCCGCAAGCAACCCATCGACAGGCTCTGGCTCTTGACGGGCACAACCACCAAGGCCAGAGAGTTCTACGACAAGAACGGATGGGAGTGCGTCGGTCCTTACGGTAGTGACGAGGTCAGGTATGAACGGGCGAATGCAGCCTAACGGGTCGTTCAACCGGAGCGCCAACGGCTGACTTGCTTGGCTGAAACCTGTTCAGGAAGTAGTCCATGTATTTTTAGGGGCAGTTTGTGTTTTTGTGCGCGTAAGCTTTTGGCCAAGTCGTCAGAGCTGTAAGTTGCTGGCGCTCATCAACGCTTTAAAGCCACGTAGAAATTTTCATGCGGCCCGACCGCCAGCAGCATCGCTTCAATGGGGGCTGTTTTGTGCGGTTGCAGTTCATAGGCCAGCAGAGTTTCCTGACCGTTCAGTTTGAACTTGTAGACGAAAACACCCGCGAGGTCGCCTTTCTTTTCCTCGCCCAGCTGTGGATTTTGAAGAATGGCCTTGATGGCTTCATCCAGAGTTTTTTTGTCGCGGGCGTGAAGCTTTTTGGCCACCCGGTTGAAAGATGGCGAGGCGCTGACTTGCAGCATCAGCCAAACTCATAAGGCGCAGCCAGTCCGGCTTTGACCTCTTCACGCGAGAGCATGGTGTCTTGGATCACCCGCAAAGGCATGTCAGGGTTGTCGATCACGGCTTTGCCGATGCGTGCCCAGTACTCAATTTGCTTGGGCACAGAGCGGTGCTCTGCGGCAGCGTAGGGTTTGGCGTCTTCGACCAACTCGTCAGACAGTTTCATTGCAACAGCCATGGTGCTTCTCCGTGATGAGGTTGCATTTTGCAACCAATGAGTGTTTTGTGCAACCTGTTAAGGCTTTGAAGTAGCTTGATTGACGGTGCTATGAGGTGCGAATGCAGTCCTGACACCCCAATGTCTTAAGATCACCCCCCTATGAATTGGCTCGACAAAATCAAATGGGATGACAAAGGCCTGGTGCCGGTCATTGCCCAAGAACAAGGCTCCGGCGACGTGTTGATGTTCGCCTGGATGAACCGCGAGGCGCTGCAAAAGACGGCCGAACTCAAGCGGGCGGTGTATTTCAGCCGTTCGCGCAACAAGCTGTGGTTCAAGGGCGAGGAGTCGGGCCATGTGCAGACGGTGCACGACATCCGCATCGATTGCGACAACGATGTGGTGCTGCTCAAAGTCACGCAGCTGGGGCACGAGCCGGGCATTGCCTGCCACACGGGCCGCCACAGCTGCTTTTTCCAGAGCCTGCAAGCCGATGAGTGGCAGGCGGCCGATCCGGTGTTGAAAGACCCCGAAACCATTTACAAGTGAGCGCCAAAAGCCCATGAGCAACCAGGACATCCTTGACCGCCTCGCGGCCGTGGTCGAAAGCCGCAAACCCGCCAACGGTGGCGACCCCGAAAAAAGCTATGTGGCCCGCTTGCTGCACAAGGGGCCGGACGCCTTTTTGAAGAAGATTGGCGAAGAAGCCACCGAAACTGTGATGGCTGCCAAAGACGTGGACCATGGCGGTGACAAAACCAAGCTGGTTTATGAGGTGGCCGACCTGTGGTTTCACAGCATGATTGCGCTGGCGCACTACGGCCTGACGCCCGCCGACGTGGTCAACGAGTTGGCCCGCCGAGAGGGCCTGAGCGGTCTGGAAGAAAAAGCCCTGCGCAAAGTGCAAGAGCGCGAACGCTTAGGGGAGTAAGCTGTAGCCATGAACACACAACCTTCCAACGACAGCACCCACACCATCAGCTGGGTCAGTTACATCCTGCACCTGATCGTGGCCGTCAGCGCGGTCATTCCCGGCGCGCAAATGGGCCCGGCCTTGTTGGTGGTGGCGCTCATCATTGATCTGGTCAAAAAAGACGATGCCCATGGCTGGGAGGGCACGCATTTCAGCTACCGCATCCGCACGGTGATCTGGGCGGCTTTGCTGTACCTGGTGACCTTGCCGCTCTGGTTTTTCTTTGTCTTTCCGGGCTGGCTGGCCTGGGTGGCCATTTCGATCTGGTTTTTGTACCGCATCGTGCTGGGCATGGTGCGCTTGAACACGCAGCGGCCTGTGACCGAATGACATTTTTTGACTTTGAATCCCATCAAGCCATGACCGACGCCAACTGTATTTTTTGCAAAATCATCGCGGGCCAGATTCCCTCGCGCAAGGTGTATGAAGACGAGCATGTGTTCGCCTTTCATGACATCGCGCCATGGGCGCCCATCCATTTCCTGATCATTCCCAAGCTGCACATCCCGTCGATGGCGCAACTGACCACCGAGCACGCTGCCTTGATGGGCCACATGATGACCTTGGCGCCCAAGCTGGCTTTGCAAGAAGGTTGCAACCCTTACCCGGATGGCGGTTTCCGCATTGTGCTCAACAACGGGACCGAAGGTGGCCAGGAAGTGCACCACCTGCACATGCATGTCATGGGCGGCTCGCGCCCATGGCTGCGGGGTTGAAACGGCGCTTTTACCCCCCAAATCCTTCCTTCCTCAGGGCCGATCCGATACGGGGTGTCGATCCCCTTAGAATCCCCACATCTTTAGGAGATTTTCATGGGTACTTTTTCCATCTGGCACTGGCTGATCGTGCTGCTGATCGTGGTCATGGTGTTCGGCACCAAAAAGCTCAAGAACATGGGTTCTGACCTGGGCGGCGCTGTGAAGGGCTTCAAGGACGGCATGAAAGAGGGCGGCACCAAGGACGAGGCAGCCCCTGTGGCCGGTCAGGTCACTGCATCGACTCCGGCTCAGCCCGAAAAGACCACCATCGACGTCGAAGCCAAGACCAAGTCTTGAGCGCTTGCACTTTTGAACGACTGAACGCCGCACTGTGCTGGATTTAAGCTTTTCTAAAATGGCGCTCATCGGGGTGGTGGCGTTGATCGTCATCGGTCCTGAAAAACTGCCCAAGGTGGCCCGCACCCTGGGCACCCTTTTGGGCAAGGCGCAGCGTTATGTTTCAGACGTCAAGGCCGAGGTCAACCGGTCCATGGACCTCGAAGAGCTCAAAAAGATGAAAGAAACCATGGAGTCGGCGGCTCGCGATGTCGAGCAAACGGTCCAAACTACGGCTTCTGATTTTGAAAAGGACTGGGCCGAGACCACTTCAGGCTTGCCCAGCGATTTGCCTGCCATCGAGCCTCCGCCGCCTTATTACGTTCGCCCAGACAAAAACTGGCGTCTCAAGCGTGGTGCGGTGCCCCAGTGGTACAAAGCACGCTCTGGCGTGCGCACCAAGGCGTTATCGGGTGCCGCACGCGTGGCCCGTTACCGGCCCAAGCCCCTCAATTCTGTGTGAGGGTTGCGCACCTGCGGTGCGCCCCCTCCAACCGACCCCGCCATGTCCGATACCCCCTCCCAGCCCGACGACGAACTCAAAGGTTCCGAGCAACCTTTTGTGGCGCACCTGATCGAGTTGCGCGACCGCCTGATCTGGGCGGTGGCCGCTGTGGCTGTCGCTGCGGCTGCCTTGGCCATTTACCCCGGCCCTGGCAATTTGTACGACATCTTGGCGGCCCCTCTGGTGGTGCATTTGCCCAAGGGGGCCACATTGATCGCCACCTCGGTTATTTCGCCTTTCATGGTGCCACTCAAGATTTTGTTGATGAGCGCCTTTTTGATCGCTCTGCCCGTGGTGCTTTACCAGGTCTGGGCCTTTGTGGCCCCCGGTTTGTACAGCCACGAAAAAAAGCTGGTCATGCCTTTGGTGGTGTCCAGCACGGTGCTGTTTTTCATCGGGGTGGCGTTTTGTTACTTCTTTGTGTTTGGCCAGGTGTTCAGTTTTATCCAGAGTTTTGCCCCCAAAAGCATCACTGCTGCGCCTGACATCGAGGCCTACCTGAGCTTTGTGTTGTCCATGTTCCTGGCCTTTGGCCTGGCGTTTGAAGTGCCTGTGGCTGTGGTGGTGTTGGCCCGCATGGGCGTGGTCAGCATCCAAAAACTCAAGGATTTCCGGGGCTACTTTGTGGTGCTGGCCTTTGTGATCGCCGCCGTGGTCACGCCCCCTGATGTGGTGTCGCAGCTGGCGCTGGCCATTCCCATGTGCCTGCTTTATGAGCTGGGCATTTGGGCAGCGCAAGTGTTCATCAAACACACGCAAGCACCAGACGAAGCTTCCAGCGCTTCTTGATTTAATCACCGGGCTATTCGATCGGTTTTGGGCGTCGGCCTGTACAAGTTGCCAATCGATCGCCGGTGGATGGCGTCACTCAACCAAATTCAATCACAACATCACCGGCCATTGGGGTCTTCGATGACCAAGCCATTATTGATCCGTCACGCTGAAGTTTGAAATGTGTGAGAAATGGCCTCTCTCAGGTCGGTACTCGCAGAGTCCGACATGATGGGTTGCGGCACAGGCCCATGTCGGAGTCTTCGACCGCCGACCTACAACATCTTTGAGCATTGAATACTTCACAGGGCCGGATCAATGGCTGTGGGCATTGGTCAAGACCAAAAAAGGGGCCTGTTGGCCCCTTTTTTGCTGGTGCATCCCTGTTCAAGGCCATGAAAACGCGATGTCAGCGAGCCTTCTTGACGGAAGGGCGTTCGGCCGGGGTGATGCGCAAGTTGGTTTCACCCTGTCGCCGCCAGATTTGGACATCTGTCGGCGTGCCAGGTTTGAGTGCTGCCACTTGCGTGAGCAACTCAGACACGTTGCTGACGGGGCTGCCGCCCACTTTCATGATCACGTCGCCTGGACGAATGCCGGCTTTGGCGGCAGGGCCATTTTGCAAAACCCCGGTGATCACAACGCCTTTGGGCAGGGTGTTTTGACCGGATTTGGGCAGCTGAAAGCTCTCGGCCAATTCGGGTGACATGTCTTGCGGCTCTACGCCGATCCAGCCTCGCGTGACTTTGCCGTCTTTGAGCAGGTCTTGCATGACTTGCTGTGCGGTGGACACGGGAATGGCAAAACCTATGCCCATATTGCCACCTGAGCGAGAGTAAATGGCGGTGTTGACACCCATCAGGTGACCGTTGACATCGACAAGAGCCCCCCCCGAGTTGCCTGGGTTGATGGCGGCATCGGTTTGAATGAAGTTCTCAAAGGTGTTGATGCCCAGTTGGCTGCGTCCCAGCGCGCTCACGATGCCGGAGGTGACAGTTTGCCCGACACCAAAAGGATTGCCGATGGCCAGCACCACGTCGCCCACTTGCAGGTTTTGGATTTGTCCCAACACGATCACGGGCAATTTATCGAGTTTGATTTTGAGCAAGGCCAGATCGGTGTCGGGGTCGGTGCCGATGACTTTTGCCGCAGCGCGGCGCCCGTCAGTCAATACGACTTCGATATCGTCTGCATCTTCGATGACGTGGTTGTTGGTCAGGATGTGGCCCTCGGGGCTAACGATGACGCCGCTGCCCAAGCCTGCGGTGTTGGGCTCATCTTGTTCGCCGTAGAAAAATTTAAACCAAGGGTCTTGCGGCGTCTGGCTGTTGGCTTTGCTGGTGTTGATGCTGACCACCGCTGGCGAGGCTTTCTGGGCTGGCCCGCTCAAACTGCCCATGGGGCGATGGTTCGTGGCGTTGGGCGGACTTTGCAAGAGTGTCATGCTGTTGGCCGAGTCATGCGCTCTGCGCAACCAATCGGGCTGCAGGGTGGCGACGACAAACCAGATGGCCAGAAAAACTGTCACCCATTGAGAAAAGAGGAGCCAATAGCGTTTCATATGGGGGATTGTCCTTGATCTGTGCGGTTGATGTGGCGTTTTGCTGGCGTGCTTCAGACACAATGAGCTGTTCATGACAAACACTCACCCCCATGACTGATGCCAAAACCCTGGGCCAGGCATTTGATGCCTTGCTGCAACCTGAAAAATTTCGTGACTACGGACCCAATGGCCTGCAGGTAGAAGGCGACCGGGACATTCGCTTGCTTGTCAGTGGCGTCACGGCCAGTAGAGCACTGATTGAAGCGGCCATTGAGGCTCAGGCCGATGCCATTTTGGTGCACCATGGCTTGTTTTGGCGGGGGCAAGATGGGCGCGTCACAGGCTGGATGCGTGAGCGATTGCGTTTGTTGCTGACCCATGGGATTCATTTGTTTGCCTACCATCTTCCACTGGATGCGCACCCTGAATTGGGCAACAACGCGCAATTGGGCCGTGTGTTGGGTTTACTCGCCGATGCACGTTTTGGTGAGCAGGACTTGGGTTTTGTGGGTGCTGGCGCACAGACCTGGTCAAAACCTCAAGCATTGGCTGATCATGTGGCCAAACAACTGGGTCGTCATGTGACTTGCGTGGGTGATGCCGAAAGACCGGTTCGACGAGTGGCCTGGTGCACGGGTGGGGCGCAAGGGTATTTCGAGTCGGCCATTGCAGCGGGCGCCGACGCCTTCATTACCGGCGAAATTTCAGAGCCGCAAGCCCATTTGGCCCGCGAAACCGGCGTGGCATTCTTGGCGTGTGGACACCATGCCAGTGAGCGCTATGGCGCACCTGCTGTGGGTGAGCGCGTGGCGCACGACCTCGGCTTGGCCCATCGCTTCATTGAAATTGACAACCCCGCATGAAAAGACACGCCATGTCCTCGGATACGCCTTGCATCACCCGTCCCATTGCCATCACACCCGGGGACCCTTGCGGCATTGGCCCGGAAATCATTGCGCGTGCCTGGTGTGATGCGCCAGATGTCACGCAGGGCTGTTTTGTAGCCGGGGATGTGCAGCTGATGCGACGCGCCTTGGGTTTGGTGCAATCTGGGCCAGCGTTTCCGGTATGTGAAATCACTGAGCCTTCACAGGCGCTGAGCGTGCCCCCTCGTTGTTTGCCGGTGTTGCAGGTTGTGCCTACTGCGCCTGTGCTGCCATGGGGACTTGTCGATGCACGGGCTGGGCAATTGGCCGGGGAGGCGGTGTTGTGGGCTACGCGTGCCGCCTTGCGCGGTGAGGTCGCGGCCTTGGTGACGGCACCCTTGCACAAGGAGGCCTTGCACGCGGCCGGTGCGCCCTATGACCAATACCCGGGTCACACTGAATTGCTGCAAGCCGAGGCAGCTCGTCATGCAGGTTTGCCGCTGGCGCAGATGCCTGTGCGCATGATGCTGGCCAACGATGAGTTACGCACAGTCCTGGTCAGCATCCACCTGTCTTTGCGTGATGCGCTCAATGCCATCACGCAGGAACGTGTGCTGCAAACCTTGCGCATCACGGACGCATCGCTTGGCCGGATGATGGGGCGTCGGCCCCGCATCGCTGTTGCAGGGGTGAATCCGCACGCAGGCGAGGGCGGCTTGTTTGGCCGTGAAGAAATCGAGGTCTTGCAGCCTTGTTTGGCTTTGGCGCGGCAAGACGGCCTGGATGTGCATGGGCCGTTTGCGCCAGACACCGTATTCATGCGAGCCCGACAACAGTCAGATGGTCGTCGCGAATTTGACGTGGTGATTGCGATGTATCACGACCAAGGCTTGATTCCCGTCAAGTATTTGGGGGTGGAGCAGGGGGTGAATGTGACTTTGGGCTTGCCCTTGGTCAGGACCAGCCCAGACCACGGTACAGCCATGGATGTGGCTGGCCAAGGTGTGGCCGACCCCCGCAGCATGATCGAGGCCATCCGCATGGCCAGACAATTGATCTGACCCTTGCGCTGTTGATGGTTCAGGCTTTGTTTTTCAGGCTGTCACGAATTTCACGCAGCAGCATCACTTCTTCTGGTGTGACGGCAGCTTCTGCTGGCGCTGCGGGGGCGGCGGCCATGAGTTTGTTCATCTGACGGACCATGAGGAAAATGATGAACGCCAAAATGATGAAATTCAAGGCCACCGTGATGAAGTTGCCGTAAGCAAAAACGGCCCCCATTTTTTTGGCCTCGACCAGTGACAGCCCCGCGGCTTGACCTGCCAGGGCCAAGTAGTAGTTCGAAAAGTCCAGACCGCCGAAAGCCTTGCTGATGAGCGGCATGATCAGGTCGCCAACCACTGAATCCACAATTTTGCCAAAAGCAGCGCCAATGATGACGCCGACGGCCAAGTCCATGACGTTACCTTTGAGGGCAAAAGCTTTGAATTCCTGAATAACCGACATGAGAAATGCTCCATAAAAAAATGAATCAGAGGGCTTATTGTGAACCATGCAGGGGAACTGACATTGACTTGTAAGTCAGTTGGCTGTTTCACTCCGCTACAATCGCGGGTTGACCCTGATATTGACTCGCTAGAGGATTCCCATGAGTGACACCCCAGTCGACAGCAGCAAGCGGACCTGGCTGATTGCCTCCACTTGTGCAGGTGCCGTAGGCGCTGGCTTTGTGGCCACCCCCTTCGTCAGCAGCTTTCAACCTTCCGAACGAGCCAAAGCGGCTGGTGCGGCCGTCGAGGTGGACATTTCCGCTTTGAACCCGGGCGAAAAGCTCACTGTCGAATGGCGTGGTAAACCTGTGTGGATCATGAAGCGCTCGCCCGAGCAGCTCGAATCCCTCAAGAAAATCGAAGGTCAGCTGGCCGATCCTGCCTCGGATCGCACCGCATACCCCACCCCTGAATACGCCAAGAATCCACACCGTTCCATCAAGCCCGAAATCATGGTGGCAGTGGGCATTTGCACCCATTTGGGTTGCTCGCCAGGCGACAAATTCGCCACAGGCCCCCAGCCTTCACTGCCTGATGATTGGAACGGTGGTTTCCTGTGCGCTTGCCATGGCTCGACGTTCGACCTCGCTGGCCGCGTGTTCAAGAACAAGCCTGCGCCTGACAACCTCGAAGTGCCTCCGCACATGTACCTGTCTGACACCAAGTTGATCATTGGTGAAGACAAGAAGGCCTGATGGAGAACAACATGGCTCATTTCAAAGAAATCTCCCCCAACGCCCCAGCAGGCGAAAAGCTCCTCAATTGGGTTGACAACCGGTTCCCGTTGTCCAAGCTATACAAAGACCATTTGTCCGAGTACTACGCATCCAAAAATTTGAATTTTTGGTATGTGTTTGGTGCCCTTTCGCTTTTGGTTCTCGTGATCCAAATCGTGACCGGTATTTTCTTGGTCATGCACTACAAGCCAGACGCCGCTTTGGCCTTCGCTTCGGTGGAATACATCATGCGAGATGTGCCATGGGGCTGGTTGATCCGCTACATGCATTCCACAGGTGCATCCGCTTTCTTTGTGGTGGTTTACCTGCACATGTTCCGTGGCCTGATCTATGGCAGCTACCGCAAGCCGCGCGAGCTGGTTTGGATTTTCGGCTGCGCCATCTTCCTGTGCTTGATGGCAGAAGCCTTCATGGGTTACCTCTTGCCTTGGGGTCAGATGTCCTATTGGGGTGCCCAGGTGATCGTGAACTTGTTCTCGGCCATTCCTTTCGTGGGCCCTGACCTGGCTCTGTTGATCCGTGGCGACTTCGTGGTGGGCGATGCCACCTTGAACCGCTTTTTCAGCTTCCACGTCATTGCCGTGCCTTTGGTGCTCTTGGGCTTGGTCGTTGCCCACATCATTGCTTTGCACGAAGTGGGTTCCAACAACCCCGACGGTGTGGAGATCAAGGCACCCGATGCGCCCAAAGACGCTAAGGGCAACCCATTGGATGGCATTCCTTTCCACCCTTACTACACCGTGCACGACATCTTCTCGGTCAGCATCTTCTTGATGGCTTTCACTGCGGTGGTGTTCTTCGCGCCTGAGTTTGGTGGCTATTTCTTGGAGTACAACAACTTCATTCCGGCCGATCCGCTGACCACGCCTTTGCACATTGCACCTGTTTGGTACTTCACGCCTTATTACTCCATGCTGCGTGCCATCACCAGCGAGATGATGTATGTGTTGATCGCTTGCGTGGTGGTCGGTTCCGTTTTGGCTGTGGCCAAAGGCAAGCTCCCCACACTGCTCAAAGGTGGCGTCATTGGCGCTGCGGTGGTGATCTCCGCCCTGATGCTGGCCATTGATGCCAAGTTCTGGGGTGTGGTGGTCATGGGCGGTGCTGTGATCATCATGTTCTTCTTGCCATGGCTGGACTACAGCCCTGCCAAGTCGATCCGCTACCGTCCTGACTGGCACAAATATGTTTACGTCGTTTTCGTGATCAACTTCCTGATCTTGGGTTACTTGGGCGTCAAGCCACCCTCGCCCATCGGTGAGCGTGTGTCCCAAGTGGGTACCCTGTTCTATTTCGGCTTCTTCCTGTTGATGCCTTGGTGGAGCAAGCTGGGCACGTTCAAACAAGTGCCTGATCGCGTGACCTTCACGCCTCACTGAGATCACGGAGATTCAAGAACATGAAAAACCTCAAGAAACTCGCGCTGGGCTTTGTGATGGCCCTCGGCTTGATGGCCGGTGCACACGCCGCTGGTGGCGGTATCGCCTGGGACAAAGCGCCCAAGAAAACCAACGATCTGGCCGCTTTGCAAAACGGTGCCAAGTTGTTCGTCAACTACTGCCTGAACTGCCACTCCGCTGCTTTCATGCGTTACAACCGCCTGAAAGACATCGGTTTGACCGATCAGCAAATCAAAGACAACCTGATGTTTTCCACCGAACGTGTGGGCGACACCATGAAGGCTGCGATTGATCCTGTGCAGGCCAAAGATTGGTTCGGCAAGAACCCGCCCGATTTGACTTTGATGGCGCGTTCCCGTTCGGGCCCTGGTGGCACGGGTGCGGATTACCTCTACACCTACCTGCGCACCTACTACCGCGACGAGACCAAGCCCACGGGCTGGAACAACTTGGCCATGCCCAACGTCGGTATGCCCAACCCGCTGTGGGAACTGCAAGGCGAGCGTGAGCCGGTATACACAGAAAAAGAAGAGCATGGTCACAAAGTCCAAATCTTCTCGGGCTGGAAGCAAGTCAAGCCCGGCACCATGACACCTTTGCAGTACGACCAAGCGATTGGCGATCTGGTGGGTTACATGCAGTGGATGGCAGAACCTGCTCAAAACACCCGCGTTCGCATCGGTGTTTGGGTTCTGATTTTCTTGACCTTCTTCACCTTCATCGCCTGGCGTCTGAACGCAGCGTATTGGAAAGACGTCAAGTAATTGATCTTTTGCCCGGTTTTTTGGCCGGGTCTTGTGGAGTGGCAGGCCTTGGGGCCTTCCACTCTTTTTGATTTTTTGAGGAGCCTCCGCCATGATGGTGCTTTATTCCGGAACCACTTGCCCTTTTTCCCACCGTTGCCGTTTTGTGCTGTTCGAAAAAGGCATGGATTTCGAAATCCGTGATGTGGACCTGTACAACAAGCCCGAAGACATCAATGTGATGAACCCTTACGGCCAGGTGCCGATTCTGGTCGAGCGTGACCTGATCCTGTACGAATCGAACATCATCAACGAGTACATCGATGAGCGATTTCCACATCCCCAGTTGATGCCCGGTGACCCGGTGGACCGAGCCCGTGTGCGCCTGTTCTTGCTCAACTTCGAAAAAGAACTGTTCACCCATGTCTTGACGCTGGAAAACCGCGCCCTCAAAGGCAACGACAAGGCTCTGGAAAAGGCCCGCGCACACATCCGCGACCGCTTGACGCAATTGGCCCCTGTGTTCCTGAAAAACAAGTTCATGCTGGGCGACAACTTCTCGATGCTTGACGTAGCGATTGCACCTTTGCTCTGGCGTCTGGATTATTACGGCATTGAGTTGAGTAAAAATGCTGCGCCTTTGCTGAAGTATGCTGAACGCATCTTCTCGCGTCCGGCTTACATAGAAGCATTGACCCCTTCTGAAAAGGTCATGCGCAAATAAACCCGCATGGAGTCCGCAATGATCAGTGACACCGAATTGCCTTCCACTCGCCCGTATTTGATTCGGGCGCTGTACGAATGGTGCTCTGAAAACGGCTTCACACCCTATGTGGCTGTGAAGGTGGACAACTCTGTGCAGGTGCCGCGTGAATATGTGCAAGGTGGCGAGATTGTGCTGAACGTCAGCATGGATGCCACCAGCTCTTTGAAGCTGGGCAATGAATTCATCGAGTTCAAAGCCCGCTTTGGCGGCAAGCCTCGCGACATCATGGTGCCCATTTCACGTGTGATGGCCATTTATGCCCGTGAAAACGGTCAGGGGATGGCTTTTCCTGTCAGTGACGACCATCCCACGGCTGCCTCACTGACCGAGGCTGATGGAAAAGCGCATGAGGCTACTGAAAACGATAGGGTGCCACCACCTTCATCGCCTGCCAGGCCGTCCTTGAAAAGGATTAAATAAAAAATACGGCTCGGTGCCTCGAATGGGGCATTGAGCAAGTTAGAATCTAGCCCGTGCCGCTTTAGCTCAGTTGGTAGAGCACCCGCCTTGTAAGCGGTAGGTCGTCAGTTCGAATCCGACAAGCGGCACCACACATCAAAAGGCCCTGATTGAAAAATCAGGGCCTTTTTTCTTGTGCGCCCAGCATGGGCGCGCACAATGCAGCTGTGAGCTGATCCACCCATCAGATGATTCGACTTTGAACCTTGATGCGAATGGTGCTGACGGGCATGCCCTTGGTGTTGAGGTGGGCCTGCAAAGCGGGCACCATTTGGCGTAATTTGGCCGCCACGGCATTCGAGTTGGCCAGCAGGCACCAAACGCCATCTTCAATGGGGCCGGCCTGAACACTGGCTCTGAGCGGTGCAGGCAGCAAGCTGCGAATGGTTTGAAGACGCTCGGAGGATTCACGCAAACGGTTGGCCAGCAGAGCAAAGCTGGGGGATTCCTGAACGGCTTGTTGCAGGGGAATGGCGTGATGTCGTCTTTGCATGGAGGGCTGATTATCCGGCAGATGTGAGGCAGATGGCCTTCAGAGAAGGTGCAGCCGTAAAGCCAGTGAGCACAGAGGCTAAAATCCGACCATTGAGCTGGTGCCTGAGGCAGTCAGCTTGGCTCGATGGGTCTTGTGTCCTATCGAACCGGCTTCATATGAACCCTTTAACCTGACAGGATAGACGGTCTGTTCCTCAGCCCTTGGGCTGAAGGTGGATCTTGTAGACATGGCCATCCCATTCCTTACCAAAATTTTCGGCAGTCGCAACGACCGCCTGCTCAAGCAATACCGCAAGCATGTTGACCGCATCAATGCGCTCGAAACCAGTTTGGAGAGCTTGAGTGATGACGACTTGCGGGCCAAGACCCAAAGTTTCAAAGACCGCGTTGCAGCGGGTGAAACTCTGGATGCCTTGCTGCCTGAGGCCTTTGCCGTCGTGCGCGAAGGCTCCAAGCGAGTCATGAAGATGCGCCATTTCGATGTGCAGCTGGCGGGCGGCATTGCACTGCACAACGGCAAGATCGCTGAAATGCGCACTGGCGAAGGCAAGACACTGACGTCAACACTGCCTGCCTATCTGAATGCGCTTGCGGGCAAGGGCGTGCATGTGGTTACGGTGAACGATTACCTGGCCAGCCGCGATGCGCAGTGGATGGGCAAGTTGTTCAACTTCCTGGGTCTGTCCGTGGGCATCAATTTGCCGCAGATGCAGCGCGAGGACAAGCAAGCTGCTTACAACTCCGACATCACCTACGGCACCAACAACGAATACGGGTTTGATTACCTGCGCGACAACATGGTCTATGAAGCGAGAGATCGCGTTCAAAGGCCGCTGAACTTTGCCATCATCGATGAGGTGGACTCGATCCTGATCGACGAAGCCCGCACGCCGCTCATCATCAGTGGTCAGGCCGAAGACCACACCGCCACCTACATGGCGATGAAACAGGTCATTCCGCTGCTCACCCGCCAAGAGGGCGAGGCCGATCCCCGCACGGGCGAGGGCATCATCACACCCGGTGATTTCACCGTGGACGAAAAGGCCCACCAGATTTTCCTGACCGAGCAGGGGCATGAAAAAGCCGAGGCCGTTTTGGCTCAGATGGGCATGATCCCTGAAGGGGCCAGTCTGTATGACCCGGCCAACATCACGTTGATGCACCACCTCAATGCCGCCTTGCGTGCGCAGCACCTGTACCACCGTGACCAGCACTATGTGGTGCAAGACGGGGACATCATCATCGTGGACGAGTTCACCGGTCGTTTGATGAGTGGTCGCCGCTGGAGTGATGGTCTGCACCAGGCTGTGGAAGCCAAAGAGGGCGTGCAGATCCAGGCCGAAAACCAGACCATGGCCTCGATCACGTTCCAGAACTATTTCCGCCTGTACAACAAGATCGGCGGCATGACCGGAACGGCCGATACCGAAGCCTATGAGTTCCAGGAGATTTACGGCTTGGAAACGGTGGTCATTCCCCCGCACCGCAAAAGCCAGCGTGAAGACCAACTGGATCGGGTCTACAAAACTTCGCAAGAGCGTTATGCCGCAGCGATTGCCGACATCCGCGAATGCCATGAGCGAGGCCAGCCTGTGCTGGTGGGCACCACCTCGATTGAGAACTCGGAATTGATTTCCCAGATGCTCACGCAGGAAAAACTGTCGCACCAAGTGCTCAATGCCAAGCAGCATGCGCGTGAAGCCGACATCGTGGCGCAGGCAGGTCGTCCAGGCATGATCACCATCGCCACCAACATGGCTGGCCGTGGCACCGACATTGTGCTGGGCGGCAACATTGAAAAAGACATCCAGGCCATCGAATCAGACGAGAGTTTGTCTGCCCAAGACAAGCAAACGCGCGTGGACGAATTGCGCGAGCAGTGGAAAGTTGTGCACGAGCTGGTCAAGGCCAATGGGGGCCTGCGCATCATTGCCACTGAGCGCCACGAGTCCCGCCGCATTGACAACCAGTTGCGTGGCCGCTCCGGCCGCCAGGGTGACCCCGGCTCATCACGTTTTTACCTGAGTCTGGACGACCCCTTGATGCGCATTTTTGCGGGTGACCGCGTGCGCGCCATCATGGACCGCCTGAAGATGCCCGAGGGTGAAGCCATTGAGGCGGGCATTGTCACGCGCAGCATTGAAAGCGCCCAGCGCAAGGTCGAAGGGCGCAACTTCGACATCCGCAAACAACTGCTCGAATACGACGATGTGTCGAACGACCAGCGCAAGGTGATCTACCAGCAGCGCAACGACATCCTGGACGCCCAGGACATGGAAAGCCAGATCGCCTCGCTGCGCGAAGGCTGCTTCACCGACCTGGTGCGTCAATACGTACCCGCTGAATCTGTGGAAGAGCAGTGGGATCTGGTCAGCTTGGAAAAGGTGTTGCTCGAAGAGTGGCAACTGCAGTTGGACTTGCTCGGCAAGGTTCAGGCCTCGAACGCCATCACGGATGAGGACATCCTAGAGGCCGTGGTGGCTGCGGCCCATGCCCATTTCAAGAGCAAGCTTGAGCAGGTGGGCGCGGTGAATTTCACGCCGTTTGAACGCATGGTGCTGCTGCAAAGCATCGACACGCACTGGCGCGAACACCTCAGTTCGCTTGACTACCTGCGTCAGGGCATTCACCTGCGCGGTTATGCGCAAAAGCAGCCCAAACAAGAGTACAAGCGCGAAGCCTTTGAGCTGTTTGGTCAGTTGCTCGATTCTGTGAAAAACGAAGTCACGCGCACCTTGATGAATGTGCGCATTTCTTCAGGTGAAGAGATGGAGCAAGCGGCTCAGGCCATCGAAGAACGCGCCGAAAGCGTCCGCCATGTGACCTACACTTCGCCTGACGAAACTGGGCTGGCCCAAACGGTGGCAGCCGATTCTGCGCAAGAATGGGCCCCCGTGGGACGCAACGACCCATGCCCCTGTGGCAGCGGTAAAAAATACAAGCAATGCCACGGCAAACTGGCTTGATTGTGATCTGCAGATGGAAACGGGCTTCGGCCCGTTTTCTTTGTGCAAAGCGGCCACCAAGCTCTTCATCTCTGAGTTTTTCCTGTTTTCTGAAGGATCGACATGCCTGTTAATTTCCCCGCTTTGGACCCAGCTCAACTCAGTTCGATTGCAGGTGTGCGCATTGGCACCGCCGAAGCCGGTGTGCGCAAGGCCAACCGAAAGGACGTGACGGTTTTCCTGCTCGATGAAGGTGCCAGCGTTGCAGGGGTCTTCACCAGCAATCGCTTTTGTGCAGCGCCGGTGCAGGTGTGCCGCGAGCACTTGGCTGCAGGTTCTGCGGTGCGTGCCTTGGTCATCAACACGGGCAACGCCAATGCGGGCACGGGCGCACCGGGTTTGGCCCATGCGCGCCAAACCTGTGACGCCTTGGCCGGTTTGTTGCAGTGTCAGCCTGATCAGATCCTGCCGTTTTCTACAGGCGTGATCATGGAGCCCTTGCCGGTAGAGCGCATCGTGGCCAGCCTGCCCGCCGCCTTGGCCAGCGCGCAGCCTGCGCGCTGGGCGCAAGCGGCCGAGGGCATCATGACCACCGACACCTTGCCCAAAGCGGCCAGTGTGCAGGTTCAGGTAGGTGGCAAGACCGTGAGCATCACCGGCATCAGCAAAGGCGCAGGCATGATCCGGCCCAATATGGCCACCATGCTGGGCTTTGTGGCCACCGATGCCTGCATTGATCCCGCTTTGTTGCCGGCCTTGGTCAAACACCTGGCCGATGGGTCGTTCAACCGCATCACCATTGATGGCGACACATCGACCAATGATTCGTTCATGCTGATCGCCACGCACCAGGCAAGCAATGCCCCGATCACCGCACTGGACAGTGCAGACGGTCAGGCGCTGGTTCAGGGCTTGATGCAGGTGGCCCGTCAACTGGCGCATGCCATTGTGCGCGATGGCGAGGGCGCGACCAAATTCATCACCGTGCAGGTGGACGGCGGTCGCAACGGCGAAGAATGCCGCCAGGTGGCCTATGCCATCGCGCATTCGCCCTTGGTGAAAACGGCGTTCTTTGCCAGCGACCCCAATCTGGGACGCATCCTGGCGGCCGTGGGCTATGCCGGGATTGAAGATCTGGATCAAGGGCTGATCGAGTTGCACCTGGACGATGTGCATGTGGTCACCCAGGGCGGTCGTCATCCCCAATACCGCGAAGAAGACGGCCAGCGTGTCATGAAAGGCAGTGAAATCACCGTGCGTGTGGGCCTGGGGCGTGGCACAGCCAGTGACACGGTCTGGACCTGCGATTTGAGCCACGAGTACGTCACCATCAATGCGGATTACCGGTCATGAGCACCACCTTGGAACAACTGCTGGCCCAAGTCAGCCAACTGGTCAGCCGCATTGAAGCGGTGTTGCCCCAGCCCCTGTCGGCACCCGACTGGACGCAGGCCATTGCCTGGCGCTACCGCAAACGCTCGACGGGCCACGGTGTGCTGGAGCCGGTTCGCCATGTGGCGGCCATGACCCTGGATGATCTGAAAGAAATTGAGGATCAGAAGGAAAAATTGCAGCGCAACACCGAGCAATTTGTGAACGGGCGACCCGCCAACAATGTGCTTTTGACCGGGGCGCGCGGCACGGGCAAGTCATCCCTGATCAAGGCATGTCTGAACACCTACGCCCCACAAGGCCTGCGCCTGATTGAGGTGGACAAGGAAGACCTGACCGATCTGCCCGACATCATCGAGGTCGTGGCCAGTCGGCCGGAAAAGTTCATCGTGTACTGCGATGACCTGAGTTTTGAAGATGGCGAGCCCGGCTACAAGGCGCTCAAATCCATCCTGGATGGCACCGTGGCCGCCGCCACGCCCAATGTGCTGGTGTATGCCACCAGCAACCGCCGCCATTTGTTGCCGGAGTACATGCACGAAAACCTGAGCTACACCCACACCGATGACGGTGAGGTGCATCCCGGCGAGGTCGTGGAAGAAAAAATTTCACTGTCAGAGCGTTTTGGCTTGTGGATCAGTTTTTACCCATTTTCACAAGACGAATACCTCACCATCGTGGCCCAATGGTTGGGCGCTTTGGGTGCCACACCCGCGCAAATCGAGGCGGCCAGGGCAGACGCCTTGCTGTGGGCGCTGGAGCGCGGAGGCTCGCGCAGCGGCCGCATTGCCTACCAGTTTTCCAGGGACATGATGGGGCGCCAGGTGGGTATTCAGGCATGAGCGACTTGCTGGTTGCCGATGGCGAGCGTCAGCGCGAGGGCGGGCCCGCACGCCCAGTGGTGGATGTCGCCGTTGGTGTGCTGATGCAGGCCGATAGCCGCTTCTTGCTCACATCCCGTCCTCCCGGCAAGGTCTATGCGGGGTATTGGGAGTTTCCGGGGGGCAAGCTGGAAGCGGGCGAGACGGTCGAGCAAGCCTTGCGCCGCGAATTGCAAGAGGAGTTGGGCATCACCATCGGTGACACCCAACTCTGGAAAACCCAAATGGTGGATTACCCCCACGCCCTGGTGCAGCTGCACTTTTGCAAGGTGTGGGCCTGGCAGGGGGAATTGCAGATGCGGGAAGGTCAGTCACATGCCTGGCAGGATTTGCCGGTGCAGGTGGTGCCAGTCTTACCGGGCACCCTTCCGGTGCTGACTTGGCTGGCCCAGGAGCGCCTGTTTGAAGGCGACACACACACCGGCTGAACTCAGTCCAAAGGCGTTCACTGCAGCCGTGGATCGCCAAAACTCTCGTCAGGGGGCGTGTCGTCAGGCAACTTGAATTCTTCACTGGCCCAAGCACCCAGATCCACGCCTTTGCAGCGGGCACTGCAAAAAGGTCGGTAAGGATTGGCGCTGCTGTACAGGCTGTTGCCACCGCAGGCAGGGCAGCGCACTTGGCGTGGCCGGATGGGGGCAGCTGGGTTCGAATCGCTCATGCGCACAAGGCCATTTCAAAGGGAACTTCGTCAGTGCAGGACTGCAGACGCCCGTCCGCTTGCTGGCGCATCATGCGAATGACGACCAGCAGACGGTTGCAGCTGATTTCGGGTGTGATGCCCAAGGCTGGGTCAATTTTGAGGCGCAGCAACTGGAATGTGCGGCCTTGCGGCAGGGTTTGTTGCAGCAGGCCCGAGGTGGCCATGACCTTTTGCGTGGTGCCGGACTCGCGCAGCATCTGAAGCAGCAACTGTATGGACTGGACCAAGGGTGCATAGGGCGCTACCCACTGGTTCAGATCGGCGATGCGCTGAGTCGCGTCATGGTGCTGCCAGGCGTGGTAGGCGGGCAGGTCAAACTCGCAGGTGCCGCCCGGGATCACGGCCCGACTGCGCAAGGCCATCAGAAAGTCGTTGTCATGCAGGCTTTGGCCGATTTTCCCGGTCAGCTGGTTGATCACGGCGAAATGCTCGTCCAGTTGGTCGATCAGGGTGTTCAGTGCTTTTTCAGAGATGGCCGGATTCCCCCTGTAGCCGTTGTACAGCTGCTTTTGACGTTCCAGGTCCTTGAGGACATCCGATTTGAGTTCCGTGCGTGCCGACACCTCCATGATTTCAAACAAGGTGGTCAGGGCAAAGTGATGATCCACCGCGTCAGAGCGGGCGATCAATTGACCCAGGCGGGTGAACAGTTGCTGCAGGCGCAAATAGGTGCGGATGCGTTCGTTAAAGGGGTATTCGTACAGTATCACGCGGCATCTTCCAGATGCGGCCAATCATAGCCCGAAGTCTGCGGCCACTTGGGTGACCTGGACCTCTAATTCGATCAAGCTCAATGACTGGTTGAAGATGACCACATCGGCGTACGCCAGGCGCTGCTCACGGCGAGCCTGCAAGGCGATGATGCGGTCAATCTCATCCAGGGCCAGGCCGTTGCGGGCCATGACCCGCTGGCGCTGGGTGTCCGTGTCGCAATCGACCACCAGCACCTGGTCCACCTGGCGGCGCCAGCGGTCTCCGGATTCCACCAGCAGGGGCACATCAAACACCAGGCAGCGGCTGCCGCTGTGCAGCGCAGCTTGCACCTGTTCGGCCGTGATCAGGCTGACCAGTGGGTGGATGATGGCTTCGAGCTGGCGTTTGGCGTTGGGGTCTTTGAAAATAAGCGCCCGCATGGCTTGGCGGTCCATGGCACCGTCTGCCCCAATCATGGCGGCTCCAAAGGCCTGTGCAATGGGCGCAATGGCCAGTCCGCCGGGGGCGGTCACGCTGCGCGAGATGGCGTCTGCATCCATCACTGCAGCACCTCGGGCGGCCAGCATGCCTGCCACGGTGCTTTTGCCGCTGCCGATACCGCCGGTCAGGCCCAGGCGCCAAAGTCGTGAAGCGTTCATGTCATTCCCACATGCAAGATGGGCAGGGGGCCAAACACCATGACCCACAAGCCTGCCAATGCCAAAAACGGACCAAACGGGATATAGCCATCGCCAGCCAGGCGCTGCGTGATCCGCAGCCCCAAACCGACGATGGCACCACCTACCGAAGCGATCAGTACCAGCGAGACCAGCGCGGGCCAGCCAAACCAGGCCCCCAGCGCCGCCAGCAATTTGAAATCGCCTTGTCCCATGCCGTCTTTGCCGGTGAACAGTCTGAACAGCCAATACACCGACCACAAAAACAAGTAGCCTGCTGCCCCGCCCCACAGGGCGTCGTGCAGGGTCACGCCGCTTAGCCCCATGCTGGCGGCCAGCAAACCCGACCAGGTCAGGGGTTGGGTGAGGGCATCGGGCAGCAAGCTGGTGTCTGCATCAATGGCGGCCAATGCGACCAGGGCCGATGCAAAGCCTGCCCAGACTGCGGCCTGCAGACTGAGGCCGTGTGTGGCAAAGCTCCACACAAACAGCGCTGCCGTGAGCAGTTCAACCGCTGGATACCGCCAACCAATAGGGGCGCGGCACTGGCTACAGCGACCCCGCAGCACCAGATAGCTCAAAACGGGGATGTTTTCGTGCCATTTCAAGGCATGCCCGCAGTGAGGGCAGTGGGAGCTGGGGGTAGCGATGTTGTAGCGGGCAGCGGGCTGCGGCATATCGTCTGTTTCGGCTTGCCATTGCGCCTCCAGCATGCGTGGCAGGCGGTGAATGACCACGTTCAGGAAACTGCCGATGGCCAAGCCGAGCGCAGCGGCCAGCAGCATCACCAGGCTGTCAGGGCTCATGTCAAAACACCTGACCGAGACGGAAGATGGGCAGATACATGGCCACCAGGATGCCCCCTATCAAGCCCCCCAGCACCACGATGATCAGGGGCTCCAGCATGCTGGACAGGCCGTTCACACGGTCATCGAGTTCGGACTCCATCAGGCCACCGGCCCGCGCTAACAAATTTTCCATGGCTCCTGTCTCTTCTCCGGTTGCACACAACTGCACGATCATGGGCTGAAAACGCCCCGTTTGGGCCATGGCCTCACTCAATCCGCTGCCCTGGGCCACGCGACGCTGTACTTGCAGCGTGGCGCGTTCAAAGACCGAATGATCGCATGCCTGTGCCACGGGCCCCAATGCTTCGGCCAAGGGGACACCTGCCGCCAGCAAAGCCGACAAGGTTTGCGCCCAGCGCGCCACCACGGCACTGCGAATGAGCGCACCCAGCAGCGGCCAGTGCAGCAGCCAGCGGTCCAGCCAGAGCTTGAATTGCACGGCCTTGGCGGTGTGCCGTTGCCAAAGCCAGATCCCCAGCAACAGGGAGGCCAAGGCAAATGGCCCTGAGGCGCTCAAACCCCTGCTCAGGGTCACCACAACTTGTGTGGGCCAGGGCAAATCGGCGCCAAAAGACTTGAAAACATCCTCAAAGACAGGCACCACAAACACCAGGATCAACACCAGCACCGCCACGGCCACCCCCAAGACGATGCACGGATACATCAGCGCGGAGCGCACACGCGACCGCACGGCTTCATTCTTTTCCAGCGTGTTGGCCAGGCGCTCCATCATGGTGTCCAGAATGCCCGCAGACTCGCCCGCTTGCACCATGCTGATGTAGAGCGCCGAAAAGTATTGCGGGTGGCGCGCCAGTGCTGCATGCAAAGCCGTACCCGACGTCACATCGTTTTCAATAGACACGATCAGCTCTCTGAGCAGCGTTGAAGTCAGGCTGCGAGAGAGCATGTGCAGCGCCTGCATCAAGGGCACGCCTGCCCGCAGCAAGGCAGCCAATTGCCGCGTCATCTGGGCCATCTCGCGCGTGCTGACTTTGGGGGTGCTGTACCACCACAAACGCTGCAATTGAATGTGTGTGATGCCTTGCCTGCGCAGCTGGGCTCGCGCCAGTTCGGCGTTGAGCGCTTTGATTTGCCCCTGCGCAGGCTGGTCTTGTCGGTCCCGGCCTTTCCAGGCAAAGGTGGGATGGCGGCGGTTGCCGGTGCTCATGCGCCGTCCCGTGTGGCGGCCAGCACTTCCTCCAGGGACGTGACGCCTTGCAAGACTTTGCGCAAACCCGCCTGGCGCAAGGTGGACACCCCCTCTCGCTGTGCTTGCAGGGCCAGTTCCTGACTGCCTGCGTCGCGCAAGACCAGGTTTTGCATCTCCGCGCTGACCGGCATGACCTGAAAAATGCCTGTGCGCCCAGCAAAACCTTTGTGGCATTGATCGCAGCCGACGGGGCCATAAACCGTCACGCTGTCGCTGCTGAGCAGGTCTTGCGGCAGCCCTGCCTGCAACAGAACCGAGGAGGGCAGCTGCACACTTTGCTTGCAATGGGGGCACAAACAGCGCACCAGCCGCTGGGCGGTGATCAAAGTCACGCTGGCCGCAATGTTGTAAGACGCCGTGCCCATGTTGCGAAGGCGCACCAAGGTGCTGGGCGCATCGTTGGTGTGCAGCGTCGAGAGCACCAGATGTCCCGTCTGCGCCGCCTGAATCGCGATGTTGGCAGTCTCCAGGTCGCGCACCTCCCCAACCATCAAAATGTCCGGGTCTTGCCGCAAAAAAGCCCGCAATGCCACGGCAAAGCTCAGTCCTGGCTTGTCCTGCACATTGACCTGATTGATGCCCTGAAGCTGGATTTCGCAGGGGTCTTCGACCGTGGCGATGTTCACCTCGGCGGTGTTCAGCAAATTCAGACAGGCGTAAAGTGACTGCGTCTTGCCGGAACCCGTGGGGCCGGTGACCAGCACCATGCCGTGCGGGTGGCGAATGGCCTGCGTCAACCGGGCCAAATCGGCCGGTTCATACCCCAGCCGGTTCAGGTCCAGTTGGGCCTGTGCAGAGTCCAGCACCCGGATCACCAATTTCTCGCCGAACAGTGTGGGCAAAGTGCTGACGCGCAAATCCAGCTCACGGCCATCGGGCATGTGCAGCTTCATGCGCCCGTCTTGCGGCAAGCGCTTTTCCGCAATGTCCAGGCGTGAAAGCACTTTGATGCGCGAAGACAAACGGTCCTTGAGCACCAGATGTGGGGTGGCCATTTCCCGCAGCTCTCCATCAATGCGCATGCGGACGCGGTAGTGGTGCTCGTAGGGCTCGAAATGCAGATCGGACGCCTTCATGGCCACCGCTTGCTCCAGCAATTGCTGCACATAGTTCACCACCGGCGCATCCTCGATGGCCCCGATCTTCGCCTTGTTGATCGCACTGTCCAGCATGACGTCTCCTGATAATTGATGAATACCTTTGTATTCGTATCATGGGCTGTCCCTGGCGGTTTGTAAATGGACGCATCAGTCAGGCCAGGCAAGAAAAAAGCCGCAGACGGTGTTCAGTCAGCGGCTTTTTGGCGGTGATGTGGTCGGGGTGAGAGGATTCGAACCTCCGGCCTCTACGTCCCGAACGTAGCGCTCTACCAGGCTAAGCTACACCCCGCAGTGAAGCGGGAAAAATTCTAGCAAAACCGCAGGCAGTCTCAATGAGTGCTCTTTGGATGAAAAAGGCGTGGTTTTATCCCTACATGGAGAGTTTGACCTCTCTGAGTGTGTTGCTATTGATGATTTTTCTAATGAAAATGGAAAAATCAACAAATGGAGCACTTGCTGATGAAAAAAATTCTCAAAAATACCGTTTGGGGTGGGGTTCTTGCATTGATTGGAGGGCTGGCGAGCGCAGATGTCACTCAGGACAAAGCATACGTGGGCCTTGTCTGGACGCTGGAAAATTCATCGTTCATGCCCGATGCGGTGGTGGGTTTGCGCCATGCCAAGACCACAGCGGGCGCAGATGTGTCGGGCTACGATGTCTCTGCCCGCTTCAAGCTGGGTGGAACGTTGACGTTTGACAGCGTTCGCGCGGTGTATCTCGATGGCAAGCGCACATCACAGTGGCAGGCTGGTTTGGGCTACTCTGCAAAGCATCAGTCAGCATTTGGAACAGTCGGCACCAGCGCCGAGTACTTGAAGTTGGGGCTGGACTATTTGGTCAAGCCTGCAAAATTCGATGCATTTGTCGAACTCAATACGCTGGAAAAACCTGCTGAGGTTAAGTCGGAGCCTGTGCCTGTGGTTCAGCCTGCTCTTGGACCGGGTTGAACAGTTGAAGCTTTAACCCTGTCACCAAAGCCAACTTGAAGCTGGCTTTTATTCAAGCTGTGGTTTGATTAAGGCTTGGCCCGCTCGCACGCGTGTCACTGTGTTTTCCGCTCAGTTTCTGCGATTGAGCAGCTGCGAGGCGAGCAACACCATGGCCTGGCGGTAAGTGTTGTCGGGCAGTTGCATGGCTGCCTCGATGGCGCGTTGTGCTTCGGCTGCTGCGGCGTCGCGGGTGGCGTCCAAGGCACCGGTTTCGCGCACGATGCTGACAATGTCGTGCAACTTGTCCACGCTGCCGGTTTCAATGGCTTCGCGCACCGTCTGGCTTTGCTTGGGCGTGCCGCGTTGCATGGCCAGGATCAGAGGCAAGGTGGCTTTGCCTTCGCGCAGGTCATCGCCCAGGTTTTTGCCCATTTCGGCGGCGTTGCCGTCGTAGTCCAGCACATCGTCAATGACCTGAAAGGCCGTGCCCAGGGCTTGGCCATATTCTGCGCAGGCGGCCTCAATGGGGGCGGGGCTGCCCGCCAAAATGGCACCCAGGCGCGAACTGGCTTCAAACAGCTTGGCCGTTTTGGAGCGGATCACGCGCAAATAGCCTTCTTCGTCGAGAGAGGCGTCGTGCATGTTCATGAGTTGAAGCACTTCGCCTTCAGCGATCACGTTGGTGGCATCGGCCAGGGTCTGCATGACGCGCATGCTGCCTGCGTCCACCATCATCTGGAAAGCGCGGGAATACAAAAAGTCGCCCACCAGCACGCTGGCCGGGTTGCCAAAGTTTTCATTGGCGGTGGGGCGGCCGCGTCGCAGCGTGGACTCGTCGACCACGTCGTCGTGCAGCAAGGTGGCGGTGTGGATGAATTCGACCACCGCAGCCAGGTTGTGGCGTTGTGTCTCCTGGTAGCCCAAAGCCCCGCAACTGAGCAGCAGCAGCACGGGCCGCAGGCGTTTGCCACCTGCCGAAATGATGTAGCGCGCTACTTCGCCAACCAAAGGCACACCGGAGTCCAGGCGATGGGCAATGACACGATCAACCTCGGCCATGTCGGGTGCCACCAGTGCAAGAACGGCGGCGGTGCTGTTTTCGGAGGCAGGCAACTTGGAGTTCCGGAGAATGTAGGTTCCCCAGGCATACTGGGTTCAAAAATGACAAAAAACTCAGCGCATTATAGGGACTGACCCTGGACCTGCCGGCCGCGCCGGGGATTGATGGACGCGTGAACATTGAACCGCGTGCCGTTGCATGCTAGAATCTTCGGTTCCTTGGGGATCAGCCCTTGGAAACTTCCATTCAAAGAGGTCATTTATGTACGCGGTCATAAAAACCGGTGGCAAACAGTATCGTGTTGTCGCTGGCGAAAAAATTAAAGTAGAACAGATTGCTGCGGACGTTGGCCAGGAAATCGTGATTGATCAAGTTCTCGCAGTCGGCAACGGCGCAGATCTGAAGATCGGCACGCCCCTGGTGTCCGGCGCCACAGTCAAAGCCACTGTGGTGGCTCATGGCAAGCACGACAAAGTGCACATCTTCAAGATGCGCCGTCGCAAGCACTATCAGAAACGTCAGGGTCACCGTCAGCAGTTCACCGAACTGCAAATCGGTGCGATCGCTGCCTGAGGAGAATAGGTCATGGCACAGAAAAAAGGCGGCGGCTCTACGCGCAACGGTCGTGATTCCAAGCCAAAAATGCTCGGCGTCAAGGCTTTCGGTGGTGAACTGATCAGCGCTGGCGCGATCATCGTTCGTCAACGTGGCACCAAGTTCCATGCAGGCAACAATGTCGGCATCGGCAAGGACCACACCCTGTTTGCTTTGGTTGACGGCCATGTGTCGTTTGCCACCAAAGGTGCACTGAGCAAACACACAGTGAACGTGACACCGGCTGTTTAAGCCTGTCCCGCGCATTGCGAAGAGGAGCCCCGCCAGCCGGGGCTTTTCGCATTATGGTTCGTCTTGTTTTTGCATGACGGACCCCACGCTACACTGGAAAACTCATGAAGTTCGTTGACGAAGCCTATATTGACATCTCCGCAGGTGACGGCGGGAACGGCTGCGTCTCGTTCCGCCATGAAAAGTACAAGGAATTCGGTGGTCCCAACGGGGGCGATGGCGGGCGGGGTGGGCATGTGTTTGCCTTTGCCGACATCAACCTCAACACCTTGGTCGATTACCGTTATTCGCGCCGGCACGAAGCCAAGCGCGGCCAACACGGCATGGGCTCCGACATGTTCGGCGCAGCAGGCGACGACGTCACCCTCAAAATGCCGGTGGGAACCATCATCACTGACGCTGAAACTGGCGAAGTGCTCTACGAATTGCTGGTGCCGGGCGAGACCATCATGATCGCCAAGGGCGGTGACGGTGGTTTTGGCAATATGCGCTTCAAAAGCGCGATCAACCGTGCGCCGCGCCAAAAAACGCCGGGCTGGCTCGGTGAAAAGAAAGAGCTCAAGCTCGAGTTGAAGGTGCTGGCCGATGTGGGTCTGCTGGGCATGCCCAATGCGGGCAAGTCCACCTTCATCGCGGCGGTGTCCAACGCTCGCCCCAAGATTGCCGACTACCCCTTCACCACTTTGCACCCCAATCTGGGCGTGGTCCGTGTAGGCCCAGAGCAAAGCTTTGTGGTGGCCGATGTGCCGGGTTTGATCGAAGGCGCGTCTGAAGGCGCAGGCCTGGGGCATTTGTTTTTGCGCCATTTGCAGCGCACCCGTTTGCTGCTGCATGTGGTGGACTTTGCGCCGTTTGACGAGAACGTCGACCCGGTGCAGCAGGCCAAAGCCATTGTGGCCGAGCTGAAAAAATACGACCCGGGCCTGTACAACAAGCCGCGCTGGCTGGTGCTCAACAAGCTGGACATGGTGCCGGCCGAGGAGCGCGAAGCACGGGTGAAGGATTTCATCAAACGCATGCGCTACAAAGGGCCGGTTTTCCAGATTTCGGCCCTGACCCGCGAAGGCTGCGAGCCGCTGATCAAGGAAATCTACAAGCACATCCGTGCGCAGCAAATCATCGAGCAAGGCGTGGTGGACATCGATCCCCGCTTCAAAGAGCAAGACAAGCCCCAAGAGCCCGATGCCGATGATCCGCGCTTCAAGCCGCTGCCTTCCGACGCCGATTGATTCGGTGGCCTGCGCCGAAAATGGCGACCCCTTGTCTACCCTAAACACCGCAGCATGACCTCTGTAGCCGTTTCCACTCTCCTGCGCGATGCCCGTCGCATCGTCGTCAAAGTCGGCTCCAGCCTGGTGACCAACGAAGGCCGGGGGCTGGACGAGGCCGCCATTGGCGAGTGGTGCCGTCAAATGGCCTTGCTCAGTGCCCAAGGCAAGGAAGTGGTCATGGTCTCCAGCGGTGCGATTGCTGAAGGCATGAAGCGCTTGGGCTGGACCACCCGCCCAAGCGAAGTCCCTGCCTTGCAAGCTGCCGCAGCCGTGGGCCAGATGGGTTTGGCGCAGATGTACGAAACCAAGCTGCGTGAAAACGGCATGGGCAGCGCCCAGGTCTTGCTCACGCATGCCGATCTGGCCGACCGCGAGCGCTACCTCAACGCCCGCTCGACTTTGCTCACCTTGTTGCAGCACAGGGTGTTGCCCGTCATCAACGAAAACGACACGGTGGTCAACGACGAGATCAAGTTTGGCGACAACGACACCTTGGGCGCTTTGGTGGCCAACCTGATCGAAGCCGATCTGTTGGTCATACTGACCGATCAAAAAGGTTTGTACACCGCCGACCCGCGCAAAGACCCAGCAGCCACGTTTGTGCACGAGGCCCGTGCAGGTGATCCGGCACTGGAAGCCATGGCCGGTGGCGCGGGCTCCAGCATTGGTAAGGGGGGCATGATCACCAAAATCCTCGCAGCCAAGCGAGCAGCGGGTTCGGGTGCGTCCACCGTCATCGCTTGGGGGCGCGAGCCCGATGCCTTGCTTCGTCTCTGTCAGGGAGACAACATGGGTACTTTGCTGGTGGCCCAGACGGCCAAGCAGCAAGCGCGCAAACAATGGATGGCCGACCATCTGCAAATGCGAGGCTCGGTCACGGTGGATGCTGGTGCAGCCCACAAAGTGCTGACCGAAGGCAAGAGCCTGCTGCCCATTGGCATGACGGGTGTGGCGGGTGATTTTTCACGCGGCGATGTCATCGCTATCCGGGATGAGCAAGGCGCAGAAATTGCCCGGGGCCTGGCCAATTACGCCAGCGCAGAGGCCCGTTTGCTGTGCCGCAAGCCTTCGCACGAGTACGAGTCACTGCTGGGCTACACCGCAGAGCCTGAAATGGTGCACCGAGACAACCTGATATTGCGCCGCTGAATGCGCAGGGGCCTTTAGGGCTACCTGCCTGTGCACCTCATCCTTGCGGATTGGGGTCAAAGCTGGCCCCAGGCGGCAGCTCCATGTGCATCGGTGGCTGCATGTCCAGGTGGGTTTCTTGCTCCATGCCATCGCGTGATGCTCTGCTACCGCCACGCAGGTAGCGGTTTTGTCGGTCATGACGCGGCAGGAAGCGTGCCAACTCGGTCAGTGCCATTTCATAGACGCCGCGCTTGAACTCCACCACCACATCGAGCGGGACCCAATAGTCATTCCAACGCCAGGCGTCAAACTCGGGGTGGTCTGTGGCGCGCAAATTCAGGTGGTGGTCGTGGGTGACCATCTGCAACAGGAACCAGATTTGTTTCTGGCCTTTGTAAAAACCGCGAGCATCCCTTCGGATGAAGCGGTCTGGCACTTCATAGCGCAACCAGTCACGGGTTCGGGCCACGATGCGCACATGCTCCGGGTGGAGCCCCACTTCTTCATGCAGTTCTCTGAACATCGCCTGCTCGGGACTTTCGCCCCGGTCGATGCCGCCTTGCGGAAACTGCCAGCTGTGGGTTCTGATGCGCTTGCCCCAGAAAACCTGGTTTCTCTGGTTGAGCAGAATGATGCCGACGTTCGGCCTAAAGCCTTCACGGTCAAGCATAATCAACCCCAAATTTTTAAATTGTGTCCATTATGCACGCCGCATCGGCGCTGGCTCTTGGATGTTTCCCTGATACCCCTGTTTAGTAAGCGTGCCGCGATGAAAGCTTCTCAATTCCTGATCTCCACCCTCAAAGAAGCGCCGGCCGACGCGGAAGTGGTCAGCCACAAGCTGATGACCCGCGCGGGCATGATCAAGAAGCTCGGCGCAGGCATCTACAACTACATGCCCATGGGCTTGCGCGTGATCCGCAAGGTCGAAGCCATCGTGCGCGAAGAGATGAACCGCGCAGGTGCCATCGAGATGACCATGCCCGTGGTGCAGCCTGCCGAGCTGTGGCAGGAAACCGGTCGTTTTGAGAAGATGGGCCCGGAACTTTTGCGCATCAAGGACCGCCACGGCCGCGACTTCGTGATCCAGCCGACCAGCGAAGAGGTCGTGACCGACGTGGTGCGCCAGGAAGTACGCAGCTACAAGCAGCTGCCCAAAAACTTCTACCAAATCCAGACCAAATTCCGCGATGAGCGCCGCCCCCGCTTTGGCCTGATGCGTGGGCGCGAATTCACCATGAAAGACGCCTACAGCTTTGACCGTGACGTGGCCAGCGCCAAGGCCAGCTACCAGGTCATGGCCGGGGCTTACCGCAAGATCTTTGACCGCTTTGGTCTGACCTACCGCGCCGTGGCCGCCGACAGCGGCGCCATCGGGGGCGACCTGAGCGAAGAGTTCCAGGTGATCGCCGCCACCGGTGAAGACGCCATCGTGTATTGCCCGACCAGCAGTTACGCCGCCAACATGGAAAAAGCCGAGGCCCTGGCCCCCAGCCAGCCACGCGGTGCAGCCACGCAAGCCCTGACCAAGACGGCCACGCCCGGCAAGAGCACCTGCGAAGACGTGGCCTCCTTGCTGAACGTGCCGCTGTCCACCACCGTTAAATCCTTGGTTCTGGCCACAGACACCCTGAACGATCATGGCGAGATCGTCAAATCCCAAGTCTGGCTCTTGCTGCTGCGCGGGGACCACGACATGAACGAAGTCAAGGTCGGCAAACTGCCCGGCATGGAAGGCGGATTCCGTTTTGCCACCCTGACCGAAATCGAAGACCACTTTGGTTGCAAGCCGGGTTACCTCGGCCCCCTGAATCTGAAAAAGCCCGTGCACCTGGTGGCCGACCGCGACGTGGCCGTCATGACCGACTGGATCTGCGGTGCCAACGAAGAAGACTTTCACATCACCGGCGTCAACTGGGGCCGCGACCTGCCCGAGCCTGCCTTGGTGGCCGACATCCGCAACGTGGTCGCGGGCGACCAGTCGCCCGACGGCCAGGGCGAGTTGGCCATTGAGCGCGGCATCGAAGTGGGCCATGTGTTCTACCTGGGCACCAAATACTCCAAGGCCATGAACGCCACCTTCCTGGACGAAACCGGCAAGCCCCAGTTTCTGGAAATGGGCTGCTACGGCATTGGCATCACCCGCCTGCCCGCCGCCGCCATCGAGCAAAACCATGACGAGCGCGGCATCATCTGGCCCGACGCCATTGCGCCGTTCACCGTGGTGATTTGCCCCATCGGCATGGACCGCAGCGAAGCCGTCAAGCAGGAGGCCGAGCGCATCTACACCGCATTGCTGGCCGACGGTGTCGATGTCATCTTGGACGACCGAGGCGAGCGCCCCGGTGCCATGTTTGCTGACTGGGAGCTGATCGGTGTGCCGCACCGCATCACGATTGGCGACAAGAGACTCAAAGACGGCCAAGTCGAGTACCAACACCGCCGCGATGCCGAATCGAGCAAAGTGGCCGTGGCCGATATTCTGGGCCACCTCAAGGGGCGTTTGGCCCCCTGAGCCGCACGCGCCCATGACGCGCCCGGTCTTGCACAGCCGTCGGGTTTGTTTGCTCAGCCTGTGCGGGGCCCTGTTGCCCTCCGGGCTGGCGCACGCGGGGCGGCAAATCGAAGAGCCGCTGTCGCATGCCGTGCGCTCGGCTCTCAGCGCTGCGGTTGCGGCGGCAGCACCCCCTGAACCCCTGTTGCCCACCGCCTCAGACCAACAGAGCTATGCGCAGTGGCAAACGGCCAGCAGCCTACGCCTGTCGCGCTACAAAAAACACCCCACCGAGCGGCAAGAGTTTTTACAAACACTTTGGTACGAAGCCCGTAGGGCAGGCCTGCCCCTGTCACTGGTGCTGGGCGTGGTGCAGGTCGAAAGCGCGTTTCGCAAATACGCCATTTCCAGTGCCGGTGCACGCGGCTACATGCAGGTCATGCCGTTTTGGGCGCGGCTGATTGGTGACGGCGATGACAGTCGATTGTTCCACATGCAAACCAACCTGCGCTTTGGTTGCGTCATCCTGCGTCACTTGCTGGACCGGGAGCGGGGTGACCTGTTCATGGGGCTGGGCCGCTACAACGGCAGCCGGGGGCAAGCGGCCTACCCACAAGCGGTTCTGTCGGCGCAGCGCTTGTGGATGCATCCAGCCGATTGAAGCGCAAAAAAGCCACCCGAAGGTGGCTTTGGAGGGGTTGAGCCCTCGTGTGAGGCGACTGATCAGGCCTGACCGTTGATCACTTGCTGAAGTTCGCCCGATTCGTACATTTCCATCATGATGTCCGAGCCGCCGATGAATTCGCCTTTGACGTAGAGCTGGGGGATGGTGGGCCAGTTGCTGTACTCCTTGATGCCTTGGCGGATTTCGGCGTCGTCCAGCACGTTCACGGTCTTGACGGTCTTGGGGTCCACGCCGACGGCTTTGAGGATCTGGATGGCGCGGCCGGAAAAGCCGCACATGGGGAAGCTGGCGCTGCCCTTCATGAACAGGGTGATCTCGTTGCCTTTGACGAGTTCGTCGATGCGTTGCTGGGTGTCGCTCATGGTGTTGCTCCAAATGGGGTCGGTGTCGAATGGGGTGAATTATCCCTCTGATTGAAAACCTGCATGTCGATGTGGATGACCGGCTGTTTGTTCAAACCGATTGAGGCCACTTGATCTGAATTTTGCGGTGATTGGCCAAACAGTCGCGCAGGTACAAATTGATGAGGCTTTGGTAGGGCATGCCCGCTTCTTCAGCCATGCCTTTGAAGTAAACCACGACATCTTCGGAAAGCCGCATGGTGACGGATTTCTTGAGTTTGGACGCATAGGGATTTTTGCGGGAGGGCAACTTGGAGAGATCGTATTCAGCTTTCATATCAGCCTCCTGGGTAAAAAGCGCGTTCGCGAGGGGTTGCTTTGCGAGCGGAAATGATGCGGATCACGCCGCCTTGTTCACGTTCACAGTGACAAACGATGAGCAATCTGGCTTGCGAGCTCATACCCAGCATCAGAAATCGCTCTTCAACCGATGAGTGATCTTCATCGAAAAATTGCACTGCCAACTCGTCATAAAAAAACGGATTGGGCTTCTTCAAAAGAAACCTGGTGCTTTTTGAGGTTGGTCGCCGCTTTGGGCGGGTCCCATTCAAACTTGATCGTGCATACATTGTATGGATCGATAGGACAGTGTCAAATTCCCATGAACTCCCATGAACTCCCATGAAGTCCCATGAAGTCCTTACACCGCCAGCTGTCCGCCCGTGCAGCGCTCAATGCCGCCCAGATCGCGGCGCGACTGCACCTGCTCAAACCCGGCCTCGCGCAGCAGGGCCTGCACTGGGGCCGCCTGGTCCCAGCCGTGTTCGAGCAGCAGCCAGCCGCCTGGGGCCAGACAGGCAGGGGCTTGGGCGATGATTTGGCGGATGTCATTCAGGCCGTCGGGGCCGCTGGTCAGGGCCTGCAGGGGCTCGTGCGTGAGGGCGGCCAGGTGCGGGTCGCCATCGGCCACATAAGGGGGGTTGGAGACAATGAGGTCAAAGCGGCCCGTGTGTTGAACATCCTCCGCGCTCAGCCAGTCACTGGCGATGAATTGCACGCCCAGCTGCAAGCGGGCGGCATTGGCGCGGGCCACGGCCAGGGCGTCTTCGCTGGCGTCCACGGCCCACACGGTGGCATCGGGTCGGGCGTGTTGCAGCGCCAGGGCCACCGCGCCGCTGCCCGTGCCCAGGTCGAGAATGCGGGGCGAACCATGGAAGGGCGAGGGTGCGGGTGTGGATTCAGGCAGGCAATCCAGAGCCCATTCCACCAGGGTTTCGGTGTCGGGGCGCGGGTCTAGCACGCGGGCATCCACGGCCAACGTCAGGCCAAAAAAGTCCTTGCGCCCGGTGATGTAGGCCACGGGCTCACCCTGCAAGCGGCGCTTGAGCGCGTCTTGCCAGGCGGCTGCTTGCGCTGGCGTCAAGGTGTCGCTGTCGTGGGCCAGCAGCCAGGCGCGGTCGTGCAGTGGGCGTTGCAGGCTGTGCAGCAGCAAGATCTGCGCGTCTACCCGGGCGACACCCAGGGTTTGGGCTTGGCGCAGACATTCGGCCACGGTCGCAGGGGTGTGCATCAGGCGGTGGCTCCAATTTCCAGCGCGGCCAGCTGTTCGGCGGCTTCGTAGCTTTGCAAGGCGTGGACCACGTCCTGCAAATCGCCTTCCATGATGGTCAGCAGCTTGTACAGCGTCAGGTTGATGCGGTGGTCACTCAGACGGCCTTGCGGAAAGTTGTAGGTGCGAATGCGGTCGCTGCGGTCGCCGCTGCCGATCAAGCTTTTGCGCTCGGCCGCGTCTTTGGCGGCGCGTTCGGCCCGGTCTTTTTCCTGAATACGGGCTGTCAGCACCTTCAGGGCCTGGGCCTTGTTGCTGTGCTGGCTGCGGCCGTCCTGGCATTCGGCCACGATGCCGGTGGGCAAGTGGGTGATGCGCACCGCCGAGTCGGTTTTGTTGATGTGTTGCCCGCCCGCACCGCTGGCGCGGTAGGTGTCGATCCGCAAGTCCGACGGGTTGATCTTGATGGCTTCGGCTTCGTCCGGCTCGGCCAGCACCGCCACGGTGCAGGCGCTGGTGTGGATGCGGCCTTGGGTTTCTGTGGCGGGCACGCGCTGCACCCGGTGACCGCCCGACTCGAACTTGAGTGCCCCGTAAACCTGGTCGCCGTCGATGCGCACCACGACTTCTTTGTAGCCACCCAGCTCGCTCACCGATTCGGAGACGATCTCGCACCGCCAGCCCTGGCTTTCGGCGTAGCGCGTGTACATGCGCAGCAGGGCCCCTGCAAACAGGGCCGATTCGTCGCCCCCGGTGCCAGCGCGGATTTCGACAAAAGCCGGGCGGGCGTCGTCTGGGTCTTTGGGCAGCAGCATGCGCTGCAACTCGGCTTCCAGGCTTTGCAACTCGGCGCTGGCGCTGGCCGCTTCTTCTTCGGCCATTTCGCGCATGTCTTCCTCATCCAGCATGGCTTGCGCGGCGGCCAGGTCGGCGCTGCGCTGCTGAAAGCGGGCAAAGCGCGAGGCCACAGCGCTGACCTCGGCATGTTCGCGCGAGAGCTTCAGGAACTGCGTCATGTCGGCCATGATGTCTTCGCGGGACAGCAAAAAGTCCAGCTCGGTCAAGCGCAGGGCGTAGCGTTCGAGTTGTTGGATGAGGAAAGGTTTCATGCGAGCGGGATCGGTTGGGAGCTTCAATGGCGACGCTTGCCCTGTGTCAGTGCAGAAGCTGCATGCTGTGTGCCAAGCGAGTGGGGTGGAGCGCAAGCCCCGACCTGAGATGTGAGCCGCTAACGCTCTTTGCGCAAAAACACGCGCTGCACCGTGTGCATGGTCTGCTCGCGGTGTTCCGGGGCAGCGCCGCGCAGTTCGGCCAAAGCGCCGTGCAACATTTTCTGCGTCAGTCCTTTGGACAATGCCTCCATCACGGCGATCGGGTCGTCGCCCCGGGCCAGCAGTTTTCGCGCCCGGGCCAGTTCGGCTTCGCGCCAGGCGTCGGCCTGGTTTTGCAGTTGCTGGATCAGGGGAACTGCATCGCGCTGACCCAGCCAGTGACTGAAACTTTGCACCCCGGCATTGATGATGATTTCGGCATCGGCCACCGCTGCTTGGCGCTGCGCCTGTCCGGCTTGCACCACGCTGGCCAAGTCGTCCACGGTGTAGAGGTACACATCTTCCAAGGACTTGACTTCGGGCTCGATGTCACGCGGCACGGCCAAGTCGACCATGAACATGGGACGGTATTTGCGTTTTTTAAGTGCCCGTTCCACCGCGCCCAAGCCGATCAAGGGCAGGGTACTGGCGGTGCAACTGATGACCGCATCGAATTCGTGCAGCCGCTCTGGCAGATCGGCCAAGGGCATCACTTCGGCGCCAAATCGGCTGGCCAGGAGTTCACCCCGGTCCAAGCTGCGGTTGGCAATGGCCATGCTCTTGGGTTGTTTGGCAGCAAAGTGGGTCGCCACCAACTCATTCATTTCCCCGGCCCCGACAAACAGGATGCGGATGTCCTTGAGGTCTTCAAACAATTGGCTGGCCAGTCGCACCGAGGCGGCAGCCATGCTGATGGAGTGGGCACCAATTTCGGTGGAACTGCGCACCTCTTTGGCCACGGCAAAACTGCGCTGAAAAAGTTGGTTCAGGGTGATCCCCAAAGCCCCGGCTTGTTCGGCGGCACGCACTGCGTCTTTGAGTTGGCCCAGGATTTGAGCTTCACCCAGCACCATGGAGTCCAGGCCGCTGGCCACACGAAAGGCGTGGCGGGCCGCTTCATTGCCTTCCAGCACATAGGTGTGGGCAAGCAGTTCAGCAGCGCTCACGCCACCGGTTTGGGCCAGCCAGTGCAGTGTGTCCTTGGTGGCGGCCTGGTCGGCAGCGCAATAAATTTCGGTGCGGTTGCAGGTTGACAAGATGGCCGCTTCGGGTTCTTGTGAGATGCGTTGGGACAGGTCTCGGCGCAGACCCTGCAAGGTGGGCACCAATTTGTCGACGGCGAAGGCAAACCGACCGCGCAGATCCAGCGGAGCGGTGGTGTGGTTCAAACCGAGGGTCCATACAGCCATGAAGGTCATTATAGGCACGATATGTCAACTTTGCTTGACACAATGTGTGGGAGCCAAAATTGACGAGCCTTTGAAGGCACAATTTGAGGCTTCGAAAGTGGGCAATCGTGCCTTTGCACCCAAACACAACGAGTTCTCATGACATTTTGGCAATTGATGCTGCATTTTTTAGGCTTTGTCATGCCCGCCTTGGCCATGGCCGTGGTCATGCCTTTGGCCGGGCGATGGGTCATGGGGCCGGGTGGGCAAACCTTGCGACGCAAAATGGCACTGCACGCCTTGAGTGGGGTGTTGGTGTTGGTGGTCGGCGTGTGGGTGCAGGGGCATGATGGAAAAATGAACACTTACATCGCCTTGGTGCTCACCGCTGCAACGCTGGAATGGGTTTTGAACAAAGCCTGGAGGCGTCATTGAATCACGTGCACAGGCTTTTCGGGGCCAATTTTTAACAATTGATCAGGCACGCTGAAGTTTGAAATGTGTGAGACATGTCATCTCGTAGGTCGGCACTCGAAGAGTCCGACGTTTGGCCGCTTCGGCACAGGCCCATGTCGGGGTCTTCGACCACCGACCTACAAGATCTTTGGGAATTGAAAACTTCACAGGGCCGAATCCATAGGAATCCGCATGACACGAACCAAAAAACGCACCTTCAAGCTCATCGTTTCGCTTGGCTTGGCCGCAGCCATGGCCAGTGCCTGGGCCTTTCCGAGCAAACCGATCCGGGTGGTGATGGGTTTCCCTGCAGGCGGGCCGCTGGACCAGCACGCCCGATTGCTGACTGACCGGCTGCAGGCCCAGCTCGGACAGCCCATCATCATGGACTACAAGGCTGGCGCAGGCGGCACCGTGGGCGCACAAGAAGTCATGCGCGCCGCGCCCGATGGCCACACCCTCATGTTGGCCAACACCGGCGTGATGGTCATCAACCCGGCGCTTTACAGCAAACTGCCCTACAACACGCTCAAGGACTTTGTGCCCGTGGCCCGCACTGCCATGCAACCGCTGGCCTTGCTGGTCAACCCCAAAGTGCCCGCCAACACCCTGCAGGAGTTTGTGGCCTATGCCAAAGCACGGCCTGGGCAGATCAACTACGGCTCTGCGGGCAATGGCGGCAGCAGCCACTTGGTGCCCGAGATGTTCAAGGTGGCCACCGGCCTGTTCATGGTGCACATCCCCTACCGGGGCAGCGCCCCCGCCTTCACCGACCTGATGGCGGGGCAAGTTCAGTTCATGGCCGAGAGCATTCCGCAAGCCGCCCAGTATCACAAGCAAGGCAAAGTGCGGGCAGTGGCCGTGACCAGCCGCGAGCGCAATCCGGCCTTGCCCGATATCCCCACCGTGATGGAAACCGGCATCAAAAACTTCGAAGTGGTGGGCTTTTATGGCTTTTTGGCCCCGGCAGGCACACCCAAAGACGTGGTCAACAAGCTCAGCGACGCGTTCAAGTCCGTGATGAACCAGCCCGACATCCGCCAACGCATGGTGGCGCAAGGGGCTGATCCGGCGTATTTGGGGGCCGATGACTTTGCGAAATTCCTGACAACCGAGATGCCGCGCTGGGCGGCGGTGGTTCAGAAATCGGGGGCCAAGCTCGATTGAGGCAGTAGCTCCGCGGCGTTTCTGATGGAGTGCTTGTAGGTCGGTACTCGAAGAGTCCGACATCTGTCGCAAGTCATAGGGCGCGGTACATCCAGGCCTTGGTGCTTTGTGAAAAAACGTCGGGGTCTTGGACCGCCGACCTCCGCGATACCCTCAACCCCGTCTGGAGGGTTAGGCAAAGCCAAGCACCCACAGGACAACTGAAGCGCTGATGTTGCTGGTCAGGGCTCGGCGTGTCCGATATCTTTGTCACATCACGCAGGGCTGAACACATCCACCCGGTCGGTGATGATGCCGTCGGTGCCCAGCGCCAGCAGGTGCTGGGCGGCCCAGTCGTCGTTGACGGTGTAGCTCAGGCAGCGCATGCCTGCGCCGTGAACCTGGGCCACGGTGCTGGCGTCCCACAAGGCGTAATTGGCCACCACGGCCACACACTGAAGCGCCAGGGCTTTTTCAAGCCAACCCTCCCACAGCGTGTCGACCAGCAAGCCACGGGGCAATTCGGGGGCGGTTAGTTGCGCAGCGGCCAGGGCCTCGGGTTTGAACGAGGTCAAAAGCGGTGGCACCTCGGTCCCTTGCCACAGCTGTGCCGCCAGGCGGGCCACAGCTTCGCCTGTGGCCGCTTCGGTGCCAGGGGTGGGCTTGATCTCGATGTTGAGCAGGTAACGGTTGGCCAGGCAAAAACGGGCCAGCGCTTCGAGGGTGGGCAAGGGTTCGCCTGCGTAAGCGCGTGAATGCCAGCCGCCCGCATCCAGTTGCGACAGGGCGTGCCAAGCAAGATCGCCGCCAATGCCGTGGCCGTTGGTGGTGCGCTCCAGGGTGGCGTCGTGCATCAAGAACACCACACCCTCGGCGCTGAGTTTGGCGTCGCATTCAAACATGCGGTAGCCGTGCGCCGCGCCCAGCCGGAAGGCGGCCAGGGTGTTTTCGGGGGCGAGTTTGCCAGCGCCCCGATGGGCGATCCAGCGCGGGTAGGGCCAGTGGGTCATGGTGCTGATGGGGCGATGCGTTTTTGGGTTTGCGCGTCAAACCAGTGCACGCGGTCGGCGCGGGGGGTGGCGTGGAAGGTGCTGCCCGGATGAGGCGGCGTGATCGACTCGTCCAGCCGCAATGTGAGGATTTCTTGCCCTAAGCGGGCGTGCACCAAGCGCTCGGCGCCCAGCAGTTCCACGGTGTCAGCGCTCAAGGCCCAGCTGTTCGGGCTGGGTGAGGGCGAGATGTCGAGGTGCTCAGGGCGGATGCCCATGATCTGACCGGTGGGTGTGCCTGGCGCGCTTTTGAGCAGGTTCATGGGTGGCGAGCCGATGAAGCTGGCCACAAAGGTGCTGGCCGGGCGGTTGTAGACCTCTTCGGGCGTGCCGAACTGCTCCATGTGGCCGCCGTTCATCACGATCATGCGCTGGGCCAGCGTCATGGCTTCGACCTGGTCGTGCGTCACGAACAAGCTGGTGATGCCCAACTCGCGGTGCAGTTTTTGAATCTCCAGCCGGGTCTGGGCGCGCAGCTTGGCGTCCAGATTCGACAGTGGCTCGTCAAACAAAAACACCTGCGGCTGGCGCACGATGGCGCGGCCCATGGCCACGCGCTGGCGCTGGCCGCCCGACAGCTCGCGGGGCTTGCGTTGCAGCAGGTGAGAGAGTTCCAGAATGCCAGCGGCCTTGTCTACCCGCGCTTTGATCTCTTCGGTCGGGCGCTTGGCGATCTTCAGGCCATAGGCCATGTTGTCGAACACGCTCATGTGCGGGTACAGCGCGTAGTTCTGAAACACCATGGCGATGTCGCGCTCGGCCGGTTCCAGGTCATTCACCACGCGGTCGCCAATCGAAATGGTGCCGCCCGAAATGTCTTCCAGGCCCGCCACCATGCGCAGCAAGGTGGATTTGCCGCAGCCCGACGGCCCGACGATGACGACAAATTCGCCGTCGGCAATGCTGGCGCTCAGGTCGTGGATGACGGTGTTGCCCTTGGCACCAGTGCCGTAGGTTTTGAGGAGGTGGGAGAGGGTGATGGCAGCCATATGTTTTTTGATCAGACGGGGACAGAGCAATGATTTGCATGGGTCTGTCCCCGGCGTATTTATTTCTCAGTATCAACCAGTCCTTTGACGAACCATTTTTGCATCAGGACCACGACCAGCGCGGGGGGCAGCATGGCCAGAATGGCCGCAGCCATGACCACGTTCCATTCGGTCCAGGATTCGCCCGAAATCAGGCGTTTGATGCCCAGCACCACCGGGTACATGTCTTCGTTGGTGGTCACCAGCAGGGGCCACAGGTATTGGTTCCAGCCATAGATGAACTGGATCACAAACAGCGCCGCGATGTTGGTGGACGACAGGGGCAGCAGCACGTCCTTGAAAAATCGCATCGGCCCTGCCCCGTCCATGCGGGCGGCTTCCACCAGCTCGTCGGGAATGGTCAGGAAAAACTGTCGGAACAAAAAGGTAGCCGTGGCAGACGCGATCAAGGGCACCGTCAGGCCCGCAAAGCTGTTGAGCATGCCCAGTCCGGCCACCACTTCATAGGTCGGGCTGATGCGCACCTCCACGGGCAGCATCAGGGTGACAAAAATCATCCAGAACACCAGGTTGCGCAGTGGAAAGCGGAAATACACGATGGCAAAGGCCGACAGCAGCGAAATCGCGATCTTGCCAATGGCGATGCCCAGGGCGCTGATCAGGCTGACCTGCATCATGGGCCACATGGCGGGCAGCGGGCTGCCTTGCGAGTTGGGGCCACCAAACAGCGTCAGGCGGTAGGTTTCCCAAAAATGACTGCCCGGCACCAGCGACATGGGCACGCTTTGGTTGATCTGCTGGGCGGTTTGGGTGGAGCCGACCAAGGTCAGGTACAGCGGAAAGGCCACGATGGCCACGCCGAGCAGCAAGATGACATGCCGCAGGATTTGCAGGCCGGGGCGTCGTTCGATCATGACCGGCCTCTGAAGTGAATGGGTGGGCGCAACATCAGTACTGCACTTTCTTTTCGACAAACTTGAATTGCAAGACCGTGAGCGAGACCACGATCACCATCAACACCACCGATTGCGCGGCCGAGCTGCCCATGTCCAGCGCCTTGAATCCGTCGTAATAGACCTTGTAGACCAGGATGGCCGTGTCCTTGCCAGGTCCGCCGTGGGTGGTGGCGTCCACGATGGCGAAGGTGTCAAAGAAGGCATAGACGATGTTAATGACCAGTAAAAAGAAGGTGGTGGGCGACAAGAGCGGGAACACGATGGTCCAAAAGCGCCGCCAGGGGCTGGCACCATCAATGGCCGCTGCCTCGATCAGCGACTTGGGGATGGACTGCAGGCCCGCCAGAAAAAACAGGAAGTTGTAGGAAATCTGCTTCCACACCGCCGCCATCACGATCAGCGCCATGGCGTGGTTGGGGTTGAGCAGGTGGTTCCATTCAATGCCCATGGCCCGAAGCGCGTAGCCCACTACGCCCATGGGCGAAGCAAACATGAACAGCCACAACACGCCCGCGACCACCGGGGCTACGGCGTAAGGCCAGATCAGCAGGGTTTTGTAAAGGCCCGCGCCGCGCCCGACCCGGTCGGCCATGACGGCCAACAGCAGCGAGACCGAGAGGCCCGTGACTGCCACCAAAAGTGAAAACACGGCGGTGGTCTTGAACGAATCCAGGTAGCCGCTGTCGTTCCACAAGCGGGAAAAGTTCTCCAGCCCCACAAATTCGCGGGACGCACCAAAGGCGTCTTCTTGCAAAACGCTTTGGTACAGAGCCTGCCCGGCAGGCCAGAAAAAGAAAACCAGCACGATGCTCAGCTGTGGCGCAATCAGCAGCCAGGGCAGCCAGCGGGATTTGAAGCGGACGCGTTTTTCCATAAATTCTTTGCAAAGCCGGGGTCTGAAGTGTCACCCCAAAATGCGCAAAAGCAGAGGCACTGCCTCTGCTTCTTTCAGGCGCCCACCGCCCCTTAGAGCGGTTAAGGCATCACTTGTTGGCTTTTTCGAAGCGTTCGAGCTGTTCGTTGCCGCGCTTGATGGCCATGTCCAAGGCTTCTTGGGTGCCCTTTTTGCCGCTCCACACGCCTTCGAGTTCCTCGTCAATGATGGTGCGGATTTGCACAAAGTTGCCCAGGCGCACGCCGCGCGACTTGTCGGTGGTCTTGCGGATCATCTGGGTGACCGACACATCGGTGCCGGGGTTCTTTTTGTAGAAGCCGGACTTTTCGGTCAACTCGAACGACGCCTTGGTGACGGGCAGGTAGCCAGTGCGCTGGTGGCTGGCTGCAGCCACATCGGATTTGGACAAGTGTGCAAAGAACTGCGCCACGCCTTTGTATTCGGGGGCCTTTTTGCCGCTCATCACCCACAGGCTCGCACCGCCGATCACGGTGTTTTGGGGTGCACCGTTCACATCGGGGTAGTAGGGCAGGGTGCCAATACCGTAGCCGAACTTGCCGTTGCGCACCACGCTGCCATACAGGGCCGAGGAGCCGGTGGCCATGGCGCACTCGCCAGAGACAAAGGTGGCGTCAGCCGCATTGCCGCGACCCTTGTAAACAAACAAGCCCTGCTTGGCCATGTTGGCCAGGTTGTCAATGTGGCGCACATGCAGCGGGGTGTTGAAGCTCAGCCGCGCGTCCATGCCGCGCATGCCGTTGCCTTTGGTGGCGAACTCGGTGTTGTGCCAGGCCGAGAAGGACTCCAGCTGGGTCCAGCTGATCCAGCTGGTGGTGAAGGGGCACTTGTGGCCGCTGGCTTTGAGTTTGGCCGCTGCCAAGGCCACCTCAGGCCAAGTGGTTGGGGGTTTCTCTGCGTCCAGACCTGCGGCCTTGAAAGCGTCCTTGTTGTAGTGGAAGACGGGCGTGGAGCTGTTGAAGGGGAAGCTCAACATCTGGCCGTTGGGGGCGGTGTAGTAACCGGCCACGGCGGGCACATAGGCATTTTGGTCGAATTTGAGGCCCGCGTCGGTCATGACTTTGCCCACGGGCACGATGGCACCCTTGCTGGCCATCATGGTGGCGGTGCCCACTTCAAACACTTGCAGGATGTGCGGGGCGTTGCCTGCGCGGTAGGCAGCAATGGCTGCAGTCATGGACTCGTCGTAGTTGCCCTTGAAGGTGGGCACGATTTTGTAGTCTTTTTGGCTGGCGTTGAAGTCCTTGGCCAGGTCGTTGACCCATTCGCCCAGGGCACCACCCATGGAATGCCACCACTGGATTTCGGTTTGGGCTTGGGCGGACAGGCTGGCCAAGCCCAGAGTCAGGGCTGAGAGGGTGAGTTTGAGTTTCATGAGGGTTCCTGAAAAAAAGCTTGAACAAGCAAAAGACCCGATCAAGGGTCATCCTGACGCGATCAATGTGCCTTTGAAAAATGACAGTTTCATTAAGGATGGGTGATGAAAAAGTGACAATCCGGATTTTCCATGAGCCCAGAGCCTTGGGCGACAGGTGCCCCTGTCTTTGGCGCGTGTTTGTTGCACTGCGGTAACATTCAGCCTCAGCCGGGTTCAAGCCAGTTTCCGTGTCTGGCTGAAAGCGTATTTGCCACGCCGTTGACCGCGCCTTATCCCTATGAATGCACCCACCACGCTCCAACAATTGATGCAAGCCGACGCCGATGCGCCGCGCCTGCGCGAGATTCCTTACAACTACACCAGCTTTTCTGACCGTGAAATCGTGGTTCGTCTGCTGGGCGATACAGCTTGGGATCTGCTCAACCAGCTGCGCCAGGAGCGTCGCACCGGCCGCTCGGCCCGCATGCTCTACGAAGTGTTGGGGGACATCTGGGTGGTCGAGCGCAACCCCTATTTGCAAGACGACCTGCTGGACAACCCGGGCCGCCGAAAGATGTTGGTGGACGCACTGCATCACCGCCTGGGCGAAGTCCAAAAACGCCGCACGCCGGGTGTGGACGCCGCCCGCGACGCCTTGGTTGGCCAGTTGCTGGCATTGGCCACACAGGCTGTCAGCCAATTCAGCGAGCGCTTCACCCGCATGACCAAGCTGCGCAGCCAGGTGCAAAAGACCCTGGGGCGCCTCACAGCCAAGGACAACATCAAGTTCGATGGCCTCTCGCGCGTGAGCCATGTGACCGACGCCACCGACTGGCGCGTGGAATACCCCTTTGTGGTGCTGACGCCGGACTCCGAGGTCGAAATGGCGGGGCTGGTCAAGGGCTGTATCGACCTGGGCCTGACCATTGTTCCCCGTGGCGGCGGCACGGGTTACACCGGCGGCGCTATTCCCTTGACCTGGAAGAGCGCGGTCATCAACACCGAAAAGCTCGAAGCCATGACCGAGGTCGAAATGGTCGACCTGCCCGGTATTGCCCACAAAATTCCGACCATCTACACCGAAGCCGGTGTGGTGACCCAGCGCGTGGCCGATGCGGCCGAGCGCGGTGGTTTTGTCTTTGCAGTCGACCCAACTTCGGCCGAAGCCAGCTGCGTGGGCGGCAACATCGCCATGAATGCGGGTGGCAAAAAAGCGGTGCTCTGGGGCACTGCGCTCGACAACCTGGCCAGCTGGCGCATGGTCACGCCCGACGCCGAATGGCTGGATGTGGTGCGCATGGACCACAACATGGGCAAGATCCATGATGCAGACGTGGCGACATTTGAGCTGCGCTATTTCAAAGCCGATGGCAAAACCCCGATCCGCACGGAGACCCTGGTGATTCCCGGCAAAACCTTCCGCAAGGAAGGCCTGGGCAAGGATGTGACCGACAAGTTCTTGAGCGGCCTGCCCGGTGTGCAAAAAGAAGGCTGCGACGGCCTGATCACCAGCGCCCGCTGGGTCGTGCACCGCATGCCCACGCACACCCGCACGGTGTGCATGGAGTTTTTTGGCCATGCCCGTGAGGCGGTGCCCAGCATCGTCGAGATCAAGGACTTCATGTTTGCCGAGCAAAAGCGCACCGGCACCGTGATGGCGGGTCTGGAGCACTTGGACGACCGCTATTTGCGCGCAGTGGGTTACTCCACCAAGAGCAAGCGCGGCGGCTTCCCCAAGATGGTGCTGATCGGTGACATCGCTGGTGACAATGCCGACGACGTGGCCAAGGCCACGTCCGAGATCGTGCGCATTGCCAACTCGCGCAGCGGCGAAGGCTTCATTGCCATCAGCCCCGAAGCGCGCAAAAAGTTCTGGTCGGACCGCAAGAAAACAGCGGCCATTTCGCGCCACACCAACGCCTTCAAGGTCAACGAAGACGTGGTCATTCCGCTGCCGCGCATGGCCGAATACACCGACGGCATTGAGCGCATCAACATCGAGCTGAGCCTGCGCAACAAGCTCAAGCTGTGCCGCGAAATCGAAGCCTTCCTGGATCGGGGCAACCTGCCCCTGGGCAAGCAAGACGACGCCAGCGACATCCCGTCGGCCGAGTTGCTGGAAGACCGCGTGGCGCAAGCCTTGGCCGTTGTGCGCGAGGTGCAGGCGCAGTGGCAAGGCTGGTTGACGCAAGTCGATGACCTCTTCCCCCAGCTGCAAGAACACACTTTGCGCGCCAGCTGGAAGACGCAAATCCGCCCGGCTTTCCAGAACATTTTCTCGGGCTCAGCTTTTCTGCCGATCCTGACCGAAGTCACGGCCATTCACCAACGCGTGCTCAAGGGCCGTGTGTGGGTGGCGCTTCACATGCACGCTGGTGACGGCAATGTGCACACCAACATCCCGGTGAACAGCGACAACTACGAGATGCTGCAAACCGCGCACGAAGCGGTGGCCCGCATCATGGTGCTGGCGCGTAGCCTGGACGGCGTGATCTCGGGCGAGCACGGCATTGGCATCACCAAGCTGGAGTTTTTGACCGACGCCGAGTTGGCCAACTTCACCGCCTACAAAGCCAAAGTAGACCCCGAAGGGCGCTTCAACAAAGGCAAACTGCTGCGCGGTGCGGCTCTCACGGGCTTGGGTGACGATGTGCACGCAGCCGACCTGACACACGCCTACACCCCCAGCTTTGGCCTCATGGGCCACGAGTCGCTGATCATGCAGCAGTCCGATATTGGCGCGATTGCGGCCAGCGTGAAAGACTGCTTGCGTTGCGGCAAGTGCAAACCCGTGTGCGCCACGCATGTGCCGCGTGCCAATTTGCTTTACAGCCCACGCAACAAAATTTTGGCGACCTCTTTGTTGGTCGAGGCTTTCCTCTACGAAGAGCAAACCCGCCGGGGCATCTCGATCAAGCACTGGCAGGAATTTGAGGACGTGGCCGACCACTGCACCGTCTGCCACAAGTGCCTGACGCCTTGCCCGGTGAACATCGACTTTGGCGATGTGTCCATGAACATGCGCAACCTGCTGCGTAAGATGGGGCAAAAGAGCTTCCGCCCAGCGGCTGAGTTTCAGTCTTGGTTCATTGGTACAGCCAGTCCGAATGCCATTGCCTTGGGTCAGGCATTGACCAAAATCAGTTTCAAGGCGCAACGCTTGGGCAACCGTGTGTTGAATGTATTTGCCCGTCAGCAAACCAAGGCACCTCCAGCGTCAGTGGGTCAACCCCCCATCAAGGAGCAGGTGATTCACTTCATCAACAAAAAAATGCCCGGGGGCCTGCCCAAGAAGGGTGCCCGAGCTTTGCTCGACATTGAAGACAAGGATTACGTGCCGATCATTCGTGACCCCAAAACCACGAGTGCTGAGACCGAGGCGGTGTTCTATTTTCCAGGGTGTGGCTCGGAGCGTTTGTTCAGTCAAGTAGGTCTGGCGACGCAGGCCATGCTGTGGCATGCGGGCGTGCAAACGGTGTTGCCACCAGGTTATCTGTGCTGCGGTTACCCGCAAAAAGGCTCGGGCCAGTTTGACAAGGCCGAAAAAATCATCACCGACAACCGGGTGCTGTTCCACCGAGTGGCCAACACGCTCAATTACCTCGATATCAAGACTGTGGTTGTGAGCTGCGGCACCTGCTACGACCAGTTGCAGGGTTACGAGTTCGACAAGATTTTCCCGGGCTGCCGCATTGTGGACATCCACGAGTACCTGCTCGAAAAAGGCATCAAGCTCGAATCGCAAGGTGCCTATCTTTACCACGACCCTTGCCACAGCCCCATGAAGTTGCAAGCGCCCATGAAAACCGTCACCGCCTTGTTGGGCGATGGTGTGATGGAGAGCAGTCGCTGCTGTGGTGAAAGCGGTGGTTTGGCCTCGTCACGCCCTGATATCTCGACACAGATTCGCTTTCGCAAAGAAGAAGAAATTCGCAAAGGCGAGGTCGCTTTGCGTCAATCGGGCGCGGTCAAAGCAGAGGAAAACATCAAAATTCTCACCTCTTGCCCGAGCTGTCTGATGGGCTTGAACCGCTACCAAGACGACCTGCAAAACGGCCTGCTCGAAGCCGATTACATCGTGGTCGAGATGGCCAGGCACATCCTGGGCGAGAACTGGATGCCCGAGTACGTCAGTGCCGCCAATGCCGGTGGCATTGAGCGCGTGTTGGTTTAACCTGGAAAACAAGATATGGCCGGTTTGACAAAAACAAGCCCCACGCCCGAGTCCTTGACCGTGCATGGGCAGACCAAGGTGCTGGAAATCGGTTTTTCCGACGGGGCGCAATTTCGCATTCCCTTTGAGCTGATGCGCATCTATTCACCGTCGGCTGAGGTCCAGGGTCACGGCCCCGGTCAGGAAGTGCTTCAAACCGGCAAGCGCGAAGTGACGGTGGTCGACATTGAGCCCGTGGGCAACTACGCCGTTAAACCCACGTTCTCGGACGGCCACGATTCAGGCCTGTTCACTTGGGAGTACTTGTACTTCCTGGGCGACCAGCAAGCGGCCCTGTGGCAACAATACGAAGATCGCCTGCAGGCTGCGGGCACTGACCGCGATGCGCCCATGCCCGGCAAGGCGGGCAGCAGCTGCGGCCACAGTCACTGAAGAAATTCGGAGCTGGGATTGCCGCGCTTAGCTCGCAATGACGGGGATTTGTCACTGCGAGGAGCCGCCTTTAGCCGCGAGGAACGAAGTGACGTGGCGGGACGCGGTAGTCCAGTTGCAGCGCTTGTCCAAACCGCAGCGCCAAAGCATGCGCCCTTGCTGGATTGCCGCGCTTCGCTCGCAATGACGGGGTTTGTCACTGCGAGGAGCCGCCTTTAGCCGCGAGGAACGAAGTGACGTGGCGGGACGCGGCAGTCCAGTTGCAGTGCTTGTCCAAACCGCAGCGCCAAAGCATGCGCCCTTGCTGGATTGCCGCGCTTCACACGAAATGACGGGGATTTGTCACTGCGAGGAGCGAAGCGATCTGACGGGACGGGGCAGTTCAGCCGATGGAGGCTTGAGGTTGGGCGGGATGTGACTGTTTGATCGTCAGCAGTTGATAGTTTTCAGGGTTTGGGCAATGGCTGTCACGCGGGCTTTGGCGATCTGCTCACCAATTTGCGGACCCTTGAGGCCTTGCGCAGCCGCTGCTTGGGCAATGGGCGCGGTCTGGACCGATAGCGCTGCCTGTTGGGCTTTCAACAAACGTTCAGCTTGCGGGTAAGCCGCATCTTCAAAGCCCAGTCGACCCCGTGCATCGCACTCGCAGGCTTGCAAGACCTGCGCAAAACGCTCGGCCTGGCGAACAGCGTCGCAGCGCTCCAGCAGGCGCATCAACGCCTGTGGCCCCAACTCAGCGCTGCGGTGGATGTTGCCGTGCTCGCGTGCCACCACCTCGGCCAGTTCCTTGCAGTCGGTGGGCACGCGCAGGCGCTCGCACACCTTTTTCAGCAACTTGACGCTGCGCCCTTCATGACCGATGTGCCTGGGCAGCACGTCGTCGGGGGTGTTGCCTTTGCCGAGGTCGTGCATCAGGCAGGCCACGCGTACCGACAGAGGCATGTTCAGGCGAGCGCTCATGTCCATCACCAGCATCATGTGCACGCCCGTGTCGATTTCGGGGTGGTATTCGGGGCGCTGCGGCACGCCCCACAGGCGGTCCAGTTCGGGCAGCAGCACCTTCAGGGCCCCGCAGTCACGCAGCACCTCGAACATGCGCGAGGGTTTTTCGCTCATCAGCCCGCGAGCCAGTTCTTGCCAGACCCGCTCGGGCACCAGGTGGTCGACCTCGCCGTCTTCGACCATCTGGCGCATCAGCGCCAAGGTGTCGAGGGCAACTTCGAAGTCGGTGAAGCGGGCTGCAAAACGTGCCACGCGCAAGATGCGCACCGGGTCTTCGGCAAAGGCAGGGGTGACGTGGCGCAGCCGCTTGGCGCGCAAGTCAGCCAGGCCGCCCCAGGGGTCGATGACTTCGCCAAGCCAGGCAGGCGTCGTGTGTGTCTGGGCATGTGCGGTGGTTTTTCCGGATTCAGGCGTGGCGACGGCATTCAAGGCACAAGCCAGTGCTTCAGGCAAGGCCATGGCGTTGATGCTCAGGTCGCGCCGCGCCAAGTCTTCTTCAAGCGTGACTTCGGGGGATGCCTGCACCGCAAAGCCTTTGTAGCCTCGCGCTGTCTTGCGCTCGGTGCGGGCCAGGGCGTATTCCTCGCGGCTGTGCGGGTGCAAAAACACCGGAAAGTCCTTGCCCACCGGCACATAGCCTTGTGCGGTCATGGCCTCGGGTGTGCTGCCCACCACCACCCAGTCGCGGTCGTTGACGGCAAGGCCCATCAAGGCATCGCGCACTGCACCGCCGACGACAAAAACCTGCATGGCCGCGTCTTCCTTCAGCGAGACACCCGAAAGGGCTCTTCGAAGTCGATGAAGTCCTGCTCGTCCAGCGCCTCGTCGATCCAGGCCTTCACGCCGGGCAGGGCGCACACGCGGTCCATGTAGGCGGCCACATCGGCTGGCACGGGCAGGGCATAAGTTTTCAGGCGCATGACCACCGGGGCAAAGTAGGCGTCGGCCACAGTGAATGGGCCAAAGAGCATGGGGCCGCCGTGTTCTTGCAGCAGGCCGCTCCACAGGCTGCAGATGCGCGCCAGATCGGCGCGCACGGCGGGCTTGTCCCGCAGGGCGAGTGCGCCGACATCAGGCAGATGCGCTTCGATGTTCATGGGGCAGGCGCTGCGCAGGCCCACAAAGCCGCTGTGCATCTCGGCGCAGATGCTGCGGGCGCGTGCTCGGGCGGCGCGGTCCGCAGGCCAAAGCTGCTTTTCAGGAAACTGCTCGGCCACATATTCCGCAATCGCCAGGGTGTCCCACACGGCCAGGCCGTCGTGCACCAGCACGGGCACCTTGCCCACCGGGTTGACGTCCTTGAGCGCGGCCTTGAACTGCGAGTCGGGCGCGAAGCTGTCAAAGCGGACAAAGACCTCGTCAAAGGCTATGCCCGCCTGGCGCAGCAGCACCCAGGGGCGCATGGACCAGGACGAATAATTTTTGTTGGCAATGTAAAGCTGTAGCATCGTTTTCCCTGTGAATCAGGAGCCACATGTTAGCGACCTCTGGTTGTGCTCCAAAAAGTTTGTGCGCCGACGCACCAGTCTTGTGCGAGACAGACCATTTGGGGGAATTCCCTCTCCCAGATTCGGGTCTAAATGTTGCATAGTCGGGGGATCATTCGTTTCATTGAACGACACAGGTGTACCAAATGCAACATTTCTTTCATTTAACTGCTCGCACGACGGCCTTGGTGGCATCTTTGGCATGGGTGGGCCTTTGCGGTACCACGGCTGTGCAGGCCAAACCCTTCAAATGGTCGAGCGCCAGCGACATCCCGACCCTGGACATCCACTCGCAAAACAACGCTTTGGGCAACGGCGTGCATGCCGCCATTTTTGACTCGCTGGTGTACTACAACAGCAAAACCTTCAAGGTTGAGCCCAAGCTGGCCACATCTTGGCGCGAAATGTCGGCCACGCAATACCGCTTCAATTTGCGCAAAGGCGTCAAATTCAGCGATGGCTCGCCTCTGACGGCCGACGATGTGGTGTTCTCTCTGGAACGCTCCCGCGCCAAGACCTCCAACTTCAACGTCTACGCCCAAGGCATCAGCCGCGTGGCCAAGGTCGACGCCAACACGGTGGACATCATTTTGAGCGGCCCCAACCCGGTGCTGCTCAACCAGTTGACCGAGTTGCGCATCATGAGCAAAGCCTGGGCCGAAAAGAACAAGTCGGTCGAGCCCAAAGACGCCAAGACCAAGGATGAAAACTTTGCCCACCGCAACGCCATGGGCAGCGGTCCCTACATGGTCAAAGAGTGGCAGCCAGACCAAAAGCTGGTGCTGGTGAAGAACCCCAACTGGTGGGGCTGGTCCGAAGTGCCCACCAACGTGACCGAAATCATCTACACCCCCATCAAGAACGAAGCCACTCGCGCCGCTGCCTTGTTGTCCGGCGAAATTGATTTTGTGCTCGACCCCAGCCCACAAGACTTGGGCCGCATGCGCAGCAATGCCAACCTGAAGGTGGTGGACGGCATTGAAAACCGCACCATGTTCTTGGGCATGGATCAGCACCGTGATGAATTGCCCGGCTCCAACGTCAAGGGCAAGAACCCGCTCAAGGACGTGAAGGTGCGCAAAGCCCTGTACCAGGCCATTGACATGGACACCATCCACCGCGTGACCATGCGCGGCCTGTCGCAAAACACGGGCGCCTTGGTGGCCCCGCAGGTCAATGGATGGAGCAAAGGCGTGGACACCCGATTCCCCTATTCGCTGGACGCTTCCAAAAAGCTGCTGACCGAAGCCGGTTACCCACAAGGCTTTGAGGTGGACTTTGCCTGCCCCAACAACCGTTACATCAACGACGAAGAAATCTGCCAGGCCATCACCGCCATGTGGGCCAAGGTGGGCGTGAAAGCCAAGCTGCGCACGCTGCCGCTGGTGACGTATTTCCCCATGATCCAGCGCTACGAAGCCAGCATCTATATGCTGGGCTGGGGCGTGCCGACCTTTGACGCGCTGTACAGCCTGCAATCGCTCACCCGCTCGGTGGGCACGGGCGGTGACGGCAACTACAATGTGGGCCGTTACAGCAACCCGCGCATGGACTACATCGTTGACCGCGTCAAAACCGAGACCGATTTGCCTGTGCGTGACCGCTTGCTGACCGAAGGCCTGCAGTTGTCCAACGACACGGTCTCTCACATTCCGCTTCACAACCAGGTCATCCCCTGGGCCATGAAGAAAAACGTGGAGGTGGTGCATCGCCCTGACAACCGCCTCGACTGGACACTGATCAAGGTCAACTGATGTTTGCTTTTATTTTGCAGCGCCTGATTCAGGCCGTGGTCGTGATGGTCACGGTCGCTTTCATCGCATTTTTGTTGTTCCAGTACGTGGGTGACCCGGTGGTGTTCTTGCTGGGGCAAGACGCTACACCCGAACAAATCAAGGAACTGCGCCAAGGCCTGGGCCTGGACCAACCGTTTTTTGTGCAGTTTTGGCACTTTTTGTTGAACGCTGTGCAAGGCGAGTTTGGCCTGAGCCTGCGCCAAGGCGCCAAGGTCTCCCGCCTGATTGCCGAGCGCTTGCCTGCCACGCTGGAGCTGGCGCTGGTGGCGGCCACGCTGGCGCTGGTCATTGGCATCCCGATGGGTGTGTACGCGGCCTTGCGCCGAGGCACCTGGGCCAGCCAACTGATCATGACGGTGTCGCTGCTGGGGGTGTCTTTGCCCACCTTCCTGATCGGCATCTTGTTGATCCTGGTGTTTGCCGTGATGCTGGGCTGGTTTCCCAGCTTTGGTCGGGGCGAGGTGGTGCAGATGGGCTGGTGGTCCAGCGGTTTGATGACGGCCAAGGGTTGGCACCACATCGTGCTGCCGGCCGTGACGCTGGCGATCTTTCAGCTCACGCTGATCATGCGCCTGGTGCGTGCCGAGATGCTGGAGGTGCTGCGCACCGATTACATCAAGTTCGCCCGCGCACGGGGTTTGTCCAGCCGCGCCATTCACTTTGGCCATGCGCTCAAAAATACCCTGGTGCCAGTGATGACCATCACCGGTTTGCAGCTGGGCGGCTTGATCGCGTTTGCCATCATCACCGAGACGGTGTTCCAGTGGCCTGGCATGGGCCTGCTGTTCATCCAGGCGGTCACGTTTGCGGACATTCCGGTCATGGCGGCTTATTTGTGCTTGATTGCGCTGATTTTTGTCGTCATCAATCTGGTGGTGGATTTGCTCTATTTTGTGGTTGACCCGCGCCTGCGCGTGGGCAAGCCCGGAGGCCATTGAGCGTGGGTGCTGCTTTGCAATCGGTGCTGGGGCGGGGCGCGGCGTTTGCACGCATCGCCCAGTTCCATCCTGAGCTCACGGCCTTCAGGCGCGACCTGCACGCCCACCCTGAGCTGGGCTTTGAAGAGGTCTACACCTCGGGCCGAGTGGCCGAGATGCTCAAAGTCTGTGGCGTGGACAGCATCCACACCGGCATCGGCAAAACCGGCGTGGTGGCGCTGGTGCACGGCCAGGGTCGTACTGCCAGCAACCCGGGCCGCATGATCGGCCTGCGGGCCGACATGGACGCGTTGCCGCTGACCGAGCACAACGAGTGCACCTGGAAATCTGGCACGCCCGGCTTGATGCACGGCTGTGGTCACGACGGTCACACCGCCATGCTGATGGGCGCGGCGCGTTACCTGGCCGAAACCCGACGTTTTGACGGCACGGCCGTGCTGATTTTCCAGCCCGGAGAAGAAGGCTATGCGGGTGCCCGCGCCATGATGCAAGACGGCTTGTTTGAGCGCTTCCCGTGTGAGCAGGTCTATGCCCAGCACAACTCCCCCGAGACGCCTTTGGGTGTGATCGGCATCACGCCCGGCCCCATGCAGGCGGCGGTGGACCGCATCGAGATCATCATTCGCGGCAAAGGCGGCCACGGCGCACGCCCGCACCAGGGCGTGGACCCGGTGCTGGTGGCCGGGCACATCATCACGGCCGCGCAAAGCGTGGTCTCGCGCAACCTGTCGGCCTTTGATCAGGCGGTGGTCAGCATTTGCTCGATGCAAGGTGGACACCCCGGGGCCATGAGCGTGATCCCGGGTGAAGTCACCTTGGTGGGCACCGTACGCACTTACAGCGAGGCCGTGCAAGACCATATCGAGGAGCGGCTAAGGTCTTTGTGCACCGGCATCGCCCAGGGCTTTGGCGCATCGGCCGAATTGACTTATGAGCGCGTCTACCCCGCCACCGTGAACACCGTGCCTGAGGCGCAGTTTGCCTGCGATGTGGCGGCGGCCTTGGTGGGCGAAGACAAGGTCTGGCGCAACATGCTGCCCAGCATGGGTGGCGAAGATTTTTCTTTCATGCTCCAGGCCAAACCCGGGGCTTATATTCGCATCGGCCAAGGCCTGCCGCACGGCCCCAGTCCGCATCCGCTGCACAACAGCCGTTACGATTTCAACGACGAGATTCTGCCTTTGGGCGCGGCCTTGCACGCCAGTTTGGTGGAGCAAGCGCTGCCCCGCACGGCATGAAGCTCGCATTCGATTCAGTCTATTCATTCAACAAGGAGACTTTCATGGCTTTCAAACTCAATCCTCTGGTGGCCACTTTGGCCGCTGCGCTGGCCTTGTCTGCGGTTTCGGCCTCAGCCGTGACCTTGCGCGTGGGCAACCAAGGCGACGCCTTGTCCATGGACCCGCACTCGCTCAACGAGTCTTTGCAAATTTCGGTGGTCGAAAACGTCTACGAAACCTTGGTGACGCGCGACGCTAATTTCAAACTCGCCCCCTTGCTGGCCACCAGCTGGAAGCAAACCGCACCGACCGTGTGGCGATTTGAGCTGCGCAAAGGCGTCAAATTCCATGACGGCACGCCCTTCACTGCTGACGACGTGATCTTCAGCTACGAGCGTGCCAAGGGCGACGGCTCGGACATGAAGAGCTATGTGGGCCAGTTCAAAGAGATCAAAAAGATCAACGACCACACCATCGACATCATCACCAACGCACCGTTTCCCATCGTGCCCGAGCTGATCACGCACTGGGCCATCATGAGCAAGAAGTGGTGTGAGGACAACCAGGCCACCAAGCCGGTGGATCGCCGCAAAGGCATTGAAAATGCTGCCTCTTTCCGTGCCAACGGCACCGGTCCTTTCCGTGTGCGTGAGCGTCAGCCCACCGTGCGCACCACCTTCTCGCGCAACGGCAACTACTGGGGCAAGATTCCCGGCAACGTGGACGAGGTCATCTTCAGCGTGATTGGCAACGACGCCACCCGTGTGGCGGCCATGATGTCGGGTGAACTCGATGTGATGGAGCCCGTGCCCGTGCAAGACGTGGAGCGTCTGAAAGCCAACGACAAACTCAAGGTGCTGCAAGGCCCTGAGCTGCGTGCCATTTTCCTGGGCATGGACCAAAAACGCGATGAACTGCTGTTCTCCAATGTGAAGGGCAAAAACCCCTTCAAGGACATCCGGGTGCGCAAGGCCTTCTATCAGGCCATCGACATCGAGACCATCAAGAGCCGTGTGATGCGCGGCGCTGCCACGCCTTTGGCATTGATGTACCCCCCACAAGTCAATGGCTATCCGGCCGACTTGGCCAAGCGTTTGCCTTTTGACGTCGAAGCGTCCAAGAAATTGCTGGCTGAAGCGGGTTATCCCAACGGTTTCGAAGTCAAGATGAATTGCCCGAACGACCGTTATGTGAACGATGCCGAGATTTGCCAGGCCGTGGCCGCCAACTTGGCCAAGGTGGGCGTCAAGATCAACCTGGAAGCCGAGACCAAGGGCACTTACTTCCCCAAGATTTTGAGCCGCAACACCAGCTTTTACATGCTGGGCTGGACCGCCAGCACGGTGGACGCGCACAACGTGATGTACCCCATCTTGTCCACCCCCGGTGACGGTGGTCGCGGCCAGTTCAACCTGGGCTCTTACAGCAACCCCAAGGTGGACGAGTTGACGGACAAAGTGGCGTCTGAAACCGATCAGAAAAAGCGCAACGAAATGATCCGTGAAGCCATGAAGATCCACCAGGACGACGTGGGTCACCTGCCTTTGCACCAGCAAGCGCTGAACTGGGCGGCCAAGAAAAACATCGAGCTGGTGCAGTTTCCGGACAACGGCATGGCTTGGAAATTCATCACAGTGAAGTAATCCATGAACGCCCTGAAACGTTGGCTGCAAAGCGACGTCGGTTACAGCTTTCGCCAATCGCCCACGGCGATGGTGGCAGCTGGCATCGCCTTCGTCTGTCTTTTTTGTTCGGTTTTTGCCGGGTGGGTCTCGCCCACCAATCCCTTTGACCTGACCACGCTGGAGTTAAGCGATGCCCGCTTGCCGCCCGCCTGGATGGAGGGCGGCACCACCAAGTTCTTGCTGGGCACCGACGACCAGGGGCGCGACATTTTGTCGGCCCTGATCTACGGTTCGCGCATTTCTTTGGTGGTGGGCCTGGCGTCTGTGGTCTTGTCGGTGGCGGTCGGCGTGGGCCTGGGCTTGTTGGCGGGTTTCAAGGGCGGTTGGCTCGACGCCTTGCTCATGCGCCTGTGCGATGTGATGCTGTCCTTCCCGGCCATTTTGGTGGCGCTCTTGATCGCGGGGGTGGGGCGTGCGCTGTTCCCCAACGCGCACGAGTCGCTGGCCTTTGGCGTGTTGATCCTGTCCATCTCTTTGACCGGTTGGGTGCAGTACGCCCGCACGGTGCGTGGCACCACGCTGGTGGAACGCAACAAGGAATACGTGCAAGCCGCCCGCGTGACGGGCGTGGCGCCCTTGCGCATCATGTTCAAGCATGTGCTGCCCAACGTGATGGGCCCGGTCATGGTGCTGGCCACCATCCAGGTGGCGACAGCCATCATCACCGAAGCGACGCTGTCGTTTTTGGGTGTGGGCGCACCGCCCACTTCGCCATCGCTGGGCACCCTCATTCGCGTGGGCAATGATTATTTGTTCTCGGGCGAGTGGTGGATCACGATTTTCCCGGGACTGATGTTGGTGCTGATCGCCCTGTCGGTCAATTTGCTGGGTGACTGGTTGCGCGACGCGCTGAATCCGAGATTGCGATGAGTCTTTTACAAGTCAAAAACCTGGTGGTGGAATTCCCCAGCCGCCACGGCACGCTGCGTGCGCTGGACGATATTTCTTTCGACATCGCCCCCGGCGAAATTCTGGGGGTGGTGGGCGAATCGGGCGCGGGCAAGTCGCTCACGGGCGCGGCCATCATCGGCCTGCTGGAGCCGCCGGGCCGTGTGGCCGGGGGGCAGATCTTGCTCGAAGGCCAGCGCATCGATCACCTGAACAACGACGAAATGCGCCACATCCGGGGCCGCAAGATCGGGGCGATTTTTCAGGACCCGCTGACCTCGCTCAACCCGCTGTACTCCATCGGCAGGCAGCTGACCGAAACCATCTTGGCCCACCTGCCTGTGACGCCGCAGGAAGCACGCCAACGCGCCATCCAGCTGCTCAAGGACACCGGCATTTCGGCCGCCGAAGAGCGCATTGACCATTACCCGCACCAGTTTTCGGGCGGCATGCGCCAGCGCGTGGTGATTGCTTTGGCCCTGGCGGCTGAGCCGCAACTGATTGTGGCCGACGAGCCGACCACGGCGCTGGATGTGTCGATCCAGGCGCAGATCATCAGCTTGCTCAAAAAGGTCTGCAAAGACCGGGGCGCTGCCGTCATGCTGATCACGCACGACATGGGCGTGATCGCCGAAACCTGTGACCGCGTGGCTGTGCTGTACGCCGGGCGCGTGGCCGAAATCGGCCCTGTGCACCAGGTCATCAACCACCCGGCCCACCCTTACACCGCAGGCCTGATGGCCTCGATCCCCGACATGGACAGTGACCGCGAACGCCTGAACCAAATTGACGGCGCCATGCCCCGCCTGAACGCCATCCCGCAAGGCTGCGCCTTCAACCCGCGCTGCCCCAAAGCCTTTGACCGCTGCAGGCAAGACCGGCCCGACCTGGTCCAGGCTGGTGCCAACATGGCCGCTTGCTGGCTGCACGATGGGAGCGCCTCATGAGCGAACACAAGACGCAGCCCTTGGTCGTAGCGCATGACCTGGCCAAAACCTTTGACGTCTCGGCCCCGTGGCTCAACCGCGTGATCGAGCGCAAGCCGCGTCAACTGCTCAATGCCGTGGATGGCGTGAGCTTCGAGATCGAGCGCGGCAAAACCCTCGCCCTCGTGGGCGAGTCCGGTTGCGGCAAAAGCACCGTGGCCCGCTTGCTGGTGGGCTTGTACGAGCCCACACGCGGCGGCCTGACCTTCGATGGTCAAGACGCGCACGCCGCTTTCAAATCGAACGATGCCAAGGCCATGCGCCAGCGCATCCAGATGATTTTCCAAGACCCCTATGCCAGCCTGAACCCGCGCTGGACGGTGGACAACATCATTGGCGAGCCGCTCAAAGAGCACGGCCTGATCAGCGACGCCGAAGAGCTCAAAGCCCGTGTGGCCGAATTGCTCAAGTCGGTGGGCCTGTCGCCGCTTGACATGGTCAAGTACCCGCACCAGTTCTCGGGCGGGCAGCGTCAACGCATCTCGATCGCCCGTGCCCTGGCCACCGCGCCCGAGTTTCTGGTGTGCGACGAGCCGACCTCGGCGCTCGATGTGAGCGTGCAGGCGCAGGTGCTCAACATCATGAAAGACCTGCAGCGCGAGCGCGGTTTGACGTATCTGTTCATCAGTCACAACCTGGCCGTGGTGCGCCATGTGAGCGACCAGGTGGGCGTGATGTATTTGGGCCGACTGGTGGAGCTGGCCGACAAACACACGCTGTTTGGCAACCCGCAGCACCCCTACACCAAGATGCTGCTGGACGCGATTCCCAAAATGCACGACACCGGCCGCGCCCGCACCCCGGTGCAAGGCGAAGTGCCCAACCCGCTCAACCCGCCCAGCGGCTGCACCTTCCACCCCCGCTGCCCGCAAGCCACCGATATCTGCAGGTCAGAGCGCCCGCCCTTGCGCGAGCTCAGAGGGATCAAAATCGCTTGTCATGCTGTAAATTGAAGTAAGTATTTGTTTGAATTTGAATTATTTAATAAATCTAAATCACTCAAACTAACTAAAATTGCACCATTACGAGGTGCATATGCAACATTTACGCAAGCTGAGTTTGACTGAACATACCGTGTATGTGGGGCTGGTGGCATTGGCATTATGTTTCACCGCCCCTTCAGCGTGGTCAAAAACGGTGCGATGGACGGGTGCCAGTGACATCACGACTTGGGATATTCATTCCCAAATCAATGGCTTTCAAAATGGCGCGCATGCTGCGGTCTACGAGTCATTGGTGTATTTCAATTCACGGACTTTCAAGCCGGAACCCATGCTGGCCACCGGCTGGAAAATGGTGACACCTTTGCAATGGCGCTTTACCCTGCGTCAGGGTGTCAAGTTCCATGATGGTTCCGATTTCACAGCGGATGACGTGGTGTATTCCTTGCGACGTGCAACGGCCAAGACATCTACCTTCACAGCGCAAATGGGCAGCATCTCCAAAGTGGAGAAAGTAGACAATTTCACCGTCGATGTCTTCACGAAGGCACCTGACCCCGTGTTGTTGGCCCAGCTCACTGAATTGCGCATCATGAGCAAAGCCTGGGCCCAGGCCAATGACTCCGTTGAGCCCAAAGACATCAATACCAACCAGGACACGGCGTCACACCGTCAAACCAACGGGACGGGGCCCTACATCCTCAAGGAATGGGTGCCACGTCAAAAATTCATCCTGGTGAAAAACCCCAAGTGGTGGGGCAAGATGGAAGGCAATGTCACTGAGATTGTGTACACCCCCATTCGCTCAGACACCGCCCGCATCAACGCTTTGCAAGAGCAAACCGTGGATGTGGTGCAAGACCCGAACCCGCAAGATCTTTACAGGCTGCAAAAAAATGATGATCTGAAAGTGGTCGCGGGTCCGGAGTTTCGAACCATCATGCTGGGCATGGACCAGTTCAGAACGGAATTGATTGGCTCCAGTGTCAAGGGCAAGAACCCGCTGAAGGACTTGCGGGTGCGGCGAGCACTTTACCAGGCCATTGACATGGCTTCCTTGCACGAGATCATCATGCGCAAGCAATCCCAAAATACCGGAGCTTTGGTGTCACCCCAAATCAATGGCTGGACCGAGAAGCTGCATGCTCGCCAGCCATATTCCCAGGACAGCGCCAAAAAACTGTTGACTCAGGCTGGTTATGCAGAGGGTTTCACGGTGGATTTCGCCTGTTCGAGTGGCCGCTATGTCAACGACAGTGAAATTTGCCAGGCCATCTCAGGCATGTGGGCCAAGGTGGGCATCAAAGCCCGGTTGCGGATCATCAATGCGCCGCTTTACCTGCCCATGATGCAGCGTTACGAGGCCAGCATTTATTTGATCGGCTGGGGCGTGCCCACGTTTGATGCTTTGTACACCTTGCAATCTCTTGTTCGTACAAGCGGCAAAGGTGGGGACGGCAACTACAACTTGGGCCGTTACAGCAATCCGGCTTTGGATCATTTCATTGATCGCGCCAAAACCGAGTCCGACCCCATCACTCGTACCCGTTTGTTGACGACCGCTTTGCAGTTGCAAAGCGACGATGTGGCCATGATTCCCCTGCACAATCAGCTCATTTCATGGGCGATGGCCAAAAACATCAATGTCGTTTTCCGGCCTGACAACCGCATCGACTGGCATTTGGTTCGGGTGGATTGATGGCCATGTCAGCAGCAAGCCCTGGCTGTCCAAGCTGACCTGCATCAAACCCTTGAGCGTTCAAGAACAGAATGACCATCAAGGTCATGCAGGTGGCATCTTGAAGTGCTCACTGCGGCGTGATGCCCGCTTTTTGAATCACCTCACGCCAGCGCTTGATGTCGCTGTCCAGCAGTTGTGACAATTGAGCAGGGGTGCTGGATTTGGCTTGGACGTTGAAGCTGGCCATGCGCTGGACCAACTCGGGCTGCGAAAGCACTTTGCCCAGTTCCAGGTTCAGGCGATCCACGATGAACTTCGGTGTTTTTGCGGGGGCAGCCAAGGCGTTCCAGGAGGACACGTTGAATTGGCTCAGGCCGGGCATCTCGCGAACCGTGGGCACTTGGGGCATGTCTTTGGGGCGGCTCTCACCCATCACCCCCAGCAATCGCACGGTCTTGGCACTGATTTGTGGTTTGAGCGGGCCCAGAATTTCTACCGCAGCATCAATTTGACCGCCGCGCAATCCGTTCAGAACCGCAGGTGTGCCGTTGTAGGGAATCACTTGCGCCAGCAGATTGCCCTGGCTGCGCAGCAATTCAGCGGCCAAGTGCTGTGTGCTGCCCACGTTGATGGTTCCAATGTTCAGCTTGCCGGGGTGAGCACGCCCAAACTCGATCAAGTCGCTCAGGTTTTTGTGGGGCGAAGACTCGGGCACCACCACCGCCAAGTCAAACATACCGAGCAATGACACGGGGGCAAAGTCGCTGCGTGGGTTGAAGGGCAGGTTTTTGAACAAACTTGCACTGACGGCGGTGCCGTTGGACATCAGAAGCAGCGTGTAGCCGTCAGGCTCTGCTTGGGTCACCAATTCAGCCGCGACAATGCCGCCTGCACCGGGGCGGTTGTCAATCAACACGGGCTGGCCCAGGCTTTCGGAGAGTTTTTGAGCCACGGCCCGCGCTGTCAGATCGGCCACGCCACCAGCACCAAATGGCACGATGATCTTGATGGGTTTGACTGGGAACTGGGTTTGCGCTTGGGCACCATTCATAGTGAGCGCAGCAAAACAAAGGGTTTGTAGCCAAAGGCGGCGATGAAACATTGAAAATCCCTCAAAATTCACAAAATTATGCATGCATGTCAGAATGCAAGGGCATATAAATGGCTGGTTTTTCACGCATCTATTGACGGAACTTTCATGGCATCAAGATGGTTTTGGGGGCGCTTGGTTTTCACGGGGAGCCTGCTTTTTGCGCTTTGGGGATGCAGCACCATTGATGCGCCTGGCAGAAGTGATGCCAAAATTCCGCAGCCCACTCAGGGCGTCTTGCACTTCACGCCCGATGCCAGTGTCCGCTGGGAAAAAGTGCAGTTGCCCGGCAAACTGCGCACGGCATTCAGGCTGGAGAGACATCAAAATCGGCCTGCGGTGCAGGCGCAAGCCGAATCTTCTGCCAGCCTGTTGAGGCAGCGCCTGAATCTGCCGCCTGATCAGTTGGGGCGTTTACAGTTTCAATGGCAAGTGGAGAACCTGATAGCGGGCGCTGACATGGCGCAGCGCGAAGCAGAAGATTCCCCGGTACGTTTGATTCTGACGTTTGACGGTGACCGCAGTCGGTTTTCTGGCAAAAACGCCATGCTCAGCGAATTGACCCAAGCTTTAACGGGCGAACCGCTGCCTTATGCCACGCTGATGTACGTCTGGTGCAACCAGCGCCCTGTGGAGTCGGTGATCAACAACCCACGCAGCGACCGCATCCGCAAGCTGGTGGTCGAGTCAGGTGGCAAGCGTCTCAAACAATGGTTGCTGTATGAGCGCGATATACGTGCCGACTTTGAAAAAGCCTTTGGCGAAGCGCCTGGCGCACTCCTCAATCTGGCCATCATGACCGACAGTGACAACACGCGCAGCAGTGTGCGGGCATGGTACGGAGACATCCGCTTGATGGCCCCCAACCAAGTGGCGGACACGGCGCCATGGCTAAAGCGCCCGTGAATCGCACGCAATAACTCATTCGAGACCTGCACCGCCGTTGGGGCACAGCACAAAACACCCGAAGTCGCCTCCAATTGATCCGGCACCCTGAAGTTTGAAATGTATGAGAAATGTCATCTCGCAGGTCGCCACTCGCAGAGTCCGACATGATGGGATAGGGCGCAGGCCTATGTCGGTGTCTTCGACCGCCGACACACAACATCTTTGAGCATTGAAAACTTCACAGGGCTTAATCAATCATCAGCGGTAAGGGTTCTTCAAGCCCAGTCCCGCCAAAATGGCCACCTCATAGGCCTCCATCTCTTCGGCGTCGGCGGTACTGGTCTCATGGTCCCAGCCTTGCGCGTGCAGCGTGCCGTGCACCAGCAAATGCGCGTAATGCGCGGCCAACGTTTTGCCTTGTTCTTTGGCCTCACGCGCCACCACCGGTGCGCACAGCACCAAATCGGCCATCACCACAGGTTCCTGCTCGTAATCAAAGGTCAGCACATTGGTGGCGTAGTCTTTTTTGCGGTAGCTCTTGTTCAGTTCGCGGCCTTCTTCTTCGCCCACGATGCGCACCGTGATTTCGGCGTCATCGGCCAGGGCGTGGCGAATGGCACGGGCCACTGCGTGGCGGGGCAGGGCGGCGCGGTGGCGGGCTGCATAGGGAATGTCGCCAAATTGCAAGGACAGCTGGAGTTTTTGGAGGGCCATGGGCGTGCTGGATTCAGAATTCAATCGTCGGTGGGCAAAGGCTTGCGGCGGGTGGTGACACCTGCCCGCATGGCGGCGCTGCCTTGCGCGTCGTAGGCGTCCACAATGCGGGCCACCAGCGGGTGACGCACCACGTCGGCACTCGAAAAGCGCGTGAAAGCAATGCCCTTGACGCGCTTCAAGACCCGCTCGGCGTCGATCAGCCCGCTCAGCTGGCCTTTGGGCAAGTCAATCTGGCTCACATCGCCCGTGACCACGGCTTTGGCGCCAAAGCCGATGCGGGTCAGGAACATCTTCATCTGTTCGGTGCTGGTGTTTTGTGCCTCGTCCAGAATCACAAAGGCGTTGTTCAGCGTGCGCCCGCGCATGAAGGCCAGCGGTGCGATCTCGATCGCGTTGCGCTCAAAGGCTTTTTGCACCTTGTCGTAGCCCATCAGGTCGTAGAGCGCGTCGTAAAGCGGGCGTAAATACGGGTCCACTTTTTGTGACAGGTCACCCGGCAAGAAGCCCAGTCGCTCGCCCGCTTCGACGGCCGGGCGCGTGAGCACAATGCGTTGCACGCTGCTGCGCTCCAGTGCATCCACCGCGCAAGCCACGGCCAGATAGGTCTTGCCGGTGCCAGCCGGGCCGATGCCAAAGGTGATGTCGTGGTTGGCGATGCTCTCCAGATAGGCAGCCTGCACCGGGGTGCGGGCCTTCAGGTCGGCGCGGCGGGTTTGCAAGGCGGGCAGGTCGGCTTCTTCGCCCCCGCTGTCGCCCACCAGCATGAGCTGCACCATGTCGGGCGCAATCGGGCGGTCTGCGCGTTCGTAGATCGCCTGCAAAATCTCCATCGCCCGCAGCGCCACGGCCTTGGGGCCGTCCACCTTGAACTGCTCGTGACGGTGGGCGATGCTCACCTGCAGGCCCGCCTCGATGGTGCGCAGGTGCGCATCCATGGGGCCGCACAGGTGCGACAGGCGGGTGTTGTTGTGCGGCGTGAAGGTGTGTCTGACGATCAAGTTGATAATCCTGAATGGGCGCGGTGACGAGTGGTCGAAAACCGTGCATTTTCCCCCATGATAGGCATTTGAAGGCACCCTCTCCATGATTGGCAAACTCACCGGCATCCTGAGCGACAAAAACCCACCCGAGGTGGTGGTGGACTGCCACGGCGTGGGCTACGAGGTGAATGTGCCCATGAGCACCTTCTACAACTTGCCGGCCACGGGCGAAAAAGTCACCTTGGTCACGCACTTTGTGGTGCGCGAAGACGCGCAAATCCTGTATGGCTTTGCTACCCTGAGCGAACGCGAAGCCTTTCGTCAGTTGATCAAAATTTCCGGCGTCGGCCCCCGCACGGCCCTGAGCGTGCTGTCAGGCATGAGCGTGACCGATCTGTCCCAAGCCATCACCACGCAAGAAGTCGGGCGGCTGGTCAAAGTGCCCGGCATCGGCAAGAAAACCGCCGAGCGTTTGCTGCTCGAACTCAAAGGCAAACTGGGCGGCGACATCGGCGGCTTGTTTGCCGTACACACCCCCGACGCGCAAAGCGACATCCAGCAAGCCTTGCTGGCGCTGGGCTACAGCGACAAGGAAGCCGCTGCGGCCCTGAAGAGCCTGCCCGTGGACGTGGGTGTGAGCGAGGGCATCAAGCTGGCGCTCAAGGCCTTGAACAAATGAAGATGAACTGAGCCATGAGCATCCGCACCGACGACTTCGCCCCCCAGCCCGAACCCCGGGTCATTTCCGCGGCCCCAGTGTCCCACCAAGAAGAGGCCATTGAGCGCGCCCTGCGCCCCAAGCTGCTCGATGAATATGTTGGGCAAGTGAAAGTGCGTGAGCAGCTGGAGATTTTCATCAGCGCCGCCAAGATGCGCGAGGAGCCGCTGGACCATGTGCTGCTGTTTGGCCCGCCCGGTCTGGGCAAGACCACGCTGAGTCACATCATTGCCGCCGAGTTGGGCGTGAACCTGCGCCAGACCAGTGGCCCTGTGCTCGAAAAGCCCAAGGACCTGGCCGCGCTGCTCACCAATCTGGAGCGCAACGATGTGCTTTTCATTGACGAAATCCACCGCCTCTCGCCCGTGGTCGAAGAGATTTTGTATCCGGCGCTCGAGGACTATCAGATCGACATCATGATCGGCGAAGGCCCGGCGGCGCGGTCCATCAAGTTGGACCTGCAGCCTTTCACGCTGGTGGGTGCGACCACACGGGCGGGCATGCTCACCAACCCCTTGCGCGACCGCTTTGGCATCGTGTCGCGCCTGGAGTTCTACACCCCCGAAGAGCTGACCCGCATCGTGACCCGCAGTGCCGGGCTGCTCAAAGCCCCGATTGACCCCGAAGGCTCGTTCGAGATCGCCCGCCGCTCACGCGGCACGCCGCGCATTGCCAACCGCTTGCTGCGCCGGGTGCGCGACTATGCGGATGTGAAGGGTGACGGCACCATCCACAAGGCCATCTCGCAAAAAGCCCTGGTCATGCTGGACGTGGACCCGGAAGGCTTTGACCTGATGGACCGCAAACTGCTGGAAGCGGTGATCCACCGTTTTGACGGCGGGCCTGTGGGGCTGGACAACATCGCCGCCAGCATTGGCGAAGAGCGCGACACCATAGAAGACGTGATCGAGCCGTATTTGATCCAGCAAGGCTATTTGCAGCGCACCCCGCGTGGGCGCATCGCCACACTGGCGGCCTTCAAGCATTTAGGCGTCACGCCGCCCAAGTCATTTGGGCAGTGAAGCGCTTGATGCCTTGAAAAACCACACTGAGTCTGGATGTGGTGGGGCAACAGCTCGCCCCATGGTTGAGGCCTTGGCTGCGCCACCCACATTGAACCGATCAGACCCACAGCCAGCGGCAAACAGCCAGCGGCAAAAAATGCCCCTGTGAATGGGGGCACTTTGAGTGCCGAACGCAGCCTCACCGAGGCGCGTGTTTCTTGCGGCTTACAGCCCGATCACCCCGCCATCTTGGCGTGTGATCACGATGGTGGCTGAACGTGGACGGCCCTGGACACCATAACCCTGGTTACCGGGCCAGACGCTTTGTGGGGCTTCGCCCGAAGCCAGCGGCTTGGACAACTCGCCGGGGTGTTGGATGTTGACAAACAAAGTGCGGCCGTCGGCAGTTTCCGTGATGCCGGTCACTTCCGCACCCTTGGGGGCCACCAAGAAGCGGCGCAGTTTGGCATCACCCAAAGCGGCGCCCATAAAAGTTTCTTGTGTGCCGGTTTGCTCCATGCCACCGACCACCATTTTGTTTTTCACGGTGACTTTGCCGCCGTCACCCACCTGGCCCGGAATGGCGGCCAGCATCATGCAGTTGGATTCGTCGGTCATGGCACCATCGTCGGTCTGAATCCAGCAGATGCCAGTGGCTTTGCTGAACCACAGACCGTCAGGCGATGAGAACGCGTTTTTGGCACTCAAGCCGGACAGGTTGGCATCGCCCGAGTCTTCTTCTGCACCGAACAGGAAAATGTCCCAGGCAAAGGCTTTGGCTGTTGACTTGCTGTCCGACTCTTTGAAGCGGATGATGTGGCCGTTGGGGTTGCCCATACCTTTGTTGCCGTCCAAGTCCATGTAAGCGCGGGGGTTGGCCGCGTCCACTTTGCTGGGCGTGCGGTTGGCCGCATTGTTGTTGGTCAGCGCAAAATAGATTTCACCGTTGCGGTGGTTCACGGCACCCCACTCTGGACGGTCCATCTTGGTGGCACCGACAGCATCGGCTGCATGGCGTGCGTTGATGAACACATCGGCCTGGTTGGCGAATTTATAAACACTGTGGTTGGCAATGCGTGGATCGGCGATGGTCAACTCCAGCCATTCGCCTTGGCCTGTGGCATCAAAGCGCGCTGCGTAAAGTTTGCCTTCACTCAGGTACTTGTCGCCGGCCACCAAACCGCCACCCACATCACGCGGATCCCAAACAGCCGTTGAGACAAACTTGTAGATGTACTCGTTGCGTGCGTCACAGCCCATGTAAAAGGCCAAGGGTTCGCCCGCCTTGGGCAGGCTGCAAACGGCGGCCTCGTGTGCAAAACGGCCCATGGCCACGCGTTTGGCGGGCGTGGAATTGGGCGCAAGTGGGTCGATTTCGACGTTGTAGCCAAAGGTGTTGGCTTCGTTACGGAAGTCTCTTTCTGCATTGGCACCAGTGGCCGCCAAATTCCAGCGGGCAAAACGGTCGTCGGTGGCCGAGACGGTGTGCCAGCCTTGGCTGATGGCTTTTTGCACACCGGCAGCGGGCGCTGAAGCAGCGACGCCATAGCGGCGGCGTGACGCCACTTCTTTGGGTGACAGGCCGGTGCCGGTGCCCGCGGCCTGAAAGTAAAACGCCCAGTTTTCTTCGCAGCCCAAATAGGTGCCCCAAGGGGTTTTGCCGTGGCCGCAATTGTTCAAAGTGCCGCGCGCCATGGCTCCGGCCGTGTCCCAACGGGTCACCATGAAGCTGCGGATGTTGTCGATTTCAGCGCGCGGACCACTGATACGGGTCGGCGTTTGGGCGGTGATGCGACGGTTGAGCGGGGAATCTTGCTTGATGCGCCAGCCCTGAGGGGTTTTGACCATCTCGACCACCGAAACACCGTGGTGGTTGATTTCCTTGAGCACTTCCAATTCAGGACGTGAACCCAAGTCCCAAGAGCCAAATTGGTCGAACTTCTTGCCGCTCACGCCATTGGAGGTTTGGCCATTGGGGTGCATGAAGTGCGCATCGGCCGAGCTTTCGTGGTTCACACACAGCACGGCACGGCCGGTTTCCTTTTCGGAGTAGCGGCCATTGGCGTCGATGTAGTAGATGTCCATGCCGTCGTGGTGGTCACCAATGCGGCGGGACCAGTCATCGGTCTCAACGCCTTTGTTGGAGTAAGCAGGCAGCGTTGAATCCAGTGCGTCGCCCGTGGCGTGCAAAACCGTGTACTGATAACCGGGCGGCAAAATCACGTTGTCCAGCAGACTTTTGTCCAAGGAGGGGAAACCCAGCGCCGAAGGTGCTGCGGCCATGCCCGACACCATGCTGGCGCAACCGGGCAGCATGGCCAAACCGGCCAGGCCCAAGCCACCCCGCAACAAGCCTCGGCGCGCAGGGTTTTGCAGCGATTGAGCCAAAACATCCTGAAAGTGAAGGTTGTTCGAGGTGTTGAAGACGGGGTCGTGATCGTGGTGCGACATGGAAACTCCAATTGAAAACGCCTATTGAAAGGGTTTTGTGTGACCGTTTGATGTCAAACCAGCCTTGGCAGCGAGGGCAGCGCTCACACGGGGAAGGATTCGCAAACTCATTGCTGCGAGTCCAAGTGTTTCGCAAGAGCGGTCAAAACTTGTCATGGTTGCGTCACATAAACGTGGCAAAGTTCGCGCATTGATATTTCCAGAACCATCGAAGGATAGAGCATGAAAGTCGGAATCAACGGTATGGGCCGGATCGGCCGTTTGGCCCTGCGTGCGGCCATGGGCGCTGCCGAGCGCCAGCAAGACGACCCTCGCGCAGGCAACCGCCTGGAGGTGGTGCACTTGAATGAACTCAAAGGCGGCGCAGCGGCCACCGCACATTTGCTGGCTTTTGACTCGGTGCAGGGCAAGTGGCGCGAACGCATCGAGGCTGTTGGCGACAGCCAAATCCGCATCGGTGATCGCACCCTGGGCTTTTCGTCGCACGCCAACCCAGCCGACATCCCTTGGGGCGACCTGGGTGTGGACTTGGTGCTCGAATGCACCGGTAAATTTTTGACACCCGAAACCATCCAAGGCCACCTCGACCGGGGTGCCAAGCGGGTGATCGTGGCTGCACCCGTGAAGGTGGGCGATGTGCTGAACATCGTGGTGGGCGTTAACCACACCTTGTACAACCCGGCCAAAGACCGCATCGTCACGGCCGCATCCTGCACCACCAACTGCCTAGCCCCTGTGGTCAAAGTCGTGCACGAAGCCATTGGCATCAAGCATGGCCAAATCACCACCATCCACGACCCCACCAACACCAACTTGGTGGTCGATGCCCCACACAAAGACCTGCGCCGCGCCCGCAGCGCCATGGTCAGCCTGGCCCCCACCACCACCGGCAGCGCCACGGCCATTGCCCTGATTTACCCCGAACTCAAGGGCAAGCTCAACGGCCACGCGGTGCGTGCCCCGGTGCTCAATGCGTCGCTGACCGACTGCGTGTTCGAGATGAAGCGAGAGACCAGCGCCGAGGAAGTCAACGCCCTGTTTGCCGCTGCGGCCCAAGGCCCCTTGGCGGGCATTTTGGGGTACGAAGAGCGACCTTTGGTGAGCGTGGACTATGCCCGCGACACGCGCAGTTCCATCGTGGACGCGCTGTCCACCCTGGTGACCGACGGCACGCTGCTCAAGATTTACGCCTGGTACGACAACGAGATGGGCTACGCCTGCCGCATGGTGGACTTGGCCTGCCACATGCACGAGGTGGGCATCTGAGATGAACGCTGCTGAAAGAAATTACGGCATCGTCACTGCAGCCTATTGGGGCTTCACCCTGACCGACGGCGCATTGCGCATGTTGGTGCTGCTGCACTTTTACAAGCTGGGTTATTCGCCGTTCACGCTGGCCTTTTTGTTCTTGCTCTACGAAGGTGCGGGCGTGTTGGCCAACCTGATTGGCGGCTGGCTGGCCACTCGCTATGGCATTGCCCGCATGCTCACGGTGGGCCTGGTCACGCAGATCATCGGCTTTGGATTGCTGTCGGCCTTGCAACCGGAATGGACAGCGGCCATGTCGGTGGCCTGGGTGGTGCTGGCGCAAGGCGTGTGTGGTGTGGCCAAAGACCTCACCAAAACCGCCAGCAAGTCGGCCATCAAGATCACACAAGCGCAAGCCAAAGACACGGGCAACGGCCAACTCTTCAAGTGGGTGGCCTGGTTCACGGGCAGCAAAAACGCCATGAAAGGCTTTGGCTTTTTCCTGGGCGGTTTACTTTTAGAGACGCTGGGTTTTCAGGGCTCGCTGTGGGCCATGTCGGGTCTTCTTGCCTTGGTGCTGGTCGGCGTGGTGAGCAGCTTGCCGCCCATGATGGGCAAGAGCAAGCCTTCGGGCTCGGCCAAAGAGCTGTTCGCCAAAAATGCGGGCATCAACGCGCTGGCGGCCGCCCGCGTGGCTTTGTTTGGGGCGCGTGATGTGTGGTTTGTGGTGGGCGTGCCGGTTTTCCTCTACTCGGTGGGCTGGACCTTCACCATGGTGGGCGGTTTTTTGGCGGCTTGGACGATTGGGTATGGCTTGGTGCAAGCGCTGGCACCACAGATCGTGCGCCGCAGCGCCGATGGCCTGAGCCGCGAGGTGCCTGCCGCGCGTTGGTGGTCGGCGGTGCTCACGCTGATTCCTCTGGGCATTGCCGCGGCCATGTGGCTGCAGGCGCCGCAGTTGCAGTGGTGGGTGGTCGGGGGCCTGAGTTTGTTCGGCTTTGCCTTTGCCATCAACTCGTCGGTGCACAGTTATTTGGTGCTGGCCTATGCGGGCTCTGAAAAAGCGGCCGAAGACGTGGGCTTTTATTACGCGGCCAATGCGCTGGGCCGTTTCATGGGAACTTTGTTATCGGGTTTGCTCTACCAATGGGGCGGGCTGCTGTATGCACTGCTGGGCTCGGCACTGATGCTGCTGGTGTGTTGGCTGACCACGCTCCGACTGCCCATGGGTGTGCCCATGAACACCCCCATGCCGCCAACAGGCACGCGGCCATGAACGCCAAACAGGAAGAGGTGGGGATAGACGAAGACCTTGCGGTCAAGGCGTTGGCGGCCCTGGCCCAGTCTTCACGACTGCGCGTGTTCAGGGCCATTGTGGGCGCGGGCCCCGAAGGCCTGCAACCAGGACAGCTGTCCCTGGCACTGGATGTGCAGGCCAACACACTGTCTTTTCACCTCAAGGAGTTGCATCATGCCGGGCTGGTGAGTGTGCAGCGTGAGGGGCGCTTTTTGCGCTACCGCGCCGACATGGCTGTCATGCAAAGCCTGGTGGGGTTTTTGACGGCGCATTGCTGCCAAGGCCTGCCATGCACAGACATGCCCCTGATGACGTGCAAAGCGGGCAGCAGCTGACCAGCAATTTTTTTCAATGGAGAACGTCCCGTGGCCCGATACAACATCCTGTTCATCTGCACCGAAAACTCCTCGCGCAGCATCATGGCCGAAGCCATCATGAACCACCTGGGGCCGCACCGGTTTGTGGCCTACAGTGCGGGCAGCCATCCAGCTGGGCACGTCAAACCTGAAGCGCTGCATTGCTTGAATCGCAACCAGCTGAGCACCGAAGGTCTGCGCAGCAAAAGCTGGTCCGAGTTCGCCGCCCCAGATGCACCGGTGATGGACTTTGTGATCACTGTGTGTGACAACGCGGCGGGTGAAGTCTGCCCCGTGTGGCCAGGTCAGCCCATGACCGCGCATTGGGGCGTGGCTGACCCGGACCGTATCGGGAGCACCGACGCTGAAAAAACTCAAGCATTTTGGGAGGCATTCATGAAGCTGCACCGGCGCATTTCGATTTTGTTGAGCCTGCCCATCGATAAACTGGATCGGCTGGCGCTGAAAAAAGAGCTGGATCAGATCGGCCGGTCTTGAAACCCATGGCCAGCTGTTCTCGCTGGGCGTCAATTGGCTCATCCAGCCCTTCACCATGGTGGCTTTAGGCGTGCTGTTTTTCAAGCACCTGTTAGCACCTTGGGTCGATCCGCAATCGGCCCATGAATACATCGCAGGGATGATCCTATTGATCCGGCCCGCTGAAGTTTGAACAGTGTGAGAAATGTCTTCCGTAGGTCGGTACTCGCAGAGTCCGACATGATGGGTTTTGACACAGACCCCTGTCGGGGTCTTCGACCGCCGACCTACAGCGTCTTTGAGCATTGAAAACTTCACAGGGCCAAATCAATAGGAAGGCGGCCCTTGCCGTGACAAGCTGGGGAGCTGGATGGCAAGAAGGTGTTGAGTACTGCGCAACACGAAGCCCTCAGGTGCTGGTTTCTTCCTTGCCAAGGGCATCCAGATGGGAGGTGTCGCCCCAGCCCACCAGTGACAAGCCTTGCGGTGTCCACAGCAACCGGTTGACGGCGGTGTTGGTCAGTTGCCAGGTGCGCGGCGCTTGCAATTCCAGCCGGGTGGCGGCGCGGTACAGGATGTCGAGCACACCGCCGTGCGCCACCATCACGATTTGCTCGCCGGGGTGGCGTGCGGCCAGTTCGTTCACAGTGTTGACGATGCGTTCGCGCAGCATCTGCAAAGATTCGCCCCCTTCGGGAGGCGTCCAGTCGGGGGTGCGTTTGCGCCAGTGCCAGGCCTGCTCGGGCAGTTCGACTTCGATCTCGGCAAAGGTACGGCCTTGAAATGCACCAAAGTGGCGTTCGCGCAAACCAGGGTGCGTGTTCACGCTTTGACCTATGGCCTGTGCTATGGCCTGGGCTGTGATGTGGGCGCGCGACAGGTCGCTGGCATAAACCGCATCAATGGCGTCCTGCTGTACCAGCGCTTTGGCCAGATGCTGCGCTTGGCGCAGGCCCACTTCGTTGAGCGGAATGTCCAGATGGCCTTGCAGGCGGGTGTCGACGTTCCAGGAGGTTTCGCCGTGGCGAATCGCCAGAATGCGTGTGGGTTCCATGAGTTCGGGGGAGGGCGGCGCTTTAGCGCGGCAGTTCGATGTTGACCCGGCGTGGCCCTGCCGGCGGGTTGGGAAAGTTGGCCAGTGCAGCCTGAAACAGGGTGGCGAAAATCGGCACGCTGTCGCTCCAGGGGCCTGCGTGGCTGGCGCGGGTTTCATAGACCACTTGGCCCGATTTCAGATCACGCATGATGACACTGACTTCGCGGCGGTAATGCGTGGGCGGCGGAAAGCGCATGCCCATGCCCAGACCGATGTGCGAACCAAAGCCCCTGCCAAAGCCCGAACCGATGGCGATGCTGCCATAGGGCGACCAGCCTGGACCCAAGGGTCTGCCCCAGGGGTCGGCCTGGTATTGCGTACCGCTGAAGCCCACCATCACGCTCAGGCTGGCATTGGCATCGTCGCGCACCAAACCTACGGCGGTCATGGCGGCTTGGGCTTGCTGTTCGGCCAGCCCGGCTTCGGGGTTGTGCACTTGCGAGGGCAGGCGCTCGAAGCGGTATTTGGCCCCTTGCAAACTCATGCCTGACGGCACGGCAGCCACAGAGACCACATCGCTGTCGATCAGGCGCATCGAGGCGCAGCCTGTCAAGAAGGTCAAGGCCATAGCGGCCAAGGCCATCGAAAACCACCGCGTGAGCTGTCGAGTTTCTGTGCGCATGACCTGTCCTCCTGAGGATTACATCGAGATGACCTGAATGCCCGGCAAGGACGCTTCCTTGAACTCTTCTTCGTCAAAAGCCTTGTCGCCGTCGTCCGATTCGATGCCGGTGATCTTCAGGTCCTTGAAACCGTGCAGCTTGGCGTCCATCAAATGCGAGGGCACCACATTTTGCAAAGCCGCAAACATGTTTTCAATCCGGCCAGGGTGCTTCTTTTGCCACTCGCGCAGCATGTTGCCCACCTGCAGGCGCTGCAGATTTTCCTGGCTGCCACACAGGGTGCACGGAATGATGGGGAACTGTCGGTGCTCAGCCCAACGGATGAGGTCGGTTTCGGCCACATAGGCCAGTGGGCGGATCACCATGAACTCGCCGTTGTCGCTGACCAGCTTCGGAGGCATGCCTTTGAGCTTGCCTCCAAAAAACATGTTCAAAAAGAAGGTCTGCAGCATGTCGTCGCGGTGGTGGCCGAGTGCCAGCTTGTTGCATTTCAGCTCACGCGCCACGCGGTACAAAATGCCCCGGCGCAGGCGCGAACACAGGCTGCACATGGTCTTGCCTTCGGGGATCTTGTCTTTCACGATCGAATACGTGTCTTGCGTCTCGATGTGGAACTCCACGCCCAGCTCTTTGAGGTATGCAGGCAGGATGTGCTCAGGGAAACCCGGTTGCTTTTGGTCCAGGTTGACCGCCACCAGCTCGAAGTCGACCGGGGCGCGGGCCTTCATCTTGAGCAGGATGTCCAGCATGCCGTAGCTGTCTTTGCCGCCCGACATGCAGACCATGATGCGGTCGCCCGCTTCGATCAGGTTGAAGTCACTGATGGCTTGGCCCATCTGGCGGCACAGGCGTTTTTCGAGTTTGTGGGTTTCACGCTCGATCTTGATGGCCTTGGCGGCCTCTGATTCGGCTTGCGCTTGTACCCAGGCGTTGTCGGTTTCTGTGTCTGTGTTCATGAGGTTCACCACTGTCCGGTTTCCATGCGAATGGCCACTTCGCAGTCTTCAAAAATTTCAAGTTTGGCAATCTTGACGCGCACACCCAAAACGCCGGGCAATTGCATCAGGCGGTTCGAGAGTTTGCCAATCAGCGTTTCCAGCAGGTTGATGTGCTCAGCCGTGCATTCGTCGATGATGATTTTGCGCACTTTGCGGTAGTCCAGCACATGGTGGATGTCGTCGTCGCTGGGCATCAGGGGCTGCGTGCCCAAGTTCAGCTCGGCATCCACCTGAATCGGTTGCGGGTCGGTTTTTTCGTGTTCCAGGATGCCCAGGTTGGCGTCAAAGCGCAAACCGGTCAGCTCCAGAGTTTGGTGTCCGGCTGGGGTCTTCATGTCGGGCTTTTGGTCTGAAAAATTTCAACCCCAACCGCTTCGCAGTCCGGGTACACATCGGGTTTGCAGCTGGACAGGCGCACCGCCTGCACTTGCGGGTGGGCGATCAGCTCGCGCATCAGGTCGTCGCACAAAGTCTCTTGCAGCACGATGTGGCCTTGGGCCACCCGGCGGGCGATCACCTCGCGGATGAAGTCGTAGTCCACCACCTCGGCCAGGTCGTCTTGTGTGGGGGTGGACGCGCTGTAGGGCACAAACAGTTCCACATTGAAGACGATGCGCTGGGGGCCGAGCTTTTCAAAGTCGTGCGCGCCGATGCGCACGTCTACCGTGTGGTTGCGCAAAAACAGGCGGCGGCAGTTCAGCGCCAAATCGGTCATCAGCTCGCTCATGCGGGGTCTTTCGGTTCACCCAAAAACATCACGTCGCGCGCCAAAGGCACCAGGTGCTGGCCGTTGTCCACGCACACCGTGGTGCCGGTGATGCAGGGGTTTTGCGCCAGAAAAACGCAAGTGGCAGCCACCTGCGCCGGGTCGATCGGCTCGCGCAAGAGGTTCACGCGGCTGTTGCGGTCAAAGTTCTCTTGGGTTTGCGGGCCGCTTAAAAACATCAGGCCCGGGGCCACCCCGCACACGCGCAAGGGGGCCAGGGCTTGGGCTTGCAAAGCCACAGCGCGCTCCAGCGCCAGTTTGGAGACGGTGTACGAAAAATAGTCCGGATTCAGGTTGAACACCTTCTGGTCCAGGATGTGGACCACGCTGCGCTGGCCGGGCAGGGCCTTGGGCGCTGCTTGTTGGGCCATGAGCGAGGCCAGCAGCATGGGCGCGATCAAATTTACTTCGAGTTGCAGGCGGGCGCCGGACAAGTCCATGTGGGTGCCCTCGTCCGGCTCGAACAGCGAGGCGTTGTTGATCAAACAGTCGAGCGGCCCGTGGCTTTTCGCGATGTGAGCCATCATTTGTTCGACTTGTTCGCTCTGGGCCAGATCGGCTTGCACGCATTCCACATGGCCCCCAGCGGCCTGCAGTTCAGACTGCAGTGCTTTGGCCGCATCGGCCGAGCGTTGGTAGTGGCACCACACGCGCCAGCCCGCCGCCGCGAATTGGCGAACGATCTCTGCGCCCAGGCGGTGAGCGCCTCCAGTGACCAGAACTTGTTTCATGACGTGGGTAGGGGAGATGGGACTGCGCAGGAACATCCAAGGTGACAAAGGGCTGAATTATCGGGCAAGCTATGGATTGGACCCCCGGCACCCCGGCAAACCCCCGTACACCTTCGGCGACAATCGCCGCGTGAGCACGCCGAATTCCCATCCCCCTTCCGAACTGACTCTGCGCATCCACCAGGCCATCACCCAAGCTGGCGGCTGGATCGGTTTTGACCGTTTCATGGCCATGGCCTTGTACGAGCCGGGCATGGGTTACTACACCAACAGCCTGCAAAAGTTCGGTGCCATGCCGTCCTCGGGCAGCGATTTTGTGACCGCGCCCGGCATGTCCCTCCTGTTTGGCCAGACCCTGGCCGTGCAGGTGAGCCAGGCCCTGCAGGCCACAGGCACCGACGAAGTCTGGGAGTTTGGGGCGGGCACTGGAGCCCTGGCCTTGCAGTTGCTGGACAGCCTGGGCGATGCCGTACGCCGCTACACCATCATCGATTTGTCGGGCACTTTGCGCGCCCGTCAGGCTGACACTTTGCTCAAACATGCCGACAAAGTGCGCTGGCTCGACGCCTGGCCCGACGCCATCGAGGGCGTGGTGGTGGGCAATGAGGTGCTGGACGCCATGCCGGTTCAGCTCTTGCAGCGCACGCAAGGCGTCTGGCACGAGCGTGGCGTCGTCAGCGCGGGAGAACGATTTGCTTGGCAAGACCGCCTGACCGACCTGCGCCCGCCTGTGGACATCGAAGGCAAGCACGATTACCTGACCGAGATTCACCCCCAGGCCGAAGCCTTCATCGCCAGCTTGGCCGAGCGCTTGATGGCTGGGCGGGGTGGGGCGGCGTTCTTTCTGGATTACGGCTTTCCAGAGGCTGAATACTTTCACCCGCAGCGCCACATGGGCACCGTCATGTGCCACCAATTGCACCAGGCCGACGACAACCCCTTGGTGGCGGTGGGCCAAAAAGACATCACGGCCCATGTGAACTTCACTGGTGTGGCTTTGGCGGGTCAAAGCGCCGGTTTGAATGTGCTGGGTTACACCAGCCAAGCCTGGTTTTTGTTGAACCTGGGCTTGGCCGAGCGCATGGCCACCGCCAGCCTGGCCGAGCGCAGCCAAGCCCAGCGCCTGATCAACGAGCATGAAATGGGCGAGCTGTTCAAGGTGATCGGGTTTTCCACATCGGCCGATGGATCGGCCTTGGGCTTTGCCCGGGGTGACCGATCACACCGTCTCTGAACACTTTAGAAGGAACGGTATGTTGCGTTGGTTGATTGTGGTGTTGCTGATGCTGATTGTGTTCAGCGGCCTGCAGCCGTGGCTGCAAAAATTGGGATTTGGTCGATTGCCCGGCGACTTTCGGTTCCGGCTGTTTCGTCGTGAATGGTTTTTGCCCATCACCAGCACCTTGCTTTTGAGCATGCTGGCCAGCTTGGTGGCCAAGTGGCTGTGAGTCATGGCTGAAAATATCAAAATTGAGAACTGTGTTACAGTGCATCACGCCATTGGCGACTTATGCCCATCTTGCTCTTGCTGAGCCGATAGCGCATCCCGGCAGAGGGATGCCAGTCTTGTCCTCCACTGTGCTCATCGCCCGCCATGCTTTTCAAGAGCTGGGCTCAGACGATTTTTTTGCTTCCTTTTCGCTCACCTCTGCACGGTGAGGATGTGTGACCCGCCTGTCTTGGCGTTCATATGGAGGCGTTTTTTGGCACCGGGACATGCCAAAACCGAGCCGCCAAGCCGCCCCCAAAGAGGCAGTAAAAACGGCAAGAACTCCATTAGTTAAAATCCATGTCGATTCACCATTGTTTTCACAAGCCCATTTCGATGGGCAAGTACCGTATTGAACCTTGCTCCCGGGCTTTGCCCAACGGAGCTTATGGCGCGCAAGTGTCGGTGGCCAGTGGCCACGGCAGCGCCAGCACCGACCGTGTGATGCGGTTTGTGCCCGAATTTGCAACGCCTGCCGCTGCCAGCCAGTACGCCCTCGATGAAGGCGTGCTTTGGGTGGAGCGCCAGACAACCAAACCGATTCTGTTTTGAGAAAGACGTGTTAAATGGCTAAAGAAGAACTGATTGAACTGATGGGCGTGGTCAACGAGGTGTTGCCCGACACCCGTTTTCGCGTGACCTTGGACAACGGCCACCAATTGATTGCTTATTCCGCAGGCAAGATGCGCAAGAACCACATCCGCATTCTGGCAGGTGACCGCGTGACGCTGGAGTTGTCCCCCTACGATCTGAGTAAGGGTCGCATCAGCTTCCGTCACTTGGCTGGCCGCCCCCCCATGGCACCACGCAACCCCCGTTGATTGATTGAATCTGCGGCGCTTACTGTGTCGCTGGGCTCACGCCATGTCATTCTTGGGCGGTGACGGCCCTGACTACAGGCCCTTGAAGCGCTGAAGATGATCCCCACGTGTTTCTTCATACCCATGAAGGAATGACATGACCACTTCTGCCGAGAGCTTGCACATTGTTTGTCCTCATTGCCACACCACCAACCGGCTGCGTGTGGCCGATCAGGGCAAGGCACCTGAATGCGGGCAATGTCACCAAGCGCTTTTTAACGCGCACCCGCTGGCGCTGGACGACACCAGTTTTGACCGCCACATTGGCCGCAACCAGATACCTGTGCTGGTGGACTTCTGGGCGTCATGGTGCGGGCCGTGCCGCATGATGGCCCCGGCGTTTGAGCAAGCGGCGGGTCTATTGGAGCCCCATGTCCGGCTCGCCAAGCTCAACACCGAAGAAGCGCAGGCCCTTGCTGCTCGCTTCAACATTCGCAGCATCCCCACGCTCGCCTTGTTTGTGAACGGCAAAGAGGTTGCCCGTCAGGCTGGCGCTTTTCGCTCGGCTGCCGACATTGCGCAGTGGACGCGTTCGCACCTTTGAGTGATGTCGAAATCCTGACCTTGCCTCTAGCAATGCATTCTGGAATCAAACACGGGTGCCTCTCTCAAGCCAACATGCAAGCTCTTCAAGGCAGCCTTCTACAATGTTGGTTATGACAAATACCACCCATTTCGGTTTCAAGACCGTCGACGAAAAAGAAAAAGCCAAACACGTCCGTGGTGTGTTTGATTCGGTTGCGTCCAAATACGACGTGATGAACGACCTGATGTCCATGGGTTTGCACCGCATGTGGAAGGCCTACACCGTGCAGGTGGCCAATCTCAAGGAGGGCGATCAAGTCCTGGATATCGCAGGGGGCACGGGCGATTTGTCGATGGCCTTTGCCAAAAAAGTAGGTGCCTCGGGTCGCGTGGTGCACACCGACATCAATGAAGCCATGTTGTCCACCGGGCGCGACCGGCTGATCAATCATGGTTTGGTGTTGCCCACACTGGTTTGTGACGCTGAAAAGTTGCCTTTCCCGGACCAGCATTTCAATGTGGTCAGTGTTGCCTTCGGTCTGAGAAATATGACACACAAGGATATTGCCCTCAAGGAAATGTGCCGTGTACTCAAGCCGGGGGGGAAATTATTGGTTCTGGAGTTTTCCAAAGTGGCCAAGCCGCTCGAGAAAATATATGACTGGTACAGCTTCAAGGTCCTGCCCCACATGGGTCAACTGGTTGCGGGTGATGCTGACAGTTACCGATACCTGGCTGAATCCATCCGCATGCACCCCGGTCAAGAGGAATTGAAAACCCTTATGAAAAATAGCGGTTTTGCCCATGTGGACTTTCATAATTTATCGGCCGGGGTGGTAGCCTTGCATGCAGGTATCAAGTGTTGATGCCTGAAACCGAGTTTTGATTTGAGTTGGAGACTCCATGAATAAGTTGATGACACTGATGCTCGCAGGCGTTTTGGCCTTGGGCAGTCTCAATGCCGAAGCTGCTCGTCGCATGGGTGGCGGTAAATCTGTTGGACAGCAATCCAGCCAGGTCACCAAACGAGATGCTGCGCCACAATCGCCCAGTGCACCTGCTCAAAGTGCTGCGCCCGCCAATGCTGCCAAGCCTGCAGCAGCACCGGCTGCTGCCCCCAAGAAACCATGGGGAGCCATGTTGGGTGGTTTGGCTGCTGGCTTGGGGCTGGCTTGGTTGGCCAGTTCTTTAGGCCTGGGGGCAGCCTTTGGCAATATCTTGATGGCTTTGTTGATTGGCGTGGCTGTGTTGGCTGTGATCGGCATGATCATGCGGGCGCGTCGTGGTGGTGGTGGAGCCCAGACGGGTGGTCTGGCCTATCAAGGTGCAGGCGCTTCGGCTGATAACCCCGCTTCCCTCAAACAATACAGCCCCCAAAATGTGGGTAACGATGCATCTGCTCGTCCTTGGGAGGGTCAAAACACACGTTTTGACAGCTCGGCTGCTTCGCAAACCAGTGGTTCCATGATTGGTGCCGCACTGGGGGGGTCGCAGACTTGGGGCATTCCCGCTGGTTTTGATGTTGAGAGCTTTGTCACTGCAGCCAAACGCAACTTTGTGACATTGCAAGACGCTTGGGACCGATCAGACATGGAAGCACTTCGCGCCATGATGACAGACGCCATGGTGGTTGAAATTCGAAGCCAGTTGGCCGAGCGGGAAGCCCAGTTCCCAGGTCAGCCCAACAAGACTGAAGTCGTCATGTTGGATGCCCAGTTGCTGGGTATTGAAGAGCAAGCCGACGCTTATCTGGCCAGCGTCGAATTCAACGGCATGATCCGTGAAGATGCATCGGCAGGTCCAAGCCCATTCCGCGAAGTCTGGAACATGACCAAGTCCAAGCAGGGCGGTGGTTGGTTGGTGGCAGGCGTTCAAGCCCTTCAATAAAGACGTAGCCCTTGCTGGGCTCCTTCTTTCGGGAATAATCGGGGACTATGGCAACACAGTCCCCTTTTTCTTGGGCCGCTCAGGCGCTGCCCCAAATCGCCACCAATCTGTCGGCGAATTTCCAGCCTCCCGTCTGGGTGGTCGATGAGACGGTCAACCGTCTTGTTTTGTTTTTGAACCATGTCCTGCAAAGTGAGCCAGAAGCCATGGCCCGCCTGGCGCGTCAAAAGAGCCAGCGCATTGAACTGATCTGGGATCGCATTCAGCTTCAGTTGACGCCCACGCCCGCCGGATTGCTGGAGCGGGGAAATTTTGAGGGCTTTGACCTGCGCTTGACTGTGGTGGAAGAGTCCCCCCTGTCGTTGGCTTCTGCATGGGTTCGAGGCGATAAGCCCAAGGTACGTATCGAAGGCGATGTGCAACTGGCTGCCGAAATCAACTGGCTGATTGACCATGTGCGATGGGAAGCCGAAGAAGACCTGGCTCGTCTGGTGGGTGACGCCGCAGCCCATACCTTGGCTGATGCTGCGCGCAAAGCCATGGAGGCTTTGCGCAGCTTTGTGGCGCAGCGCGCCCCGGGCAAGTCGGTGGGTGCTGGTGCATGAGCCGCCTCGGCCGTGGTGCTTTCATCGTCTTCATCGTTCTGCGTTATGGCTTGGACGAGTTGGTGCTCTCCAGTTTTCAAAAGCCTTGGATTCGCCTGCTGGCCCGCATCTTGTCGGTGGGGCGCGACCTGAGGTCCCCCCGTGCTGTCCGCTTGCGCGAAGCACTCGAGCGCTTGGGCCCCATCTTTGTCAAGTTCGGACAGGTGCTGTCTACCCGCCGCGACCTTCTTCCATTGGACATCGCCGAAGAGCTGGCCAAGCTGCAAGACAGGGTGCCCCCGTTCAGTTCGGACATCGCCGTGGACACGATAGAGCGGGCCTTTCACAAGCCAGTGGACACCATCTTCGAGTCGTTTGAGCGCCAGCCGGTGGCCAGTGCCTCCATTGCGCAGGTGCACTTTGCGACCTTGCGCAGCAAAACGGGCGAACTGCGCGAAGTGGCTGTCAAGGTTTTGCGTCCGGGCATGCTGCCCATCATCCAGAAAGACCTGAGCCTCATGCGCATGATGGCCGGCTGGGTCGAGAATCTGAGCGCCGACGGCAAACGCCTCAAACCCCGCGAAGTGGTGGCCGAGTTTGACAAGTACCTCAACGACGAGCTGGACTTGGTGCGTGAAGCGTCCAACGCCGCGCAGCTTCGTCGCAACATGGATGGCCTTGATCTGGTGCTGATCCCCGAGATGATCTGGGACTATTGCCACAACGAAGTGCTGGTGATGGAGCGCATGCATGGCGTGCCCATCAGCCATGTGGATCGCCTGCGAGAAGCCGGGGTGGACATCCCCAAGTTGGCGCGTGACGGCGTGACCCTTTTTTTCACGCAAGTCTTTCGTGATGGTTTTTTCCATGCAGACATGCACCCTGGCAACATCCAGGTCAGCCTGGACCCAGAGACTTTTGGTCGCTACATCTCGCTGGACTTTGGCATCGTGGGTACGCTGACCGAATACGACAAAGAATATCTGGCGCAAAACTTCACGGCCTTTTTTCGTCGTGACTACAAGCGCGTGGCCGAGTTGCACATCGAGTCCGGCTGGGTGCCACCCGACACGCGGGTGGATGAGCTGGAGTCGGCCATTCGCGCTGTATGCGAGCCTTACTTCGATCGGCCCTTGAAAGAAATTTCTCTGGGCATGGTGCTGATGCGCCTGTTTCAGACCTCACGCCGTTTTCAGGTCGAGATCCAGCCGCAGCTGGTGCTGTTGCAAAAGACCTTGCTCAACATCGAAGGCTTGGGCCGCCAGCTCGACCCGGAACTGGACCTTTGGAGCACCGCCAAGCCTTTCCTTGAAAAATGGATGCTCGACCAGATCGGCCCCAAAAAACTATGGGAAGAGCTCAAGGCGCAAGCGCCGCATTACGCCAAATTGCTGCCACAATTGCCGCGCTTGTTGCACGACTACCTCAAGCAGCCACGCCAAGGGGATGCAAGGCAGCTCGATCTGTTGTTGGCTGAGCAGAGGCGCACTAACAGATTGCTGCAAACCCTGATTTACGCGGGGCTGGGCTTTGTGGTCTCCTTGCTCGTTTTGCAGGTGGGCATGCACCTGCAACTTTTCATCTGAACTTGTTATCTGGAGGAGCCGCAGGTGCTGCTGACTTTTGTGATCGCTTACTTGGCCGTGACCATCGGCATTGGCTTGTTGGCTGCACGCCGGGTCCATGGGGCCAAGGACTACCTGGTGGCAGGCCGAAGTTTGCCGCTTTATATGAACGTGGCCACCGTGTTTGCCACCTGGTTCGGGGCCGAGACGGTCTTGTCGGTGTCGGCCACTTTTGCCAAGGATGGCTTGCACGGCATTCCCGGTGACCCCTTTGGTGCCTCAGTCTGTCTGGTGTTGGCCGCCTTGCTCTTTGCCAAGCTTTTTTACCGCCTGAACCTGCTGACGATTGGCGACTTCTACAAGGTGCGCTACGGCAAGTCGGTGGAGGTGCTGACCAGTGTGGCGATTGTGTTGTCTTACTTGGGCTGGACATCGGCGCAATTGACGGCGCTGGGTCTGGTCATTCATGTGCTCTCGTCCGGGGCCATTGACCTGAACTACGCCATCATGATGGGCGCGGCTGTGGTGCTGGTCTACACCGTGTTTGGCGGCATGTGGTCGGTGGCATTCACCGATCTGTTCCAGACAGTGATCATTGTGGTGGGCCTGATCTTGGTGGCCACCTTGGTGGGCGGCAATGCGGGCGGCTTTGACAAGGTGGTGGCGCAAGCTGCGGCCGATGGCAAGTTCAACATGTTCCCGGCCGATATGGATGCCGCTGCCTGGTGGGCCATGGCGGGTGCTTTCTTTGCATTTGCCTTTGGCTCCATCCCACAACAGGATGTGTTTCAGCGCATGACCAGCGCCAAGGATGAAAAAACCGCCGTACGTGGGACCCTCATTGGCGGTCTGATGTACTTCGTGATCGCATTCATCCCCCTGTACATCGCCTATGCAGCCCTGATCGCCCACCCTGAGCTCAAAGCCTTGTTCGAGTCGGAAGATGCCCGCACCATCCAGCGCATCCTGCCCGATCTGGTGCTGGGCAAGATGCCCATTTGGGCGCAAATTTTGTTTTTTGGCGCTTTGCTCTCGGCCATTTTGTCGACCGTCAGCGGGGCCTTGCTGGCCCCCACGGCCACCTTCACAGAGAACGTGCTCAAGCCCTTTGTGCCCCACATGAGCGACCGTCAATTCTTGCTGCTACTGCGCGTGATCCTGGTCACCTTCACCTCGTTCGCCTTGCTGTTTGCCCTCAACAGCACTAGCACCATGTACGAGATGGTGCAAAACGCCTACAACGTCACCCTGACCGGGGCCTTTGTGCCGTTGGTTGCCGGTGCCTTCTGGCGGCGGGCCAACACCCAAGGGGCTTTGTTCTCTGTGGTGTTGGGCTTAGGCACCTGGATGGTGTTCAACTTCCTGGCCCCTGAGACCTTGGTGCCGGCCAACTTGCTGGGCCTCATGGCCTCCATTGTCGGCATGCTGCTGGGGTCTTTGGCCCCGACCGTGATCGCCAACGGGGGCAGTCCATGGCCAGCGCCTTGGGGCATGCTGCCCAAGACAGCGCCAGTCGTTGACCCAGCTGAGCCGCTGCCCTGGGTCACTCGGGCGCGGCAATGGGCTTGGGGACTGGAAGGGCGATGCCAAGCCTATAATTGAAGGTTTTCTTGCATCACCTCAAAGGCTCTTAACATGCCCATTTACGCCTACAAATGCGACGCCTGCGGCCATGCCAAGGATGTTCTGCAAAAAATGAGCGACGCGCCGCTGACCGACTGCCCGGCTTGCGGTGCCCCCAAATTCAACAAACAGCTCACGGCCCCGGGTTTTCAGCTCAAGGGCACAGGCTGGTACGCTACCGATTTCAAAGGCGGCGGAGCAGCAGCTGTACCTGCCGCCGCAGGCACAGCAGCAGATGCGGTGGCTACACCAGCATCTGCTGCAGGCGGCGATACCGCAGCGCCTGCCGCAACGGCCAGCGCTGCCGGCTGCGCCGCTTCATGCGCCTGCCATTGAGTTTTCTAAACGCTGACTTCACCGATTGACACGCCCCATGAAACAACGCAGCTTCAAACAGTACTTCATCACCGGCCTGCTGGTGTGGTTGCCGATGGGCATCACCGTCTGGGTGCTGACCTGGCTGGTGGGCTTGCTGGACAGCATCTTTTTGGCGATCTTGCATGCAGCCGACACACTCATTCCAGGCATGCATGCGCTGGCCGATTACTTGCGGGGTGTGCCCGGTCTGGGCGTGATCCTGGTGGCGCTGGTCATTTTTTCCACGGGTGTGTTTGTGGCCAACATGTTTGGTCAGTGGTTGTTCCGTCAATGGGACAAGCTGATGAACCGCATTCCGGTGGTGCGCAGCATCTACACCAGTGTCAAGCAGGTGGCCGACACTTTGTTTTCGGGCAGCGGTCATGCGTTCTCCAAGGCCCTGCTGGTGCAGTACCCGCGCCAGGGTTCCTGGACCATCGCCTTTTTGACAGGCACGCCCGGTGGTGTCGTGGCGCGTCATTTCGACCAGCCCTTGGTCAGCGTGTATGTGCCCACCACACCCAACCCGACTTCGGGCTTCTTTTTGATGATGCCCAAAGCCGACGTGATTGAACTCGACATGACGGTCGATGACGCCTTGAAATACATCATCTCCATGGGGGTGGTGGTGCCCGGTGGTCCCGAGCAACTGCCACTGGCCGCACCCGCAACCCCTCAATAAACCTTGTGTGCCGTGCGAATCACCCGCTCGGCAATTTCCGATTTAGAAAGTCCAACAACATGTCCATGCGTTCCCACTATTGCGGTCTGGTGACCGAAGCCCTGACCGGTCAAACCGTGAGCCTGTGCGGCTGGGTGAATCGTCGCCGTGACCACGGCGGCGTGATCTTCATTGACCTGCGTGACCGTGAAGGCTATGTGCAAGTGGTGTGCGACCCCGACCGCCCCGAGATGTTCAAGGTGGCCGAAGACGTGCGCAACGAGTTTTGCGTGCAGATCAAAGGCGTGGTCCGTGCCCGCCCTGAAGGCACCACCAACGACAATCTCAAAAGCGGCAAGATCGAAGTGCTGTGCCACGAGCTGATTGTGCTCAATGCATCCGTCACGCCTCCTTTTCAGATCGACGAAGACAACCTGTCGGAGACGACCCGCCTCACACACCGCGTGCTGGACCTGCGCCGCCCCTACATGCAAAACAACCTGATGCTGCGCTACAAAGTGGCCATGGAAGTGCGCAAGTACCTCGACGAAAACGGCTTCATCGACATCGAAACCCCCATGCTCACCAAGAGCACGCCTGAAGGTGCCCGCGACTACCTGGTGCCCAGCCGCGTGCACGACGGCCATTTCTTTGCGCTGCCCCAGTCGCCCCAGCTGTTCAAGCAGCTCTTGATGGTGGCGGGCTACGACCGTTACTACCAGATCACCAAGTGCTTCCGCGACGAAGACTTGCGCGCTGACCGCCAGCCCGAATTCACCCAGATCGATATCGAAACATCGTTCCTGACCGAAGAAGAAATCCGCGACATGTTCCAGGGCATGATCAAGCGTGTGTTCCAGAAGACCATTGGCGTGGACCTGGGCGATTTCCCAGTCATGACCTACCAAGATGCCATGCACATCTATGGCTCGGACAAGCCCGACCTGCGCGTCAAACTGCAGTTCACTGAAGTCACCGACGTCATGGGTGATGCGGACTTCAAAGTGTTCTCTGGCGCTGCCAATATGAAAGGTGGCCGTGTGGTGGCCCTGCGCGTGCCGGGTGGATCGGTCGAAGGCGGCGGCATCAGCCGTGGCGAGATCGACGCCTACACCGAGTTCGTCAAGATCTACGGTGCCAAGGGCTTGGCTTACATCCGTGTCAACGACCTGTCCAAAGGCCGTGACGGTTTGCAGTCGCCCATCGTCAAGAACATCCACGATACGGCCCTCAACGCCGTGCTCGAGCGCTCGGGCGCGCAAAACGGCGACCTGATTTTCTTCGGTGCCGACAAAGCCAAGATCGTCAACGACGCCATCGGTGCCTTGCGCATCAAAATTGGCCACAGTGAGTTCGGCAAGAAAAACGGCTTGTTCGAAGACCGTTGGGCCCCCATGTGGGTGGTTGACTTCCCCATGTTCGAGTTCGACGACGAGAGCCAGCGCTACACCGCCGTGCACCACCCCTTCACTGCGCCCAAAGACGGCCACGAAGACTGGATGGTCACCGCCCCCGAGAAGTGCATCTCCAAGGGCTACGACATGGTCTTGAACGGCTGGGAAATGGGCGGCGGCTCGGTGCGTATCCACCGCGCCGATGTGCAGCAAAAAGTGTTTGATGCCCTCAAGATCACGCCCGAAGAAGCCCAGCTCAAGTTCGGCTTCCTGCTTGACGCCCTGCAATACGGCGCGCCACCACACGGCGGCCTGGCCTTTGGCCTGGACCGCATTGTCACGCTCATGACCGGTGCCGAGTCGATCCGCGACGTGATCGCCTTCCCCAAGACACAGCGTGCCCAGTGCTTGCTGACCCAAGCGCCCAGCGTGGTGGATGAAAAGCAATTGCGCGAATTGCACATCCGTTTGCGCAATGTGGATGCCGTGAAAGCCGCTTGATCCTTCTGTGGATCGCAAGCAAAAAGGGCGCTGATTCAGCGCCCTTTTTTCATCACAATCAAACTGGTCAAGACACCGACCAACGCAGGCGGCGCTGTACTTTTGTAGGTAGGCAGCTTCAGCTCCGACATTGCGGGATCCAGCACAAGCCTCATGTCGGGGCTGAAACCAACGACCCACAACTACTTGCGAACCCCCTTTGCGTCATGGCGAGCGAAGCGCGGAAATCCAGTGCCTGTTCTGCCACCCATTCTGGATCACCGCGTCCCGCCACGTCACTTCGCTCCTCGCGGCTAAAGGCGGCTCCTTGCGATGACGGAGTCGGGGTCGGCGCGTCACAAGCTGCTCGCGATGACGGGGTCGGGGCCGGCCGCATCGCAAGTTATCCGTTGTTGAAGTCACCAACCAACAATGACTTGCGAAACCCCTGTGCGTCATTGCAAGCGAAGCGTGGCAATCCAGTGCCTGTTCTGCAACCCATTCTGGATCACCGCGTCCCGCCACGTCGCTTCGCTCCTCGCGGCTAAAGGCGGCTCCTTGCGATGACGGGGTGATGGATCGGTGCGACCCGTCGCGTTGCTTTTGTCCTCGCGGCTAAGCCGCCGGTCTACGAGGACCGTTTGCCTCCTGTAGGTCGGCACTCGCAGAGTCCGACATCTGTGTGTTGTTCAGCCCGCAAGTAGGCACAAGATGAGCAGGCCTTGTGCCGCCCATCATGGGCCTGCAACCGCTCATCTGGGCCTGTGACTCTGACATCTCAGGGATAGGCTGTTGTTCCCACGTTACGGTCGCGTCAATTGAACCCACGGCCCAAGATCCGCCAAACCTGCTTCCTTGCGGGCTGATGGGATGAATTGACCTGGGTCAACAAAGATGTATTCCGTGTGGGCCAGCGGCTCAAGGGCTGTCATTCTTCAGCTTGCACCTTTGCAAGGCCCCGAAAGTCCATGGATGTCGTTGTTGGACAAATTTCGCACCCACCCCACAGACTCGTTGTCCGGCAAGCAAGTGGTGGACAGCGCATATTGGAGCCGCCCCACCGAGCAGTTGTTGCAAGAGCTGTTCTCATCGTCCAAGGGTCTGACGCAGAGTCAGGCTGAATCCACGTTCAAGCGTCTGGGGGCCAATGCCCTGGCCGATTCCACAAGTACTTCAACATGGGGTCTGTTGATCAGTCAGTTCAAGAGTCCCCTGGTCCTGATCTTGATCGTGGCGTCGGTCATCTCGATGTTTGCCGCCGAGTGGATCGACGCCGGGGTGGTGCTGGCCATTGTGCTGGGCAGCACATTGTTGGGTTTCGGGCAGGAGTTCATGGCGGGCAATGCGATTGAAAAACTGCGCACCCACGTCAAGATCCATTCGCTGATATTGCGCGATGACCAAGCCCGCAAGCAGCCCTCCGATGCGGTGGTGCCAGGCGATGTGGTTTTGCTGTCGGCAGGCAGTTTGATTCCTGCAGACGGGGTGGTGCTGGAGGCCAAAGACTTTTTCATCAACCAGGCGGTGCTCACGGGTGAGACCTTTCCTGTGGAAAAAAAGCCCGGCGTGGTCAACGTGGCAGCCAGTTTGAGTGAGCGCAGCAATGCGGTGTTCATGGGCACCAGTGTGAGCAGTGGCACCGCGCGCGTGCTGGTGGTGCAAACGGGCAAATCCACGGTGTTCGGTCAGATTGCGGGCAAGCTGGCGCTGCGTCCGCCTATGACCGAATTCGAGCGGGGCATCCACCGCTTTGGTTATTTGCTCACGCGCATCATGGGGGTGATGGTGGTGATTGTTTTGGCGATCAATATGTTCATGGCCAAACCGCCGATTGATTCTTTGCTGTTTGCCCTGGCGCTGGCGGTGGGCCTCACGCCTGAACTGTTGCCAGCCATCGTCAGCATCACCTTGTCGCATGGGGCCAAGCGCATGGCCCGGCTGGGCGTGATTGTTCGGCGTCTCAATTCGATTGAAAACCTGGGTGCCATGGACGTGCTGTGCACGGACAAGACTGGCACCCTGACGGCTGGTGTGGTCGCGCTGGACGGCGCTTTCGATGTGCAGGGCCAGGCCTCGACGCGGGTGCTCAAGCTGGCCGGGATCAATGCACAGTTTCAGTCGGGGCTGGCCAATCCGCTGGATGAGGCGGTGACCGCGGCCTTGCAAAAAGCGCAGCTCGATGTGGCGCAGGTGAACAAGCGCGATGAAATTCCATACGACTTCGTGCGCAAGTGTTTGTCGGTGGTGGTCGATGAGGCCGGTGTCAGCACGCTGATCACCAAGGGGGCCCTGGACAAGGTGCTGGCCCGTTGCGTCAGTGTGGGCGCGGGGCTGCCGTTGGATGCGGCCTGTGCGCAACGCATCGAGGCGCAGTTTGACAGCTGGAGTGAGCAGGGCTTTCGGGTCTTGGGGGTGGCGTCGCGGGAGATCGATGCGCGCAGCGTGCCCTACACCCGGGACGATGAAAGCGGTTTGAGCTTTGAAGGCTTTTTGCTGTTCATGGACCCCCCCAAACCCGATGTGCAGCAGACCTTGCGGGATCTGGCGCAGCGTGGCGTGCAGCTCAAGATCATCACGGGTGACAACCACAAGGTGGCCCGGCATGTAGCGCAGGCGGTGGGTTTGCCAGTGACCCAGGTGGTCACAGGCCGTGAGTTGCACGATGTGGGCGATGAAGCCTTGATGCACATTGCCCGGCAGGCCACGGTGTTTGCCGAGGTGGACCCGAACCAGAAAGAACGCATCATTTTGGCGCTGCAAAAAACGGGGCATGTGGTGGGCTATATGGGCGACGGCATCAACGATGCGCTGGCCTTGCATGCAGCCGATGTGGGCATCTCGGTGGACACTGCGGTGGATGTGGCCAAAGATGCGGCCGACTTTGTTTTGCTGCGCAAAGACCTGAACATCTTGTGCGAAGGCATTGACGAAGGGCGCATGACCTTTGCCAACACGCTCAAATACATCCTGACCACAATCAGCGCCAATTTTGGCAACATGGTCAGCATGGCCGTGGCTTCGGTTTTCTTGCCCTTCTTGCCGCTGCTGGCCTCGCAAATTTTGCTCAACAGTTTTCTGGCCGATATCCCGGCCACGACCATTGCCGGGGATCGGGTGGACCCTGAATCGGTCGCCCAGCCGCGCCATTGGGACACCCTGTTCATTCGCAACTACATGCTGGTGTTCGGGTTGCTGAGTTCGGCCTTCGACTTCATGGCGTTTGGGGTGTTGCTGTGGGTGTTTCAGGCAAGGCCAGAAGAATTCAGAACCGGCTGGTTCGTGGTGTCCCTGATGACACAACTGGTCATCGCCTTGGTGGTCAGAACGCGCAGACCGTTTTACCTCAGCCGACCCGGCACGGGCTTGTGGGTGAGCAGTGCAGTGGTGCTGTGTGTGGCGCTGAGCTTGCCGTATTGGCCTTGGAGCGCCATGTTGGGTTTTGTGCCCTTGCCGATCTCACTGATGGGGGGCTTGGTCGGTTTGACTGTGGCTTATGTGGTGGCGGTCGAGGTGTGCAAAAAAATCTTCTATCAACACTTCGGTTTGGCGTGGGTGCCCCCTCAGCGATTGTCCAGTTGAGCGTTGTAGCGTTTTTGTTCCCGCAACATGAACAGGTAAAGACTTTCGACCTTGTCTCTGGCCCAAGGGGTCTTGCGTAAAAATTTCAAGCTGGAACCCACCGAGGGCTCGTGGGTGAAGCAGCGAATCGGGATGCGGCTGCCCAGATCGGCCCAGCCGTAATGGTCGGCCAGTTGGGTGACGATGGCTTCCAGGGTTAATCCGTGCAAGGGGTTGCGTGCTTGGGCGGGTGGGGAGGGTAGGGGTTCCATGGCCGTCATTGTCTTGAGGTGTACAGCACGATGTGTGCTTGGTGTGTTGCAGTTTCAGAGCGCTTGCGTGTGTTGGCGCACAGATTGCCTGAGTCGATGGTTCCAAAATGTATCAGGTGGGACTGCGCCATTGTCAAAATTGTGCAGTCCATTCGCATGCATTGAGGAGCACTTGGAAAATCAATTGTTGGCGTTGTTACCAGAGTCGGATAAGTCCAGATGGCTTTCCTTGTTGAAATACGTTGATTTGCAGCAAGGCCAATCACTTTATGCATCGGGTCAGTCCTTGAATCATGTCTACTTTCCAATGGGCTCCATTGTGGCGCTTCATGGCGTCAGCCAAAGTGGCTTGATGTCTGAATTGGCTTTGGTCGGGCGAGAGGGAATGGTGGGGATCGTCAGTTTTTTGGGCGGAGGATCGAGCACCAGCGATGCAGTCGTTTTGTCATCAGGACCTGCTTTTCGCATGGGAGCTCAGGCCCTTCGGCATGAGTTTGAAAATTCGACTGCAGTGATGTCATTGATGTTGCGTTACACACAAGCACTCATTTCTCAAATGGCTCAGACGTCCTTGTGTAATCAGTACCATTCTGTTGAGCAAGCCATGAGTCGATTGTTGCTCTTGAGTCTGGACTGTGTGCAGTCGACTGAACTGAACATGACACAAGAGGTGATGGCCCAGATCCTCGGGGTGCGCAGAGAACGCGTCAGCCAGGTCGCGGTTCGATGGCAACGCAGCAAATGGATTCAATATGCCCGCGGGCACATTGCGGTGCCTGACCGCAGCGCTTTGGAGCGTGTCAGCTGTGAGTGTTACAAGGCGATCAAAAAAGAATATGAAAGGTTGTTACCTTCCGATTGGGTGCCATGAAGTCCGATGCGCCAACGACCGCTCAGTCCATCAAGGGGGCGCTTGATGCGTCCCGGGGGATGATGCGTCTGGTGGGCTTGGGAACCTCTGCCGGTGGTTTACAAGCCTTGAAGGCCTTCTTTTCCCGTGTGCCCTTGAACTCGGGATTGGCGTACGTGGTGCTGCAGCACATGGGGCCGGACCACAAAACTTCCTTGTCTCATTTGTTGTCCCGGGTAACCCGTCTTTCTGTGCACGATGTGCAAGAGTTGACGGTGGTGCAAGCCAATGCGGTGTATGTCATGCCCTCAGGGGGGGAGCTGAAATTGGCTCAAGGTTGCTTGCATTTTCGGGCGTCCACATCTGTGCAAGCGATGCATTATCCGATTGATGTTTTTTTCAAGACCTTGGCGCAAGAACAAGGGCATTTTGCGATTGGGGTGGTGTTGTCCGGTATGGGGCAAGATGGCGTCGCAGGCCTTCAAGCCATTCATGCGCAAGGCGGTCTGACCTTTGCTCAGCAACCCGAAACAGCAGGTTTCACATCCATGCCACAAAGTGCCATCGATGCAGGGTGCGTGCAAGTGGTGGCAGCCCCGGAAGACATGCCTGAACGGATCATTCAGATGGTGCAGGAGCAAAGCAGTGCCACAGGAATATCTGAATCGTCACAGGGTCAGGCATTGGCCGTCATCTTGAATTTACTGCATCAACACAGCAAGAGCGATTTGTCGCTTTACAAGAGCAGCACTTTGATGCGCCGCATCAAGCGGCGCATGTCGGCACATGGCCTGACCACCATGGAGGGCTACATTGATTTTTTGCGGGGCAATACACAAGAGCTTGATTTTCTATTCGCGGAAATGCTGATTGGTGTGACCTCATTTTTCAGAGACCCTGAGGTCTGGTCTGATTTGAAAAATCAGGTGTTGCCAGATCTGATTCGCTCGCCTGCGCATGAGGGAACTTTAAGAGCCTGGATTGTGGGTTGCTCAAGCGGTGAAGAGGCCTACACCTTGGCCATGGTGTTTCAAGAGTTGAAAGACAGTCAACCCAGTCTGCAGGGCTTGCGCATACAAATATTTGCCACCGACTTGAACACGCATGCCATTGCGGTCGCCCGCAAAGCCTGGTACTGCGCCAAGGCCGTGCAGGGCCTGGACAAAAAGCGTCTGGAACGGTTTTTTACCCCTCACTTGGGTGGGTTTTCGATACGTCCGGACATACGCGGCATGGTGCTTTTTGCAAGACATGACGTGGTTCTTGATCCTCCGTTCACGCAGTTGGATGTGCTCTCGTGTCGCAATGTTTTGATTTATTTCAACGCTGCCTTGCAGCATCGACTGTTGCCACTGTTTCACTACAGCCTGCGATCGGGGGGGGTGCTGATTTTGGGTGGCGCAGAGACGGTGGGTCGATCGCAAGCACTGTTCACACCTTTGGTATCCAAATCACGCATTTTTCGGCGCAATGATTTGCCTTTGTCGCCGGGTTCGGTTGACTTTCCCGTTCAACGCCAAATGCTCACGCCTATGCCCTTACAACAGATGACCGTACCCAGTCCCAGTCCCCCCAACTTGCAAACGCTGGTGGAGAAACTCTTGCTTCAAATCTTCACACCCGCCGCGGTGCTGGTCAATGAAGCGGGGGATATTTTGTACATCCATGGACGCACAGGCCGATACTTGGAGCCTGCTGCAGGCAAGGCCAACTGGAATGTGCATGTGATGGCCATTCCTTGTTTGCGAGCCTCTTTGGCCATCGTTCTTCGTCAAGCCCTTCGCGCCCAACAAGCTGTGTCTGTGCAGGTCCATCACCTGGATGACGAAATGCCTTGCAGTGTTTTATTGACGGTGCATCCCATGAAAGAGCCGCAAAATTTGGCGGGTATGGCGTTGGTGATATTTAAAGAGATGGACATGCCTGTGGGCAGCAGTGGCGTGCAGGCCATGCCCTCACCGGATGACTCGCTTGTGCAAGAGCTGCACAATGCGCGCGAAGAAATATTGACCTTGCGCCATGAGATGAAAACGTTCAAGGAAACCTTGCAAGCATCCAATGAATCCTTGCAATCCATGAATGAAGAGTTGCAATCGGCCAATGAGGAACTCACCACTTCCAAAGAAGAAGGCCAGTCGATGAATGAAGAGTTGCAAACCCTCAACGGAGAGTTGCAAAGTCGACTTGATGAGTTGGCATTGGCTCAAAGCGACATGCAAAACCTGCTCAACAGCACAGACATTGCCACGCTGTTTTTGGACAATGATCTGAATGTCAGGCGCTACACCGAGCAGGCTGAGGCCATCTTCCATTTTCGGGAAGGTGATGTGGGACGGCCATTGAGCGATTTGGCCAACACACTGGACTACCCCGATCTGAAGCTCGACTTGATGGAAACCTTGAGGACACTGACGCCTTGTACCAAGTCGATTGCCTCAACCGACGGGCGATGGTTCACGATTCGGATCATGCCTTATCGAACCTTGTCAAACACGATCCAGGGTGCTGTGTTGACATTTGTCGACATCACACAGTCAAAAGCCCTTGAGTTGCAATTGCGTCAAACCCAAGCCAGTACCCTCAACCAGGTGCCATTGCCATGAAAAAACTCGCTTCATCTTCCACTGCATTGCGTGCACGTGCCCAGGCCCATTTAAAAGGGAATGCCTCGGGCACTTGGATTGACGCCACGCAGGCCTTGCGCGTGTTGTTTGATTTGGCAGCCAACGCAGACACGGCGGCCGATGCATTGGCGCTCTTGCACGAACTCCAGGTTCATCAGGTTGAGCTGGATTTGCAAACCGAAGAATTGAGTCAGTCGCTGCTTCAACTGGAGTCGATGCTAGCGCGTCAGCGACAACTCTACGATGCATCCCCTTGTGCCCAGTTGTTGATCGATGCCCAAGGCAGATTGGTGGACATGAATGAAACCGCATTGCATGACCTGGGCGTGGATACCACTGGCTGCAAGCGATTGATGGGGCAAAGAATGGATGTCTGTTTGACGAATGAAAGTGTTCTTCAACTGCAGTCTCAGGTGAAGGCTTTGCATCAAACCGACCGTATGTGTTCGTTTTTTTTGATCTTGAAAATACAAGGTCGCAATGCCTATCAGGTTTGTGCATCGCTGCGCCCACACCCTGAAGGCAAGGGCCATGTACTCGCCTGGCTGCCGTGGCCAGTCTGTTGATGGCGCAAAGTCAGCGCATCGGCAGTGCCTCCAAAGCGCAAGAAGGTCACAGTTATCTGGAACTGAGCGCCTATGCAAAAGCACACCGCTTTGCCCTGATGCGCGATGAAGGGCGTATGGTGTTCACCTTGAAGGACGCCCAGGGCGAGCCTGTGACAGCTGCCACCATTAGAACGTCCGCAAAAATTGGGTGGGCGAAGCGTCGCTTGCAGACCCCCTTCATTTGAGATCTTTTCAAGTACCGGTATTCAGTGGTTTTACTGGTTTTCAGGTAGGGATCTTCACCAGTTCCGAGGATGTTCTGTCCAAGAGTTTGAATTTATTCTTTTAACGAGATTCGACAGTCGTCATCTTTTTCAAGACACGGATGTGGTTGTTGGATTTTTCATTGATAAGGATAGCGCCCATGTGTATAGATATCGTACTGGCCGACCCCTATCCAGTCATGCTGGACGGCTTGTCTCATGTGTTTGGTCAGTCCCCCGATTTTTCAGTCAAATCTTGTGTCAAGAATGGCGACGATGCTTTACATGCCTTGCGCCAGCATTCACCAGATATTCTGGTCATGGATTTGTCTTTGACCCAGCGCAGCGGTTTGGCCTTGTTGGAGGAAATCAAAGCCCATAAGCTGAAGACCCGACCCATTGTGTTCACGGGCGCTCCGTTGGGCGAGGTGATGCGAGCCATCGACCTGGACATTCCGGGCCTGGTGTCGAAGGAAAAGTCCAGTCAGGTTCTGACCCGTTGTATCAAGTCGGTCCACGAAGGTGGCAAATGGCTGGATCGGGATTTAACGGTCAAAACCATGTCTCTTTTGCTGGAGCAACAAAAGAAAAATTCCCATGCGTCTCAGCTGCTCACGCCCCGCGAGATGATGGTGGCACGGATGGTGACGGAAGGCTGGCCGAATAAAAAAATTGCTACCAAATTGTTCATCAGCGAAGGCACGGCCAAGTTGCATCTGCATCACATTTATCAAAAACTCAATTGCCCTGGACGCATGTCTTTGCAGCGATACATGCAAGAGCAAGGCTTGGTATGAAGTGGACTGCCGCGTTCAACCGCATGGCACTGGATTTTTCCCATTGAAAGAGCAGCTTTGTGCTGACGAAAAAATGCAGGGACATCGTTCGCGACTGCGTGCGCACGATGCGGTGACGGCGCTCATTATTGAAGAGATGTAAGCAATTTAAAAATACAGTCCATATGTGCTACGTCGCACATTCAATTAGGGTAATGCTGATTACACTTTCTCCGTGACGTAGAGCTAAGCCGTCTTTTTAAGACAGTTGCATGCTGTGCTCAGAGCACCTAGAAAACAGTTTTTTTACCGCTCGCTTCAAGGAGTTTCGATGCCCATTCGCGTTTTGCTTTCTTCCAAACACAAGGCGGTTTCTGAAGGCATAGCCGCTTTATTGCGGACTCACCACGACATGGACCTTGTGGGTATGGCAGACGGTGATTCCGGTACCCTTGCCTTGTGCGATGAAGTCGATCCGGACGTTGTGCTTTTCGGCATGCACTCCAATGATGCGCATGACCTGACACTGATGCAGCAGATGGCGCTCAGGCACCCACCCATCAACACGGTGGCCTTTTGCAGTCCCACAGATCGCAACGCCATCATCGAGATTCTGGATGCGGGTGCCAAAGGCTATGTGTCGACGACGAGCAGCATTGACGAGTTGATGACAGCCATACGTGCAGCTGCTGCTGGGCGTCTTTATTTGTGTCAGTCTGCAGCTTCGGACATGATGGACAGTGTTCGCAAAGCACGCTCCGGAGACATCAATGTTCGAAGGCAGTTGGGTGGTCGTGAAGAGCAGGTTCTTCGATTGATTGCGGATGGCTACTCCTCCAAGGAGATTGCACGCAATCTGCAAATTGCACCGAGCACCGTGGAAGTACACCGCCGCAACATCATGCGCAAGGTCGGCTTGCACAAAGTGGCCGATTTGACGCGTTATGCCATTCGCAATCAGATGGTGTCCATCTGATTGATTGGAGTCTGTCAGCTGCGCATTATTTGGACAATGCCTTCATTCTTTCATAGGCTTTCTTGACCACGCCATAGCATTCGCAGGAGCGCTTTTGCAATTCACTGTGATCGAGCACGGTGATGCGGCCGCGCGTGTAGTTGATGACGCCTGCTTTCATCAAGCGCGACGCTGCATTGGACACCCCCTCTCGCCGCACGCCCAGCATGTTGCTGATCATTTCGTGCGTCAGTTGGAGGGTGTTTCCTGCCTGTCTGTCCAATGTCAGCAAAAGAAGACGACACAGCTTTTGATCCAGCGTGTGGTGTCTGTTGCACACGGCCATTTGTGCCATTTGGGTGACCAGTGCCTGGTTAAAGCGCAGCAAAATTCTTTGAAGTGCGGGGCCTTCTTGAAGAGTTTGCAACACAGTGCTGAAACGGATTCGGATGGCTTGGCCTGCAATTTGTACGACTGCCCGGTTGGGTGCTTGTGAGGCACCCGATAGCAAATAAAAACCCACCAAGCCCTCACACCCGATCATGGCAATTTCTGTGGAGGCCCCGTTTTCCAGAATATGGACCCAGGAAATGACGGCGGATGTCGGGAAATAGATGTGACTGACGATGCTGCCGGGTTCAGCCAGAACTTTGCCCAAAGTCAAATGGGTGTATTCCAATTCTGGCGCCCACTTGGCGTAAATAGACTCGGGTATCAAGTCGAGCAGCGTGTTTTGATTCAGCATTACGCACAATGAAGTGATGAAATTTAAGATTTGTTAAGACGTTGGAATTGTAGCAAAGATTACAAAAATATCAACAGGTGCTTAATATTGATACGGACTGCTGCGAAACGGCTTCTCCTGCAAGATCCATGCAGCTGGATCTCCAGTCCCTCCGCTTGTGCAGGGGGACCCTGTTCAGGTGGCCGGATGGCCTGCTCCCCAATGCATCGCGGTTCGGTGCTGCTGGGCTTGGGCGGCAATGGCCTGGCGCGTCTCGGGAATCAGGCGGTTCATGTTTTTCAGCTGCATCAGCATGCGGGGGTTTTGAGCAAGCATGTCGGCGTGCCGCATCAGGTAATCCCAGTAGAGCGTGGTGAACGGACAGGCCGCTTCTCCAGTGGCTTGCGCAGGGTTGAATCGGCAGCCTTTGCAATGGTTGCTCATGCGGTCGATGTATTTGCCGCTGGCAATATAGGGTTTGCTGGCCATGAGGCCACCGTCTGCAAATTGGCTCATGCCCAGGGTGTTGGGCAGTTCAACCCATTCCACTGCGTCCACATAAATCCCCAAGTACCACTGGTGGACTTCTTGGGGTTTGACGCCCAGCAGCAAGGCGTAAAGGCCAGTCACCATGAGGCGCTGAATGTGGTGGGCGTAACCCTGCGTCAGGGATTGCGATATGGCATCGCGCAGGCAGGCCATCTCGGTGTCACCCGTCCAGTAAAAGTGGGGCAGCGGTGCCTGGGCCTGCAGGTCGTTGCGCTCGGCGTAGTGCGGCATGTGCGTCCAGTAGATGCCGCGCACATATTCACGCCAGCCCAGGATCTGGCGCACAAATCCCTCCACCGCTGGCAGCGGGGCATGGCCTTGTTCATACGCCTGCAGTGCCGCTGCCAGCACTTCCCGGGGGTTGAGCAGTTTCAAATTCAAGGCGCAAGACAGGTGTGAGTGGTACAGCCAGACTTCACCTTCCCACATGGCGTCTTGGTACAGGCCAAAGCTGGGCAGCCGGTGCGCGATGAAATCTGCCAATGCCGACAGCGCTTGCTCGCGTGTCACGGGCCATGCAAAACTTTGCAAGCTGCCCGGATGGTGAGAAAACCGTTGCTGCACCAAGGCCAGAACTTCCTGAGTGATGGCATCGGGCTCAAAGCGACTCGGCGGGGGCAGCAGGCCTGGCCCGCTTTTGCCAAAGCTGGCCCGGTTGTCAGCGTCAAAGTTCCATTGGCCGCCGACCGGTTGACCGTCTTTCATCAAGATGCCGGTTTTCTTGCGCAGTTCTCTGTAAAAGTATTCTTGGCGCAGTTGCTTGCGCCCACGGGCATGCTCGGCAAATTCACGCACGGTGCTGAAAAAATGCGTGTCATCCCGTATGTCCAGTTCCAGTGAATGCGCGTGGGCCACCGAGCGCAAGCTTTGCAACACGCGCCAGTCGCCAGGGGCTGTCATCACCAATTTTTGGGGCTGATGTTGACGAATGGCTTGATCCAGTTCGCCGCTCAATGTGCCTGTGTTGTTCGGTGCCTCCAGTCGGCTATACAGCAAGGGCCATCCACACGCTTGCAGCGTGGCGGCAAAGTGCCGCATGGCACTCAAAAAAACGCTGGTGCGTTGTTTGGAAGACACGATGTGGGTCGACTCTTCATCCACCTCTGCCATCCATATGGCGTCTTGCGCCGGGTCAAAATCACTCAATGCCGATGCACCGTGGTCGAGTTGATCACCCAAAACCAAAACAAGCCGACGAAGGCTGGTTTGCATGCGGGTCTCGTTGGTGCTGCTCATTGGCCACGCAAGATGCAGGAGGAATCGGCTTTTTTTTTCTGCACGCTTGTGAACAGTACAGAACTTGTTCCCAATTTTTAGCCCAGGCTTTGCGCCAAGTCATGTCGCGTCCGCACACCGCGCAGGGCTTGCTGGGCAGGTGCTGTTTGTTGCCTTTGAATGCGGGTTTCATGCCGGGTTGAAGTTGGAATACGTAAAGGGAGGCCTTGCCTGGATGTGCTTTGAGGATTATTCATCATGCATGGATCACCTGTGGTGTCTGTGCCCAATGGATGCCTCCCACTCCCCAAGCTTTGAAGTCATGGCTGTGGCATTGCACAAGAACCCATTACAGTCAGACCTTTTCAGTCGAGGATGGTTTTGAGTCTTGAGCAAATCATGGATGCGATCTGGGTACAGTCTTCCGAAGTGCATGGCAAAGGCGTTTTTGCTGCGCGCCACATGGCTGCAGGCGAAACGGTGATCGAATACGTGGGTGAAATCATCACGATGGCTGAAGCCATTGCCCGCCATCCACACGACCCGAAAGACCCCCAGCACACCTTTTATTTCCAACTTGACGATGGCCGGGTGATCGACGCTTTGCATGGCGGCAACGCTTCCAAATGGATCAACCATTCATGCCGTCCCAATTGCGTGCCCGATGTCGTGAAGGGGCGCATTTTCATCCAAACGCGCAGACCCGTGTTTCGGGGTGAAGAGCTGACGTTTGACTATGGCTTGGTCAGCGACGAACCCATGACAGCGGCACTCAAGGCGCAATATGCGTGCCGTTGTGGTGCGAAAAAGTGCCGAGGCACGATGCTGGCCTGACACGCGCAATGCCGCTGTTGACCGCGAAGACACATGCGTTCAGCCGCTCGGTCGACGCGTCTGACATCATGAGCGCTTGCCACATTTCTATAATCAAACACGGGTCAAAGTCAGCGTGCATAAGAACACGATCCCCCTCAAAAACACATGGACGCATGTGGCGACAATCCCCCGGTTCAGGAGACATTCATGACTTTGCTGTTGAGCACCCCTCAGCCCGTTTCGCCGCGCCGCTGCAGCAGCGCCGAGCGGCTGATGTGGATCACGTCGGACCGCGTTTTTTATGCGGGCCTGCTGGGGGCGCCCGCCATGCACACTGCAGGCGCCATCGTGGTGTATGTGTCGGTGGAGGCGCCTTTGCGCATCCGCCTGGCCGGGGGCGAATGGCATACCACCGATGTGGCGGTGGTGCAACCCTATGTGCCTTATGAAATTGCCTCCGATGGTCGGCATGCCCTGGACATCCTGATCGAGCCCGAAACCTTGGACATGTCCCGGTTGCCCGAGTTGCTGCGCGCCTGTGGTGCCGTGCATGCCCCAGAGTTTGCAGCCCGCGTGCGCAGCGCCCATGCTCAGCTCGTGGCCACAGGGCGTGATCATGACCTGAGGCCCGAAGACTTTGACCCGCTGTTTTTTGACCAGCCACTGCCCACACGCCAGATCGATGCCCGCATCGCAGGGGTGCTTGAGCGCATCAAAACCGACCCCTCCACACAGGCAGCGGCACAAGCCTGCGCCGAAGAAGCCAAATTGTCCTTCTCGCGTTTTTTGCACCTGTTCAAGCAAGAGGTGGGCGCACCCTTTCGCAGTTTTCGCACCTGGAAGCGTGCCCGCAGCTTGCTGCACCATGTGAACAGCGACAGCAATCTGGTCTACGTGGCGCTGGATATCGGCTACCCCGACTCGACCCACTTCAGCCACTCGATCCGCCAGACTTATGGGCTCAAGCCCCGCGACATCTTTGCAGGTTCACGCAAGCTGCGCATCATCCAAGGCGGGGAGCCCGGCGAGTACATGACGGCTTGATGTCGGGCGGCTGACAACGTCGGACTCTTCGAGTGCCGACCTACGGGGCTGCATGGGTAGGTCGGCGGTCGAAGACCCCGACATGGGCCTGTGCCGAAGCGGAAAAACGTCGGAGCTGAAGCTGCCGACCTACGGGGACCGCGCTGCCGTAGGTCGGTGGTCGAAGACCCCGACAGACACCTGCGAACCCGCACTGCATGAGTCACAGTTACACCCCCACAAAGCCAAAGGGCCGGTGAACCGGCCCTTTGGCATCTCAGCGCTTGAAGCGATCACTCGCCCAGGTAGGCTGCCCTGACTTTGGGGTCTTCGAGCATGTCTTTGCCCACACCGGTCATGGTGATGAGACCGGAGTCCATCACATAACCACGGTCGGCAATGGCCAGTGCACGGCTGGCGTTTTGTTCCACCAGCAGCACCGTGACGCCTTGAGCATACACATCGCGCACCACCTCAAAGATCTTGTCGACCATGATGGGCGACAGGCCCATGGAGGGTTCATCCAGCAGCAAGACCTTGGGACGGCTCATCAGGGCGCGGCCCATGGCCAGCATTTGCTGCTCGCCGCCGGACATGGTGCCCGCCAGCTGGTCCTTGCGCTCGCGCAAACGCGGGAAGATGGTGAACATCTTCTCGATGTCGTCTGCAATGCCTTTTGTGTCTGAGCGGATGTAAGCGCCCATTTGCAGGTTTTCGGTGATGGTCATGCGGGTGAACACGCCACGGCCTTCGGGCACCATGGCCAGACCTTGTTTGACCAGATCCCAGGGGCCTTGGCCCTTGATGCTCTTGCCCAGGTACTCGATGTCGCCCACTTGCAATGGCAAGGTGCCAGTGATGGCTTTCATGGTGGTGGTTTTGCCCGCACCGTTGGAGCCGATCAGCGAGACCAGCTCGCCCTCGCGCACCTCCAGGCTCACGCCCTTGACCGCCTGAATGCCGCCGTAGCCGACTTGCAGGTCTTTGACTTTCAAAAGAACATTGGCCATCTCAGTGCCCTCCCGTGCCCAGATAGGCCTCAATCACTTTTTCATTCTTCTGCACATCGGCAGGCGTGCCTTCGGCAATCTGCTTGCCATAGTCGAGCACCGTCACACGGTCACACAGGCCCATGACCAGCTTCACGTCGTGTTCGATCAGCAAAATGGTGCGGTTGTCCTTGCGGATCTGGTCAATCAACTCGCGCAGTTGCACCTTTTCGGTGGCGTTCATGCCCGCAGCGGGTTCATCCAGGGCAATCAGTTGGGGGTCAGTGGCCAAAGCGCGGGCGATTTCCAGGCGACGCTGGTCGCCATAGGACAAGGTGCGAGCCTTGAAGTCGGCGTATTTGCCAATGCCCACATAGTCGAGCAACTCTTGCGCCCGCCCAGCAATGGCGGCCTCCTCGGCTTTGAAGCCGGGTGTGCGGAAGATGGCACCCAGCAAGCCCGAATGGGTGCGGACATGGCGGCCCACCATCACGTTTTCGAGGGCGGTCATCTCGGCAAACAAGCGGATGTTCTGGAATGTGCGGGCAATGCCCGCCTTGGCCACTTCGTGCACGGCTGTGGGCTGGTAGGGCATGCCCGCCAGCTCGAATGTGCCGCTGTCAGGGGTGTACAGGCCCGTGATCACGTTGAAGAACGTGGTCTTGCCCGCGCCGTTGGGGCCGATCAGGCCATAGACCTGGCCGCGCTGGATGGTGATGCCCACATCAGTCAGGGCTTGCAGGCCACCGAAGCGCTTGGAAATGCCCGAGACATTGAGGACGGTGTCTTTGTTCGCTGTTGGATTCATGGTCTGCTCCTTCATTTCGTCGTGAGCGATTTGCCATGCTCAGGCGAAGGCCACAGCCCGCGAGGACGCATCAACATGATCACGATCATGGCCAGCGCCACCAGCAACTGCCGCATGATGGAGGCATCCAAACGACCACCCGTCATCTCTTGCAAAGGACCGGCCACGTAGCGCAACACTTCGGGCAATGCCGACAACAAAATCGCGCCCAAAATCACGCCCGGCAAATAACCCAGCCCCCCCAATACCACCATGGCCACAATCATCACTGACTCCATCAGGCTGAAGGACTCGGGCGAGATGAAGCCCTGAAAGCCTGCAAACATGGCCCCCGACACGCCGCCAAAGGTGGCACCCATGCCAAATGCCAACAACTTCAGGTTGCGGGTGTTCAGGCCCATGGCCTTGGCCGCGATTTCGTCTTCACGAATGGCCATCCAGGCGCGACCAATGCGCGAAAACTCCAGACGGTGCGAGATCAAAATGGCCAGCAGCACCAGGCTCAGGAACAGGTAGTAATAGAGCGACACCGAGGAAATTTCAAAGTCCCCAATCATCAGTTTCTTGCCCAGGTTGATGCCAAAAACAGAAATCGGGTCAATTTGATCCAGGCCTTTGGGGCCGTTGGTGATGTTGACGGGGTGGTCCAAGTTGTTCATGAACACGCGGATGATTTCGCCAAAACCCAAAGTGACGATGGCCAGGTAGTCCCCTCGCAACTTGAGCGTGGGCGCCCCCAGCAGCATGCCAAAAATGCCCGCCAAAGCCGCTCCTACGGGCACGATCAGCCAGATGGGCATGTGCATGCCCTCCGGAAAGGCCGCAGCGATCCACGCGAAGGTGTTGAACAGGTGGGGCGACGACAGCAGGCCATACATGTAGGCCCCCACTGCGAAGAAAGCCACATAGCCCAAATCGAGCAAACCGGCATAACCCACCACGATGTTCAGGCCAACGGCCAACAAGATGTAAAGCAAGGCCATGTCGGCAATGCGCACCCAGGCGTTACCGAAGCCCTGAAGGATCAGGGGCAGCACGATGAGCGCCACGCCAATCAGGATGTATTGAAGTGTTTTGTTGATTTTCATGACAGTGGTCCCTTCCATCAAGCCCGGTCGGCCACGCGTTCACCCATCAGGCCCGAAGGGCGCAGGGTCAGCACAAAGATCAACACAATGAACGCAAAGATATCGGTGTAGTGGCTGCCCAAAACGCCGCCTGTCAGCTGGCCAATGTAGCCCGAGCCGATGGCCTCAATCAGGCCCAGCAAGATGCCGCCCACCACAGCGCCCGACAAGTTGCCGATGCCGCCAAAAACGGCAGCCGTGAAGGCTTTGAGTCCGGGCAAAAAGCCCATGGCGTGCTGCGCCGTGCCGTAGTTGGAGGCGTACATCACACCTGCAATGGCCGCCAAAATCGCCCCGATCACAAAGGTGGCCGAAATCACCATGTCGGGCTTGACGCCCATCAAACCGGCCACACGGGGGTTTTCAGCCGTGGCACGCATGGCGCGCCCTAAACGGGTGTAGTTGACCAGCCACATCAGGACCGCCAAAGACACCGCCGTCACGCCCAAAATCATGATTTGCGTGGGCGTGATGACCGCGCCACCGAGATTGATCGGTGTGCTGGACAGCAAGGTGGGATAAGCTTTGTAGTTGGGCTTCCAGATGATCATGGCCACGGTCTGCAACAAGATGCTCATGCCAATGGCCGTGATCAGGGGGGCCAATTTGGGGCTGTTGCGCAGCGGGCGATAGGCGACTTTTTCAATCGTGAAGTTCAGCACGACAGCCACCACGCAGGCAATCAGGGTGGCCAAGATCAAAATGATCCAGCCTGGGGTGCCCGGCATGGCACTCTGCATCATGCCGATGGCGGACCAGCTCGTCAAAGCGCCCACCATCAGCACTTCACCGTGCGCAAAATTGATCAGGTTGATGATGCCGTACACCATGGTGTAGCCCAGGGCCACCAAGGCGTACATGCTGCCCATGACCAGGCCATTGATGACCTGTTGCAGGAAGACGTCCATATTTCATTTCTCCGTGTATTGACCTGCGCTTAGCAGATCACGCTTCGGTTGTTGTTCTGAAATCAAGAATCACCTTTTGGGTGAGCCCTGACAACTAGCAAAAACCCCGCCAGATCGATGCAAGGCCTGGCGGGGTGGCGGGATTGTAGTGAAAGAAAACATGGGGTCGGTATTCAATTCACTACGGACTTACCCTGCAGCCAAATTCTTCTTTCGCAGTTCTTCCAGTTTGTCAGCGATTTTGATCTCCAGACCCCGGCGCACGGGCCTGTAAAAGCCCGGATCGGCCATGCCATCGGGCAGGTACCGCTCACCCGCTGCAAAGCCATCTTCCTCGTCGTGGGCGTAGCGGTAGCCTTTGCCGTAATCGAGGTCTTTCATCAGCTTCGTGGGCGCGTTGCGCAAGTGCATCGGCGCGGGGCGTGTGCCGTCTTTTTTGACAAAGGCGCGGGCTTCGTTGTAGGCCTTGTAGGCGGCGTTCGACTTGGGTGCCATGGCCAGATAAATCACGCACTGTGCCAGCGTCAACTCGCCTTCCGGGCTGCCCAGGCGCTCGTACACCTCGGATGCATCGAGCGCCATGCGCAAGGCCCGGGGATCGGCCAGGCCCACGTCTTCGCTGGCCATGCGGATCAATCGGCGCGCCATGTAACGCGGATCGGCACCGCCATCGAGCATGCGCACGAACCAATACAGTGCGGCGTCAGGGTCCGAACCACGCACGGATTTGTGCAAAGCGCTGATGGTGTCGTAAAACTGCTCGCCACCCTTGTCATAGCGGCGCATGCGTTCGCCCAGCACGCGCAGCAACCACTCGTCAGTCACAGGGTCAACGCCTTGCTGCTTGGCCGCCATGGACAAGGTTTCCAACGTGTTGAGCAAGCGGCGGGCATCGCCATCGGCATAGGCCAGCAAACGGCTCAGTGCCTGGGGCTCAATGGGCGGCACAGCCTGTATGGCCTGCGCGCGCAGCACGATGTGGCTCAGATCGTCTTCATTGAGCGGCTGCAAAACATAAACTGCCGCGCGCGAGAGCAAGGCCGAATTCACCTCAAACGAAGGGTTTTCGGTGGTGGCACCAATGAAGGTGAACAGCCCGCTTTCCACATGCGGCAAAAACGCGTCTTGCTGGCTTTTGTTGAAGCGGTGCACCTCATCGACAAACATGATGGTGCGCTGCGGGTGCAGCCCGGTTCGGGCCAATTCGGCTTTTTCCACCGCTTCGCGGATGTCCTTGACGCCCCCCAGCACCGCGCTGATGCTCAGGAACTGGGCATCAAAGGCATCGGCCATCAAACGGGCAATGGTGGTTTTGCCCACACCGGGTGGCCCCCACAGGATGCAGCTGTGCGGCTGGCCCGACTCGAAGGCCAGGCGCAGCGCCATGCCATCGCCCAGCAAATGTTGCTGACCGATCACCTCCCCCAGGCGACGGGGACGCAAGCGCTCAGCCAGTGGCGCATGGGAGGGTGCTGCAGTCATGGGGTCCAAAGGGAATTCAGGGACGGATCACATCCACACCGGCGGGTGCCCGAAAGACAAAGGTCTGGGCCGCCAAAGTCGGGTTGAGTTCAAAGGCTGAAAAGGTCAGCACCGAACGCTGACCCAGGCTGTCTTGCACATCCAGTACCGACAAGGCCACCCCTTTCTCGGTGCTGCGCAAGCCCACCAGCACCGACTGGATTTGGCCTTCTGGTTTTTTGGGCGTGGCACGCACCCACTGCAAACCGTCCTTGTCGGGCTCGGACTTGAACTGGAAATCGGCTTTGAGGGCATCCAGATCAGAGGCCGCCGTGAGCAAGGCCGCAGGCGTGGCCCCCAGCACCTGGGCTTGAGGGCGCGCCGTCACCTGATTCAGGTCCAGATCGTGCAACCACAAGGTCTGGCCGTCGGCCACCAGCGTTTGCACAAAGGGCTTGCGGTAATCAAAGCGAAATTTGCCAGGCCGCTGAAACTCGAAGTTGCCGCTGGAGGTTTTGACACGTGGGGGCTGACCGGTTTTGGCAGGGGATGTGACCACCTGCGTGAACTGCGCCTGGCCACTGCGGGCCTGCTTCATGAATTGCGACAGGGCTTCCAGGCCATCGGCATGCACCCAAGGGCTGGCCAGCATGGCCACGCCCAGACAACAGACACCGATCCAATCACGACGAAAAATGTTCATAAGACTCACTCGGTGCGCGCAGGCACCAAAATTTCACGCTGACCACTGCCACTCATGGCACTGACCAGTCCTGCTTTTTCCATGTCTTCCACCAGACGGGCTGCGCGGTTGTAGCCGATCTTGAGGTGGCGCTGCACCAGCGAAATGCTGGCCTTGCGGTTTTTCAGCACGACTTCCACGGCCTGGTCGTACATCGGGTCTTTCTCGCCATTGTCCCCCTCGCCCAACATGCCGCCATCCTCGTCCACCGTACCACCTTCCAGCACGCCCTCAATGTAATCGGGCTCACCCTGTGTTTTCAGGTAGCTCACCACGCGGTGGACTTCTTCGTCGCTGACAAAGGCGCCGTGCACCCGAATCGGGAAGCCCGTGCCACTGGCCATGTACAGCATGTCACCCATGCCCAAAAGCGCCTCAGCGCCCATTTGGTCCAGGATGGTTCGACTGTCGATTTTGGAGCCCACAGAAAACGCAATGCGAGTCGGGATGTTGGCCTTGATCAGGCCCGTGATCACGTCCACGCTGGGGCGTTGCGTCGCCAAAATCAAATGGATACCGGCAGCGCGGGCCTTTTGCGCCAGTCGGGCGATCAGCTCTTCAATCTTCTTGCCCACCACCATCATCAGGTCGGCCAGCTCGTCGATGACCACCACGATGTGCGGCAGGCGCTTGAGCGGCTCGGGATCGTCCGGCGTCAGGCTGAAGGGGTTGTAAATGAACTCTTCGCGGGCCGTGGCTTCGTCGATCTTGACGTTGTAGCCCGCCAAATTGCGCACGCCCATCTTGCTCATGAGCTTGTAGCGTTTTTCCATCTCGGCCACGCACCAGTTCAAGCCGTGCGCGGCTTGGCGCATGTCCGTGACCACCGGGGCCAGCAGGTGAGGGATGCCTTCGTAGACAGACATCTCCAGCATCTTGGGGTCGATCATCAACAAGCGCACATCGCGCGCTTCGGCTTTGTAGAGCAGCGACAAAATCATGGCGTTGATACCCACCGACTTGCCCGAACCGGTGGTACCGGCCACCAACACATGCGGCATCTTGGCCAGATCGGCCACCACCGGATTGCCAATGATGTCCTTGCCCAAGCCCATGGTCAGCATGGATTTGGCTTCGTTATAGACCTGCGAGCCCAGGATTTCGCTGAGCTTGATCGACTGGCGCTTGGCGTTTGGCAACTCCAGTGCCATGAAGTTCTTGCCTGGAATCGTCTCGATCACCCGAATCGACACCAGACTGAGCGAACGAGCCAGGTCTTTGGCCAGGTTCACGACCTGTGAGCCCTTCACGCCAATGTCTGGCTCAATCTCATAGCGCGTGATCACCGGCCCGGGCGCAGCCGCCACTACCCGCACCTTGACACCGAAGTCCGAGAGTTTTTTCTCAATCAGTCGGCTGGTCATCTCCAGCGTCTCGTGCGACACGGTTTCCTGCTTGGATGTGAGCGCATCCAGCAAATCGACCTGCGGCAGCTTGCTGTCAGGCAATTCAGAAAACAAGGGTTTCTGACGCTCCTTGACCACCCGATCGCTGCGAGGAACCTCCATCACAGGCGGCTCAATCACCCGGGGTGCAAGGGGCGTGTGCGCGATGACAGGTGCCAATGCAGGAGTAGACAAAAGCCCCCCGTTTGAAGCAGCAGTGTGTGTGTCTGTGTCTGCGCTTTGAGGCATGAACTTGGCGTTGGAAGTTTGTCCCTGCGGCACATCTTCCATATCCCACCGAGGCTCGATGGCCTGTGGGGGCACAGCTTGTTCACGCTCACGCAATGCCTGCTGACCCAGCGCCAAATCCTCCTGAATTTCCCGTTTTTCGTGGCGCGCCTGGATCAGGGCGTCGATACGTGCACCAATGCCTTCGGCCAGCTTGCCCCAGGAAAAGCGAAACACCATGGCAACGCCGACCACCATGGCAGCAATGCTCACCAAAGCAGCGCCTGTAAAGCCCAACCAGCGCACCCCCACCGAACCCACCAGATAGCCCAACACGCCCCCACTGTGACCCGGCAGCTGGCTTTCAAGGCGATACAAACGGGACCACTCCATGCCGGCACTGGCCGACAGCAAGAGCAGCAAACCCATCCAGAAAACAAAGCTGCTGCGAAGCCACACAGGCTTCGAGGGCGGCACATCTTCGGCAGAGGCACCGCGCATCCACGCAGCCAGCCCCACCAGCCAGGCCCGAGTTGCAGCTGCCAGACACCACCACACGGAATAGCCCATCAGGAAATACGCCAGATCGGCACCAAAGGCACCCGCACGCCCGATCCAGTTGCGCACGCCCTGACCCGCCCCCGATGTGGACCAGGCCGGATCGGCCGGGTGGTAACTCCACAAAGCCAGCAGACACAAAAGCAGCAAGGCACCACCGAACAGCAGCGCAATTTCCTGGGCAAAACGCGCCCAGAACATCTTGGGCCCACTGGCTTGTGCGGCGCGGTCCGTCGGGTTTGTCAAGGTATGCAAGGAATAAGTCATAAATCAGGCGCAAGCTTACCCGATCAGTCTTCAGTCCAGCCTTGCGCCCTGCCCCACACCAAAGACCCAACTGCTCCCTGCTATTGGCAGTTTCTTACAATGGCACCACCCTATGACCCGCAGCCTGCCGGTCTTTCTTCTGTCCGTTCAAATAATTCCACCCCATGTCCACACCCACCCAACACGCCCAAGTCCTGATTCTCGGCTCCGGCCCCGCCGGTTACACCGCCGCCGTTTACGCCGCCCGCGCCAACCTCAAACCCCTGTTGATCACCGGCATGGCGCAAGGCGGCCAGCTCATGACCACCACCGAAGTGGACAACTGGCCCGCTGACGTGCACGGCGTGCAAGGCCCGGACCTGATGCAACGCTTTCAGGAGCATGCCGAGCGCTTCAACACCCAGATCGTGTTTGACCACATCCACACCGTCAAACTTGAGCAACGCCCCTTCACCCTGATCGGCGACAGCGGCACCTACACCTGCGACAGCCTGATCATCGCCACCGGCGCTTCGGCCAAATACCTGGGCCTGCCGTCCGAAACCGCCTTCATGGGCCGCGGCGTGAGCGGCTGCGCCACCTGCGACGGCTTCTTCTACCGCGACCAGGTCTGCTGCGTGGTGGGTGGTGGCAACACCGCCGTTGAAGAAGCCCTGTACTTGTCCAACATCGCCAGCAAGGTCTATTTGATTCACCGCCGCGACAAATTCAAGGCCGAACCGATCTTGGTGGACAAAATGATGGACAAGGTCGCCGCAGGCAAGATCGAGCTCAAAACCTTCCAGACTCTGGAAGAAGTGCTGGGCGACGCCACAGGCGTAACCGGCGTGCGCCTGAAAAGCACGGCGGACGGCAGCTTGCACGATGTCGAACTCAAGGGCTGCTTCATCGCGATTGGCCACTCGCCCAACACCGACATCTTCCAGGGCCAGCTGACGCTGGAAAACGGCTACATCGTGACCCAAAGCGGCTTGAAGGGCTTTGCCACCCAGACCTCGGTGCCCGGCGTGTTCGCCGCGGGTGACGTGCAAGACCACGTTTACCGCCAGGCCATCACCAGCGCGGGCACAGGCTGCATGGCAGCATTGGATGCCCAACGCTTCCTGGAACAGAACCAAGGCTGATTTCTGGCTATAATCCGAGGCTTTGCTGGAACTGCCCGGATTGTCATTCGGGATCACGGAGCCAGCGATCTGGGATACCGCCACCCATCTTGGCGAGGTGAGGCTGGAGCGCCAGGCCCCGTGCAAATCTGCACGAGACCCATCGGCACCGGCTGTTTAAAAAGTATCGGAGTGTCCACATGGCACGCGTTTGCGACGTAACGGGCAAAGGCCCAATGACGGGAAACAACGTTTCCCACGCCAACAACAAAACCAAGCGCCGGTTCCTGCCGAACCTGCAATACCGTCGTTTCTGGGTTGAAACAGAAAACCGTTGGGTGCGTCTGCGCGTCTCCAGCGCCGCTCTGCGCCTGATCGATAAAAACGGCATCGATGCCGTGCTCGCAGACCTGCGCGCACGCGGTCAAGCCTAAACCCAGAACATTAGGAGTCATCTACCATGGCAACCAAAGGCGGACGCGAAAAAATCAAGCTGGAATCCACAGCTGGCACTGGTCACTTCTACACGACCAGCAAAAACAAGAAAACAATGCCCGAGAAAATGTCGATCATGAAGTTCGACCCCAAAGCTCGCAAGCACGTTGAATACAAGGAAATCAAGCTGAAGTGATTCGGCCTGAGCCTTGCAACAAAAAACCCGCTGTTCACACAGCGGGTTTTTTTATGTCCGAAACAGGGGGTGCTTGGAGGCAGGCGGTCGAAGACCCCGCCCAATGCTTGCCTACCATCCACGACCATGGTGACATGTACCCTTGCCAACAACGTCGGACTCTTCGAGTACCGACCTACGGGAGCCGCAAGCCGGAAACCCTCCCCGAAAGCAAACAGGGCCCGAAGGCCCTGCTGCTGAATGAACTTGGCAAATATCTCAGGCGGTCTGGCGCACGGCGCGCAGCTTTTCAGAGAAGTCACGCAAAGCAGCAATGCCGCTTTCTTCAGCGCGGCGGCACCAGGCTTGCAGGTCAGCTGCCAACTGCTCACGCGAGTGTGAGGTGTTTAGCCAAATCTGGCTGAGCTCTTCGCGCATTTGCAGCATTTTGTCGAGCACCGGGCTGGCCGCACGGGCCTGCGTGAGCTGAACTTGCGCATCAGCCGGCACCTTCGCCGCGTCGCGGTGCAACCAACGTTTGGCGGTCTGCAACACATGGGCGTCAAGCTTGAGTTTGCCGGCTTCTTCCTGCATCACGGCGCGCACATGACGGGCATAACCCGCCATCACCTCATAGCGGTTGGCGATCAAGGCTTCCAGGGTCTTCTCGTCGGCCACAGGACGGATGTCGCCATAAGCCAGACGTGGAGGTGTCTTTTTGACGGTCGCCAGACCCAAGGTTTCAAGCACCCGGATATACAGCCAGCCGATGTCGAATTCGTAAGGCTTGACCGACAGCTTGGCCGATGTGGGGTAAGTGTGGTGGTTGTTGTGCAACTCTTCGCCACCAATCAGGATGCCCCAGGGCGAGATGTTGGTGCTGGCGTCGTGCGCCTCAAAGTTGCGATAACCCCAGTAGTGGGCGGCCCCGTTGATGATGCCAGCCGCCGTGATGGGAATCCAGGCCATTTGCACAGCCCAGACTGTCAAGCCAATAAAGCCGAACAAAGCCACGTCGATGATCAACATCAGGGCCACGCCTTGCCAGGAAAATCGGGAATACAGGTTGCGCTCAATCCAGTCGTCGGGCGTGCCATGACCGTAGCGCTTGAGGGTGTCCAGGTTTTTCGATTCCTTGCGGTACAGCTCAGCCCCCGTGAACAACACGGTTTTGATGCCATGCACATGGGGGCTGTGGGGGTCTTCGGCTTGCTCGCACTTGGCGTGGTGCTTGCGGTGAATGGCCGCCCACTCCTTGGTCACCTGGCCGGTGGTCATCCAGAGCCAGAGACGGAAAAAATGCGAGGGAATGGCATGCAGATCCAAAGCACGGTGCGCTTGGTGACGGTGCAGGAAGATGGTGACGCTGGCAATGGTGATGTGGGTCAGGCCCAAGGTGATCAACACCATTTGCCACCAGGACAGATCAAACAGGCCGTGGCCCATCCAGTGCACCAACGCATCCAAAAAAGCCCAATCAGGCAGCAACATGTCTTTGTCTTTCTAATGACGCCTGATTTCAGGCAATTTGTCGATTTTAAGTTTTTCGGCGCAAAAAAGACAGTGTTTTCAACTGTCTCAATCACATTTATCGAAAAAAAGATTACTTTCTAACCCACGCTGCGGCAAAAAATCCGTCCGTACCGTGTCTGTGTGGCCACAGTCGCAAAAACAGCCCAGAAGCCTGAATCTGACCCGGTTCGACCACTTCAGGCGTGCACAAGCTGGCAGCTTCAGGCACTTTGAGGCGCTCCAGTTCCTGGGCCGCATTCAAGGGCATGAAATCCGGATTGGCAGCGCTGAAGGCCTGCGCAATCAGCTCGTTTTCCTCGGGCAACACGCTGCAGGTGGCATACACCAAACGGCCGCCCGACTTGACCAAGCGCGAGGCGCTTTGCAGAATAGCTTGTTGCTTTGCGGTCAACTCTTGCACAGCTTGGGGTTTTTGCCGCCACTTCAAGTCGGGGTTGCGGCGCAAGGTACCCAGCCCCGAGCAAGGCGCATCGACCAGCACACGGTCGATCTTGCCGGACAGTCGCTTGACGCGCTCATCGCGCTCGTGGGCAATGGCCGCCGGGTGCACATTCGACAGGCCGCTGCGGGCCATGCGGGGCTTGAGGGCATCCAGGCGGTGACCCGACACGTCAAAGGCGTACAAACGGCCCGTGCTGCGCATGGACGCACCCAGCGCCAGCGTTTTGCCGCCCGCGCCTGCGCAAAAGTCGACCACCATCTCGCCCCGGTGAGCATCCACCAGCAAGGCCAGCAGCTGCGAGCCCTCGTCCTGCACTTCAATCGCGCCCCGGGTGAAGGCATCGGTTTTTTGCAAGGCGGGTTTGCCTTGCAGGCGCAAGCCCCAAGGCGAGTAAGGCGTGGGCTCTGAAGTCATACCCGCTTGCGCCAGCTCTTTTTGGATGTCGCTGCGTTTGGCTTGCAGCATGTTCACGCGCAAGTCCAGCGTGCCGGGCTGCTGCAGATGCTCGGACAAGGCCCAGAAATCCTCGCCCAATTGGGCTTGCAGGGCCTGCGCCATCCACTCGGGCAGGTTGTGGCGGTGTGGTGCCATCAAGGCGTCAGCGGGAATGGCGTCGCAGGTGGCCAGCCATTTTTTCTCGGTGTCGTTGAGCGCTGAGGCCAGAAAATCGCGCGGGCCAAAAAAACCCAAAATCGCCAGCTTGCGCTCTTTGGGTCCGGAGCCCGAACGGGCCAGCTGCTCGAACAGCAGTTTTTTGCGCAGCACCGCAAAAGCGGTTTCGGCCAAAGTGGCGCGTTCGCGGGGGCCCAAAGAGCGGTGTTCCCGGAAATAGCGCGACACGACAGCGTCGGCGGGGTGTTCAAATTGGAGGACCAGCCTGACCAGATCGGCGCAGGCGTCTAAAAGGGCTTTTGGATGCATAGGGGCGTATTGTCCCATTCCTGCCCTTTGCCCAAAAACCCACAGGAATCACATGACCGAAACTTTGCCGCCCCTGATTGAAACGCCCAAAGGCCTCTACCGTCATTACAAAGGCGGGCAGTACCGCGTGTTGGGCACCGTGCGCCACAGCGAAGACTTGCAACCGATGACGCTGTACCAGGCACTCTATGGCGAACAAGGCCTGTGGGTGCGGCCAGCGGCCATGTTTACCGAAGTGGCCGAGTTCAATGGCCAATTGCAGCCGCGTTTTAAGCGCGTGGGGGATTGAACGTCTGATGCAGTTGGGTGCAGCGCTGGCCCACGTAGGCGCTGAAACCACCAAGCTGCAACACGGACTCTTCGCAGGTCGGCAGCTTCAGCTTCGACATTGCAGGCCCCGGCACAGCCCCATGTCGGGGCTGAAGCCACCAAGCTACGTGTTCTGGGTCCGCAGAAATTGAGCCACGGCACGCGGATAAATCAAATGCTCTTGCGTGAGCACCCGCGCCGCCAGCATGGCGGCCGTGTCACCCGCCAGCACCGGCACCACCGCTTGCGCCAAGATGGGGCCATGGTCCAGATCGGCTGTGACCTGATGCACCGTGGCCCCGGCGAACTTGCAACCCGCATCGATGGCCCTCTGGTGTGTGTTGAGCCCGGGAAAAGCTGGCAGCAAAGAAGGATGGATATTGAGCAAGCGCCCGGCATAGTGCGCCACAAAACCCGGTGTCAGGATGCGCATGAAACCGGCCAACACCACAAGACTGGGCGAGAACTGGTCAATCTGAACCATCAAGGCCGCATCAAACGCCTCGCGACTGGCAAACGCCTTGTGATCCAACACAGCTGTGGCAACGCCCTGCGATTGGGCCAAGGCCAGGCCTTGGGCATCGGCCTTGTTGCTGATCACTGCGGCCACCCGCACATTCAAGCGTTCAGCCCAACGTTCCTGCTCGGCAGCATGCAAGATGGCCCCCATATTGGAGCCCGAACCTGAAATCAAAATAACGATGTTTTTCATGAAGTGGGCGATTATCCCTGCCCTCACGCCTTGGCAAGACTTTTGTCGCACCAAGGACATGCCAGCACACCCGGCGCATGATAAAAAGCACGGTCGTTTGATTTTGCTTGAACTGCACTCAAAAATACCCACCCCCAACGGAGAGATTTCCCCATGGATTTGGCATTCACCCCCGACGAACTCGCGTTCCGCGACGAGATCCGCACCTGGGTCAAGGCAAACTTGCCCTCTGACATTTCACAAAAAGTGCACGCCGCCATGCGCCTGACGCGTGAGGACATGCAGCGCTGGGCCAAGATTTTGGGCAAAAAAGGCTGGCTGGGATGGGGTTGGCCCACGCAGTTTGGCGGCCCGGGCTGGACCGCCGTGCAAAAACATTTGTTTGAAGAAGAATGCGCCCTGGCCGGTGCCCCCCGCGTGGTGCCTTTTGGCCCGGTGATGGTGGCCCCGGTCATCATGGCTTTTGGCAATGCCGAGCAGCAACAACGCTTTTTGCCTGGCATCGCCAGCGGCGAAGTCTGGTGGAGCCAGGGCTACAGCGAGCCGGGCTCCGGCTCTGACCTCGCGTCGCTGAAGACCCGCGCTGAGCGCGTGGGCGACAAATACATCGTGAACGGCCAGAAAACCTGGACCACCCTCGGCCAATACGGCGAGTGGATCTTCTGCCTGGTGCGCACCAGCACCGAGGGCAAGCCCCAAACCGGCATCTCGTTCCTGTTGATCGACATGAAGTCGCCCGGCATCACCGTGCGCCCCATCAAGCTGCTGGACGGCGAGTGCGAAGTCAACGAAGTCTGGTTTGACAACGTCGAAGTGCCCGCCGAGAACTTGGTGGGCGAGGAAAACAAAGGCTGGAACTACGCCAAGCACCTGCTGGCCCACGAGCGCACCAACATCGCCGACGTGAACCGCGCCAAACGCGAACTCGAGCGCTTGAAGCGCATCGCCAAAGCCGAGGGCGTGTACGACGACATGCGTTTCCGTGACGAAATCGCCAAGCTCGAAGTGGACATCGTCGCACTAGAAATGCTGGTGCTGCGCGTTTTGTCGGCCGAAAAGTCTGGCAAGAACTCGCTCGACATTGCCGGTCTCCTTAAGATCAAAGGCAGCGAAATTCAGCAACGCTACACCGAGCTGATGATGCAGGCCGCAGGCCCCTTTGCCCTGCCCTTCATCTTCGAAGCCATGGACGCCGGCTGGCAAGGCAACTTCCCTGGCGGTGTGGTGGCCAATGCGCCCCTGGCCGCCAACTACTTCAACATGCGCAAGACCACCATTTACGGCGGCAGTAACGAAGTGCAACGCAACATCGTCGCCCAGACAGTTCTGGGTTAAGGAGACACTCATGGATTTCGATTTTTCTGACGACCAAGAACAACTGCGCGACGCGGTGCGCAAATGGGTGGACAAGGGCTATGACTTTGACCGCCGCCGCGCCATCGTCGCTGCGGGCGGTTTCGACCGCGCCGCTTACGGCGAAATGGCCGATCTGGGTTTGACTGGCCTTTACGTGAGCGAAGAGCACGGCGGTATGGGCATGGGCCCCACCGAAGCCATGGTCACCATGGAAGAACTCGGGCGTGGCATCGTGCTCGAACCCCTCACCCAGACCCTGATCTGCAGCGCCACACTGCAAACCCATGCGCCTGCAGCCCTGCAAGCCGCTTGGTTGCCCCGCATGGCGGCAGGCGAAGCCATCGTCGTGTTGGCGCAGCAAGAACGCGGAGCCCGCTATCAGCTGAACCGCTGCGCCGCTTTGGCCAGCGAATCTGGCGGCGCATGGACCGTGAGCGGCACCAAGAGCGTGGTGGCCGTGGGCGACCAAGCCGACGCTTTTGTGGTGCCCGCCACCGTGAATGGCCAAATCGCCCTGTTCTTGGTCGAACGCAACGCCAGCGGTGTGAGCACCCAAGCCTACGGTACACAAGACGGCTCACGCGCCGCTGAAGTGGTGATGAAACAAGCCCAGGCCCAACTGATCACCCTGAACGGCCTGGCCGCTTTGGAAGAAGCAGTGGACATTGGCATCGCCTGCACCTGCGCCGAAGCCGTGGGCGTGATGGACAAGACCCTGGCCATCACCGTGGACTACATGAACACGCGCAAACAGTTCGGTGTGAACATCGCCAGCTTCCAGGCCCTGCGCCACCGCGTGGCCGACATGAAGATGCAGCTGGAGCTGGGCCGCTCGATGAGCTACTACGCCAGCCTGAAGTTGCACGCGCCCGCCGACGAGCGCCGCCGCGCCTTAGCCCGTGCCAAGTACCAGCTGGGCGTGTCCATGCGCTTCATCGGCCAGCAAGCGGTGCAGCTGCACGGCGGCATTGCCGTCACCGACGAGTACATCGCCAGCCACTACTTCAAGAAATTGACGCAGTTGGACATGACCTTTGGCGACACCCTGCACCAGTTGGGCGAAGTGTCAGCCCGCATGCAGGAGACGGCGGGCGTGTTCGCCTGAGTCGGTCAGCCGACGTGTCGGAGCTGAAGCTCCGACCTACGGGGAAACCGTGTCTTCGTAGGTCGGTGGCTTCAGCCCCGACATGAGCATGTGCCAAGCCCACCCAACGTCGGACTCTGCGAGTGCCGACCTACGGGGGAAACCGTGTCTTCGCAGGTCGGTGGCTTCAGCCCCGACATGAGCATGTGCCACGCCCACCCAACGTCGGACTCTGCGAGTGCCGACCTGCGGGGGAAACCGTGTCTTCGCAGGTCGGTGGCTTTAGCCCCGACATGGACCTGTGACACGCCCACCCAACGTCGGACTCTGCGAGTGCCGACCTACAAGGCAGCCCCCTCGTAGGTCGGTGGTCGAAGACCCCGACGTGGGCCCGGTGAAGCCCTCAAACCTTTGCACCAGAACCGCACCCAAGCCCGCTAACGTCGGACTCTGCGAGTGCCGACGAGGCCGGGTTATTTTCATTCTGTGTCGCGCACCCTCAAAAATGACGCAAATCGCGGCAACCCTGAAGGCGTGCGGTCCCGGTAGCGGTACGTCACCCAAGCGCCCACAGGCGGCGGGTCTCGGCGCAAAGCATCGGTGAGACCAGAGCCCAAAGCAAAGCGCTGGCCTTGCGGAGTCTCCAGCAGCAGCGCCCCGGTCAATCCTGCAAAACGCCCCTTGCCCGCCTGATAGCCCAGCACCTGCCCTTCTTCATCATTCTGGGGTTTGAGCTTGAACACAGCGTCTGTGCGGCCTGCTTGCCACGGGGCATCTGCATGGTGCAAAACCAGGCCTTCGCCGCCGCCGTCCACCACCTGCTGCAAGCGGGTTTGCAAAGCGGCGGCACTCTGCACATTTGCATGCTGAACGGCCATCAGCCAAGGCTGAGCCAGCGACGCAATGGCCTGATCCACCAGGCGCACACGCTGGGCAAATGGCTCGGCACGGCCCCATGCATCAAACACCAGGTACTTCAGGGCACGCCATTCGACATCATCTGGCACCGCCTTTCGCACCGCGCCCGAGACACGGTCAAACTGGCCGCGCCCCATCCACAACTCGCCATCCAGCGGCAGCGGCGGCAGTGCGGCCAAAAACCAGTTGGGGGCAGCGATCAAGCGCCCGCTGCGAAAGCGCAAGACCTGACCGTCCCACACGGCGCGCACACCATCGAATTTTTCGCTGACCAGATAACCCTGGGGTGAACGCCCCTGCTGCCAGACAGAGGCCAGTTGTACCCGTTCTGCTTCGGCTGCCGCCGCCGACACCAGCCAAGGGCTGGCCCCCCACAGCAATACGTGTCGCCGCGACACACGCAACCTTGCACCTTGCGCAAACATGGACATGATCGGTCTCCCTGATGGCGCTTGGGCATGGCCAAGGCCTTTTTGTTTTTCAGGAAGCCATGATGCGGCGTTTCAGGCGCTACCGCAAGCACCCACCGGGTCAAACCAGCAAACGCGAAGTCTTGGGCACATGGGCCATCAAAAACTCCATCTGGTCACTCAAGATGCGGCGGTTGCGCAAGATGAAGTCTTCCCACAGGCTGGGCACATACGGGGCATAAAGCAAAGGCATGTTGGCCTGTTCGGGCGTGCGGCTGCTTTTGCGGTGGTTGCACGAACGGCAGGCCGTGACCACATTCATCCAATGATCGGGGCCGTTGTGCGCCAGGGGCACGATGTGTTCGCGGGTCAGCACCGACTCGTGAAAATGCCCACCGCAATAAGCGCAGACATTGCGATCTCGCACGAACAACTTGGGGTTAGTCAAGCCTGAGCGCATGTCAAACGGGTTGATGCGCGGCACGCCCTGGGTGCCAATGATGCTGTTGACGGTGATGATGGATTGCTCGCCCGTGATGGCGTTGTGACCTCCATGAAACACGGCCACTTGCCCTCCCGCTTCCCAGCGCACCTCATCGGCGGCGTAATGCGTGACGGCTTGCTCCAGCGAAATCCACGACTGGGGCAGCCCTTGGGCAGAGAGTTTCAAGACCTTCACAAACGACTCCTTGGCACAGATGCACAGCACGGACATGGAAACGGGACTGTCTCGATCCGGTCAGACCAGGCTTGGTGCCGGAGTCTGAACGGAGCGGGCTCAGTCACAATATACCCTTTGAATTTCTCAAAACCATGACAAGGGCCAAAAGCCCCGGGTCCTGCACACCACAACGGCTCCAGCACATGAAGGTTTTTCGCGGCTTCCACCACCCCGACCTGGCCCCCGCCTGCGCCCTGACCATTGGCAACTTCGACGGCGTGCACCGCGGTCACCAGGCCATGCTGGCCCTCTTGCGCAGTGAAGCCGCGCACCGGGGCGTGCCCAGCTGCGTGATGACCTTCGAGCCGCACCCGCGTGACTACTTTGCCAAGGCCCTGAACAAGCCCGATCTGGCCCCGGCCCGCATCGCCACCTTGCGGGACAAACTGCAAGAACTAGAGCGCTGCGGCGTGGACCAAGTGGTGGTGCTGCCTTTTGACGCCCGGCTGGCCAGCCAGTCGCCCCAAGACTTCATTGAGCAGGTGCTGGTGCAGGGCCTGGGCGTGCGCTATGTGCTGGTAGGAGACGATTTCCGCTTTGGGGCGCAACGCGCGGGCGACTACGCCATGCTCGACGCGGCAGGTCAGGGCCTGGGCTTTGATGTGGCGCGAATGAACAGCTACGAGGTGCATGGCCTGCGCGTGTCCAGTTCGGCCGTGCGCGAGGCCCTTCACCAAGGTCGCATGAACGACGTGGCCGCCCTGCTGGGCCGCCACTACAGCATCAGCGGCCATGTGGTACATGGGCGCAAACTCGGGCGCGAGTTGGCTGCCACAACGGAGGGCGCAGGCGACGGCTTTCGCACCCTGAATTTGCGCTTCTCGCATTGGAAGCCTGCCGCCAGCGGCATCTTTGTGGTGCAGGTGCATGGCTTGGCCGATCAGCCTTTGAAGGGCGTGGCCAATCTGGGCATCCGCCCCTCGCTGGACCCGAATGACGTCAACGGCGGGCGGGTGCTGCTGGAGACCCATGCCTTCGACTGGCCCACCGAGCTGGGGGCTGAGGGGGGCTACGGTAAAATCATCCGCGTGGACTTGCTGCATAAATTACACGACGAACTCAAATACGACGGTCTGGACGCCCTGACAAAGGGCATTGCCAAAGACTGCGACGATGCACAAGCGTGGTTTGCTTCGCGCCACGGCGAAACCAGCCGCCAAACCACCCGCGACCGAATTTGACGCTCCGGCCCGCGTTTGCCGCCTTCGACAGGCTCAGGGCGAACGACCTCCACGGCCCACCCCCTCTTGATCTCTCCGAACGGCTCAGCTGCTCGGGCTGAGCTTGTCGAAGCCCTCTCGACCTGACGCACCATGACCGACAAAACCCAGAACCCCGACACCCGCATCAACATGATGGACACCCCCTTCCCCATGCGCGGCGATCTGCCCAAGCGCGAGCCGGGCTGGGTGAGCGAGTGGAACGAAGGCGGCCTCTACAAAAAACTGCGCGCCGCCCGCCAGGGTGCCCCGCTGTTTGTGCTGCACGACGGCCCTCCTTACGCCAACGGCAAACTGCACATCGGCCACGCGCTCAACAAAGTGCTCAAAGACATGATCGTCAAGTCCAAGCAACTCGCTGGCTTTGACGCGCAATACATCCCCGGCTGGGACTGCCACGGCCTGCCGATCGAAAACGCGATTGAAAAACTGCATGGCCGCAAACTGAGCCGCGACGACATGCAAGCCAAGAGCCGCGCCTTTGCCACCGAGCAAATTGGCCAGCAGCGCGAAGACTTCAAGCGCCTGGGCGTGCTGGGCGACTGGGAGCGCCCTTATCGCACCATGGACCCGGCCAACGAAGCGGGTGAAATCCGCGCCTTCAAACGCGTGATTGAGCGCGGGTTTGTCTACCGTGGCCTGAAACCTGTGTACTGGTGCTTTGACTGCGGCTCGTCCTTGGCCGAGTTCGAGATCGAATACCAGGACAAGCAAAGCGACACGCTGGACGTAGCCTTTGAAACCGATGACGCTGCCAAGCTCGCCGCCGCTTTTGGCCTCGCCGCCTTGCCCGCTGGTCAAAGCGCCTTTGCCGTGATCTGGACCACCACCGCCTGGACCATCCCCGCCAACCAGGCCCTGAACGCCCACCCCGAACTGACCTATGCGCTGGTGCAAACCGACAAGGGCTGCTTGGTGCTGGCCGAGTCGCTGGTGGACAAATGCCTGGAGCGCTTTGGCCTGCAAGGCGGCACGGTGCTGGCCACGGCCAAAGGCACAGCGCTGGGCGGTCTGAACTTCCGCCACCCCTTGTACGACGTGGACGCGGGCTACAAGCGCCTGTCGCCCGTGTACCTGGCCGAATACGTGAGCGACAGCGACGGCACGGGCTTGGTCCACTCCTCGCCCGCTTACGGCGTGGACGACTTCAACTCCTGCATCGCCAACGGCCTGAAGTACGACGACATCCTGAACCCGGTGCAAGGCAATGGCACCTACGCGGCCGACTTCCCGCTGTTTGGCGGCCTGCACATCTGGAAAGCCATTCCGGTGGTGCTGGACGCGCTGCGCAATGCGGGTCGCCTGCTGTCCACCGTGACCATCACCCACAGCTACCCGCACTGCTGGCGTCACAAAACGCCTGTCATCTACCGCGCGGCCGCCCAGTGGTTTGTGCGCATGGACGAGGGCGAGGGCGTGTTCACGAAGGACAAGGCACCCAAGACTCTGCGCCAGTTGGCGCTGGACGCCATCGAGCAAACCCAGTTCTACCCCGAGAACGGCAAAACCCGCCTGCGCGACATGATCGCCAACCGCCCCGACTGGTGCATCTCGCGCCAGCGCTCATGGGGCGTGCCCGTGCCCTTCTTCCTGCACAAAGACAGCGGCGAGCTGCACCCCAACACCATGGCCATCCTGGACCAAGCCGCTGACATCGTCGAAAAAGGCGGCATCGAGGCTTGGAGCCGGGTGACGGTGGAAGAAATTCTGGACGCAGCCGATGCACCCAGCTACACCAAGAGCACCGATATTCTGGAAGTCTGGTTCGACTCCGGCTCCACCTTCCAGCATGTGCTGCGCGGCAGCCACAAAGACGCGTATGGCGTGGCACCTTTTCACAACCAAGGCCCAGAGGCTGATTTGTACTTGGAAGGCCACGACCAGCACCGCGGCTGGTTCCACAGCTCGCTGCTGCTGGGCTGCGCCCTTTATGACCGCGCTCCTTATCGCGGCCTGCTGACCCACGGCTTTGCCACCGACGGCCAAGGCCGCAAGATGAGCAAGAGCTTGGGCAACACCGTCGAGCCGCAAACCATCACCTCCAAAATGGGCGCAGAAATCGTTCGCCTGTGGGTGGCCAGCACCGATTACTCGGGCGACCTGAACATCGACGACAAGATCCTGGCCCGTGTGGTGGACTCGTACCGCCGCATCCGCAACACCTTGCGCTTTTTGCTGGCCAACGTGAGCGACTTCGACCCAGCCACAGACACCGTGCCCGACGACCAGCTGCTGGAAATCGACCGCTTTGCCCTGGCCCGCGCCGCCGAGTTGCAAGCCGACATCCGCGCCCACTTCGACAAGTACGAGTTCCACCCCGTGGTCTCCAAGCTGCAAATCTATTGCTCGGAAGACTTGGGTGCGTTTTACCTGGACGTGCTGAAAGATCGTCTCTACACCACCGCCCCCAAGAGCCTGGCCCGCCGCAGCGCGCAAACCGCTTTGTGGCGCATCACCCACGGCATGCTGCGCTGGATGGCACCCTTCCTGTCGTTCACGGCCGAAGAAGCCTGGAAGACTTTCGGCACATCGGAGTCCATCTTCCTGGAAACCTTCGGCGACTTTGGTGTGGCCGATGAAGCGCTGTTGGCCAAATGGAGCCGCATCCGCGAAATCCGCGACCTGGTGAACAAGGACATCGAAAACCTGCGTGCTGCCGGCCAGGTGGGCGCGTCGCTGCAAGCCGAAATCGACTTGACCGCCCCTGCTGCTGACCACGCCCTGCTGGCGAGTTTGGGGGCAGACATCAAGTTCGTGTTCATCACCTCCAAAGTCACTTTGCATGCAGGTGAGACACTGGCCGTGCAGGTCACCGCCAGCCCAGCCACCAAGTGCGAACGCTGCTGGCATTACGCCGACGACGTGGGGCACGACGCCGATCACCCCACCATTTGCGGCCGCTGCGTGAGCAACCTGCACGGTGCAGGCGAAACGCGCCAAGTGGCCTGAGCCCGTCACAACAACAGGACACCCCCCATGGCCAACAAATTCAAAAACGCCAACCGCTCCAACCTGTGGGTCTGGCTGGGCATCGCCCTCTTGGTGCTGCTGCTTGACCAATTCACCAAGGTGCTGGTGCTGGGCGCTTTCCAGCTGGGTGACAGCACACCCATCACCTCGTTTTTCAACCTGGTGCGGGTGCACAACCACGGCGCGGCGTTTTCGTTTTTGGCCGGTGCTGGTGGTTGGCAGCGCTGGTTTTTCACGGGCATCGGCGTGGCCGCGGCCATCTTCATGGTCTGGATGCTGCGCGCCCACCCCGGCCAAAAACTCTTCAGCTTGGCCATCTCGCTGATTTTGGGCGGTGCCATTGGCAACGTGATCGACCGCCTGCTGCACGGCTACGTGGTCGACTTTCTGGACTTTTACTGGGGCACCTGGCACTTCCCGGCCTTCAACGTGGCCGACAGTGGCATCAGCGTGGGTGCAGCCTTGCTGATCCTGGATGAAATCCTGCGAGTGCGGCGCGGGCGTTAAGCGACATCGCAAGCACTTGAAGCCCACCGTGTTGGCCATTGGGCGGTGCGGATGGCCGATTTCCTGACCCTAAGCGACTGATGAGGCCATTCGCACCGCCCAATGGCCAAGACACCCACAAAGGCCAGATCTCATGTAAGCTGCACAACCTGATTTTTTCAACACGGAGATCCCCATGCCCGGATTGCTGCCCCAGATTGACCCCGATGGCCTGCTTGAGTTTTCGGTGGTCTACACCGACCGCGCCCTGAACCACATGTCCAAGCGCTTTGGCGGCGTGATGACCGACATCTCGCGCATGCTCAAAACCGTGTACGGGGCCCACTCGGTCGCCTTGGTCCCGGGCAGCGGCACTTTTGGCATGGAATCGGTGGCACGCCAGTTCGCCACCAACCAGCATGTGATGGTCATTCGCAATGGCTGGTTCAGCTACCGCTGGACGCAAATTTTTGACATGGGCCAGATCCCCAAGAGCCACAGCGTGCTCAAGGCCCGACGCATCGCTGACGGCTCGCAAGCGGCGTGGGCACCCGCCCCGATTGCCGAAGTGACCGCTGCGATTGCCGCAGAAAAACCCGCATTGGTGTTTGCCCCCCATGTGGAAACCGCTGCGGGCATGATGCTGCCCGACGACTATCTGAAGGCCGTGGCCGACGCGGTGCACGCCGTGGGTGGCTTGCTGGTGCTGGACTGCATTGCATCCGGTGCCATGTGGGTTGACATGAAAGCCACCGGGGTCGACCTGTTGATCAGCGCACCGCAAAAAGGCTGGAGCAGCTCGCCCTGCTGTGCCATGGTCATGCTGAGCGAACGTGCCCGCCAAGCCATCGACAACACCACCAGCACCACCTTTGCGATGGACCTGAAAAAGTGGTTGCAGGTCATGGAAACCTACGAAGGCGGTGGCCACATGTACCACACCACCTTGCCCACCGACGCGCTGCTGCGCCTGCGTGACGCGATGGTTGAAACCGATGCCTATGGGTTTGACAAGGTGCGTGACGAGCAAATGGCCCTGGGCCGAGCCGTGCGCCAGTTGCTGGCCGAGCGCGGCTTCCCCAGCGTGGCCGCGCCGGGTTTTGAAGCCCCTGGCGTGGTGGTCAGCTACACCACCGACCCCGACATCCAAAGCAGCAAGAAGTTTCTGGCCGAAGGCTTGCAAACCGCCGCCGGTGTGCCGCTGCAATGCGACGAACCCGCCGATTTCCGCACCTTCCGCATGGGCCTGTTTGGCCTGGAAAAATGGCACAACGTTCAACGCACGCTACAGCAACTGCGCACCGCATTGGACGCGGTGGCCCCAGCGCCAGCCGAGAAGCTGGCGGCCTGAAGAGGACATGTCGGACTCTACGAGTGCCGACCTACGAAAGTTGTCGCAGGTCGGTGGTCGAAGACCCCGACATGGGCTTGCGATGAACTTTACAGCGTGATGATCGTGCAGCCCGTGGTCTTGCGGGCCTCCAGGGCGATGTGGGCGTTCTGAATTTGGGCCAGGGGAAAGGTCTGGTCAATGTGGATCTTCACCTTGCCACTGGTCACGGCATCGAACAAATCATCAGCCATCTCTTGGGTGTTTTCGCGGGTGGTGATGTGGCTGAACAAAGTCTGGCGCGTCACGTAAATTGAGCCTTTGGGGCCCAAAATGCCCGGTGCAAACGGGGCCACGGGGCCTGAGGCATTGCCAAAGCTGGCCATCAAACCAAACGGCGCCAGGCAATCGAGCGACTTGTCCCAAGTGTCTTTGCCGACGGAGTCGTACACCACTTTCACGCCCTTGCCGCCTGTGATCTCTTTGACCTTGGCCTGGAAGTCTTCGGTCGAATAGTTGATGCAAAACTCCGCGCCGTTGGCCAGGGCCAATGCGCACTTGACGTCGCTGCCTGCGGTGCCGATCAGGCGCAGGCCCAGGGCCTTGGCCCACTGGCAGGCGATCAGGCCCACACCACCAGCTGCGGCGTGGAACAGCACAAAGTCACCCGCTGTGAGGCCACCCTGGGGCAGTGTGCGCTTGAGTAAATACTGCACCGTCAGGCCCTTGAGCATCATGGCCGCGCCGGTCTCGAACGAGATCGCATCGGGTAGCTTGCACACGCACTTGGCGGGCATCACGCGCACCTCGCAATAGCTGCCGGGCGGCTGGCTGGCATAGGCTGCGCGGTCGCCCACTTTCAGGTGCGCCACGCCCTCGCCCACGGCCTCGACCACGCCCGAGCCTTCCATGCCCAACTTCAGGGGCATGGGCAGCGGGTACAAACCACCGCGCTGGTACACGTCGATGAAGTTCAGGCCGATGGCCTTGTGGCGGATGCGAATCTCGCCGGGGCCAGGTTCGCCCACGGTCACATCGACCAGTTTCATGACTTCGGGACCGCCGTTCTGGTCGATCTGGACTGCAAGGCTCATGGATTTCTCCTGTAGGGGTAAACAAACGATGCGTGACTTTGCCACGAATTGCAGGTTTTGGCAGATTCAGATGGACAGCTGCGCGACAGCGGGAAAACCCGCGCACCGATACAGTCGCCGCATGTCTCAAAAACTCTCCCCCATCACCGCACTGCTGTTGACCGTTCCACCGCTTTTGTGGGCGGGAAATGCCGTGGTGGGCCGCATGGTCAGCACCTTGGTGCCGCCCATCACGCTCAACTTTTTACGCTGGGCACTGGCCTTTGTGATCCTGGTGCCCATGGCCAGTTGGGTGCTGCGCTCTGGCAGCGGGCTGTGGTCGCATTGGCGTCGCTTTGGCCTGCTCAGCTTGCTGGGCGTGGGCTGCTACAACGCGCTGCAATACCTGGCCCTGCAAACCTCCACCCCACTCAACGTGACGCTGGTGGCCGCCAGCGGCCCGGTGTGGACGTTGGCCATCGGGGCGCTGTTTTTTCACACGCCTGTGCACCGAGCACAAGCGCTGGGGGCCGTCTTCTCCATTGTGGGCGTCACCATTGTGTTGTCGCGGGGCGAACCCGCTCAGCTGCTGAATGTGCGCCTGGTCGTGGGAGACTTTTTCATCTTGCTGGCCACGGCTTGTTGGTCCGCCTACAGCTGGCTGCTCATGCGCAAGGACGAGCCCGAAGCCATCCGCCAGAATTGGGCGGCTTTCTTGCTGGCGCAAGTGGTGTTTGGGCTGGGCTGGTCTGGCCTGTTTGCCGGGCTCGAATGGGGCCTGACCGATGCCCACATCACCTGGGGCTGGCCCTTGATCGCCACACTGGCCTTTGTGGCCGTGGGGCCGGCGGTGCTGGCCTACCGCTGCTGGGGTCTGGGCGTGCAGCAAGCGGGCCCGGCCATGGCCGGTTTTTTTGCCAACCTCACGCCCCTGTTTGCCGCCATCCTGTCCGCCGCCTTTCTGGGCGAGTTGCCACACGCCTACCATGCACTGGCCTTTGCGCTGATCGTTGCGGGCATCTGGGTGTCATCGCGGCCGTGATGACTGCCACCTCTGCTGCGACAAAAACATCGCAACGTGTCAGCCCATGTCGGGGTCTTTGACCACCGACCTACGACATCGTCTGTGGGTCGGCACTCGCAGAGTCCGACATATCTGCGCCTAACAGCCATCGCACGCTCAGGCATCGCGCCTGATCACCGCCAATCGTCGGGGTCTTCGACCACCGACCTACGCAAGGCACGTCCCATAGGTCGGCAATCGCAGAGTCCGACACGTCCCGTAGGTCGGCACTCGCAGAGTCCGACGTATCTGCGCCTCACGGCCATCGCACGCGCAGGCATCGCGCCTTTTCGCGGCCAATCGTCGGGGTCTTCGACCACCGGCCCACAAGAGACCACAAGCAAGTAGCATGACCTGTTCTGGCAGGAACGCTATCATCGAAAAATATGAACGCAAACTCCTACACATCCAAAATCCTCATCACCGGCGGCGCAGGCTATATCGGCTCACACACTGCGGTCGAACTCATGAATGCAGGCCATCATGTGGTCATCATGGACAACCTCTGCAACAGCAGCATACGGGTGCTCGACAGGCTCAAAGCCCTGTGTGGATAAAAATTCAGCTTTATGCGGCCGACGTGCGCGACGGCGCAGCGCTGGACACCGTATTTGCCCAACACCCCATCAGCGGCATCATCCATTTCGCAGGCCTCAAAGCCGTGGGCGAATCGGTAGGCCAGCCCGTGCGCTACTTTGACAACAATATTGGCAGCACACTCAGCCTGTTGCAAGCCATGGACCGCGCCGATGTTCGGCGCATCGTATTCAGCTCATCGGCGACCGTTTATGGCGACCCCAGCCAAGTGCCCATCACCGAATCGAGCAAACTGCAGGTCACCAACCCCTACGGCCGCACCAAGCTCATTTGCGAAGACATCCTGCGCGACCTGCAAGCCGCCGACCCGCGCTGGCACGTTGCCATATTGCGCTACTTCAACCCCGTGGGTGCCCACATCAGCGGCACCATCGGTGAACACCCCAACGGCATCCCCAACAACCTCATGCCTTTCATCACCCAGGTGGCCGTGGGTAAACGCGAATTTTTGAGCATCTTTGGCAACGACTACCCCACTCCCGACGGCACGGGCGTGCGCGACTACATCCATGTGGTGGACCTGGCCCAAGGCCACCTGGCGGCGCTGCGCTACCTGCAAGAAAAACAAGCCAGCATCACTGTCAACCTGGGCACCGGCCGCGGCGTGAGCGTGCAGGATCTGGCCAACACTTTTTCACGCGTCACCGGCGTGGCCATTCCCTATCAATTTGTAGTACGACGCCCCGGCGATGTGGCGTCATGCTTTGCCGACACCCAACTGGCAGAAACCGCCCTCGGCTGGAAAGCACAACTCGACGTTGACCGCATGTGCGCCGATGCGTGGCGCTGGCAATCGTAGAATCCTGAGGGGTACTAACCCGTTCGCGGCACATTGCATTTAATGCTCGGAGTAAGAAGGATTAGGCTGATCATGATTGACAGCATAGTTGGGTAGTAGTTGTGGGCAAAGTTGACGTTAGTAAGTCCTGTGGTCATATGAATGAACAACACCCCCCCCATGGCCCAGGCTTGTGTAACTGATTCAATTGAACGCATTCTCAAAACCAATATGAACATACCCATTGCGTAACACATCAAGCTAGCCAACCCCCACACACCATAATCCATCAAGGTGTGCAGGTACTCGTTGTGTACATGCCCAAGTGACTGGATGTGGTCTGAATTGGCTTCCTTCCCCCACTCCACAATTGCATTTTTTCTCGCGACCTGACCATGACCGATCCAAGGTGATTGTTCAATGAATGAAGCACTGTGCGCCCACAGAAATAGCCTAGCGCCAATCGAACCATTGACATTGGCCTCTAAAGATTCATGACTCAGTTTGACTTCATCTATGGCTACTTGAATGCGCTGCAATGGACGCTGAACAATGGCAGTCTGTGAGAATAGTGCACCACCAATCAGGATGACTAAAACGACAACACTCAACCGTAAATAAGCAGATCTCCCGTCTCGTAAACGTATCCATCGAAAAAAACTTAAACGCCTCATCCAAACAACTGGCAACAACAATGCCAAGCCATAAGCACCCCGGTTCTCACTGATCAAAACAGCGATCAGACCCATCAATGAGCCAATGCCCCATACCCATCTTGATGTGCTTGAAACTTGATGAGAAAAACCAATCGAAACTAACCACGCGCTACACAGTGCGATTGCAGCAGCCCAAGGTATTGGGTTAGTCGGAGCAGCCTCACGCACACTGACCAACATGAGCAACATCGCCAATCCGCAACTAAAACTTACAGCCCAAGCCATTAGGTAAACTTTCTCTTCTCTAATGACATCCCATCGACACAGGGCATAGGTCCCAAGAGCGCCCAACAACAAACGAATTTCCGCATGCCGCTCGCCCCAACTGTCATTCCAATAAATCGTAGGGACGATTTTCAATAAAAATGCCAACACAGTTGCAATCAGCCATATTTTTGCCAACGTCTCATTCGTTCCCTTGGAGCCCGTGTGGCTCAAACGTTTTCCAAACATTGCTCCAAGCCCACAGAGCAACAAAGCCAGCCAAGCCATACCAGCAGCTTTGCTATTGAGGCTACTTATGGAAACGAACAAAACAAAAATCCAAAATAACAATTTTAAGAAATTAATTTTGATATTCATAAACAGTAGTGTCCCAACGTTTTCACATCAGGGCTTCGTAAGTTAATGATTTACCTTGGTTTTTTGGCATTTCAGTCTGGTCTCGATTTGAACTTCGATTCCATGATTTATGGTCTTTCGCGTTCGCACGCAAAGGACCGCAATGAACCAAGGCAAGCTTGTTTTTTCTCAACTCATGGCGTTCTTGCCGCTGAGCACGTTTCGCCGCTGCGTTGCCAAGCACCGAGGCGATCACAAGGTTCAAGATTTCACCTGCATGGACCAGTTCTTGACCATGGCCTTTGCTCAATTGACCTACCGCGAGTCTTTGCGCGACATCGAGGTCAATTTGCGTGCTCAAGCCAAGCGGCTTTATCACATGGGTCTGCGCTGCAAGACAGTTTCTAGCAACACTTTGTCCAACGCCACTACACCCCACCCAATCAAGCCGCCCGGCCGTTCTCCAGCCACACCCAATCCACCACTTCGCCATCAGGCTGATAGCCGGGCACCAACTCTTTCAAGAGCACCCTGATCAAAGGCACATCATTGCCATCCAGCGCCAAGCCCAAGCGATCCAGTTTGGCTTGCAAATCGGGCCAGGGCAAAAAGTCTTCATGCGCTTTCATGATGCGTTTGTGCCCTGTCGGCAGGGGATTATCACCAATCAACAGCTCTTCATACAGCTTTTCACCAGGCCGCAGGCCAGTGATTGCTATCTCAATATCACCTTCGGGGTGTGCATCATTTCGCACACTCAAACCCGACAGTTCCACCATGCGCCCAGCCAAATCAATGATCTTGACTGGCTCACCCATGTCCAGCACAAATACGTCGCCCCCACTGGCCATGGCACCAGCCTGAATAACCAGCTGCGCCGCTTCCGGAATGGTCATGAAATAACGGGTGATGCGCTCATCCGTCAGCGTGATCGGGCCACCGTCCTTGATTTGCTTGCGAAACAAGGGCACCACCGAGCCGGAAGACCCCAGCACATTGCCAAACCGCACCATGGAAAAACGGGTCACCGTCTTGTCATCGCGAGCGAAGCGCGGCGATCCTGTCTCATCACCCCGAGCCGCAATCGCCTGCAGCAGCATCTCGGCCAGGCGCTTGCTGGCCCCCATCACATTGGTGGGCCGTACAGCCTTGTCAGTACTGACCAGCACAAAATCAGACACCCCGTGCCTTGCTGCCAACTGCGCTGTGTTCAAGGTGCCCAGCACATTGTTCTTCACGCCCTCTGCAGGGTTGTGCTCAACCAGTGGCACATGCTTGTAAGCGGCTGCGTGGTAAACCGTGTGCGGCTTCCAGGTGCGCAAAATCTCGTCCATGCGCGAGGCATCACGCACATTCGCAAGCAGTGGCACGAGCCGCACATCCACAGGTGACTCTTCCAACAACATGCATTGCAAGTCGTGCTCAATGGCATACAGCGCAAACTCGGTCAGCTCCACCAACAGCAGCACAGAAGGCCCTGCCTTCACAATCTGCCGGCACAATTCCGAGCCAATCGAGCCACCTGCCCCCGTCACCATCACCACTTTGCCGGTGATGTTCTTGGCCAGCATCAAGGGGTTGGGCGGCACCGGGTCACGGCCCAGCAGGTCTTCGATGTCCAGCTCTTTCAAGTCAGACACCTGCACCTTGCCCTGGGCCATCTCCAGCACGCCCGGCAAAGTGCGCACTTGCACATGGGCTGCACGCACCAGCTCCAAAATCTCGTTGCGCCGGGCGCGAGACGCTGAGGGAATGGCCAAAAACACCTGCGTCACCCGCAGCTTGGCCACCAAAGGCACCACATTGGCCGGGTTGTAAATTTTCAAGCCATTGAGCACCTGCCCATGCAAACGGTCGTCGTCATCCAGCAAGCCCACCACCACCAACTCGGGGCTGGTCTTCAAAGCCGCTGCCAACTGGCGCCCAGCTGAGCCAGCACCATAAATCAACACCCGAGGCGAATCACCTCGCCCAACAATGCCCTGATAAACACCGCCCAACCAATAGCGTACAAATGCACGCGACAAGGTCACGCCAAGCAGCAGCAACAAGGGCTGCAAAACGCCCACGGTACGCGGCACCCCGGGCACGCCCACCACACTGAACGCCAGACAATAAATCACCGCATAAATCGCCACCGCCTTCAACACCGTCATCAAAGCAGGCAAGCCCGCATAACGAAAAATGGCCCGGTACAAACCAAACACAATGAACAGCGGCAATGCAAAAGCCACAGCCCCCACAAAAGCCGTGAAGTGCGCAGGTGACCAAGCCGTCCAAGACTCCAGACGCAAGTTAAACGCCATCCATACGGTGATGGCGCACATCAGGGCATCAGCGCCCAATGCAATTGAGCGCTTCACGGGGCGCGGTAGAAACAGCAAAAAATCTGTCAAAGAAGTTGTCTTCATGGCACCCATTCAATATCCATGCATTTCATCCAAGCGCCGTTCCAGGCATGAGCACTTGATCATCTGGAACTTCAACACCATAACCAATGGCAGATCCTGCTTGCATCCATGCCCGCTCACCCAAGACACTCCCACCAGCCATGCAAGCATTCACGCCCAAATGCCCATAGTTGTGAACTCGTGCATGGTGATCGACCACCGAGCCGCAATTGACAATCACGCCTTGCCCCAACTGAGCTTCGGTGCCCACAATGGCTCCAGCCATTACGGCAACCCCATCCCCCAGCAGGGCTCTTGGAGACACTATGGCTTTTGGGTGAACAACACTGGCCAGTGCAAACCCAGAATCTCGCAACTGTTCACATATCTTTTGTCGAAGCAAGTTATTGCCAATAGCGACGATGGCATGCGTGGCATGCACTTTGTAGGTTTCAAAGTCGTTGGCAGCACCCAGCACTGGCCAACCCCACACTTGAGCCCCCTCGTCAAATGCACCGTCATCCAAAAACCCCACCAAGGCATAGGTATCCGCCATCAATACGGCCTCTGCGACAGAGCGACCGTGGCCACCAGCCCCGACGATCAACAAACCAGGCTTCAACTTTGCTATATCTGTCAATGTGACACCCCATCTCGGCGAACCACTTTGACAAAGGTCAACCACAAAATCCGAATGTCAAACCACAAATTTTGCTTTTGCAAATACTCAACATCCAGTGCCACTTTTTGGGGAATCGGCAACTCATCACGCCCGTTAACCTGCGCCCAGCCCGTCAAACCCGGCACCAATTTGTCCACCCCCTGCGCTGTTCGCAAGGCAATCAAATCATCTTGGTTAAACAATGCTGGGCGAGGGCCGACAAAACTCATGTCCCCCACCAAAATGCTCCACAACTGGGGCAACTCGTCTAGGCTGCTCTTGCGCAAGAATGAACCAATAGGGGTCAGGTGTGATTGAGGGTCAGCCAGTAAATGAGTAGCAACTGCTGGCGTGCCGATTCGCATGCTGCGAAATTTTGGCATTTTGAAAATTTGATTCCGTCGTCCTACACGATCTGACCAATACAAAGCCGGCCCCGGTGAAGTTAAACGTACCGCCAGCGCAACCAGCGCAATAGGCCACACCAAGACTAAAGTAGCACACAGTGCAAGAAACAAGTCAAATATTCTCTTCATCCGTTCATCGCCCTTTTTAAACCTTCTTGCACAGTCACTGGTGGTACCCAACCCAACAAATCTCTTGCTTTGGCAATGTCCACCTGCAAATTGCCACACAAGCGCTCAACGGCATCATCCTTTCCGACCAAGCTAGCGAGAGCCCGCAACACATTCACTGGCACAGGTAACAATCGCGGCGAGACCATGGCAGCTTGCGCAATGCCGCGCACCAACTCAGTTGTAGACAGATCTTGTCCATCGCTCACCAAAAAAGTCTGATTTGCGGCTTTGGGGTGATGCAAGCAATTGACGATCAGATCAACAAGATTGTCCAAAGCCACCAAACTGCGCTGATTATTTATTGCACCCAAGGGCAAAAACCAGCCACGCTGAACTGCCCGCATCAGTGCAGCAAAATTTGCTTTTACACCTGAGCCGTACACCAGAGGTGGACGAATAATGACAAGCTCCATGCCGGTCTCAGCGCCCACTTGCCGCAGCCCTTGTTCTGCTTCGTGCTTGCTCTGCCCATAGGCATCTTGTGGAGATGTCATGTCATTTTCGGAAAATGCCTGTCCAATAGCGGTGGACTCGCCATTGACCTTAACCGAGCTGACAAACACGAATCGCTTGACGCCTGATGCGGCTGCTTGCCGAGCCAGGTTCAAGGTCCCAGCTACATTAACAAGTCGAAACGCAGCCAATGGATCAACTGACCGATCCTGCATGATGTGCACACGAGCAGCGCTGTGAACTACAAGTGACACCCCATCCAGAGCATCAGACCAATCTGTATCTGGCTGCAAATCACCCATCACCAATGGTTTAACTTGTGCAGGCCAAACAGTCCCATTTTTTCTAATCGAAACGACCACCTTCTGCGACACATCGTCAGACAACAATCGGCGTAGAACAGCCTGACCTACAAATCCTGTAGCACCCGTTAGCAAAATCATCGGATCACCTTTTGTCGGCTATACAGAGCAATCGCTTCATGGAAAAAACCTTCCAAACGATCCATCAAGGCATCACGTCCAAATTCATTTTCAGCAAATGAACGGCCGTTCAAACCATACCGCTGTAATTGATCACTATTCATACTGCGCATTTCCAGTACAGCAGCAGCTAAGCCATTCGCGTCTCCTGCACCACAAACTAAGCCCGCATCTGCCTCTGAAATGACTTTTGCGCCCTCACCATCCAACATTCCCAATATAGGTATACCCGCCATCAAGTACGACTGCACTTTTCCTGGAATAGTCATGCTGAATACTGGATCTTTTTTCAGTGAGACAAGCAACGCATCTGCATGTGCATAAAAAGATGGCATGCGCTCTACTGGAAAGCGCCCCAACAAAACCACATTGCGTTCCAATCCTCGTCGTGCAATTTCCTGTGCAAGCCAGTCAGAGCGCCTCCCATCTCCCACGATCAGCCAACGAATTGACGCGTTATCTTTCAATAATTCAGCAGCAACCAAGACCGAAGGCAAATCCTGAGCCTCGCCAATATTCCCAGCGAAAACCACATTGAATACACCTTCCTGAACAGGCACTTCAGGCGCTGGCACCAGATCATGGGCATTAAAGACTTGCTCAGCCCAACTCGGGAAATAGCGAATTTTTAGAGCATCTGAACAGTACTTGGCAATGCTCACTAAAAATCCACGCGACTGTCCCAAGACCAAGGTACATCGCTCATAAATAAATCTCACCAACTGCCCCACCAATCTTAGAACCCTTGGCGAACGAACCACACCAATTGCAGCCAATGTTTCGGGCCATAAATCTAATGCCCAAAACACCACTGGTGCCCGTTTGATGCGCCCTAGCAATACAGCAGGCAATCCAACAGTCACTGGCGATGGTTCAAAGACAAAGATCACATCCACCTCTACATGTCGTAAGCGCCAAGGCCCGAAAAAGCAAGCACCGATTACAAAACTCAGGTAATTCAAAAACAAGCGTACAGCGCCGCTGGCACGTGCCAACATCGGTACTCGCACCACTTTCGCGCCGCAGTACTGATCAAACGGCTTAGCGTTCTTACGATATTCATCAAAAACAAGGCCACTCGGATAGTTGGGCACGCCGGTTAACACCGTCACACAATGTCCGCGCTGCACAAGCTCCTGAGTAAGATCATTGATCCTGAAGTTTTCAGGCCAGAAATATTGACTAACGATCAGAATATTCACACTTCAACCAAATCAATACTTTTTCCAAACCACCCGATTCACATAATCGGTGTAACTGTGAACAATGCGCAGCACCTTGGCGCTCACATTCGGCATGCTGTAGTCAGCCACCAGGCGCAAATCGCGCTTTTCGCCCCGCGCCTGCGCGGCCACAATGGCCAAGCCCTGGCGCACGCGGTCCAACTCCAGACCCACCATCATCACGGCGGCCTCTTCCATGCCTTCGGGGCGCTCGTGCGCCTCGCGCAGATTCAGCGCCGGAAAGTTCAATATCGACGACTCTTCATTGATCGTGCCGCTGTCCGACAACACCGCCTTGGCGTTCATCTGTAGATTCACATAATCGTGAAAACCCAGCGGCTTCATCAGGCGCACATTGGGGTGAAACTGTGTGCCCGTGGCGTCCACCCGCTTTTGCGTGCGCGGGTGCGTCGACACAACCACCGGCAGGCCATGCTCCTCGGCCACGCTGTTGAGCACTGCCACCAGTTTGGTGAACGACTTTTCAGACTCGATGTTTTCTTCGCGGTGCGCACTCACCACAAAGTACTGACCCGCAACCAAGCCCAAACGCGCCACCGCGTCAGACGCCTGAATCTGCGGCAAGTAATGGTGCAGCACCTCATACATCGGGCTGCCGGTCTTGATGACCTGATCTGGAGGCAAACCCTCGCGCAGCAAGTAATCGCGGGCAATCGTGCTGTAGGTCAAGTTGATGTCGGCCGTGTGGTCCACGATACGGCGGTTGGTCTCTTCGGGCACCCGCATGTCAAAGCAGCGGTTGCCAGCTTCCATGTGAAAAATCGGTATCTTGCGCCGCTTGGCCGGAATCACCGACAAACAACTGTTCGTGTCACCCAGCACCAGCATCGCCTCGGGCTGCACCTGGGCCAGCACACCATCGACTCCGGTGATCAGGTTCCCAATGGTGTTGGCCGCGCCCGTGCTGCCCTCGGCGCTGTTCAAAAAGAAGTCCGGCTTGCGCACGCCCAAGTCGTCAAAAAACACCTGGTTCAGCTCGTAGTCGTAGTTTTGCCCGGTGTGCACCAACACATGGTCACAATGCGCGTCCAGCGCAGCCAACACGCGAGACAGCCGAATGATCTCGGGGCGCGTGCCCACGACCGACATGATTTTGAGTTTTTTCATCTTTTTTTTTAATAAAAAAACCGCACGGTGACGGTGTCACCATGCGGTCACTGCACCTTTTTCAGGGTGCCAAGATTCGAGTCGTTCAGGTCTTGTTCAGAACGTAGCCCAGCTGATGCTGCTTGAGAAGTTCGGGCAATTCCCTTTGAACGTAAGCGGCGATCGATTTCTTGCTCTGCCGCAGCACGTCGATTTCGGAGGGTGTCAGTTGATCTGAAACCCGCAATGTCTTGAGCTTCATTGGCTGTGAATGCGGCATGCTCGACTCCGAAGACTTGGGTGAATTTATCATCAAACCGCTCCTTGATTAAACGTACACACTTTTCATGTGGCGCAACAAAAAACAGACCTGGCTCGAAACGCGTCCGCTCACCATAAAGCCAAGACACTGCCAGATCAATCACCAAGTCCAAAGCCGCATTCTGGTCGCCCGCCTTAGCCATCCGATAAGCCGAGTGCTGCTTCAGCGCCGCATCCTGCGTGAACAAGGACATGACACGGATGCCGTCAGGTAAAGCAAAAGATCTGATCACAGTGTTGATGTTCAGATGGGGCTCGCCAGCGTATCCGGGTTGGCTCGATCAAACACTTCGTTGGCCCACAGCATCACCACCATTTCATCGTCGCCCACGTTGGTGATGTCGTGCACCCAACCCGGAATGGTGTCCACCACCTGGGGCTTGTCACCCGATGTGGCTAGCTCAAAGCGCTCGTCTGTCAGCAAATGCCTGAAGCGGAACAGCCCCGTGCCCTTGATCACCAAAAACTTCTCGGTCTTGGTGTGGTGGTAATGCCCGCCCCGCGTGATGCCCGGGTGGGCCGTGAAATAGCTGAACTGCCCGCTGTCTGGGGTCTTGAGCATCTCGACAAACACGCCGCGAGGGTCTGCGTGCTGCGGCACATCGTACGCAAAACGCTCATTGGGCAAATAGCTCACATACGTGGCATACAGCGCCCGCACCAGCCCGGTGCCCACACGCTCGCTCATGAGCGTGGTGCGGCAATCGCCAAAAGCCTGAATCTGCGCGGCCAACTCACCTAACGTGGTTTGATAAACCGGGGACACCACGCCCTGAGTTACCCCTTGCGCATCGTCCACCAGAGCTGCATCCACCGCCGCCACCAATGCCGCGACCACATCGTCCACATACACCAGCTGCAAGCTTGCTGCCGGGTCGTTGATCTGCACGGGCAAGCCCCGGGCGATGTTGTGGCAAAACGTAGCCACTACCGAGTTGTAGTTGGGCTTGCACCATTTTCCAAACACTCCCGGCAAGCGGAACACCACCGCCGGGTTGGCTGTATTGCGGGCCAGCGCCTGCACGGCAAGTTCAGCCGCCAGCTTGCTCTGTCCGTAAGGGTTGTCTCGCTCAGCCTGGGTGGACGAAGCCAACACCAAAGGCACACGCCGTCCGCCACTGGCTACCTGAGCTGCAATAGCTTGGCAAATGGCCACCGTCAAACCCGTGTTGACCTGCGCAAACGCATTGGGGTCTGCTGGGCGATTTTCTCCGGCCAAGTGCACCACCGCATCGGCCTGGGCCAGCAGCTGCGGCAAATCGGCCAGATCGTCGCCACGCACAAACTCGGTCACCGCAAAACGTGGCAACTCGCGCAAGCGCACCACCAAGTTTTTACCAATGAAACCATTGGCCCCTGTGACTAACACTCTCACGGTTACACCCCGCTCACTCATGCCGCTTTGACGATGTGCAAAACATCGCTCTCGTAATGAAATTTCGTCGACTCAAAAACCACTCGAATCTCCATCCCAACTTGTGCACGAAACGGTGTCAGCTCAAAAGGAATATTGAGCATTTCCAGCGCATCAGCTTGGTCGGAAGACAACGCATGAGCTCCCAGCTGTTCGGACTGCGCAAAGTCCAGCGTCGCAGAACTTAGCACACGGTCTTTGTCCTGCAACAGCACAGTTGCTAGCCCATCCACCTGTGAGACTGGTAACTTGAAGACGCTCCAGGCCACCAACTTAGGCAGCAGCACGGCATCAGCAGGTATCGCCATCACCCCCTGATAAATCCCCATGGCCGATAACTTACCGCCAGCTTCCTGGCGCAGGTCATCACAAAACAACGTGAAAGCCGTCAACGGGCAAGCTTCGCTTGTCATGCTATTGCCCCTTGCTGAATCGCCGTCATGACATCGTCCATGCTCACCCCCATCGCCACAGCCAAGCGCTGCAAGGTGGCACCATCCGGGTTAGGCACCTTACCGTTTTCCAAACGAGAAATATGAGGCTGCGGCAAACCAGCCGCCTCGCACAGCGCTTTTTGTGTCAACCCACACCGCATACGCAATGCCACCAGAGGTGCCAAACCATGCGCATCCAGGGCGCTGCCCAAATCCTTCAAGGCTTGCACTTGCAAGGCCTGGCCATGTGCAGTTTGCAAAAGCGCTTGCCGACGCTTGGACAGGGGGCGCTGTGTCGATCGTGAATCGACCTGCAAAGGTGCAGCCCCTACCACTTGCAGATAAGTCGACTTGGTTGCAGCCGACACCGCAAAACCTGCCAAGACAGCCGCCGCCAGCGGCTCATTGCGCACGCCAACGTGGGATGCCGTGATCGTCATAGTCACGACGAATGCGCTTTGCAAATTCGCTTTGTTCATCATATTCATCACCCCTTGGCATCAAGCCCAATATCCAAATTGCCTGCTGAGCCGGCTGGTGATTGACGGCATAAATCAACCTAACCGGTAACAAAGCACCATCAGGGTGCCACATCTTGAGGTAATACAGGTTGTAACCCCAATGCTTGGACCACTCGATCAGCGACGCGTCAAACCGGGGGTCCTTGAGCTGTCTGAAACGTCCCTCAGCCAGCGCCAGCCTTACCGACATGTTCTCTTCAAGAAAATCGAACAACTCATCCAAGTACATCCCGTTTGCATCGCTGACCTCGTACACCTTGTCCAAGTCTTGCTGTACGGCGTCATTCGCCCAACGAAGTGCGTAGTTTATAACGATATCGTTATGCATCGGGTAACCATCTGACAAACGACCCGAGTTGTGTACAAGTTATGCAACAGACAACAACTCACTCCTCCGCCTCCACCGCCTCCCCCCGCAGCGTGGCCTGCATAAAGCGCAGCTTCATCAGCAGAGCCTGCATGCCGGGCACATCCAGGCGGGTGGTGTTGTGCGAGTTGTAGTCGGTGGATTCAGAAATGCGCACCTCGCCTTGCTCCACAAACTTGCCGTAGTTCAGGTCGCGCAAATCGGGGGGCACGCGGTAGTAGCCGCCCAAATCTTGGGCGGCAGCCATTTCTTCGCGGCTGAGCAAGGCTTCGTAGAGCTTTTCGCCATGGCGGGTGCCGATCACGCGCACCTCGTGCTCGGGCTTGCCCAGCAGGCCGGTCAGCGCCTGAGTCAGTACATCGATGGTGGCGGCAGGGGCCTTTTGCACAAAAATCTCTCCGGGCTGGCCGTGCTCAAACGCATAGAGCACCAGGTCCACCGCGTCGTCAAGGGTCATCATGAAGCGGGTCATTGCCGGGTCGGTGATGGTGATGGGCTGAGCGGCGCGGATCTGCTGGGTGAACAAAGGGATAACCGAGCCGCGCGAGCACATGACATTGCCGTAGCGCGTCACGTTGATCACCGTGCTGCCGCTGCTGCGCGACTTGGCCACAGCCACTTTTTCCATCATGGCCTTGCTGATACCCATGGCGTTGATGGGGTAGACGGCTTTGTCGGTGCTGAGCACCACCACACGTTGCACACCGCAGTTAATGGCGGCCTCTAGCACGTTTTCGGTGCCGAGCACGTTGGTCTTGACGGCTTCGAGTGGATGAAACTCGCAAGAGGGCACCTGCTTGAGAGCCGCTGCGTGGTACACAAAGTCGGCACCCCGCACCGCATTCAGCACCGACTGGTAATCACGCACATCGCCAATGTAGAACTTCAGCTTGGGGCTGTTGTACTTCTTGCGCATGTCGTCTTGCTTCTTCTCGTCGCGGCTGAAGATGCGGATTTCACCGATATCTGATTGTAAAAAACGCCTGACAACGGCATTACCAAAAGAACCTGTGCCACCGGTGACCATCAAAATGGATTTTTTGAACATTTTATACCTGACTTAATTGATGAAAGATTTAATAATTTAAATAAATTTTATTATTTATATTTTTTCAGATTTAAAGATATAACGCATTCGAAAAACTAGTAGCCAGAATATTGAAGCACTAACTGGCTGAAATAATCCACCACCACTAAAAACATAATTCACAAACCATTGTATATAGCTTGCAGATAAAAAACCGATTTCAGTATTCGCAGCATTGAGTCTATTTGAAATAATTAAAATAGATTTAATTAACAAATAAATTAAAAACAAAATTATTGGACCACCTACAAATACCCCAAACATCAAAATTAATTCAATCAGACCATTGTGCGCCATAGGTATATTATCATAACCCATAGCACCTGCACCGCCAAATACACCTGCCCCGTATAGAAATTCATGTGTTTCAAAATATATTAACGCCTCGTATGGCAAAGCAGTAAATCTATCAACCATAGATTCGAAAAAATTAACATCATTGGATAACTCTGTTTCGGATGTTAAAACACCCTGCATGTATCTTAAAACGGTCTCAAATTGACTACCATTAAATTCCGAAATATAAAAAATTAATATCGCAACAACTCCTATTGTGGGCGCAAAAGTAAATATATTTTTAAATTCAATAAACTTAAGCCACCAAGCAAAAATAATTACAATTGCTATATTTGCAAGTGCGGATTTCTGTAGAGACAAGGCAGCACCAATTGATAAAATTATAAAAATCAAGAAACCGTTTAATTTTTTGAAGTAATAAAAAGCAGCCAATGCAGGAAAACCCACCGCAACACCATAGGCAGTTAAACTACCGACTAATGAAGCGTAACGCAAAGGCTCCTCGTCGTTTAGTGTGGAACTTGACATCAAAGGCAGCGGTGGATTAGCACGTTGCTCTTGGGCACAGCCCGCTCCAGCGGGTTGCTTGGCAAATGCTTGAGCTTGGACATCCGCAAATACGCAATGGCGATAAAGTTTCTTGCAGTTCTAAAGCCACGCGCGGCGCGTTTAGCCTGTTGGAGCAAACCATTCATGGCCTCCACATAAGCATTGCTGCGGTTGTCCAGCATGCCGCGCACCACACCGTCCAAGCGCTGCTTTAACGTGCGGGCCAACTTCTTAAAGGGTGCCAGACGACAGCGCGTGGCCCAACTCAGCCACGCCTTCAATTCAGACTTGGCTTGTGTC
>NZ_LFYT02000009.1 GCF_001270065.2 Limnohabitans planktonicus II-D5
GAGTCAGTGAAGACCCAACAACCAGTTGACATCGTTTAGGGCGTGGACTACCAGGGTATCTAATCCTGTTTGCTCCCCACGCTTTCGTGCATGAGCGTCAGTACAGGTCCAGGGGATTGCCTTCGCCATCGGTGTTCCTCCGCATATCTACGCATTTCACTGCTACACGCGGAATTCCATCCCCCTCTACCGTACTCTAGCTATGCAGTCACAAAGGCAGTTCCCAGGTTGAGCCCGGGGATTTCACCTCTGTCTTACATAACCGCCTGCGCACGCTTTACGCCCAGTAATTCCGATTAACGCTTGCACCCTACGTATTACCGCGGCTGCTGGCACGTAGTTAGCCGGTGCTTATTCTTACGGTACCGTCATGAGCTCCTAGTATTAATAGAAACCTTTTCGTTCCGTACAAAAGCAGTTTACAACCCGAGGGCCTTCATCCTGCACGCGGAATGGCTGGATCAGACTTGCGTCCATTGTCCAAAATTCCCCACTGCTGCCTCCCGTAGGAGTCTGGACCGTGTCTCAGTTCCAGTGTGGCTGGTCGTCCTCTCAGACCAGCTACAGATCGTTGGCTTGGTGAGCCTTTACCCCACCAACTACCTAATCTGATATCGGCCGCTCCAATCGCGCGAGGCTCTTGCGAGTCCCCCGCTTTCATCCTTAGATCGTATGCGGTATTAGCGTAACTTTCGCTACGTTATCCCCCACGACTGGGCACGTTCCGATATATTACTCACCCGTTCGCCACTCTCAAGGGGTTGCCCCCTCTACCGTTCGACTTGCATGTGTAAAGCATTCCGCCAGCGTTCAATCTGAGCCAGGATCAAACTCTATAGTTCGATCTTGATTTTTTTCGGCCTTTCGACCAACTCATAAATTGGAATCAACGTGGTCACCATCTCTGATTTCCACATCTTTTTTACTTCATGAGCGTTTGTTAGCTAATTAAAGCTAAGTTCCGAAGAACTTGGCAATCACCATCAAACGCCCACGCTTATCGGCTGTATATTTTTAAAGAACCTAAGCAGCTTGGAGCCACTTTGTTTGCCTCACTGCGATCAGCGAAGCCTTCAATTATCGCACAGTTTTTTTGCTCTGCACCAGGTTTTTGAAAATTTCTTAGCTCAACCAGAACTTTTCTTCAACCACTTCTTTGTGCCTGTTTGGCTTCTTTCGAAAACCTCACTTGTGTGCAGCGAAGCCCTCGATTATTGCACAACTTTTTAGTCGTTCACATGTTTTTTGAAGTCTTTGTGAAAGTTTCGCACTCCCCCGCCCGGATAATGGGCCCATGGCTTTACTCACACTCTTGAACGCTTCTTTGGCTTTTGGCCATGTCGCACTCCTCGATCACGCTGACTTCTCTTTAGAGACGTCCGAGCGCATCGGTTTGATTGGTCGCAATGGCACAGGCAAATCGTCCTTGCTCAAAATATTGGCCGGCATGGAACGCCCGGATGACGGCAGTTTGCACGTCCAGCAGGGCGTACGCATCGCCTATGTAGCGCAAGAACCCTTGTTGGTGCCCGAGCACACCATTTTTGAATCCGTTCGTGAAGGTTTGGCAGAAGTCATTCAATGGATCGACGATTACACGCACAGCCGGGGAGATCTGGACACCCTGCAAGGACTGATCGAATCGCGCGACGGCTGGGGCTGGGAGCAACGCCTGGAGGAAACCCTGCAACGTCTGAAGCTGGACCCGAACGCCATTGTGCAATCGCTGTCTGGTGGTATGCGCAAGCGGGTGGCCTTGGCCCAGGCTTTGGTGACCCGTCCTGATGTGCTCTTATTAGATGAACCCACCAACCACCTGGACCTGAACGCCATCACCTGGCTGGAGGACCTGCTGATTGACTTCAAGGGCAGCGTGATCGCCATCACGCACGACCGGGCGTTTCTGGACCGCATCGCCACGCGCATTGTCGAGCTGGATCGGGGCAAGCTGCGCCCCTACCCGGGCAACTACGCCGCTTACCAAGTACAGAAAGAAGAGCAGTTGGCACAAGAAGCGGTGATTCAAGCCAAAGCCGACAAGCTGCTGGCCCAAGAGGAGGTCTGGATTCGCAAAGGTGTAGAAGCACGACGCACCCGCAGCCAAAGCCGCATCACACGCCTGCAAAACCTGCGCAGTGAACGCGCCGCCCGCCGTGAGAAAGTCGGCAACGTGAAAATGGAAGTTGCCTCAGGCGTGCCCAGTGGCAAGCTGGTGGCCGAATTGACGGATGTGAGCAAGAGCTTCACCCAGCCCGACGGCTCGGTGCGCACCATCATCCAGAAGTTCACCGGCACCTTGCTGCGCGGCGACAAGATCGGCCTGCTGGGCCCCAACGGCGCGGGAAAGACCACCCTGCTCAAACTGATTCTGGGCGAGCTCGAAGCCGACAGCGGCGAGGTGCGACGCGGCACCAAGATGGAAGTCGCCTACTTTGACCAGATGCGCGACGCGCTGGACCTGGACGCCACGCTGGAAGACTTCATCAGCCCCGGCAGCGAATGGATCGAGATCGGCAACAAGCGCCAGCACGTCAAAAGCTACCTGGGCGACTTTTTGTTCTCGCCCGCACGCGGCACTTCGCCCGTGCGTTCCTTATCAGGGGGCGAGCGCAACCGCTTGCTGCTGGCGCGTTTGTTTGCCCGCCCCGCCAACGTGCTGGTACTGGACGAGCCCACCAACGACCTGGACATCGAAACCCTGGAGTTGCTGGAAGAGCTGCTGCAAACCTACGAAGGCACGGTGTTCCTCGTCAGCCACGACCGCGCCTTCATGGACAACGTGGTCACCGGCATCATCGCCTGCGAAAGCGCCCCGGACCAACCTGGTTTCTGGCGCGAATACGAGGGCTCAGTACAGGACTGGCTGGTCCAGTCCCAACGCAGCCAGGCCATCCGCGCCCAGGCCGCGCAACGCAGTGGTACCCCTGCTGCGACCGCCGCACCTGCAAGCACGCCTGCTGCAACCGCTGCGGCTCGCAGCAAGCTCAGCTACAAAGAGCAACGCGAGTTGGCCGAATTGCCCGCCAAAATCGAAGCGCTGGAAAAAGAGCAGGCCGCAGCCCGTGCACAACTGGCGGACGGCAGCATTTACCAACGCGACCCGGGATTGGCGCAGCAACTGTTCAAACGCGACGCCGAGATCGACGACGTGTTGTTGGCTGCCATGGAACGCTGGGAAATTTTGTCCGCACGCTGAGCCCCAGCACGAGGGGCTCAACACGCAGCAAGAAAGCTCCAACCCAGGAAAACTACAACAAAGCCTGACGCGTCTTGGCCAGGGCGCGCCAGAATTTTTCATCTTGGGTGCTGGCAAAGTTCACCCGCATGAACGAGCCCGGCCTGCGGTCGGCATGGAACAAAGAGCCGGGCGCCAACAGGTAACCGGCATCGTGCATACGCAGCGCGAGCACATCGGTATCCACCCCCACATCCACCCAGCCAAACAGGCCCTGAGGCGGTGCCACGAACTGACAACCGTGCGCCAGCGCCAGCTTCACACTGCGACTGCGGGCGGCCTCCAGCAGTTGCGACAAACGTTCGGTGTGCCGCCGAATCGCGCCTTGCTCCAGGCACAGCGCCAATGCCTTTTCAAACAGCACCGGGGTGGTGAGCGTGGACAAAAGCTTGGTGTCCAAGAACGCATCTTTCAAATCGGCTGGAGCGGCCATGTAGCCCACGCGCCAACTGGGCGCAAGGATCTTCGCGTAGCCGCTGACATAAATGGTTTTTTGCAAGCCATCGAGCACTGACAAGCGCACCGCATGCGCCGGAGCCATGTGCCCGTAGGTGTCGTCTTCCACCACATGAAAGTTGTAGCGGTGGGCCAGGTTCACCAACTGGTGCGCACACGGCAATGACAAACCGTAACCCGTGGGGTTGTGCAAGACCGACACGCTGACCATCATTTTGGGCGCATGCAACTGCGCATAGCGCTCCACCACCTCCAGATCAGGCCCGGTCTCCAATCGCGGCACAGGCAAGATGCGCACACCCAGGTTTTGCAAGCGGGCAAATTCAATGGCCCAGCCGGGCTCCTCCACCATCACGCAATCACCCGGGCGCAACAAGGTGCGGCTGATGATGTCCAGCGCATGGGTCGCCCCCACGGTGGTGATGAGCTGGTCCGGCGCTGCGTGCAAACCCATGCTGGCCAGCTTGGAAGAAAGGGCTTCGCGCAAACCGGTGTCCCCTTGCGGCTCGCCATAGCGCAAGGACGACTCGCGCAAAGCCGGGCTGGTCACCACCTTGCGTAAGGCCGCCGATAAGAAATCGGCATCCAACCAGTCCGCAGGAAAAACCCCCATGCCCGGTTGTGGCTCGGCGCTGGGCTGGTGGAACATGCCCCGAATCAAGCTTGCGGCATTTACAGGCGGCGGGCTGGGCACAACGCCCCCGGCCGCAACGGGTGAGGACGGTGTGCGTTGCACCCGGTCGCGCACAAAAAAGCCCCGGTTCGGGCGGGCCTCCACCCAGCCCTGCGCCACCAGCCAGTCATAGGCCGCCACCACGGTGGAGGCACTCACGCCATGCATCTGGGCGCATTGCCGCACCGAAGGCAAACGTGCACCCGAGACCCACAACTGGTCACGCATGCGCGTTACAAAACGCTGCGCGAGTTGTTCGGTCAGGGGTTGGGTGGATTCACGGCTGAGCAAAGACATGGGCGGCATTCAAACAAGTGTGCGGTCAGACGGGCCAGTACAGTTTTCCAAATGATCTTGCAAACTGTACCGATACTGTACTCATTTAAGCCCTACATTCAAAGCCATGACCGCTTCAGAACTCAGCGCCCTGCTGGTGCTCGCCACCGTGAGCAGCTTCACACCCGGGCCCAACACCACCTTGTCGACCGCCATGGCCGCCAACCACGGGCTGCGCAGGGCCATGCGCTTTGTGTGTGCGGTGCCGGTGGGCTGGGGCATTTTGTTCGTGCTGTGCGCCACGGGCTTGGGCGGTTTGGTGGTGGCTTTTCCGCCTTTGCGCTGGGGCATCGTGACGCTGGGCACGGGGTATTTGCTGTGGCTAGCCTCGCGTTTGTGGCAAAGCGGCAGCTTGCAGCAGGCCGACAGCGCCAAACTGCAAGTCGGCTTTGTGCAGGGCGTGGGCCTGCAGTTCCTCAACATCAAGGCCTGGATGCTGGCGCTCGCCATCGTGGCAGGCTGGGTGGCTGGGCGCGAAGACGCCACGGCCCGCACGCTGGTGCTGCTGCCCATCATGGTGGCCTATGGCTTTTTCAGCAACCTGACCTACGCAGTGGCAGGCTCCATGCTGCGCCACTGGCTGGCGCACGGCCGCCGCTTGCTGATGTTCAACCGCTGCATGACGGTGGCGCTGGTGGCCACGGCCTTGTGGATTCTGAACGGCTTGCGGCAAAGCGCAGGCTAACAGCGCACGCCAAGCCGGATGTTCGCAAGTCAACAAATCCACCCCAATCACAACAAACCGCACCTCCTATGAACAACGCCCCTCAACAACGCGAAAACCTGGGCCTTTGGCTGGGCCTTCTGGGCGTGTTCATTTTTGGACTCACCTTGCCCATGACGCGCCTGGCCACGGGCACGGTGGACGCGCCGCAAATGTCACCCTGGTTTGTGACCTGGGCACGGGCCGCACTGGCGGGGGGACTGTCGCTCGCCTACCTGTTGGCCGTGCGTGCACCGCGTCCCACCGCAGCGCAACGCGGCCCCTTGCTGCTCTCGCTCGCGGGCAACGTGATCGGCTACCCCTTGCTGCTGGGCTGGGCGCTGCGCCATGTCACGGCCAGCCACGCCGCCGTGATCACCGCCTTGCTGCCGCTGGCCACAGCGGCCGCCGCCGCTTGGCTCATGCACCAACGCGCACGCCTCGGGTTTTGGGTGTTTGCCGCTTTGGGCAGCGCCCTGGTGGCGGTCTACAGCCTGCTGCGAGCATCACAAATGGACAATGGTGCGTCGCAGGGCTTTGGCCTGACCTGGGCCGACACCCTGTTGGTGGGTGCGGTGCTGGCCGCTTCGCTGGGTTATGTGGCCGGGGCCAAAGTCACGGCCAGCCTGGGCGCGGAAAAAGTCATCAGCTGGGTGTGTGTCATGGCATTGCCCATCACGCTGCCCGGGGCCTGGCTCACCTGGCCCGAGCAAACCATAGCGCCCCTCTCGTGGCTGGCCTTGCTTTACGTCGGGGTGTTCTCGATGTGGGCGGGGTTTTTCGCCTGGTTTCGCGGCCTGTCACTGGGCGGCCCGCTGAGGGTGAGCCAGCTGCAATTGCTGCAACCTTTCATCAGCATCGTGGCCGCTGTGCCTTTGCTGGGAGAATCGCTCGATGGCATGACTCTGGGTTTTGCCCTGCTGGTCGTGGCCACGGTGTTCATGGGGCGGCGCATGGCCAACACCCCAAAAACCCACTGAAGAGCCCACCGACAATCCAACAGAGCAAAAAATTGAGGAGCAGAACATGAAATGGCAAATGGCCCGACGCGCCGAAAAAATGAACCCCTCGGTGATCCGCGAGATCCTGAAAGTCACTGAAAAGCCCGGCATCATCAGCTTTGCGGGCGGCCTGCCCTCGCCGAAGACCTTCCCCATTGACGCCATGCGCGAAGCCAGCGAGCGCGTGCTGAGGGATGACGGCAAAGCCGCCTTGCAATACGCCGCCAGCGAAGGCTATGCACCGCTGCGCGAATGGGTGGCGCAAGACCTGCTCAAGCAGGGCATGAACGTCAGCCCCGACCAGGTGCTGATCACCACCGGTAGCCAGCAAGGCCTGGACCTGGTGGCCAAGATCCTGATCGACGCGGGCAGCCGAATTTTGGTGGAGACCCCCACCTACCTGGGCGCACTGCAAGCCTTCACCCCCATGGAGCCTGTGGCCGTGGGTGTGAACAGCGACGAGCACGGCGTGGACCCCGATGACTTGCGAGCCAAAGTCGGCACCGGGGCCGACAAAGCCCGTTTTGTTTACCTGCTGCCCAACTTCCAGAACCCCACGGGCCGCACCATGACCGAAGCGCGCCGCGCCGCCGTGGCCCAAGTGGCCATCGAAACCGGTCTGCCGATCATCGAAGACAACCCCTACGGCGACCTTTGGTTTGACGCGCCGCCCGCGCCTTCTTTGAGTTCACGCCATCCCGAAGGCAGCGTGTACCTGGGCTCGTTCTCCAAAATCCTGGCCCCCGGCCTGCGTCTGGGCTACCTGGTCGCGCCCCCAGCGCTCTACCCCAAGCTGCTGCAAGCCAAGCAAGCGGCCGACCTGCACACGCCCAGCTTCAACCAGCGCGTGGTGGCCGAAGTGCTCAAAGACGGCTTCATCGAACGCCATGTACCCACCATCCGAGCCCTGTACAAACAGCAATGCGAAGCCATGCTGGCCGCGCTCGACCGGGAAATGGCGGGCTTGGGCCTCACCTGGAACCGCCCGGTGGGCGGCATGTTCCTGTGGGTGCAACTGCCCCAGGGCCTCAAAGCCATTCCGTTGCTGGACAAAGCCGTGGAAAAAGGCGTGGCCTTTGTGCCCGGCTCTGCTTTTTATGCTGAAGGTGCGGATGAAAGCACCCTGCGCCTGTCGTTTGTGACCGCCACGGTGGACCAGATCAACACCGGCATGAGCGCATTGGCTGCAGCCATTCGGGAATCCTTGTCCGGCCAATAAGCATGCTCAAGATTTGGGGGCGCATCAGCTCGATCAATGTGCGAAAAGTTGTGCTCTGCGCACAAATGCTGAACATCCCGTTTCAGCGTGTTGACGCAGGTTTGAGTTTTGGTGTGGTCCACACACCAGACTATTTGTTGCTCAACCCCAATGCCATGGTGCCCACCATCCAAGATGGCGCCTACACACTGTGGGAGTCGAACGCGATCGTGCGCTACCTCTGCGCACGGGAAAACCAACTCTACCCATCGGACTTGCAGACCCGCTTCACTGCAGAGCAATGGATGGACTGGCAGCAGACCATCCTCAATCGCGCCAGCGGGCCTGCCTTCGTGCAATGGATTCGAACGCCCGAAGACCAACGTAACCACGACCTGATTGCCCAATCGGTCGCGGCCACAGAACCCTTGCTGGATTTGCTCGATCGAGGGCTGCAAAAGCAAGCTTTTGTTGCAGGCGAGCAGATGAGCATGGCAGACCTGCCCATCGCGTGCGAAGTGCACCGCTGGTGGGGCCTACCGCAAAACCGTCCCCATTGGCCTCATCTGGAGCGCTGGTACGCTCAGATGCGCCAGCATCCGGGCGCAGTGGGTGTATTGGATTTACCTTTGTCCTGAAAGACTTTTCTGCCATGAAAACCCGTACTTTCCAACAAGTCGACGTCTTCACAGACACCGCATTTTTGGGCAACCCCCTGGCCGTGGTGCTGGACGGCACAGACCTGTCTGACGCGCAAATGCAGGCCTTTGCCCGCTGGACGCAGCTGAGTGAAACCACCTTTGTGCTGCCGCCCACGCCAGCGGGGGTAGCGGGCGGGGCCGATTACCGGGTACGCATCTTCACGCCCGGCGCTGAGCTGCCGTTTGCGGGCCACCCGACGCTGGGCACCGCCCACGCTTGGTTGAAGGCGGGTGGCCAGCCCCGGCAAAGTGGCCAACTGGTGCAGGAATGTGGTGTGGGTCTGGTCAGCTTGAAATCGGTCGATGGCCGCTGGGCTTTTGCCGCGCCGCCCTTGCAGCGCCAAACGCCTGCGCCAGCGCTGCTGGCCGAGGTGCTGGCCGCTTTGGGCCTGCAGCCCGACGAGGTGCTGGCCGCACAAGACCTGAACAACGGCCCACACTGGCTGGGCCTTTTGATCGACTCGGTGGACAGCCTGCTCGCGCTGGAGCCTGACCACGCGGCACTCAAACGGCTGAACACCAAGGTCGGTGTGGCGGCAAAACGTGAGTCCAACGCCAACCACTCAGCCAACGGCCTGATCCGCCGCGCCAACCGCGAGGCCAGGGCCTTTGCCGCCTCAACCCGCATCGCCAACGACCCGACCGACTTGGAAGTGCGCGCCTTTGCCGCGCCGGTGGGCATCGCCGAAGACCCCGTCACCGGTAGCCTGAACGCGTCGCTGGCGCAATGGTTGATGGCCGAAGGCCACATGCCCGGCCGCTACAGCGCCCGCCAAGGCACGGCGCTCGGCCGTGCGGGCCAAGTGTTCCTCTCCAAAGACGCACAAGGCCAAGTCTGGGTGGGCGGCGATGTGGTCGGCTGCATTCAAGGCACCGTCACCCTCTGATCACTCCAGCGACAGGCGAAAACTCGCAAGCTGCGCACAATCCCAGCCCATGGGAACCCTCTATCTGGTCCGCCACGGACAAGCCTCTTTCGGGGCCGATGACTACGATCAACTCAGCCCCTTGGGCCGCCAGCAGGCCGTGCGCTTGGGTGAGTATTTGCGGCCCAAGCTGCAAGACAAGCCCCTCGAAGCGGTGCTCATGGGCAGCTTGAAACGCCACCGCCAAACTTGGGAAGGCATTGCCGAAGGCGCGGGCCTGCCGCACACCCCGGCCGTGTGGCCGGGTCTGAACGAATACGACAGCCACGCGCTGATCGAGTCGATCCACCCCGAGCCGCTGGCCAAGCCCGACACGCCCGAGCTGTACCGCCACCACTTTCGCCTGCTGCGCGACGCCCTGCAAGCCTGGATGGCCGGACGCACCCAGCCGCGTGACATGCCCAGCTATGCCGACTTTGTCGGCGGCATTGAGGCCGCGCTCGACCACGTGCGGCAGTCACACACCGGAGACGTGATGATTGTCTCAAGCGGCGGCCCTATCTCGACTGCCGTGGGCCGCGTGCTGGGCACCCCGCCCGAGACCACCATCGAGCTGAACCTGCGCATCCGCAACACGGCGCTGACCGAATTCGTCTTCACCCCCAAGCGGCACATGCTGCTGACCTACAACACCTTGCCGCACCTGGACAGCGACGCGCACCAAAGCTGGATCACTTTCGCCTGAGCCACCCATTACCTCGCGCAAGGTCATGCCCACAGGTACATTCCCTAGGCAATACCACTTCGGTTTGCAGGCAAAATCGAACCATGAACAGTTCAACTGCCTGGTTGGCCCTCAAGTCATTGGAGGGCGGCATCCAGCTCACCACCACACATGCCGCTGAGGCAGACCGGCTGTCAAGCGAGCTGACGTCTTTGTTGAATGAATGGGGCCTGGCCTCAGCGGTCCAAGCCTTGACCCTGCCCTTGCATGGCAGACAAGTTGCACTGATCTGCACGCTGCGGCCCGACTTCAGAGCGCAATGCATGCCGGGCCACGACACTTTGGCCTTGCACGAAAAACTGGGGCGCCCCACTCAGACTGACGAAGCATGGGCCCTGGAGCGAGAAATCTGGGTGGCCTTGCTGGGTTCACCCCACCGCTTTCAATTTGCCAGCCTCGACTCGCTCACCTCACACATCCGGGTGCGGCGCAACATGGCCCTGGACGCCCGAAAAACCGCGCTGGCGTTCAAAACCGATGCCGCCGAACGGCCTCAAACCTATTGGCGAGACGGGGGTGACGAGGCTGGTTTCATTTTGCAGCCAGGTCGCTGCTTGGTCGATGCACTGATAGCGGCCACCCAACCCGATGCGACAGGCAGACTCTATGATTTTTCTTGTTACAGGGCGACCGAGTACGTGATTTTGTTGGGCATCGCGCAAGAGCTCCAATCCGAAAACCCCGAACTCTTGGCCCAGTTGCAAAGCCTCAATGAAATCCACGCCGTGCGTTCAGGTCAGTTTCATGAGGTCTACCTGGTCGAATACGGCAGCATTGAAGCACCCCTGCCGGGACGCTTTTATGTGCCAGGCGACCGCTTGTGGTTTCGCAACCCGGACGAGCGCTCTTCCGACGTCACCGGCTACGAAGGCTCTTGGGTCATCTACATGGGTGGCGGCTTGTTCAGCAACTTCTGGAAGCGCGACACGCCCTACACGCTCGAGTCCAAAGCCATCGAAATCTTTCACTGGAAAGACGGCGCATACACCGACGCCCAAGGTGCGTTGCAAATGGACGAGACGGTGGTCGAGGCTCTGGTGGCGCAAACCGAAGCCAACCCTTCAGCCCGAGCCCAGGTTTTGGAGCGCATGCTGCGCATGCGCGACCCGCAAGGCGTTTATGCCGAAGGCGGCTGCCTTGACACCACCCGCGAATACCCCAAAAGCGTGAGCCGCGGGCACTGCGAGTTGGTGCTGCCCAACTTCTGAAGACCGGCTGTTTTCAGCCCACCGAATCGCTCAGGGTGTCGGGCGGTAAACGGTCAATTTCACCCAACAACTGCGCCAGCGCCCGGCCCGAGGCGCCCAGCAAAGCCTGGCCTTTTTCAGCCGTAGCGGCCAAGGCATTGCCCGCAGCGCCGTGGCGGTTGTAGTCCTGCATTTGCCAGCCCAGCTTGGCACTTTTGCCATTGCCCAAAATTTCAAAACGCTCGGCGCGGTCTTGCGAGGTGGAGCGGAAGTTCTGCGCCTTGTCCATGCGCACAGTGCCTGGCCGCAGCGCCAGCATCATCGAGGTTTCGGTGTCACCCGCATGCACGCCAAAACGGTGCTCTTCAGGGGGAAACAGCGCATTCACGTCCCCGCCTTGTGCATCGTGCAAGGGCAAATTGAACCAGCTCACGCTGTAAACCAGCATGCCCAGCCGGGCCCGCCAATCCCGCGCCACGATGTCCATCACGCTGACTTGTCCGCCATGGGCGTTGAGCAGCACCAGCTTTTTTACGCCACTGGCCGCCACCGATTCACCGATGTCAGTCCACAAACGGATCAAGGTCTCGGCCTTGAGCGTCAAGGTGCCCGCAAAACGCGCGTGCTCAGGGCTCAGGCCCACGGCTTGGGTGGGCAAAAACAAAGCCGGCAAGTCGGCAGGCAAGTGCGGCAAGCAAGCCGCCACCACGCCATTGACCAAATCGGTGTCCACCGACAGCGGCAGGTGCGGGCCATGCTGCTCGGTGGCGGCGACGGGCAGGACGGCGATGGCCCGATCGATGGCCCGGTCTGGTACTAAGGCCTGAAAATCGAGGGTGGTCCAGTCGGCCCAAAAACGCGAAGGATTTTGCATGGGGGGCATCTTAATGGAGCCCGGGCGTGTACAGTGCCTTGCGCACTGTGATGCCGGGGCACCCCGCCCGATCGATCAGGGGTCAAACGAAGGATTGGCGTGCAAGTTTCCGTGTTTTTTCGTGGCCAGGCCACCGCTTTGTCCAAATGGAAGGTGCAGGGCTGGGTCGCTTTGATCGCCTTGGTGTGCCTATTGGCTGCGTGGCCCCTGCCCAGCGGGGCACAAACGGGCTCGCTCTTTTCCAGCAAAAACGCCCCTTCCAACTTGCCCGCCACCAGCGCCTTACTGGCAAGCGCTGCCAACGTGGTCAAGACCGACCAAGTGCGGGCCGAATTGCTGGTGCACGCCCCCGAGGGCATTCGCGCCGGGCAAACGTTTTGGCTGGGCCTGCAGATCGAGCACCAGCCGCATTGGCACACCTATTGGCAAAACCCCGGCGACTCGGGCCTGCCCACGCGACTGCAATGGCAGTTGCCAGCCGGCTTGCAAGCGGGGGACATCGCCTGGCCGCTGCCCAAAAAAATCCCCATCGGCACCCTGGCCAACTATGGTTACGAAAACCGCTTAATGCTGACCGTGCCCGTGACGGTGGGGGCTGACTTCCGCTTTCCAGACGGTGGGCCATTGACCCTTGGCTTGCAAGCCGAATGGTTGGTGTGCCGCCAGGAATGCATCCCGCAAGAAGGCCGCTTCAGCTTGCAGCTGACCTCTGCCGCGCCGCAAAAACCCAACGCGGCCGGGTTTGAAACGGCGCAAAAACTCAGCCCCCAAGCCCTGCCTCAGCTGCAGCAAGGCGGCACCTGGATCACGGGCGGCCAAGCCACCTTGTCCGCTGACGCCAAGCAGATCAACCTGCGCGTGCATGGCCTGCCTGTGGGCTGGCGTGGCCAGACCTTGAGCGCCTTCCCTGTCACCCCCAACGTGGTGCACAACGCGGCCGTGCAGGGCAAAGACTGGACGCAAAGCTGGCAAGGCGCGGTCTGGAGCGCTCAGATTCCGGTGTCTGAAGAACGTGGCGACAGCCCGACATCGATGCGCTGGGTGATCGCGGCCGGGCCGGAGTCTGCACCGAAAGCCCCGGCTTTTGAAATCGAAACGCCTGTGCAAGGCACTTGGCCCGCGCTGGCCCAAGCCGCGCCCGCTGAGATTTCGCCCGCATTGGCGAAAGCTCTGGCCGAGAACGCCAGCGCCGCACAAAAACCAGCGGCCTCCAGCACCACCGCTTTGGGCCTGACGCTGGCCGTTTTGGGGGCTTTGGTGGGCGGGTTCTTGCTCAACCTCATGCCTTGCGTGTTCCCGGTGCTGGCCATCAAAGTCATGGGTTTTGCGCAAGCTGACACCTCTCAGGCCCAACACCGCACGGCAGGCATGGCCTACACCGTGGGTGTGGTGCTGTCGTTCATGCTGCTGGGTGGACTGATGCTGGGCCTGCGGGCTGCGGGCGAGCAATTGGGCTGGGGCTTTCAATTGCAGTCGCCCCCCGTCGTGGCGGGCCTGGCGCTTTTGTTCACCCTGCTGGGCCTGAACCTGGCGGGCGTTTTTGAATTTGGGCAGATGCTGCCCAGCAGCCTGGCCACGCTGCAAAGCCGCCACCCCACGGTGAACGCCGGTTTGTCGGGCGTGTTGGCCGTGGCCGTGGCCTCGCCCTGCACCGCGCCCTTCATGGGGGCATCTTTGGGCCTGGCCGTTGCGCTGCCCGTGTGGCAAGCGCTGCTGGTGTTTGCCGCCATGGGCGTGGGCATGGCTTTGCCGTATCTCGCTGCCAGCTGGTGGCCGGGCATGGCCCGCGCCCTGCCGCGCCCCGGGGCCTGGATGGCGACTTTCCGCCAAGCCATGGCGTTTCCGATGTTTGCCACCGTCATTTGGTTGCTGTGGGTGCTGGGTCAACAAACCGGCATCGACGGAGCGAGCAGCCTGCTGGCCTTGCTGCTCACGGTGGCTTGGCTGGTGTGGGCGCTGAGCTTGAGCGGTCGCACGCGTTGGGTATTGAGCGGCTTGGCCCTGGCCGCCTTGCTGTGGATGGGCAGCAACTGGTTGCCACTGGCTTTGCGTGAAGCGCCAGTGGAGACGCTGACCAGCGCCAGCACCCAAGGCTCCAGCCAAACCACACCCGGCACCTCGTCTAGCACCAACGCTTCCACTTGGCAGCCTTGGTCTGAAGCCGCAGTACAAACCCAGCTGGCCGCAGGCCGTCCGGTGTTTGTGGACTTCACCGCCGCCTGGTGCGTGACTTGCCAATACAACAAGAAAACCACGCTGGCCGACGCCCGTGTACTGGCCGACTTTGCGGCACGGCAAGTGGTGCTGATGCGGGCCGACTGGACGCGGCGCGACCCGGCCATCACGCAAGCGCTCACGGCACTGGGCCGCAGCGGCGTGCCGGTCTACGCGCTGTACGCCCCCGGACGTGCGCCCGTGTTGCTGTCGGAATTGCCTTCCGTGGGCGAGGTTCAGGCGGCCCTGTCATCTCTGTGAAAAGGGAGAATTTTTCCCCTCACACCCTTGGTGGCACTGGCACAGACCCCATGTCGGGGCTAAAGCCACCGACCTGCGAGTCTGAGCCGTGTGTTGCCCGTTGGGAGGGTTTTGTGGGAGCTTGCCCTGAAAGCGAAAAGCCTGCGGTCCACAAGATTCTGATCGCCAGCAGGGCTAGCGCCCACAAAGTACAAGATTGAAGTCATCCTGCAAACTTCACAGGGCATGAACCCGATCAACCACCGTGAAGTCCGCACCAGAAGGTCACCTCGGGCTCCAAGCAGCCCCTCACTGGCTGCGACAATCAGGGCATGAGCTCATTCGCACCCCTCCAAAACGACAGCTTCTTGCGCGCCTGCCTGCGCCAAGCCACTGACCACACCCCCGTCTGGCTCATGCGCCAGGCCGGACGCTATTTGCCCGAGTACTGCGCCACCCGCGCCAAGGCCGGCAGCTTCATGGGCCTGGCCACCAACGTCGACTTCGCCACCGAAGTCACGCTCCAGCCGCTGGACCGTTACCCGCTGGATGCCTCCATCTTGTTCAGCGACATCCTCACCGTGCCCGACGCCATGGGCCTGGGCTTGTCGTTCGCCCAAGGTGAAGGCCCGCGCTTTGCCAAAAACGTGCGCGACGAAGCCGCCGTGGCCGAATTGGCCGTACCCGACATGAACAAGCTGCGCTATGTGTTCGACGCGGTCACGTCCATCCGCAAGGCGCTGAACGGCCGCGTGCCTTTGATCGGCTTTTCCGGCAGCCCCTGGACGCTGGCTTGCTACATGGTTGAAGGCGCGGGGTCTGACGATTACCGCCATGTGAAGACCCTGATGTACAGCCGCCCAGATTTGATGCACCGCATCCTGGAAATCAACGCCGATGCCGTGGCCCTGTACCTGAACACCCAGATCGAAGCCGGTGCCCAAGCGGTCATGGTCTTTGACAGCTGGGGCGGCGTGTTGGCCGATGGGGCTTTCCAGCAATTCAGCTTGACCTACACGGCCCGCGTGCTTGCCCAGCTCAAAACCGAGCACAACGGCCAGCGCATCCCCAGCATCGTCTTCACCAAAGGCGGGGGCCTGTGGCTGCCCGAGATGGCGGGTCTCAACTGCGACGTGCTGGGTCTGGACTGGACCATGAACCTGGGCCGCGCCCGCGCCCTCGTGGGCGGTGAAGTCGGTGGCCCCGGCAAGGCGCTGCAAGGCAACATCGACCCGAACATTTTGTTTGCACCCCCTGCGCAGATCGCGACCGAGGTGCACCGCGTGCTCGACAGCTTTGGCCAGCCGCACACCGACACCACACAAACCGGCCCCACCCACATCTTCAACCTGGGCCACGGCATCAGCCAATACACCCCGCCAGAGCATGTGACGGCGCTGGTGGAGGCGGTGCACAGCCATTCACGTCATCTGCGAACCAAAGGCTGAAAGCAGGCGGCGGTTAGCACAAAAAACAAGTGCCGCCGCCTGTTTTTTTGCAAAAAAATTGCCGCCAAGTGCTTGACTTATGCACAAATTCTAAAAGTCACACTTGTGAAAAAGCCTGCCATCGTCAAGCCACACAGCGCCTGCCTCGAATTCGCAAGTCATTGATTTCATTGAACTTTTTAAAATTGCCCAAGAGATGTGCAATCTGGCGAAAGGCTTGATTTTCAAGGCTTTCCGGGCGGTCCTGATGAGTTTTCAACAAAGTTATCCACAGATTTCCTGGATCACTTTCAAAGCACTTTGAAATCAACAACTTACGGCCGATTCCAAGAATTTTTCTGTTCCCTAACCGCCCCGATTGACTGAAAACCCCAACATGGATGTGAGCAAGCACTACTGGATCGACGTCGCCGTCCAGACCCCGGCACACAGCCAGATTGGAGGGCTGCTGAGTTACCGATGCGCCTTTGAGGTGCAGCCGGGCCACTTGGTGCGGGTGCCTTTGGGCCAGCGCGAACTGCTGGGCGTGGTCTGGGCCATCTCGGACAGTGCCCCCGCTGGCATGCCCGAAAAAGCCGTGCGCGATGCCGCCGGGGTGCTGGAGGGACTGGCCCCGCTGGACAGCGCCTGGCGGCAATTGGTGCAGTTTTCAGCCCAGTATTACCAGCGCTCGCTGGGCGAAGTGGCCTTGTCCGCCCTGCCCCCGCAGTTGCGCGACCTCAGCTCAGAGCAACTGGCCCGGCGCCTGAAAAAACAAAACACCGAGCGCACGGTGCACACCCAAACTGGCCCCGCCCTGTCTGAGGAACAGCAGGCGGTTTTGGCCCAAATGACGTCGGCACCCGGCCCCTTTTTGCTGTTTGGCAGCACCGGCAGCGGCAAGACCGAGGTGTATTTGCAGGCCGTGGAGCGCATGCTGCAAGCCGACCCGCAGGCCCAGGCCCTGCTCATGGTGCCCGAGATCAACCTCACGCCCCAGCTGGAAGAACGGGTGCAAGCCCGCTTTGGTGCAGAGGCCGTGGTCTCCATGCACAGCGGCATGACGCCCGCACAACGCCTCAAGGGTTGGCTGGCCGCGCATGCAGGCCATGCCCGCATCGTGCTGGGCACGCGCATGGCCATTTTTGCGTCCATGCCACACCTCAAACTCATCGTGGTCGACGAAGAACACGACCCCAGCTACAAGCAGCAAGAAGGCGCGCGCTATTCGGCCCGCGATCTGGCGGTGTACCGGGGCAAGCTGCAAAACGCCCAGGTGCTGCTGGCCTCGGCCACGCCGTCGCTGGAAAGCTGGCACCACAGCCGCCCCGCAGCAGAGGGTGGGCGCTACCTGCGCCTGCACATGCCCTCGCGCATTGGCACCGGCCTCTTGCCCAAGGTGCGCCGCGTGGACATGAACCACCAGGCCAAAAAAGCCGTGCTCTCAGCCCCGCTGGTGGCCGCCCTGCAAGAACGCGTGGAGCGCGGCGAGCAATGCATGTTGCTGCTCAACAGGCGCGGCTACGCCCCGGTGCTGCACTGCGCCGATTGCGGCTGGAAAAGCGAGTGCAAACATTGCAGCGCCTTTCGCGTCTTCCACAAAATTGACCGCACGCTGCGCTGCCACCACTGCGGCATGACCGAACGCGTGCCCCGGGCCTGCCCGGCATGCGGCAATGCCGACATCGCCCCGATTGGCCGCGGCACCGAACAGCTTGAAGAACATTTGGGTGAGCTGCTGGCGCATGTCAAACGACCTGACGGCACGCCCATCCGCATTGCCCGCATCGATGCCGACACCACGCGCCTCAAAGGCGCACTCGAAAGCCAGCTGGCCCAGGTGCATTCGGGCGAGGTGGACATCCTGGTCGGCACCCAGATGATTGCCAAGGGGCACGATTTCAGACGCATCACCCTGGTGGCCGCCATCAACCCGGACACGGCGCTGTTTTCCAGCGACTTTCGGGCACCCGAGCGGCTGTTTGCCCTGCTCATGCAGGCCGCAGGCCGGGCCGGACGAGACGCCCGCCAAAGCGCCAGCAGCGAGATGTGGGTGCAAACCTTCCACCCCACGCATCCGCTGTTTGAAGCCCTCAAAAAGCACGATTACCCCGCATTTGCCGCCAGCGAATTGGCCGAGCGCACCGCAGCCGACCTGCCCCCCATCAGCCACCAGGCGCTGCTGCGCGCCGACGCCCGAAGCCAGGACGTGGCCCAGGGCCTGCTGAACGCCGCGCGCGAAACCCTGGAAGCCCAGCTCAGCGCCGACCCCGCCACGGCCGAGCTGGTGATGCAAGTGAGCCTGTACCCCGCCGTGCCCATGAGCATGCAGCGCGTGGCCGATGTGGAGCGCGCCCAGATGCTGCTTGAAAGCCCCCACCGCATGGCCCTGCAAAAAGTGCTCTGGCATCTGCACGGCGTGCTGCACCAGTTGCGCAGCGCCCCTGAACACAAGGGCGTGATCCGATGGCTGGTGGACGTGGACCCGCAGGCGATTTGAGGCGGGCTGTTGTCATGGCGCGCATGTCGGACTCTTCGAGTGCCGACCTACACCAGCGCCTCATGTCGTCGGCACTTGCAGAGTCCGACATCATTCACGGCACCCTCAAGGCTTGAGCAAAGCCACCGCGCCTGAGAAGGTCAAAAATGCGGCCGAGGTGGTCACCATAATGATGCGGGCTATGCGCCCATTGTCGGCACCCAGACGTTCGGCCAGCAGAGACACATTGCTGGCACTGGGCAGCGCGGCCACCAACACCATCACCTGCAAGGCAAAGGGCTCAATCGGCACACCCCACTGGATGGCCGTCAAGCCGACCATCAACACCAGCACCGGGTGCAGCACCAGCTTGATCAGCGCAATCGGCAGGTAATCGGCGCTGCGCAAAGGCCCATCAGGGCGCTCGTGCGCCAGCATTTGCGAGCGGGCCAGCACCGCACCGATGGTGAACAGCGCCACAGGCGAAGCCGCATCGGCCAGCAGGCTCACGGTCTTGTTCACCGGACCGATCAATTCCAGGTTCCAGAATGAAAACGCCGCGCCCAGGCTGATGGCCCAGGGCATGGGGTTGCGCAGCACCCCGGCCAGCGCCTTGCGGGCGGCCACTGCCGCGCCGTGCTGCCCGGCCGCGTCCATGCGCGACAAAGCCACGCACAGCGACGAGGTGATCACCAGATCGACCACGATGGTCACAATGGCCGGACCCACCGCCTGCGCCCCGAGCAAGGCCACCAGCAAGGGCACCCCCATGAAGCCGGTATTGGGAAAGGCCGCCACCAGCGCCCCCAAAGACGCGTCGTTCCAGCGGATGCGCGCATTCAGGCTGATGGCAATGCTGAACGCCACAACCACCAAGGCGCACAACAAATACGTGAAAAACACTCCGGCATCGAGCAACTGCGCAATCGGCGTGTCGGCTCCAAAGCGGAACAACATGCACGGCAGCGCAAAAAACAGCACAAAGCCATTCAGGCCCGGAATGGCCTCCAGGGGCAAGAACCGCAACCGAGCCGCCGCATACCCACACAAGACCAAGGCAAAGAAGGGGAAGGTGACACGCAATATTTCAAGCATGCGCGGATTGTCGGGGTAAGAGCGAGGGTCGGCGGGTCACGGGGCCGACAAATTGGACGAGACAGGCCAGCTCGAGAAGCCTTGAAAACTTGACGCGCCCTGTACGAGTGGTTTCCTCGATGCGCTTGCAAAAGACGAAAGGCCGCATGTAGCGGCCTTTCCATTTGGTGCATCTTTCGGCTTGTTAGCGTCCAGAGCGCATTTCCCAATCGACGAAATGAGTTTTGAATATAGCACAATAGTTACAAATAATTGGATTATTGAATTGGAACTGAGACATGGCAAACATGCGCTACCGACTGGCCCTTGATTTGGGCTCCACATCCCTGGGCTGGGCCATGGTGCGGCTCGATGCCCAAAACGAAACCTGCGCCGTGATCAAAGCGGGCGTGCGCATTTTCAGTGACGGGCGCAACCCCAAAGACGGCTCGTCCTTGGCGGTCAGCCGCCGTGAAGCCCGCGCCATGCGCCGCCGCCGCGACCGCCTGCTCAAGCGCAAAACCCGGATGATGGCCACCTTGATGAAGCACGGCTTTTTTCCACAAGACGAAGCGGCCCGTCAGGCCTTGGTCAACAAAGAACCGTTTGCATTGCGGGCCAAAGGCCTAGACCACGCTTTGCTGCCCGAAGAGTTTGCCCGTGCGCTGTTTCACATCAACCAGCGTCGGGGTTTCAAGAGCAACCGCAAAACCGACAAAAAAGAAACCGACAGCAGCGCACTGAAAAAAGCCATTGGGCAATTGCGTGAGGCCATGCAAGCCTCAGGCTGTCGGACGGTGGGCGAATGGCTATGTGCCCGTCACCAGCAGGGCCTGTCGGTGCGGGCGCGCTACCGCGAAAACCGCATCACCAAAGACGACGGCAAAACCAAAATAGAAAAAAGCTACGACCTCTACATTGACCGCGCCATGATCGAGGCCGAGTTTGATGCTTTGTGGGCCAAGCAAAGCGAACTCAACCCCGAGCTGTTCCATGAGACCGCCCGAGCAGAACTGAAAGACTGCCTGCTGCACCAGCGCCCGCTCAAGCCCGTCAAGCCGGGCCGCTGCACCTTGCTGCCCGACGAAGAACGTGCCCCACTGGCCCTGCCCAGCCAGCAACGTTTTCGCATCTACCAAGAAGTGAATAACTTGCGCCTGTTGCGCGAGGGTCTGAACGAAGAGCCTCTTACGCTGACGCAGCGCGACCAACTGATCCAAGCGCTTGAAACCAACCCCAAACGCAGCTTCACGCAGATTCAAAAACTGCTCGGGTTCTCTGGCCAGTTCAACCTGCAAGACGACAAGCGCACCGAACTCAAAGGCAACAGCACCAGCGCCATGCTGTCGAAGAAAGAATTTTTTGGCAGCCAATGGCTCAGCTTTGACGAGACCCACCAGGATGAGATCGTCATGCAGTTGGTGTCCGAAGAAAACGAAGCCCGATTGATCGCTTGGCTGCAAGCCGAAACCGGTGTGGACGAGATCACTGCCGAACGCATCGCCAACACGCCATTGGCCGAAGGCTATGGCAGCTTGAGTGCCAAGGCGCTTGAAAAAATCCTGCCAGCCTTGCGCGCTGACGTCATCACTTATGACAAAGCCGTGCTGGCGGCTGGCTTTGACCACCACAGCCACATCAGCCATGCCGCCACAGGCGAAATCCTGCCCGATCTGCCCTATTACGGCCAATACCTCCAGCGCCATGTCGGCTTTGGCACTGGCAAGCCCGAAGACCCGGCTGAAAAGCGTTACGGCAAGATAGCCAACCCCACTGTGCACATTGGCCTGAACCAGGTGCGCACCGTGGTCAACGCGCTGATCAAGCGCTACGGCCACCCCAGCGAAGTGGTGGTGGAGCTGGCCCGCGACCTCAAGCAAAGCCAGGAGCAGCGCAAAGAGGAACAAGCGCAGCAAGCCAAAAACCAGCGCCGCAACGAACGCATGCGCCAAGACATTGCGGGCTTGCTCAACACCAGCACCGAACGCGTGCGTGCACTCGATCTGCAAAAAATGATCCTCTGGGAAGAACTCAGCTTCAACGTCGCCGACCGCCGCTGCCCCTACAGCGGCGTGCAAATCAGCGCCCAAATGCTGTTCAGCGACCAAGTAGAGATCGAACACATCCTGCCGTTTTCGCAAACGCTGGACGACAGCCTCAACAACAAAACCGTGGCCATGCGCCAGGCCAACCGCATCAAAGGCAACCGTACACCTGCCGAGGCGGCCGCCGACTTTGCGGCCCAAGGCTGGCCGGTGGAGGACATGCTGCACCGCGCCAGCCTCATGCCCAAAGGCAAGCGCTACCGATTTGCACAAGACGGCATGGCGCAATGGCTGCGCGAAGACAAAGGCTTTTTGGCCCGCGCACTCAACGACACCCGGCACCTGAGCCGTGTGGCGCGGGAATACCTGAGCCTGGTTTGCCCGCAGGGCACCCGCGTGATCCCCGGACGCATGACCGCCATGCTGCGGGCCAAGTTCGGGTTGAACGACATCCTGGGCCTGAACGGCGAGAAAAACCGCAACGACCACCGCCACCACGCGGTGGACGCCTGCGTGATCGCCGTGACCGACCAAAGCATGTTGCAAAAGTTTGCCAAAGCCAGTGCCAGCGCCCGAGAAAAGCAACTCAACAAACTGGTGGAGTCCATGCCGCTGCCCTGGGACAGTTACCGTGACCATGTGCAACGCGCCGTCGAGCGCATTTGGGTGAGCCACAAGCCGGACCATGGGCACGAAGGGGCGATGCACAACGACACCGCCTACGGCCTCTTGGGCGGTGGTCATGTGCAGGTGCGCAAGCGCATGGATGGCGTGCGCACTCGCGAAACAGCGGCGCTCAAAGTGATCGAATTTGCTGACAGGCAAGCCCACCCCCGACACGGCTTGCTGCCCAATGGCGAGCCCATGCCCTACAAAGGCTACAAGGGCGACAGCAACTACTGCATGGAAATTGTGCGCAACGACAAAGGCAAGTGGGAAGGGGAAGTGGTCTCCACGTTTGAGGCCTACCAACTGGTGCGCCAGCATGGGCTGGCTCGGCTGCGGCATCCAGCGCTGAGCGTGAGTGGCAGGCCGTTGGTGATGCGATTGCTGCGCAATGACACCCTCAGAGTGATACACAACGGTGAGCAAAGAACTGTTCGAATTTGCAAGATGACGGCCGAGGGAGTCATTGCGCTTGCCGACACAACAGAATCAAATGTAGATGCGAGAACTCGAACAAAGGATCTTTCGTACATTTTTAAGACTGCGGGTTCACTTCAAAAGTCAAAAGGACGACGTGTCGCCATTTCACCTTCGGGTGAAATGAAAGATCCAGGCTTCTTTGACTGACCCATAGAAGTATCTAGATGGATACAATCAACCCATTCCGCCTTGCCGAAACTGCCGTCTTCAGTCGCTGGCTGGGTGGTTTGAAAGACCATCGCGCCAAAGCCGCCATCGTTTTTCGCCTCCGTCAGGTGGCGGCAGGGCACTGGGGTGATGTCAAAAGCGTGGGCGGTGGCGTGTCTGAACTGCGTTGGCACATCGGCCCCGGCTATCGGGTCTACTTCACCCGCCGCGGCCAGCAGATTGTGTTGCTGCTCGCAGGGGGTGATAAATCCAGCCAGACCCAAGACATCGCCAAAGCCCAGAAACTTGCCAAGGAGCATCCCAATGAGCAAAACCACTGAATTTGACCCGGCCAGTTACCTGGACAGCGAAGAGGTGATTGCCGAATACCTCAACCTTGCCCTGGCCAGCGGCGACACCGACTTGCTGCTGGCCGCCATCGGTGACGTGGCCAAAGCCCGTGGAATGGCCCAAATTGCACGCGATACCGGGCTGGGCCGTGAAAGCCTCTACAAAGCCCTGAGTGCCGGTGCCAAACCCCGCTTTGACACCGTATTCAAAGTTTTGCAGGCCCTGGGCGTGCAAATGCAGGCGCACCCTGTGCCGCAGCAGCCCTGACCTGCAGCGTGCACCATGCTGGGCCGCATCGTCGAAGTCTCCAACGACAAGCGGCACTTGTCGGTTTACCGGGGTTTCATGCTGGTGCACAGCACAGGCGAAGACCGGCAAGAAGTGGGGCGTGTGCCGCTTGATGACATCGCCGCCCTGATCGCCAACGCGCACGGACTGAGTTACACCAACAACCTCTTGGTGGCGCTGGCCGAAAGGGGTGCCCCCTTTGTGCTGTGCGCGGCCAACCACAACGTGGTGGGCATGCTCTGGCCCATGGAGGGGCACCACCAGCAGGCCCATCGGTTCGAAGCACAAATTGCCTGCAAAGCGCCCCTGCGCAAACAGTTGTGGGCCGCCATCGTCAAGGCCAAGCTGCTCAACCAAGCGGCGGTGTTGCAAGCCATGGGCGCCACGCCCGCGCCCGTGCAGGCACTGGCCAAGCAAGTGCGCAGCGGTGACCCCGACAACCTGGAAGCCCAAGGTGCGCGCAAATACTGGGGCTTGCTCATGGGCCCTTTGTTTCGCCGTGACCAGCAAGCCGACGGAGCCAACGCCTTGCTCAACTACGGCTACACCGTTTTGCGTGCGGCCACTGCGCGTGCAGTGGTGGCTGCTGGCTTGCACCCCAGCTTGGGTTTGCACCACAGCCACGACAACAACGCCATGCGGCTGGTGGACGACCTGATGGAGCCGTTTCGCCCGGTGATCGATCTGACCGTCTGGCAGATGCAGTTTCTGGGGCCTTGCCATGTCAACGCCGACACCAAGCGCACTTTGGTGCAATGCCTTTACCAAGACCTGGCCACCGACGCGGGCCGTACCCCCGTTTTGGTCGCAGTGCAAAAACTGGCCACCTCGCTGGCGCAAGTCTTGCTGGGTGAGCGCAAAACCCTTGACTTGCCTGTGCCGGGTGTGCCCCTGCCCAAGGCATCAGACCCGGATGATTGAAACCCCATGCTCAGCGGATACCGATTGATGTGGATGCTGGTGATGTTTGACTTGCCCGTGGTCGAAGCCGCAGAGCGTGCCGCAGCTAATCGTTTCAGGCTGAGTTTGCTGGACATGGGGTTTTCGCGGGCACAGCTCAGTGTCTACATGCGGTTTTGCACCAGCCATGCGCAGGTGCAAACCTACTGCAAACAAGTGGAAGCTGCTTTACCCAAAGGTGGCCAGGTCAATGTCTTGCAACTGACCGACAAACAGTACGAACGGATCATCAGTTTTCAGGGCAGGCGCAAAGAGCCCGCTAAAAAAACACCCGATCAGTTCGATTTGTTTGGGTAGAACGGCAATTTTGAAGAGACTGAAATCCAAGAAAGTCTTTGTGAAACAAGGACTTATCCTGGATCAAGTCTAGTCGATTGGGAAATGCGCTCTGACCGGAACATGTTGGCTTGGTCTTTGGCCTCAGCAATCAGTCTAGTCGATTGGGAAATGCGCTCTGACCGGAACTCGATGATGGTGGTGAATGCACTGCCCCAGAGTCTAGTCGATTGGGAAATGCGCTCTGACCGGAACTCTGATGAAGGGTGCCCCGTGTCGCTGGACAGTCTAGTCGATTGGGAAATGCGCTCTGACCGGAACTGTTGTTCCTTAGCCAGCCGATTGACCTGCAGTCTAGTCGATTGGGAAATGCGCTCTGACCGGAACTAGTGGTCGGCAATCCCGTGATGACGTTTGAGTCTAGTCGATTGGGAAATGCGCTCTGACCGGAACTGTCACGCGAAACGGCATCACGCTGGCCTCAGTCTAGTCGATTGGGAAATGCGCTCTGACCGGAACTTGTTTCGCTGCACTGCGATGACGGGTAAGAGTCTAGTCGATTGGGAAATGCGCTCTGACCGGAACTCTGGCGCGGTGGGGCTGGGTGCGGTGGCTAGTCTAGTCGATTGGGAAATGCGCTCTGACCGGAACTAGTTGCCGCTGGCAGGGTCTGTGGTGCCGAGTCTAGTCGATTGGGAAATGCGCTCTGACCGGAACAGCATCTGGGTCAGTGACCTTGAGCGAGCCAGTCTAGTCGATTGGGAAATGCGCTCTGACCGGAACTCACGACGTGCTCAGCGTCATCGAAGTCTTAGTCTAGTCGATTGGGAAATGCGCTCTGACCGGAACTGTATATAGCCGCCATTTCCGAATTGCTTAAGTCTAGTCGATTGGGAAATGCGCTCTGACCGGAACTCACGACGTGCTCAGCGTCATCGAAGTCTTAGTCTAGTCGATTGGGAAATGCGCTCTGACCGGAACCAGTTGGAATAGTTGTCAGACACGTAGCTGAGTCTAGTCGATTGGGAAATGCGCTCTGACCGGAACGTCTTCAATCCACTCAGCCACGGCGGCTTGAGTCTAGTCGATTGGGAAATGCGCTCTGACCGAAATTCAGCTTGACCGCATGAACTAGTCTATTGAACTGGTCTATAATCACTTTCCCACTTCTCCGGAAACCGTTCACCATGACGATCCAAACCATAGGCGCTTATGAGGCCAAGACCCACTTGCCGCAGTTTTTGCGTCAGGTGCAGGCCGGGCAAACATTTGACATCTCGGTGCGGGGTGTGACCGTCGCACGGTTAACGCCCGTCGATGCGCCGGACCAACAACGCGCCGAGGCGGTGGCCAAAATGCGCGCGTTCACCCGCCAGCAACAGGACAGTGGTGCAGGCACCGATTTGGATTTGGCCTCACTGATTGGCGAAGGCCGAGCATGAGCTTCGTGCTCGACAACTCGGTGGCCATGCTGTGGTTGCTGCCCCAAAGCAACCCTGCAGGCCTTGAATTGGCGCAGCAAGTGCTGGACCGCTTGCAAGACACTGGGGCCCAGGTGCCTTCACTTTGGCACTTGGAGGCGGCCAATGTGATGGCCAAAACCCTGCGTCTGGGCAAGATCACCCAAGCCCAAGCCTCGACGTTTGTGGCTTTGCTCGAAGCATTGGACATTGGCACCGATGGCGAAACCAGCCTTCGGGCCTTGCACGACACCCTCGATTTGGCCCGCCGCTACAACCTGAGCGCCTACGATGCGGCTTACTTGGAACTGGCCCTGAGAAAAGGCCTGCCACTGGCCACCTTGGACATGCAACTGTGTGCGGCGGCACAGCAAGCTGGCGTCCCTCTCCTGTGCTGATCTGACCGCACTTAACCACTCGATAGCCATGTCTGCCGGACTCAACAAAGCCCAACTCGAAGCCGTGAACTACGTCTCTGGCCCTTGCCTGGTGTTGGCCGGGGCGGGTTCGGGCAAAACGCGGGTGATCACGCACAAAATTGGGCGCCTGATCGATGCCGGGCTGGAGCCCAAGCGCATTGCGGCCATCACCTTCACCAACAAGGCAGCCGCTGAAATGCGCGAGCGCGCCAAAGAGCTGATTGGCCGCCCGGCCAAGGATGTGACGGTCTGCACCTTCCACGCGCTTGGCGTGCGCATCATGCGCGAGGACGGGCAGGTGCTGGGCCTCAAACCACAGTTCAGCATCATGGATGCGGACGATGTGACCAGCATCTTGAAGGACTGCGGCGGCACCACCGATGCGGCCACTGCACGGCAGTGGCAATGGACCATCAGCCTCTGGAAAAACATGGGCCTGAACGCGGAGCAGGCCGCAGCGCAAGCGCCCGACGACAACGCCCGAGTGATCGCCCGCATCATGGCCATGTATGAAGAGCGTTTGCTCGCCTACCAAAGTGTGGACTTTGACGACCTGATCGGCATGCCACTCAAACTGCTGGCCGAGTTTCCCGAGGTGCGCGAGCGCTGGCAGGCCAAGATGGGCCATGTGCTGGTGGACGAATACCAAGACACCAACGCCACCCAATACGAGGTGCTCAAGCACCTGGTGGGCGAGCGCGGCCGCTTCACGGCGGTGGGCGACGATGACCAGTCGATTTATGGTTGGCGCGGCGCGACGCTGGACAACCTCAAGCGTTTGCCGGTGGATTTTCCGCAGCTCAAAGTGATCAAGCTGGAGCAAAACTACCGCTCCACCAGCGCCATCTTGCGGGCGGCCAACAATGTGATCCAGCCCAACCCCAAGCTGTTTCCCAAAACCCTGTTTTCGGAATTGGGTGAAGGCGAGCCAGTGCGCGTGGTGGACGCCGTGAACGAAGAACACGAAGCGGATCGGGCCATTGCCCGCATCCAGTCGATACGCGGCGGTCAGGTCAACCCGTCTAAGCACCGCGAGTTCAAGGACTTTGCCATCCTCTACCGCGCCAACCACATGGCCCGACCGTTTGAGCAGGCACTGCGCCGCGCCAACATTCCCTACAAGGTGTCGGGCGGGCAGAGCTTTTTTGACAAGGCCGAAATCAAGGACCTGTGCGCCTGGTTTCGCCTGTGGATCAACAACGACGACGACCCGGCGTTTTTGCGTTCCATCACCAGCCCCAAACGCGGCATTGGCCATCAGACCTTGGGCCAGCTGGGCACCTTTGCCACGCAATACAAACTCAGCCTGTTCGAGGCGCTGTTTGCAGGCAGTCTGCCCAGCGCAGTGAATGCACGCGCGGTGGCGGGACTGCACGAATTTGGCCGCTACATCAATGACCTGGAGCACCGCGCCCGCCTCACCTTGGGCAAAACGGATGCACTGGCCTTTTTGCTCGAATGGCTCAAAGAGATCGGCTACGAGCAGCACCTGTACGACGGCGAGGACAACGAGAAAGTGGCCGCAGCTCGCTGGACCAATGTGCTGGAGTTTTGCGACTGGATGGCCGGGCGCTGCGGCGGCGAGATCGAAGACGCCACGGGTGCCCAGGCCAAAGAAGTCAAAAACCTGCTGGATGTGGCGCAGACCATCTCGCTGATCTCCACCTTGAGCGAGCGCGAGAAAGACCAGAACGTGGTCACCCTGTCAACCCTGCACGCCTCCAAGGGCCTGGAGTGGCCGCATGTGACGCTGGTGGGCGTGAACGAGGGCCTGCTGCCCTTCAAGCTGGGAGACGACGACGAACATTCCGGCAAGGCCGATGGCCCGATGAGCGAAGGCATTTTGCTGCGCCTGCAGGAGGAGCGCCGCCTGATGTACGTGGGCATCACCCGCGCCCAGCGCAGCCTGGCCGTGAGCTGGACCAAGCGGCGCAAAAAAGGCCGCGAAATGGTGGCCGCACTGCCCAGCCGCTTCATTGCCGAAATGAAGCTCGATGAAAACACCGTGCGCGAAGACCCCCGCGAAAAGCTCAAGGCCCTGCGCGCCGAATTTGCCAAAAGGGCCGCCGATGCGGCCGCAGAGGCCAAGCCATGACCCTGTTTCAGACCGTCCAAATCAGCGCCACCCTGAGTGCCTTGTTTTGCGCAGGCGTCAGCCTGGCGGCGTCCCCTTGCCCCGAACCACGCGCCCTGCAAGCCGAACACCTGCACGGGCAATGGACTGCTCAGGTCACAGGGCAGCCGCGCATCTGGTTTTTGCAATTGGGGCCACACCCTGAACACACAGGCAGCTTGCGCGGCGAAATCAACACCGGCAGCCAACGCTTGCCCGTGGTGGCCGACTTGGACGACGGCGACTTCACCCTCGAAGAATCACAGGACGGCCAGCGCATCTCGGCCACCTGGCTGGGCACAGTCCAAGCAGGCAGCTGCGGCCAAAGCCTGTCCGGGCAACGTCAAACGGCACAGGGCGAAGCCACACCCTTTGTGATGCGGCGCAATCAGCCGCGTTGATGACGATTGATACGGCCCCGTGATGTTTGATTTTTTGTACTGCTGGATGTCGAGTTTGGGGAAGATGGGTGGGAGCTTGCCCTGCAAGCGAATAGCCTGCGGGCCACCAGCGTTTGATCGCCAGCAGGGCTGGCTCCTACGGTGCGCTCCTTTGGCACACACAGTGCAGACTTCATCAGGCCGAATGGATCGGCAAACGCCTCTGTAAACGGCAGCCCTTTACGCATCAAATGTCTTGCACCCAAGAATTGGACACGATGCTTCACTACAATTTTGCAATTGCGCACCCTGCATGTGCGAATACCCCCCCGGAGACCCCTGACCATGGACGATTACGCCAGTCGGCAAAGACAGCCCACCAAGCACCTGCTGGGTCTGGGACTGGTGCTGGTGCTGCACTTGCTGCTGTTTTGGGCCATCAATACAGGCTTGGCCCAGTCATTTGTGAAGAAAATCAAAGGGCCTGTGCAAGCCATTTTGCTGGAAGAAACCAAGCCGGACATTCCTCCGCCACCGCCGCCCCCACCAGCGCCCCCACCGGCAGCGCCGCCCCAAAATTTACCCCCGCCTACACCTCAGGCCTATGTGCCACCCGCAGATGTGCCCCTGGTCAATGCCGCGCCTGCGGCCAACGCCATTGCAGCCGTGTCGGCCACACCCCAGCCGCCCGCACCACCGGCCCCGAGTGCGCCTGCGGTCACGTCAGCCCCTGTGCGCACATCGGCTGTGGTCAATTCGGCCAACTGCGAAAAACCCGATTACCCCAGCGCCTCGCGCCGCATGGAAGAAGAAGGCACTGTGAGCCTGCGCTTTCTGGTGGGGGTCGACGGCAAAGTGGTGCAGTCAGAAATCGAAAAATCTTCGGGCTTCAAGCGCCTGGATGAAGCCGCGCGTGCCGGCTTGTCCAAGTGCGCTTTCAAACCAGCCACCGTAGACGGCAAGCCCGAGCAGGCCTGGGCCAGCATGAAATACACCTGGCGCCTGGAATGACCCCCCAAAGGCCCCAGCCGCATCACTTGTTCAAACCTATTTCCCAGGAGCAAAGCAATATGTTCAAACGACTCAAACAATTTCTCTGGTGCGCGGGTCTTGTAGCCAGCGTGCTGACTGCTGATCTGAGCCTGGCCGCTAAACCTAAAGAGGCGTCTGCCGCTGCCCCGGCCGCCAGCACCGCACCAGCCGACATGGCCCCGGCTGCGGCCACAACGGTGCCGCCCATCACGCCCACTGAATCTGTCGTTGAAGAAAACCCTTACGGCCTAGCCGCCTTGTGGGCGCAAGGCGACTTTGTGGCCAAAAGCACGCTGCTGATCCTGGTGATCATGAGCATGGGTTCCTGGTATGTCATCTTCACCAAGTTCGCCGAGCAGTCCAAACTCCACAAGCAAGCGGCTGCAGCCCAACAAACGTTCTGGAGCGCCAGCACCGTGGCCCAAGGCAAGGACACCTTGGCACCAGACTCGGCGTTTCGCTTCATTGCAGAAAAAGGCCTGGAAGGCGCGTCCAAGCACACGGGTTTGCTCGGCGCAGTCGACCTCAACGAGTGGATCACCATGAGCATCCAACGCGCCATGGGCCATGTGCAAAACCGCATGCAAGATGGTCTGGCGGTGCTGGCCACGGTGGGGTCGACCGCACCTTTCGTAGGCCTGTTTGGCACCGTGTGGGGCATCTACCACGCGCTGGTCAAAATCGGCATGTCGGGTCAGGCGTCGATCGACAAGGTCGCAGGCCCCGTGGGTGAAGCCCTGATCATGACCGCCATCGGCTTGGCCGTGGCCGTGCCTGCGGTGCTGGGTTACAACTTCCTGGTACGCCGCAACAAGGCCGTGATGGAACAAGTCAACGCCTTTGGCGCTGACTTGCACGCTGTGCTGCTCGGCTCGGCCAAGAAGTAAATCCCATCGCTTTGGCAGTGGCAGCACCGGCCAAGGAATCACAGGAGAAGCCAACATGGCCATGAACGTAGGCGAAACCGATGACGAGATCATCAGCACCATCAACACCACCCCACTGGTGGACGTGATGTTGGTGCTGCTCATCATCTTTTTGATCACGATCCCCGTGGTGACCACCTCCATCAAGGTGGACTTGCCCAAAGAACAGAACGTGGTGCGCGAGACCAAGCCCGAAAACGTGATCATCTCGGTGGACAAGACAGGAGGCATCTACCTCTACGACACCAAGATCAAGAACAGCACGGACTTGTTCGAACGCATGAGAAAGTTCTCGGCCATGAAGCCTCAACCCGAAGTGCAGATCCGGGGCGACGGCCAAAGTGATTTCGAGTCGGTGGGCCGGGTGATGTACGCGGTGCAACGCGCAGGCATCACCAAGGTCGGCTTCATCACCGAGCCGTCTGGCCACTGACAGGAGCAAGACATGGCAATGAAGGTAGGAACGAGTTCCAGCGACGAGCCGGAAGTCATGATCGACATGAACACCACGCCGCTGATTGACGTGATGCTGGTGCTGCTGATCATGTTGATCATCACCATCCCGGCGCAGTTGCACTCGGTGAATCTGGACATGCCAGTGCCCACGAATGCGCCCAAGAAGGTCGACCCAGTGGTGATCAAGATCGATGTGGACGCGGGCAGCGTGATCCACTGGAACGGAAAACCATTGACCAGTCGTGCAGAGCTGCAAGCCAAGTTGACTGAAGCAGCCGCGCAGCAACCTCAACCGGAGCTGCACATCCGCTCACACGCCAAGGCGAAATACGAAGCCACTGCCGCCGTGATGGCCAACGCACAGCGCATCGGGCTGAGCAAGCTGGGCATCGTGGGGACTGAGCAGTTTGCGAACTGACAGGCACAATCCACGCACAACAAAAAAGCCGCATGAAGCGGCTTTTTTGTGGGTGGAAAATTGACCGCAGATCAGTCGGCGTATTTACCCGCTGCGTCCACCGCAGCCTTGATCTTGATCATCTCGGCGGCCACAAACTTCTTGTGCTCAGCCGGGTCGGAACGCTTGTCCGTCACCACCAAAGCGCCCAAGCTTTCGTTCTTCTTGATGAATTCAGGATCTTTCAGGGCTTTTTTCAGGGCATCGTTCAGCGTTTTGGTGATCGCTGCGGGCGTGCCTTTGGGGGCGTACAAACCGTGCCAAATGGTCAGATCGAAGTTCTTCATGCCCATCTCTTGCAAGCTGGGGTAGTACTTGAGCACAGGGTGAGTGGACAAAGGCTTGGCGGTGGTGACAGCAAAAGCCTTGACACGACCGCCTTCAATCTGGCTGGTGGTGTTGGTGGTCTGGTCGCACATCACATCGACCTGGCCGCCGATCAGGGCGGTCATGGCGGGGGCGGTGCCGCCAAACGGTATGGTGGTCATCGCGTCTTTGGACTGCAGGTTGGACTGCCACAGCAGGCCGCAAATGTGTGAAGCGGACCCCAAACCAGCGTGCGCAATGTTCAGCTTGCCCGCGTTGGCGCGGATGTAGTTTTCAAAGTCGCGGTAGGTGTTGGCGGGCAGCTGGGGCTTGCCGATCAGGGTCATGGGCACGTCGTTGATCATGCCCAGGAACTCGAAGTCTTCCAGCGTTTTGTAACCGAGCTTGCGGTAAAGCGCGGGGGTCGCAGCCATGCCAATGTGGTGCAACAACACGGTGTGACCATCGGGTGCGGCTTTGGCCACTTTGGTGGCACCAATGGTGCCGCCCGCGCCAGCAGCGTTTTCAACCACAAAATTGCTGCCCGGAATTTGCTTGCGCATGGCTTCAGCCAAGTCGCGTGCGACGCGGTCTGTAGGGCCACCTGCGGTGAACGGCACCACGATAGACACAGGCTTGTTGCCGGGGTACGTTTGGGCTTGTGCCCCTGCGGAAACAGCGGCCAGTGTGGCCAGGGCAATCCATTGCTTCATTGAAACACTCCTAGAAATTAACTGAACAGTTTAAAACTTCAACAGTGTCACGAAATCACGGAAACTACTTATCCACAAAGCTTTGCATGCCCTTGATTTCATGAAGGATATATACCGCCAGACCACTCACTGGTAGCTGCGGGCGTCCTCGATGACCTTGCCATCGTTGGCCAGACTGCCCTGCGCCACCAGATGCACTTCGCCACGCAATTTGGTCACGTCGCGCACCGCATCGGCCACGCGGGTTTTGAGGCCTTCGTCGTCCAGCAAGCCGGTCTCGACGTGCAGCGCCATCTGGTCGTTGGCCATCTCGCCGCTCACCACCAGGCGCGCCTTGCTCACTTCGGGGAAGCGCTTGACGATCTCGGCCACCTGTCCGGGATGAACAAACATGCCCCGGATCTTGGTGGTCTGGTCAGCCCGGCCCATCCAGCCTTTGATGCGCTGGCCTGTGCGACCCGTGGGGCACTGGCCCGGCAGGATGGCCGACAAATCGCCCGTGCCAAAACGGATCAAGGGGTAGTCGGGGTTGAGACTGGTCACGACCAGTTCGCCCACCTCGCCCTCGGGCACGGGGTCACCGGTGCCAGGGCGCACGATCTCGACGATCACGCCTTCGTCCAGCACCAGGCCTTCCCGGGCCGATGTTTCGTAAGCGATCAGACCCAAATCGGCCGTGGCATAGCACTGGTAACCGGTCACACCACGCGCGGCCATCCAGTCACGCAAGCTGGGCGGAAAAGCTTCACCCGAGACCAGCGCCTTGCGCACCGTGGGCAAGGCCACGCCCATCTCGGCGGCTTTTTCGAGGATGATTTTCAAGAAGCTGGGCGTGCCGATGTAGCCTGCAGGCTGCAGTTCACTCATGGCACCCACTTGCTGCTCGGTCTGGCCTGTGCCACCCGGAAACACGGTGCAGCCCAGGGCATGGGCACCGGTTTCCATCATGGAGCCTGCAGGCGTGAAGTGGTAGCTGAAGCTGTTGTGAATCAGCTCGCCCGGGCGAAAACCCGCCGCAAACATGGCCCTGGCCATGCGCCAGTAATCGGCGCGTGTGCCTTCGGGTTCGTAAATGGTGCCGGGACTGGCAAACACACGGGTCATGCCTGGGCCAAAACCCATGGCGCTGAACCCGCCAAACACATTGCCGCCCGAGGCACGCGCAGCTTTTTGACGCTCCAGCAATTCGTATTTGCGGATCACCGGCAATTGGGCCAGTGCGGCGCGGCTGTTCACGCTGGCTGCATCCACGTCCTGGAGCAAGTCGGCAAACGCCGGTGCATGGGCCTTGGCATGCGCGATCTGCGCGGGCAAAGCGGCCATCAAAGCCGCTTCACGGACTTCAGGTGCACGCGTTTCCAGGGCATCAAAGTGCTGGGACATGGGTTTCTTTCTGAGGTACTGCGTTGAGAAAGCAAGGGGGTGAAAGCCTGCGCTTCAAGCCAGCCAGCGCTTGCGGCGCTTGTAGCTTTTGACGTCCTTGAAGCTCTTGCGCTCACCGCCGCCCATGCCCAAGTAAAACTCTTTCACGTCTTCGTTGGTGCGCAGGTCTTCAGCCGCGCCGTCCATCACGATGCGACCTGACTCCATGATGTAACCGTAATCCGAATACTTGAGGGCCATGTTGGTGTTCTGCTCAGCGATCAGGAAGGTGACCTTTTCCTTCTCGTTCAGGTCTTTCACGATGTTGAACACCTCTTCCACGATTTGCGGAGCCAGACCCATCGAAGGCTCATCGAGCAACATCACGCTGGGGTTGGTCATCAAGGCGCGGCCAATGGCGCACATTTGCTGCTCGCCGCCCGATGTGTAGGCCGCTTGCGAAGTGCGACGGGTTTTCAGGCGCGGAAAATAGGTGTAGACCTTGTCCAGGTTGGCCGCGATCTCGCCCTTGTTGGTGCGGGTGTAGCTGCCGGTCATCAGGTTGTCTTCGATGGTCAGGTGTGCAAAGCAGTGCCGCCCTTCCATGACCTGCACCACGCCCCGGTTGACCAGGTCGGCGGGCGTGAGGTTTTCGATGCGCTCACCGCGCAGTTCAATGCTGCCCTTGGTCACCTCGCCCCGCTCGCCTTGCAGCAAATTGGAGATGGCCCGCAGTGTGGTGGTCTTGCCCGCGCCATTGCCACCCAGCAAAGACACGATGCCTTGTTCGGGCACCTGCAGGGACACGCCCTTGAGCACCAGGATGACGTGGTTGTAAATGACTTCGATGCCATTGACATTCAGAACAATGTTTTTGTCGCTCATGGACTGTGCCTTTTCAAATTCTGGGGTTCAAGCCAAATGAAACCGCTGCACGCAAGGGTTTCATGTGGCATCTGCCGCTGGCGCAAGCCCTCGGCAGATGCAGCCCGCCGCTTGCGCAGCGGGCTGGTCACCGATCAGGACTGGCAATCCGCAGGGGTGCGGCGTGTGATCTTCTTCTCGGCGGCGTACTTGTCGGCAGCGGCCTTCACCATGGGCTTGATGATTTGCTCATCAGCCTGCATCCAGTCGCTGCTGAATTGCCACTTGGTGCCGTCCCATGTGTGGATACGGGCCCAGTTGGCACCCATGTGGTCCGCACACGAGGTGGAGATGGGACGCAACACACCCTTGAAGCCCAGGGCATCGAGCTTGGGCTGGGTCAGGTTCAGGTTTTCATAACCCCAGCGTGCTTGCTCGCCGGTCATGACTTTGCCCTTGCCGTATTTCTCTTGGGCTTGGCGCACGCCTTCAACCGCGAACATGGCGCTGAACAAGCCGCGCATGTACAGCACTTCACCCACTTCGTCTTTGGGGCCTGTGCCTTGGTTCTTGGCGTGCAACTTCTCCAGCACTTCCTTCACGATCGCAGAGCCCTTTTCGGTGCCGTGCTGCATGGTGATGGCGTTGTAGCCCTTGGCGCCCATGCCGATGTCTTTGACGTCAGGCTCGGCACCGGCCCACCACACGCCCCAGATGTTTTCACGGGGGTAGCCAGTGGCTTGCGCTTCCTTGAGCAAGGTGGAGTTCATCACGCCCCAGCCCCAGTTGACCACGTAGTCAGGGCGGTCACGGCGAATTTGCAACCAAGTGGACTTTTGCTCCACGCCGGGGTGAGTCACAGGCAACAAGCTCAGCTTGAAGCCGTGCATGGCGGCGCGCTCTTGCAAGATCGGGATGGCTTCTTTGCCAAACGGGCTGTCGTGGTAGACCAAGGCGATGTGCTTGCCCTTGAGCTTGTCGACGCCACCGGCCTTCTTGCCGATGTCCTGGATGATCACGTCACCGGCCACCCAGTAAGTGCCTGCCAAGGGAAAGTTCCACTTGAACACGCCGCCGTCAGCCGACTCGCTGCGGCCGTAGCCTGCAGTGATCAAGGGGATCTTGTCGCCAGGGGCTTTTTCGGTCAGGGCAAAAGTGATGCCGGTGGACAGGGGCTGGAACACGGTCGCGCCGCCGTTCTTGCCCTTCAGGCGCTCATAGCACTCCACGCCACGGTCAGTGGCGTAGCCGGTTTCACACTCTTCAAAGCTGAGCTTGACGCCGTTGATGCCGCCACGCGCATTGACCAGCTTGAGGTAGTCGACATAGCCGTTGGCAAAGGGCACGCCGTTGGGGGCGTAAGCGCCGGTGCGGTAGACCAGCACGGGGAAAAACTGCTCTTTGGTTTGGGCTGTGGCCACGGTGCTGACCAGCGCACTGGCAAGACCGGCAGCCGCCACCGTGGTGGCAAGGACGAGTTGACGAAGCTTCATGGTTTGTCTCCTGTTAAAAAAGTTGGAAGCACTGGGAAAAACACGTTGAAAAACATCAATGCGGAAAGGGCCACAGACGCAACTTCTGCTTGGCAACCGACCAGAGCTTGGCCAGGCCATGCGGCTCGACGATCAGGAACCACACGATCAGGGCACCGAAGATCATGAACTCGGTGTGCGAGACGGCTGCCGTCGAGATGTTCACACCCACCAGGTCACCCGCCCAAGGCAGGAACTGGTTGAGGAAAATCGGCAAGATCACGATGAACGCGGCACCAAAGAAGCTGCCCATGATGGAGCCCATGCCGCCAATGATGACCATGAACAAGAGCTGAAAGGAACGGTCAATCGAGAAAGCCGCTGGCTCCCATGACCCCAAGTGCACAAAGCCCCACAGCCCACCTGCCACACCGACAATGAATGAGCTCACGGCAAAAGCGCTGAGCTTGGCGTACATGGGGCGTATGCCGATCACGGCAGCGGCCACGTCCATGTCGCGAATGGCCATCCACTCGCGGCCAATGGCGCTGCGCACCAGATTTTTGGCCAGCAAGCCAAACACCACCAGGAAGATCAGGCAGAAGATGTACTTTTGCAATGGCGTGTCAATCGGCAAACCAAACACATTCAGGTTGGACACCGAGACCGAGCCCGAAGCGTTGTTGTTGGTGAACCAACCCACGCGCAGGAAGGCCCAGTCGCAAAAGAACTGCGCGGCCAAAGTCGCCACCGCCAAGTACAAGCCCTTGACGCGCAAACTCGGGATGCCAAAGAACATGCCCACCAAGGTGGCAAAAAAGCCCCCGGCCAGCAGCGCCACGATCAGGGGCATGCCCTCAATGCGGATGTAGGTGTTGTAGGCCATGTAGGCCCCCACCGCCATGAAAGCGCCCGAACCCAGCGAGATCTGACCGCAATAACCCACCAAAATATTCACCCCCAAAGCCGCCAAAGACAGGATCAGGAAGGGGATCAGGATGGCGCGAAAAATGTATTCGTCTGCCAAAAAGGGCACGCCCACAAAAGCAAAGGCGATCAGCGCCAGGATGGCCCAGCGGTCTTGCGCAATCGCAAAGATCTGCTGGTCTTTGCGGTAAGAGGTCTTGAACTGACCGTTTTCTCTGTAAAACATGCTGTCTCTCCTTACACGCGGTCGATGATTTTTTCGCCGAACAGGCCTTGCGGACGGAACAGCAAGAACACCAAAGCCAGCACATACGCAAACCAGATTTCGATGCCGCCGCCCACATAGGGACCGAGGTACACCTCGGACAGCTTCTCGCCCACACCGATGATCAGGCCGCCAATGATGGCCCCGGGTACCGAGGTCAGGCCACCCAAAATGATCACCGGCAAAGCACGCAAAGCCACCGTGGTCAGCGAGAACTGCACACCCATCTTGGAGCCCCAGATGATGCCGGCCACCAGCGCGGTCAAGCCCGCCACAAACCAGACAATCACCCAGATGCGGTTGAGGGGAATACCGATCGACTGCGCCGCTTGGTGGTCATCGGCCACCGCACGCAGGGCACGGCCGGTGCCGGTTTTCTGGAAGAACAGCGACAAGACCACCACCAGCAAAGCCGCGATGCAAGCCGCGTACACATCCTCGAGGTTGACCAGCACGCCACCAGGGAAAACCGAGTCGAACAGGAACACCGGGTCTTTGGGCATGCCCACGTCAATCTTGTAGATGTCGCTGCCAAAAATCGTCTGGCCCAAACCATCCAAAAAGTAGGTGATGCCCAGCGTGGCCATGAGCAAGGTCACGCCTTCCTGGTTGACCAGATGGCGCAGCACCAAGCGCTCGATCAGCCAGGCCAACACAAACATGATGGCGGCGGCCAACACAAAAGCGATCAGGTTGCCCAGGAACTTGTCTTCAATGCCCAGCCAGCCGGGCACCCATTCCGAAAAACGTGCCATCGCCAACGCCGCGAACAAGACCATCGCGCCTTGCGCGAAGTTGAACACGCCCGAGGCCTTGAAGATCAGCACACCAGCGCATAGAGCATGCCCGCCATCAGGCCACCCAAAAGAGCTTCCAGGAAAAATGCCATTTTTTTGTTCTCCTCAGTGACTGGTGCCCAGATAGGCACTGATCACTTCTTCGTTGTTGCGCACTTCTTCGGGGGTCCCGTCGCCGATTTTTTTGCCGTAATCGAGCACCACCACGCGGTCCGAGATGTCCATCACCACGCCCATGTCATGCTCGATCAGCACGATGGTGGAGCCGAACTCGTCGTTCACATCCAGAATGAAGCGGCACATGTCCTGCTTTTCTTCCATGTTCATGCCGGCCATGGGCTCGTCAAGCAGCAGCACCTGGGGCTCCATGGCCAGGGCGCGGCCCAGGTCCACCCGCTTTTGCAAACCGTAGGGCAGCTGCCCCACCGGGGTTTTGCGAAAGGCCTGAATCTCCAGAAAGTCGATGATGTGTTCGACGAACTCACGGTGCTGCTCTTCCTCGCGCTGGGCGGGGCCGATGCGCAGCGCCTGCATGAACAGATTGCTCTTGATGCGCAGGTTGCGGCCCGTCATGATGTTGTCGATCACGCTCATGCCCTTGAACAAGGCCAGGTTCTGGAAGGTGCGGGCAATGCCCATCTCGGCCACCTGGCGGCTGTTCATGTGCGCGAACTTTTGACCACGGAAGGTGATGCTGCCCTCTTGGGGCGTGTACACGCCGTTGATGCAGTTGAGCATCGAACTTTTGCCGGCACCGTTGGGGCCGATGATGGCGCGCACTTCGTGCTCGCGCACATTGAACGAGATGTCGGTCAGCGCCTTCACGCCACCGAATCGCAAACTGATGTTGTTGACGTCCAGAATGACGTCGCCGATTTTCTTGGTCATTTGACCCCCACGCTTGTCATTTCATGTACTGCGCTGCCCCCCAAGGGGGCCTTCGCAACTTGGAGCGGTCCGGCCTTGCTCATGCTGCTGCCTTCACGGGTGTGAATGTTTTGGCGTCGGACATCTTGAGCGTGGCGCTCACGCTGCCGGTGCGGCCGTCTTCGAACTTGACCACCGTCTCGATGAACTGCTCGGATTTACCTTCGTACAGGCCATCGACCAGGGGTTTGTATTTCTCGGCAATGAAGCCGCGACGGACCTTGTTGGTGCGGGTCAATTCACCGTCGTCGGCATCCAGTTCTTTGTGCAAGACCAGGAATCGACTGACCTGGCTGCCCGCCAGCAAGGTGTCTTCGGCCAGATCGGCGTTGACCTTTTCCACGCATTCTTTGATCAGTTGGTACACCTCGGGCTTTTGCGCCAGATCGGTGTAACCGGCATAAGGCAGGTTGCGGCGCTCGGCCCAGTTGCCCACGGCATCGAAGTCGATGTTGATCATCACGCACACCTTTTCGCGCTGGTCGCCATAGGCCACCACCTCTTTGATGTGCGGGAAGAACTTGAGTTTGTTTTCAACGTACTTGGGCGCGAACATCGCACCGTCGTTGGCACCGCCCTGGATGCGTCCCACATCTTTGACGCGGTCGATGATCTTCAGGTGGCCATGCGAATCGATGAAGCCCGCATCGCTGGTGTGGTACCAGCCGTCTGGCGTGAGCACTTCGGCTGTGGCTTCAGGGTTCTTGTAATAGCCTTTGAGCAAGCCTGGAGACTTGACCAGAATTTCACCGTTCTCGGCGACCTTGATCTCCACACCTTTGCAGGGCACCCCCACGGTGTCGGCTCGTGCTTCGTTGTCGGGCTGCAGACACACGAACACGGCGGTTTCGGTCGAGCCGTACAACTGCTTGATGTTCACCCCGATCGAGCGGTAGAAGGTGAACAAGTCGGGGCCAATGGCCTCACCCGCGGTGTAGGCCACACGCACGCGGCTGAAACCCATGTTGTTGCGCAAGGGGCCGTACACCACGAGATTGCCCAAGGCATATTGCAGGCGATCAAACAAGCCCACACTGCGCCCGTCCATCAAAGCGGGGCCCACTTTTTTGGCCACCGCCATGAAATGGTGGAACATCTTGCGCTTGAAACTGCCCGCATCTTCCATGCGGATCATCACACTGGTCAGCATGCCCTCGAACACACGGGGTGGCGCGAAGTAATAAGTGGGGCCAATCTCTTTGAGGTCGATGGTCACCGTGGCCGAAGACTCAGGGCAATTGACCACATAGCCACACACCAGCCACTGCGCGTAGCTGAAGATGTTCTGGCCAATCCAGGCGGGCGGCATGTAGGCCAACACATCTTCAGCGTTGCTCAACTTGTCAAACTCGGCACCCGCTTCGGCGCGGTCGATCAAGGAGCTGTGCGTGTGCACCACGCCCTTGGGGTTGCCCGTGGTGCCCGAGGTGAAGAACATCGCCGCCACATCGGTGTAGGACGCTTTTTCAACTTCTTCTTTGAAGAACTGGGGGTGCTGCTGCGCAAACACGCCGCCAGCAGCCATCAGCTCTTCGAGCGAGCCCAAGCCGTCTTCGGTGTACTTGCGCAAGCCGCGTGGATCGTCGTAATAAATGTGCGTCAGCTGCGGGCATTGCTCACGCACTTCCAGCATCTTGTCGACCTGCTCCTGGTCTTCCACCACGGCAAAACGCACTTCGGCGTTGGTGATGGGGAACACGCATTCGGCAGCGGCCGCGTCCTGGTACAGCGGCACGGGAATCGCACCCAGCGACTGGGCGGCCAGCATGGTGGCGTACAAGCGCGGGCGGTTGGCACCCACCACAATCAGGTGCTCGCCGCGCTGCAAACCCGCTTGGTGCAGACCGCAGGCGATGGACTCGACCATGTGCGCCAAGGCAGCCCAGCTGGTGGCCTGCCAAATGCCATATTCCTTCTCGCGCAGTGCGGGCGCTGTGGGGCGCTCGGCAGCGTGCTTGAGCATCAAACGGGGAAACGTTGTTTGCATGACCTGACCTGTCTCCAAAAACGGTGCATTGAATGCAATGCGACTGAACTTGGGCGGATACTAGGCATTCATTTGACGTCAAGTTGTCGTTTGAACGACAATTCAGGGAAGACCCCTAGCACAACTGACCCGAGTCTGACGGCTTGTTGACCAAATGCTTACAAACCCCACCGTTCACCAGCGCAGACGCGCGCCCACTGCTGCTGAGCAGCAGGATATTCCCTGGTTGAGCTTGCTCACAGCGCAAGAGCGCACAGAAATCGTGCCGCAACTGGTGGTGAGCGATCCCCATCCGGGCGATTACGTGTGCCGTGTGGGGCGTCCGGTCACCTACTGGTTTGGCGTCATATCCGGCCTGCTCAAGATGAGCAGCGACAACGAAAGCGGCCAGAACATGACCTTCACCGGCATACCGCCGGGCGGCTGGTTTGGCGAGGGCACAGCGCTCAAGCGGGAGATCTACCGCTACAACATCCAGGCTCTGCGCGCCAGTGTGGTGGCGGGCTTGCCGGTGGACACCTTTCACTGGCTGATCGACCACTCGCTGGGCTTTAACCGCTTCATCATGAACCAGCTCAACGAGCGTCTGGGCCAGTTCATTGCCGCCCGCGAGTTGGACCGCATCAACAATCCCGAGCTGCGCCTGGCCCGCCACCTCGCTTCGCTGTTCAACCCGGTGTTGTTTTCCGGCGTGGGCGAAGTGCTGCGCATCACCCAACAAGAGCTGGCCTATCTGGTGGGACTGTCGCGCCAGCGCGTGAACGAAGCACTGCGCGTTCTCGAAGCCCGACAGCTCATTCGGGTGGAGTACGGCGGCCTGCGGATTCTGGATTTACAAGGCCTTCGTACTGCGCAGTTCATGTGAAACGCTTGCGCCTCACCAACCCTGCGCACTGCCGAGTTTTTTGCAGGTCGGTAGCTTCAGCTCCGACGAATGCACGCGGCCCACGACCATACGTCGGGGCTGAAGCCACCAACCTGCCTATCCCACTGAAACGCCAAGGCGCAAAAACAACGGACAATCGGTCAACTTCTTTTTGCCCACCTACCCCATGACCCAGCCCCCGGCATTCAAACGCGCCCCCCGCCCCGAAGGCAAAGGCGAAACGGCCGCGCCCAGCGGCACCTCGCGCCTGAACAAACGCATGGCCGAACTGCGCATGTGCTCGCGCCGCGAGGCCGACGCCTGGATCGAGCAAGGCTGGGTTTTGGTCAATGGCCTGCCCGCCAGCATGGGCCAGCAGGTCACGCTGTCCGACCGCATCACCATCGACAAAGCCGCCGAGCAACAGCAAGACCGCCAAGTCACCATCTTGCTGCACAAGCCCATGGGCTATGTGAGCGGCCAAGCCGAAGACGGGCACGAACCGGCCATCACCCTGATCAACCCGCGCAGCCACTGGGGCGGCGACCCGTCCAAGCTGCGCTTCACCCCGCCTCACTTGCGGGGTCTCGCCCCAGCTGGACGCCTGGACATCGACTCCACCGGCTTGCTGGTACTGACACAAGACGGCCGCATAGCCCGTCAATTGATCGGTGAAGACTCCGAGATGGAAAAGGAGTATTTGGTGCGCGTGGCCTACACCGGCCACGAAAACACCGCCGCCGCCACCGCCGCATCGGCCACCTATGGCGGCAAAGCCAATCAGCTCACGACCATTGGCGACTTCGACCGCGTGAGTGCCAACGTGCAAGCTGTGTTCCCCAAGGCGCTGCTCGAGCGCCTGCGCCACGGCCTGAGCCTTGACGGCAAACCCCTCAAACCCGCCAAAGTGGACTGGCAAAACCCCGAGCAGCTGCGCTTTGTTCTGACCGAAGGCAAGAAGCGCCAAATCCGCCGCATGTGCGAACAAGTCGGCCTGAAAGTGGTGGGCCTCAAACGCATCCGCATGGGCGGCGTGCAGTTGGGGCAAATGCCGGCGGGGACTTGGCGGTATTTGGGGCCGAACGAAGCGTTCTGATGGTGCTTGGATTCATGATCCAGCAAGCCATGTCGGAGCTGAAGCTGCCGACCTACAAAATACCCCGTAGGTCGGTGGCTTCAGCCCCGACAAAGCACACCGACACAAATTGGAGACGCGCAATGACCCTGAAGTTCACAGCCGCCTTGTTCACCGCCGCCGCTCTTTACGTCGGCACCGCCTCTGCCCAAACCAGCAGCCTCAACGCGATTTGCAGCACCGACCAAAGCTGGTGCGAAATGGCCGCCAAGGAATTCACCAAAGCCACCGGCATCAACGTCAACCAGACCCGCAAAGCCACCGGTGAAGCGCTGGCGCAAATCCGCGCCGAAGCGGCCAACCCCAAGACCGACATCTGGTGGGGCGGCACCGGTGACCCGTTTTTGCAAGCTGCCGAAATCGGTCTGCTGGCGCCCTACCGCCCCGACTACCTGAACGACCTGCACGGCTGGAGCGTGCGCCAATACGCCATGACACAAAACATGGTGGGCGGTTTCTACACCAGCGCCATTGGCTTTGGCTGGAACACCGAACTGCTCAAGAAAAAGAAACTGCCTGCGCCCCAATGCTGGTCCGACGTGATCAAGCCCATCTACAAAGGCGAGGTCGAAATCTCACACCCCGCCTCCAGCGGCACGGCCTACACCATTCTGGCGGGGCTGGTGCAGATGATGGGCGAAGACGCGGCTTTTGAGTACATGAAAGCCCTGCACAAAAACGTGACCCAATACACCCGAAGCGGCACCGCCCAAGCGCCCAATGTGGCCAAGGGCGAAGTGGCTGTGGGCATCAGCTTCATCTTTGGTTTTGACGGCTGGCGGCACAACAAATACCCGGTGGCCACCGTGGCCCCCTGCGAAGGCACCAGCTACGAAATCGGCGGCATCGCCTTGGTCAAAGGTGCCCGCAACGCAGCCAACGCCAAACGCTATTACGACTGGCTCATGAGCCCCGCCGGCCAAAGCATCGGCGCCAAGGCCAACAGCCTGCAAAGCCCAGCCAACAAAACCTTCAAGCCCGACCCACGCATCCCGTCCATGGACAAGGTGCGCTTGATCAAATACGACTTTGAAAAGTACGGCAAATCGGCCGAGCGCCGCCGACTGTTGGAGCGGTGGAACAAGGAAGTTGGGGCGTTGTCAAAGTAAAAATGACATACAGAACACGGGGAAGCACATTCGTGCCTCATATTTGTCGCTTCCGGCCGCATAACACGCACCCAATAAATGCATTCCAATGATTCATTTTGAATTTACTTTTTAGATTTTAAGTATCAACAAAAGTATGATTCGGGCTTTGCCGCCCGGGTCTTGAGCGCAAGGACTCTGGCACCAACCAGCCAGAGACCATGACGCCCGAACAATTTATCCAGACTTGGCACAAAAAAAACCTCAACGAAGAACAAGGTGCACAAGCCCATTTTGAAGACCTGTGCACCCTGTTGGGCGTGCCAAAGCCCCGCGACTTAGGCCATTACTGCTACGAGCGAAAAGGTGCTTTAGCCGAAGGCCGCACCGGCTACGCCGACGTCTGGAAAGACCGCCACTTTGGCTGGGAAAACAAAGCGCCCGGCGAAAACCTGAATAAAGCCCTGGACCAACTCAAGCGCTACGCCAGCGCCTTGCACAACCCACCTTTGCTGGTGGTCTGTGACCGTGAACGCATCGAAATTCACACCAACTTTCAGAACTACCCCACCGAGGTTCACCGCATTGGCCTGCTGGACATCGGCACACCCGAAAACCTGCAAAAACTCAAATGGGTGTTCACCGACCCTGACAAGCTCAAGCCCCTCAAATCATCTGCCGCCATCACCGAAAGCGCAGCGGCCAAGTTTGGCGCGATTGCAAAAGCCATGCGAGCAGGCGAGACAGACCGCAACAAGGTGGCTCACTTTTTGGTGCAATGCGTGTTCTGCATGTTTGCCGAAGACGAAAACCTGTTGCCATCGGGTGCATTCACCAGCCTTCTTTCAAAAGTCACCCAAGACCCCGACCGGGCAGCAAGTCGATTGGCTGCACTGTTCAAGACCATGCAATCGGGCGGCGACTACGGGGACATTCCTGTCGAATGGTTCAACGGTGGCCTGTTCAAACACATCGACATTCCTACCCTGACGCAAAACAACCTTCAACAACTGCACAGCACCGCTGCTGAATACGACTGGCGCGCCATCGACCCCACGATTTTTGGCACCTTGTTTGAAAACGGACTGGAATCAGACGAGCGCTCGCAACTGGGGGCCAATTACACCGACACAGAAACCATCCAGAAAATCATCACGCCACTGATCAACGAGCCCCTGCTGGCCGAGTGGGCGCAGGTCAAAGCCCAAATCATCGAGCACAAAAAAACCACCAAGAGCAAAGGCAAAAAGGCCAGCCAAGAAGTCAAAGCGATCTATGAAGCTTTCCAGCTGCGCCTGAGCCAATTCCGCGTGCTGGACCCTGCTTGTGGATCGGGAAATTTTCTGTACCTTGCACTCAAAGCACTACGCGACGTGGAGCGCTTCGTCAGCATCGAAGCGCAAGAACTGGGGCTAGCTGCCGAGTTGGTCATGCAAACCGGGCCACACAACATTTTGGGCATCGAGATCAACGCCTTTGCCGCCGAACTGGCCCGCGTGACGGTCTGGATTGGCGACATCCAATGGTGCCAACGCAACGGCGAACCCTTGTCGAGCCGCCCGATCCTCAAACCCCTGGACAGCATCGAACACCGCGACGCCCTGCTCACCCCCGAAGGCCAAGAAGCCGAGTGGCCGCAGGCCGATGTGATTGTGGGCAACCCGCCGTTTTTGGGGGGCAGTAAAAAACGTGGCGAATTGGGCAGCGATTACTTTGATGCTTTGGCCAAGGCCTACTCCAAAGACAGGGTGCCACCCGGTGCCGATCTGGTTTGCTATTGGTTTGACAAGGCCCGGATAGCCATTACAAATGGTCGGTTGAAATGCGCCGGTCTGGTGGCCACCAACTCCATCCGTGGTGGTGCAAACCGGACGGTGCTGGACGCCATTACACGGGACACACATATTTTTACCGCGTGGAGCGACGAGCCTTGGGTCAATGCGGGTGCGGCAGTCAGGGTGTCGTTGATTTGCTTTGGTGAATCAACACAAGCGCCATTGTTAAATGGCAGCTTGGTGGGTCGTATCCATCCAGACCTCACAGCTGGGGAGAACGGCAATGCGGACAATGACTTAACCCTTGCAAAGGTACTGAGCTCATCCCAAGGAACCTGTTTTATGGGGTCTTCCAAAAAAGGCCCCTTTGACATCGATGGTGATATGGCTCGTGAGTGGCTTTTGGAACCAAACCCCAACTGCAAATCTAACGCCCTCGTTGTTCGCCCACTTTGCAATGGATTGGACATCACCAGACGCTGGGGCGACCGATGGGTCGTTGATTTTGGCACCAGCATCCCTCTGTCTGAGGCCGCGATGTTTGAGGCACCTTTCACATTTGTAAACGCACACGTCCGACCATTACGTGAAAAAAATAACCGAGATTCTTATCGGAAGTTTTGGTGGCGTCATGCAGAAGCACGACCAGGCATGCGCAAGGCCCTGTCCACCGCGTTTCGATACATAGTCACTGTCGCGGTAGCAAAACATCGAACTTTTATTTGGATGAATGCAACCGTTTTGCCTGACCAAGCAACTTTAGCCATCGCCCGTGAGGACGATTCGACTTTCGGCATACTGCACAGCCGATTCCATGAGCTGTGGTCCCTTCGAATGTGCACATTTTTGGGCGTTGGCAACGACCCACGCTACACACCCACCACCTGCTTTGAAACCTTCCCCTTCCCCGACAAGCTGACCCCGGCTGACACCTCGCACCAGCAAACAGAATCGGTCGACGGTGTGCTCATCCCCGCTCAACTGACAGACACAGCATCGAACAAGGCCCGCAGCATCGCTGTCAACATCGCCAAGTCTGCCGCCCACTTGGTGAAAACACGAGACAACTGGCTGAACCCGCCCGATTGGGTTGAATGGATGCAAAGCCCGGAAGAAGCCGCAGCCGGTTTCCCCAAACGTGCAGTGGCCAAACCAGGCCACGAAGCCGAACTCAAAAAGAAGACACTCACCAACCTCTACAACGCCCGCCCCGCTTGGCTGTCCATGGCCCATGAAGCCATCGACAAAGCCGTGGCCACCGCCTATGGATGGACCGACTACACGCCCGCCATGTCGGACGACGAAATCCTCAAGCGCTTGCTGGCCCTGAACCTGATTCGCGCAACAACAAGCGCGGCTGAAACATCCGCGTATGACAAGGAGACTGACGATGACACCAACCAAGGTGATTGACCTGTTCCCACTGATGCGCTGCTTGCCAATGTGTGATTTGGAGGCGTCGATTCTGGGCTTTGTATCTGGATGGCACGAGCCCAACGCAACGACAAAGTACACCCAGCCCAACATCTGCTGGATGGAGCCACCGGCGGGTGTCCGACGCCCCCATGTAGACCCGGTCAAGGCCACCACCATCTTGCTGCGCCATCAAGGGAAAGAGCGAGACAAAGCACTGGCCCTGGCACAGGCCCATTACGCTGCATTGCGCCCAGCTTTGCAGGTCATTGAGCGCATTCGTTATCTGGATGAATTTGAGCCCGATTCACCCGAACACATTCCGGGTGACCGTTGGCTGGACCACCTTCAGGCACAGGATTGTGTATCCGATGACGTAATCCGCTTTCTGAGGAAAACACTGGATGCCTGTACTGAATTAACCGCATATGAGCATCCAGATTTCCCCGGTCGCAGATTGTCCTTGTCTGAACTGCCCGAGCAGCCACCGGCCACCAGCTTGATTCAGTTTCAGCCCGGTTGCCCTTGGGGTGCTGATTACTGTGATCTGGAGGAAATTACCGAGGGCGCAGCCACAGCGAACTGGCTGAAATGGCGTGCTGACCAGCAACCCATTGCCGCAGCCATTGAAGCACGATGGGGGCAGGCGCCCATGTACTTGGCCGACATGGATGATCCACTCGATGATGATCTGTTTCATCGATTTTTGGTTTTGCACTGGTGCTGCACCTGCAAACCCGATGCCTTGTATGTCCAGTTTTTGCTAGAGGCCAGCGGCGCACCCTCACTGATCGGACTGAAAGCGGCTTTGTTGGACCCTGAAAACTATGCGCACCCCTTTACGCTGGACGGCACCCACCGACAAATGTCCCCACGGGCCGGTCGTTTCAGGTTCACACCGTCCGATCAAAAAACACCTTATGTGACCATCGCGTTTGAAGATGCCTCCTGCTGGCCCTTGGTTCAGGACTTGCTCAGGCAGCAGGTGGATGCTGATGTCTTGTTGATTGACGTCGACAAGCTGCTTCAGTATGAACAACTCAAGCCCTTTGAGCGTTATGCGCGCAATCTTGTCCAACACCTTGGATGGCGCGAATGCTTGGACACGCCCGTGGAAACACTGGCGCGCACGGATGAACTGCATGTGCTGGCCGCAACGCATGACCAGCGGGAGAGCTTGGGCGTTTCCGAGGGCTTGACCTTGTTGCTGGCGCTCGCCCACATTTTTCAGACAGAAACCGTCTTCCACACAAGTCGCGGGATTTTGATGAACTTCACGGACTTGCCAAGCTTCAAGTCGGCAAGCAAAAAGGCTGAACAAATGCTGCTTGAAGTAGAAGCACATTTGCCCTTGATGGACGAAATCCATGTGTGGTGCGACTTTTATGCCTCTGGACTGTGGGACAAGCGCGGTGCAATGCTCAGCTACGACATTGAGACATTGCCATGGGATTTGATTCGCCGTTTGTCAGCTTGGCAGTGGGAACACGACTGCACCATTGATCCGCCACAGCACATGGGCAGCGATGCCTGGTGGGACAACAACTTCGCGCAAAGCTGCGCAATCGCACGCGAGGTGCAAGACGCCGTCGGCCCACAAGTGCAGGTGATGGTTCATGGGGTCGGTGGTCCTGTGTGGATTGGCGATGTACCGTTGCAGCCGAGGCCAGAGGACACAAGCTCTCCAATTGGAAAGGCCAATTCTGAAGGGGAAAATTGATGACGGACCACACACAAAATTTGATGCGGCAACTCCTTGCCAAGAATGCGCAAGCCATCGTGCAGCGACTGCTGGATGAATGTGTGAACCTGTCCAAGACACATCCACCCGTTCAGCTTGAACGATCCATGTGTGAAAGGCATTGGGAAGAGATCAAAGTCATTGCGCACCATTGGGGTGGACCAGCACCTTTTGCCTACGACGAAGTCGAACGCGCCCTCGTGGGTTTTTTCATAGAGCGCCTGCACAGATTGCCAGCCCACGAGCAAGCGACACTTTGCATGGGGCTCATCGGCGTTGACGACTTACCCGAGAGTGCGCTGGAAAAAGCGTCTGGTAATTTTGAACTCGATGGTTTGCGAATTGAACAGATCCTGAATGTCTTACTGGAAGACTTGATGTCATTTGTTGACAGTGGTCGTGCCCCCGAGGACTATGAGTCGAGTGAAGCGGAAGAGTTCAGCAGTCAAGTTGCGTACATGACGCCACGCCTGAAATACTTTCGCCGCGCTCACCAAGCATTGGCTCAAAGTCATGCTTTTGACATCCGGCAGCGCTTGGTTGCCGAGCTGAAGGCCGAAGCCAAAAACACACCAGCTTTTGATATCGCAGATGAGGGCTGTCGTTCACATTGGGATGAAATTTGCGTCATGGCCTACATGGGTGGAGACCACATTTTGTATTCGATGTTGGAAGCCACACTCGACAGGTCTGCCTTTTATGCCATCAAGGCCTTGCCCGCAACTGAACAATACGCACTTTGGGCAGAGAGCCGCTGGGGTGAAGACTGGGTTGACAATTGCGATTGGGATCACTTTCCAACTGACATTTATACAGACAGCGATGGCTTGATTGAAGCGGCCGAAAATGTGCGTTCAAGACTCCTCTCATCCGCATCCAAAGAGACTTTCTTTCACGATGAATATGGCGTGCAATCTGACTACAGCGAAGATGATGACCTTGACATGCTGCAGGCGGTGGTGGACGGCAAACATCCTCAAATGTTTGAACCCGTCTTGCCCGAACTGATGAAAGAAGCCTATCTTCGTCACACTGACGATGATGCAATCACCTCGCTTTTCAAAAAAGCAGTTGAGGCTTACACCCAAGCCATATTGGCAGTGACGGCTCAAATACCCAGCGAAATTTTCAGCAGCGTTGGTTTGCCAGAAACGCCTAAAAGCGATGTGCAAGCCTTGCAAGGCATTGCCCGTAACGCGCAATCGAAAGAGTACCGAGACCGCTCAGACAGGACCTATTGATTCGGCCCTGTGAAGTTTTCAATGCGCAAAGCTGTTGTAGGTCGGCGGTCGAAGACCCCGACATGGGCCTGTGCCGAAACCAATAACGTCGGACTCTGCGAGTGCCGACCTACGAGATGACATATCTCACGCATTTAAAACTTCAGCGTGCCGGATCAATAGGAGGGCACATCAGCTTAAAGCGCTTGGTTCAAGCGCCCATCTAGCCCAAACGCCTCGTCGCGTACGCACTCGATGTGCGCTTTGGCACTGGCCACGTCGATGATCAGATTCCACGAGTGGGGGCTGACCACGCTGGGGATCAGGACAAAGGGGTGCTGGTTCAGCAAATCAGCGCCAAATTTCTGCATGCCTGCGCTGACCGCGCCCGGTCTGAGCCAATTCGGGTTGGGCACCGCTTGGGGTTGAACGATGTGCACTTGGGCTGGCGTCAATATGGCCAGCTCCAACATGCGGTAGGGCACAGCATCCAGCACCTCAAAACCCGCGTGCACCGCGACCTCCAAAATTGTGGTGGCTGGGTCCAGTGAGGTGTAGATCACCGGGCGACCCTTGGGGCTCCAGCGGCCGCCAACGCGCTCGGCGCCAATGCCCTGAGCCCAACTGGCTGCGTGGGCAGCGCGCTCCAAGCGCCATACAGTCAGTGGTTGTTGCTTGCCCTGTTTTGCCAAAACTGCGGGCAGTGGCGTCACGCGTAAACCCCGTATTCAATGCGGGTCAGCAAATCCTTGATGGCTTCAATGCCGGGTGCGCTGGTCAGCAAATCGAGCGGTCTTTCGCCGTCCAGCGCCAAAGACTTTTGCGACATCCACTTTTCTGCCGCCTCACGCGAGCCCAACACACGCGTCGCCAAATCTGTCACCTCCATCAAGGCGATGGCCACGTTGGAGTGTTGTGGGTTCAGGCGATCATCTTGTTTGCGCTGCAAAGTGCGCCCGCTGATGCCCATGGAATGGAGAAGATCGTGGCTCGATATGCAGGTAAATGACTCCAGCACCCCGACAAAATCCTTGGACTCCACGCCCTCCATGACATGCCGATGACGGGCAATGGGATTGTCGGAAACATACTTGATCACGCACCCACCCCAAAGCTTCTCTGACCGGACAGACGCTTTCATGGCGCGTGCGCTTAGCGCTCCCTTGGATGACGTGATGTTGATCTGCATGAGATTCCTTTTCGACATGTGTCACAATATTAAACGACAACTGTCAAGGCTGCAAGACGCTTATCCATGACCGTTCTTTTCCATAAATTGACCCTCTTGAACCATCGGCACTTGCCCCAAATTAAGAATGGTTTTGGTCTTCCGTTTTCCTTTAAACCTTTTTGAACCGCTATGAGCAAACAAACCCATGCCTTCCAGGCCGAAGTCGCGCAACTGCTGCACCTGGTCACCCACTCGCTGTATTCCAACCAAGAGATTTTTCTGCGCGAGCTGATCTCCAACGCCTCGGACGCCTGCGACAAGCTGCGCTTTGAAGCGCTCAACAACACCGCTTTGTACGAAGACGCGCCCGAGTTGCAAGTGCGTTTGTCTTTCGACAAAGCCGCCAAGACGCTCCACATCACTGACAACGGCATCGGCATGACGGCGCAAGAAGCCATTGACCACCTGGGCACGATTGCCAAGAGCGGCACCAAAGACTTCGTGAGCAAGCTGAGCGGCGACCAAAAGTCGGACGCGCAGCTGATCGGCCAGTTTGGTGTGGGCTTTTACTCAGGCTTCATCGTGGCCGACAAGATCACCGTTGAAACCCGCCGTGCAGGCGCGGCAGCAGCCGAAGGCGTGCGCTGGATCAGCGGCGGCACGGGCGACTTTGAGGTCGAGACCATCACCCGCAACGAGCGCGGCACCAGCGTGATCTTGCACCTGCGCGAAGAGGCGTTGGAATATGCCAACACCTGGAAGCTCAAGGAAATCGTCGGCAAATACTCCGACCACATCAGCCTGCCCATCTTGATGGAAAAGGAAGAGTGGAAAGACGGCGAGCTGATCGACCCGAGCAACGAAGAAGCGGGCCGCCAACCCGGCGGCATGGTCAAGACCGGCGAGTGGGAAACCATCAACAAAGCCAGCGCCTTGTGGACCCGCCCCAAGAAAGACATCAGCGACGAGCAGTACGCTGATTTTTACAAACAGATCAGCCGCGACTTTGAAGCCCCGCTGACCTGGACGCACAACCGCGTGGAAGGCAGCACCGAATACACCCAGCTGCTCTACATCCCGTCCAAAGCCCCGCAAGACCTGTGGAACCGCGACAAGAAAGCCGGCATCAAGCTGTATGTGAAGCGCGTGTTCATCATGGACGAAGCCGAAGCGCTGATGCCCAGCTACCTGCGCTTTGTGAAAGGCGTGGTGGACTCGGCCGACCTGCCGCTGAACGTGAGCCGCGAGCTGCTGCAAGAAAGCCGCGATGTCAAAGCCATCCGCGAAGGCTGCACCAAACGCGTGTTGTCGATGCTGGAAGATTTGGCCAAACACGACAAAGCCCCAGAAGCCTCTGCAGAAGTCACTGACGTTCTGAGTGAAGAAGACAAAGCCAAGCTCGGCCAGTACTCCAAGTTCTACGCCGAGTTCGGTGCGGTGCTCAAAGAAGGCTTGGGCGAAGACTTTGGCAACCAAGCGCGTTTGTCCAAGTTGCTGCGTTTTGCCTCATCGACACACGACACCGTGAGCGTGAGCTTTGCCGACTACAAAGCCCGCATGAAAGAAGGCCAGGACGCCATCTACTACATCACCGCAGACACCCTGGCAGCAGCAAAGAACAGCCCGCAGCTCGAAGTCTTCAAGAAAAAAGGCATCGAAGTCTTGCTGATGACCGACCGCGTGGACGAGTGGGCGCTGAACTTTGTGCACGAGTTCGACGGCACCCCGCTGCAAAGCGTGGCCAAAGGCGCGTTTGACCTGGGCAAGCTGCAAGACGAAGAAGAAAAGAAAGCGGCAGAAGACGCGGCCGAAACCTTCAAGCCCGTGCTGGCCAAGCTCAAAGAAGCGCTCAAAGACAAAGCCGAAGACGTGCGCGTGACCAGCCGCCTGGTGGACAGCCCCGCCTGCCTGGTGGTGACCGACGACGGCATGAGCATGCAACTGGCCCGCATGCTCAAACAAGCCGGGCAAAGCGCTCCTGAAGTCAAGCCCGTGCTAGAAGTCAACCCCGAGCACGCACTGGTCAAAAAACTCGACGGCTCAGTCCACTTCCACGACCTGGCCCACATCCTGTTTGACCAGGCCCTGCTGGCCGAAGGCGGCTTGCCGGCAGACCCAGCGGCTTATGTGAAGCGGGTGAATGCGCTGCTGAGCTGATCAACAGTTGACCAAACAAAAAAGCCCCGCCGGACTTGCGTCTGGCGGGGCTTTTTTGACTCCAATGCTCAGCAAACCCTTTGCTGGCTTGGGTTCTTACAAATCGAAGTTTCAAACTTAGATTTGTAAAAAATGTGCCCGCGCACTGAGAAAAGCACTCTTGAGCAACTGAACGCGGGTCGTCACTCAGCCCCTTACTTTTGGCGAAACCATGCGGGACACGAAGTCGATGTGTTGATCAAAACGCCCAAGGCTTGCAAGCGCTCGAAATCAAGTCGGGCAGCACCTTTGCCAGCGACTGGACTGACGGACTCAAGAAATGGCAAAAGTTTGCAGGCAACGAAAGCATCCAGCCATCACTGGTGTATGGCGGAGCCACCTCCTATGAGCGAGAGGGTGTGCACGTTTGGGGCTGGAAGGACATCGGGAAGATTGCGCGGTAAAGGGGCTGATTCCCACTTCCTCATCGCAAGAGTGCTTAGACGCCGCCATTCAATAGGCATCCGTCAAGCGGCCTGTCTGAGGGGCCACAAAATTCTGGGTTAGAACTTTCTGCAGGGCCAATTCATCATTGATTTGGCCTTGTAAAGTTTTCAATGCCCCAAGCTGTTGTAGGTCGGCGGTCGAAGACTCCGACATGGGCCTGTGTCGATACCAATAACGTCGGACTCTGCGAGTACCGACATACGAGATGACATGCCGCACACATTTCGAACTTCAGCGTGCCGGATCAATATTGTTGTCGGTTCTCTCATCAGCATTAATACGCTACCGCTTTGCTAACCATACGAAGGGATTGAAGCCTGTCACCAAAGCCGACGCGAGAAGAATAAGCCCAACGCCGGGGATCAATCCCCATGAGAGCGGTTCTCCAAGGAATATTGCGCCCCAAGCAACGCCAAACATGGGGATCAAAAAGGCGGAAGAGGTAGCTGCACTTGCAGGAATTTCGCGCATGAGACGCATGCTGATCCAGTACATGAAACCGGACGTGAACGTCCCAAGGAGGAGCAATGCAACCATCGCATCGGCTCCCACCTGGGTTGTTGGCATGGTCACCGTTGCAGCAGGTAGCAAGACCAGTGCACCAGCCAAGTGCACCGCTGCCGATGCGGGAAGCGGCTGATGTGTCATTGTTGCTCGCTTCATCAAGATAGCGCCGAATCCAAAACATGCCGCAGCCGCAATACAGGCCAGTACCGCCAACACTACGGCTCCATTCATCGCTACTGGGCCAAGACCAACCAGCAGCGCCACGCCAGCCAAACCAGCGATGCAACCGATGATCTTGCTCTCGGTCAAACGTTCGTCTGAGAACATGGTTCCTGCGAGAACTCCGAACAGCGGCGCCGTGGCATTGAGAACCGCCGAATATCCGGCCGGCAGTACAAGTCCTGCCCAGTTGTGCAGAACAAATGGCCCCACAACCGTCGACACACTGAGCACGATGAGTGATGCCCAATGCGGGCGCGCGGGCCAAGCTTGACGCGTTATCCGCATGAGAATCCCGAGTACAAGAGCCGCCAAGGCGCAGCGAAGGCAGGCCATGACGATGGGACCGTATTCAGGGGCTGCAACGCGAATCAGCGGAAACGAAGCACCCCAGACCGCGGACAAGAGAACCAGCTGAGAAAAATGGCGTGCATTCATGAACCTCATTGTCCGCCGTTGCGGGAGATGCGTATGTATCCAAAACACCGATGAGCTGACTGCGATTGCTTCAAGGCCTGCGCCGACCCAAGTAACGTCGGAGCTAAAGCTACCGACCTACGGGGTGACGGTGAAAAACATCTCTAAGGGCGTTCCCCACAACCCAGTTGCAGAACAGTAGTGGCACATCATGCTGATTAAGAAAAAGTCTACGCTGGATACGGGCGGTACGGTGACCGACAAAACGCGTTCGTTTGCAGATCAGCTTCGTCCAACATGACGGCTCTGTCAACGTGGGTGAAGGCTGATCCTTCGCTCGATGAAAACGACCAACGGCAAGCCATGCATGTGCGGGTTGCCGTAAGACCCTGCGGCTTATGTGAAGTGGGTGAATGCGCTGCTGAGCTGAACCGCGCACACCGAAATTAAAAGGGGCGGCACCTGTCGGGTGCTGCCCCTTTTTTCTTTGCTGCTCTGAAAGTCAGGCCTTTAAGGCCTCCTTGTAGACCGAATTCACCGGCTGGGCCATCACCTTGCGCAGCAGGGGCTCAAAGGTTTCGATGGGCAGTGTGTCGTAGCTTGAATCAAATGCCGGATCGTCGTAGAGCGCAATGAACTCTTCGGTGCGGGCGTAGTGCGGGTGGGCTTTGAACATGTCGCGCATGTGGCGGTCCATGCCGATGTGGTGAAAGAAGTTGTAGCCCTGAAAAATGCCGTGGTTTTGCACCATCCACAAATTGGCGTCGGACACAAAGGGCTTGAGGATAGCGGCGGCAATGTCGGGGTGGTTGAAGGTGCCCAGCGTATCCCCGATGTCGTGCAGCAAAGCACACACCACGTATTCATCATCACGCCCGTCGCGCAAGGCCCGGGTCGCAGTTTGCAGGCAGTGGGTGTAGCGGTCCACCGGAAAACCACCGTAGTCGCCATCGAGCAGCTTCAAGTGCGCCATCACGCGGTCGGGCAGCGACTTGGTGAATTGCATGAACTCCCCGGCAATCAGGGCCCAGTCTTGCTGTGTGCTGTCTTGCATGCGAACAAATTGGGCACGGTCGTTCATGGGCACTCCTGAATTTTGAAGACACCAGCGTACAGGCTCGAATGCCTGCGAACTGTCCAATAGATGACTGCCCACCCAAGAGAAGACACCACTGAACACTCGTGAATTCATGCTCACCGGCCTGTAGCGAACACAGACAAGGGCCGAGCCATGCCGCGCAGCTCATTCGCCAGTAACCCAAAAGACAAGCGGACCTCATTCCATCGGCTAAATTGCCTCGATGAACACCCTACCCGCCGACCCCGCCCTCATCGATTCCCGCCAAGCCGCCTGGCGATTGCTCGTCACGCTGGGGCTGGTGGTGCTGGGCAACAGCAGCATGTACATCGTCTCGGTGGTGCTGCCGCAGGTGCAGGCCGAATTTGGGGTGGGCCGGGCCGATGCGTCGCTGCCTTACACGCTGATGATGATCAGTTTGGGTCTGGGCGGTTTGCTCACGGGCCGCATGGCCGACCGGCATGGGCTGATGCCTGTGCTCTGGGTGGGTGCGCTGGCGGTGTGCGGCGGTTTTGTGTGGGCGGGCATGTCGGGCAGCATCTGGGCTTTTGGCCTGGCGCATGCGCTGATGGGTTTTGTGGGCAGTTCGTCCACCTTTGCGCCCTTGATGGCCGACACGGCCTTGTGGTGGAACCGCCGCCGGGGCATTGCGGTGGCCATTTGCGCCAGTGGCAATTACATCGCGGGCACGATCTGGCCGCCGCTGGTGCAGCATGGCGTGGAGACCATCGGCTGGCGTCAGACCTACATTCTGCTGGGCATCTTTTGCGGGGTGGGCATGTTTTTGTTGGCCCTGCGCATGCGCCAACGCCCACCGCTGGTGACGCTGACACCAGCCAACGCCGCTGCGCCGGTGCTGGACCGCAGCCGCCCCTTTGGCCTCAAGCCTGCGCATGCACAAGGCTTGTTGTGCGTGGCGGGTGTGGCGTGTTGTGTGGCCATGTCCATGCCGCAGGTGCACATCGTGGCCTATTGCACCGACCTGGGATTTGGCGCGGCACGCGGGGCCGAGATGCTCTCGCTCATGTTGGCCAGTGGCATCGTCAGCCGCCTGGTGTTTGGCATGATCAGCGACCGCATTGGCGGCATCCGCACCTTGCTGCTGGGCTCCATGTTGCAGGGCGTGGCGCTGCTGATGTTTTTGCCTTTTGACGGCATGGTGCCGCTGTACATCGTCTCGGCCATGTTCGGGCTGTTCCAGGGCGGCATCGTGCCGGCCTACGCGATCATCATCCGCGAACACTTTGACCCCAAAGAAGCCGGTGCCCGGGTGGGCGCTGTCATCATGGCCACGCTGCTGGGCATGGCCTTGGGGGGCTGGATGTCGGGCTGGGTGTTTGACCTGACGGGCAGTTACCACGCGGCGTTTTTGAATGGCATTGCGTGGAACTTGCTCAACCTGTGCATTGCCGGGTGGCTGTTTTGGCGGGTGCGGCAGAACGCCCTTGCCCGCTGAACGCGTTCATCGTGGGTGCTGCGGCAACCGTTCAGCAGGTCTTGATGCGGACTTGCTCGCGCAGGCGGGCCACGTCGTGCGGCTGACACAGCGCAGTGCCGGACGACATCACCGTGGCGGCACCTGCAGCCATTGCCGTGGCCAGTGCCTGACGCAAGTCACCCTGCTGATCGAGCGCCCAGACCAGCGCGGCCAGAAAACTGTCGCCAGCGCCGACACTGCTGCGCAGCGGCACCGACAGTGCGGCGGCATGCAGACATTGGTCTGCCGTGACCAGCATCGCGCCCTGGCTGCCCAAGGACAAGGCGACGATTTGGGCTTGGCCGCATTCGATGAGCCGACGCGCAGCCTGCCGCTGCTGGTCAGGCGTCGTCAACTCTTCATGCGACAGTTGCGCCAACTCACGCAAGCTGGGCTTGACCAGCCACACCCCTTGCGCCAAAGCTGAGGCCAACGCCGCCCCGGAACTGTCGACCACCATGCGTGCGCCCACATCCTTGGCCACACGCGCAATCTGCGCATGGCCATCGGCAGGCACCCCCAATGGCAAGCTGCCACTGGCCACCACCCAAGCAGCGCTTGAGGACAGGCGCCGCAGACAAGCCAGTCCGTCTGCCCATTCGGCACCGCTGAGCGTGGGGCCTGGCAGTACAAAGCGGTATTCACGGCCGCTTTCACGTTCATGCACGTTCCAGCTCTCGCGGGTCTCGCCCGCGATCGTCCAGCACTGATCGGGCACGCCCTCTGCATTGAGCAAACCCTGCAAGCGCTCACCCGTGGCACCCCCTGCGGGATAGAGTGCCTGCACCTGCGCACCCAGCCTGTGCAGCACCCGCGCCACATTGATACCGCCACCGCCCGGATGCACCTGCGGCGCATCACAACGCAGCTTGTGCGCGTCCACCAGTTTGTCCACCGAGGTGGACACATCCAGTGCGGGGTTGGGCGTGACGGTGACAAAACGTGGCATGGGGTGATCGGTGCGGCGTGTTCAAGCGGCCAACATAAGCGATGCGTGTTGGATGATACGGCGCACACGCCCGGCAGACGTGAAGCATTTCACACGCTTGCAACGGCCAAATGACGAGATCGGGAATGACGACGTCGAGCCTTGAGGGTGAACATCATGAAAGATCGTCACACACACCGGACTTAGGCGCCCCCAACAGGTCAGCCCAAAAACAGGTGTCAGATCCAAGTCAGCCGACTCGGTCCCCAGTCCCGCGATCAAACAAATGCGATTGATCGGCCTGCCATTGCAGGTGCACAACCTCACCCACATGGGCTTGCAAGACACCGGGCACGCGGGCCGTGAGCTTGCCTGCTGGTGTGTCCACCGTGGCATAGGTTTCGGGGCCGGTGGGCTCGATCATGCTGAGCGTGCCGGGCAAGCCTGTACCCGCAAAGCTGATGCTTTCGGGGCGCAGGCCATAAACCAGTTCGGCACTGCCGTGCGCATGCACCGCGGCGCGTTGTGCGTCGGTGATCGCCAGTTCCACGCCGTGGGCCGTGAGGGACTGACCCGTCTTCAAGGTGTCAACCATGTTCATGGCCGGTGAGCCGATGAACTCGGCCACAAAGCGGTTGGCCGGGCGGTTGTAAATTTCGCTGGGCGTGCCGAACTGCTGCACCAGACCGTCTTTCATCACCGCAATGCGGTCGCCCAGGGTCATGGCTTCGACCTGGTCGTGCGTCACATACACCGTGGTGGTTTTCGTGCGTTGATGCAGCAGCTTGATTTCGGCGCGCATTTCCACGCGCAGCTTGGCGTCCAGATTGGACAGCGGCTCGTCAAACAAAAACAGCTTGGGGTCACGCGCCAAAGCACGTCCCATGGCCACGCGCTGACGCTGCCCGCCCGAGAGTTGACCGGGCTTGCGGTCCAGCAGGTGGCCAATTTGCAGCATGGCCGACACGCGGTCCACCGCCGCTTTGCGCTCGGCCTTGGGCACCTTGCGGATCTCCAGCCCAAAGGCGATGTTTTGCGCCACGGTCATGTTGGGGTAGAGCGCGTAGCTTTGGAACACCATGGCGATGTCGCGGTCCTTGCTGGGCAGGTGGGTCACCTCGCGCTCGCCGATGTGGATGCTGCCGCTGGTGGGGTGGTCCAGCCCGGCGATCATCGACAACAGCGTCGATTTGCCGCAGCCGGATGGGCCGACCAGGATCAAAAATTCTCCAGCGTCGATCTCCAGATCAATGCCCTTGAGGATGTGGACCGTGTCGTTGTAGGTCTTGTGGATGTTGCGAATGGCGAGTGCGCCCATGATATTTTTCCTTTAGCCCTTGACGGCGCCAGCCGTCAGGCCACGCACAAAATATTTTCCCGCCACCACGTACACGAACAGGGTGGGCAATGCCGCGATCAAGGCCGCGGCCATGTCGACGTTGTATTCCTTGACGGCGCTCGATGTGTTGGCCAGGTTGTTCAGGCCCACGGTGATCGGTTTGCTGTCAGCCCCCGAGAACACCACGCCGTACAAAAAGTCGTTCCAGATGTTGGTGAACTGCCAGATCAGCGTGACCACCAAGATGGGCAGCGACAGCGGCATCACGATGCGGCGGAAGATCAACCAAAAACCAGCACCGTCGAGCTGGGCGGCCTTGATCAACTCGTCCGGCAGGCCGATGTAGTAGTTGCGAAAAAACAGTGTGGTCGATGGAATGCCCGCTACGACGTGCACCAGCATCAGCCCCCAGATGGAACTGGACACGCCCAGCCAGCCCAACACCTGGCTCATGGGCAAAAGCACCACCTGCATGGGCATGAACACACCAAACAGCATGAAGGCAAACAAAGTCTCGCTGCCGCGAAATTTCCACTTAGACAGCACATAGCCGTTGAGCGAGCCCAGCAAGGTGGACAGCAGCACGGCAGGCACCACCAACAACACCGAGTTCCAGAAAAACGGCTTGAGGCCCTCGCACTGCACCCCTGTGCAAGCGCTGCCCCAGGCTTTGAACCAGGCGTCCAGCGTGGGTGCTGTGGGCAAACTCAGCAAGTTGCCTGTGCGCAGCTGTTCAGCGTCTTTGAGTGAGGTGCTCAGCATCACATACAGCGGCACCAAAAACCAGGCCGCAAACAGCAGCAGCATGGACCACAAGATGAAGCGATGAAAATTCAGGCGGTTCATCGTTTGCTCCGCAATTCAGAATACAGATAAGGCACCACAATCGCCGCCACGGTGGCCAGCATCACGGTGGCGCTGGCTGCACCCACGCCAATCTGACCGCGAGTGAAGGCGATGTCATACATGAAGGTGGCCGGCAAGTCCGTGGCATAACCGGGCCCGCCGGAGGTCAGCGCCTTGACCAGGTCAAAGCTCTTGATGGCCAAATGCGACACCACCAGCAAGGTGCTGAAAAACACCGGCCCCAAGCTGGGCAAAATGATGCGCCAGTAAATGGTAGGCAAGCTCGCGCCGTCAACTTGCGCGGCCTTGATGATCGAGTCGTCAATGCCGCGCAGCGCCGCCAAAAAGAGCGCCATGACAAAGCCCGCGCTTTGCCACACGCCCGCAATCACCACGCAGTAAATGGCCATGTCTTGATCGACCAACCACTCGAACTTGAAATCAGTGAATCCCCAGCTGTGCATCAAATGCTGCAAGCCCAAACCGGGGTTCAAAATCCACTTCCACGCCGTGCCGGTCACGATGAAAGAGATCGCCATGGGGTACAGGTAAATGGTGCGCAACACACCTTCGCCGCGCACCTTCTGGTCCAGCAGGATGGCCAGCAACACGCCCAGTGCCATGGCGCCGCCAATGAAGAAGACGCCAAACACCGCCATGTTGGTCATGGCCACCTGAAAGCGGTCACTCTCCAGCAAGGCTGCGTAATGTTGCAGGCCCACAAATTTGTAGTTGGGCAAGAGGCGCGAGGCGGACACGGACAGGTAAGCGTTCCAGGCCATGAGGCCGTAAATGAACAGCAAGCTGATGGCGAACGACGGCAGAACCACCAATCGTGGCAACCATGGTTCTGTTTTTGGATGAGGCTTCATGCGGCAGATCTACGTGAATCAATAAATGACACGGAAACAGGAGAAACCGTTCCCGTTTGACACGGTGCTCTGACATTCAGAGCATCCCATTCAGGGTTTGAATTACCACCACATTTCGAATTGAACTCCGGCCAGGGTTTGGCTCTGAAGTTTGGTGGCACTGGTGTTGCTGCTGCTGCCGAAGCTGCTCAAATTAGCACTGGCTGCCGCATCGTTCCAGTTGGCGCGTGTCACATAAAAGCGCAGCTCAGGCCGTGACCAGAAGTCTCCCCCTGTGGACAAGGTGGGCGCAATGGTGAACTTGTTGAGTTGCTGCTTGGGTGCCCCATTGTCAAATTTGCGCGATGTGACGCCCGCTTCAGCCAGGAGCTTGAAATTGCTGGTGAACGCGTATGACATGCGTCCACCCAATGTGGTGTCGGTGGTCGTGACGGCTGTGTGTTCGTTCTTGCTGGTCTGGTAGCCCACCAGTGCCTGACCGCCAAAGGCACCCGATTGCCAATGGATCGCGTCGACGATGCGGTTGGTCTTGGTGCCGTAAGTCGCAGCTGGAGCGGTGGCGGTCAGATTGGCAAATTCACCCGTGATTCGAGCCAAGCCCGAAGAGGTTTGCAAGAACACGCTGTTGGTCAAGCCTGGTGTGATGAAATCTTTCTGGTTATGCACCAGCGACACGCCATGGCCCCCATTGGTGCCAAACCCCGAAGTGTTCACCGCAGTCAACAGCACGCGCACGGTGCCACCTGGGTTGGTGGTGATGCCCCCCACATCGACGTTGAGCTTGTTGGCTGAGGTGCCGGCATTCAACTTGGTGTCGAAGGTGTCGCCAGACGACAGGGTCACACCAACCTTGGTGCCTGCCACCTTCAGATCGAGCACACCTGCGCCTTGGTATTCACCAGAATTCATCAAGAAGTGGTCAACAATGTGGACGTCTTGCACACGCAGACGGCGTTGACCGATCCAGAACTTGGCTTCAGGCGCGACGGCCAGACCTGAAATTTCACCGAACGCTTGCACGGTGCCAACATTGGAGGAGCCCCACTTGTTGGGCATGTAGCCAAACTTGTACTTGACGCCGTTTCCAGCATCGAACGATTTACCGACGTACACCTCCAGACCGGTATCGCCCTCGTTGCCCAGGCGGTATTTTTGCAAATCACCCCCCAAGGTGAGACCGCCTTTGACGTTGTTGTCCTTGTTGTAGTTGAAGGAGGCTCCGCCGCGCGCATAACCGTTGAATTCGAAACTGTCATCGGCTGCATGGGCGAAAGTGGCAGCGGCCAAGGCAGCTGCGGTGAATATAAAGCGTTTCATGGTGCTTACTCCTGGTGGGTTGTTACTTGGTTTTTGCAGCCGAAGCGATCTTGCTTTGAGCGTCTTTCGTGCTCATCTTGTCGTCGTTCCAGAACTGGCTAATGGCGTCTTGAATCGCACCCGAAGTGGCCGATCCGACGGCCATGCCGTGGGCGATAGAGGGCACCAGACCGCCGTTCTTGGCGGTGGCCACGAAGTCGTTGGAACTGAGCTTGGCGCAATCGTCAAACTTGGCCAGGTTCATGTTCAGGCGCACCGGGATGGAGCCCTTGTTCAGGTTGAACACTTCCTGAAACTCGGTGGACATGATGGCCGAGGCCAGGTCTTTTTGGGCCTTGGTGTTGGCATCGTTTTTCAGTTTGAACATGGCAAACGAGTCCACGTTGAAGGTGAAGGCCTTGGCGGTGCCGGGGGCTGCTGCGCAAGTGAAGTCAGCACCGGGTTTTTTGCCAGCGGCCACGAATTCACCCTTGGCCCAGTCACCCATCAGCTGCATGCCCGCTTCGCCTTTGATGACCATGGCAGTCGCCAGGTTCCAGTCGCGGCCTGGGGCGTTCTTGTCGGTGTAGGTCTTGACCTTTTTGAAGGTGTCGAGCACCTTGGTCATGGTGGCGCCAGTCAAGGTGGGCTGGTCCATTTGCACCAGGGCTTTTTTGTAGAAGTCGACACCACCCACACCCAAAGCCACGCTTTCAAAGGTGGTGAAGTCTTGCCAGTTCTGCCCCCCGTGCGCTACGGGGATGATGCCGGCCTTTTTCAGGGCTTCGGCCGCGACAAAAAACTCGTCCCAGTTGGTCGGCACTTTGGCACCGGCTTTTTTGAACGCGGCGTTGCTGGCCCACAGCCAGTTCACGCGGTGCACGTTCACGGGGGCGGCAATGTAGTTGCCCTTGTATTTCATGACATTGGCGACCACGGGGGGCAGCAAGCTGTCCCACTTCTCGGCCTTGGCCACGTCGTCGATGTTGGCCAGCACGCCTTCAGCAGCCCACTCTTGCAGCGCAGGGCCTTTGATCTGTGCGGCTGCTGGGGCATTGCCCGAGACCACGCGCGACTTGAGCACGGTCATGGCGTTGTCACCGCCGCCACCGGCCACGGCGAAGTCTTTCCAGACATGGCCTTTGGCTTGCAACGTGGCTTTCAGAGCTGCGGCTGATTTGGCTTCGCCACCGCTGGTCCAAAAGTGCAAGACTTCAATTTCACCGGCATGGGTCGCCATCGTCAGCACTGCTGCAGTTGCCAACAGGGTGCGCTGGAACAATTTCAAAGTTTTCAAGAAAGTCTCCTGGTTAGGGCCGTTGGCCCAAAGTTGATAGGTGAGGTGGTTGATTGACCTGCCAAACGCCTCGACGGCCGAATATTAATGTTTTGTTAATTTATTAACACTAGGTTAAACCCTAGTCAGAACCCCCTTGAGGGGCTCGCCCAAGGCCCAACAATCCATTAAGCTTGCCGCCATGAAATTGCTCTTAGCCGAAGATGACGCCATGCTGGCCGATGCCCTGCAGACCCAATTGGGCGGGGCGGGTTTTGAGGTGGAACATGCGCCCAACGGGGCTGTGGCCGACTACTTGCTGCAAAAGCAAAACTTTGACATCGCGGTGCTCGACATCGGCCTGCCCATGATGGATGGCTTGGCGGTCCTGCAGCATGTGCGGCAAACCCAGCCCAGTTTGCCCGTGCTGCTGCTGACAGCGCGAGATGCCCTGGACGACCGCGTGGCGGGTTTGCAGGCCGGGGCCGACGATTACGTGACCAAACCGTTTGACTTTCCCGAACTGCTGGCCCGTTTGCAGGCCTTGTTGCGGCGCAGCCAACCGGCCAGCACCCCTGCCCTGCTGGGCCGCCTGACGCTGGATCACACCTCTCGTCGTGCCCTGGTGGGCGGCGAGCCACTCGACTTGAGTGGCCGCGAGTGGAGCTTGCTGGAGCTGTTGGTGCAGCAACGCGACAAGGTGGTCACCAAGGAACAGATCACCCAGACCTGGATTGCCGATGGCGGGGAATTGGGCGCAGGCAATTCGATCGAGGTCTACATCCACCGCCTGCGCCGAAAGCTCGAAGATGCCGGGCTGGTCATTCGCACGGTGCGCGGCTTGGGCTACCTGATGGAGGCCACCGGCCCATGACACAGGCCGGAGGATCGCGGGCACGGGATGGCCGCGCTTGGCTTGCCATGACGCACTGCGCCGCTGGGAAGTACGACGTGACGTGGCAGACCAGCGACGTCAATCCTTGTCCTTATGGATTCGGCCCTTTGAAGTTTTCAATGCTCAAAGATGTTGTAGGTCGGCGGTCGAAGACCCCGACATGGGCCTGTGCTTACCCCCATCATGTCGGACTCTGCGAGTACCGACCTGCGAGATGACATTCCTCACACATTTCAAACTTCAGCGTGCCGGATCAATCATGATCCCTCGCGCATAAAACCACGCATGGCATCACCCTCGTCATCCCCCTCTGGCACGCCAGCGCAGGCCGGGGTTTCACTTGCCCGGCAATTGCTGCTGTGGGTGCTGCTGCCGCAACTGGTGCTGTGGATGGCTGGGGGGGTGGCCACCTACCGGTTCGCGGCAGGCTATGCCAACCAGGCGATTGACGCCAGTTTGCTGCAAGCCAGCCGCTCGCTGGCCAGGCAGCTCAAGCCCATTGGCAATGGCCTGCTGATCGACTTTCCGCGTGCGGCGCAAGACGTGCTCGAAGCCGACCCTGCCGACCGCCAGCTGTACATGGTCAGCTCGCCGCCGGGGCAGTTCATTTTGGGCAACCAGGCCTTGCCCCCACCCCCAGCGCACGACAGCGAACACCCGCCTGCATTGAACACGCCCTACTTTTACGACGGCATCATGCCGGTCAATGGCCGTGCAGCCCTGCACACGCCGCCGGGACAGCCGCTGCGACTGGTAGCGCTGTACCTGCGTTTTGGCGACGACGGCGCAGCGCCACAAACCATGCTGGTGCAAGTGGCCCGCAGCAGCGCCAACCGGGAAGATCTGGCCCGGCGCATTCTGGTGGACATGCTGCTGCCCATGTCGAGTCTGGTGCTGCTGATGACCGTGATCGTTTGGCTGGGCATCCGCGCAGGGCTGTCGCCCTTGGTGCGTTTGCGCCAACAGGTTGAAGGCCGCGCCCCCACCGACCTGGCACCGCTGCAACTGGCCTCGGCACCGCGCGAACTCTGGTCGCTGGCCACGGCCATCAACACCTTGCTGGCTGCTGTGCAAAACACGGTGGCCACGCAAAAGCGTTTCATTGGCGATGCAGCGCACCAGCTGCGCACGCCACTGGCAGGCCTCAAAAGCCAAACCGAAATCGCCCTGCAATCGGCCACCGATCCCGATCTGCACGCACGCTTGCAGCGCGTGCATGAGAGCGCCACACGCAGTGCTCACCTGGTCAATCAGCTGCTGACTTTGGCGCGTGCTGAGCCCGAATCCGTCATGGCGCATGACCGCCAGCGTTTTGACCTGCAACGCATGGTGCAAGCCGTCACCGCCGAATGGGTGCCCCGCGCCTTGCGTTTGCACATAGACCTGGGGATGGAACAGGGCGCAGACGATGGCACTCAAGCCCCAAACGACAGCCCCGTGTGGATTGAGGCCAACGAGTTGCTGATGCGTGAAGCGCTGAGCAATCTGATCGACAACGCCCTGCACTATGCGGGCAGTGGCAGCCAGGTCACGGTGCGCGTGCTGCCTTCGCCCATCACACCCCACATGGCACTGCTTGATGTCATAGACAACGGACCCGGCATTGCTGAGGGTGACCACGCACGCGTTTTCGAGCGCTTTGTGCGAGCCACCGAATCGGGTGACGGCTGCGGGCTGGGCCTGGCCATCGTGAAGGAAATCGTCGAGCGCCACGCGGGACATGTCCAATTGATAAACGTTCAGCCCCAGGGCCTGTGCGTGCGCATCGAACTGCCAATGGCAAAACCCCCTGTGCCCCGCCTGCCTGCGTGAAACTCGGAACACGTTGGTAACTTTCAAGCCCGAATACGCACGCTTGCGCTGATACGCTTGACGCAGACACACCTGAGCACCATGAACACCCTGTACAACACCCCCCCAAGCCTGCTGGGCGACATTGGCGGCACCAACGCCCGCTTTGCCCTGATTCAAAGTGACGGCTCGCCCATCACGCACGAAGTCACTTTGCCCACCGGCCAATTTCCCGACCTGGCCGCAGCGGCCCAGGCGTATCTGCAGCAAGTCGGGCAGCCCCGTGTGCAGCAAGCTTGCATCGCCATTGCCAATCCCATCGACGGCGATGTGCTGAAGATGACCAACAACCACTGGCAATTCTCGATTGAGGCCACGCGCCAGCAATTGGGCCTGAACAGCCTGCTCATGCTGAATGACTGGGAAGCCATGGCCATGGCCGCCCCGGCACTGCAAGGCACCGATCTGGAGCAAATCGGCTCGGGTGAGCCCGTGCCCGATGCGCCCAAAGGCCTGATCGGTCCGGGCACGGGGCTGGGCGTGTCCTCACTGGTGCGCTCGCGGCGCGGCGACTGGGTGCCCATTGCAGGTGAAGGCGGACATGTGAGCTTGTCACCCACCTGCTCGCGCGAGGCCGACATCCTGCGCATTCTTTGGCGCAGCTACCCCCATGTGTCGGCCGAGCGGGCCATCTCGGGCATGGGGCTGGAGAATTTGTACCGCGCCATTTGCGAGTTGAACGGCACCGAAATCGAGCCCTTGCTCGCCGCGCAAGTGACCGAACGCGCCCTGGCGGCCCAAGATGTGGCTTGCGAAGAAGCACTGGAACGCATGTGCCGCCTCTTGGGCAATGCCGCAGCCAACTTGGCCGTCACGCTGGGCGCACGCGGGGGGATCTACATCGGCGGCGGTGTCATTGGCCGACTGGGCGACTACTTTTCGCGGTCTGGTTTTCGTGCCGCCTTTGAAGCCAAAGGCCGCTTTGAAAGCTACATGTCACGCATCCCGACGTATGTGATCCGGGCCGAACAACCTGCGCTGATCGGCTGCGCCATGGGTTTGGGTATGACGCCTGGCCGACGCTGAACCAATCGGACGATCTTGCGCAGATCGGCGGTCGAAGACCCCGACATGAGGCGCTTGAGATACCCCAGCCACATCCACCTGCGTGCCTTATCAATCAACGTCGGACTCTTCGAGTACCGACCTACAAGCTGCATCGTGTTCCGTAGGTCGGCGGTCGAAGACCCCGACATGGGGCGCTTGATACACCACGGCCACATCCACCAGCGTGCCGTAGGAATCAACGTCGGACTCTTCGAGTACCGACCTACACGCTGCATCGGTTTACCGTAGGTCGGCGGTCGAAGACCCCGACATGGGGCGCTCGATACGCCACGGCCACATCCACCAGCTTGCCGCAGCTATCAACGTCGGACTCTTTGAGTACCGACCTACACGCTGCATCGCTTTACCGTAGGTCGGTGGTCGAAGACCCCGACATGGGGCGCTCGATACACCCCAGCCACATCCACCAGCTTGCCGCAGCAATCAACGTCGGACTCTTCGAGTACCGACCTACAAGCTGCATCGGTTTTCCGTAGGTCGGCGGTCGAAGACCCCGACATGGGGTGCTTGAGATACCCCAGCCACATCCACCTGCGTGCCGCAGCAATCAACGTCGGACTCTTCGAGTACCGACCTACACGCTGCATCGGTTTTCCGTAGGTCGGCGGTCGAAGACCCCGACATAGGGCGCTTGATACGCCACGGCCACATCCACCTGCGTGCCGCAGCAATCAACGTCGGACTCTTCGAGTACCGACCTACATGCTGCATCAGTTTTCCGTAGGTCGGCGGTCGAAGACCCCGACATGGGGCGCTTGATACACCCCAGCCACATCCACCTGCGTGCCGCAGCAAATAACGTCGGACTCTTCGAGTGCCGACCTACACGCTGCATCGGTTTTCCGTAGGTCGGCGGTCGAAGACCCCGACATAGGGCGCTCGATACACCACGGCCACATCCACCTGCGTGCTGCAGCAATCAACGTCGGACTCTTCGAGTGCCGACCTACATACTGCATCGGTCTTGCGAAGGTCGGCGGTCGAAGACCCCGACATGGGGCGCTTGATACACCACGGCAGCATCCACCAGCTTGCCGCAGCAATCAACGTCGGACTCTTCGAGTACCGACCTACATGCTGCATCGGTTTACCGCAGGTCGGCGGTCGAAGACCCCGACATGGGCGCTCGATACGCCACGGCCACATCCACCTGCGTGCCGCAGCAATCAACGTCGGACTCTTCGAGTACCGACCTACAAGCTGCATCGGTTTTCCGTAGGTCGGCGGTCGAAGACCCCGACATGGGGTGCTTGAGATACCCCAGCCACATCCACCAGCTTGCCGCAGCAATCAACGTCGGACTCTTCGAGTGCCGACCTACACGCTGCATCGGTTTTCCGTAGGTCGGCGGTCGAAGACCCCGACATGGGCGCTCGATACGCCACGGCCACATCCACCTGCGTGCCGCAGCAAACAACGTCGGACTCTTCGAGTACCGACCTACATGCTGCATCGCTTTACCGTAGGTCGGTGGTCGAAGACCCCGACATGGGGCGCTCGATACGCCACGGCCACATCCACCAGCTTGCCGCAGCAATCAACGTCGGACTCTTCGAGTGCCGACCTACATGCTGCATCGGTTTTCCGTAGGTCGGCGGTCGAAGACCCCGACATGGGGTGCTTGAGATACCCCAGCCACATCCACCTGCGTGCCGCAGCAATCAACGTCGGACTCTTCGAGTACCGACCGACAAGCTGCATCGGTTTTCCGTAGGTCGGTGGTCGAAGACCCCGACATGGGCGCTCGATACACCCCAGCGGATGTCTGCTGTCGCCAAGGCAAAGTCACAGGCTTAGGTCATGGCCGGAAAAGCCATGTTGACCGCGAAGTCGAGCGGCGCGATCACGGCACCGCGGCCAACAATGACAAAGACCAGCAAAGGCGTACCTGAGCGGGGCGTGTCAGCTTTGAGGGGGAGAAGGCGAAGGCATGGAGGCTGTGCGTGGCTGCAAGCCCTGTGGGGTGCATGGCCCCGTTCGCGCTTGGCACCCTGCCCCGCGCAGGCGGGGCAGGGTGGGTCAAGGCAAGATCACTTGCTGACGGTGGCGTAAAACATCTTGGGCGCATCGTTGGAGTTGTGCGCGATGCTCACGTTTTTCTTCATGGACCAAGGGCGCATCTGGTGGTGCAACGGCACATACAGGGCTTCGTCGCGGGTGATGGTCAAGGCTTCCTTGAGCATGTTGTCGCGCTTGGTCTTGTCCATTTCGGTTTTCATGGCTTCGGTCAAGGCGTCCACCTTGGCGTTGCTGATCTTCAGGAAGTTGAAGTTGCCATCCGAACCGGTGGTGCGGGTCATGACCAGGGACTGCAGGGAGTACTGCGCATCGTAGGTTGCCACGCCCCAGCCCAGCAGGTAGGCACTGGAATCGAAGTTTTGGACTTTGACAATGAAGCTGCTGAAGTTGGTGGCATTGAGCTTGGCGCGGATGCCCGCTTTGGCCCACATGTTGACCACGGCCTGGCACACCTCTTCGTCGTTCACGTAGCGGTTGTTGGGGCAGTCAAGGGTGAAGTCAAAACCATTGGCATAACCGGCATCGGCCAGCAGTTTCTTGGCACCCTCCAGGTCGGGCGGAGCCACCTTGTCCAACTCGGCCGTGTGGCCATTGACACCAGGCGCCACCATGATGGCCGCAGGCACCGACAGGCCCCGCATGATGCTGCGCTGGATGGCCACCCGGTCAATCGACATGTTCAAGGCTTTGCGCACGCGCACGTCCTTGAAGGGGTTGGGGCCTTTGGTGCCATATTTCAATTCGTTGGAACCTTGGTCCACGCCAATGAAAATGGTTCGCACTTCCGGGCCATCGAGCACGGACAAGGCTGGTGTGGAGCGCAGGCGGGCCACGTCTTGTGTGGGCAAGTCGGTCACGATGTCCACGTTGCCAGCCAACAAAGCAGCGATGCGGGTGGGGTCCGATTTGATGGGGGTGTAAATCACATCGGTCACGTTGCCGGGCAACTTGTCCCACCAGGATTTGTTGGCGGTCATGACCAGGCGCTGATCGGCCACCCACTCCTTGATGACATACGGGCCGGTGCCGTTGGCGTTGGTGGAGGCGAAAGTGATTTCCTTGGCCTTGTAGTCCTGCACTTTTTCGGACTTGTTCTTCACCGCCCAGGCCTTGCTCATGATGTAGAAGGTGGTGAAGCTGTTGAGCAAGGTGGGGTTGGGTTTGTCCAGCACGACGTCGATGGTGTGGTCATCGATCTTGGTGATGCCTTTGACACCGGCCACATAAATTTGCATGGTGCCTTGTGGCTGGCGGATGCGGTCAAAAGAGAACAGCACGTCGTCGGCAGTGAAGGCCGAGCCGTCCTGGAATTTCACGTTCTTGCGCAGGTTGAATCGCACCGTGGTGGGGTTGACCACTTGCCAGCTGGTGGCCAGCGAAGGCTCGACCTTGTAGTTACGGTCGTAGCGCACCAGGGGTTCGTAGGCATGGCCCACGATGTTGTTGGTGGTGGCGTGGTTTTGCGCGTGCGGGTCCAGCGTCAGAATGTCGTTTTGCGCGGCCCACTTGAGCTCGTTGGCTTGCACGGCACTCACTGATACCAGGGTGGCAGACAAACCGCAGGCCAGCGCGAGCAAGCGTGTGGTGCGAAGAAGGGGTTTCAACATGCAGGTTCCTGTCTTGGTTGGTTGATTCTTGATTCTAGGCAGCAGACTGGGCAGGCGCAAGGCACAAAACCTAGGGTTTATGCGGTGTCCAAGGGCATGAACGGCTGAGATGATCGTCTTTGCTTCCTCATGTCGACGCACTGTGCCCAGGCATTTTTTGAAACGCTGTATGACCTCGATCCTGATCCAATCGGCCAACGTGCTGGATGTTGAAACCCTGCAATTTTTGCCCGACACCGATGTGTGGGTCCAGGATGGCCTGATTCAGGCAGTGGGCCCCAAACTGCCCGTGCCCGAAGGCGCGCAAACCCTCTCGGCCCAGGGCCTGACCCTGATGCCCGGCCTGATCGACTGCCATGTGCATGTGATCGCCTCGCACCTGAACCTGACCTACAACAGCCAGCAGCCCAATGTGTTTGCCACCCTGCGGGCCATCCCCATCATGAAGGGCATGCTGATGCGCGGCTTCACCACCGTGCGCGACGCCGGGGGTGCCGACTGGAACCTGGCCGAAGCCACCCGCACCGACTTGGTCGAGGGGCCGCGCATTTTTGCCGCAGGCCGCGCCTTGTCGCAAACCGGCGGCCATGGTGACGGCCGCCCCCGCAGCGACGAACTCGAAACCTGCGCCTGCTCCACCCGCGTGGGGGCGCTGGCGCGTGTGGTCGATGGGGTGGACAACGTGCGGCTGGCCGTGCGCGAAGAGATCATGAAAGGGGCCAACCAGATCAAGATCATGGCCTCGGGCGGCGTGGCTTCGCCCAACGATCCGATCCACTACCTCGGCTACTCCGAAGGCGAGATCCGCGCCATCGTGGACGAGGCCGAGCACGCGGGCACTTACGTCATGGCCCACGCCTACACGCCCAAGGCGATTCGCCGGGCGGTGGACTTTGGCGTGCGCAGCATCGAGCACGGCAACCTGATCGACGCCGTCACCTGCGCCTTCATGGCCGAGCGTGGCGCATTCATGGTGCCCACCCTGATCACCTACGAGGCCTTGGCCAACGAAGGGGCCAGCCTGGGCCTGCCGCCCGTGTCGGTGGCCAAAATCGAGACCGTGCGCGGCCAGGGCCAAAAGGCGTTGGAGCTGCTGGCCAAAGCGGGCGTGAAGATGGCGCTGGGCACCGACTTGCTGGGCGAGTCGCACCGCCACCAATCCGAAGAACTGCGCATCCGCGCTGGCATTTTGGGCGCGGGTGCCACCTTGCAACAAGCCACGGTGAACGCGGCCGAGCTGCTGAACATGCCCGGCCAATTGGGCGTGATCAAGCCCGGAGCCAAGGCCGACTTGCTGTTGGTGCAGGGCAACCCACTCGCCGACATCTCGTGCCTGTTGGGTCAGGGCGAGAACATCCTGTCGATCATGAAGGACGGCAAGTTTTACAAACAAGGTCTGCCCGCTTGAGCCTGCAAACCTGCTGCCCCCCCGTAGGTCGGCGGCTTTAGCCCCGACACTGGTCTGGATCACCGTCAACGTCGGGGCTAAAGCCGCCGACCTACAAATCACCGTTGCGTGCTGTGGTGCGCTCACACCACCAGCGGCGCTTGCTGCATCCGCTCAATCTGCTCTTGCAGCGTCAGCACCTGACCGCGCCAGTAGTCGGGCGTGCCGAACCAGGGGAAGTTGACCGGGAAAATCGGGTCTTCCCAACGCCTTGCCAGCCAAGCGCTGTAGTGGATCAGGCGCAAGGTGCGCAACGGCTCGATCAAGCGCAGCTCGGCCCGGTCAAAGTCGCGCACCTGTTCATAGCCATCGAGCAAAGCCGACAGTTGCTGCGTGCGCTGCGCCCGGTCGCCCGAGAGCAGCATCCACAAGTCTTGCACGGCAGGGCCCATGCGGGCGTCGTCCAGGTCCACAAAGTGCGGGCCACCACCGGGCAGCTCGGTCGGTGTCCACAAAATATTGCCCGGGTGGCAATCGCCGTGCAGGCGAATCAAGCGTCGTTCTGACGACCCTTCAGCCATTATTTCTTGCACCAAGGCCAGCGCTGCGGCAAAGGCTTCGCGCCATTCGCGCTCCACTTCGAGCGGAATCATTTGGTGCGTTTGCAACCATTCGGCAGGCTCCAGCGCAAAGGTCTGCACATCGAGCGTGGGCCGGTGTACAAAGGGCTTGGCCGCGCCCACGGTGTGGATGCGGGCCAGAAAACGGCCGATCCATTCGAGCACTTCAAAATCGTCCAGCTCCGGCGCACGGCCGCCGCGCAAGGGGCTGACCGAGAAATCAAAGCCTGCACTTTGGTGCAGGGTTTGGCCGTTCAGCACAAGGGGTGCGACCACGGGCACTTCACCCGCCACAAGTTCGGCCGCGAAGTCATGCTCTTCCTGAATCTGTGCCCGGCTCCAGCGGCCGGGCCGGTAAAACTTGAGCACGACAGCCGCGTGACCTTGTACCGGCTCGTCCAGGTGCGCACGGTACACGCGGTTTTCGTAAGAGCTGAGCGCCAGCAAACGGCCGTCGGGCCACAGGCCCAGGTCCTGCAAGGCATCCATCACCCGGTCAGGGGTCAGTTCGGAATAAGGGTGGCGCGCATCATTCGTATGGGTCATGAACAGATTGTGACCGAGCGCCATGGCACCTTTTCGACTCAACAAATGCGCCGCATCCGGCAGCGTCGGACTCTGCGAGTGCCGACCTACAGGGCGCTGCCGACGATGAGACTTGCGGGCTTGTTGTAGGTCGGTGGTCGAAGACCCCGACATGGGCGCACCAAGCGCTGATGCCCGAACAGGCCATTCTGGGCATCCGGCAGCGTCGGACTCTGCGAGTGCCGACCTACAGGGCGCTGCCGACGATGAGACTTGCGTGCTTGTTGTAGGTCGGTGGTCGAAGACCCCGACATCGGCGCACCAAGCGCTGATGCCCGAACAGGCCATTCGCCGCATCCGGCAGCGTAGGACTCTGGGAGTGCCGACCTACAGGGCGCTGCCGACGATGAGGCATGCGGGCTTGTTGTAGGTCGGTGGTCGAAGACCCCGACATGGGTGCGAAATCAAAAGCCTTAAACGGCCCCTCAAGCCCAACGATCACTGACCCGTGAAACGGGCAGTGCGCCGCTCCACAAACGAACGCACGCCTTCTGCCGCATCGTCGCTGTTGGACAGCGTTTTTTGCACCGACAGAAAATCATGCATGGCCACCAGAGGCCCATGCTCCACGGCCTTGAGCACGTTTTGCCGCGTGGCCACCACGGCCAGTGGCGCTTGCGCTGCAATCTGACCGGCAATGCGCATGGCCTCGGCCAGCAGGCCCGCCGCAGGCACCACCTTTTGCACAAAGTTGAGGCGCAAGGCTTCTGCACTGTCAAACACATCGGCAGTGAGCAAATGCAAGAGCGCATTGCCCATGCCCGCACGCTCGGCCATGCGCAGCGTGGCACCGCCCGTGGCCATGATGCCGCGTTGCACCTCCAGTTGCGAGAACCGGCAGTCATCGGCCGCCACCACGATGTCGGCGGCCAGCATGAGTTCAATGCCCAGTGTGTAGGTGATGCCCTGCACCGCCACCACCATGGGTTTGACACGACGACGATAGCCCTCCATGCCTAAATTCAGTGGATCGACCAGCCCCAGCGGCACTGACTTTTCGCCACGCTGCATCAGCGGGGCGATGGTGGGCAAGTCCAGCCCGGCGGTGAAATGGTCACCGGCCGCGCACAGCACGCCCACGCGCAGGGCCCGGTCATCGTCGAGCCGGGTATAGGCCTCACCCAGTTCATGGAACATCTTGGGCGTGAAGCCATTGCGCTTGGCGGGGCGGTTGATGCTGATTTGAAGGACTGCACCATGCTCGGTGCAGTCGATCTGGCCTTCGGGGTGGTGGGTGGTGTTCATGATTGACATGTTAGAAGATGCCCGCCTTGACCACGTTCACTTCAGCGACAAGCGGCTCACGCCCTTGACGCCATCCTATTTGACCGACAGTTGTCGCAGTGCGCTGGCCCAATCTTCGATGTGGTAAACCGCGACGCTCTTGCCATTTTGAAGGGTGTGGATGTCGATGGCCATGGCTTGAAAGCTTTTGCCATTGGTCGGCATGCCAAACATGGGCCCCTGGGGTGTTCCAGAGAAAGTCGAGCGCACCACGACGCGATCGCCAGCGACCATGACCTCACGTATTTCCCATTTCAAGTCAGGAATCAGTTTGCCAAAGCCCATGACCTGGTTGATAAAGGCTTCACGACCCTTGAAGTTCGTGTCATCGGAGTAGGACTTCCATTCGGGCGTCAAAAATTTCTCAGCAATGGCGCGCACGTCCTTTGTCCCTGGCTGTGTGAGCATGCTGTAAAAAGGCTCCACCAGTTGACGGGCGGCGTCGGATGTCATTGCAGTTTGTGCCAGCGCTGGGCTGCTGATCATGGCCGCAGCCAAGGCAGCTGCGCTGAGTGTTTTGGCGGTGAGTTGAGAGGTTTTCATGTGCTTTCCTTTATCAATCCGTCTTCTGTTCAGACGTGGGGACAGTGTCTTGCCAAAGACGCCTTTGCGAAAGATCAGGATCGTCCATAAAATGGTAAAAAACAGACATTCATGCCCCACCACCCCCCGCCCATTGCTCCGCTTGCGTTCAGACACCCTGAGGATGACCGAATAGGCATTGAAGTCCTCTCGATTGCGCAACTTCGCCAACGTGCTTCACTGACCGCCTTGTCGCGCATCACGCGGGCAGACTTTTTCCGCATGGTGGTGATCACATCCGGTCAAACCCAACCATGGATTGATTTCCATCCCGTATCGGCCCTGGCTAACGACTATCTGTTGATCAAACCAGGTCAAGTATTTCGGCATGATTTCTCACAAACATGGCATGGATGGATGGTTGTTTTTCGCCCTGAGCGATTGCATTCAATTGGAAATGGACAAGCGTTGGCGACTCAAATTGACACCTTGCCAGACCATTGCTCACTGGCCTCGTCTGTACTGCAAGATGTTGAAGTCGGCCTGAGCAACATGCAGCGCGACAGCGCAGAAGTCATCGATGTACCAACCCGGCAGAGCCTGCTTCAGTTGCAACTGAGTTATGTGCTGTTGCGTCTGTGCCTGGTTCAAGCGTCAGGGCTTCATCCAGGTCAATCGCCTTCGCGGGCATTTGCACATTACGAACGATTTAAAAAGCAGTTGGAAAAAGACTTCGCAAAACACCACCAGGTGCAGCATTTCAGTGCCACTTTGGGCCTGAGTGTCAAAAGCCTGAACCGTGCTTGCTTGGAAGCGACGGGACTGTCCACCAAAAGCTGCATCAATCAACGCATTGCCCTGGAAGCCAAGCGTTTACTGGCGCACACGGCTTTGGCTGTTCAGGCCATCGCCATCGATTTGAGTTTTGAAGACCCCACCAATTTTGTGAAATTCTTCAAACGCGAGGTCGGAATGACCCCTGGACAGTTCCGGGCCAGCCAATCATTCACGGCCTGAAAGGGTGCCCCTGATTGATCCGGCCTTTGACAGTCTGGAGCGAAAGGCTTTGTACGCATCTTGCGTGTGAAAGCCTCGCCCCTTGCGTGAAGTGATATGAGGTTGGCGCAAAATCGCGCACAGGGTGCTGCTCCTACACCAACAGGCCCTGTCAGCCCTTTGTTCAAGAGTTCAAAAACCGGATCAACGGTCGCGTTTGGTCAGGCTCTGCCGGGAATTTCGGCCAGCAGCTGTTCGACATGCGCCTTGGCTTTTTCAAGCGAGGCCATGCTGCCCGTCAGGTACATGCGGCCGCTGGCACCGATCATGCTGCACTCGACCAGAGTCAGGTCGGGTGCGACTTTTTCGGCTTCATTGGCCATGTGGGCACCGAACAGCGCCGGTGCCACTTCCATCAGCAGCATGTGGTCGCCGGGCAGCACCATGCTGGCCTGGCGCGTGCGGTTCATCAGCACGGCGTGCTGATCGGTCACGTTTTCCAGAATGTCGCTGTAGAGCAATTGCGGGCGCAATTGGTCTTCGGCCTTGGCCCCCATCCAGTCCAAAATGACCTGGCCAGCTCGCTGCAGGGCCGCACTGTCGTTGCTGTGCAACTCCAGCACGCCAAACTGGCGCTCCACGGCCAGGATGCCCGGCTCCAGTGTGGGCTCGGCCTTGAGGGCCAGGTCAATCACGCGCTGGATGGACAGCCCGGGGGCGATCTCGACCAGCAGCGCGTGGGTGCCCTGCATCGCCACGTAGCCGCGTGCGCCCAGGGGCGAACTCATCCACGATGAAAACTGGCGTTGCAGGTCGGTGAGCGTCAGGTATACCCGAAGCTCGGCGGCCGGTTTGGCGGGCGGTTTAGCGGACTCGGTGGCTTTTTTGCTTGTGGCCATGCGGCCTCCTTGTCAACAGCGTTCGCGGATCAGTTGCCATCAAAGGCTTTTTGCACGTCGGCGTGCGGACGTGGGATGACGTGGCAAGACACCACTTCACCGATCGCGCCTGCGGCTTCTGCACCGGCTTCGGTGGCGGCCTTCACAGCCCCCACGTCGCCCGAAACGATGATGGCCACCAGGCCGCCACCAACTTCTTTTTTGCCAACGATGTTGACGTTGGCGGCTTTGACCATGGCGTCAGCGGCAGCGAAGGCAGCAACATAACCTTTGGTTTCGATCATTCCGATGGCTTGTGACATGTGAGTCTCCTTGAGGGGTTAAAAAAGAAAGGGTTGAGGAAAGGGTGAGGGGAAAAATTGCCGCTGCGTCAGCGCATGGGTGTTGGGGTGTCGTAGTTGTCGAGCGAGGCGATGATGAGCGCGTCGGCCACCACACGCGGGTGCGCCGGGGCAAACCACCAGGCGGCGGGTGCGCCGATGGTGATCATCACGCGCTCGCCAATACCGCAGCCCATGGGGTCATAGCAGACGACCACGTCTTTGGGGTAGTCCAGTTGCACCTCCAGCAAAGCGCCTGGCGGCAGTTCGGGCAGGCGTTTGCTGGCCACGATGCGGCCGATCACGGTTCCTGTTTTCATGACTTGATTCCTCGTTCAATGGTGATGCCGCGCTTGCGCAGGGCTTCTTTACCCAAGGGGGTCAGGACCGCCTTGGGATGCAGTCGAACGGTTTTCACGCTCGGCGGCAGGGTTTTGAGCAGTTTCTCGCCGATCACACCCTTGAGTTCGGGCACATCCGCTGGGTGATCGTGCAGCTCGCAGGTGTCGCCCTTGCAATCACAGGCTTTGCCCGCCTTGCAGGACGAACAGCAGGCGGCCGGGTCGATGGCCGTGGTGGCGGCCATGGCCGATGTGCCAGCGGGTGCAGTGGGGGGGGTTGCCGCAGTGGCGGGCGTGGGTGTGGCTGCACCTGCGGCGACAGCCTTGACAGCAGCCTCGTCCACACGCATGTCAAAACGCAGCAAGCCCGATTGCGCCGCTTGCAACAGCGCCGGGCTGGCGGCCAGGCGCTTGAACAGATCGGTCAGGGCGGCGGCGTGCGCGGCCGTGCCCACGCGCAAAGGCACCACCACGCCCTGCGGTGCAGCTGCTGCAGCTGCAGTGGCAGTGGCAGGTTTGGGCGCTCCGATCTGCTTCCAGTAAGCGTCTTTGCGGGCGATCAGGCCATCGCGGATTTGGTACACATCGGTGCCGTCCAGCGTGGCAGACTGGCCACCGGGCAGCGGCACGCTCACCTTGTAGTTTTGCACCACGGTCTGGCCCAGCACGTTCATGTGGGAGTCGGAGAACTTCGGCCCGGTGGGGCTGGCAAAGCGTTCTTTCAAAAACGCCAGGCACGCTGCACGTCCCTGAAGCACCCGCGAGTCGGGCAAGGTCCACACCACGTCGGGGGCAAAGCAAGCCACGATCGCCTCGGCATTCGCGGCGGCATAACCGGCTTCAAAGCGCTGCATCAAAGCAGACACCGATGCAACCGATGAGTCTGCACCCGTGGCTTTGGCACCCAGGGCGGTGCGCACCTGCGCCCGAATTTGCTCGCGCAAAGCGTCTGCGCTCATGCAGCACCTCCGGCGTCGCGGATCACGGCCTCGGCCACGGCCGCTGCAGTGCGCACATCGGATGCGGTGCCCGACAAATACAGCCGCCCAGCCGGGCCCATGAAGCGGCAGTCGATCAGTTTCACATTGGCGGCTTTTTCGGCCTCGTTGGCCACCAACAGCGCATAAGAAGACGTGGTCATCTCCATGATGTAGAGCGACTCACCGGGCAAAAGCATGCTGCCGGCCTTGCTGCGGTTGATCAAAAACGCGTGGTAGCCGTCGACCCGGTCAATCACCTTGGACGCCAAAATTTCGGGCTTGAGCACGCTCTTCTCGCTCACGCCCATGGCGTCGAGCACAGCAGCACCGGCCGACTTGACGGACGACGAAGACTGGCCGTGGAACTCCAGATAACCAAACTGCCGCTCCACCACCAAGTTGCCGGGCTTGACGTCATCGTGCTTCAAGGCAATGTCGGTCAGCCACTCGATGTCCATGCCGGGGGCGACCTCGATCACCATGGCGGCGTCGTTGTGGCGCGGCAAAAAGCCTCGTGCGGTGGAGCCCAGCAAACACATCAGTTGTGGCTGCAAGCGGTCCAGAAAAATGTAGCTGCGCAAAGTGGACATGAGAGGCTTTCAGCGAAGGTGTTCGAGTTCTTCCTGCACGATGCGCAGGACCATGGCCTGGAGTTCAGGCGTGAGGGTGGACAGTTGCGAAGGCGGGGCACCGGCCGAAGTAGCCGCAGAGGCCGCGCCCGAAGCCATGGCCCCGGCCCAGCCACCGGGCAGCGGAAAGGCCACGCGTTTCCAGTTGACCAGCAACTCGGGGCCGACATTGCAGTCCACCGAGCTTTTGCCTGCGTAACCGGTGCCGATGGTGAAGGTGTAGGGCAAGCCAGTGTTGGCACCGGTGCTGTCGTGCACCGTGGAGCCGTTGACGACCACACGGTAATAGTCCAGCGCCGCGCCCCAGACCACCGCCTGCTCGGCGCTGGCCGAATGAATGCCCGAGGTGTGGCCTGCGCCGCTGTGCTGCAGCATGAGGCGGGCCACGTCGATGGCCTGGTCCATGCCCGGCACCACCACACAGCCCAAAATGGGCGAGAGCTTTTCTTTCAGCAGCACATGACCGGCCTGCGGCTGGGCGATGGGGCAAACCAAGGCTTGGCAATCCACCGGCACTTGCACGCCTGCGGCCTGCGCGATCTCGTGCGCCGGGCGGCCCACCACCTTGCCGTTGAACTTGCCACCCGGAAAAGCGTAATTCTGGATTTGCAGCGCCTGTGCATCGCTGCACACATGCGCCCCCTGGCGGGCCAGCGCTTGCTGCATCTGCGGCGCAATGCTGGCGTGCAGCATGAGGACCGAAGGGGCCGAGCAGGGGCTGCCGTGGTCAAAGTTCTTGGCGTTGACGATCTGGGCGGCGGCGGCTTCGATGTCGGCGCTGGCGTCCACATAAATCGGCACATTGCCCGAGCCCACGCCAATGGCGGGGTTGCCCGAGCCATAGGCCGCACGCACCATGGGCGTGCCGCCAGTGGCCAAAATCACGTCGGTGCGGGCGTCGCGCATCAGCGCACCCGTGGCCTCGACCGTGGGGCGGGTCAGAATCTGCAAGGCATGGGCTGGACCACCGGCTTTTTCAATAGCGGCTTGCAGCTCATTCGTCACGGCGGTGCAGCAAGCCAGCGCCACCGGGTGCGGCGAGATGACCAGCGTGTTGCGCGTCATCAGGCACAAGATGGTTTTGAACATGATGGTGGCCACTGGCGAGGTGGAGTTGGACAAGCCCACCACCACACCGGCGGGTCGGCCGATTTCGACGATGCGCAGCGCATCGTTGCGCCGCACGCCGCCCAGCGCCACCTGGTCCCACGCGTTGGGCGTGAGGGTGCAGGCGATCTGGTTCTTGGCGATCTTGTCGGCCACTTTGCCGATGCGGCTTTCGCGCACGGCCCACTCGGCATAAAACTCGGCACGCGGCAGCAAGGCGGCAGCCACTTCTTTGGCCACGCGTTTGGCCTCTTCGGGCGTCCACAGCGCCAGCGCGGCAGCGGCTTGCCGGGCGCGGCCCAGCAAGTCGCGGGCCTCCTGCAAGGCGGCCAGGTCGTGGTCGGCCAGGTCGATGGGAGCGCTTGAACTCATGACGGGGTGCGTTCCTGAATCAACGGCGCTGGGCTGCAGCGGCCACGGCGTTCAGGTCCACGCTTTCGAGTGCGCTGAAGATGGCTTCCACCGCCTGCTGCTCACGCGGGCTGGCCGCTTGCATGCGGGTGGTGTCCAGCAGCTGGCGCATGACCGACGGCTGGCCACCTGCGGCGGCGGCACCGGGGTTGAGCGTGGGCACAAAGCTGCCGCAAGTCATGCGCTGGCCTGCGCGGTAGTGCGGCGCGTAGTCGAACACGGCGTAGTGCTGCGTGGCGCAGTTGTCCCACATGGCGACCGAGTCTTTTTCCCAACGGAAGCGCACCATGAACTCTGGCTTTTTCACCCATTCGTAGAGCATGTTCAGCACCGCCTCGGACAGGTCCATGTGCATGCCCAGCAGGCGCTTGGTCCAGATCGAGTTGACGAACAAAATCTTGCGGCCGTTATAAGGGTGCGTGATCACCGCCGGGTGGGTCATCGTGGGCGTGTTCTCGATCATCTTGCACTCTTGCTGGCTGGCCTGCACCATCATGCCGCTCTTGGCAGAGGCCCGTTGGGCCAGGCGTTCGTTGGCATTGATGCGGCGAAAGTGCCAAGGCAAATCATGGTCGGCCTGCAGGCCCTCGAGCATTTGCTGCATGCCGGGGTTGAGCGCATCGTAGGCAGCGCCCGCGTGCATCCACATGGTGTCGCCACCGGCTGGGGGCAAGTCTGTGATGCGCAAAATCGACACCATATTGGGCTTTTTGCGGAAGGTCACGTCGGTGTGCCAGCGGTCGGTCTCGGGTGCTTCGTTGCCTTGGTGCGAGATCAACTGAATTTGGGGGTGCCCCTCGATGTGCGGGAAGAACTCGTGCTGTTCCATCTCGCCGAAATTGGCACCCAGGCGAATGTAGGCCTCGGGCTTCAAGGCCTGCTTGCGGAAAAACACCACGCCGTGTTGCCACAGCGCTTGCTTGATCTCTTCGTAAACGTCTTCAGAGCGGGTGTTGTTCAGGTCCACGCCGCTGATCATGCCGCCGATGGTGGGCGTCATCGGGTCCACCTGGATATGACGGAATTTCATTGTTTGATCTCCTTGATGTGTTTGGGCCAGCGGGCTTCATTGCCAATGCAGCAGGCGGCGTTCGATCCAGTTCATGAGCTTCATGATCAGCACCCCGATGAGCGCCAGATCGAACAGCAGCGACCACACACCGTTGACGTTGAAAGTCGACCCCAGATAAGCCAGTTGTTGCCCGAGACCACGCTCGGAAGCAATGACCTCGGCACCGACCACACCCAGCAAGGCGTAAATCACGCCCAGGCGCAACCCAGAGAAAAGCACCGGCACAGCCCCCGGCAATGTGACCGAGAAAAACATCTGCCGACTGCTGGCACCCAGGGTTCGGGTGAGCGTCACATGGTCCTGGCTGACGCCGCGAATACCGGCCACCGTGCTCGACAGCACGATGAAGAATGTGAGCGAAACCCCCAGAGCGATCTTGGAGCCGATGCCCAAACCAAACCACAAAATGAAAAGCGGCACCAAGGCAATGCGCGGCAGCACATTGAAGGCCGAGATGTAGGGGTCGCAAAAGGCCTCGAACTTGGGCCAGGTGACAAAGGCCAGGCCCGTGATCATGGCCGCAAGTGAGCCAATGACGAAGGACGCGAACACGGCCAACAAGGTCCAACCCAGGTCGCCCCACAAGCGGGCATTGCTCAAGTTTTCCAGCGTGAAGGTGATGATGCCGAGCGGGCTGCCCATGAAACTCGGATCAACCCAACCGGCTCGGGCACCCCACTCCCACAGACCCAGGAAAACACAGACAAACAGGACATGCTGCGACAGCGTACGCAATGTTTCACCCCTCATGGTGCACCCACCCTTCTTCGAGATGTTTCCAGACTTGGGTGTAGGTGTGGTGGAAGTCATCGCTGGTCTGCAGCTCGCGGATGGACCGCGGACGCGCCAGCGGCACCTGCACATCGGCCACAATGCGGCCGGGCCTGGAGGACATCACCATCACCCGGTCGGCCAGCGCGACGGCTTCCGACAAGTCGTGCGTCACGAACAGCACGGTGCGGTTGCCTTCTTGGCACAGCTGCAACAGCAGGTCTTGCAACTGCAGCTTGGTTTGCGCGTCCAGTGCCCCAAAGGGCTCATCCATCAGCAGCAATGGCGAGGGCATGGCAAAAGTGCGCGCCAGTGCCACGCGCTGGCGCATGCCATGAGACAGGGCCTTGGGCAGTCGGTACTCAGACCCGCCGAGCCCGACCTGCTTGAGCATCAAGCCAGCCCGTTCACGGGCATCCGCAATGGGCACGCCCCGAACTTTCAGGCCAAAGGCGGCGTTGTCCAGCGCATTGAGCCAGGGAAACAAGCTGTCGCGTGCCAACATGTAAGCCACGTTGTGGCTGCCCAGCGCAGGCTGTTCGCCTGCCACAAGCAGCCGCTGACCGACGGGCAGATCCACCAGCCCCGCGCACAGGTTGAGCAAGGTGGTCTTGCCGCAGCCGCTCGGGCCTGCGAGCGCGACGAACTCCCCCGCCTTGACGTGCAGGTCCACACCCTGCAACACCAAGTTGGTGCCGTCAAAGCTCAGGTCGATGCGCTGTGCGTCGATCATGAACACTCCCTGTCAAAGTCGCGACTGTCTGTGTTCAAGGCAAGACCGCTGGAGCCATGTCCACCTTGACGGGCAGCAGCTTGTTTTCGGTCATGGCATTGGCCACCGCCTGCATGGCTGGCACGGTGCCACGGGCCTTGAAGTTGCTGATGGTGTTGCGCAGCGCCACTTCGGCAATCTGTTCTGCATTGGGCAATTGCAAGGCGAAGGTCTTGCGCAGAATCTCCAGTGTCTTGCCAAAGTTGGCGGGGTTGGCGATGAAAGCCTCTGACAATTCCAGCGTTCTGCGGATGGCGACCACCGTCTGCGGATTGGCCGCTGCCCATTCGCTCTTCACAGCCATGGTGCCGGAGCCTCCTCGTGTGGCCAGCAAGCTCTTGGGGCCTTGCCCTTTGCGAGGGTCCACCACCACGCGGCAGGCCTTGAGCACTTCGCACATGCCGTCGGTGGGCGAGAAAGTCATGATCAGGTCAACCTGACCGCGCGTGAGCGCTGGAAAGGCGGTGTCGGGCGCACCCACGGCCACAAAGGTCACGTCGTTCGCGGTCAGCCCCACATCGGCCAGCATGTCGATCACCTGAAATTCAGCACCTGAGCCGCGTTGGGTCACGCCGATTTTTTTACCTTTGAAGGACTTGACCACGCCGGGATAGCCTTCTTTTTCGGTCTCCAGTTCGGTTTTTGCACCTGCGGCCATGAAAAACACCGGATCGGTGAAGCCTGCACCAATGATGGTGATGGGTGCCTTGCGGGCCACGGCTGCAACCGCTACTTCGGTCGGGCCAAAATACACCTCGATGTCACCAGAGAGCATGGTCTGCATGCCCAATGGCCCGCCCGCGATGGTGCGCAGTTCGCAGCGAATGCCTGCTTGCTGGCAAAAGCCTTGTTCTTGAGCCACACGCACCATCAAATTACCGGTGCCTGGATAGTCCTGAAAGCGCACCACAGACTGCGCCATGGCGCTGGCACCCAGGGTCAAAGCGATGGCACCGAGGGTGGTGCGGACAAATGCAGAGGTAGAAAATTTCATGTCGTCTCCATGGATGTGGGTCAACCACTTGATCATCATCAAGTTCGGTTATTCAGATTTAACGGCCCAAGGAATCGACAAATTGTTTCTGAGGTGACAATCTAAGGGAAAGCACTCACAATGTATTCCCCATCGACCCCGTCAGTCCCGAACAAGCTCCCCATGAATTCAACGCCCCCTCATGCCCGAGGCTCGACTTTCAAAAACATGGATGTGGATCACCTGTCCCTGACCTGGTCAGAAAACTCGGCTTTAAGGCAGCGCACGGCCACCGCACTGCAAGGCATCGGCGTGCTGCGCCATTGGCAAGAGGGGCAAGTGGTGCTCAGCCGGGGGCAGTCCATCTCGACCGCCCTGCTGCTCATGAAAGGCCGCTTGCGCGTGAGCGTGACCACACCCGAGGGCGAAGAACAACTGCTGCGCTGGATGCTGCCCGGCGAGATTTCAGGCTTGAGTTCGGTGTTTGCAGAAACCACTTACCCGGCTGATCTGGTCTCGGCCGGCCCCAGCCAGGTGCTGCACATTGAGCGGGCCAGGCTGCTGGATCTGATCAGCCAGGACGCCAGCGTGGCGGTGGACCTGCTGCGCATTTTGGGTTTGCGCATCAACCAGTTGTTTGACACCTTGGCCGACCAGGGCATGCACACGCTGGAACAACGCGTGTGGGCCACACTGGAGCGCATTGCCAAATTCAACAGCGTGCAAGTGGCCGACGGCGTGCAGCTGCGCGTGAGCCAATCTGACTTGGCGCAGGCCGCCATGGCCTCGCGCCAACGCGTCAACCAACAGCTGCAACGCTTTCAGGACAAAGGACTGATCCGGCTGGGCTACCGCAACATCGTGCTGCTGCGGCCCGCCAGCCACGGGGCTTGATCAGTAGGTGTAAACACCCTGCCCGGTCTTGCGACCCAGGCGGCCTGCGGCCACCATTTCCTTGAGCAGCGGGCTGGGGCGGTATTTGCTGTCGCCGTACTCCTTGAGGTAGACCTCCATCACGGCCAGGCACACATCCAGACCGATCATGTCGGCCAGTGCCAGTGGGCCGATGGGCTGGTTGCAGCCGAGCTTCATGCCCGCGTCAATGGCTTCGGCCTCGGCCAGGCCTTCTCCGAGCACAAAAAAGGCTTCGTTGATCATGGGCACCAGGATGCGGTTGACCACAAAGCCGGGCGCGTTTTTCACGGTGATGGGCGTCTTGCCCAGCGCCAGCGCCAGCTCGTGCACTGCGTCGTGGGTGGCGTCGCTGGTTTGCAGGCCACGGATGATTTCGACCAGCGCCATCATGGGCACGGGGTTGAAAAAGTGCATGCCAATGAACCGGTCCGCACGCTGCGTGGCGGCGGCCAGTTGCGTGATCGAGATCGACGAGGTGTTGGATGCGATCAGCACGTTGGGGGCCAGCATGCCGTCGAGCTGCTTCAAGATCTTGACTTTGAGTTCGTGGTTTTCGGTGGCGGCTTCGATCACCAGCTGCGCGCCCTTGAGGTCGTCGTAATTGCTGGAGCCCTGGATGCGGGCCAGCGCAGCGGCCTTGTCGGCCTCGCTGATCTTTTCTTTCTTGACCAGACGGTCCAGGCTGCTCGCCACGGTGGCCACGCCTTTGGCCACGGCCGCGTCCGAAATGTCGACCATCACCACTTGGATGCCCGAAACGGCGCACGCCTGTGCAATGCCATTGCCCATGGTGCCTGCGCCAATGATGCCTACGGTCTGGATGCTCATGTTCTTTCCTTGAAATGCCAATAAAACGGAGAAAAGCGGCATCTTAGCGGCCCGATCCGAATGAATTACTGACAACAGGCGCCATGGGGATGAACGCCACCGCAAAGATTGACAGCGACACCGCATCCACCAGCCCTGCGATACAACAGCTGCCAACCATCACCCTGACGATTTGGTAGCCTTTGCAATTACATTCAGAAACCGCCCACCCCACACACCAAACACCGCACATGCGAATGACACAACACCCCACATGGATGGCGCATGGCCTGCGCCTTTTGCTCAGCTTGACGGTGGCGCTGCCCTGCCTGAACGCTGTGCATGCCCAAAGCACAGCCAACGCCCAAGCTGCCGCATCCACTGCTGCGTCCGCAGCCAGCGCACCCGGGCTGACACAAGCGCAAGTCAAAGCCCAATATGAAAACTGCCCCAGCGGGCACTACACCGGGCCACGCCCGGGCAAAGCCCGCTACACCAAAGACCCCTGGCTGTGGGTGGTGACGCCGGAGTTTGCGCGCAAGTTCTGCATGCCGCCGGAGTTTGTGAGCAGCGAACTGCAAGGGGCCGAAGCCATTGCCTACAAGATGGTGCAAAACCAGGACGAAGAGGTGTGTGGCTGGGGCGACAACCCCGATGTGTGCCGACGCGCCAGCGAGCACCGCTTTGAGATTTATTACAAGAACGGGACGATTCCGAAAGATATTGACGCTCCATATTTTCATGCGGCCAGAACGCCGTCTACAAAATTACTTGCTTCGAGCGACGCGCAGTGGCAATTCAAGATGAAAAGTTTGAAGAAAAAACCCCGCATCGGAGCCCTAGGGGTTTTTGAATCTCAGCAGTTTGGCCTGCAATCGGTCAAGGGAGGCAAGATCGCGTGGCCGCTGGGCACACTGGCGCAAGAGGTGTATTACGAAGAAGCATTCGAAGGCATCGACTACCTGGCCGTCGAAGGCGCCTCCGGTTTCAGCCGTCTGGAAGGCTGGCGCAAATCAGGGGCCAAGCAGATGGTGATCACTGCACAAAAGCTGAATGACCCCCGTAAATATTCCCAAACACCGATGAACGAGTTTGCGCTCGTCATCACATTACCTACTCGCTTGTCTGAACGGCTGATTCAAAACGATCAGGCCAAGGGGCTGGACCTGCAAGGGCTGGCACGCGAAGCGCTCAAGTTGCCCTGATTTTTAAAGACCCACAACACACCAACACACGATGGGCCAGGCACATGGTCTGCGTGAACACAAGGAACCTTTCATGAGAACAAAGCAGACGCAAAGCCTCTTTTTCCTGGCACAGTGCTTGCGCTCTGTCGTGGGCATGGGCCTGACGCTGGTGCTGTGTGTGCACTTTGGCGTGAACGCGCAAAGCACGATCACAGTGCAATCACCTGCACCTGTAGTCAGCGCACCCGGGCTGACACAAGCGCAAGTCAAAACCCAATATGAAAACTGCCCCAGCGGGCACTACACCGGGCCACGCCCGGGCAAAGCCCGCTACACCAAAGACCCCTGGCTGTGGGTGGTGACGCCGGAGTTTGCGCGCAAGTTCTGCATGCCGCCGGAGTTTGTGAGCAGCGAACTGCAAGGGGCCGAAGCCATTGCTTACAAGATGGTGCAAAACCAGGATGAGGAGGTGTGCGGCTGGGGCGACAACCCCGATGTATGCCGACGCGCCAGCGAGCATCGCTTTGAGATTTATTACAAGAACAGGACGATTCCGAAAGAGCGGGATGTGCCTTATTTTCATGCAGCCAGAACGCCGTCTACAAAATTACTTGCTTCGAGCGACGCGCAGTGGCAATTCAAGATGAAAAGTTTGAAGAAAAAACCCCGCATCGGAGCCCTAGGCGTTTTCGAGTCACAACAGTTTGGCCTGCAATCGGTCAAGGACGGCAAGATCGCCTGGCCTCTGGGCACACTGGCGCAAGAGGTGTATTACGAAGAGGTTTTTGAAGGCATCGACTACCTGGCCGTCGAAGGCGCCTCAGGCTTCAGTCGTCTGGAAGGCTGGCGCAAATCAGGGGCCAAGCAGATGGTGATCACGGTCCGTAACCCGGCGGCCAAGGATGAGCGCCGTCGCTCATGGGAAATGCCGCTGTCCGAATTTCCACTTGTCATCGCCATACCCCCCCGCTTGTCTGAGCGCCTGATTCAGAACGATCAGGCCAAGGGGCTGGACCTGCAAGGGCTGGCACGCGAAGCGCTCAAGCGGCCCTGACCCCATGCTTGAGCGGGTCGACCCGCCCCGGAAACACCGCCTGCCCCGGATTTGTCATGCGATGATTCACGCCTGATTGGCGCCCCATGAACATCCTTTTCGTCCACCAGAACTTTCCCGGCCAGTTCAAGCACCTGGCCCCGGCCTTGGTGCGGCAAGGCAACCGCGTGGTGGCGCTGCACATCAATGCCTGCCCACCCGTACCCGGCGTGCAGCTGGTGCGCTACCCCGTTTCTGGCCAGCCCGCACAAGGCACACACCGCTGGCTGGCTGATCTGGAAGTCAAAACCCTGCGGGCCGAAGCCGCCTACCGCGCCGCCCGCCAGCTCCAGCAGGACGGCTTCACGCCCGACGTGATCGTGGCCCACCCCGCCTGGGGCGAGAGCCTGCTTTTGTCGCAAGTCTGGCCAGCGGCGCGCATCGGCATCTATTGCGAGTTTTTCTACCACGCTCAGGGGGCCGACGTGGGCTTTGACCCCGAGTTCCCCGGCGCAGACCCCGACGAGGGCTGCCGCCTGCAAATGAAAAACGCCAATTACGAGCTGCACTTTGCGCGTGCGCACGCGGGCATCGCGCCCACACACTGGCAGGCCTCGCTGTTCCCCGAGCCGTTTGCGTCGCGCATCGTGGTCATCCACGACGGCATCCGCACCGACCTGGTCCGCCCCAACCCCGAAGCGAAGTTGCAGCTGCAAACCGCGCAAGGGCCGATCGTGCTGGGCCAGAGCGACGAAGTCATCACCTTCGTCAACCGCAACCTGGAGCCCTACCGCGGCTACCACCAGTTCATGCGGGCGCTGCCTGCGCTGCAAAAAGCCAGGCCCCAAGCCCGCGTGGTCATCATCGGTGGCAGCGAGGTCAGCTACGGCGCCGCGCCGCCGCCCGGCCCCGACGGCAAAGCCCAAACGTGGCGCGAAATATTTCTGAACGAAGTCAAAGGCGATCTGGACCTGTCACGCGTGCACTTTGTGGGCAAAGTGCCCTATGCCGACTTCTTGCGCGTGCTGCAGGTGTCCACCGTGCACGTGTACCTGACCTACCCCTTTGTGCTCAGCTGGAGCCTGCTCGAAGCCATGAGCGCAGGCTGCGCCATCGTGGCCAGCGACACCGCCCCGGTGCGCGAAGCGATTCGCCACGGCGAGACCGGGCAGCTGGTGGACTTTTTTGATCCGGCGGCGCTGGCAGAGCAGGTAGCGGCCTTGTGCGAAAACCCCACAGAGCGGGCACGGTTGGGCGCGCAGGCGCGGGCGTTTGCGGTAGCGCAATACGATCTGGAGACGCGGTGTTTGCCGAGGCAGATGGCGTGGGTGCAAGGGTTGGCGGGGGCTTATTGATCCGGCCTGCGGAAGTTTGCATTGCTGCTTCCAACTCGCACCTTGTGGGAGCCAGCCCTGCTGGCGATAGGACGCCTGCGGACCACAGGCTTTTTTGCTTGCAGAGCAAGCTGGACTTCTCGCTGGTGTTGACCCGTTACGGCCTGGAGTTGCCAGAGCGGCTGCACGCCTTGAATGTCAAGACTCAGGTGATCGTGATGTTGAGCCGTGTAGGCCGCGCTTTGACGAATGACAGCATCGGTCGGGGTGCCGTCGCATTGATGAGCAAACCATTCAACATCGAAGAGCTGATGAGCGAAATGGACCGGGTGATGGGGATTTTCGTCAGCAACCAACACGTTCAGAATTCACATTGAATCCAGGTGCTTTTCAATTCGAGCCAGCAGTTGATCGAAATCCGGCTGGCCTTGGTAGTAAAGGGCTGAAGATTTTCGATATTCCCGTGCAAAAAGATCCCGCTGTTCGGGATCTCTCAGTGTGAAGGCGGGATTGCAGGCGATCACCAATTCATCGCCGGATCGAAAGCGTTGCACTTTGCGTTCCTGGTATGCAGGCTTCTTCATGAACGCTTGGACTTCCGGCAGATCGAGCAAGCAGTACACATCGTAGTAATGCCGCAGAAAGTTGGCTGGAAACTGCCGGGCCTCGGCCAGTCGGCGGTACTTGGTTGAGAGGGTCTGGAGCTTCTCGACGAAGGTATGTGTCGGTGCGTAACAGGGGACATTCACTGCGCGGTTGTCCGACACCTGAACGCCTCGGTTCATGGCGAAATCCAAGGCCCATGAAGAGATGGTGACAAGGCGATTGGGCGCTGTATCGTCAAACCCCAACTCCAGCAAGATACCGTCTTTGACGCCAACCAGGGCGGCGGCTCGGGGTAAGTAAGACAGGCGAATGCCTGCGCTGCGCATTTTGTCGTCATCGAAGAATGTATCCCGTTCCACGCTGTCGATGCCGGGAATACGGATGCGCCTGGCCAGTTCGTCGTAATACGCCTGCCGAGAGGCGATGTGGACCGGTTTGTCCTGGTTGCGACCGATTTTCACGTCCATGTCGGTCGGTGGCTCGATGCGGATGTCGATGTCTTCCGAGAACCTGTGGATCACCCCGAAGCCCTTGGACAAGGACGTGCCGCCCTTCAACTCGAACACAAAGCCTTGAGCTTGCAGCCCCCACAGGCTGTGCATGATCCAGTAATCCTTTTCAACCAGCAAGGGATCGAGCCCACGGTCATTCGCCACGATGGAGAGCAATTGGACGAAATCGCTGCGTTGGTGCAAAAACTCAGCCACCGACCCACTCCCGAATGCGTTTGCGTGTGACCATGTTGCCGTAATTGTCTACAGCCGCTTGCAGCTGATCTAGATCGAAGGAGGACAGCTTGTTGCGAGCCTGGCCAAGCACCCTATCGCGGTCTTCGGCCAGCTCTTCGAGATTGTTGAGCAGGTCAACGTAGAGAAACTCACGTGTCAACGTCTTGGGAAAGCGGGGCTTGACCCTGAAGTCGAACTGCCTCTTGCCCAGCTGAAAAACACCATGTCGCTTGTGGTTGTAAACCAGCGTCCGGTTGTAGAGCTGGGTGGTGCCCAGGCCCACGGCGTTGTAGGACGAGGGCGAAAACACCAGGAATTCCTTGTCACGCAGAAACCCTTTCACCACATCATCGTCAGCCGGAGGAAGGGGGCCAAAAGGCGATTGCTGGGGTGCGTGGTAGAGCCCTTGCGCCAGCTTCTGAAGTTTGCCCATTAAAACCAGCTCACGCAGGTGCCGATCTACAGCATTGCTCACGCGAGCCAGGTCCTCCCGCCGATAGACGTGGCCCGCCTGCAGCGCATCCGCAAGGTGCGCAGCGGCACCCTGCAGGGACGGTGTGGACAGTAAAGCGTCAGCAGGCATGAACAAATACTCATTGAAATTTCATGCATTTTAGCAACTCAGGCCAGAAAGGTCGCTTGGGCTTTGTAGCTTTGCTCAAAGCCCCCGCCTGAGACAGGCATGATGCGCGACTCGCACCTTGTGGGAGCCAGCCCTGCTGGCGATAGGACGCCTGCGGACCACAGGCTTTTTTGCTTGCAGAGCAAGCTGGACTTCTCGCCGGAGTTGACCCGTTACGGCCTGGAGTTACCGGAGCGGCTGCACGCCTTGAATGTCAAGACTCAGGTGATCGTGATGTTGGGCCGTGTAGGCCGCGCTCTGATGAATGATTGCATCGGTCCGGGTGCCGTCGCATTGATGAGCAAACCATTCAACATCGAAGAGCTGATGAGCGAAATGGACCGGGTGATGGCAGACGCATTGGCATCAATCCCTTCATATAACCTCAATACCGCACAATAACAAAATAATTGTTATTGTGCATATTTAATGTTAAATTATTCAGCACAATGACCATCAAACAGCAAATAGAGCGCTATTTAGAAGATGTACTGGGAACCGTCGCGCCGGGGGTCGAGCCCTGCGCACAGGCGGCATTACTGCCTTATTACCTGCAGGAAGCTTTTGACTATGGGCAATTGACGTTGGCGGGGCAGCACATCGTTTTGGCCCTGAAAAAAGAGGCGACTCAACAAGCTTTAAGGGATGTGCGTGTGCAAGTGACGCGCATTGGCGAGGCTCTGGGTTTGCCTGTGGTTTATTGCCTGCCGACCTTGGCCTCCTATGAGCGGCGAAACTTGATTGAGCAAAAGGTTCCCTTCATCGTACCGGGCAATCAGATGTACTTGCCTGATCTGGGGATCGATTTGCGGGAGCATTTCCGTCAAAGCAAACCTGAACCCAGACAAAGTCTCAGCCCTTCGACACAGGCGCTTTTGATCTGGCATTTGATCAACCGTCCGGCACAGGACGAGTGGCTTCCGGGTGCCGATGCTTCGGCATTGGGCTACACCCCCATGACACCATCCAGAGCCATGCGGGAGTTGGTGCAGGCGGGTCTGGCTGAACCCATGGCAGCCGGACGCAGCAAAGGTCTGCGCATGGTGCAAACACGACAGGAAATTTGGCAACAGGCCCTGCCCTTGCTGCGCACGCCCGTCAAACGCAGCTTGTGGGTTCGCGAACAAGCTCTGTTGGCGTTGGCCGGTGTTCGGTTGGCTGGGCTGTCGGCCTTGTCTGAACGAACAATGCTGGCCCGTCCGCGGGAGGCCACTTTCGCCATGACGACAGGGCAATGGCAGCAAGCCCTTGGACAAGGCATCCAAGAAGTGCCGGGGCCGGACACGGGGGCTTGTCAATTGGAGATATGGGCCTACAGTCCGGCCATGGAAGCCAATGCCAAGACCGTTGACGCCTTGTCTTTGTGGCTGAGCTTGAAAGACAGCGCGGATGATCGCGTTCAAATGGCATTGGGTGAATTGCTGGAGCAAATTCGATGGTGAATGGGCTGGAGCGATTTCGGGTGTGGTTTGAGGGCTACGCGGATCAATTCGTCTTGATCGGCGGAACGGCCGCCTCGATCGCCATGGAGGAAGCAGGGCAAGACTTCAGGCGCACCAAGGATCTGGATGTGGTGCTGCATCTTGAAGCACTCACGCCAGAATTTGGAAAGCGTTTTTGGGCGTTTGTGGAAGCCGGAGGCTACGAGATTCGTCGATCGGACGCCACAGAAAAACCGAAGCTATATCGCTTTGCCAAACCCCAAGAAGAAGACTTTCCCTTCATGGTGGAGTTGTTTGCACGCGCGCCAACAGACATTCAACTGGCTGCTGGCAGCAAGTTGACGCCAATCCCCATGGATGAGGCAGTCTCAAGTTTGTCTGCCATCTTGTTGGATGACATTTACTACGACTTCTTGATGGCTGGACGCCGCAACCTCAATGGTTTGCCTTGGGTGGGCGAAGATCGGCTGATCCCTCTCAAAGCAATGGCTTGGTTGAGCCTGACGAAACAAAAAGCCGCTGGCGAGCAGGTCGACTCCAAAAACATCTCCAAACACTTGAAAGACATCTTGTTGCTGGCCGGGCTGCTGAGTCCGACACAAACCATTTTTGTGCATGACAAGATTGCGAGCGATTTAAGGCGATTTATCGATGCGGTTTCTGCACACGAAATTGAAGGAAAAAATCTCACCGTCAAACTGACCTTTGAACGATTGGCAGCGGCCTACCAATTGTTCTAGCCGCCAACCAGTTCAACTCCTGAACCGCTTCCGCGTCAACGCTAACGCAATCCAGAACGACACCACCGCAAACCCCGCCAGCACCAGCACATGGCGCAACGGTTGCTCTGGCCAGCGGTCCAAAAACAGCGGGCGCACCAAATCCACCGCCACCGATAGCGGCAGCCAGTCGGCGATCACGCGCACAAACGCGGGCAGTTGTTCACGCGGGGAAGAAGATGCTCGAGAGGAACATCATGTGCGCGAGGAACAGGGTGATGTAATAAGTGAAGAAGTCATAGCCTTTGGCCAGCGCGTTGAAGATCAGCGCCATGCAGCTGAAGGTGATGCCCCAGACCAGCAATAAGGTGTATCGACGGGACTGTGTTTCAAGACGCCAATTCAGAAAAGCCTGCTGTTGACGTCTCGCGCATGGTGCAAAACACGGATAACAGTGATGCCCGAATCGCTGGCGACGTAGTACAAGTTGTATGCAGCCGATGTAGGCCAACATCTCACTTCCTTGTTCAATTCCGGTCGCGCTCTTCCCATCAAGGGTTGCAACGCCAATGTCAGGGCTTCTTTTTCAATGACTTCCAAAACATGGTCGGCCGCCTCGAAACTTTCTTCAGCGATAAAAGACCATGCCTCCAAAAGATCCGTCTGCGCGCTTTGCGCAAAAGAGACTTCAGGCATCAGCTGCGCTTTTTCAGAACACGCCCCTGGGCCTTGATGGCCGCCATGTCCATCTTGCTCACCCGCCCTGCGTCGAGATCGGCCATGCCTTGATCGATATCGGCTTTGAGAGCAGCCAAGTTCGACTGCTGTACGGACTGGTACGCCTCAAACAGTCGCAAGGCTTCACGAATGACCTCGCTGGCTGAGCCATACAGACCCGATGCCACATGCGCACGGACGCGGGCCTCAAGTTCCATGGGCAAAGATATGTTGAGCGTCATGAGATTCTCCTTCAATGGCAAGGTTTGCCATATTACGACATCACATCCCAAAATGCATCAACGCCTGAACCGCATCCGCGCCAAAGCCAACGCGATCCAGAACACCACCACCGCCCCCTCCCAGCGCGCCAGCACATGGCCTAGCGACTGGTACGGCCAACGATCCTTGAAGAGGGCCGAGGGTGCGCACCAAATCGAATGCCCCTTTCAGTGGAGAACTCTGATTTGCAGACCCGACATTTGCCTGGGTAAATCTAGAAAGTGGAGCGCTTGGCTGAGGATTGACGTTCAGCGCCATCGTCATATCAAATTGAACCGATTCACCACTAAAGGAACCTCCATGCTTAACGGTGCATGCCTGTGCGGACGTATTCAGTACGAAATCGATGGAGAACCCCGGTTCATGTATCAGTGTTTTTGTGGGAAGTGCCGCGCGGCATCTGGCGCGTCTTTTGTGACGAACATCATTGTTGACATGGATAAATTCAGAATCACTTCAGGCAAGGAATACCTCACAGCATTCGAATCCAGCCCAAAGAAATTCCGCCATTTCTGTTCAACCTGCGGCTCGCCAATCTACAGCCACGGCGAAAAAACAAAGCAGGTTGTCGGGGTTCGCTGTGGCACGCTACGACATGCTCCAAATGTGAGCATCGCCTACAACGCCTTCGTTGCTTCCAAGGCGCCTTGGGTCGACATCTGTGGCGACCAGCTGCAATTTCCCGACTGGCCCGATCCAGCGGTAGTGAAGCAGTTCTTCACGAAAAATTAATGGCACCTACCCGGGACCGCACAGTTCGGCACGATGCCGCGCTGCCTCAGCGATAACGTTGAGCGACTGATTTCTGCTAGGACCGCTGACGGACGATGGTCGGTACATGCCAGTTACGCAGGGTTCATCCAGAAAACTCTTTATTGCAATTGATGCAGAACTGAATAGAAGACATCACCAAACCACCCAGTCACCTCAACTCCTGAACCGCATCCTCGTCAACGCCAACGCAATCCAGAACGACACCACCGAAAATCCCGCCAGCACCAGCACGTTGCACAGCGAATGTTCTGGCCAGCGGTCCAAAAACAGCGGGCGCACCAAGTCCACCGCCACCGACAGCGGCAGCCAGTCGGCGATCACGCGCACGAAGCCGGGCAGTTGCTCACGCGGAAAAAAGATGCCCGAGAGGAACATCATGGGTGTGAGGAACAGGGTGAAGTAGTAGGTGAAGAAGTCGTAGCCTTTGGCCAGCGCGTTGAAGATCAGGGCCATGCAGCTGAAGGTGATGCCCACGCCCAGCAGCACGGGCCAAGCCACCAGCAGCTTCCAGCTGTGGCTGATGCCCAGGGCCATCATGACCCCCAGAATGGCCGTGACGGTGAACAGTGCTTTGAAGGCGGCCCACAGCATTTCGGCCAGCACCACGTCATCGAGCCGCACCGGGGCGTTCATGATGCCGTCCCAGGTTTTTTGCACATGCATGCGCGAGAACGCCGAGTACAGCGCCTCAAAGGTGGCCGCGTTCATGGCGCTCATGCAGATGCTGCCACTGGCCAGGAACAAGATGTAAGGCACCTTCTCGCCGCCCATCTCGATCTGCCCGACCAGCGAACCCAAGCCGTAACCAAAGGCCACCAACCACATGAGCGGCTCGGCGATGTTGCCCACCAGGCTGGGGATGGCGAGTTTTTTCCAGACCAACCAGTTGCGCTGAAAGACGGGCCACCAGCGCATGGACAGGCGGGGTGCGGCCCAGATGTTGTTTTGAATTTGACTCATGATCAGCCTTCCTCTCGGATCTGGCGTCCGGTCAATTTCAAGAACAGGTCTTCCAGGTTGGAAGGTCGGTGCAGCGTGCGCAGCGTGGGCCAGGCCTCCAGCGCGTGCATCAGCGCTCGGCTGTCTTGGGTGTAGAAGAACACCGTTTCACCGCTGACCTCGATGCGCCCGGCCAGCGCTTTCAAGCTGGCTTCTTGCGCCAGCGTGACCGCGCCTTGGCCAAAGACTTCCACGACTTCAGGCTCCAGGTGCTCGGCGATCAGGTCGCGGGGCTTGCCTTCGGCGATCTTGCGGCCTTGGTCCAGCACCAAAAGTCGACTGCACAGGCGCTCGGCCTCGTCCATGAAGTGGGTGGTGAGCAAGATGGATTTGCCCTCTTGCAGCAGCACCTGCAACCGCTCCCACATGAGGTGCCGCGCCTGCGGGTCCAGGCCCGTGGTGGGCTCGTCCAGCATCAAGAGTTGCGGGTGGTTGATGAGGGCCCGCGACAGGCTCAAGCGCCGTTTCATGCCGCCCGACAACTCGCCCGGTTTGGCCTTGGCTTTGTGGCTCAGGGCACCGAATTCGAGCAACTGGGGAATGCGCTCGCGGATCACGGCGTCGGGCAGGCCGAAGTAGCGGCCAAAGACCAAAAGGTTTTCTTCCGCGGTGAAGTCCGGGTCCAGCGTGTCCATCTGCGCCACCACGCCCAGGCGGGCTTTGATGGCCAAGGCGTCTTGGGGCATTTGCAAACCGTCGAAATAACGGATTTCACCGCCATCGGGCTGCGACAAGCCCAGGCACATGCGCAGTGTGGTGGTTTTGCCCGCGCCGTTGGGGCCGATCACGCCCAGGCATTCACCGGGCTCGATGTGGAAAGACAGGTCGTTGACCACCGTGGCGTCGCCGTAGCGCTTGACCAAGTGTTCGACCGAAAGCAATGGGGTGTTCATGCCCCGGATTGTGCCCTGCCCCCGGGCGGTATTTGTAGGTCGGCGGCTTCAGCCCCGACATGAACCTGCGACACAGTGGACATTGTCGGAGCTGAAGCTACCGACCTACGGGGATATCTGTAGGTCGGCGGCTTTAGCCCCGACATGGACCTGCGTCACAGCGGACATTGTCGGACCTGAAGGTACCGACCTACGGGGATATCTGTAGGTCGGCGGCTTCTACCCCGACATGGACCAGCGCCAGAGCCCCTTCGGCTGCCCGATAAAATCAAGCCCTTCTCTTGAACCGCACCCGCGGCCTCTTATGTCCAGCTCCTTTTCTGACCGCCTGGCAGTTTTGCCGCAATACATGATTCCAAAACAAGCCCTGACCGCCTTTGCAGGCTGGGTGGCGGGCAGCCAATGGGGGGGTGCCACGACCGGCATCATCAACTGGTTCGTCAAGCGCTACAACGTGAACATGAGCGAAGCGGCCAACCCGGACACGGCCAGCTACAAGAGCTTCAACGAATTTTTCACCCGCCCCTTGCGCGGCGATGCGCGTCCGCTGGCTGCGGCTGATTTTGTGAGCCCGGTGGACGGTGCCATCAGCCAGTGCGGCCCGATTTCTGGCGATCAGGTGTTTCAGGCCAAAGGCCACCGCTACAGCACACGCGCCTTGGTGGGTGGCGACGTCGCATTAGCTGCCCAGTTTCAAGACGGCGAATTTGCCACCCTTTACCTGAGCCCACGCGACTACCACCGCATCCACATGCCTTGCGCGGGGCAGCTCACGCGCATGATTTACGTGCCGGGCGATTTGTTCTCGGTGAACCCGACCACCGCACGCGGTGTGCCGGGGCTGTTTGCACGCAACGAACGCGTGGTGTGTGTTTTTGAAGGCGAGCACGGCCCGTTTGTCATGGTGCTGGTGGGAGCCACCATTGTGGGCAGCATGGCCACCGTGTGGCACGGGGTGGTCAACCCGCCGCGCCCGGGCACGGTACGCGAGTGGACCTACGAGATGGGCAACATCGCCCTGGCCCAAGGCGAAGAGATGGGCCGCTTTTTGCTCGGCTCCACCGTGGTGATGCTGTTCCCCAAAGGGGTGATGCAGTTCAACAAGGACTGGACACCGGCCCGCCCGATCGTGATGGGCGAGGCCATGGGCAGTTTGGGCTAATCTGCGCTTCAGCCTTCTGCCGGAGACATTGTCGGACTCTTCGAGTACCGACCTACGATGTCACCCGTAGGTCGGTGGTCGAAGACCCCGACATATCTCGGCCGGGTGGCTATGCCTATTTGGGCTGCGGTGGTCAATCCATCAAATGTCGGACTCTTCGAGTACCGACCTACGGTGAGGCACGATGTCGAGTACCGACGGTGAGGCACGTTGTTACCCGTAGGTCGGTGGTCGAAGACCCCGACATATCTTTGGACACCCTGGGTGCCCAAAACAGGACGCTGGGTGGGCGGACATGTGTCGGACTCTGCGAGTGCCGACCTACGATGAGGCACGTTGTTGCCCGTAGGTCGGCGGTCGAAGACCCCGACGTGATCTTCAGCCTTTGACCACCTTGAGCGCCAGCACCAGATCGGCCCAGGCTTTGGCTTTGTCGGCGGGGTTGCGCAGCAAATAGCTGGGGTGGTAGGTCACGACCACCGGCACGCCTTGGCAGTCGTGAACCTGGCCGCGCAGTTTGCCAAGAGGTTCGGTGCTTTGCAGCAGCGATTGCACGGCAAAACGGCCCATGGCCAGGATCACTTTGGGTTTGACCAGGGCGACCTGACGCATCAGGTAGGGGGCACAGGTGGCCACTTCGGCGGGTGTCGGGTTGCGGGGGATGGCGGGACGACACTTGAGGGCGTTGGCGATGTAGACGCCAGACCCGCTCTCGTCCTGCCGGTTGAGACCCACTGCTTTGAGCATGTTGTCGAGCAATTGACCCGACTGGCCGACGAAGGGCTTGCCTTGCGCGTCTTCCTCTTCGTCGGGGGCTTCGCCCACCACCATCCAGTCGGCCTGAACATGGCCCATGCCAAAGACAGTGTTCTTGCGTTCCGTGCACAAGGCGCAGGCCTGGCAGGTCGCCACGGTGCCTTGCAAGGCTGCCCAGTCCATGCGGTCAATGCCTTCTGCCAAGGGCTGGGCCTGCACTGCCGCCGATGCCGCAGGCGCTGTCGAAGCTGGGGCTGCAGCGGGGCCAACGGGTGCATGCCTGCTGTGTGCCGCTCTCGCCGCCACCTCGGGTGCTGACATGGGCGTCATGGCGGGGTCCGCTGCCGAAGTCCTTGCAGCATCAGATGGTGCAAGCCGTGCATCGCCTTGCTGTGCAAGGGCCTGAGCGCCGCTCTGGGGTGCCGTTTCTGCAGTTGAGGTGTCAGCAGCTGGCCTGGACAGCTCCGACGCCTTGGGCCACCAGACGCGCACACCCATCTCGGCCAGCATGGCGCGTTGGCGGTCGTCCAGGTCAAATCGGGTGGGGTCGGTCATGTCCATTTGTTTCAAAATTCATGCGCAGCGTCTCTGGCGGTCAAGTGCAAAAGCGGCAGGGGCCCTTCACAGCGGCAGACTCATCACCACAGCATGTTCGCGCTGCTGGCGGTCCAGGGGATAGTAATCCTTGCGCAGGCCGACGCGGCGAAAGCCATAGCGCTCATACACATGCATGGCACGGGCGTTGCTCTGGCGCACTTCGAGCCACAGCACTTTGGCGCCTTGGCTGCGCGACCACAGTGACAAGGCATCCAGCATCATGTGGCCCCAACCTTGCCCTTGCCAGGCCGGTGCCACGGTGATGTTGAGCAGGTGCATTTCTTCCACGCCATGCATGGCCAAAAAGTAGCCCAGCAATTCGCCTTCGAACCACAGGCACTGGGCGTCAAACAACGGATTGAGGGAATCCCGAAAATTGCCCCGCGACCAAGGGTGGCTGTAGGCGGTTTGTTCGATGGCCAGCACGGCATCCAGATCGTCGTGCGTCATGGTGCGCAAGGTGACCGCGTTGCGCATGGCCTCGCACGGCGGCTGCTCGGGCTGAAGTGGCGACTGCGCTTGTCCCATGTCCACGCTCATGGATTGGCTGCGGCGCGGGTGGCAGCAAGAGCTTGGGCCTGGGCCTTCAGGGCTTCGCGCTCGGCGGTGGTGTTGGCCACTTTGTCGCGGATGTACAGCGGCATGGCCTGATCGGCAGGCACGGCCAGCCCCTGCGCCCACAAGGCGGGCGCCAATCGCAACAAGGCCGCAGCGGTGGGCAAGGCCACGCAATGCGGCCCTTGCGGCAGGCGTTCCCCATAAGCGGCAAACGCATTGCCTGCCAACAAAACAGGCTTGTCCTGCGGGCTGTGAATTTTTTCGGGGGCGCTGACCTGCAAAGCAGAGACTTCTTGCCAGTTGCCCTGAACTGGCTCGCCCACTTCGGTCGTGGGCTGCCAACGGTAGGCCGCGCTGTAGACCTCATCCATGCGCGCATCGAGCAAGGCCAGCACCGTCAGCGGCGCATCGCTCTGAATATGCCCGGCCTGGCATTGCTCGAACCGGGCGTCTTCGGCCACGGCCAGCAAGGTGTCCACTGGCAGCACCGGAATGTCGGCACCAAAAGCCAAGCCTTGCGCCACCGCGCAAGCCGTGCGCAAACCTGTAAATGAACCCGGACCCCGGCCAAACACCACGGCGTCCAGTTGCGGCAAGGTCAAACCCGCCTCGGCCAGCATGGCCAGCACCGCAGGAATCAGGCCGCTGGACGCCTGTGCGCCACCGGGCAAGGTTTGCGTCCAGAGCCGATCGCCTCGGGCCACGCCCAAAGACAGCACATCGGTGCTGGTGTCAAAGGCCAGCCAGTTGTGCGCTCTCATGGCTTGGCCCCCCCAGCTGGCTTGGCTTGGCGCACACCAAACAAGATGCCGCCAGTCACCAGCGCCAGCCCGGCCAGCAAGTTCCAATGCATGGGCTCGCCCAACAACCAGACCGCGCCCATGGCCGACAGACCCGGCACCAGGGCGGTGATCATGGTCGAGCGCACGGGCCCGAAGTGGCGCACCATCTGCGTGAAGGTGATGCCAGAAATCACCACCGAGCCGCCGCCCTGGAAAGCGGCCTGAAACAGAAACTCGGTCCACGGGGCCTGATGTAGATGTGTGGGCAAGACACCCCCGGTAATCAAGGCCAGATAAAGCGGCACAAAGCCCACGAAGGCAAACGCCGTGATCGCCATGGTGGCACGCACTGCGTCCAGGCCGTAACGGCGCACGGTGACGCTGTAACCCGACCAACACAAGGCCGCCGTCATGAAGAGCAGATCGCCCTTCCAGACCTCGCCGCCCTCAAAGGCCTTGAGCAGGCTGACCCCACCCACCAGCAAATCGCCCAGCACAATGAGCCCCAGGCCCACGGCGCGCGAAGATGACACTTTTTCACGCAGCACCAGCCAGGCCAGCAAAGTCGTCCACAGCGGCAAGCTGCCCGGCATCAAGACAGAAGCATGGGCTGCTGGCGCAAAAAAGAAGCCGCTGTAGGCCAGCACCGCATACAGCAATCCCCCCAGCAACCCGGCTTGCACCGTGGGCGCCAGCGGCAAGGGCGACAGCCCCAAAAGCGAGCCGACCTTCTCGCCCCGCTGACGGGCAGGCCGCATCAGCCACCAGGCCCAGGGCAAAAGCACACAGCTGGCCCCCAGAATGCGGGCCAGCGCAATGTCCAGAGGAAGCAGCCCCCGCGAAGCCGAGGCGCGGGCAATGACAATGAAGCCGGTCCAGATGAGCACCGTGATGACCGCCGAGACCAAGCCCACGGTTTTTGAAGAAAATCGCATGGGCGCAATGATACGTGGCTGGCCTGCCGCCCCATCGACCATACGTCGGACTCTTCGAGTGCCGACCTACAAGTCCTTGCCGTAGGTCGGCGGTCGAAGACCCCGACATGGGTCCTGCGCCGAAGCGGCCAAACCTCGGACTCTTCGAGTGCCGATCCACAAGTCCTTACCGTAGGTCGGCGGTCGAAGACCCCGACATGGGTCCTGCGCCGAAGCGGCCAAACGTCGGACTCTTCGAGTGCCGATCTACAAGTCCTTACCGTAGGTCGGCACTCGAAGACCCCGACATGGGTCCTGCGCCGAAGCCCATATCTCCCGCAGACCGCTAGACTTGGGCGATGTTGTTTTGTCTCTCCGCTCACCACCCCCACGCACGCAAGCCAACACCCGGGCGCTGCTGGCAACCTGTGCGCGCTGCGTGGCTGGCCTTGGGGCTGAGCTTGTGCGCGCTTTGGACGCATGCTGCACAGGAAACGTCACCCATCCCAAGCCGCACACATCGCACGGCAGCGCCCCACCACCTGCCCCCGGCCGTTTTGCAGGCACTGCGCCAGGCTCAGGTGCCGCCTTCGGCCATCAGCGTGCAAGTCAGCCCCATCTCTGCCCCCAGCATGGTTGCTGTTTCGGCTCCTGGCCCCACCCCGGACTTGCCCCGCTTGGCCCACCGCGCTGCTGAGACCATGAACCCGGCATCGGTCATGAAGCTGATCACCACCTATGCCGGTTTGTCGCTGCTGGGGCCTCAATACGTCTGGCGCAACCGCGTTTATACCGACGGGCCGGTGCAAGCCGGTGTGTTGCACGGCAACCTGATCTTGCGCGGCAGTGGCGACCCCAAACTGGTGGTCGAGCGCTTGCAGGACTGGATGGCCCAGATCAACGCAGCCGGGGTGCGTGAGGTGCGCGGCGACATCCTGCTGGACCGCAGCGTATTTGACGTCAGCCCGCGCAGCGAGCCCTTTGACGACGAGCCGCTGCGCCCCTACAACGTGAGCCCTGATGGCTTGCTGCTGAATTTCAAGGCCGTGATTTACACCTTCAGCCCGGATGTGGCCGCAGGCCTGGTGCGTGTGCGCTACGAGCCTCCGTTGGCGGGCTTTGAAGTGCCCCAAGAATTGCCTTTGAGCACAGGCCCTTGCAACGACTGGCGCCGACAGCTGCAGGCCGACTTCAGCCAGTCGCAAGCGGCACGGTTTGCGGGCACTTACGCCGCCAGCTGCGGCGAGCGGTCCTGGCCCGTGGCTTTTGCAGCGCCCGAAGCCTATGCCCCGCAACTGATCCTCGCCCTGTGGCTGGCCTCTGGTGGGCGCCTGACGGGTCAGGTGCGCGATGGCACGGTGCCCGCACGGGCGCGCTTGCTGCTGGAGGCACCCTCACTGCCGCTGACCGAGGTGATGGCCGACATCAACAAGTTGTCCAACAACGTGATGGCGCAGCAGTTGTTTTTGACGCTTTCGAGCAATCTGGGTGCCCCGGGCCGGTTTGAGGCTTCGCGTTTGCGTGTGCTGCGCTGGTGGCGATCGGAATTTGCGGGGCTGCCAGAGCCCGTGCTGGACAACGGCTCGGGCCTGTCACGCATCGAGCGGAGCACCGCCCAAGCGCTCACCGCCTTGCTGCACGCGGCCAGCGCCAGCCCGCATGCCCAGGCGTTTCAAAATTCTCTGGCCATTGCGGGTGTGGATGGCACGGCGGCGCGCTTGCGTGAACGCCAGCCGAATTCACCCGTGATCGGGCAGGCCTGGCTCAAGACCGGCTCCTTGCGCGATGTGGCCTCGGTGGCCGGTTATGTGCAGGGCCAAAGCGGCCAGCGCTACAGCGTAGTCGCCATCATCAACCACCCCAACGCCAACCAGGCCCGCCCGGCGCTGGACGCCCTGCTGGAATGGGCGGTACGTGACACAAACAACCCGGCCACCGCTTCCAACGCCTTGCGGCCCGCGAGAATCAAACCATGAACCTGATCGACTGGGTCGGCACAGCGGCCGCTATCTTGACCACCGCCAGCTTTGTGCCGCAGGCTTGGCACACCTTCCGCACCCGTGACGTGAGCGGCATCTCCTTGGGCATGTACAGCTTGTTCACCGTGGGCGTGGCCTTGTGGCTGGTGTACGGCGTGCTGATGATGGCCTGGCCCATCATCATCGCCAACATCATCACCACCAGCCTGGCGCTGATGATTTGGGTTATGAAAATAAGATTCAAATAGTTTTAATAGTCAATATACAAAGAGTCTGTCGGTACATATACCAATGCGATAAGCGGCTATTCCTCCTAAGATGTCAAAAAAGAACAGTCGTTCTTTTTTGAAACAACAGGAGACAAACGATGCGTCAATTCAAGCGATACGGTCTGGCAGCAGGGCTGGCGGCCGTGCTGGCATGGGGGCTGGCGGGCTGCGGCGGTAGCAGCGATGGGAATCAGCAACTGAGAGTCAGTTATTCATCGCTGGTGACTTTTGGGGACAGCTTGAGTGATGTCGGCACCTACAACGTCGACAAGATCACTGCTTTGGGCGGTGGCAAGTACACAGTCAATTCTTCCACCTCCAAAAACTGGACCGAACTGCTCGCCACGCAAATGGGCCTGCCCGCGCCATGCGCCGCTCAAACTGGATTGGACGGCTCTTACTTTAATGCGCCAGTGGTCAATCACAAGGAGTGCCTCAATTACGCTCAAGGTGGTGCCCGTGTGACCTTTCCCGTTGGCCCGGGCAACAAATTAATCCCTGACAACTCTGCACTGGGTCAGTTAACGGTGCCTGTCGTCACCCAAATCAGCAACCATTTGACCAAAGTGGGCGGGACATTTACCGGTAAAGAACTCGTTACCGTGATGGCGGGGGGCAATGACGTCTTGATGAACCTTGGCGCTGTCGGTGCCTCAGCAATGACCCCCACTGCGGCGGTCACAGCCATGGGTGTGGCGGGCGCAGAAATGGCGGGTTACATCAAGGCGCTCATCGTCGGTAAAGGTGCGAAATACGTGGCGGTCCTGAACGTTCCCGACATCAAAAACACGCCTTTTGGACAAAAGCAAACCACTGCAACCCAAGGCCTCATTGACATGATGGTGACCACTTTCAATGACCAGCTGAAAGCTGGCCTACAAGGCACTTCGGGTGTCGTGCTCATTGATGCTTACACCGCCAGCAAAGACCAGGTCTTGAACCCAGCGCAATACAGCCTGAGCAACGTCAAAGGAACCGCCTGCAAATTAAGCGATCCAAACCCTGACCCTCAAGTCAACCCCTTGAACAGCTCTTTGGTGTGCAATGCAGCCAATGTCAATGTGGGTGATGTGTCCCGTTACTTGTTTGCCGACTCCGTTCACCCCACGCCCTATGGCTATCAATTGATGGCGCAATTGGTGTCCAAAGAACTGGTACTCGCCAAATGGTTTTGAAGCACTGAATACCTAGGAGAAACACACATGAAAAAAACAATCAAGTTCGTGGCCTTGAGCGGAATGTTGATGGCGGGTTCTATCGCAAGTGCTCAATCAGCAGGTACATGGATGGGAAGACTCGGGGGCACTCAAATCACGCCACAAGTCCAAAGTGACAACATGACCGCGCCCAGTTTTCCCAACACCAAAACAGATGTGGGGGGTGACAGTCAACTCGGAGGTGGCATCACTTATATGTACACCGACAACATCTCCATCGACATCCCACTTGCACTGCCTTTCAGTCATAAACTCTATGGCGCTGGCTCCTTGGCCGGAGCGGGACAAATCGGTTCGGTCAAAGCCTTGCCTTTTACGGTGTTCGGTCAGTACAGGTTCAACAAAGCGAATGCCAGCTTCAGGCCTTACTTGGGCTTGGGTCTGACCTATGCATACTTTTTTGATGAAAAAGGCAGTGGAGTCCTCACCGCGATGACCAATCCTGGCGGCTCGGCCACCAAACTGAGCATCCAGTCCAAACTGGCAGTGACACCCCAGGTGGGCTTCAGTGTTGCCTTGAACGAAAAATGGCTGCTGGATGCGTCCTTCAGCAAGACTTACCTGAAAACGCGTACATCGCTGTCAACAGGGCAAACCATCGATACAACACTCAACCCGGACACGATCAGTCTGGGCATTGGCATGAAGTTCTGATGTCTGCGTGAAAAGTCAAAACGCCCGCTGCAAGCGGGCGTTTTGACTAGAGATGCGGCCTCCCAGTCAGGCCGCTGCTCTTTTAAGACGGTCAAGCACGCCTTCCCACTCGGGCGTGTCGGGCGGCAGCTGAACCCAAATTTGTGTCACGCCACGCACATCCAGATCGCGCAGCACACTGAACAAATCATGCGCGGCCTGTTCGGCGCTTGTGGACTGTGCGCGCCAAACAACGCCTGCGCCTGCGCCTGCGCCTGCGCCAGCGTCAGGGCGCTGGGCCGACCACACACCCAGGTTGTTGGCATGCGGGCCGAGGGCCTGGAGTTTGGCGTCGATGTCTTGCGCCGACATCAAGCGCACCTTGGCACGCGGCGCGTAGTGCGATTCGAGCGTGCCCGAGGCGCGTGGTGCGGCTTGGGTCAGCGCATCCTTGTCCAGAACGGTGCGGCCGCAAGCCGCTTCAATCTGCAGGCGGGTGATGTGCCCGGGGCGCAGCAGCACCGGCTCGCCGCGTGTGCAGTCGATGATGGTGGACTCAATGCCCACCGCACACTCGCCACCGTCCAGAATCAGCAAGTCTTGGCCCAGTTCGGACTGCACATGCGCGGCCGTGGTCGGGCTCACGCGACCAAAGCGGTTGGCGCTGGGTGCTGACACGCCTTGCACTCCCAAGGCCGCACAGGCTTGCAACAGTTGCTGGGATACCGGGTGCGACGGGCAGCGCAAACCAATCGAGTCTTGCCCACCCGCGGAGGCCATAGCCACGCCGCTTTGGCGCGGCAAGATCAAGGTCAAGGGGCCGGGCCAAAAAGCATCGATCAAGGCTTGCGCAAATTCGGGCACCTGCGCGGCAAAGATCGGCACCTGTGCGGCGCTGGCCACATGCACGATCAGAGGGTGATCGGCCGGACGGCCCTTGGCCACAAAAATCTGGGCCACGGCCGCATCGTCGGTCGCATTGGCAGCCAAGCCGTAAACCGTCTCGGTCGGAATGCCCACCAATTGGCCGTCACGCAGGGCGCGTGCTGCCTGCGCAATAGCGCGTTCGTCTGCCGCAATGATCATGGCAAGCTCAAAACGCTTCAATGCCGAGCAGCGCCGCCGCTTGCAAGGCCGTGGCGCGAACGGCCTCAGGTGTGGCACCGGTGATGTTCAGGTGCCCCATCTTGCGACCGGGCCTGGCCGACAACTTGCCATACAGGTGCAAATGGGTGCCGGGCAAGGCCAGCACCTCGTCCCAAGCGGGCGTGCCACTTTCTGGCCACAAGTCACCCAGCAGGTTGAGCATGATGGCCGGGGAATGCTGGCGTGGCTGCGTGAGCGGCAAACCCGCCAGCGTGCGCACCTGCAGCTCAAACTGCGACTGGTCGCAGGCGTTCAGGGTGTAGTGGCCGCTGTTGTGTGGGCGCGGCGCCATCTCGTTGACAACCAGCTGACCGCCTTCGAGGATGAAGAACTCCACACACAGCACGCCCACGTAATGCAGGCCTTCGGCAATGGCACGGGTGGCGGCCACGGCCTGCGCGGCCAGGTCGGCGGGCACCGCGCCTTCGTACACGCTGGTCACGGCCAAAATGCCTTCGCGGTGCAGGTTCAGCTGCACCGGGAAATTCACCATCTGCCCATCGGCTCCACGCGCCACGATGACCGAGCATTCGGCTTGGAGGGGCAGCATTTTTTCAAGCACGCAGGGCACGTTCTTAAGCTGGTCCCAGGCGGCGCTCAATTCTTCACGGGTCTTGACGCGGATCTGGCCTTTGCCGTCGTAGCCCATGCGGGCGGTCTTGAGGATGCAGGGAAAGAGCTCGTCGCTTACGGCGGCCAATTGCTCGGGCTTGGCAATCACCGCATGCGGTGCCACCGGCACGCCGCAGCCCACAAAGTGGGCTTTTTCGGCCGCGCGGTCTTGCGCAATGGCCACGGCATCGGCACCCGGGGCCACTGGGCGGTGCGCGCCCAGCGTGACCAGAGCGGGTGCGGGCACGTTTTCAAATTCGGTGGTGATGGCGGCGCAGCGCTGCATCAGCTGGGCCAGGCCTTGCTCGTCCAGGTAATCGGTCTGGATGTGGTGGTGGCTCACCAGCCCGGCCGGGCTGGCGGTGTCGGGGTCGAGCACGGCGGTGAAATAACCCATGGACTGCGCTGCGTGCACGAACATGCGGCCAAGCTGGCCGCCGCCCATCACACCCAAGGTGGCGGGTTGGCCGTTGACGACTGCGCCAGGCAGCATCACTTTGTGAAGCTTTTTGTTCAGGGGCTTGTTCATGCGGCACCTACCGGGGGCAAGGTCATGGCGCGGGCCATGGCGGTTTGCTCGGCGCGAAAAGCTTCGAGCTTTTGACGCAGAGCAGGGTCGTTGTTGGCCAACATGGCCACGGCAAACAGAGCGGCATTGGCCGCACCGGCTGCGCCAATGGCAAAGGTGGCCACCGGCACGCCCTTGGGCATTTGCACAATGCTGTGCAGCGAATCCACCCCGGACAAGGCCTTGGTCTGCACCGGCACGCCCAGCACGGGCACCACGGTTTTGGCCGCGATCATGCCGGGCAAATGGGCCGCGCCGCCAGCGCCGGCGATGATGGCTTGCAAGCCCCGCGCTGCGGCAGTCTGTGCGTAATCAAACATGTCATCCGGCATTCGGTGGGCCGAAACCACGCGTGCGTCGTGAGGGATGCCAAACTGTTGGAGAATCTGGACTGCGTGCTGCATGGTGTCCCAGTCGGAGCTGGAACCCATGACGACGCCGATGAGCGCTTGAGTCATTGGGTGCTTTTCGTGATCAATCTTGAATTTTAAGGTTTCACCCCGCGTGGATTTGAAACACAACCCGGAACACTGCCCGCCATGATGGACGTCACGATACAAAATTTTGAAGCCGAGGTGATTGAAACCTCCATGAACACGCCCGTGCTGCTGGATTTTTGGGCCCCTTGGTGCGGCCCCTGCAAATCGCTGGGGCCCATCCTGGAGCGGGTTGAAACCGCCTATGAAGGTCGCTTCAAACTGGTCAAGATCAACTCCGACGAAGAACAGCAACTGGCCCAGGCCTTTGGCATCAAAAGCATCCCGACTTGCGTGCTGCTGATAAACGGCCAACCCGTCGACGGGTTCATGGGTGCCTTGCCCGAGGGACATGTCAAGCAGTTCCTGGACAAACACCTGCCCGCCGAAGGCGAGCTGCAAGCCCAAGCCGCAGCGCAAGAAGCCCACCAGCACCTGGAAGCAGGCGATGCACTCAGCCCACGCGCCGCCCTTGAGCAAGGCCTGGCCACCGACCCTGGCAACGACGATGCCCGCTTTGACTTGGTGAAACTGCTGATCGGCGAAGGCGAACTGGCCGAAGCTGCCGCCTTGCTGGCCCCGGCCATGTCCCGCATCCCGGTGCCGCTGCGCTTTGAGGCGCAAACCCAATGGCTCAACGCCCTGGAATTTGTGACCACCGACCCCCGCGGTCAGTGGGACCTGGACCAGTTTGACGCCTTGATCGGCCAAAACAAACGTGATTTTGAAAGCCGCTTTGCCAAAAGCCGCCTCTTGATCGCCGTGGGCCAATGGGAAGCGGCCATGGACGAATTGCTCGAAATCATCATGCGCGACAAGAAGTGGGACAACGAAGCCCCACGCAAAACCTTTGTCGCCCTGCTGGAGCTGATGACCCCGCCCAAGCCCAAAACGCAAGACGCCACGGGCAAGTCAGCCGGCGGCATCGAGCTGATGGGCAAAGCCGCCGTGACCGAAGACCCGCTGCTGGCCATGATTTCGAGCTACCGGCGCAAGTTGAGCATGGCGCTGAACTGAGCGGCTGCTCCAAAGAGGTGATTACCCGAGCGAAGCTGATGGCAATCCAGTCACGGAACACCTTCAACGCATGGATTGCCGCGCTTGTCTCACCATCACGAAATCGCGCCCCACAAGTACTGTTCAAGGCCCCCTGAATGATTCATACATGCCGATCAGAGGTTGTTGGTTTTTAGGTCGAAACGATCGGGCACCCCAAGTGTTGGGGCTGCACCAAGGGCCATTGCGGAATATCTAGCTTTGGTGTAACCAACAAGTGAATTCTTAAAAGAAACCCAGATGCTGTTTGCAGTTGTACACGACGGGCTGACAAAATTGAATTGCTTCTGACACCATCCACCCCATCAACTAAAAGTACACGCTAAAAATTTTTTTCTGATGTTTAGCCACTTTCCCTCATTGGGAAATACGCATTTTTCGGAGGGAATGACCAACAACGCTGTCAAACACACATGATAATTTTTACTACTTAATTATTGTTAAATTATTCAAATTTATTTATTTTTAATTGTTGTCAATACGACAATTAATTCTTTTCTCCAAGGCAAATTTATGAACAAACATCTACTCAGTTTGGCTTGTGCTGCATTGCTCAGCGCGTGCGGTGGTGGGGGCAGCAACGGCGAAGTTGCCAGCACAGATCCAATTGATCGCTACATTGGCACATGGAGCAGAACATGCGACCGATTGTCAGCTGAGGCAATTTCCGACTTAAATGGCAAAGACACCAACATAATCGAAACAATCAAATTCGAAAAGGCCTCGTCAGTGAAGGCTACATTCGTCTACACGATTAGAGTCTTTGCCAACGCCGATACGCAATGCGCTGCTCAACCGATTGCCACCCTCATCACAACAGGCCTGAACAACAGCAGCCTGAATATCTCCAAAGCCACGGCAACCATGACCACAGGTTTTGGGGTCAACGAATTGACCTACCTAGGCACTCAGCCCTTGGGTTCGATTTCTGTTGACAAAGTAACCGTTTCCAGTGCCGTTCTAACCAAACCAACAGGCCAATACACTGTTGGAGGTGCCATCGTTAATGGCGGAGCGCCTGAATTTGAGGCGAAATCAAACTTTGCTTTTGTCAAATTCAAATCCCCCACAGGAGTCTTCTTCAACCGCTTCGATGCTGGCGCTGTGCCAACTGTCATGGATGAAGACCCTAGACTGCTGATGACCAAACAGTAAGACACGCCATGGCCTGCTCATCCAGGCCATTGACATCAGTGCGAAGGCCCCGCCTCGCGTTCGATGTCCATGCGCATGGACGCCAGCAGGCCGAAGGCCATGAGCACCTCGCCCACCACAAACATGGGGCCAACCAGCAAACCCACGATGTCGTCGGAAAAAGCGGGTTTTTTGCCCTCAAAGTAATGCCCGACAAATTGGATGATCCAGCCGATCACAAACAGGCCCAGACCTGCCTGCCAAGCCAGCACGCCTGCGTCTGCGCCCAAGGCCGCCAGCCCATGGGCCCATGCGATGAGCAAAGCATTGATCAAAGTGGTGGCCACACCCAGCAGCAGGGTGCCACGGGTCAGATACCACAGGCTCGTCAGCCCCCACAGGCACCAAGCCGGGGTCAGCGCCCACTCACCCCACGCCCATTGCGGCTGGGTCAGCATCATGCCAATGGCCATGAAGATCAAGGGCACCCCCAGCAAGTGGGTGGCGATGTTGCGTCGGTCACGGTGGTAGTGGGCGTACTGCACCATCAGTGCTGAAGCGGATCGAAAAAAACTCATGCGGGTGTCTCCTGTTTTTTCTCGCAGCAGGGGCTGACTAAGCTCTCGACGCCTTGCGGGTATGGGTCGGCAGTGCCGTGTGAGTTGTCATTTTTATCGACTTGGCACTCAGGTCAGGCGGCTGAAAGCTTCAGGCCATCAGCTTGGTCATGGCCTCTTCGTATTTGGCGGCCGTTTTCTCGATCACCTCGCGGGGCAAACGCGGCGCTGGCGGGGTTTTGTCCCAGGGCTTGCCATTGACCAGTGCGGTTTCCAGCCAGTCGCGCAAAAACTGTTTGTCGTAGCTGGGCGGGTTGGCGCCTTCCACATAACTGGCAGCAGGCCAGTAACGTGAGGAGTCGGGGGTGAGCACCTCGTCCATGAGCACCAGGGTACCGTCGGCGTCCAGGCCAAACTCGAACTTGGTGTCGGCAATGATGATGCCCTTGGTGGCCGCGATGTCACGCGCGGCTTTGTAGAGCTGGATGCTGATGTCGCGGATGCGGGTGGCCAGGTCGGCACCGATCATGGCCACGGTTTGCTCGAAGGTGATGTTTTCATCGTGCTCACCCACCGCTGCCTTGGCTGCGGGCGTGTAGATGGGCTCGGGCAGGCGGCTGGCGTTTTTCAGGCCCGCGGGCAGTTTCACGCCGCACACGGCTTGGTTGTCCTGGTATTCCTTCCAGCCACTACCGGCCAGATAACCGCGCACCACCGCCTCGACCGGGATGGGTTTGAGGCGCTTGACCAGCATGGAGCGGCCCACAACCTGCGGCACTTCTTCAGCGCTCACCACGCTCTCGGGGGCTTCGCCCGTGAGGTGGATCGGGCAGATGTTCAGGCCCTTGGGGCCCAGCTTGTCGAACCAGAACAGCGCCATTTGCGTCAGCAGCACCCCTTTGCCAGGAATCGGCTCGCCCATGATCACATCGAAAGCGCTGATGCGGTCCGACGCCACCATCAGGATGCGGTCGTCACCCACCGCGTAGTTGTCACGCACCTTGCCTCGGGCCAGCAATGGCAGGGAAGTGAGGGCTGAAGTGTGGAGGGCAGAGTTCATGGCAAAACAATCAGGCAACAGCAAAAAAGAAAAAGGCCCGTTGAACAGTCAACGGGCCATTCGCGTCAATTATCGCAGGCTCACGGACGCATGGGCCGATGCCCGAGCTACCGTTGCAACTGGACTGCCGCGTCGCAAGCTCCTCGCAGTGACGGCGTTCGCAAGGGTATACCGCTAGTTCGCTCGAAATGACGGCTATCAACCAGTCATGACGCAAACTGGCTCGAAGTGACGGTGAACAACCGGTCTTGCTGCAAGCGCCCTCTGTGTCGTTCGTCGGACTGAATCCACCATGTTCTTTCGCGCCTCATGTAGCTGACTGCACTCGGATCACGGGCAGCGTCATGGCGAGCGCAGCGTGGCCATCCAGTCTTCAGTTGACCACTTGCGCCAACTCACCCCGGGCATAACGAGCCGCCACCACCTGCAAGGTATCGCCCTTGATCTTGGCAGCCTGGCCTTCGCAGCCGAACTCCAGGTAACGCTGCTTGCAAATTTGCTTGGCCGCTTCACGGGCGGGCTTGAGCCATTCACGGGCGTCGAATTTGTCGGGGTTTTCCGTCAGGAACTTGCGCACGGCGGCGGTCATGGCCAGGCGGATGTCGGTGTCGATGTTGATCTTGCGCACACCGAATTTGATGGCTTCCTGGATTTCTTCGACGGGAACGCCGTAAGTTTCTTTCATTTTGCCGCCATACTGGTTGATCAGGGCCAGCAGGTCTTGCGGCACGCTGGACGAACCGTGCATCACCAAATGGGTGTTGGGGATGCGGGCGTGGATTTCCTTGACGCGGCTGATGGCCAGGATGTCGCCCGTGGGCTTGCGGCTGAACTTGTAAGCGCCGTGGCTGGTGCCAATGGCAATGGCCAACGCGTCCAGACCGGTGGCCTTGACAAACTGCGCGGCCTCTTCGGGGTCGGTCAGCATCTGGCTGTGGTCGAGCTTGCCTTCGGCACCGATGCCGTCTTCTTCACCGGCTTCGCCGGTTTCCAGGTTGCCCAGGCAACCGAGTTCGCCTTCGACCGACACGCCCGCCAAGTGGGCCATGTCCACCACGCGGCGGGTCACGTCGACGTTGTAAGCGAAGTCTGCAGGGGTCTTGCCGTCTTCGAGCAAGGAGCCATCCATCATGACCGACGAGAAACCCAGGTTGATCGCGCCCTGGCAGATGGCGGGGCTTTGGCCGTGGTCCTGGTGCATGACCAAGGGAATGTGCGGCCACTGCTCGGTGGCGGCCAAAATCAGGTGCTTGATGAACGGCTCACCTGCGTATTTGCGGGCGCCTGCGCTGGCCTGCAAGATGACAGGAGCGCCGACTTCGTCGGCCGCCGTCATGACGGCCTGGACTTGCTCCAGGTTGTTGACGTTGAAAGCTGGAATGCCGTAGCCATTAGAAGCGGCGTGGTCCAGCAGCTCACGCATTGAAACGAGTGCCATGGTGGTGTTTTCCCGGAGAGTTGAAGATTCAGGCAAGCCGACTGTGTAACCGGCCTGTAACTGGGATGAATTTTATAGGCTCCGGTCTGACACTGGCCAAAATGGCGGCCAGATCAAGCACTGGCTGGATGAACTGGCGAACGAAGAAGTACCGTCCGCCGCCTCCACCATAAGGCACACCAGGACTTATTCGACCCGGCAGATCTTGAGCATGTTGGTGCCGCCGGGCGAACCCATGGGCTCGCCACAGGTGATGGCGTATACATCGCCCGTGCTCACGATGTTGCGTTTTTTCAGGTGGCCTTCGGCCTGCAGCAAAGCGGTATCGCGGTCAGCGCTGGTATCCAGCAACAACGGGCGCACATTGCGGAACAAGGTCATCTTGCGCTGCGACGACAGCTTGGTGGTCAAGGCATAAATCGGGATGTGCACCCGGTGGCGGCTCATCCACAAAGCGGTCGAGCCCGACTCGGTCAGGGCCACGATGGCCTTGGCACCCAGGTGATGCGCCGTGAACAGCGCCCCCATGGCAATCGACTGATCGATGCGCTTGAAGGTCTGGCCCTTGAAGTCGGCATCAAGCTGCACGTCTTCCGCGCCCTCGGCGGCCAGACAAATCTTGGCCATTTCTTCCACCGTTTCCAGCGGGTATTTGCCTGCGGCGGTCTCGGCGCTCAGCATCACGGCATCGGTGCCGTCCAGCACGGCGTTGGCCACGTCCGACACCTCAGCGCGGGTGGGCACCGGGTTGGTGATCATGCTTTCCATCATCTGGGTGGCGGTAATCACCACCTTGTCGTGCACCTTGGCCAGCTTGATCATGCGTTTTTGCAAGGCAGGCACCGCCGCGTTACCCACTTCCACCGCCAGATCACCCCGGGCCACCATGATGCCGTCGCTGGCGATCAGGATGCTTTCCAGGTGGGGAATGGCTTCGGCGCGTTCAATCTTGGCGATCAGCCCAGGCTTGTGGCCGTATTCGGCCCCGGCCACATTGCACAACTGGCGGGCCATTTCCATGTCGGTGGCGTTTTTGGGAAAGCTCACGGCCACGTAGTCGGCCTTCAGGCTCATGGCGGTCTTGATGTCGTCCATGTCCTTGGCGGTCAGCGCTGGGGCCGTCAAGCCGCCGCCTTGCTTGTTGATGCCTTTGTTGTTGGAGAGCTCGCCGCCCAACTTGACGGTGGTGTGCACTTGCTCGCCTTTGACGGCCGCCACGTTCAGCACGATCAGGCCATCGTTGAGCAGCAGCACATCACCCGCTTTCACATCGCGGGGCAATTCCTTGTAATCGAGTCCCACGCCATGGATATCGCCAGGTTCGGTGCGTGAGGCATCCAACACAAAGGACGCGCCGGGCTCCAGCATCACTTTGCCCTCGGCAAATTTGCCCACACGGATCTTGGGGCCCTGCAAGTCGGCCATGATGGCCACTTCACGGCCAGCACGCTGCGAGGCTTCACGCACCAGTCGGGCGCGGTCCACATGGTCCTGGGCCTTGCCGTGGCTGAAGTTCAGTCGCACCACATTCACCCCGGCACGGATCATGGCTTCAAGCAGGGCGGGATCGCTGGAAGCGGGGCCTAAGGTGGCAACAATTTTGGTGGCGCGAAGCGACATTCAGTGGACTCCATGTAATTTGATTTCAATTTTCCCACGGAAACAGTTACATCCCTGTTTCTTTCGGAATTGTGCGCATGAACACATTCACACCGGTCATTGGAGCGCAAAAGGTCGCACCGGTGGGGGCTTAAGCCCCTGTCAGCCCACCCTCATTGATCCTTGTCAGGCCAGATGAACGCCCAAGCGACTAAACTTGCAGGCAAGCGATAAACATTCTTGTCTCATGACCGCCACCAACACCCACCCCTCCGCTCAGCCCGTCCCCCTGGACCAACCCCTACCCCACCGCAAAATCATTCGCGAGTGGCTGATCCCCCTGTCCGAGCGCACCACCGTTTTGGCATTTGTGCTGCTGATCGTTGACTACGCCCTGTTTTTTGCCCTGATCACAGGCACCGTGTATTTCGATGCCGTCTGGGCCAAGCTGCTGTGCGGACTGGCTGCCGGTTTTGTGATCGGGCGTCTGTTCATCATCGGTCACGACGCCTGTCACCAGAGCCTCACGCCGCACCGCGAACTCAACAAGGTGTTGGGCCGCATCGCGTTCCTGCCTTCGCTCACCCCCTACAGCCTGTGGGACACCGGCCACAACGTGGTGCACCATGGTTACACCAACCTCAAAGGTGTGGACTTTGTCTGGACGCCCCTGACCGCCGCCGAGTTTGAAGCCCTCTCGCCCCTGCAAAAACTGCTCGAACGCGCCTACCGCAGCGGCTGGGCACCTGGTTTGTATTACATGATCGAGATCTGGTGGAAGCGCGAGTTCTTCCCCAACAAATCCCACATGCCCACCCGCCGCCCGATCTTTTTCAAGGACAGCTCGCTGGTGACCGTGTTTGGCCTGCTCTGGATTGCCACCATTGCGGGGGCCGCTGTGGCCACGGGCCAGTCGGTCTGGCTGTCGCTGCTGCTGGGCTTTGCCGTGCCCTTCTTCTTCTGGAACACCATGATCGGCTTTGTGGTCTATGTGCATCACACCCACGTCAAGGTCTCCTGGCACGACAACAAGGCCGCCTGGACCAAAGCCGCGCCCTTCGTGTCGACCACGGTGCACCTGACCTTCCCCTTCAACATCGGCGCGTTGATGCACCACATCATGGAGCACACAGCCCACCATGTGGACATGAGCGTGCCTCTGTACCGCCTGAAAAAAGCCCAGGCCAAGCTCGAAGAAATGCTACCCGGCCGGATCATCGTGCAGCCCTTCTCTTGGAAGTGGTACTTCGAGACGGCCAAAAACTGCAAACTTTACGACTTCACCCGCGAGTGCTGGACCGACTTCAAGGGCAACATGACCAGCCCGGTACGCGGCAACCTGCCGCCTGCGGCGCAAGCCTGATCGGGCCTTTGGCCTGGACAACAAAAAACCCCGCAATGCGGGGTTTTTTGTTGTCGGAAATCTGAAGATTTTACTCGGGGGGCTGACACCACCGACCTGCTATCGATTCGGCCCTGTGAAGTTTTCAATGCTCAAAGATGGTGTAAGTCGGCGATCGAAGACCCCGACTGGGGCCTGTGCCACCACCCATCATGTCGGACTCTGCGAGTGCCGACCTACGAGGTGACACGTCTCACCCATTTCAAACTTCAGCGTGCCGGATCCATCAATAAGCTGTAGGTCGGCGGTCGAAGACCCCGACAGGGGCCTGCGCCGCAACCCAGCATGTCGGACTCTGCGAGTGCCGACCTACGAGGTGACACGTCTCACCCATTTCAAACTTCAGCGTGCCGGATCAATATTGATTCGGCCCTGTGAAGTTTTCAATGCGCAAAGCTGTTGTAGGTCGGCGGTCGAAGACTCCGACATGGGCCTGTGCCGAAACCAATAACGTCGGACTCTGCGAGTGCCGACCTACGAGATGACATCCCGTACCCATTTCAAACTTCAGCGTGCCGAATCAATAAATACGCTGTAGGTCGGCGGCTTCAGCCCCGACGAGCTTCAACAGGCTGCGCGCTTGGCCAGGATCTCGAAAGCAGGCAAGGTCTTGCCTTCCAGGATTTCCAGGAACGCGCCACCGCCCGTGGAGATATAGCCGACCTGCTTTTCGATGCCGTATTTGGCAATTGCCGCCAGGGTGTCACCGCCGCCTGCAATGCTGAAGGCGCTGGACTCGGCAATCGCCTGGGCGATCACCTTGGTGCCGTTTTCGAAGGCCGCAAACTCGAACACGCCCACCGGGCCATTCCAGACGATGGTGCCTGCCTGCTTGAGCTGGGCAGCCAATTTGGCAGCCGTCTCGGGACCGATGTCCAAAATCATGTCGTCGTCGGCCACCTCGGTGGCTTTTTTCACAGTGGCCACCGCGTCTGCCGCAAAGGTCTTGGCGGTCACCACATCGGTCGGAATCGGCACTTCGGCACCCCGAGCCTTCATGGCCTCGATCACGGCTTTGGCTTCGCCCACCAGATCGGCTTCGGCCAGGCTCTTGCCGATCTTCAGGCCAGCAGCCAACATGAAGGTGTTGGCAATGCCGCCGCCCACGATGAGCTGGTCCACGTTTTGAGACAGACTTTTCAGGATGGTCAGCTTGGTGGACACCTTGCTACCCGCCACGATGGCCGCCAGTGGGCGCTTCGGGTTGGCCAGCGCCTGGGTGATGGCATCGATCTCGGCGGCCAGCAAAGGGCCTGCGCAGGCGATGGGGGCGAACTGGGCGATGCCGTAGGTCGTGCCTTCTGCACGGTGCGCGGTGCCAAAGGCGTCGTTCACATAGATGTCGCACAAAGCGGCCATCTTGCGGGCCAGTTCTTCGTTGTTCTTTTTCTCGCCTTTGTTGACGCGGCAGTTTTCGAGCAGCACGACCTGGCCGGGAGACACGGTCACGCCGTCCACCCAGTTGGCAACCAGGGGAACATCGCGGCCCAGCAACTCGCCCAGGCGCTTGGCCACCGGAGCCAGCGAGTCTTCGGGTTTGAATTCACCTTCGGTCGGGCGGCCCAAATGGCTGGTCACCATGACGGCAGCACCCGCGGCCAGGGCCATCTGGATGCAAGGCACGCTGGCGCGGATGCGGGTGTCTTCGGTGATGCTGCCATCGTCTGCTTGCGGCACATTCAGATCGGCACGGATGAATACGCGTTGGCCCGCAGCTTTGCCGCTGGCGCACAGGTCAGAAAAACGGATGACATTCATGAGTTGACTCGCTTGGGAAAAATGACTTCCTGTCATTTTAAAAGCCTGCACTGACAGGGGCTGACGCCGGGGCCGGTACGAACCCCGAACAACGCCCTATAGCTTCGGCCCTGTGAAGTTTTCAATGCTCAAAGATGTTGCAGGTCGGCGGTCGAAGACCCCGACAGGGGGCCTGTGCCACAACCCATCATGTCGGACTCTTCGGGTGACGACCTACGGGTGCATGCTGTAGGTCGGCGGTCGAAGACACCTACATGGGGCCTGTGCAGAAGTGGGTAAACTTCAATCTTGCACCTTGTGGGAGCCAGCCCTGCTGGCGATCAGACGCATGTAGACCACAGGCTTTTCGCTTGCAGGGCAAGCTCCCACAAAATCCTCCCAACGCGCAACATACGGCTCAGGGGCCTGTGCCGAAGCGAGCAAACGTCGGACTCTCCGAGTACCGACCTACGAGGTGCCATGCCTCACCCATTTCAAACTTCAGCGTCCCGGATCCATCAATAAGCTGTAGGTCGGCGGTCGAAGACCCCGACAGGGGCCTGTGCCACCACCCATCATGTCGGACTCTGCGAGTGGCGACCTACGAGGTGCCATGCCTCACACATTTCAGACTTAAGCGTACGGGATCCATAACCCACGTCACCAGCCGAGGCCCAAATGCAGCGGCAAATACACCACCATGCCAGCAATGATGGTCAGAAACACATCGCGTCGCCAAAAATAGACCGCCGCACCCACCACTGCCGAAAAAATGCGAGCATCCTGCCAAGTGCTGACCAGCACGCCTTGCACCGTGATGATTTCGGGCACCACCACGGCCGACAAGGCGGCAATGGGCGCGTATTGCAGACCGCGCTGCGCCCAGTGGGGCAGCTGCCAGCTTTTGCTCGAGATGAAAAAGAAGCTGCGCGTGAGCACCGTGACCAGCGCTAGCCCAACGATCACGGCCAAAGTCCACAGGTCAGACCCGCCCCAATTGGCGCTCATGCCGCCACTCCGGGCGTCGGTCGGATTTTCTCAACCGTCAGACACAGGATCACCGCCGCAGCAATCGCCACCACGATGTTGAGCTTGAGCGGCAGGCTGTAGGCCACCACCGCCGCAGCGCCAGCGACTGCCGCCGACAGCATGCGCATGCGCGAGCTGGCCAGCGAACACTGGATGCCCAGCAGACACAAAATGCCCGCAAAACCCAGACCCCAGCTGGGCGGGATCATGTTGGCCAGCGCGATGCCGACAAAGCTTGCCACCATCCAGGACAACCAATTCAAAAAGTCGTTGCCCGCCAGATAAGCCTCTTGCTCCAGACGCCCCTCGGCGGTCTCGGCTGGATGGGGAAACTTGCGCACAAACAGCACATAGCTGATGTCGGTCGTCAGGTAGCCGTGAAACATGCGTTGCCAGCGCGGCAGGTGCATCAGAAACTGGCGCAGGTGCAGGCTGAACACCACAAAGCGCAAATTGACGCAAAAGCCGGTCGCCAAAATCACCCAGGCGGGTGCACCCGCCACAATGAGCGGAATGGCCGCCAGCTGCGAGCTGCCCGCGAACACCAACAGCGTCATGGCGCTGGCCTCGAACACGCTCATGCCTGACTTGACCATGGCCACACCCGTCATCAGGCCCCAGGCGGCAATGCCGGGTGACTGCGGCGACACCTCGCGCATGCCCAGCACAAAAGCGGGGTGACGGTACAGGCGCGAGCGAAAAAACATCAGGCCACCACCAGACGCTGGCCGGCCTGCAATGGGCAGCCGCGCAGAAAGTCGGCGGCACTCAATCGCTTGCCACCGGGGCGCTGCAGTTGCGTCAGGCACAACTGGCCTTGGCCACAGGCCACGCGTACCCCGGATGCATCGGCGCTGAGCACGGTACCCGGATCAGCAGCTTGCGCAGCGGGTTCGGCCTCGGCTTGCCAGATCTTCAAAGTTTCCACGCCCGAGGCGGTGGACAGCGGCACGGTCATGCCCGGGAAGGGGTCAAAGGCACGGATGCGCCGCGCCAGCAGTTCGGCGCTCAAGGCCCAGTCCAAGGCTGCTTCTGCTTTGTCAATCTTGTGCGCGTAGTTCACGCCTTCAGCGGGTTGGGGCTGGTGCGGCAAGTCATCAAGCTGCGCCAGCGCCTGCACGATGGCCTGCCCACCCAGCTCGGCCAGTCGGTCGTGCAGCACTGCGGTGGTGTCTCTGGGCGCAATCAGGCAAGGCAAGACCAGCAGCATGTCGCCGGTGTCCAGACCCGCGTCCATCTGCATGATGGTGATGCCGGTTTGCGCATCGCCCGCCTCGATGGCGCGGTGAATCGGCGCAGCCCCGCGCCAGCGCGGCAAGAGGGAGGCATGGATGTTGAGGCACCCGCGGGGTGGCAAGTCCAGCACCCACTGCGGCAAGATCAGGCCGTAGGCGGCCACGATCATGGCGTCGGCTTGGGCGTCCAGCAAGGTCTGGCGGGCGGCTACCGCGTCTTCGGGGTATTTGCCATCGAGCCGCAAGCTGCGCGGCTGGGCCACCGGCACCGCATGATCCAGCGCCCATTGCTTGACGGGTGAAGGCTGAAGCTTCATGCCCCGCCCGGCGGGTCGGTCGGGCTGGGTCAGCACCAGCACGATCTGGTGCCCGGCTGCGTGCAGGGCGGCCATGGCCACTTGGGCAAATTCGGGCGTGCCCGCAAAAATCAAACGCATAGGGAGATCAGCGCCCGGCTTTTTGGGCTTTGACCATCTTCGTCTTGATGCGGCCTTGCTTGAGGGGCGAGAGGTATTCCACAAACACCTTGCCCATCAGGTGGTCCAGCTCGTGTTGGATGCAAATGGCCAGCATGCCCTCGGCCTCGATCGTGCGGCTTTGGCCATCGCGGTCCAGTGCGGTCACCTTCACTTGGGTGGCGCGCTCCACGCCGTCGTAAATGCCGGGCACCGACAAACAGCCCTCTTCGCCCTTGACGCGCTCCTCATTCATCCAGGTGATCTCGGGATTGATCAGCACCATGGGCTGGTTGCGCTCTTCAGAGGTGTCGATCACCACCAGGCGCTCGTGCACATCGATCTGCGAAGCGGCCAGGCCAATGCCGCCGGCCTCGTACATGGTTTCAACCATGTCATCGATCAGGGCGTGGATACGGGCGTCCACCGCTTGCACAGGTTTGGCCACCTTGTGCAGGCGAGGGTCGGGGTAGCAAAGGATGGGAAGCAGGGCCATGGGTCAAAAGCTAGAAGAAACCAATCCTGTATTGTCCCTAATTTTGAAAGCGTCTGCCCCTCCAAGCCCGTTGTTTGAGGTGCAAAAGCTGCGGCCACGCGCTTTCAGGCCTCAATCCTTCGCCCTTGGCACTACGCCAGCTTTGGCCCACAATGCCTGCACAGACGGCTTTCAAGGCTGCACAGGGAGAGACACATGATGGACAGCTCTGAAGAATTGGGTGCCTGGTTGCGCCTGGTGCTCACAAACGGCGTGGGCCCCGAAACCGCCCGCAACCTGATGGCCGCGTTTGGCGAACCCCAGGCCATCTTTGCGCAAACAGAATCGGCCTTGCGCCAGATCGTCCCGCCCCAGCAGGCCAAGGCCCTGCGCCAAACACCCGCAGGCTGGGCAGAACTCACCGCTGAAACCTGGCAATGGCTGCAAGCCGATGAACCGTCTGGCCAGACGCGAGCCGTGCTCACGCTGGGGGATGCCGACTACCCGGCCCCGCTGCTGCAAATCCCAGACCCACCCCTGATGCTCTACGCCCTGGGCCAAGTCAGCGCCCTGCGCCATTTGCATGTGGACCGCTCCTTGGCCATGGTCGGCAGTCGCAACCCCACGCCCCAGGGCGCTGTCAACGCCCGGGAATTTGCGCGCAGCCTGGCCGCCAGCGGGCTGACCATCGTCTCGGGCCTGGCGCTGGGTGTGGATGGCGCTGCCCACGAAGGCGCTCTGCAAGGGGCGCAAGCGGGCGCGCTGGCCACCATCGCGGTGGTCGGCACCGGACTGGACCGGGTCTATCCCCGCCAGCACCGTGACCTGGCGCACCGCATCACGGCATCTGGCCTGATCCTGAGCGAATACCCGCTGGGCACACCGCCACTGGCGCACCATTTCCCAAGGCGCAATCGCCTGATTTCCGGCTTGTCTCAAGCCACCCTGGTGGTCGAAGCGGCCTTGCAGTCGGGCTCGCTCATCACCGCCAAACAAGCGCTGGAGCAAGGCCGCGACGTGATGGCCATTCCCGGCTCCATCCACTCCGCACAGGCCAAAGGCTGCCACGCCCTCATCAAACAAGGGGCCAAATTGGTCGAATCAGCCCAGGACGTGCTCGAAGAACTGCGCATGAGCGACCCTTTTGCACAGGTGCCACTCGCCCTGGATTCTTCTCCTGCGGCCTCATCCCACCAAGAACCCGACGAGGACGAACTGCTCCAGCACATGGGCCACGACCCGGTGAGCCTGGACGCCCTGCAAGCACGTTGCGGCTGGCCCACCGCCCAGCTGCAAGCACAGCTGCTGGAGCTGGAATTGATGGGGCAAGTGGGCCGTCTGCCCGGCGGCTTGTTTCAGCGCATCGGCGTCGCATAACGCCCGCCATCATGTCGGGGTCTTCGACCACCGACCTACCAAACGCAAAATCTTTGCCCTGTAGGTCGGCACTCGAAGAGTCCGACATTCGAGGCGGACCCACACCCGCGATCACAACGATGGAGGTTTGCGCGGGTTCATGTCGGGGTCTTCAAACACCGACCTGCACCCCCCCCCCGTAACTGCAGCCACTTCAGGTGCAAACACCAAAAACAAAGGGCGCCACCTGGGCGCCCTTGAGAAAGTTCAGCAAAAAATCCGGCTCAAACCACCGCACCCGAGTTTTCATCCGTCGGGTCGTTGTCTTTCTTGATCGGCTTGATCAGGTCTTCTCGCTGGATGCCCAGCCACATGGCGATGGCAGCGGCCACGAAGACCGACGAGTAAATGCCAAAGCAAATGCCAATCGTCAGCGCCATGGCGAAGTAGTGCAGGGTCTCGCCGCCAAACAGCAGCATCGAGAGCACCATGATCTGGGTCGAACCGTGGGTGATGATGGTGCGGCTGATGGTGGAGGTGATCGCGTTGTCAATCACTTCGACCGTGTTCATCTTGCGGTAACGGCGGAAGTTCTCGCGAATCCGGTCAAAAATCACCACCGATTCGTTGACCGAGTACCCCAGCACCGCCAGCACCGCGGCCAGCACCGCCAGAGAAAATTCCCACTGGAAGAAGGCAAAAAAGCCCAAGATGATGACCACGTCGTGCAAGTTGGCGATGATGGCCGAAACGGCAAACTTCCACTCGAAGCGAATCGCCAGATAAATCATGATGCCGATCACCACAAAGGCCAAGGCTTTGAGGCCATCTTCGGCCAGCTCGTCACCCACTTGTGGGCCAACGAACTCGGTGCGGCGCAAGGTCACATCGGGGTCGTTGGCTTTGAGGGCCGACAAGACTTTTTCGCTTTGCTGGGCCGAGCTCACGCCTTTTTGGGCAGGCAACCTGATCATCACGTCGCGAGCAGAGCCAAAGTTTTGCACCTGCACTTCGCCAAAGCCGAGTGTGGCCACCGTGCCGCGAACCTTTTGCAGATCGGCAGGCTGGCTGTAGCTCACCTCCATCAAAGTGCCACCTGTGAACTCCACCGACAGGTGCAGACCCCGGCTGAACAGGAAAAACACCGCCAAAGCGAAGGTGATGAAGGAGATCGCGTTGAGCACCAACGCGTGGCGCATGAACGGGATGTCTTTTCTGATTTTGAACAATTCCATGGTCTTTTCCCCTTAGTCGGCTTTCACCGCAGTGCCAGCCTCGGGCCGCCAGACGGTGCCGATCGACACCGATTTGAGTTTTTTCTTGCCGCCATACCAAAGATTGACCAGGCCACGCGAGAAGAACACCGCCGAGAACATGCTGGTCAAGATGCCGATGCAGTGCACCACCGCAAAGCCGCGCACCGGGCCGGAACCAAAGGCCAGCAAGGCCACACCGGCGATCAAGGTGGTGATGTTGGAGTCAAAAATCGTGGCCCAAGCGCGGTCGTAACCGGCGTGGATGGCCGCTTGGGGGCTTGCGCCATTGCGCAGCTCTTCACGCACGCGCTCGTTGATCAGCACGTTCGAATCGATCGCCATGCCCAGTGCCAGCGCCATCGCGGCCATGCCGGGCAGGGTCAGCGTGGCTTGCAGCATCGACAAAATGGCCACCAGAAACAGCAAGTTCACACCCAGCGCAATGCCGGAGAACAAACCGAACATGGCGTAATAAACCATCATGAAGGCCACGATCACCAGGAAACCCCAGGTCACGCTGTTGAAGCCCTTGGCGATGTTTTCTGCACCCAGGCTGGGACCAATGGTGCGCTCTTCGATGATCTCCATGGGCGCAGCCAATGAACCTGCGCGCAGCAGCAGCGCGGTGTCGTTGGCTTCGGCCGTGGTCATGCGGCCCGAAATTTGCACGCGACCGCCACCGATTTCGGCGCGGATCACAGGGGCCGTGACCACTTCGCCCTTGCCCTTTTCGAACAAGATGATGGCCATGCGCTTGCCCACGTTGTCGCGCGTCACATCCTTGAAGATACGGGCGCCCTTGGCGTCCAGCGTCAGGTTGACCACGGGTTCCTGCGTTTGGCCATCAAAGCCCGGCTGGGCGTCGGTCAGGTTGTCTCCCGTGAGCACCACTTGTTTCTTGACGATCAGGGGACGGCCTTCTCGCTCCAAATAGCGTTCGGCACCGAAAGGCACGATGCCGCCAGGCTGCTCGGCAGCACGTGCTTCGGTGCTCTCGTCCACCATGCGCACTTCCAGTGTGGCGGTGCGGCCCAGAATGTCTTTGGCCTTGGCCGTGTCCTGCACGCCGGGCAGCTGCACCACAATGCGGTCCAGACCCTGCTGCTGGATCACCGGCTCGGCCACGCCCAGCTCGTTGATCCGGTTGTGCAGAGTGGTGATGTTTTGCTTCAAGGCCTGCTCTTGCACCTTGCGGGCGGCTTCGGGCTTGATGCTGGCCGTCAGTCGGAACTCGCTGCCCTCGGCGGCTTCTTGTGTTTGCAAATCGGCAAATTGCTCAGTCAAAACGCGCTTGGCCGCTTGCAGTTGCTGCGCGTCGCGCAGACGGATTTCAATCGCCTGACCATTGCGGCTGATGCCGCCATGGCGCACGTCTTTTTCTCGCAACATGCTGCGCAGATCACCCGCAAGCGACTCCACGCGCTGCGTCAAAGCCGCCTGCATGTCCACTTGCAGCATGAAGTGCACGCCGCCACGCAAGTCCAGCCCCAGGTACATGGGCGAGGCGTGCAGGGCAGTCAGCCAAGCGGGCGAGCGCGACACCAGATTGAGCGCAACCACAAACTGAGGATTTGTAGCATCCGGAATCAGTGCTTTTTGCACAGCGTCCTTGGCCTTGAGCTGCTCATCGGTGCTGTTAAAGCGCGCGCGGATGGAGCCACCTTCGAGCGCCACGCTCTGGGCGCTCACGCCCGCGGCTTTGAGGGCGTCTTCGACTTTTTGCAGCGTCCCAGTGTCCACTTTGATGGTGGCCTTGCCCGAAGACACTTGCACCGCAGGTGCCTCACCAAAGAAGTTGGGCAGGGTGTAGACCACCCCCAGCAACATTGCGATCACGATGATCGCGTATTTCCAGACCGGGTAACGGTTCATAGGGACTCGCGTACAGGATGAAAAAATCGGGGCGTCATGCGCCCCGCTGAAAAAACCGGTAACGAAATGAATTACTTGATCGTGCCTTTGGGCAAGACCTGCACCACAGCGCTGCGCTGCATCTGCACTTCGACGCCAGCGGCGATTTCCACACCAAGATAGCCTTCCCCAATTTTGCTGACCTTGCCCAACAAACCACCGGCGGTCACCACTTCATCGCCCTTGGCCAATGCGTCAATCATGGCGCGGTGCTCTTTTTGCTTTTTCATCTGGGGGCGGATCATGACGAAATACAGCACGGCAAACATCAAGAGCAAAGGCAACATGCTCATCAAGGTGGACTGCATGTCGCCACCGGAAGCTGCGGCAGGAGCGGTTTGGGCAAAAGCGGAAGAAATGAACATGAAAACTCCACAAAGGGAAAATCTGGATGAATCGGGGCACAAAGTTTGTACCAAGCGAGCGAAGCCGCCATTGTATGCGGCGCTATGATGTCTTTAGAAAGCCCCTTTCCAGCGCGGTTGACATCTCATACAGGCTGCATGTCACCCTACAACCCCTGAGCCAGCAGGCCTTGGACCACCCTTCAGGACACGCCATGAAACGAGAATCAACAGCCCCTCATGGTCATGTGCACGACCAAGACCACGACCACGCGCACAGCACCCTGGGCGAGATGGACCTGCGGGTGCGTGCGCTGGAGACCCTGCTGACGCAAAAAGGCTACCTGGACCCCGCTGCCGTGGACCGCATCATCGAAACCTACGAGGTGCATGTGGGGCCGCACAACGGCGCCAAAGTGGTGGCCCGCGCCTGGGCCGACCCGGCTTTTCGGGACTGGCTGCTGCAAGACGCCACTGCCGCCATCGCCTCGATGGACTACACCGGCCGCCAGGGCGAGCACATGGTGGCCGTGCCCAACAGCCCCGACACGCACAACATGGTGGTTTGCACCCTGTGCAGCTGCTACCCCTGGCCCGTGCTGGGTCTGCCCCCGGTTTGGTACAAAAGCGCGGCTTACCGATCACGCGCCGTGATCGAGCCGCGTGCCGTGCTGGCCGACTTTGGGGTGACCCTGCCGCCGGGCCAAAACATCCGCGTTTGGGACTCGACTGCCGAAGTGCGCTACCTGGTGCTGCCCGAGCGCCCCGCAGGCACCGAGGGCTGGAGCCAAGAACAACTGGCCCAACTGGTCACCCGAGACGCCATGATCGGCACCGGTTTGGCCCTGAACCCTCAAGACATCACCAAGGAGGCCCCATGAACGGCCTGCACGACATGGGTGGCCTGCAAGGCTATGGCCCGGTTCAGATCCAAGCCAACGAGCCACTGTTTCACGGCGAGTGGGAGCGCCGCGCCTTGGGCGTGACGGTGGCCATGGGTGCCAGCGGCCTGTGGAACATCGACCTGGCCCGCTCGGCCCGCGAATCTTTGCCCCCGCTGGACTATGTGCAAGGCCCTTACTACGCCATCTGGACCCAGGCCCTGCAAAACCTGCTGATCGAGCGCGGACTGATCACGGCCGAAGAACTGGCCCAAGGCCAGCCGATCACGCAGCCCATGGCGGGCGTGCGGGTACTCAAAGCCGCTGAGGTGGACGCAGCCTTGGCCAAAGGCAGCCCGGCCGACCGCCCCAGCACGCAAGCCCCCCGCTTTGCCGTGGGCCAGCGCGTGCGGGCCCTGAACCTCAACCCCCAAGGCCACACCCGCTTGCCGCGCTATGTGCGCGGCCATGTGGGCACCGTGGTGCTGCACCACGGCAGCCACGTATTGCCCGACCAGCATGTCAACAAAATGCTGCCGCCTTTTGACGGCACAGCCGAGCACCTTTACACCGTGGTGTTTGATGGCACCGAACTGTGGGGCCCGCAAGCCGAAGCCGGCCACCAAGTCAGCGTGGACGCCTGGGAGTCTTATCTGGAACCTGCATCAGAGGCAGCACCTGAATGACCACCACCCTGAACGATCTGGCCCAAGCCTGCGGCGACGGCTTTCCCATGCCCGCCACCGCCAACAATGGCGCGGTGTTTGAAGAACCCTGGCAGGCCCACGCCTTTGCCATCACCTTGCAGCTGCACGACAAAGGCGTTTTCACCTGGCCCGAATGGGCCACCGCCTTGACCCACGAAATCCGTGCGGGCCAAGTGCGCGGCGAAGCCGACGACGGCAGCCTGTACTACACCCACTGGCTCAACGCGCTCGAACAATTGGTGATCGAGCGCCAGCTGGGCACGCCTGAGCAAATTCACGAGCTGGAACACGCTTGGGCCGAGGCGGCCGAACGCACCCCGCATGGCCAGCCCATCGTGCTGGATATCGCAGAAAGAGGTGCCCCATGAACCTGCGTTTGTGGGCCGTCCTGGCCTTGTTGGTCAGCCTGGTGTCCTTGGCGGTCGGCACCTCGTTTGCCAAAAGCCTGTTCCCTGCTTTGGGCGCTGAGGGCACTACCGCTTACCGTTTGGTCTTTGCCACCATGATGCTGATGGCGGTTTTTCGGCCTTGGCGACGGCGCTGGGTCTGGGCCGATGCACTGCCGTTGGGCCTGTACGGCATCACCCTGGGCGTGATGAACCTGCTGTTTTACAGCTCGATCAAGACCATCCCCTTTGGCGTGGCCATTGCCATCGAGTTCACCGGACCGCTGGCCGTGGCCGTCTGGACCTCCAAAAAAGCCAGCGACTGGCTGTGGGTGACCTTGGCGGTGGTGGGCCTGGCCTTGTTGCTGCCCCTGCCCGGGGCTGATGCGGCCACGGCGCTCGACCCGATGGGCATGTTCTTCGCCTTCACTGCGGGCATTTGCTGGGCGCTTTACATCGTGTTTGGTCAGCGCGTGGCGCTGCGCTACGGTGCCTTGGCCACGCCCATGGGCATGTTGGCGGCGGCTTTGGTGGTGGCTCCGGTGGGCATTTTTCATGCGGGTGCCGCCTTGCTCGACCCTCGCTGGTTGGTCGCGGGGCTCGCGGTGGCCTTGTTGTCAAGCGCTATCCCCTATGCACTGGAGATGTTCTCGCTCAACCACCTGCCCAAAAACACCTTCAGCATTTTGCTCAGCCTGGAGCCCGCCGTGGGCGCACTTGCGGGCTGGCTGGTGCTGTCCGAACACCTGACGCTGCTGCAAGGGCTGGCCATTGCGTTGGTGATGACCGCCTCCATGGGCACGGCCTGGTCGGCAGGTCGAACCAAGGGCTGACGAACTCCAACCCAAGACAAAAGAAGCGGTCCAGCCTCAGGGGCGAAAAAAGAAATCGCCCAGGGTTTGGTCGTAGACAGCGGGCACTTGTTCATGCCCCACGGTCTTTGAAAGCCGCGCCACTTCGTTGCGCACGTTTCGCACCAATCGCTCAATGGAAACGCCGGGTTTGTCAATTTCCTTGAGCAGCACCCGTGTGAACAAGCCATGGGGCTCACGGTCTTGCGGCCCCAGACGGTCCAGCGCTTGCTGGCCGGTGCCCGCTGAAAACATCACCATCTGACCTGTTGCAGCAGAGGTGGAAGCCAGCCCTCGCCCGCCGATGGCCCGACCGGCTGTTTTGAAAGGGTTATCACGGCAAGCATCAATGATGGCCAAGGCAAACCGCGCCTTGGTGTCCTGAAAATCATCCAGAAGTCGTTGCAGTGGAATGGCCTCATCGCGCACCTGGTCTTCTGACTGTCCACGGATATCGACGGGCAGCAGGTAATTGGTCGCCCCCAATTGCACCCCGTGCCCTGCAAAAAAGACGACGACCTCATCACCACCGCGAATTTGTGACTTGAATGTGCGGATGGCCTCTTTCATGCCACGCTCGGTCAAATCCAGATGGGTCGACACCTCAAAACCCAAGCGTCCCAAGGTCTTGCTCATGGCACGGGCGTCTGAGCGTGCGTTTTGCAGGACCGCAACCTCTTTGTAGGCGTCATTGCCCATGATCAGTGCTCGGCGCATGCCCGTGCGTGCGTCATTGGCCGAGACGGGCACATCCAGCGCAGGGGCCTTCTGCGCCTGGATCTGGCTCAGTTGCTCTTTGAGTTTGGACAGCTCCGCATTCACCCGCAAGATTTCCTGCGCATCACGTTGCCGCGCCTCTTGCGCCAATCGTTCCTGAGCCAAGGCTTCGGCCTCCTTTTGACGTTTCAGGCTTTCGGCAGCGGCCAGTTGCCGGTCTTGCTCGAGTTTGAGCGCCTGAGCTTTTGCCAAGGCTTCGGCCTCCTTTTGGCGCTTCAGATTCTCGGCTGCGGCCAGTTGCCGTTCTTGCTCGAGTTTGAGCGCCTGAGCTTTTGCCAAGGCTTCGGCCTCTTTTTGGCGTTTCAGACTCTCGGCAGCGGCCAGTTGCCGGTCTTGCTCGAGTTTGAGCGCCTGAGCTTGCGCCAAGGCTTCGGCCTCTTTTTGGCGCTTCAGGTTCTCGGCTGCGGCCAATTGCCGGTCTTGCTCGAGTTTGAGCGCCTGAGCTTGGGCCAAGGTTTCGGCCTCCTTTTGGCGCTTCAGGTTCTCGGCTGCGGCCACTTGCCGGTCTTGCTCCAGTTTGAGCGCCTGTGCCTGTGCCTGTGCCTGTGCCTGTGCCTGGCTATCAGATGAGTCCGCTTTCAGTTCGCTGCGATCTATCGCATAAGCAGTCGCCAGATAGTTGTTGCGATCGTCCTTTTCAATGTTCTGGACAATGGTGTCTGTTAATGAGATGAAATGTACCGTGGTGTTGGTGCTTTTAAATACACGCCCGCTTTGCACTTCGAGTTTATGAACCCCCACGGGCAACAGGAAATCTTGTTGTTCAGCGGACCGGCAGGGCATCTGCACACCCACAAATCGAACCGTGCAATCTTCCAGGTTGTTGCCGGCATTCAAACCCAATTGCAAGCTTCCCAAGCCCAGCAAGCCCTTCGCATTCACCGCTGGCAATTGCAACAAGCGCGCAAACAACAGGTCTCGAATCGCGGCTGCGGCTTCACCCGCGTCAGGCACCAACGCCATCAATTCCTGACGCAAAGGCGCTTCGTCCAACTTGAAGACCGACCAATTCAACTGCCGCAAAATTTCTGCACGTCCACCACGCACCACGGCCAATTCCTGGCCTTGACGCACCACAGCGCCCACCGCAATGCCTGCGGTTCGCTCCCAGGACATGGGCGACGCAATCAGGGATATCCAGCCGTTCGGGTGTCCGATGACAAAACCCGTTTGTGACGATGAAAGCCCCCCCGCGTACAGCAAGGTGCCATCTGCTGGCACCAGCACTTTTTGCAAGGCATTGACCTCCAGCCACAGCCCGGGCCTGGGGCCAGAGAATTTCGTCTGAGTCAAAGGCTTGTCGGGATTGGCTTCCACGGGCAGCGCCCATTGCAAAGCACTGGCAGACGTATCGGCAGGCGTACCGGTGGACGCGACTGCCCACGCACCGTGCAACAAGTTGCCCCAGATCCAGAGCATGAAAAATGTGATTCGCAACAACATGGCTCGAAGGGTAGATAGAGGTCAGCGACGTGAAACCAGGGCAGATATTACCCCTGCGACCCAACGGGTCGCGCCGAACTCATCTCTTGCGACACTCGTCAGAGAGCGGCGGCGTCCACTTTTTCAACGCCCCACGAACACCGGCTTGCGGCGCTCGGCAAAGGCGGCGCGGCCTTCGGCGAAGTCTGCGCTGGTGCTGGTCAGCGCTTCACGGGCGCGCAAGGTGGGCCAGTCCATATGGCCTGCAGCGATTTCATTCAGGGATTTTTTGGTTTCCTGAGCAGCCAGCGGGGCCAGGGCCAGAATGTCTTCGGTCAGCGCCTGCAGCGTGTCCGACCACTCATCGACGCTGACAAAAGCTTCAAACAAACCCAGCCGCTCCAGTTGTTGCCAGTTGAAAGGCCGGGCGGTCAGAAATGCCCGCTTGGCAGCCGCCACCCCAAAGCGGCTGATGTAGCGCTGCAAGCCGCTGGGGTAGTAATGCAACCCCAGGGCCGTGGCGGGCATGCGCCACTCAATGCCTTGCAGCCCCACACGCAGGTCGCAGGCCAGCACCACGTCGGTGGCACCGCCGTAAACACTGCCGTTGAGCGCGCAAATGGTGATGGGCCGCAGCACGGTCAGCGCTTCGGGCACTTTTTCAAACGCCGTGGCGCCCTGTCCGGGCTCCTTGAAACCGCCGATGTCATAACCCGCACAAAACACCGGCTTGAGCTGACCGGCGGTGTTGGCCGTCAGCACCAGCACGCGCACCTCGGGGTTGCGGTCGATGGCCTCGAACTGGGTCAACAAAGTTTGCAGATCGCCGTTTTCCAGCCGGTTGCGCTGCGCCGGACGGTTCAAGGTGATGGTGGCCACGCCACCGGCGATGTGCAGTGCAGGGGGTGACGGCTGAGCCAAAGCAGGATTCATCGCAATTCCAATAACAACAAAGGCGTCCGAAGACGCCCTTGATTGTAGAAAGCGCCCCAACAGGGGCGCTCATTGCGCGAAGGCTCAAGCCTTGGCTTTGGCCTTGCTCATGGCGGCTTTGACCGAAGCTTCGGCTTGGGCAGTAGCGGCCTTCAGGTTGGACTCTGCGCTGTCAGCGGCTTGCTTGGCCACTTTTTTCAGGGTTTCAGCGGCGTTTTGGCTGGCTTCGAAAGCGCTTTTGATCACGGCCACAGCGGCGTCAGAACCGGCGGGGGCGTTTTTCAGGCTGTTTTCAACCAGGCTTTTGACAGCTTGCTCGGACTCGGCCATTTTGCTTTCGACGGCTTTGGTGAACTCGCCGCCGGTGCTTTGAGCGATTTCAGCCAGGTGACGGCCATAAGACACCGACTTTTCGAAAGCAGGCTGCACCAAAGCAGCTTGCACGGCCAGCAGGTCCTGGGGGGTCTTGGCAGCGATCATGGCTTGCATGTTGGCGAAAGACTCACCCACAGCGGCTTTGCCAGCGGCCATGTTCAGCTCGACCAGGCGCTCGAAACCGGCGAAAGCGGTTTGCGACAGGTCAGCAGCAGCGGCTAGGTTGGCTTGTTGGGTGGCGGCGAATTGTTCAGCATTGAAGTTCATGGTTTTTTCCTTTTTGGAAGTTTTGTTGCAATGCAGCAATTTGAACACCCCCTCTGAACTGAAACAAGGGTCAAGCTGTTCTTTAGAGTCGTCTCTCCAAAACCTCGACAGGCATGATCTGCGTCACAGACATGTCACATCCTTGTGTTTTTGAGTGCGGCCTCGAAACGGGCTTGGGGCTCTTTACACTCTGGGCTTCGGCCTCTTGGGCCATGAGGTCACATTCGTATGGAATTATTCAGTTTGTTCTTGCTGCTGGGCTTGGGCGTTCACTGGCTCAATGCCCGTGGTCAGCGCCAGCGCACCGCCTTGCTGGCCGAACAATTGCGCCCCTACCAGATTGAAAAACACATGGAGCAGCTGACCAGCGCCTACATGCGCGCACTGGGCGAAAGCGACCTGGCGCGGCAAACGCAAATTTTGCAATTGCAAGAACAGGCCGAGCAGCAGCTGGCCGCAGACTTTCAAAATCTGGCCCAGGCCTTCGCCAAACTGCCAGCCCCTGCCACACGCGCCTTCAAGATTGCGCTGCCGTTTGTGGACCAACTCTCCCCCAAGGCCACTATTGACATGCGCAGGATGCTGGAGACGCACGCCAAAGGCATAGCTCAGGCGGTTGACAACGCGCAGGGCTTGACCCTGAAGGAACGCGCGTTTCGCCTGATGGGGGAAATGTTCCTCATGCAGCACAGCTGCCACTGGTTTTGCAAATCCAAGACCATCGCCTCGGCACGCATGGTGGCCCGGCACCAAACCCGTTACGAGCAAGCGCTCCAAGCGGTCAGCCCTGAAACCCGGCAGGCTTACCTGGCCGTCATCGAGGCCTGAACCGCGGGCGCAGCGGCTTGCAGACTCAAGCCCAAGCGGTGCGCAAAGCGTGCGCACACAAAGCCACCGCCGTGTTGGCCTCTTGCAGCACCCGGCCCATGGTGATGAAGCCATGGATTTGCCGTTCAAAGCAGATGTATTGCGAGGACACGCCCGCCTGGGTCAGCGCATCGGCATACATCAGGCCCTCGTCGCGCAAAGGATCAAACCCAGCCGTCAGCACGAAGGCCGGGGGCAAGTGGGCATGGCTGGTGGCCAACTGGGGCGAAGCACGCCAATCCTGAGCGTCTTGTGGCCCACGCAAGTAGTTGCCCGAATACCAGGCCATGGACTCGCGCGTGAGCATGTAGCCTTGACCGTTGGTCTGGTACGAGGCGGTCTCTGGGGCCATGAGGGTGCTGGGGTAAATCAACAACTGAAGCACCGGCTTGAGGCCCAAGTCACGCAAGCCCAGGCAGGCCGCAGCGGCCAGATTGCCCCCCGCGCTGTCGCCGCCAATGGCGATACGTGCCGGGTCAATGCCCAAAGCCGCTGCTTGCGAAGCCACCCACTGCCAGGCGGCCACCGCATCGTCATAGGCCGCCGGAAATTTGTGCTCTGGCCCCATCCGGTAATCCACCGCCACCACCACGCCATGGGCTTGCTGGCACAGGCTGCGGCACAGCACATCGTGTGTGTCCAAGTCGCCAATCGTCCAGCCGCCGCCATGCAGGTACACCAAGGCGGGCATGGCCTGGGTGGCCCCGGCCGGGTGGTACACGCGCACGGCGATGTCCACACCCGAATGCTTGAACGACAGGTCTTGCACCCGCCCCACCTCGGGCGCATCGGGCTGGGTGAAAGTGCGCCGCGCCCGGTAAGAGGACCGCGCCTCGGCGGGTGTTTGCGTGTAGACCGGCGGGATGCCCTTTTCGCTCAACAAAGTCATCAGGGCTTGGGCTTGCGGGTCGAGCATGAGGCAACTCCGAGGGGGTGTAGGGACAACGGATTAAGGGTGGGCTAGCTTTACCCGAACTTCATGTCGGGTAGACACTGGCTTGTTCAGGCCGCCAACTTTGCGCTGGCAAGGCGGTTCAGGCTGACGCCCTGTTCGGCAGCCAACAGTGCCAGATTGCGGTGAACAAGCGGCGGAATGCGGACACGGAACTCACCGCTGTAGCTTTTGTCGGCCAGCGCCACCGGGACGGGCTCGCCATTCGACAGCATGTCGGCAACGACCTCACCCACCAACTTTTGAATGCCTTTGAGCGCAGCTTCGGGCGTTTTTGCCAACCAGCTCAGGGAAGCGAACTCGGTGCACAAGCCCACATGCTCGCCATCTTCTGGCGACCATGTCACGCGGTAGGTGTAGTGTTGAATGTTCATGATGGACTGCCTAATTTTTCGATCGCTTGAAGCACTTGTCTGACTTGATAAGGCTTTGCCTTGCCTTTGGCGTTCTGGATGTTGACGCGTGGATCGCCTGGCCAAGGTGTCTTGAAAATGGCGTGGCTGCTTCCGTCTTGCCTTGGCTTGCCGAAGTAGGACACACACACCTTCTTGAAGTCATTGAAGCTGACATTGCCCGGTTCCCGGCGCATCATCTCCAGAATTTTTTCGATTTGTGCCATGGCTATTATGGTGCCATTATTGATACCACGCGTCAACCAAGATTTAGACCTATTCATCCGGCCCGATGAAGTTTGAATGACCCTCGTTGGTGCCGAGCATGCCGATATGGTTGTCTTTGTAAGAGCCCACCCTGTGGGCGATGGTTTGCAAGGCGTGTTCCACGCCCATCGCCCACAGGGGTGGGCTACAAAAAACGATCCCTTACCTGTTGTTCAAGACTTCAAGGGGCCGGATCAATAGGGGTCTCGGCGCACTGCGCTGAATGTCGAGTTAAGCGGCCAACGCCCTCAATGCCGCTTGCGCAATGCTGTCTGCGTCCACCGCAAAGAAGCGGCGCAGCGCAGCCCGTGTGTCGCTGCGGCCAAAGCCGTCGGTGCCCAGCGTGCTGTAGCGGCGGCCTTCGGGCACGAAGGCGCGCACGCTCTCGGGCACGGCGCGCACGTAGTCGGTGGCGGCGATCACGGGGCCTTGAGTGGTTGACAACAAGGTTGCCAAATGTCCGCTGCATGGGCCACTGACAGCACCAGCAGAACCAAGACCAACACCCACCGCCTGAGCCCCATCAGCCAGACGCTCAAGCGCCATGCCGTCTCGCGCCAACTCACTCCAGCTGGTGATGCTCAGCACCTCCACGCCCACGCCTTGTGCGGCCAATTGCTGCGCGGCTTTGACCACTTCGGTCAAGATCGCACCAGAGCCGAGCAAGGTCACACGCTGGGCCGCATCGCTGGGGCCGTACACGCCAAAGCAATACCCCCCGCGCAGCACATCGGCCTCCACGCCCAAAGGCAAGTCGGGCTGGGCGTAGTTCTCGTTCATCAGGGTCACGTAATAAAACACGTCGGCTTGCCGCTCGACCATCTCGCGCATGCCCGCGTCCAGAATCACTGCCAGCTCGCCCGCAAACGCCGGGTCGTACGCCTTGCAGTTGGGGATGGTGGCCGCCACCAAATGGCTGCTGCCGTCCTGGTGTTGCAGGCCTTCGCCGCCCAAGGTGGTGCGGCCTGAGGTCGCACCCAACAAAAAGCCCCGGGCGCGTTGGTCGGCCGCCGCCCAAATGGCGTCGCCCACACGCTGAAAGCCGAACATCGAGTAATAAATATAAAAGGGCAGCATGGCCAAGCCGTGCACGCTGTAGCTGGTGGCCGCCGCCGTCCAGCTGGCGATCGCGCCCGCTTCGCTGATGCCTTCTTCCAGAATCTGGCCGTCGGTGGCTTCGCGGTAACTCAGCACCGAGCCGATGTCTTCGGGCGCGTAGCGCTGGCCCACGCTGCTGTAAATGCCCACCTGCTTGAACAGGTTGGCCATACCGAATGTCCGCGCCTCGTCGGCCACGATCGGCACGATGCGCGGGCCGAGTTGCGTGTCTTTGAGCAGGTTGCCCAGCATGCGCACAAAGGCCATGGTGGTGCTCATCTCTTTGCCGTCGGCCTGCAGCGCAAACTGACCGTAACTGCTGAGGGCAGGAACAGGCAAACGGTCACACACCGTCTCGCGTTTGGGCAAGCTGCCACCCAAGCGGGCGCGGTGTTCGCGCAGGTAGCGCATCTCGGCGCTGTCGTCGGCGGGTTTGTAGAACGCCAAGCCCTTGGCCTGCTCGTCGCTCAGCGGCAGGTCAAAGCGGTTGCGGTAGTCGATGAGGTCTTGCTCGTCGAACTTCTTTTGGCTGTGCGTGGTCATCTTGCCTTGGCCCGCGCTGCCCATGCCAAAGCCTTTTTTGGTGTGCGCCAAGATCACGGTGGGTTGGCCACGGTGCGCGGCTGCTGCGGCATAAGCGGCGTGGATCTTCACGATGTCGTGGCCACCGCGCTTGAGCCGGTCAATCTGCTCGTCGGTCATGCCCTGCGCCAGCCGCGCCAGCTCTTCGTTTTGGCCAAAGAAGTTGTCGCGGTTGTAGCGCCCGTCCTTGGCGGCAAAGGTCTGCATTTGGCCGTCCACCGTGTTGGCAAAAGCGCGCAGCAAAGCGCCCGAGGTGTCGCGCGCCAGCAGGCCATCCCAGTCGCTTCCCCAGACCAGCTTGATCACGTTCCAGCCCGCACCGGCAAACAGCTTTTCAAGCTCGTCGATGATGCGGCCGTTGCCGCGCACCGGGCCGTCTAGGCGCTGCAAATTGCAGTTGACCACCCACACCAGGTTGTCGAGTTTTTCTCGCGCGGCCAAGGTCAAGGCGCTCATGCTCTCGGGCTCGTCCATCTCGCCGTCACCAAACACGCCCCACACCTTGCGGGCGCTGCAGTCTTGCAGCTGGCGGTGCGTCAGGTAGCGCATGAAGCGCGCATGGTAGATCGAGCTGATCGGCCCCAAACCCATCGAGCCCGTGGGGAACTGCCAAAAGTCGGGCATCAGCCAAGGGTGCGGGTAGCTCGACAAACCGCGTGCGCCGCTGTCGGGTGCGGTGATCTCTTGGCGGTAATGCATCAGGTCCGCCTCGGTGAGGCGCCCTTCGAGAAAAGCGCGGGCGTAAACGCCGGGTGCACTGTGCGGCTGAAAGAACACCAAGTCGCCCCGGTGTTGCTCGGTGCGCGCATGAAAGAAGTGGTGGAAGCCGGTCTCGAACAAATCGGCCACGCTGGCGTAACTGGCGATGTGCCCGCCCAACTCGCCATAGGCCTGGTTGGCGCGCACCACCATGGCCAGCGCGTTCCAACGCATGATGGCCACCAGCCGCTCTTCGGTGGCCAAGTCGCCGGGGAACACGGGCTGGTCATCGACCGCGATGGTGTTCATATAAGGCGTGTTCAGCTCGGGCTGCCAGCCCGTGCGCTGTTGGCGCGCCACGACGGCCAGCTCGTCCAGAATCTGGCGGGCACGCGCTGGGCCTTGGGTGCCGATCAGAGCCAGCAAAGCCTCGCGCCATTCGGCGGTTTCTTCGTGGTCCAAATCGTGGGGGTGTGACAGCGCGTGCAAGAGGGGTTCAAAAGGTGCGTTCATGCATTTGACTGTACCGGGCAGCGCGGCGCATGTGCTGCCTATTCAAGCCACCATATCCTTCATTTAAAGCACAATATGCCGAATTAAATGGAATTTCAGCACATGATCCTGGACAACGTGGATTTGAAGATACTCGACGAACTGCAGCGTGACGGTTCGCTGTCCAACGTGACGCTGGCCAAACGCATCGGCCTGTCGCCCTCGCCGTGCCTGGCCCGCGTCAAGGCACTCGAGAGCAACGGCGTGATCCAGCGCTACGTGGCGCTGGCCAGCGCGGCGGCGCTGGGGCTGGGCCTCACGGTGTTCATCTCCATCAGCCTCAAGACCCAAAGCAAGGAAACCCTGGCCGACTTTGAGGCGCACATCGCCCGGCACGACGAAGTGATGGAGTGCTATTTGATGACCGGCGACAGCGACTATTTGCTGCGCGTGGCCGTGCGCGACATGGCAGCGCTGGAGCGCTTCATCCTGGAGCAGCTCTCACCGATTCCGGGGGTGGAAAAAATCCGCTCCAGTTTTGCGCTCAAGCAGGTGCGCTACAAAACGGCGCTGCCGCTGGGTTTGGGGTGAGGGTGAGGGTGAAGGTGAAGGGCTTTCAGCCCTTCGCCTCGGCCTCAAAGCTGACGCGTGCAGCACCCCACTTCATCTTTGCGCCGCAGCCTGTTGCAAGACCTTGCCAGCCCATTGGTTCAAACTCACGCCGCTGGCTTGAGCGGCGATCAGTGCTGCGCTGTGCACCTCGGGCGCAACCCTCAGCATCAGCTTTCCACTGGCAGGCTTTTCTGGTGTTTTGCCGATTTTTGCGCAGGCATCGATGTAATCGTCAACGGCCTCTTCAAACGCTGCGCGCAAACCAGCCACATCGTTGGCATGAAAGCCCACCACGTCGCGCAGCCCCAGCAAGCGCCCAACAAGTATGTTGTCGCGTGCATCAATCTCGATGCGGGCCGTGTAGCCTTTGAATGTCATGGTGCTCATGGTGTGACTCCTATCAGGATCAGAAAATTTCGGGCATCGTCGACTTGGTAGGCCTTGGCCTCTTTGGCTGGGTGGGGACGGTGAAAACTGGCGATCGTCGAGCCATGGCAAAACTTCACGCGCGATCCGTTGCCCTCGATCACTGTGCAGCCCACAGCCACCAGCAGCGATTCAATGCGCGCCCATTCAAGGTTTGCCGTTGTTGGCTTTGCAAAAATAGCAGCCAGTGTTTTGATCTGCTTGCTGTTCATGCTTGCAATTATGACGGTTGTTTCAAATGCTGCAGGCCATGACGACGCTTGAATGCCCCCACAGGGTTGGGTGAACACCGGCACACCGAATACCGGCAGGGCCATGGCCCTGCCTGCGTGGCTGCAACTCCCTGCTGCGCGTGGCCGTGCGCTACAAAACGGCGCTTCCGCTGGGCTTGGGGTGAATGTGAGTCGCGTTCAGCCCTGCGCCTCGGCCTCCGGCCACAAACTTGGAAAATAAAAGCGCAGCGCGTGCTGCGGCACGCCCAGGCGCAGCTTGCCGTAGGGTGAATCACTTTCCAGCAAGCCCCGTTTGAGCAAAGCCGACACCTGCGCCGTTGCCAAGCGTTCGCCCAAACCCAGCATGGCTTTGAAGTCGGCCCGATCCAATTCGGCCTGCGACGCAAACAGGTAATGCAGCGCCCGCAAAGCCTCGGCGCGTACGCCTTGCTTGACCACGTTTTCCTCGTAAGCCAAACAAGCCGCCATGCGGTCCTTCATGCCATCAAGCGACAGCAAGCCCGACATCAAGTCGACTTGGTCCATGCACACGCCCAGTACGTAATCGATCCAGCGAATCAAACCCGACTCGGTCAGGTTGCCACGGCCATTCAGATCGCCTGCCCGGGGTTCATCGGCTGCGGCCAAGTTGGCGTAGTAGGCTTCGTGTGTGCGGGGAAAGCCCCGCAATGGCGACCACAAACCGTTGGTCAGGCCCATGTGGCCCAACACCAAATGGCTGTGCAGCCGAACCACGCGGCCATTGCCGTCGGCAAAAGGGTGAATCCAGGCCAGGCGCTGGTGCGCTGCGGCCATGGCGACCAACTGCAATTCGCCCCGCCTGACGCCCGAATAAACGCTGGTCCAACGCGACAAAAACGCAGGCAAAACTGCAGTGGCCGGGGCGGCATGGCGGCCCACGCTCACCTCGCGCTCCCGCAGGGCACCGGGCTGCAAGGTTTGCACGCCCCCAGGTGATTCGATGGCGCGATCGGCCTCGGGCAATCGGGCGAACAAATCCTGGTGGATATCGCAAACCGTTTGCACCGACCAGACTTTCGCGGCGTCCCATGCAGGCCACAGCGCCTCCAGCTGCGCTTCGGTGGCCATGTGGGCCAGCGCCATGCGCTGGCGGCGCGCTTTGTCAGCATCTTGCGCGTAATCATTGCGCAGGGCCTGCTCGATCTCCAAAGGCAAAGTGTGCTGCCCTTCAATTTTGTTGGAGTAATACGAGTTCATGGCCCGCAAAGACGAACGCAGCCCCGGCAAGGCCCCGCTTGGGCACCAGCCCGACAAACGGTCCGCCTTGCGGATCAGGTCATACGCACGCTCCAGCAGGGGGCCCATCCGGTGCTCGGAAGGCAACAGGGGCTCCATCTGCGCAGGATGGTCATTAAGCTGAAATTTTTGCGACTTTGACATAAGACGCAAGTCTATGTCATGCAAGGATATTTACCAAATCATGCGGATATTTTTGCGACTTTGATTGCGACTTAGTTTGCGCCATTCAGCCCCCGCCAAACTCTGCGGCAACACACACCATGTCGGACCTGAAGGTGCCGACCTACGAAGATCCAGGGCCACCTGTGCGCTGCTTCAAATACGGCCCCACCATGTGGCGGCTGGTGCGCTGCAAGCCCATCAGCAAAGCATGGTCGGTTTGCGCGCAGCCGTAGCGGGTTTTCAGGTCGTGCTGCATCTGCGCCAGCAAATGCGCGGCCATCTCGGCATCGGCCAAGGCCCGGTGGGCCCGGCCTGACGACGGCAAATGGTGCAGCGCCGCCAGCGTGCCCAGCTTGTGGTTGGGCGCTTGCGGGTAAAGGCGGCGCGACAGCAGCAAAGTGCAGGCAAAGGCGTGCCCGCCGTCTTGCCCGCAACGGGCCAGCTCGGCCTGCCAGAACTTTTTGTCAAAGGCCGCGTTGTGCGCCACCATGGGCCGCCCGCCCACAAAGCGAGCCGCCTCGCGCATCACCTGCTCGGCAGCTGGCGCTGCCTGCACCATCTCGTTGGTGATGCCCGTGAGCTGCGTGATGAAACTGTTCACCCGCACCCCGGCGTTCATCAGGCTCTGATAACGGTCGACCACCTGACCGTTTTCCAGCAACACAATTGCCACCTCGGTGGCGCGGTCGCCCATATTGGGAGAAATCCCGGTGGTCTCAAAGTCGATGACGGCGATGGTGCTCACGTTGCTCGGTCCTGGTGAAATGGGGTGCCCATTATCAATCGACAGTCGCAGAGCCACCACTTGATCGCCAGCAGACCTGGGACGACAAAGAAACCTGGGCGTCTTTTTCGAATGTCATTGCAAATCTGCATCTTCGAGTCCGACATGGTGGGGGATGCACAGGCCCATGTCGGGGTCTTCGACCGCCGACCTACAGCATGGATCCGTAGGTCGGTACTCGAAGAGTCCGACGTTTGCCCGCTTCGGCCAGGCCCCATGTCGGGGTCTGCGACCGCCGACCTACAGCATGAATCCGTAGGTCGGTACTCGAAGAGTCCGACGTCTGCCCGCTTCGGCACAGGCCCCTGAGCCGAGTGTTGCCCCTTGGGAGGATTTTGTGGGAGCTTGCCCTGCAAGCGAAAAGCCTGTGGTCCACATGCGTCTGATCGCCAGCAGGGCTGGCTCCCACAAGGTGCAAGATTGAAGTTTTCCCGCTTCGCACAGGCCCCATGTCGGGGTCTGCGACCGCCGACCTACAGCATGCACCCGTAGGTCGGTACTCGAAGAGTCCGACGTTTGGCTGCTTCGGCGCAGGCCCCATGTCGGGGTCTGCGACCGCCGACCTACAGCATGCACCCGTAGGTCGGCACTCGAAGAGTCCGACGTCTGGCCGCTTCGGCACAGGCCCCATGTCGGGGTCTCCGACCGCCGACGTACAGCATGCATCCGTAGGTCGGCACTCGAAGAGTCCGACGTTTGCCCGCTTCGGCGCAGGCCCCTGAGCCGAGTGTTGCCCCTTGGGAGGATTTTGTGGGAGCTTGCCCTGCAAGCGAAAAGCCTGTGGTCCACATGCGTCTGATCGCCAGCAGGGCTGGCTCCCACAAGGTGCAAGATTGAAGTTTTCCCGCTTCGGCGCAGGCCCCATGTCGGGGTCTGCGACCGCCGACCTACAGCATGAATCCGTAGGTCGGCACTCGAAGAGTCCGACTTTT
>NZ_LFYT02000010.1 GCF_001270065.2 Limnohabitans planktonicus II-D5
CGCATTGACTTTGATCTCACCTGCGATGCCAAACGTCTGGCCTGCCCCGTGTGTGGCTTGCTCGATCAAGGCATTCATGACCGACAAAAACGCCAATGGCGGCACTTGGACTTCTTCCAATACGAAGCTTGGCTGCACGCCGAGGTGCCACGCGTGGCCTGCAGCGACTGCGGCAAGACAACACAGGCACAGGTCCCCTGGGCGCGCGAGGGCAGTGGCTTCACTGCATTGTTTGAAGCGCTGGCTTTGTCTTTGTGCCGGGAGCTGCCCGTGCGCCAAGCCGCTGCACTGCTGCGCTGCACCGACAAACAGCTGTGGCGGCGCATTGAACACTACGTGGATGAGGCCCGCTCACTCGACGATATGTCGGCGGTGCGCGTCATCGGCATCGATGAGACCAGCTTGCGCAAGGGTCAAGATTACATCACCGTGGTGCATGACCTTGACAAGAAGCGCCTACTGTTTGCCTGTGAAGGAAGAGACCATCAAACGGTCGTCAACTTTGCGCAAGACCTTCAAGCGCACGGGGGCGAACCAGGGAAAGTCGCGCACGTTTGTCAGGACATGAGCGCAGCCTACGCCAAAGGGGTTGCGCAAGCCTTGACGCAAGCGCAAATCAGTTATGACCGGTTTCATGTGGTGGCGATGGCCAATGAGGCCATGGACGAGGTGCGACGCCACGAGACAAGCACCCAGCCCCAAGCGATCAAGGCTGCATTGGGTGACAACGACCGCAAATTACTCAAGAGTCTGACCTGGGGCATGCGCCGCAATCCTGATGGCTGGAGCGTCAATCAGACCAACGCGATGCACTGGCTGCAGCATTCGACCTTGAGGAGTGCCCGCGCGTGGCGGCTGAAGATGGCGCTGCGTACGGTTTATGCCAATGCGGCCAGGCACAACAACGCGACACAAGCCAAGTCTGAATTGAAGGCGTGGCTGAGTTGGGCCACGCGCTGTCGTCTGGCACCCTTTAAGAAGTTGGCCCGCACGTTAAAGCAGCGCTTGGACGGTGTGGTGCGCGGCATGCTGGACAACCGCAGCAATGCTTATGTGGAGGCCATGAATGGTTTGCTCCAACAGGCTAAACGCGCCGCGCGTGGCTTTAGAACTGCAAGAAACTTTATCGCCATTGCGTATTTGCGGATGTCCAAGCTCAAGCATTTGCCAAGCAACCCGCTGGAGCGGGCTGTGCCCAAGAGCAACGTGCTAATCCACCGCTGCCTTTGATGTCAAGTTCCACACTAAACGACGAGGAGCCAAACACATGCACAGTTTGATCCTAAAAGCAAAGTGGCTAAATCGGTCAAACGCACCCTAGACACATTAGCTCAGGTATTTCCGGATAAAAAACCAGAGTTAGAGCGGTACAACTTAGTGGCCTTGTATGCGGTTATCGCTGAGTTACAACGTGCTTATGCGATTGCTGACGTACTGCCGCAGCTCCGTGATTGGTTCTTGGATTTTGAAGCTCGACGCCGCGCACAAGACGTTATGGATGCAGACACGGCAGAGGCTGAGTGGGTGTCATACAAAGAAAAAATCAGCCACAGCACCGATGCACAAGATTCGATTCGTGCACGACTTGATTTTTTGATGCGCGATCTGCTGTCAAGTTTTCCCAACTTGCCCTTGAAAGACAAGCAACGTGAATTCACCCATTTGCAAAAAATGGCCATTTTTCGCCGTGACCAACAAACCTGCCAAGTCAAGATCAAGTGCGACGGTGTTCGCGTGGTGTGGGATAACTGGCATTGCGACCATAAAGACCCATGGTCAAAAGCTGGACCTACAACGGTAGAGAACGGGCAAGTGGCTTGCCCTGCTTGCAATCTCTCTAAAGGTGCGCAAGTTCCTGTTGCATGATGAATTCCGAAATCGGACGGACGTAACCGTATGACACCACTCAAGCGCGCCCTCATCGAAAAAGCGGGCCACGACCACGGTTTTGAAAACACCGTGTCGGCATCCGGCGCTGCTGTGACTTTGGGTTCGGCCCGCCACCCTGCCAAAGCCGAGGTGTCTTGGCTGTCGCCGGGCTATGCCATGGCCCTTGTGCAAGGCCCGGCCACTTTGCCGCCAGAGTTGGCCCGCAGCTTTGCCGACTGGCCCCGCGCTGGTGATGCTTACGTGGCCACTACCGACGCGCAATTGGCCCAGTGGCTGCAACGGGCAGCTGTGCTGGCCCAGTCGCTGCCCAACCAAGCGGCGGTGGATTTTGATACGCAGGTGCAGCAGGCTTTGGCCGCACTGCCTGCTGCTGACAGCTTCAACACCGAGGTGCAGCGCTTGGTACGCCAGCGTGTGGGGCAAGACCGCTACCGCCAGGCCATGCTTGACTATTGGGGTGGCGCTTGCGCCGTCACGGGGCTGACCTTGGCCCCGGCCCTGCGTGCCAGCCACGCCAAGCCTTGGGCCGACTGCAGCACAGATGCCGAGCGCTTGGATGTTTTCAACGGCTTTTTGCTCAGCGCCAACTTGGATGCGCTGTTTGACAAGTTTTTGATCTCGTTCAGTGATGCGGGTGATTTGCTGATCGGCAGTTCTGTGTCCTTGGCCGATAGACATTTGCTGGGCTTGTCCAATGGGCTCAAGCTGCGTTGGCTTGCGCCTGGGCATGCCCCATATTTGCTGTATCACCGCGACCAGTTCCAAACCGTGAATACTTGGACGGCCTGAAATTCATACCCCTTCCCCCAATGCCCAGGCCTTGGGCCTTGTAGCTGCTGCACGCTGTACATTGGCTGGCGCGCGTTGAGATGCACTCAGACACATTCAAATTTTTGGGACTTTTTTCATGACACTACGTCCATCCACCCCATGCGCCTCAGCTTGGGTACGCACCGCCTGCATGAGTGCGGTGTTCGCCTCTTTGGGGCTTGCCCAAGCAGCCTGGGCACAAAGTACCGATTTGTCAGCCTGCATGTCCGAGTTGCGCCCGGCTGCGCGCACGGGCAAGGTGAGCGACGCCACCTGGGCGCGTCACACGACGGGCCTGCAGGCCGACTTCAGCGTGATCGAGAAGTTGAACTTCCAGCCCGAATTTCGCACCGCCATTTGGGATTACATGTCGGCGCTGGTGGACGAGGAGCGTGTGGCCGATGGCGCGGCGCGTTTGGCCCAGCACCGCCCAGCGCTGGCGCGTGCCGAAGAGCGCTTTGGCGTGGACCCGGCCACGGTGGTGGCGGTCTGGGGCGTGGAGAGCAATTTCGGCCAGACCTTTGGCAAATACCCGCTGGTGCAGGCGCTGGGCACGCTGTCGTGCCACGGACGGCGGCAAAGTTATTTCAGGGGCGAATTTTTTGCGGCGTTGCGCATTTTGCAAGCCGGGCACATCGCGCCCGAGCGTTTTGTAGGTTCGTGGGCGGGGGCGTTTGGCCACACCCAGTTCATGCCCAGCACCTTCGAGCGCCTGGCGGTGGACTTTGACGGCGACGGCCGCGCCGACCTGATGGATAGCAGCGTGGACGCGCTGGGTTCGACCGCCAACTTTTTGGCCCGCGCGGGTTGGCAAACGGGTCTGCCTTGGGGCATTGAGGTCAAGTTGCCAGCAGGCATCTCTTTGGCAGGCGAGGGCCGTCGCAGCAAACGCCCGATGGCCGAATGGACCGAGCGGGGCGTGCTCAGGGTAGACGGCTCAGCCTTGCCTGCCAGCTTGGGCTCGGTCGGTTTGCTGACGCTGGCCGGAGCCAATGGCCCGGCGTTTTTGGTCACGCGCAATTTTGACGCGCTCTACAGTTACAACGCAGCCGAAAGCTATGGACTGGCCATTGCCCACCTGAGCGACCGCCTGCGCGGCGGTGGCCCATTCGCCACGCCCTGGCCCACCGATGACGCAGGCCTGTCACGCGCCGAGCGGCGCGAGTTGCAGGGCTTGCTGACACTGCGCGGCCACGACATTGGCCCTGCGGACGGCATGTTGGGCGACAAATCGCGCGAGGCGATCCGCGCCGAACAAAAGCGCTTGGGGCTAGAGGCCAATGGCCGAGGCGGCCAGAAAGTCCTCAAGGTTTGCGCGGAGGGTGATGGTCGCGGGGTCTGAGCTCACACCTTCAGCGGCAAGTCCATTTGCCTTTTTCCCGTCAAAGCAAACAGCGCATTGCCCACCGCCGGTGCCAGCGGCGGCACTGCAGGTTCGCCCACGCCTGCCGGGTGGCGGGTGCTGGGCACGATGTGGGTCTCCACCGTCGGCGCCTGGCTGAGCGTGACCATGGGGTAGCTTGGAAAATTGCTTTGCTGCACCACGCCGCCCACGATGTCGATTTTGCCGAACAGTGCGGCGCTCAAAGCATAGACCACGCTGCTTTCCATTTGCTGGGCCACCGTGTCCGGGTTGACCACAGTGCCGCAGTCGATGGCACAGACCACGCGGTGCACGCGGATCTGCCCTTGTTCCACCGAGACCTCGGCCACTTGCGCCACGATGGAGCCGAAAGACTTGTGCAACGCAATGCCTTGCGCGCGGCCTGCGGGCATGGGTTTTCCCCAGCCCGCTTTGTCGGCCGCCAGCTGCAGCACAGCGGCGTAGCGCGGCGCGTCTTTCAACAGCTTCAGGCGAAAGGCAAGTGGGTCTTGTTTCGTGGTCCGGGCCAGTTCGTCGATGAAGCTTTCCGAGAAAAAAGCGTTGTGCGAATGGCCCACCGAGCGCCAGAAACCCACGGGCACGCCCGACTTCGTGGCCACATGGCTCATGTGCTGGTTCAAAAAGCCGTAGGGCAGATCGAACAGTCCTTCGGATGTGGTTTTGTCGGGCATGTCGATGGGGCCTGACAGGTGCGGCGCAGCGCGTGCCATCCAGCGCGGGGTGATGGCGTCGCCCGCCGATTTGATGCGCAAGCTGCTGACCTCGCCTTGCGCGTCGATGGACGCTTGGAACATGGCCAGGTGCGTGGGGCGGTAAAAGTCGTGCGTCATGTCTTCTTCGCGCGACCACACCAGTTGCACCGGTGCACCCTTGCAGGCCATGGCCACCTGCACGGCCTGGCCCACAAAGTCGACTTCGAGCCTGCGGCCAAAGCCGCCGCCGAGCAGCGTCACATGCACGGTGACTTGCTCCTCTTTCACACCCGCCACTTTGGCCGCCATGGCGCGGGCCATTTGCGGCACCTGCGTGGGCACCCAGATGTCCACCTTGTTGTCTTTGACCTGCGCTGTGCAGTTCATCGGCTCCATGGTGGCGTGGGCCAGGTAGGGCGCTCCGTACAAGGCTCTGATGCGGCTGACTGCCGTTTGCTCGGCCTTGAGCGGCAGGCCTTGCTCGTGGAAGGTGAAGCCGCTTTCGGTGTTCAGGGCATCAAGCAGGTGGGCCTGGATGCGGACGGTGTCTGCTGCACCTGTTTCAGCTTCGGGCCACTGCACCTTCACGGCTTGTGCGCCTTGGCGGGCCTGCCAGGTGTTGCTGGCCACCACGGCCAAACCGCCTGTGCCGCCGCCCCAAGCGTCCAGCGCCACCACCTGGCTCACGCCCGGCAAGGCCAGCGCGGCCTGGGTGTCCATGGGGGCGGCTGCGCCACCCAGCACCGGGTTCATGCGCACGGCCGCAAACAGCATGCCGGGCAAGCGCACGTCCATGCCGAACTGCGCTTGGCCCATGACTTTGGCCGGGATGTCGTTGCGTGCGGCGCTTTGGCCGATCAGCTTCCAGTCCTGACGGGCTTTGGGGGTGATGTTGGCCGGTGTGCTGCCCGCAGCGGCTGCACCCATTTGGCCGTAATGCGCGCTCTGGCCCGAGGCGTGTTGCATCACGCCATCGCGCACGGTGATCTCGCTGGCGGGCACTTTCCAGGCGGCCGCAGCGGCTTGCACCAGGCTGGCACGTGCGGTGGCTGCGGCCATGCGCAGCGGCTCCCACAGGTCGGCCACCGAAGACGATCCGCCTGTGGCGTTGATGCCCAGCTCGCGGGCAATCTTGCCCACCATCCACTCGGCCAGTTTGATCTTGGCGGGTTTGTGTTCGCCCTCGCTGTCCAGCGGGTGAAAGGGGAGGCTGGCCACCAGCATGGCCACGTTGCCGTAAATGCTGTCGGCACCGGCTTGTTCCAGACGCACGCGGGCGAGGGGCACGTCCAGCTCTTCGGCCACCAGCATGGCCAGCGCGGTGTGCACACCTTGGCCCATCTCGCTGCGCGGCATGGCCAGCACCACCGCGCCATCGGCGGCGATTTTGATCCAGCCGTTCAGGGCCACATCGCCTTGTGTGGGCAGCATCAATTCAGGCGAGCCCAGGCGCGAGCGGGCCGGCATTGCGCCCCAGCCCACCACCAGTGCGCCGGTAGCGCCCAAGGCGCTCAAAATCCAGGTGCGGCGCTTCATGCGGCACCACCTTTCTTCAGTTCAGCCGCAGCGCGGTGGATGGCCGCCCGCACACGCTGGTAAGTGCCGCAGCGGCACAGGTTGGTCATGGCGGCGTCGATGTCGGCGTCGCTGGGCTGGGTTTTTTTGTCCAGCAAAGCGGCAGCGGCCATCAGCATGCCGCTTTGGCAGTAACCGCATTGCGGCACCTGCTCAGCGATCCACGCGGTTTGCAGGGGGTGGGGCTTTTCTGCTGTGCCCAAGGACTCGATGGTTTTGATTGGTTGATTGGCCACAGACGACACGGGCATCACGCACGAGCGCACGGGCTGGCCGTCTACATGCACGGTGCAGGCCCCGCAAGCGGCGATGCCGCAGCCGAATTTGGTGCCCGTAAGCTGAAGTTCATCGCGCAGCACCCAAAGCAGGGGCATGCTCGGGTCGGCGGTGGATGTGCGGCTTTGGCCATTGATGTTCAGTTGCACGGAGTCTCCCGAGAGTGTTGCTGGTGCGAGATGTTAACGACATGCACAAGCGCTTGTATGGTCACAGCCGCAAAGCCCTGTCCAAGTGTTTGGGGTGCCGGACCTTTGAGGTTAATGGTCTAAGACCCCGACGACGGGCGATTGAGCGTGTTTGTTGGGTGCGTGCTGTGGCGCTTAGCGCTCAGATGTCGGACTCTTCGAGTGCCGACCTACAGGGCGGTAGATGATTCCGTGTAGGTTGGTGGTCGAAGACCCCGACATGGGCTTGTCAAAGGCGGTTTTTGTGTTTCACAGTTCGGTGCGCAGCGTCCAGATTTCCGGGAAGAGCACGGTGTCCAGCATCTTGCGCAAATAGCTCACACCGCCGGTGCCCCCGGTGCCGCGCTTGAAGCCGATCACGCGCTCAACCGTGGTCACATGCCGAAAGCGCCACAGGCGGAAAGCGTCTTCCAGATCGGTGAGTTCTTCGCCCAGTTGGTACAGGTCCCAGTGTTGCTTAGGGTCGCGGTAGACCACGAGCCAGGCGTTTTCCACCGCCTCGCTGGCCGGGTAGGGCTGACGCCAGTCGCGCTGGGTGTGGGTGTCAGGCACCTCCAGACCTCGGCGCTGCAACAGGCGCAGGCACTCGTCGTAAAGCGATGGCGCTTCGTAAGCCGCTTGCACGATGGCCGACAGATCAGGGCGATGCGCGTGGGGCTGCAGCATGGCCGCGTTCTTGTTGCCCATCGCAAACTCGATGCAGCGGTATTGCCAGCTTTGAAAGCCACTGGACTGCGCCAGGTAGGGGCGAATGGCGCTGTACTCGGGTGGCGTCATGGTGGCCAGCACGTCCCAGGCGTGTACCAGCTGTTCCATGATGCGACTGACGCGGGCGAGTTTTTTGAAGGCGTCGGGCAATTGGTCTTGCGCAATGCCCGCCATGGCGGCCTTAAGCTCATGCAGCATCAGTTTCATCCACAACTCGCTGGTCTGGTGCTGCACGATGAACAGCATCTCGTTGTGGTCGGGCGAGCGCGGTGTTTGCGCGTTCAGGATGGCGTCGAGCTGCAGGTAGTCGCCGTAACTCATGCGGCCATCAAAGTCGAGCTGGGCTTTTTCATCGTGCACGATGCGCTCGCCTGTGGCATCGCCCGCTGCGGCGCTGGTGCTGGCCGTGTTGGAGGCGGAGGCTGAGGAGAATGGGCAGGAACTCATGACACGTCTTTCAGGTCACGGCGTTCTTTTGCGCAAAACGGGCGTCTTGCCACTCGCCACTTTGCATGACCTGGCACAGGTGTTCTGCGGCCTGCCACACGTCGGCATAGCCCACATACAGCGGCGTGAAACCAAAGCGCAAGATGTCGGGGTGCTGGCCGCCATCGCCCGCCCTGAAGTCGCCAATCACGCCGCGCGCGATCAGGGCTTGCACGATGGCGTAAGCGCCTTCGGTGCGGGTCAGGCTCACTTGTGAGCCGCGCAGGGCTTCTTCGGCCGGTGTGGCGATGCCAAAGCCGTGCCCGTGCAATCGCGTGCGCACCAGCTGCATGAACAGGCCTGTGAGCGCCAGCGACTTTTGGCGCAGCGCGGCCATGCCGCCCAGCACCTCAGCAGCCAAAAAGGCGTCCAGGCCGCAGTCGAGCGCAGTCAGGCTCAAGATGGGTTGGGTGCCGCATTGGTAGCGGGTGATGCCTTGGGCGGGTTGGTAGTCGGGCGTGAAGGCAAAGGGCGCGGCATGGCCCCACCAGCCCGCCAGGGGTTGCCAAAAGCGGTCGGTGTGCTGGGGGCGCACCCACACAAAAGCTGGAGCGCCGGGGCCGCCGTTCAAGTATTTGTAGCCGCAGCCCACCGCAAAGTCGGCCCCTGAGCCTTTCAGGTCGACCGGCACGGCACCGGCGCTGTGCGCCAGGTCCCACACCGTCAAGATGCCTTGGGCGTGGGCTATGGCGGTGATGGCCTGCATGTTGTGCATGGCGCCAGTGCGGTAGTTCACATGGGTGAGCATCAGCACCGCCACATCGGCTTGCAAGGCGGCCACCAGGTCTTCTGCCTCGACCAGTTGCAGTGAGTAGCCGCGTTCCTTGCACAAGGCCTCTGCGATGTACAGGTCGGTAGGGAAGTTGCTGCGTTCGCTGACGATTTTGGTTTTGTGCGGGTGGTCGGCTTTGGCAATGTGCAGCGCTGCGGCCAGCACTTTGAACAGGTTGATTGAGGTGCTGTCCGCCGCGATCACTTCGCCCGGCTGGGCACCGATGACGCGGGCGATCTTGTCGCCCACGCGCTGGGGCAGGTTGAACCAGCCTGCGCTGTTCCAGCTTTTGATCAGGTCGGTGCCCCATTCGTGTGTCACGGCATGGGCCACGCGGGCAGGGACTGTTTTGGGCAACACGCCGAGCGAGTTGCCGTCCAAATAAATCACGCCGGGCGGCAAATCGAATTGCTGGCGCAGGCTGCGCAGCGGGTCTTGCAAATCAAGCAGTTCGCAGTCTTGCAAGGTGGGGGTGAGGTTCATCATGGGCTTGTCTTTCAAAGAGTGTTTCAAAGTTCGCGCAAGACCGCACGCACGGGGCTGGCGTCGGCGGTCATGAGTTTCAGGGGCAGGGCGATCAGCTCGTAATCGCCTTCGGGTACGTCGTCGAGCAGCAGGTTTTCCAACACGCGCAAGCCGCGCTGTCTGACCGCCTGGTGGCTGGGCAAGGCTTTGCTGTCGGCCGGGTCGATGCTGGCGCTGTCGGTGCCGATCAGCAGCACGCCCAAGTCGGCCAGGTGCTGCACGCAGGCGGGGTCAAAGGCGGTGAGTTGGGTGTCGAAGTGTTGGCTCGGAAACTGGCGGTAGGTGCGCACCAGCAGCCGTTCGGGCACGTCGTTCAGGGCGCGCTGCAAGTGGGCGATGGTGATCAAGAAGGGGCCAGCATCGATGGCGTGGATGACGCGGCAGCGGCCCAGAAAGGGCAGCAGGTCCAAAGCGCCCACGGCCGCGCCTTGCGGGTCATAGTGCAGCGGCGCATCGGCATGTGCGCCCACATGGGGCGACAGGGTGATGGCGCTCACGTTCACGGGGCAGGTGTCCGACAGCGTGGCGGCCCATTGCTGCTTGTAGGGCGTGTCGCCCGGAAAGACCGGACTTTGCGCATCGACAGGTGGGGAAATATCCCAAAGTTTTTTCATGGTGTGCGAAGGTAGCACCGCCCAAAAAACCGTGGTGTCGGTTATTTCCAACACCCGTGAAAAAGACTTCAGACGTTCAGCGCGGGCAGGCAATGGCGTCGACGCGCTTGCTCGCAAGCTGGGCTGCCTTCTTCAAACTCGCGGCAAGGCGAGGGTCGCCATTCGTAGATGCCGCAAATGGCTTTTTCGCCCGTTTTGCCATAGAGCGCGGCGCAGCGCGGCGGGCTGTGGTCCGTGCCGCGCATGCGGCAGGTGTGCTCGGTGATCGGCGAGGCCAAGCCCGCAGGCACATCGCCGCCGCCTTCTTCGTATTCGTAAACGGAAAAGTCCACCCGAAAGCTGACGCAGCAAGCGCCGCAGCTGGTGCATTGGCTCATGGGGTCAACACGTCACTGATTGAATTTTTGTCACTGCGAGGAACGAAGTGACGCGGCAGTCCAGTGCGGTGGCCGTGCGGGCGATGATGTTTTGCAAGACGCCGTTGCTGGATGGCCACGCTTCGCTCGCCATGACGGTGTTGGGTAGCGATGGTGACTGTGCTGGACATGCTTTGCTGTTTTTTGTGTCACTGCGAGGAAACAATAGAAGCGGCAGTCCAATGTGGTGGCCCTGCAGACGATGATGTTTTGCAAGATGCCGATGCTGGATGGCCGCGCTTCGCTCGGCATTACTGCTGAAGTGGATTGGCATGACAACTGACGTGGATCAACGCTCGGCACGATGCTGATGATTTCACGCCACCTTGCCCAACAGCAAAAACTCCATGAGTGCTTTTTGCACATGCATGCGGTTTTCGGCTTCGTCCCAGACCACCGATTGCGGGCCGTCGATGACTTCGGCGCTGACTTCTTCGCCCCGGTGCGCCGGCAGGCAGTGCATGAACAGGGCGTCGGGCTTGGCCACTTGCATCATGGCAACGTCTACGCACCAGTCGGCAAAGGCTTTTTTGCGGGCTTCGTTTTCGGCCTCAAAGCCCATGCTGGTCCAAACGTCGGTGGTGACCAGGTCAGCGCCTCGGCAGGCGTCTTCGGGGTCTTTGAAGATTTTGTAGCTTTCGGCGCTGCGCAAACCGGCCACGGCCTGGTCCACTTCGTAGCCGCTGGGCGTGCTCAGGTGCACCGTAAAACCCAGCAATTCGGCCGCCTGCAGCCAGGTGTTGGCCATGTTGTTGCCGTCACCCACCCAAGCCACAGTTTTCCCCTGAATGGAGCCCCGGTGCTCGATGTAGGTGAAGATGTCGGCCAGGATCTGGCAGGGGTGGAACTCGTTGGTGAGGCCGTTGATGACCGGCACGCGTGAGTGCGAGGCAAAGCGAACGATTTTGTCTTGACCGTAGGTGCGGATCATGACGATGTCGGTCATGCGGCTGATCACGCGGGCGCTGTCTTCGATGGGCTCGGAGCGGCCCAGCTGGCTGTCGCCCGTGGTCAGGTGCACCACCGAGCCGCCCAGTTGGTACATGCCCGCCTCAAAGCTCACGCGGGTGCGGGTGCTGGCTTTTTCGAAAATCATGGCCAGCGTCCGGTCGGCCAGCGGGTGGTACTTTTCGTAGGCCTTGAACTTGCGCTTGATCTCGGCCGCGCGGGCAAACAGGTGAGCGTATTCGTCAGCGCTCAGGTCGGTGAACTGCAGGTAATGTCGGATGGTATTTTGCTGTGGCGTGCTCATGCTTGTTCTGCCAAAAACGCTTTGATCAGCGGCAACAGGATGCCCAGCACTTCGTCGGCCTCTGCGGTGGTCATGATCAATGGGGGCAAGAGGCGCACCACGGTGTCGGCGGTCACGTTGATGATGAGGCCCGCATCGGCGGCTTGCTTGAGCAGGACACCGCAAGGGCGATCGAATTCGATGCCGATCATCAGGCCCTGACCACGGATTTCCTTGATGCCTTGGAGGCCGCCCAATGCGGCGGTCAATTGGTCGTGAAAGTGCGTGCCCAGGCGTGCGGCGTTGTCCAGCAGACCATCTTTTTCCATGATGCGGATGGTTTCCACACCGGCACGCATGGCCAGCGGATTGCCACCAAAAGTGGTGCCGTGGTTGCCGGGCTGGAAGATGTTGGCGGCCTTGGGGCCAGCCACCACAGCGCCAATCGGCACGCCCGAGCCCAGGCCCTTGGCCAGCGGCATGACGTCGGGCACGATGCCTGCCCACTGGTGGGCAAACCATTTGCCGGTGCGGCCAATGCCGCACTGCACTTCGTCGATCATCAAAAGCCAGTCTTGTTGGTCGCACAAGGCGCGCACGTCGCGCAAGTAGTCGGCTCGCATGGGGTTGACCCCGCCTTCGCCCTGGATGGTTTCAAAAAACACGGCGACCACATCGGGGTCATTGACGGTGGCTTTCTTCAAGGCCTCGATGTCGTTGAGGGGCACCCGTACAAAACCTTCGAGCATGGGGCCAAAGCCCTGTTGCAGTTTCACATTGGCCGTGGCGCTGAGGGTGGCGATGCTGCGGCCGTGGAAGGCTTTTTCGTAGACGACGATCTTGGGGTTCTTGATGCCCTTGTCGTGGCCGAACTTGCGCGCCAGTTTGATGGCTGCTTCGTTGGCTTCCAGACCCGAATTGCAGAAAAACACATTGGTCATGCCCGACAACTCAACCAACTTGGCCGCTAGCACTTCGGCGTTGGGCACATGGAAATAGTTGCAGCTGTGGATGATCTTGCCGATCTGGTCCTGCAGTGCGGGCGCGAATTCTGGGTGGTTGTGGCCCAGCGTGTTCACAGCGATGCCTGCGAGCGCATCGAGGTACTGCTTGCCATTGACGTCCCAGACTCGGCAACCCTGACCATGGCTGAGTGCAATCGGCAGTCGGCCATAGGTGTTCATGGTGTGCGGTGAGGCGGCTTCAATGAAAGCGGACATGCGTGAACTCCAGAAATAAAAATCGGCCCAACGAAAGTGCGGGCCGCTGAAACGAGATTTTAGAGGCAGAAATACCCGCTTGGTCTGAGTCATGTCAACTTGGCTTTTGCTGCTGATCCTGCGGCTTCAAGTCTTATATAAGATAGAATAGTCGGGTAAACCAGAGGGCGGCGATCCCGAACTCTGGACTCCACTGATTCACACCTCTATCCGATGGTCCTCAACACTGCCAAAGAAGTCTTTATCCAAGGTGTCACCGAGGACGGCAAGACCTTTCGGCCCAGCGACTGGGCCGAGCGTTTGGCAGGCGTCATGAGCCCGTTCCGCCCGGGCGGCGCAACACCGGGCAGCCATCTCAGTTATTCGCCCTGGTGCATTCCCACGACGCTGGGCGGCATCAAATGTGTGGTGGTGCACCGTGATTTGCGCGACTACGACGTCATGGCCTGGGACTTTGTCATGAATTTTGCCCGTGACAATGGCTTGCAGTTGGCCGAAGCCTGCCTGTTGCCGGACACAACGCCTTCCAGATAAGCCATGAAAAAACCGCCCGAAGGCGGTTTTTATTTCGCTGACAGCGCACCCGTTTCAAACGGCGGCCAGAAATTTCCGGCCGGGCTGTTGATCTTTATAAGCGGATCAGGCTGCAGCCAGGGCCAGGCCCTTGACTTTTGCGCTCAGGCGGCTCTTGTCGCGAGAGGCCTTGTTCTTGTGGAAGATGCCTTTGTCAGCAATCGTGTCCACCACCGCTTGCATTTTGGCAAACAGTTCAGTGGCTTTGGTTTTGTCGCCAGCCAGAACAGCCTTTTCGACGTTCTTGACAGCGGTACGGTATTTGGAACGCAGCGATGAATTTGCAGCGTTTATCTTGATGTCTTGACGGACGCGTTTACGGCCGGAGGCAAGACGAGGGTTCTTTTTCTTGGGCTTGGCTGATGCCATGGTAATTTTCCTTTGGGGTCTGAGGATGTTGTCGGCGAACCCATCATTCTAGCAGACCCCATGCGCCCTTTTCGTGCCCCTCACCGAGCGCACCGCTGTATGGCCCTTGCAGGCAACTGGCTGCACACAAGCGCGATTGTTGGTCTGTGTGCGTGATGTGCTCAGTCAGGATCGCTACACTCGTGCCACCATGAGTTTGCTTCGTTCTGCCTCCGTTGTTTCCCTTTTTACCCTGGCCTCGCGGGTCACAGGTCTGGTGCGTGAGTTGTTGATTGCTTCGGCCTTTGGTGCCAGTGCCTTGACCGATGCGTTCAATGTGGCTTTTCGCATTCCCAATTTGTTTCGCCGCTTGTTTGCTGAAGGAGCCTTCAGTCAGGCTTTTGTGCCGGTCTTGGCTGCCAGCCGCGCCCAACACGGCGATGAGGTCACTAAAGATGCGATTGACAACGTGGCCACAGCCTTGGCCTGGTCGGTGTTGGCCTTATCGGTGCTCGGGGTGTTGGCTGCGCCTTGGCTGGTGTGGGCCTTGGCCAGCGGTTTGCAGCAAGACGCGCGGGGTTACCACTCGGCGGTGCAAATGACGCGGTGGATGTTTCCTTACATTGCATTCATGTCCATGGTGGCCTTGTCTGCGGGCATTTTGAACACCTGGAAGCGTTTTGCCGTGCCTGCGGCCACGCCCGTGCTGCTGAATGTGAGCGTGATTGCGGCGGCGTGGTGGTTATCGCCCTGGCTGGCCAAACAAGGTGTGGAGGCCATCTACGCCTTGCCCGTAGGCGTGATGTTGGGAGGCTTTTTGCAACTGGCGGTGCAGATTCCTGCCTTGGCCCGGATGGGTTTGTTGCCACGCCTTGGCTTTCGGCCCAGCGCTGTCAAAAAGGCCTGGACCAATCCGGCTACTCGCAATATCTTGCGCTTGATGGCACCCGCGCTGCTGGGCGTGGGTGTAGCGCAAATTTCCTTGCTCATCAACACCCAGATTGCCTCGCATTTGGCACCGGGCAGCGTCAGCTGGCTGACCTATGCCGACCGTTTGATGGAGTTTCCGACGGCCATTTTGGGTGTGGCATTGGGCGTGGTGTTGATGCCGCAGTTGGCGGCGGCCAAAGCCACGGGCGACAGCGATCGTTATGCCGCCATGCTGGACTGGGGCTTGCGTCTGGTGCTGCTGCTGGCGCTGCCTTGCGCGGCGGCATTGCTGGTGTTTTCGCAGCCACTGGTGTCTGTGCTCTACCACTATGGGGCCTTCACCGACCGGGATGTGCAGCAGACCACTTTGTCGCTCACCGGCTATGGCGTGGGTCTTTTGGGCCTGGTGGCCATCAAGGTTTTGGCTCCCGGGTATTACGCCAGCCAGGACATCCGCACGCCGGTCAAGATCGCGGTGGTGGTGTTGGTGATCACTCAGCTGTTCAATGTGCTGTTGGTGCCCTATTTGGCGCATGCCGGATTGGCCCTGTCCATCGGTCTGGGGGCCTTGGTCAACGCCCTGTGGCTGCTGTTCGGTTTGCTGCGCCGAGGCAGTTACAAACCGCAGCCAGGCTGGGCGCGTTTTGCGCTTCAGGTGGTGGGGGCCACCACTTTGCTGACGGTGCTGCTGTGGGCCGCGGCGCACCATCTGGACTGGGTGGGGATGCGCGCTGCGCCATGGCGGCGCATTGGCTGGATGGTGCTTTTGCTCGCCATGTCTGCGATGTTGTACTTTGGTGTTTTATGGGCTTCAGGTTTGCGCTTGAAGTCGTTTCTTAAGCGTTGACTGAGTTTCCGGCAAAGTATGGACATGATTTTTGAACCCGTTTCGCCGCTGGATTACTTTGCCAGTTTGGTGCAAAGCGATGCGCATTTTCCGCTGCTGGAGGCGGCAGCCAGTCTGGCGCAAGACGAGGAGCCAGAGCTGGATGTGCAGCATGTGCTGGATGATGTGGCACGCCTGCTCAAACGGGTCAAGGCCCGACTGCCCGAAGATGCAGATGACCTGACTCGGCTGGCCATTTTGTCCCAGGTTTTTTACAAAGATCTGAGCTTTGGCCCCAATGCCAATGACTACTACGCCCCCGAAAACAGCTATTTGCACGAGGTGCTGCGCACACGCAGGGGCATCCCGATTTCGCTGGCGGTCATCTGGCTGGAGTTGGCTGCGGGCTTGAACTTGAACGCACAGGGCATTTCGTTTCCGGGTCACTTTTTGGTCAAGATCACGATCATGGATGGGCTGGTGGTGCTGGACCCGCTCACGGGCGAGTCCTTGGGCATTGACAACCTGGCCGAGCGACTGGGGCCTTATCGCGACGACATTGACTTGGCCGCTGGTGCTGACCTGGATGATGGTGAAACTCCACTGGGGCTGTATCTTCAGGCCTGCCCGGCGCGTGATTTGCTGGCTCGCATGTTGCGTAACCTGAAAGAGATTTTTCGGGCACAGGAAGACTGGCCACGCATGTTGCAGGTGCTCAACCGACTGGTGATTTTGCTGCCTGAAGCCTGGACAGAGCGGCGCGACCGGGGCCTAGTGCATGCTGAGCTGGGCGATGCCCAAGCGGCCAAACTGGATTTGCAGACCTATCTGGACGCCGAGCCGCTGGCACCCGACCAGACCGCGCTGAGGCACCGCATCAGCGAACTGTCAGGCGGTTGATCGTTTTTCCGGGCGGGGCAGGCCCGGCAAAGCGCCCCTCAGGCCACGACCACCTGGGCACCTTCGCCTTGCGGCGCGATGCGACCGATCGTGTAAACCTGCTCGCCTGCAGCACGCAACGTGGCCGCGCAGCTGTCGGCTTCAGCCGCGTCCACCACCACCACCATGCCGATGCCGTTGTTGAAGGTGCGGTTCATTTCGATGTCGTCGATGCCCGCCGTCTTTTGCAGCCAGGCAAACAACTCGGTCTGGGGCCAGCTGCCTTTTTGCAGGTGGGCGGCCAGGCCATCGGGCAAAACGCGGGGGATGTTTTCGAGCAAACCACCGCCTGTGATGTGGGCCAGGGCCTTGATGCCGGAGGCTTCTTGCGTGCTCGGGTGTTTGGCCAGAGCGGCCAGCACATTGAGCACATACAGGCGGGTGGGCTCCATCAGGGCTTGCTTGAAGGGCTTGCCGTCGAGCGTGGCGGGGGTATTGCTGCCCGCGCGTTCGATGCACTTGCGCACCAGACTGAAACCGTTGGAGTGCACGCCGCTGGACGCCAGGCCCAGCACCACGTCTCCGGCCTTGACGTTCTGGCCCGTAAGAATTTTCGATTTTTCGACTGCGCCGACCGCAAAACCGGCCAGATCGTATTCGCCAGCAGGGTACATGCCGGGCATCTCGGCGGTTTCGCCGCCGATCAGGGCGCAGCCCGACAGTTCGCAGCCTTTGGCAATGCCGCCGACCACGGCTGCTGCCGTGTCCACATCCAGCTTGCCGCAAGCAAAGTAATCGAGGAAGAACAGGGGCTCTGCGCCTTGCACCAGCACGTCGTTCACGCTCATGGCCACCAGATCGATGCCCACGGTGTCGTGCATGTTCCATTCAAAAGCGAGTTTGAGTTTGGTGCCCACGCCGTCGGTGCCGCTGACCAGCACGGGCTCTTTGTAGCGTTTGGGCACTTCAAACAGGGCACCAAAGCCGCCGATGCCGGCCAGCACGCCTTCGCGCATGGTTTTCTTGGCCAGGGGCTTGATGCGCTCGACCAGCGCGTCGCCGGCAACGATGTCCACGCCGGCGTCTTTGTAGGAAAGGGGTGTTTGGCTCATGGTTTTGGCCCGAAGCGGGCATGTAATTGGATAACGGGGGGCCAATAAACGGACTGGCAGACTAAAATCAGTGCATATTTTAAGGGTTGACCCTAGACCTTCAGGCAACACTTCCACAAAAGCCGAGACCACCTTGCAAGCTCCCCCCCCATTTTTGATCAACCGTTTGGCAGCCTGGCTGGGTGTTGCCCTGTTGGCGGTCCTTGTGTTCTGGTGGCTGGCACCGGTGCTGGCACCTTTTGTGGTGGCCGCTGTGATGGCCTACGTCCTCAACCCCTTGGTGCACAAATTGGTTCGGGTGACGGGTGGCCGCTTGCCCCACTTGTTGGCAGTGGTGCTGGTGGAATGTGTGGCGCTGTTTGCCTTATTGGGCTTGGTACTGCTGTTGGTGCCCATTTTCATGCGCGAGATTCCCATGCTGCAGCAACAAATTCCTGTGCTGCTGGACAAATTGGACGCCACCCTTCAGCCCCTGATGGCACAAATGGGTGTCTCGGTTTCGCTGGATTTGACCGAGCTGAAAACTCAACTCATGGATTATTTGAGTGACAACCGGGAAGACTGGTGGGACCCCCTGATGTCCTCGCTCAAGATGGGCGGCAACGCCGCCTTGGCTTTGGCGGGCTTTGTGGTGCTGGTGCCCGTGGCCTTGTTTTATCTGCTCAAGGACTGGGCGGGCCTGATGGATGCTGTGACCCATTTGGTCCCCCCCGCATGGCGTCCTGTGTTTGACCGTTTCATGGCGGACTGCGACACGGTGCTGGGTGAATACTTGCGGGGCCAATTGCTGGTCATGTTGTGCCTGGCGGTGTATTACGCGGTGGGTTTGCGCTTGTTTGGCCTGGAGCTGGCCATACCCATTGGTATTTTCACGGGGCTTGCCGTGTTCGTGCCTTATCTGGGGTTTGGCTTGGGCCTGGTCTTGGCTTTACTGGCGGGATTGCTGCAGTTGGCGTCTTCCCAAGCCTTGCTCATGGTGGCCGTGGTGTTTGGCCTGGGGCAATTGATCGAGAGTTTTGTGCTCACGCCTCGGTTGGTGGGTGAGCGCATTGGTTTGCACCCACTGGCGGTCATTTTGGCTTTGATGGCCTTTGGGCAGTTGCTGGGCTTTGTGGGCGTGCTGATTGCCTTGCCCGCCAGCGCTGTGCTGTTGGTGGCTTTGCGCCGTTTGCGTCAGCAATACTTGAGCAGCGCCTTGTATCAAAAAAGCGGCACAGACTCAACCGAGGAAGGTGCTGATCAAGCATGAAGCAGCTGGCTTTGGACATTGGCCTGGCGTCTTTACCCACGCTGGACAGTTTTTTTGCCGGGCCCAACGCAGCGGCTCTGGAACATTTGCGCTTGTGGACTTCGGGCGGTACGCGTGCGCCAGTGCCCAGCTACCTGTGGGGCGAGAGCGGTTCGGGTAAAACCCATTTAATTCAGGCGGTACAACACGCGCTCAAAGAGCAGGGTGCACAAGTGGGCTGGCTTGATGCCAATACCCTGAACCCACCCGAATTCAATGAGGCCTGGACAGCGGTGCTCATGGACGATGTGCATTTGTACAACTTGGAGCAGCAGCACACGGCTTTCAACTGGTTTGTGAATGCGCTGACCCCTCGCAGCGGTGCCCCTCGCTGGGTGTTGGCGGCAGGCAGTCTGCCACCCGCCGATCTGAAACTTCGTGACGATTTGCGCACACGTCTGGGCTGGGGGCATGTGTATGCGCTACATGTGCTGGACGAGTCAGAGCGTCGCGCCGTGCTGCGCCAGGAGGCGGACGCCCGGGGCCTGTTTTTGAGTGATGAGCTCATGTCTTACATGCTCAAGCGCTTTTCGCGTGATCTGGGCAGCTTGATGCAGCTGCTCGATCATCTGGATCAATATGCTTTGCAAGCGCAGCGCGCCCTGACCATTCCCTTGGTGCGCGCCATGCTGGAGAACGAATGAGACTCGCCTTGTTTGACCTCGATCACACTTTGCTGCCGATCGATTCGGATCACACCTGGGGCGTCTTCACGACTGAGTTGGGCTGGAATGACCCGGCCGTGTTCAGTCAACGCAATGACGAGTTTTATGCCCATTACCAGGCAGGCACGCTCGATATCCATGACTACGTGCGCTTTGCCACCCAGGCTGCGCGAGAGCGCGGAGCCGTGGAAGCGGCCCGTGCGCACGACCGTTACATGGACGAAGTGATCCGCCCTCGCATTACCCCCGAGGCGCAGGCGCTGGTACAGTCGCACCAGCGTGCGGGTGACATGGTGATGATCGTGACGGCCACCAACGAATTCGTGACTCGCCCGATTGCCCAGGCCTTTGGCGTGAGCGAGTTGATTGCAGTGGAGCTGGCGCGCGACAGCACTGGCTGGATCACCGGCGAGATCCAGGGCACACCCTCATTTCGGGAGGGCAAAGTCATCCGCGTCGCGCAATGGCTGGCCCAGCAGGGGCTGGAGTGGGGCGATGTGGAGATGAGCTTTTATTCGGACTCCATGAACGACCTGCCGCTTCTGGAAAAAGCCCACCATCCGGTGGCAACGAACCCTGACGCTCGGTTGCGTCAACTGGCCACAGAGCGTGGCTGGCGCATCCTCGAATTGTTTCAAGAATGATCAAAAAATTCATCACCAAGCTGCTGGGCAAATCGGCTGGCGGCAGCAAACCCCATTTTGGTCGCCGCACCGAAGTGCCTGCATCGGTTCACGGCATTGACCCCCAACTGGTTGACGAACGCGCCGTGAACGTGGTGAGCACCCTGCAGCAAGCCGGGTTTGAGGCCTACATCGTGGGCGGTGCTGTGCGTGATCTGCTGCTGGGCCTGCGCCCCAAGGATTTTGATGTGGCCACCGACGCCACTCCCGAAGAGGTCAAAGGCTTGTTTCGCCGTGCGTTCATCATTGGGCGGCGCTTTCGCATCGTGCACGTCGTGTATGGGCGTGGCCGTGAACACGAGGTGATCGAGGTCTCGACTTTCCGAGCCCACATGGACAATGCGGCTGCAGAGCAGGTCAAAGGCAATGAGCGCACCAGCAAGCGTCAGCTCGAAGGCATGAAACACGCGGTGGATTCGAGTGGCCGTGTGCTGCGTGACAACGTCTGGGGGCCTCAAGACGAAGACGCCACGCGCCGTGACTTCACGGTGAACGCCATGTATTACGACCCGCAGTCACAAATCGTGGTGGACTACCACGGCGGTATCCAGGATGCGAAAAAGCACACTCTGCGCATGATCGGCGACCCGGCAGCGCGTTACCGCGAAGACCCGGTGCGCATCATCCGCGCCGTGCGTTTTGCGGCCAAGCTCAGCCCTCTGGGCTTCAAGCTGGAAAGCAAGACGGCCAAGCCGCTGATCGAAGCCAAAGCCTTGCTGGCCGATGTGCCGCAAAGTCGTTTGTTTGACGAAATGCTCAAGTTGCTGCAAACAGGCCACGCCCTGGCCTCGATTGCACAGCTCAAACACCTGGGCCTGGCCAAAGGCATTTACCCGCTGCTCGATGTGGTGGTGGAGCGTGCGGACAGTGACTTTGTCAAAGGTGCCCTGGCTGACACAGACCGACGGGTGGGCGAGGGCAAACCGGTGGCGCCCAGCTTTTTGCTCGCTTGCGTGTTGTGGGCTGATGTGCGCGATGGCTGGGCACAACGCCTGGCGCGCAAGGAGCACCCCTATCCTGCGCTGCAAGAGGCGATTGACGAGGTGTTTGACGCCCGCATTGGCGATGTTTCGGGGCGCGGCAAGCTGGCCGCCGACATGCGCGAAATCTGGATGATGCAGCCGCGCTTTGAAAAGCGTGTCGGGGCCACCCCGTTCAGCCTGGTGGAGCAACCGCGTTTTCGGGCAGGCTTTGACTTTTTGCGCCTGCGCGCCGATGTGCAGGAGGTGGAACTCATGTTGGCCGACTGGTGGCAAGAGTTCAGCATGGCCAGTGATGCGGAACGTGAAGATCTGGTCAATGCGGCCAAAGCTGAGCAATTGGCCAAACCCAAGGCGCGCCGTGCGCCCCGACCCGAGGGTGTGGCTGCCCGCGCCCCTGCGCCCAAAGCCGCATCGGCTTCCTTGCCAGAACAGGCTGAGACAGCGGAGGGCGAAGGTGCTGCCAAGAAACGTCGCCGTCGCCGCCGCAAACCAGACGCCGAGGCAGGCGGTCAGAGCGGCGCAGCATAAGTGCCATGCCCGCCTTGCAGCCAGACCCCGTGACCGCGTATGTGGCGCTGGGTGCCAACCTGGGGGATGCACGGCAAACCGTGAAAGACAGCCTACTGGCGCTGGGGAGGTTGCCAGGCACCGAGTGCACAGGCCAGTCTCGCCTGTACCGCACGGCCCCCCACGAAGCGCAAGGGCCTGATTTCATCAATGCCGTGGCCAGGCTGAGCACCCGATTGAGCGCACCGGATTTGCTGGACGCCTTGCAAGCCCTGGAAAACGATGCCGGACGCCGCAGGCCCTACCCGAATGCGCCGCGCACGCTGGATCTGGATGTGCTGCTTTACGGCGATGCCCGAATCGACAGCCCGCGCCTGACGGTGCCGCACCCGCGCATGTGGAGCCGGGCCTTTGTGCTGTATCCCTTGGCCGAATTGGTGCCGGAACGGGTGACGACCGAGCACTGGGCCGGCGTGGCGGGGCAGGCCATAGAAGCCTTGAATGAGGCCTGGCCATGATGTTTTGGAGCACATGGCCCGTGTCCCTGCAAACCGTGGCGCTGCTGCTGGCCAGCAATGTATTCATGACTTTTGCCTGGTATGGCCATTTGCGCAACATGTCGGCAGCGCCTTGGTATGCCGCTGCTCTGGTGAGCTGGGTCATTGCGTTGTTTGAGTACCTGCTGCAGGTGCCCGCCAACCGCATTGGCCACACACAGTTCAGTGTGGGTCAACTCAAAATCATGCAAGAGGTCATCACCTTGACGGTTTTTGTGCCTTTTGCCGTCTTTTATCTCAAGGAGCCCTTCAAGCTGGATTACCTTTGGGCCGCTTTGTGCATGGTGGGGGCGGTGTATTTCATTTTCCGAAGCGGCTGAGCGCTTATGGACTCTCTTGGCCCTACCCAGCGGTTAAACTCTTCTTTGTCATGCAAATGTCATATTTGCTTTTTCAAGTCACTCGGAGTTTTTCATGCTGTTTGGTAAGTTGCTGCCCAAAGAAGGCAATTTTTTTGAACTCTTCAATCAACATGCAGAACGCATTGTTGAAGCGGCTCGGGCCTTCTCCAATTTGGTGGCCAATTACAACGATGTTCATCTGCGCGAAAAGTACAACCGTGATGTCGACAACGCGGAGCACGCCGCTGACCGTGTGACTCAGGAAGTCAACCGACTGATCCACACCACCTTCATCACCCCGATTGACCGTGAGCAAATCCACGCGCTGATCAACCTCATGGATGACGTAGCCGATCTGATTCAAGACTCCGCAGAAACCATGGCGCTGTATGACGTACGCCACATGACCGAAGAAATCAGCCGCCTGACGGATTTGTCTGTACGCTGCTGCGAGCGTGTACAGGACGCCGTCAAATTGCTGGCCCGCATCGGTGAACCCGCTGTGGCCGAATCGGCCCTCAAGACCTGCGAAGAAATTGACCGCCTGGAGTCGGACGCCGACCGTGTGATGCGCAGCGCCATGAGCAAACTCTTTCGCGATGAACCTGATGTGCGCGAGCTCATCAAGCTCAAAGCTATTTATGAGTTACTGGAAACCATCACCGACAAGTGTGAAGACGTGGCCAATCAGATCGAGGGCATCGTCCTCGAAAACTCCTGATCTGACGCGGGAATCTTGACTATGGAAACCGTACAAGCGGCCTTGTGGGTGGTGACCTTGCTGGTCGCCCTGGCGCTCATTTTTGACTTCATGAATGGCTTTCATGATGCGGCCAATTCGATTGCAACCGTGGTCTCCACAGGCGTGCTCAAGCCGGGCCAGGCGGTGGTGTTTGCCGCCTTCTTTAACTTCATTGCCATTTTTGTTTTTCACCTGAGCGTGGCCGCCACCGTGGGCAAAGGCATTGTGCAGCCCGGTGTGGTCGACACGCATGTGGTGTTTGGTGCGCTGGTGGGGGCCATCACCTGGAACGTGATCACCTGGTATTACGGCATACCCAGCAGCTCATCACACGCCTTGATCGGTGGCATTGTGGGCGCAGTCATCGCCAAAGCCGGGGCAGGGGCCTTGATTTCAACAGGCATCCTGAAAACCGTGACCTTCATTTTTGTATCGCCCTTGCTCGGCTTTTTGCTGGGTTCATTGATGATGGTGGGCGTGGCTCACCTCTTCAGGCGTGCCCGGCCGTCCAAGGTGGACAAGTGGTTCCGCCGCTTGCAGTTGGTGTCTGCCGGGGCCTACAGCCTGGGGCACGGCGGCAACGATGCGCAAAAAACCATCGGCATCATCTGGTTGCTGTTGATCGCCACGGGCTATGCCACCACGGCCGACGCCTCGCCCCCCGGCTGGGTCATCGTGAGCTGCTACTTGGCAATTGGCTTGGGCACCATGTTTGGTGGCTGGCGCATTGTCAAGACCATGGGCCAGAAAATCACCAAGCTCAAACCTGTCGGCGGCTTTTGCGCCGAAACAGGCGGTGCCATGACATTGTTTTTGGCCACCACTTTGGGTATTCCGGTGTCGACCACGCACACCATCACAGGGGCCATTGTGGGTGTGGGCTCCACCCAGCGTGCCAGCGCCGTGCGCTGGGGTGTGGCAGGCAACATCGTGTGGGCATGGGTGTTGACCATTCCGGCCAGTGCTTTTGTGGCCGCCTTGGCCTATTGGGTCAGTTTCCAGATATTTGACTGATCGCACGACCCAGCGGCCGTGGCTTCGCCAATAGGCTCTTTTTGAGAACGCCGCCCGAATGAACTCATCGGGCGGCTTTTTTCATTGGCTGATCAGGCGGGCCGCTTCGATCTGGTATTCAAAATAACGCTGAAAGCTGAACACCAGGCTGGACATCAACACGGTGGTGCCCAACAGCAATGCCACCGCGATGCCAATGATCGTGCCCCAGTGGGTGCGGCCTGCTGGGTGGAGTGCTTCGCTTTTGGGGTTGAATTTGGCATTCCATTTCTCAACAGAAGTCAGGCCATAAACAATGGCGTTCAAAGCGCAGCCCGCCATGGTGAACCCCAGCAAAGGAATCAGCATCCAGCTGAGGGTGTCGTCCTGGCCAAACTGCTGCACGCGTTCCAGCCCATAAAAACCCAAAGCGGTCGGAATGGGCAGCAACCAGCCCAGCATGTCGGTCAAGCCATAAAGGTAAAAGCGGTGCAAGCCCAAGGGGCCAGTCCAAAAAGTCAACCAAGTGGCAATTGTTTTGTTTTTCATGGGGCTGATTATTGCGGAGCCATGCTGTCGCCAGCCCCCAAAGGCTTTTCCATCATCACGACATCGAGCCAGCGCCCGAACTTCCAGCCGCAGGACTTGAGCACGCCGACGTGGCTGAAACCCAAGGCGGTGTGCACACCGATGGAGCCCGCATTGGCTGAATCACCGATGACGGCCAGAAATTTGCGCACACCTGCGCGTTGGGCCTGTGCACATAACTCTGCCAGCAAGGCTTTGCCCATGCCCTTGCGGTGGGCGTCTGGGGCCATGTATATCGAATCTTCGGCGCAAAAGCGGTAAGCCGCACGGGGCTTGAATACATTGCAATAGGCAAAACCCATCACGCGGCCTGCCTCTTCGATCACCAAATACGGAAAACCCTTGCGCAGCACATCGGCGCGGCGACTGGCCATGTCGGCTTCGGTCGGCGGATCAATCTCGAAGGTGCCTGTGCTGTTGAGGACATGGTGGCTGTAAATGGCGGTGATGGCGGCGACATCTTGCTCGCGGCTGGGGCGAATGAGTGGCAAGGCAAGGCTCCCGTTGTATAATGGTGGGCTTTTCAGTGTGTCACTGGCCGGGTGGCCAGTTGCGTGTCTCAAACGCTGAAAGAAAACGGGCTTCCCGGCATTTGTTCCGGAGAAACCCAACCACCCAAGGATAAATCATGGTTGTTATTCGTCTGAACCGCGGCGGCTCTAAAGCACGTCCTTTCTTCAACATCGTCGTCGCCGACAAGCGCGTGCGTCGTGATGGTCGCTTCCTCGAGCGCATCGGTTTCTACAACCCCACAGCCAAAGGCGGCGAAGAAGGCCTGCGCCTTGCACAAGACCGCCTGACCTACTGGAAGAGCGTGGGTGCCCAGGCTTCTCCCACTGTGGAACGCCTGATCCGTCAAGCTGGCAAAGCTGCAGCCTGATCGGCCGATGTTGGTGATGCGTCCTCCATTGGAGACAGCGGCTCTGCCCGCTGACGCCATTGAGGTCGGGCGCATTGCCGATGCCTGGGGCATCAAAGGCTGGTTCAAGGTCTTGCCCCACAGCGCCTCGCCCGAGGCGCTTTTTTCTTCCAAGCGCTGGTTTTTATTGCCGCCCGATCGGCCCATGAAACCCAAGCGACCCACGGAAGCTGCAGCTGCCAAGTCTGAAGCTGCTGCATGGACCGAACCTTTGCTTTTGCGCATCAAAGAGTCCAAAGACCATTCAGACACCATCGTGGCCACTGCCCACGACATCAACGACCGCAATGCCGCAGAGGCCTTGCGTGGCGCACGCATTTTTGTGCCCCGTTCGAGTTTTCCCACAGCGGCCGACGGAGAGTATTACTGGGTTGATCTGATCGGCCTGCAAGTGCTCAACCGCGAAGGTGTGGATCTGGGTCAGGTGCGCGACCTCATGTCCACCGGACCGCAAACGGTGCTGGTCATCGAAGCTCGGCCTGAAGTTGAGGGCGGTAAACCTGTCGAGCGCATGATTCCTTTCGTGGCCGCTTTCGTCGACGGGGTTGATTTGCCAGGCAAGCGCATCACGGTCGACTGGCAGCCCGACTACTGAGCCGCCTCGGCCGTGGAGGGCCATCCCCATGCGCTTTGACATCATTACCCTGTTTCCCGAGTTGTTTGCGCCGCTGTTGACCAGTGGCATCACGCGCCGTGCCTACGAAAGCGGTTTGGTCGACGTGCGTTTGTGGAATCCGCGCGACCACGCCGAAGGCAATTACCGCCGGGTGGATGACCGCTCTTTTGGCGGTGGCCCCGGCATGGTCATGCTGGCCGAGCCCTTGTTCAAGTGCCTGACGGCCATTCGCGCCGATCGGCAAGAGGCGCAACCTGCGCCCTTGGTGTTGTTTTCGCCGATAGGTCGTGCCCTGAACCACAGCGCGGTGGCCCAATGGTCGGCTAGCGCAGGCGCTGTGCTGCTGTGCGGCCGCTACGAAGGTGTGGACCAGCGCTTCATTGACCACCATGTTGACCATCAAATCAGTTTGGGCGACTTCGTGCTCTCTGGCGGCGAAATCGCGGCCATGGCTTTGCTGGACGCCGTGGCCCGTTTGCAGCCGGGTGTGCTCAATGATGCGGGCAGCCACCAACTCGACAGCTTCAATCCTGCACTCGATGGTTTGCTCGATAGCCCGCATTACACCCGCCCCGAGGTTTGGCAAGGCCATGCTGTGCCGCCGGAATTGATGTCCGGTCATCATGCGCACATCGAGCGCTGGCGCCGCGAGCAAAGCCTGCGTTTGACAGCCTTGCATCGCCCTGAACTGATCGACCAAGCCCGTGTGGCGGGTCATCTCAATCGCCAGGATGAGGCCTTCCTGAAACAACAGTGAGCCTGCTTGATTCGTGCGATGTTCAGAAACGGCTTTTGAAAAAGTTATAATCAAAGGCTTTTCGATCCTCTACCCGCCGCGATCTGTCTCAGTCATGCCTTGAGCATGGCCTGCACAGCACAGAACGCCCCTTGTGTAGCGAGGCATGATCGGACGGAGTTCAAAAAATGAATTTGATTCAAACTCTTGAGCAGGAAGAAATTGCCCGTTTGGGTAAAGTGATTCCTGAATTTGCCCCAGGCGACACCGTGATCGTGAGCGTGAATGTGGTCGAAGGTACCCGCAAGCGCGTTCAGGCTTATGAAGGTGTTGTGATTGCCAAGCGCAATCGCGGTCTGAACAGCGGCTTCACAGTGCGCAAGATCTCCAGCGGTGAAGGCGTGGAACGTACGTTCCAAACCTACAGCCCTTTGATCGCCAGCATCGAAGTCAAGCGCCGTGGTGATGTTCGCCGCGCCAAGCTGTACTACCTGCGTGACCGCAGCGGCAAGTCGGCACGTATCAAGGAAAAGTTGCCACAGCGCAAAGCAGCCCCAGTGGCCGCTGCGTAAAGCCTTTTCCAAGGTAAAAAAAACCGCCCGGGTGCAAGCCCAGGGCGGTTTTTTTATGGGCTTTTGCTTTTCAGCCTTGCGCGCAAGGCAAGCCTGCTGTGCGTGACCATTCGCTCCAGCTGCCGGCATACAGGGCGGTGGGGCTGTAACCAGCCACTTCCATGGCCAGCAGGTTGGGGACTGCGGTCACGCCGCTGCCGCAGTGGTGCACCACGGTGCTGGCGTCACGTCCAGCCAGCACTTGTTCCCACTCAGCCTTGAGCACATCGGCAGGTTTAAAGTGCCCGTCCGGTGTGAAGTTATCCGCAAATGGCCGGTTCAAGGCACCCGGAATGTGCCCGGCAATGGGGTCCAGAGGTTCCACCTCACCACGGTAACGTGCGGCCGCCCGGGCATCGACGATGGTTTGGGTGGGATGGCCCAATTGAGACAGCACGGTTTCGGTGAGGACCAGTTGTCGCAAGGGGGGGCGGAGTGCAAATGTTCTGGCTTGTCCGGGTGTGGCGAGGCCTGAAGCCAAAGGACCACCCAGCGCTTTCCAGGCTTGTAAGCCCCCATCAAGCACGGCCACGGCGTCGTGGCCGAGCCATTTGAGCATCCACCAGGCCCGTCCACAGTATTGGCTGCCATTGCGGTCATAGACCACGATTTGCATCGAGTTGTCTATGCCCAGTTGACCCAGCCATTGGGCAACCCGTTCGCGCTGAGGCAAGGGATGGCGTCCGCCATTGACTGCCTGACTCGCCTCGTGCGTGCTCAGGTGCTGATCCAGATGCGCCTGAAAGGCACCTGCAATGTGCTCTGCCTGAAAGCAGTCTTCAGCCACTTGCGGGTTCATCAGATCAAAACTGCCGTCGAGCACGGCGATCTTGGCATCTTGCTGGACTAAGGCCTGAAGCTGTTGGGCTGTGATCAACAAGTTGTACATGATGTTTCTCCTGGTTCAGTGTTCTTCTGCGGGCGCTTGGGGCAGGGCACGGCTGCGCAGGGCGGTGGCTGCAATGCCGCTGGCGATGATCAGCCCCATGCCTGTCCAGCCGATGAGGGGAATCTGGTCGCCAAACAAAAACAAGCCATACAAGGCCGCGAAGACGATGCCTGAATACTGCAAGTTGGCTACCACCAAGGTGGCACCGCTGGCATAAGCCTTGGTCATGCTCAGCTGGCCCAGAGCTGCCAGTATGCCAATGGGCAGCAACCAAAGGGCTTCAGGCCAGGTCCATGCACTCGCACCAGTGAACAAGATGGCAACGGCCCCCACAAGGGTGCTGCCCATTGAGAAATAAAACACGGTCCGAGATTCGGCTTCCCCTAAGCGACCCAGCGCGGCCACTTGTATGTAGGCCAGTGCAGCTCCAAGCCCCGAGAGCAGCCCAATGACGCCTGCAAACAACTGGTTTTGTTCAATGGTCGGACGCAAAATCATGACGACACCGCTGAAGCCAGCGATCACGGTCAGCACGACAGGACCTTGTTTGCTCGCGTCCTGCAAACGCCCCATCACCAAGGTGCCGCCAATCAAAAAGGCCGCAACCCATACACCGCTCATGTAGTTGAGGGTCATGGCCGTGGCCAGGGGCAAATGGGCAATGGCATAAAACCAGGCAGACAGGGAGGCGACGCCAATGATGGAGCGCCAGACATGCATCATGGGAATGGCTGTGCGCAGCGACACGTTTTGCATCTTGCACAGAGTGGCCATGAAGACCATGCCAATCAAGCCCCGGTAAAAAACCAGCTCAAAAGTGTGAAAGTGTGAGGCTGCAAATTTGATGCAGACACTCATCGATGCAAAAAACAGCGACGCAAGAATCATCCAGGAGGCTTGCATCGGCGCTTTCTGCTCAGAGGGTGTTTATCTGACGGCGGTACCACTCATGAAAGTGCTGCATGCCGTCCTCCATGGGGCTTTGGTAGGGGCCTACTTCGTTGTCGCCTCGGGCCAGCAGGGCTTTGCGACCAGCGTCCATGCGCTCGGCAATCTCGTCGTCCTCGATGCAGGTTTCCATATAGGCAGCTTGCTGGGCTTCGACAAATTCACGCTCGAAGGCGACGATTTCTTCGGGGTAGTAAAACTCCACCATGTTCAGCGTCTTGTTCGGGCTGATCGGGTGCAGGGTGGAGACGGTGAGCACATGCGGGTACCACTCGACCATGATGTGCGGGTAATAGGTCAGCCAAATCGCGCCGCGCTCGGGCAGTTGGCCGTTGCGGTATTTCAGCAGCACCTCATGCCATTTTTTGTAAGTGTCAGAACCCGGCTTGCCAAAGCCGCCCGACACCCCCACGGTCTGCACCGAATAGTGCTCCTTGAACTCCCAGCTCAGGTCATCACAGGTGACGAACTGGCCCAGCCCCGGGTGGAAGGGGCCGACATGGTAGTCCTCCAGATAAACCTCGATGAAGGTTTTCCAGTTGTAGTTGCATTCGTGCAGTTCCACCCGGTCAAGGGCGTAGCCTGAAAAATCGAGTTGTGAGCGGGGTCCCATGCCTGCCAGGTCGGCGGCGATGTTGCGGCCGTTGTCCTCAAACAACAGGCCGTTCCATTCCTGCAACTTGTAGTTGTTCAGGTTCAGGCAGGGGTCTTGGGCAAAGTGGGGGGCACCCAGCAACTGGCCGTCGGACGCATAAGTCCAGCGGTGCAGCGGGCAGACGATGTTGCCGCCTGCGCTGCCTTTTTGCTGGGTGTGCAGATTGCCCCGGCCGCTGAGCATGATGGCTTGGCGGTGGCGGCAGACGTTCGAGACGAGTTCAACCCCGCCTTGGGCGTTGCGCACCAAGGCGCGGCCTTGGTCCTCGTGGGGCAGGGTGTAATAGTCGCCCGCATGGGGCACGGCCAGCTGGTGGCCTACATAGCGCGGGCCTTGCTGGAAGAGGGTTTTCAATTCGCGCTGAAACAGCGCCTCATCGAAATAAGTTGAAACTGGTAGTTGGCTTGCGGCCTGCTGCAGTTGAAGACTTAAATCAGACATGGGTGACCTGACCTAGAGACTCCCCCTATGAAGGGGCAGGGACAAAGCGCTGAATCCGAAGACACTGGCGCAAAAAAATGACAGGGTACACCCTGCCGAGGAACCGTCGATTGTACCCCGCAGGGTGTTTGGACTGGCTTGTGTGCTGTGTCTACAGAGTGCAAGCAAGGGTGTTTTGTGGTCTGATGCGCCGATATTTTCAAAAAATGTGGGGCTTGTGGCGTGCATCCGGGGCCATTGAAGCGCCTAAAATCAGATTTTTCACGGAATACCCCATGCCCAAGGCTTCCCCAACAGAGACTTCAGAACTCGCAGCCCCCTTGCCAGCCACTTATGAAGGTGCCTTGTCGGAGTTGGAGCAGTTGGTGATTCAACTGGAATCTGGACAAATGCCCCTGGATCTGCTTTTGTCGGGTTACCAGAGGGGCGCTGCCTTGTTGGCCTTTTGCCGTGACAAACTCCAGGCCGTGGAGGACCAGATCAAAGTGTTGGACGGTGCGCAACTCAAACCCTGGAATGGCACATGAACAAGGCATCGGATTTCAAAGCTTGGATGCAAGCCCACTTGGACCGCGTCGAAGATGCCTTGTCTCAATGGGTGGACGCTCAGGCCCCGGCGGAGTTGGGCCAGGCCATGCGCTATGCCGTTCTGGATGGTGGCAAACGTCTTCGCCCCTTGCTCGTGCTTGCTGCGGCCGAGGCGGTGGGCGCACCCACTGACAACCAAGCAGCCCTGCGTGCGGCCTGCGCGCTGGAGCTGATCCATGCCTATTCGCTGGTGCACGACGACATGCCTTGCATGGACAACGACGTGCTCAGGCGAGGCAAACCCACAGTGCATGTGCAGTTTGGCCAAGCGCAGGCTTTGCTGGCTGGGGATGCGCTGCAAGCCTTGGCGTTTGAATTTTTGACGCCCCCCATCACCGAGGTGCCCGCCGCAGTGCAAGCGGCGTGTGTGGGTTTGCTGGCGCGTGCCAGCGGTTACTTTGGCATGGCCGGCGGTCAGGCGATTGACTTGGCCAGTGTGGGCCATCGTCTGGATGAAGCGCAGTTGCGCCAGATGCACCGCCTCAAAACCGGCGCCCTCTTGTTGTGCGGTGTGCAAATGGGGGCAACCTGTGGACCTGCGCAATCACATGAAACATCGGCCGCCTTGAGCCGATTCGGAGAAGTTTTGGGCCTGGCGTTTCAGGTGGTGGATGACATTTTGGATGTCACCACCGACTCCGCCACCCTGGGCAAAACAGCCGGCAAAGACGCCGCTGCCGACAAACCCACCTACGTGGCGCTGATGGGCCTTGCGCCTGCACAGCGCCTGGCCGATCAATTGGCCCAGGAAGCCGAACAAGCCTTGCTGGACAGCGGTTTACCCGCTGAACGCTTGATGCCCTTGCGCGCCCTGGCCACCATGGTGGTGCAACGCACCCATTAAGTCATGACCTCACTGCTCCACGCCATCCAATCCCCCGCTGACTTGCGCCAACTGGCACGCTCAGACTTGCCGCGCCTGGCCGACGAACTGCGTCACTGCGTGCTCGACAACGTCTCCAAAACCGGTGGTCACCTCAGTTCCAACCTGGGCACCGTGGAGTTGACGGTGGCTTTGCACTACGTCTTCAACACCCCCGAAGACCGCATCGTTTGGGATGTGGGGCACCAGACTTACCCGCACAAAATCCTCACGGGCCGCCGAGAGCGCATGCCCACATTGCGTCAGTTTGGCGGTTTGTCGGGCTTTCCTCGGCGCGACGAGAGCGAATACGACACCTTTGGCACGGCGCACTCGTCCACCAGCATCTCGGCCGCTTTAGGCATGGCCGTGGCAGCCCGTCAAAAAGGCGAATCGCGCCACTCGATTGCCGTGATCGGTGACGGTGCCATGACCGCTGGCATGGCCTTTGAGGCCCTGAACAACGCGGGCGTGGAAGAGTGCAAGCTGTTGGTCATCCTGAACGACAACGACATGTCGATCAGCCCTCCGGTGGGTGCGCTCAACCGCTATTTGGCCCAACTCATGAGCGGGCGTTTTTATTCGGCGGCCAAGGCCGGTGCCAAAAATGTGCTCAAAAACGCACCGCCCCTTTTCGAGCTGGCCAAGCGCCTGGAGGAACACGCCAAAGGCATGGTCGTGCCCGCCACGCTGTTCGAGAAATTCGGTTTCAACTACATCGGCCCCATCGACGGGCACGACCTGCAGTCGCTGATCCCGACGCTGGAAAACATCAAACACCTAGATGGCCCGCAGTTCTTGCATGTGGTGACCAAAAAAGGTCAGGGCTATGAAAAGGCCGAAGCCGATCCGGTCGCCTACCACGGTCCCGGCAAATTCGATCCCAACGTGGGCCTGATCCCTGCCGCCACACCAGCCAAAACCACCTTCACCCAGGTGTTTGGCCAGTGGCTGTGCGACATGGCCGAAAAAGACATGCGCCTGGTCGGCATCACGCCTGCCATGCGCGAGGGCTCGGGCATGGTCGAGTTCCATCAGCGCTTTCCCAAGCGCTATTACGACGTGGGCATTGCCGAGCAGCACGCCGTGACCTTTGCCGCTGGCATGGCCTGCGAAGGCCTCAAGCCTGTGGTGGCGATTTATTCCACCTTTTTGCAGCGCGGCTATGACCAGCTGATCCACGACGTGGCGCTGCAAAACCTGCCAGTGGTGTTCGCACTCGACCGCGCGGGATTGGTGGGTGCCGACGGAGCCACCCACGCCGGGGTTTACGACATTGCCTACATCCGTTGCATCCCCAACATGAGCCTGGCCTGTCCGGCCGACGAGCGCGAATGCCGACAGTTGCTGAGCACGGCTTATGCACAAAACCACCCGGTGGTGGTGCGTTACCCACGCGGTGCGGGTGTGGGCGCGCAGCCCGGCCACGATCTGGACGGCTTGCCCTTTGGCAAAGGCGAAGTGCGCCGCCAAGGCGATAACTTGGCTATTTTGGCCTTCGGCACTTTGCTGGCTCCGGCCCTGCAGGCCGCAGAAAAGCTCAACGCCACGGTGGTCAACATGCGCTGGGTCAAGCCGCTGGATGTCGACTTGCTGGCCCAAATCGCCCAAAGCCACGAGCGCATCGTCACCGTGGAGGAGGGGTGCATCATGGGCGGCGCAGGCAGCGCCGTGGCTGAGGCCCTGCAGGCATTGCAAATCATCCGGCCAGTCTTGCACCTGGGCTTGCCTGATGTGTTCATTGAGCATGGCGACCCGGCCAAGCTGCTGGCTTTGCAGGGGCTGGATGCCGCTGGCATTGAGGCTTCGATTCGGCGGCGGTGGCTTTAAGACAATTTCTTGCCGATCTGCACGTCATGAGGCCTTCGGAATGGCTAAAGCCCTATCAATTTAATGATTTAAAAAAGGGTAAACCCCCACGGTTTTGAGTCGTGGGGCTTTCTAAAATAAGTGCTGCTTTACCAAGCAACCCCTTTCAAACGGGTTTGAGTATTCATCACAAGGAGTTCCTCATGGATCGTCGTTCCATCATTAAAAACGCCGGTATTGCCGGTGTTTTGGCTGCGGGTGCTGCACCTGCAGTTCACGCCCAGGCCGCCATCCGCTGGCGCCTTGCTTCCAGCTTCCCGAAAGCCTTGGACACCATCTTTGGCGCAGCCGAAGTGTTTGCCGAAAAGGTCAATGCCATGTCTGGCGGCAAGTTTGTCGTCACCGTGCATGCTGCAGGCGAATTGATGCCCGCTTTCGGCGTGGTGGACGGTGTTCAGCAAGGCACAGTTGAGGCGGCTCACACAGCCCCTTACTATTTCTTTGGCAAGGACGACACCTTCGCCCTGGGCGCGGCCATTCCGTTTGGTTTGAACAGCCGCCAGCTCACCTCCTGGTTCTATGACGGCAACGGCATGAAGCTGTTCCGTGAGTTCTACGACAAGTACAACATCATCAACTTCCCCGGCGGCAACACTGGCGCCCAAATGGGCGGCTGGTACCGCAAGGAAATCAAGACCTTGGCAGACATCAAGGGCCTTAAGTTCCGCGTCGGCGGTTTCGCTGGCAAGGTCCTGTCCCGCATGGGCGCTGTGCCGCAGAACATTCCCGGTGGCGAGATTTACCAAGCTCTGGAAAAAGGCACCATTGACGCCGTGGAGTGGGTCGGTCCCTACGACGACGAAAAGCTGGGCTTCCAAAAAGTGGCTAAAAACTACTACTACCCAGGTTTCTGGGAAGGTGGCGCACAGCTGGACTTCTACATCAACAAGGCTGCTTTCAACGCCCTGTCCAAAGAGAACCAGGCCATCGTGGAATCTGCTGCGTCTTACGCGCACACCGAAATGCAAGCGCGTTATGACAACCGCAACCCTGCGGCCCTCAAGCGCTTGGTGGCCGGCGGTGTCAAGTTGCGGCCTTTCCCTAAGGTGGTGATGGACGAGGCTTTCAAGCAGTCCATGGCCCTGTACGAAGAGCTGCGCCAGTCCAACCCGAACTGGAAGAAGATCTACGACGACTACTCGGCTTTCCGCAAGGACCAAAACCAGTGGTTCCGTTTCACCGAAGCCACGTTCGATCGCTACATGCAATCGGCCAAGCTGTAAACAGCGGGCATGCATGCATGAAAAAAGGCCCTTCGGGGCCTTTTTTCATGAAGTTTCCCAATGGGTCGTGTCGTCGTGCAAACTTACCACCATGCAACACATCGAGCTTTCTTACCAATGGGCATCCCCGGGCGCTGAAGCGGTGCGCAACCGCCAAAGTCCGCTGCGCAACCCGCTGATGGACTTGTTGCAGGCGGTGCGCGATGCCGGCTCGATTGGTGGGGCCGCCAATGCCATGGGCTTGTCTTACCGCCATGTCTGGGGGGAGCTCAAACGCTGGGAGCAAAGTTTGGGTCAGGCCCTGATCATTTGGGAGAAAGGGCAGGCGGCCAGACTCACCGGTTTTGCCGACAAGCTGCTGTGGGCAGAGCGCCAAGCGCAGGCTCGGCTATTGCCGCAAATCAGTGCCTTGCATGCCGACCTGGAAAAAACATTTGCGGTGGCGTTTGACCCCGCCCACCTGGCCCTGCCCGTCTTTGCCAGTCATGACGCGGCCATGGACCTGCTGCGCGAAGAGGCCGCATCCCAAGCCTTGCATTTGGACCTGCGGTTTTGTGGCAGCGTGGACGCGATTCGAGCTTTGAACGAGGGGCGGTGCCATGTGGCGGGTTTCCATGCCCCTTGGCAACCCGACGTCGAGTCCTTGGTCGCCCGCACCTACAAGCCCTTGCTCAAAACGGGCCAGCACAAATTGATCGGTTTTGCCCAGCGTTCGCAAGGGTTGATGGTCGCCAAGGGGAACCCCTTGGGCTTGAGGGATTGGGCAGATCTTTGCCAAGCGGGTGTGCGCTTTGTCAACCGCAGCAGCGGAACCGGCACCCGATTGTTGCTCGACCAGTGTTTGGAAGAAAGAGGCTTATTGCCCGCGGCGCTTTGTGGCTATGCGCAGGAGGAAAACTCACACGCTGCAGTGGCCGCGCGCATTGCGTCGGGTCAAGCCGATGTGGGCCTGGGCATCGCCCAAGCCGCCCATGTCCATGGCCTCGATTTTGTGCCCCTGCACCAGGAGCATTATTGGCTGGTGTGCCTGGCCTCGGCGCTCGATACCCCGCCCGTCTTGCAATTGAGGCGTTTGCTGAGCAGTTCAGCCTGGCAAGCCAGACTGCAGAGCCTGGGCGGCTACAGCCCAACACCCCAGACCGGTCAGGTGCAATCCTTGCGCAGCATGCTGCCTTGGTGGCAATTCAGGTCTTCAAGGCCCCACTCAGGCGCTTGAACCGAATCTGCCCGAAGGTTTGAAAGGGTTTCAAACCGAGCGCCGAAAATATCAACGCTGGTTTTCGGGGGGGTGGTTCGAGAGCGCGCTAACACAGACTTACAATCGCGCAAGTTTTTTGGAGTTCAAATGAAATCTTTATTGAAACTCTCAAGCGGCATTGACCGCTTGAACCAGTCGGTGGGCAAATTCACCACGTGGCTGATTTTGATCGTGACGCTCATCAGCGCGGGTAATGCCATCGTGCGCAAGGCCTTCAACGTGAGTTCGAACGGTTTGCTGGAGATTCAGTGGTACCTGTTTGCCGCAGTCTTTTTGCTGGGCGCAGGTTACGGTTTGCTGAGAAATTCCCACGTACGCATTGACTTCATTTCCACCATGCTGACGGCGCGTGCCCGCAACTGGATCGATGTGGGTGGTATCTTGCTGGCCCTGTTTCCATTTTGTTACTTGTGCATTTACTTGTCTTGGCCCTTGTTCATCCAGGCCTACAACACGGGCGAGATGTCTTCCAACGCGGGCGGCCTGATCCGGTGGCCTGTTTACGCTTTGGTACCCCTCGGTTTTGGATTGCTCATGCTTCAAGGCGTGTCGGAGTTGATCAAGCGCTTGTCGTTTTTAACCGGGGCTGGAGAAGACCCCTTGTCGGCTGAAAGCACCATGTCGGACGAAGAAAAAGAAATGCTGGAACTTGAAAAAATCGCGCAGCAAGCGCAGGGAGCACGTTGATGGAAGCGACTTTCTTGGCACAGAACTTTGTGCCCATCATGTTTGCCGGTTTGTTTGTGCTGCTGCTCACCGGTTTTCCGGTGGCTTTCGCACTGGCCGCTTGCGGCTTGGGCTTTGGCTTCATTGGCATGGAGGCCGGGTTGTTCCCGCCCTCCTTGTTCCAAGCCTTGCCGCTGCGCATTTTCGGCATCATGCAAAACGACACCTTGCTGGCCATTCCGTTTTTCACCTTCATGGGCATCATCTTGCAAAAATCCGGCATGGCCGAGGATTTGCTGGAGACGGTGGGCCAGGTGTTCGGTCCCGTGCGCGGTGGTGTGGCCATTGCGGTGATTTTGGTGGGCGCCTTGCTGGCGGCCACCACCGGCGTCGTGGCTGCTGCCGTGATTTCCATGGGCTTGATCTCTTTGCCCATCATGCTGCGCTACGGTTACAGCCGTGTGATCGCTACCGGGGCCATCACGGCTTCGGGCACCTTGGCGCAAGCCATCCCCCCTTCGTTGGTGTTGATCGTGTTGGCCGACCAATTGGGCCGTTCGGTGGGTGACATGTATGCCGGCGCTTTGGTGCCCGGCTTGTTGTTGGTGGGTTTGTACGTCCTGTTCATTGTCGTGGTGGCGATTTTCAAGCCGGCCATGGTGCCCGCGCTGCCGGTAGAAGCCCGCATTTACCGCGAAGCCAATGGCAAATCAGGCCATGTGTCCTTGTTCTTGCTCTTGATCTTGTGCACGGTGGTGGGCTACGTCTGGGCGACTGTCCACGATGGGATCATGACCGCCTGGCTCGAACGTACTTTGCCCTCTCCCGATGACGAAATCGTGATCATGTCCATGACAGTGGCTTCGCTGGTGGCTTTGGCCTTGGCCATCGTGAACCGTCTCACCGGCATGGGCTTGTTGTCGCGCTTGGCCGAGCAAGTGACCTTTGTGCTGATGCCGCCCCTGATCCTGATCTTTTTGGTTTTGGGTACGATTTTCCTGGGTGTCGCGACACCCACTGAGGGCGGCGCGATGGGTGCTTTGGGTGCCTTGATCCTGGCTGTGAGCCGCAAGCGCCTGGACAAGAAATTGATGAACCAAGCGCTGGAAAACACGGCCAAGCTGGCGTCTTTTGTGTTGTTCATCCTGATCGGCTCCACGGTCTTCAGCTTCACCTTCAACGCGGCCGACGGTCACATCTGGGTGGAGCACTTGTTCGTTGACATGCCGGGCGGCGCGATCGGTTTCCTGATTGTGGTGAACCTCCTGATTTTCATCTTGGGTTGTTTCATCGATTTCTTCGAAATCGCCTTCATCGTGATCCCGATCCTGGCCCCCGTGGCAGAGAAGATCTTGCCGGGCTTGGTGCCGGGCATGACCGCCGACCAAGCCATGATCTGGTTTGGTGTGATCGTGGCGATGAACCTGCAGACCTCGTTCTTGACGCCGCCGTTTGGCTTTGCCCTGTTCTATTTGCGCAGTGTGGCGCCCAAAAACGATTACAAGGACCGGATCACGGGTGAAAACATCCCTGCAGTCAAAACGTCTGAGATCTACAAAGGCTCTATCGCCTTCATTGTGTTGCAGTTGATCATGGTCGCCGCCATCATTGCCTTCCCCAACTTGGTGACAGGTGGCCTGAAGGAAGGCGTCAAGATCGATGCCGACGCCGCATTCGAGCAAATGCTCGACCGCGCCGAGGAAGACACTGGCAAGGACGACGCAGTGAACATGGATGACATGAAGCCTGCTGCAGATGCCGCGGCCGAAGAGGACCCCGCCAAGGCCTTGGAAGCCGAGATGAAGTCTGGCAAGAAGTAATTTCCTGTCGCCCCATGAAGAGCCCGGTACGCCGGGCTTTTTTCATGGGGATCGACCTATGCAAACGCTTTCATAGTGGACACCCCTCATGCCTGACTTGGGGCTTGTGCCGTAGCATCCACAGCGCTGTATGAACACCTTCACCGACAGCGTCCTGACGGCGCTGAACCTCGTCACCTCTTTTGATCCTGCCCTGTGGGTGGTCGTCACCCGGTCCTTGGCCGTCAGTGCCACGGCCTGCCTGCTGGCCTATGGCGTGGGGGTGGCGCTGGGGGCTTGGTTTGCGGTGTCGCGTTTTCAGGGGCGGGGCGCGGTGTTGGTGGGCTTGAATACCTTGCTGGCGCTGCCTTCGGTGGTGGTGGGCCTGGTGGTGTATTTGCTGCTGTCGCGCAGTGGGCCTTTGGGCTTTCTCGGCTGGATGTTCAGCTTCAAGGCCATGGTGCTGGCCCAGTTCATTTTGGTGGTGCCGGTGGTCACGGCGCTCACGCGCCAGGTGGTTGAAGACGTGGAGCGCCAGCACGGCGAACAATGGGCCTCATTGGGCGCAGGGCCTTGGGTGCGCAGCTTGCTGCTGGCCTGGGACGAACGCCTGGCCTTGCTGACCATTGGCGTGACCGCCTTTGGTCGCGCCATCTCGGAGGTGGGTGCGGTGATGATCGTGGGCGGCAACATCGATGGCTTCACCCGGGTCATGACCACGGCCATTGCGCTGGAGACCAGCAAGGGTGATTTGCCGCTGGCGCTGGGGCTTGGCATGGTCTTGCTGGCCGTGGTGCTGCTGCTCAATGCGCTGGTGGCGGGGCTGCGCCTGTGGGGTGAGCGGCGCAACGCGCGGCCCGCGCCTTTGGACAGAACACTAGGGGTGCAGCCATGAGCGCCGCGCAGATCGGCCTGGACGCGGTGAGTGTGCGGCTGGGTGCGCAAGCGGCCTTGATGGGTGTGAGCTTGCGCATCGCGGCGGGCGAGCGCGTGGCGCTGGTGGGGGCCAATGGCTCGGGTAAAAGCACTTTGCTGCGCACCTTGCATGGGCTGGTGCCGCCCACGCAAGGGCAGGTGCAACAAGCGCCGGGTGTGCGCCAGGCCATGCTGTTCCAAAGGCCGCATTTGTTGCGCCTGTCGGCATTGAACAATGTGGCGCTGGGCTTGTGGCTGGACCGCGCACGGGGCCTGTCTTGGGCCGCTGCCAAGGTGCTGGCACTGCAGGCCTTGGAGCGCGTTGGATTGTTGTCTGTGGCACAGCAAAACGGCCGCCAGTTGTCGGGCGGGCAGCAGCAGCGCCTGGCCTTGGCCCGCGCCTGGGCGCGGCAGCCCGATGTGCTGCTGCTGGACGAACCCACGGCCAGCCTGGACCCGCATGCCAAACGCGAGGTTGAAGCCTTGATGGCCGACTTTGCCAGCAGCGAGGAACGTGCGTTGACCCTGGTGTGGGCCAGTCACAACCTGGGCCAAGTCAAACGCTTGGCCACCCGCGTGGTGTATCTGGAGGGAGGTCGCTTGATGGCCGACTTGCCCGTGGCCGATTTTTTCAACCCCGCCGTGCTGCCCGCATGCAGCCCGGCAGCGCATGCTTTTGTTCAAGGAGAACTTTCATGACCTTCAAAACTTCCCTGACCCGTCGTGCCCTGGTGTGCGCCGTTTTGGCCAGCGCCTCGGTCTGGGCACAAGCCCAGTCCATCGTCATGTCGTCCACCACGTCCACCGAGCAATCGGGCTTGTTTGCGCACCTCTTGCCCGCCTTCAAAAAGGCCAGCGGGCTGGATGTGAAGGTGGTGGCGCTGGGCACAGGCCAGGCGCTGGACATGGCGCGGCGGGGTGATGCCGATGTGGTGTTTGTGCACGACCAGGCAGCTGAAGAAAAGTTTGTGGCCGATGGTTTTGGCATCAAGCGCTTGCCCGTGATGTACAACGACTTTGTGCTGATCGGCCCCAAGGCCGACCCGGCCGCCACCAAAGGCAAAGACATTGTGGCGGCCTTGGCCAAGTTGTCTGCAGGCAACGCAGCCTTTGTGTCGCGGGGTGACAAGAGCGGCACGCACGCGGCCGAATTGCGTTTTTGGAAAACGGCCAACCTGACGGACAAGAAAGGCAGCGGCTACAAGGAATGCGGCTGCGGCATGGGCCCGGCATTGAACATTGCGGCCTCTACAGGCGCCTATGTCCTGGCCGACCGTGCCACCTGGCTCAACTTCAAAAACCGCGCCGATCTGGCGATTTTGGTGGAGGGCGACAACCGCTTGTTCAACCAGTATGGCGTGATGGTGGTCAACCCCGCCAAGCATGCGCACGTCAAGCAGGCCGATGCTCAGAAGTTTGTGGACTGGATCACCTCGGCCGCTGGTCAGGGGGTGATTGCCGATTACAAGATCGGCGGCGAGCAGCTGTTTTTCCCGAACGCGGGCAAGTGATCAGGCTTTGGGCAAGCCAAGTTTGCGGTATACCGTGGCGCGGCTGATGCCCAGGCTGCGGGCAGCTTCGGCCACGTTGCCACGGGCTTGCTGGACGGCTTCACGGATCATGTCGGTCTGCACGTCCTTGAGGGGTTTGGCCATCGCCTGAGCACGTTCTGAGGTCTTCGCGCTGTGCGAAGCCGCAGGGCGGGTGCCTGGGCGCAGGGCTTGGGTTTGCAAACGCAGGCCCGACCACAGCGGCAACTCTTGTGCACTGGCTTGGCGGCTGGCGGCGTCGAACAGGTTTTCCCAGGGCGAGGCGAACACTTCGCTGGCGTGCAGCGTTTGGCCGTCGGTGTCTGGCGACAAGGACAGCATTTGCCGCGCCGTGGGGTTGGCCCCCACGATCTGGCCGTTGTGGTCGAGCGTGATCAGGCCGTCGCTGTCGTCGCCGGGCTGGTTGCCGGGCCAGTTCAGGCGCAGCACCAGGGCGTGATCGGTGGACAGCAGCCAGCTGTTTTCGATGCTGCGGGCCGAGCGCCGCACCAGGTGTTTGAGAGCAGGGCGTTCTGTGGTTTCAATGCCCGTCAGGTCCAGCATGCCTGCGCACAAGCCGTCAGGGCCAAAAACCGGTGCCCCGGCGCAGCTGTACACGCTGTTGTCCTGAAAAAAATGCTCGCCCCGGTGCAGCCAGACCGGTTGCAGTTCGGTCAGGGCTGCACTGATGGACGTGGTGCCCACCGAGCGTTCTGACAGGTCCACGCCCACACGGGCAATGGCGTCGGCTCGGCGGTCTTGGCGGTCCACCGGGCCGTGCACATCGACCACGATGCCCTGTGCATTGGTCAAGATGGCGAAATAGCGGATGTCGGCAATGGCACGGGCCAGCTCCACCAGCACTGACTGCGCCGCCTGCACCAGTGGGCGGCTGTTTTCTTGCACGCGGCGCATTTGCTGAGCCGAGATGGTGTCAAACCCTACGCTTTGCTGCGGCTGCAGGCCCATGGCCAGGCAGCGTTTCCAGGACTGGGTCAGCCAAGGCGAAACGCCTGCCTGCGATTCCCCGGGTCGCAAGTGGCCAGAGCGCCCCTGAAACACCAGTTCACGGGCTTGTTCTATCCGCTGCAGGCGGTCGCTGTTGTGGGCAGTCAGGGGCATGTCAGATGTGTATCAAGCTGAGAATTTATGAGTGCAACCTTGTCAAACCTAGGGTTAGTCCGTATCGGTTTATGGGTGTATGCGCCAACAATCGCTATGCATTCTGATTCATAAGCGCGAGCTTGAACAGCCCGCCACTTCACAGGAGATCCACATGCAGAAAGTCCTGCACATCAACCCGGACAAATGTACCGGCTGCTTGCAGTGCGAAATGGCCTGTTCTTTCGAGAACTATGGCACATACGCCACCTCCAAATCGCGCATCAAGGTGTTTGATTTCCATCACACCGGCAAAAAAGTGCCCTACACCTGCACCCAGTGCGATGAAGCCTGGTGCTTGCACGCATGCCCTGTGGAAGCCATCACCGTGGACAAAGCCACGGGTGCCAAAGTGGTCAATGAATCCACCTGCGTGGGCTGCAAGGTCTGCACGATCGCCTGCCCGTTTGGCACGATCAACTACGTGCAAGAAACTGGCAAGGTGCAAAAGTGCGACCTCTGCGGTGGCGATCCAGCCTGTGCCGACGCCTGCCCGACCGGTGCCATCACCTTCGTCGATGCCAACTGGACCGGCATCGACAAAATGAAACAGTGGGCCGACAAGCTGGGCAATCAGCCCTCTGCGGCTTAAACCCACCACCCTTAAGGAGCATCAACATGTCTTGGGCTGGAAAAATTCTCCGCGTCAACCTGACTGCGGGCACCGTCAAATCTGAACCGCTGAACATGGAATGGGCCAAGGCCTATCTGGGATCACGCGGTCTGGGCAGCAAATACCTGATCAGCGAAGTCGACCCCAAAGTTGACCCGCTGTCGGCCGACAACAAAATCATCTGGGCTACCGGCCCGCTGACTGGCACCATGGCCTCTACCGGCGGCCGCTACACCGTCATCACCAAAGGCCCTCTGACTGGTGCCATCGCTTGCTCGAACTCGGGCGGCTACTGGGGTGCCGAGCTGAAAATGGCCGGTTGGGACATGATCATTTTTGAAGGCGCATCGGCCAAGCCGGTGTACCTCTACATCAACGACAACGAAGCTGAACTGCGTGATGCCGGTCACCTGTGGGGCCAAAGCGTCTGGAAGACCGAAGAAATCCTCAAGTCCAGCCTGCAAGACCCGCTGCTGCGCGTGTCCAGCATTGGCAAGGCCGGTGAAAACGGCGTGCTGTATGCCGCTGTGGTGAACGACCTGCACCGTGCGGCTGGCCGCTCGGGTGTGGGCACCGTCATGGGCAGCAAAAACCTCAAGGCCATCGCCGTGCGCGGCACGATTGGTGTGGGCAACGTGCAAAACCCCAAGGCCTTCATGGCCGCGACCAAGGCTGCCAAAAAGGTGCTGGCTGATAACGGCGTCACCGGTCAGGGCCTGCCAGCTTATGGCACCCAGGTGCTGATGAACGTGATCAACGAAGTCGGTGCCTTGCCCACACGCAACCACCGCGACGTGCAGTTCGAAAGCGCCAAGGACATCTCGGCCGAAGCCATGGTCACGCCCCGCGAGACCGACGGCAAAAAGCATCTGGTGACCAACCAAGCTTGCTTTGGTTGCACCATCGCCTGCGGCCGCATCAGCAAGATGGACGAAGGCCACTTCTCGGTCAAGAACAAGCCTGAGTACTGGGGCGCCAACGGCGGCCTGGAATACGAAGCCGCTTGGGCCCTCGGTGCAGCCAACGGTGTGAAGGACCTCGAAGCCCTGCAATACGCCAACATGATCTGCAACGAAGAAGGCTTCGACCCCATCAGCTTCGGTGCCACCATCGGTGCCGTGATGGAGCTGTACGAAATGGGTGTGCTGACCAAAGAGCAAATCGGTGTGGAGGCTCCGTTTGGCTCGGCTGAAGCCCTGTGCGAGTTTGTCGACATGACGGCCAAGGGCATCGGTTTTGGCAAGGAAATTGGCATGGGCTCCAAGCGCCTGACCGCCAAGTACGGCCACCCCGATTTGTCCATGAGCGTCAAGGGCCAAGAGTTCCCGGCCTATGACGGCCGAGTGATCCAGGGCATTGGCTTGGCTTACGCCACGTCCAACCGTGGTGCCTGCCACCTGCGCGGCTACACCATCGCGTCTGAAGTTCTGGGCATCCCGGTCAAGACCGAGCCGACCGAGAGCGAAGGCAAGCCCGAATTGGTCAAGGCCTTCCAGGACGCCACAGCTGCGTTTGACTCGGCAGGTATTTGCGTTTTCACCAGCTTTGCCTGGACCTTGGCCGACGTGGCCCCTCAGGTGCAAGCCGCTTGCGGCGAAGAGTTCACCATGGAGCACCTGGCCCACATCGGTGAGCGCATCTGGAACATGGAGCGCGAGTTCAACAACGCCGCCGGCTTCACCAAGGCCGACGACAACCTGCCCAAGCGCCTGATGACCGAAGCCGCCAAAACCGGCCCGGGCAAAGGCATGGTCAGCAAGTTGGACGAGATGCTGCCCAAGTACTACGACGCGCGCGGCTGGGACGGCGAAGGCCGCCCCACAACGGCCACCCGGGAACGTCTGGGCCTGTGACCTTGCCCCTGTAGGAGCGAGCCCTGCTCGCGAAGCCTTCGCTGCAGGCGCGCGCTTCTACAGGAACCACAGCGGCCCCGAGGGGCCGCTGTCTGTTTCTGGAGAAAACACCATGACCCATCACATCATTCTGGGCGCTGGCCCAGCAGGCGTCATCGCCGCCGAAACCTTGCGCAAGCACTGCCCCCAAGACCGCATCACCATCGTCGGTGACGAAAAAGAAGCGCCTTACTCGCGCATGGCGATTCCTTATTTGCTGATCGGCAATGTCGAAGAAAAAGGCACTTGGCTGCGCAAGGGCGACACCCACTTTGCCGACTTGCGCATCGACATCCTGAACGCGCGCGCCACCCAGGTGGACACTGCGGCACGGCAAGTGGTGCTGGACAACGGCCAAAGCCTGGCGTTTGACAAGCTGCTGATCGCCACCGGCTCGCAGCCCGTGCGCCCCCCGATTGCGGGCATGGACTTGCCCGGTGTACACCCTTGCTGGACGCTGGCCGACGCCCGTGCCATTGCCGCACTGGCCAAGCCTGGCGCCAAGGTCTTGCAAATGGGCGCGGGCTTCATTGGCTGCATCATCATGGAGTCGCTCAAGCAGCGCGGTGTCGAACTGTCGGTGGTCGAGATGGGTGACCGCATGGTGCCGCGCATGATGGGCCCCATGGCCGGCGGCATGATTCGCGACTGGTGTGAAGCCCAAGGCGTGAAGGTGTATGTGGGCACGCGTGTCGAATCGATTGAGTCTGCAGGCCAAGGCCTGCAGGTCCGTCTGTCCAACGGCCAAACCGTCGAGGCCGATCTGGTCATCAGCGCCACCGGCGTGCGCCCGGCCATTGGCTTCCTCAAAGACAGCGGCATCACCTGCTTGCAGGGCATCCTGACCGATCAGTGCCTGCAAACCAATGTGCCCGGCATTTATGCGGCGGGTGACTGCGCCGAGGCTTTTGACAAAGTCAGTGGCCAGACCATCGTCAGTGCCATCCAGCCCAACGCCGCTGAACAAGCCCGTGTGGCCGCGCTCAACATGGCCGGTCAACACACCACCCTCAAGGGCGTGACCCAGATCAACGTGCTCGACACTTTGGGCCTGATTTCCACCAGCTTTGGCAACTGGCAAGGTGTGGAAGGTGGCGAACAAGCCCAGCTGACCGACCAAGCCGCAGGCAAACACCTGAGCCTGCAGTTCCAGGGCGATGTCATGGTGGGCTGCAACTCGGTCGGCTGGACCGAGCATGTGGGCGTCATGCGTGGACTGGTCGAAGGTCAAGTGCGTTTGGGCGACTGGAAAGACCGCCTGATGCAAGACCCCACACGCCTCATGGACGCCTATCTGGCCTGCGCGCAAGGCCAGGGTCAATGGAGTGGTGCGGCCGATACGCGTCGCAGATAGAAGTGACAATGCGCGCATGAACATCACCTTCAAACTGTTTGCTACGCTCACCGACTATCTGCCTGCCGAGGTTCGCCGAAGCAACCAGATGGTCATGGATGTGGCATCTGGCACCACCATCATGCAAGTCATCGACTCCTTCAGTCTGCCACCCAAGCTGGTGCATCTGGTCTTGGTCAACGGCAAATACATCGCCCCCGAAAACAGGGGCACCCAGGCCTTGGTCGAGGGCGATGTGCTGGCCATCTGGCCCCCCGTGGCAGGTGGCTGACGCCAGCCATGCAAGCGAGCTACGCCGAAGCCTTTCAGCGCGACATGGGCTGCACCGAAGCCGAATGGCTGGGCTGGCTGCCCCGTGCTGTGGGCCAGCACCCGCTGCAATGCCAGGCCAGCAACGCACACATCAGCATCGGCGCAGGCCAGCTGCATCTGCAATGGCAAGTCATGCCCCCACGCGTCATTGCACAAATTCGCCTGCCCGTGCTGCGCGTGCAGTTCAAGTTTGAGGGCTTGAACCCTCAGGACCGCTACACCTTCATGCGCCACTTTGACCTGTATACCCAGCGTGGCGGTGGCTGAGGCTCGGCCGGGTCATCACATCTCGTCTTGCCACCAGTACCACTTGTACAAAAAGCGCTGGCCCAAGCGGCGGAAGGGGGCGAGGGCTTCCGAGCGGAACAGGTGCAAAAAGTGCGGGTAGGTCAGCTCGCTGTTGTAGATCGGTAGCTGGAAGACTTCCTGGCCTGCGTCTTTGCCGGCCACACGTTCGGCCAGGCGTTTGCCCGCCCAAGTGGAAAACGACACCCCATTGCCGCCATAGCCCAGCGCGTACCAGACGCTTTGGCTGGGGTCGGGTTGGGTGATGCGCGGCATCATGTCGTGGCTCACGTCGACCCAGCCCCACCAGGAGTGCTCGATGGGGATGCCCGCCAAAGTCGGGAATTTGCGTGCAATGCCGTCGGTCAAGAGTTTCAGGTGTTTGGGCTCGGGCGATTCGGCCCCGGTCACGGCGCTGCGGCTGCCGATTTGCAGGCGGTTGTCAGGCAGCAGCCGGTAGTAAAAACGCAGGGTGCGCGTGTCGGTCAGAAAGACACGGGTTTTGAGGCCAGCGGCCTCAATTTGCGCTGGGCTCAGGGGCTGCGTGACCATGTTGTTGGACAAGATGGGCAACAGCTTGTTTTTGGTGAGCGGGCTCAAGGCCTGTCCGGTGTAGCCGCCGGTGCACACGGCCACGCGTTTGGCTCGCACCGTGCCGCCCGGGGTGCGCAGGTGGTGCACGCCGTTGATGGTTTCCCAGCCTTGCACGGGGCTGGCGGTGTGCAGTTTCACACCCAGGGCGCGGGCCTTGCGGATCAGGCCAAAGGTGAACTTGAGCGGGTGGATGCCCACGCCTTCTTGCTCCCACATGGCACCTGCGGCATCGTGGTCGTTGAAGTGGTTTTGCCGAAGCTCGTCGGCCGAGAGGATTTGGGTCTTGTAGCCAAAAATCTCGTTGCGTACCCGGGCCTGCTCTTTCAGGTAGGCGACTTTTTCGGGGCGGTGTGCCACGTACAGGTGGCCGCCATCGGTGGCGTCGCAATCGACTTCGAAGGCCAGGTTTTTGAAGTTTTCGAAGCCCGTGCGGATTTCGGTATCCAGCTTTTTGGCCACGTCCAGGCCCCAGCGCTCGATCCACTGCGCACGCGACAGGCGGCCACTGGCGTTTTGGCCCTGGCCGCCGCTGCGGCTGGAGCAACCCCAGGCGCTCTGGTTGGCTTCGAGCACCACAGCCTGAATGCCCTGCTCTTGGGCCAGGTACAAGGGGGTCGAGATGCCGGTTGAGCCCGCACCGATGACCACCACATCCACGTCCATGTCGTGCTGCACAGGGCCGTCGTCTGGCGGCGGCGTGCCCGCGCTGGCGACCCAGTAGCTGGGCGCATAGTCGCGGCCTGCACCGGGGGTGGCGTGCACCAGCGGGTCGTATTGGGGGTCGTATCGGGTGTCGCTGCGTGCTGCGTCGTGGGGCGTCATGAGCGGGCTCTCTAAAGGGGGCAAGTCTGATTCACAGGCTGCGCGGCGGGGCCGGGCAGCGGGTGCACTTATTTCGCGGCGGGCAGGTTGGGGCGGTTTTTGCGGAAAGCGCTCTTGGAGAGGATCTTGCCGTCCTTGAAGGCAAAGATGTCCACGCCGTCGGTTTCCACGCGCGAGCCGTCGGTGGACGTGCCGACATAGGTCCATTCAGACACACCAAAGTCGCCTTGAACAAAATGTTTGCCATTGATCCATTGGGCATCGGGCACGGTGGCCCAAGCGCCCGGAAAGGCCTTGCGCAAGGCCTCGTGGCCTTGGTGGCGCGCGCCGCAGGCGTCTGGGCCGCCAGCGGTCATGAAGACGCCATCGGGGTGCATGAAGCTCAGCAGCGCGTCCACATCGTGGCGGTTCCAGGCGTCGGTGAAAGCTTCGAGGGTGGCAATGGTGACAGGGGCTGACAAGGGGCTCTCCAAGGGGTGGTCAATGGCTTTGAGAATAGCCAATCCTTGTCGAGTGCATAGAGCCAGATGGGGTAAATCGCGTGTGCCAGCGTGCTTGCTTATACTGGGTTGCATGACCAGTCGACACCGCACCAAAGATGTTCAGTGGGAGAGCCTTTTCGCCCTGCAGGACAAGCCCGCCATGCCCTTGCAGCAACGCCTGCGCCTGGCCGCTGTCGAGGCCATTCTGGAAGGGCGTTTGCCACCCGGTGCCACCTTGCCCTCATCGCGTGAATTGGCCAAGGCGCTGGGCCTGAGCCGCAACACCGTCACATCGGCCTATATGCGGTTGATCGATGACGGTTTTCTGGAGGCGCATCCACGCAGCGGAGTGTTTGTGAAAGTGCACGGCGATCAGCGCCCATCGGGTTTGTCCAAGGCCGATTGGCGCGCAAAGCCCTTGCCCGAGCCTGTGCGCACACCACAAAACCAGCCTGAGCGTGAGGCACCAGCGATGACCCAGCCGACCTCGCCGGACTGGTCTGCACGTCTGATCCGTTCACTGAGCGACCGCCGCACCCTGGCCAAGCCCGACCAGTGGCGGCAGTACCCTTACCCCTTTGTTTACGGCACCTTTGATCCGCAGCTGTTTCCGACCGAAGCGTTTCGCGAGTGTTGCGTGCACAGCCTGGCGCGCGTTCATTTGCCGCAGTGGACGCCCGACTTTGAGCTGAGCGATGTGCCCGAACTGATCGAGCAGATCCGTCTGCGTCTCTTGCCCAAGCGGGGGGTGTTTGCGCTGCCCGAAGAAATCCTCATCACCGTGGGGGCCCAGCACGCCTATTACATGCTGGGAGAGGCCTTGTTCGATGCGCAATCCCGCGTGGGCCTGGAGGAGCCGGGGCATCCGCATGCACGCAACAGCTTTGCCTCGCGTCAGCCGCAGTGGCAGCCCCTGGCGGTGGACGATCAGGGGCTGGTGGTGGATCGCCTGACCCCGCTGGACTATGTGTATGTGACGCCCTCGCACCAGAGCCCGACCACGCGCACTCTTTCTCTGGAGCGGCGCAAGCGTTTGCTGGCCCTGGCCGAGCAGCGCGACTTTGTGGTCATCGAAGACGACTACGAGGCCGAAAACCTCTATGTGGGCGAGCCCATGCCCGCGCTCAAAAGCCTCGATAAGGTGGGGCGTGTGATTTATGTGGGCTCGATCTCCAAGAGCCTGTCACCGTCCTTGCGGCTGGGCTACATCGTGGCACCGCGTGCCCTGATTGCCGAGTTGCGGGTGTTGCGCCACGCCATGGTGCGCCACCCCAGCGCTTTTTTGCAGCACGCGTTTGCGCATTTTTTGTCTTTGGGTCACCACGAGCCGCACGCCCGGCGGGTGAACCAGGCACTGCAGGCACGCATGCAGGCCGTGGGCGAGGCGCTGCGCCGCGAGCTGCCGGATTTTCAGTTCGAATTGCCCACCGGCGGTGCCTCGGTGTGGGTGCGTGCCCCTGACTGGGCGGACACCGCCGAGCTGGCCCTCATGGCGCGTGAACAAGGGGTGCTGATTGAGGCGGGCGAGGTGTTTTTCATGCACCCACCCTATCCTTGCCCGTTTTTTCGCCTGCGCTTGTCGTCCATTGGGGTGGATCAAATCGGCCCCGGCATCAGGGCGCTGGCCGTAGCGGTGTATGACCTGGCCCAGGCACGCGGCGTGCCGCGTGTGCTGGCGCGTTTGCATTGAGAGGCCCCTACAAAAAAACCTTTCGGTTTGTTGTAGGTCGGCACTCGCAGAGTCCGACGTTGGCGTGCTTGGGCGCTGATCCTGATTCAACTTTGGCGGGCTTCACCAGCCCCATGTCGGGGTCTTCGACCACCGACCTGCGAATACACGGCTCCTGTAGGTCGGCACTCGAAGAGTCCAACGTTTGTGAGCTTGGGTGCTGATCTTGATTCAACTTTGGTGGGCCTCACCAGCCCCATGTCGGGGTCTTCGACCACCGACCTGCGAATACATGGCTCCTGTAGGTCGGCACTCGCAGAGTCCGACGTTTGTGGGCTTGGGCGCTGAACCTGATTCAACTTTGGTGGGCCTCACTAGACCCATGTCGGGGTCTTCGACCACCGACCTACGGATACATGGCTCCTGTAGGTCGGCACTCGCAGAGTCCGACGTTGGCGTGCTTGGGTGCTGATTCAACTTTGGTGGGCCTCACCAGCCCCATGTCGGGGTCTTCGACCACCGACCTACGAATACATGGCTCCCGTAGGTCGGCACTCGCAGAGTCCGACGTTTGTGAGCTTGGGCGCTGAACCTGATTCAACTTTGGTGGGCCTCACTAGACCCATGTCGGGGTCTTCGACCACCGACCTGCGAATACACGGCTCCTGTAGGTCGGCACTCGCAGAGTCCGACGTTGGCGTGCTTGGGCGCTCAACCTGATTCAACTTTGGTGGGCTTTACCCGGCCCCATGTCGGGGTCTTTGACCACCGACCTACGGATACATGGCTCCTGTAGGTCGGCACTCGCAGAGTCCGACGTTTGCGTGCTTGGGTGCTGATCCTGATTCAACTTTGGTGGGATTCACCAGCCCCATGTTGGGGTCTTCGACCGCCGACATACGAATACATAATTCCTGTAGGTCGGCACTCGAAGAGTCCGACGTTTGCGGGCCTGGGCGCTGATCCTGATTCAACTTTGGTGGGCTTCACCAGACCCATGTCGGGGTCTTCGACAGCCGTCATACGAATACATAACTCCTGTAGGTCGGCACTCGAAGAGTCCGACGTTTGTGAGCTTGGGCGCTATCCTGATTCAAGATTTGCGGGATTCACCAGCCCCATGTCGGGGTCTTCGACCACCGACCTGCGAATACACGGCTCTTGTAGGTCGGCACTCGAAGAGTCCGACGTTGGCGTGCTTGGGCGCTGAACCTGATTCAACTTTGGCGGGCCTCACCAGCCCCATGTTGGGGTCTTCGACCGCCGACATACGAATACATAACTCCTGTAGGTCGGCACTCGCAGAGTCCGACGTTTGACTGGTGCGCCCAGGCCCTATGTCGGGGCAGAAGCCATCGAGTTGCGAAGACGTCCTTGTCTCTTTACCAGCCCTGTTGACGAGGGTGTGCCAGAGCATTTGCGGAGGGTTACATCCGGCCTTTCCAAGGCACCAGGCGGCGTTCGACGGCGCGCATGAGCAGGTCAAAACCATAGGCCACCACGCCGATGACGATGATGCCCATGATCACGATGTCGGTGCGCAGGAAGTTCGAGGCGTTGAGCACCATCTGGCCCAGGCCCACATTCGCAGCCACCATTTCTGCGGCCACCAGGGTGCTCCAGCCAAAGCCGATGGCCACCCGCATGCCCACCAGAATTTCCGGCAAGGCGGCGGGCAGCACGACGTGGCGGATCACCTGCGCATAGCTTGCGCCCATGGAGTAGGCCGCATTCATTTGTTCTTGCGAGGCGCTGCGCATGCCCGAGCGTGCGGCCATGGCCAGCGGGGCAAAACAGCTCAAGAAGATCAGCAAGACCTTGGGCAACTCGTCAATGCCAAACCAGATGATGATCAGCGGCAAATAGGCCAGGGGCGGCAGGGGCCGGTACAGCTCGATGGGTGGGTCAAAAATGCCGCGCCAGACCCGCGACATGCCCATGGCGATGCCCACCGGAATGGCCACCAGGCTGGCCAGCAAAAAGGCACCAAACACGCGCAGCATGCTGGCGACAAAGTGTTCCCACAAGGGCTTGTCGTTGGCCGTGCCGGTGATGTATTCATAAAACTGCGTGAACACCGCCTGCGGTGAAGGCAGGAACAGGGGTTTGATCCAGCCCATGGAGGTGGTCAAGGTCCACAGGCCCAGCAGCGCCAGCAGGGTGACCACACTGATGGCGAGGCTGGAGCCCTCGCCGGGGATTTTGAAGGCGCTGGTTTTCAAAGGCGCGCTCGCCTTGTTGGGCTCAGTCATGGGCCGCCTCCCGGTGGTGGATGATGGACAGGACTTCTTCGCGCATGCGGATGAATTCCGGCTCGGACTTGACCCGACGGGCATCGCCGTGGCTCAAAAAAGCGCGTGAGAAAGGCAGGTCTTCAAAGGTGTGGGTGATGCGTCCGGGGCTGGGGCTCATGACGATCAGACGGGTGGCCAGAAACAGCGCTTCTTCAACCGAGTGGGTGATGAAGAAGACCATTTTGTGGGTTTGCGCCCAGGCCTTGAGCAGGATTTCCTGCACCGTCTCGCGGGTGAAAGCGTCCAGCGCGCCCATGGGTTCGTCCATCAGCAGCACGGCCGGGTCGTTGGCCAGGGCGCGGGCAATGCCCACGCGCTGCTGCATGCCACCCGACAATTCGTAGACGCCGCGCTCGGCGTATTTTTCAAGGCCCACCAGGGCCAGTTTGTCCATGGCCACGCGGGCACGTTCGGCGGCAGGCACGCCGCGCAGGCGCAAGCCCAGGGCCACGTTGTCCAGCACATTGAGCCAGGGCATCAAGGCGTGTTTTTGAAACACCACACCCCGGTCGGCGCCTGGCCCGCTCACAGGGCGGCCGTCCAGCAGGATGTCGCCACTGGAAGGCGGCAGGAAACCGGCCAGGCAATTGAGCAAGGTGGTCTTGCCGCAGCCCGAGGCGCCCAGGGCGACCACAAAATCGCCATCGCGCATTTGCAATTGCACGGGTGCCAGGGCTTGTAGGGTGCCGCCCTGGATGGCGTAGTTGACCGTCAGGTCTTTGACTTCAAGTAATGGCATGTGAGACGCAGTCACAGAAAAAAAACAATCCCCCTGCAGCCTGGGCCGCAGGGGGCTGACACAGGCCGACAGCTTTACTGCATGGCTTTCTTGACGTAGACGTCGGTCACAAAGGCCGAGTAGTTCGGCTTGACTTCCTGAATGCGCCCTTGCTCTTTCAGGAAGACGGCCGTGTTGGTCATGGCCTTGGCGGCACCACCACCGAGCCAGGTGGCCGAAATTTGTTCTTGGGCCGTGGGGAATTTGTACAGCGCCATGGCCGCAGGCACATCGGCCGGATTGGCCTTGGTCCACTTGGCCACAGCTTTCACTTGGGGTGAATCAGCAGTCCATTGCGCCTTGTTGGCGCGATAAGCCTCATCCGCCTTGATCAGGGCCTTGACCAGCGCGACCATGAAGCCTTCGTTTTGCACGGCCCATTTGGCATCGACCACCAGACCGTCAAAGGTGGGGTAGCCTTTTTGACCGATGCTGGCCGAAGAGGCAATCGCTTTGCCGTTGCCCTTGATCTTGCTCAGGATCGGGTCCCAGATGAAGGCCGCGTCAATGTCGCCACGCTCCCAGGCGGCCGCGATTTCTGGCGGACGCAGGTTCATCACGTTGACCTTTTTGCTGTCCACGCCTTCGAGCTTCATGCCCACCATCAACTGGTAGTGCGCCGTGGAGACAAAAGGCGTGGCCACTTTTTTGCCGACCAAGTCCTTGATGCTGTTGATGCCAGAACCGTTGCGCGCAATTAGGGCTTCGGCATCACCGATGTCGTCCAGAATCCAGAACAGCTTGAGGTCCTGGCCTTGGCTGGCCGCAGCGGTGAAGGGGCTGGAGCCCGCTTCGCCGATTTGCACGCCGCCTGAAGCCATGGCCTTGATCACGTCGCCGCCACCGCCAAACATGCGCCAGTTGATTTTGTAACCGGTGGCTTTTTCCAGCTCGCCCGACTCCATCACGGTGCGCAAAGGCACCAGCATGTCCTGATGAGCGAAGGTGACTTCTTTGGCTGCCTGGGCGCTGGCCAGACCGGTGAACATCATCAGCGACAAGCCCAGAGCGGGCGTGGCTGAAAGAAGGGATCGACGTGTTGTCATGCTTTGTCTCCTGATGGGTTTTTCAAACGTTGTGTCGTCTGTGCAGACACCATGGCTGGCGTCTGCTGCGGTGAAGTTTGGGGCAGCCGACGGGCAGACACTAGAGCCAGTTGAGGGTCATGTTCAGGGCCAGTTGCTGCATGTTGGACTCATTCATTGGGTGGCCATGCCGAGCCGGAAAGTTAACCATTCCACTCTGAAAACACAAGCATCCATGGCCTGGATGGCGTCGTTCGCACCGACCGATGCCGTCGCACACGTCAGGGTTTTTCCGGGGCCGCTGAGGGCGGTGTTCTTTCCTGTAGGAGCCAGCCCTGCTGGCGATGCGGGCGTTTGCGGGTGATCGCTTGCAGGGCAAGCGCCTACAAAACGTCTTTTGGTTTGTTGTAGGTCGGCGGTCGAAGACCCCGACATGGGGTCTGTGCCGAAGCCTGCAACGTCGGACTCTGCGAGTGCCGACCTGCGAAGCAGCCTGTGGTAGGCCCCAGCCCTGCTGGCGATGCGGGCGTTTGGGGTTTGCGGGTGATCGCTTGCAGGGCAAGCTCCTACAAAATGCATTTTGGTTTTTGTAGGTCGGTGGTCGAAGACCCCGACATGTTGCCTGCGTCGACCCGCTCAACGTCGGACTCTGCGAGTGCCGACCTGCGAAGCAGCCTGTGGTAGGCCCCAGCCCTGCTGGCGATGCGGGCGTTTGGGGTTTGCGGGTGATCGCTTGCAGGGCAAGCTCCTACAAAATGCATTTTGGTTTTTGTAGGTCGGTGGTCGAAGACCCCGACATGGGGTCTGGGCCGAAGCCTGCAACGTCGGACTCTTCGAGTGCCGACCTACGAAGCTGTCTGTTGTAGGACCCAGCCCTGCTGGCGATGCGGGCGCTTGGGGTATGCGGTTCAGGTGGCGCCCCACACTGCATCCATCCAGGAGGGCATGGCTTGGGTCTGCTGGGGTGTGCGCAGCGCAATGGTCAGCACGCGGGCTTGTGCGGGGGTGTGCCGGGCGCGTTGCACGCTGGCGTGGCGGCCTGCGAATTGGATCTCTGACCAGCCGTGTTCGTGGGTGCGCACCCAGCCTTTGAGGCGCATCACCCAGGCGGGCGTTTGTTGCAGCTGTTCGCGCAGCCAGGCGGTGTGAAACACCTGATCGGGGCTGCGGCTGTCGCTGGTGAACAGGTTGGCGTGGTCTGCGCTGTGGTGGTGCCCATGCCCATGCCCATGCCCATGCCCATGCCCATGATCGTGATCGTGATCGTGATCGTGATCGTGATCGTGATCGTGCGTGCAATGGTCGGTGCAAATGTGAGCAGGCTCGTCGTCAGAGGCCGCTGCCGATGCAGGCTCCCAGTCCGTTTGCAGCAAAGCCAGGGGCAACTGCCCGTGCTGGCTGTGCAGGCAGGGCACGGGCCCGACGGTGTCGTGCAGCCAGGTGGTGCACGCCTGAATCTCGTCATCGCAGCACAGATCGGTTTTGTTGAGCACCAGCAGGTCGGCGGCGCGCAGTTGGCGCAGTAGGCTGTCATGCAGCAAGGGGTCGGCGGCGTGCGCACGCACGGCCGCAGCGTCCACCACCACCAGCACGCCATGCAAGCTCAGGCGTTTGTCGGCCAGCGCGATCTGGGCAATGGGCCAGGGGTCGGACACGCCGCTGGCTTCGATGACGATGGCGTCAAAGGGCTGAGGCGTGTCCAGTACCTGCAGCAGGGCCTGGCTCAGGTCGCCGCCAATCTGGCAGCACACGCAACCGTTGCTCAGCGCGATGGTGTCGCTGTTGCTTTTGCTCAGCAGTTCGGCGTCGATGTTGATGGCACCAAAGTCATTGACCAGCACGGCGATGCGCTGGCCTTGCGTTTGCTGCAGCCAGTGCACCAGCAAACTGGTTTTGCCTGCGCCCAGAAAACCGCCGATCACTGTCAGGGGAATGCGGGGCGGTGTCGGGGTGTGGGGCATGGTGGGGGCAGTCGTAGGTCGGTAGCTTTAGCTCCGACATGGGGGCCTCCGGCGAAGGCTTCATGTCGGGGCTAAAGCCGCCGACCTACGAACACTGGCCTGTGGGTTGGTTTCTTTGGGGTCAGCAGATCAGGCCGCTTGCGCTGGGAAAATCTGGCCGCCCAGCACGGTGCCCCAGACCCGGGCGTCCTTGAGTTTTTCACCGCCCAGGGTCAGCGGGTTGTCCAGCAGCACACAAAAGTCGGCGCGTTTGCCCACTTCGATGCTGCCAATTTCGTGGTCCATCTTCAGGGTCCAGGCGGCACCCAGGGTGATGGCGTGCAGGGCTTGCGGCACCGTGAGGCGTTCTTTTTCGCCCAGCACGCGGCCTTTGGGGGTGATGCGGTTGACGGCGCACCAGGCTGTGAACAGCGGGCCCAGCGGCGTGACCGGGGCGTCGGAGTGGATGGCCAGTGGCACCCCGGCGGCCAGGGCGCTGCCGCAGGCATCGAGCCGGTGGGCGCGGTCGGGCCCCATGGTCATTTCGTAATGCTGGTCGCCCCAGTACCACAGGTGGTTGGCAAACAGGTTGGCGCACAGGCCCAGGCTGGCCATGCGCCGGAACATCGGGGCATCGACCATTTGCGCGTGTTGCAGGGTGTGGCGGTGGTCGGTGCGCGGGGCGCGGGCCAGCACGCGTTCCACCGCGTCAATCGCCGCCAGGCTGGCTTCATCGCCGTTGGTGTGGGTGTGGATGTGCAGGCCTGCGCGGTGGTAGATCTCGAAATCGGCCTCGTACTGGCTGGGCGCTGTGACCCAGATGCCGTTGGGTGCGCCGTTGAAGTGGCCGGGCCAGCGCATGCGCGCTGAAAAGCCCTGGATCGAGCCGTCCAGCATCATCTTGACCAGGCCGTAGCGCAGCTTGTCGGTGTTGCGCTTTTTCATCTGGTTGACGTGCTCGGCGCCTTGCGTGGCACCGTGCGTGCCATGAAAAGCCTTGAAGGCGGGCAGGATGCGCACGCAGCATTCGTCTTGGGCCAGGGCCGATTCCAGCACCGCGCAGTCGGCTTCGCTCAGGGTGTTGACCAGGTCGGTGGCGGTGGTCACGCCCTGCATCTTGGCCAGGCGCGCAAAGTTCATCATGCCGGTTTCGTCCATCGGCGACATGAGCCCGGCCGTGCCCACATGGCGCATGACCAGGTGCATGGCAGCGGGTTCCTGCAGCTCGCCATTGGGGTGACCCTTGCGGGGGCCATCCTTGAATTTGACGACGCCTTCGACTTCGATGTCTTCGTCGATCTCGGCGATGCGCAGCATGGGGTTGTTGACGTTCATCAGGTGGCCGTTGGCGTGCGCAATCACGATGGGGCGGGTGCTGCTGGCGCGGTCCAGGTGGTCCACCGTCATGCGCTCGCCGCCAAAATAAATCGGGTCGAACCCCCAGGCCAGCAAAGGCTTGTCGGCCGGTTCACCGCTTTGCTGCATCTTTTGGTCGATTTCGATCAGGCGCTGCACCACGGCTTCCATGGAGCGCAGGCCTTGGACGGTTTGGCCCCAGGGGTTGAGGCGGTCAAACCAGCCCAGGTACTCCAGGTCCCACATGCCGCCTTCCTTCAAGTGGCAGTGGCCCTCGACCAGGCCAGGCATGAGCGTGCAGTCGGCAAAGCGGGTGTCCAGGGTGTAGTCGCCCCACTGGGCCAGTTCGTCCAACTGGCCCACGCCCAGGATGCGGCCATCGCGCACCGCCACATGCGTGGCCGAGGCCTGCATGGGGTTCATGGTGATGATCTCGCGGGCCACATAAATGGTGGTGGTGCTCATGGCAGTTCTCCTCAAAATTATGGCCAGCGCTTTAGCTGATCGTGGGCAAGGGGTAAAGGGCCTGACCGCTGTCGGACACGCGGTGGCAGGCCACATGGTGGCCAGGCAGCACTTCGCGCAGGGGTGGGGGCGCAGCGCGGCAGGCGTCTTCGGCAAAGGGGCAGCGACCGGCAAAACGGCAGCCACTGGGCACATTGAGCGGGCTGGGCGGGTCGCCTTGCAGGCGGATGCGCAGTTTGCGTTTTTGTCCGCGTGCATCCATGGAGGGTGCAGCCGACCACAGAGCCAGCGTGTAGGGGTGCAGCGGCCGCGCAAACAGGCTCTCGCGGGGTGCGCGCTCGACGAATTGCCCCAGGTACATGACGGCAATGTCATCGCACATGTGGCGGATCACGCCCAGGTCGTGCGAGATGAACAGGTAGGTCAGGCCCAGCTCTTTTTGCAGCCTTTGCATCAGGTTCAAAATTTGCGCCTGAATGGCCACGTCGAGCGCTGACACGGGTTCGTCGCACACCAGCAGTTCGGGCCGTCCGGCCAGAGCCCGGGCCAGGGCGATGCGCTGGCGTTGGCCGCCCGAAAACTGGTGCGGAAACAGCTGCATTTGCTCGGGCCGCAGACCGGCTTGCAAGAACAGCGTGCGCGCCAGGTCGTCACGCTCTGCGGGCGTGCCCACGTTCATCAGGTCCAAGGCATCGCGAATGGCCTGACCTGCGCGCACCCGGGGGTTGAGCGAGGCAAACGGGTCTTGAAACACCATTTGAAAGCGTTTGCGCTGCAGCCGCAGGCCTTCGCCTTGCAGTGTGCTGATGGGGGCGTCGCCCAGCGCCACATGGCCTGCAGTTACCGGGGCCAGGCGCATCACGGCCAGGGCGGTGGTGCTTTTGCCCGAGCCGCTTTCGCCCACGATGCCAAAGGTGCGGCCGCGTTCGATGTCAAAACTCACGCCGTCCACGGCTTTGAGCACGGTTTTGGGTTGGAACAAGCCGCTTTTGAGCGGGTAATGCACGCGCAGGTCTCTGACCTGCAGCAAGGTCTCACTCATGCTGGCGCTCCTTGAACTTCGGGGTAGAGCCAACACATGACGCGGTGACCGCTTTGCACCCAGGTGCTGGGTGGCACATGGGTGCGGCAGCGCGGCTGCGCGTGGCTGCAGCGCTCGGCAAAGGTGCAGCCACCTTGTCGTTCCAGCAATGAGGGCACGGTGCCCGGAATTTCTTGCAGGGGCTGACCGTGGCTTTGCGGGTTGCGGCCCGGGGCACAGGCGATCAGGCCCTGGGTGTAGGGGTGGCTGGGGCGCGACAAGATCAGATCGGTGGGGCCTTCTTCCACCATGCGGCCTGCATACATCACGGCCACGCGATCGGTCATCTCGGCCACCGCCCCCATGTCGTGGGTGATCAAGAGCACGGCGGTGCCGGTGCGCTCGCGCATCTCGCTGATGAGGTCAAAAATCTGGGCCTGCACCGTCACGTCGAGTGCCGTGGTGGGTTCGTCTGCAATCAGCACATCGGGCTGGCAGGCCAGGGCCATGGCGATCATGACGCGCTGGCGCATGCCCCCAGAGAACTGGTGCGGGTACTGGTGCACCCGGCGTGTGGCGTCCGGTATGCCCACGGCTTCGAGCATCTCGATGGCTCGCGCCAAAGCGGCCCGGTCATCCAGCCCCTGGTGCAAGCGCACCGATTCCATGATCTGCTCGCCCACGCTGTAGGCGGGGTTTAAAGAGGTCATGGGTTCCTGAAAAATCATGGAGATGCGGTTGCCGCGCACGCGCCGCATCTGTGCTTCGGGCAGTTGCAGCAGATCTTTGCCTTCAAACAGGATCTGGCCGGAGGTGATGCGCCCGGGCGGCTGCGGAATCAGGCGCATCAGGGCCAGGGCGGTGATGCTCTTGCCGCAGCCGGATTCGCCCACCAGACCGAGCGTTTCGCCTCGTCTGAGTTGCAGGTGGATGTCTTCCAGCACATGGGCGGTGCCGCCCCGGGTCTGGAACTCGACGCCCAGGCCGCGCACTTCGAGCAAGGGCGCCGTGTTGGTCGTTGTTTCTGTCATGTCAATGGGGGAGTTCATGCGGGTGTCTTCGGGCTCAGCGCAAATGCATTTTGGGATTGAGCGCGTCGTTGAGGCCATCGCCCACCAGACTGACCGACAACACCGTCAGGAAAATCGCAGCGCCAGGCAGCGTCACCGCCCACCAGCACTCCAGAATGTGGCGGCGGTTGGAGCCGATCATCATGCCCCAGCTCATCACGTTGGGGTCGGACAGGCCCAGAAAGCTCAGGCCCGCCTCAAACAGAATGGCCACGCCCACCACCAAGGTAGCCGAGACGATGAGCGGTGCCATGGCGTTGGGCAGGATTTCGCGCCAGATCAGGCGCCAGTGGCCCGCGCCCATGGTGCGGGCTGCGTTGACGTATTCGAACCCGCGCAATCTGATGAACTCGGCCCGCGTCAAACGCGCTGTGCCGGTCCAGCTGACCATGCCGATGGCGCAGATGACCACGCCCAGGCTGGGCTGAAACAGTGTGACCAGCACCATGGCAAACAGCAAGGCAGGCAGCACCTGAAACAGCTCGGTCAGGCGTGACAGCATGGCGTCGATCCAGCCACCAAAGTACCCGGCCAGCGCGCCTACGGAGATGCCAATGACCACGGTGATGGCGGCCGAGCTGACGCCCACCAGCAGCGTGGCACGGCCACCGATCAGCATGCCTGCCACGATGTCGCGGCCCAGGTAATCACTGCCCAGCCAGTAGCGCGAGTCCACAAACGGTTCATGAAACGGGGGGGCCACAATGCCAAACGGATCGACGGCATACCAAGCGGGGCCGACCAGCATGATGAGCATGATCAGGATGAGCGAGACCAAGCCCAGCATGGCGGCCTTGTTGCCGCGGAACACGCGCCAGGCTTCGCGCCAAGGCGACAGCACGGGCGCAGCCTTGAGTGCCTGTGCTGTTGGTGTGGTGGGGGTGGAAGCGGGTGGGGCAGTCATCATTGGGCACGCAAACGGGGATCAATCCAGCGGTAGCTCAAATCGGTGAGCAGGTTCGCCGTGATCACAAACAGGGAAGAAAAGGTCAGCACGCCCAGCAAGGTGGGGTAGTCGCGCCCGAGGATGGCGTCCAGCGCCAAGGTGCCCAGGCCGGGCCAGGAAAACACGGTCTCCACCAGCACGGCCCCCGAGATCAGGTTGCCAAACTGCAGTCCTGCAATCGTGACGATGGGCATCAGGGCATTGCGCAGGGCATGCTTGAAGACCACCACCGCCCCGTTCAGACCCTTGGCGCGGGCGGTGCGCACATAGTCCGAGCCCAGCACTTCGAGCATGCTGGCACGCGCCAGGCGGCTGTACTGGGCCAGATACACCAAGGTCAGCGTCAGGGCAGGCAAGACCAGATGGTGCAGCACATCCAGGGCTGCGGCCCAGCCAGTGGCACCGTAGTTGCGCACGTCGTACATGCCTGAAATAGGCATCACCGGCCAGACTTTGCCAAACAGGATCACCAACAAAATGCCGGTCCAGAACACCGGCATGGCCAGGCCCGCGAGTGAAAAGACAGTGACCACTGCGCTGGAAAAGCTCTTGGGCTTGAGCGAGGCAAACACCCCCAGCAAGGTGCCCACCGCAATCGCCACCAACAAGGCCGTCAGCACCAACAAGATGGTGGGGCCAATGCGCTCGGCGATCAGGCTGCTGACGGGCTTGTTGTAGGTGTAAGACATGCCCAGGTCACCGCGCACGCTTTTGCCCAAGTAGGTGATGAACTGCTCATGCAGGGGCTTGTCCAGCCCATAGGCCTTCTTGATGCTGTCGATCACGGCCTGGTCACCACCGCCCATTTCACCGGCGATGACACTGGCCGGGTCGCCCGGCGCAGCATGGATCAAGCTGAAGTTGATGGCCAGCACGGCCACCATGAGACCGGCGGCCACAGCCAAGCGGCGAAGGATTGAGAAAAGAATGTTCAAAGTACTGCTTTCAAACGCACCACCCCACCGAGCGCACCCGGGTGGGGTGGGCTCGGTGGGGTGGTCAGGCCAGACAAGCCTTGCGGCATTAGCCTTTCACGCTGGTGTCGGTGATGCCATCGACCAGACCCCAGATGCCAGCAGGGCGGTTTTGCAGCTTGGCGTTGAAGGCCATGTTGAAGTTGAATTCCAACAAGAATGCCACCGGGCACTCGTCCACAACGATTTTTTGCATCTGCGAGTACATGGCCTTGCGCTTGGCCATGACCGGCTCTTTGCCAGCGGCAGCCAGCAACTCGTCCACCTTGGGGTTGCTGTAGTTTTGCGTGTTGGACCAGATGATGCCGGGCTTGATGTTGGAGCTCAGCCAAGTGCGGTGCACGCCGATCACCGGGTCGCCCCAGTTCCAGACCGAGTCGACCGTCATGTCAAACTGGTGTGAGGAGATGCGGCGCGCCCAAGTGGGGAAGTCGGGCGAGGTGCGCACATTGACTTCAATGCCGACTTTGGCCAGCGCCACCTTGGCGTATTCCTGGATCACTTTGCCCTCGGTGGCTCCGGGGATGAAGTCCAGGTCCAGCGTGAGCCGTGTGCCGTTGGCACCGGGTTTGTAGCCCGCATCGTCGAGCAGTTTGGCGGCCTTTTGCAAATTCAGGTCATACTTTTCAACCTGTGGCTCATAGAAGGGGCTGCCCGATGCAATCGGGCCGGTGGAGCGGCCATGCACCTTGCCCAACAGGGTTTCGGTCAGGTATTTTTTGTCCAGCGCAAAGTTGATCGCCTGACGCACCCGCTTGTCGCTGAGCTTGGGGCTCTTGGTGTTGAAGGCCAGCCAGATCAGCGGTCCAATGGCCGGGGCCATTGTGGCCACCGTCACATTCGGACTTTTCTTGGCGCGTTCCAGCAGGCCGGCATCGGTGAGTTCGGAATGGATGTCGATTTCACCGCGTTCGAAGGCCAGCATCATGCTCGACGAATCCTTGAATTCGCGCACGATGATGCGGTCCAGCTTGGGTGCGCCTTTCATAAAAAACTTGTCGAAGCGTTCCATCACGATGAATTCACCCGGCTTGAATTCCACGAGTTTGAAGGGGCCTGAGCCCACCGGGTTGGTGTTGCGTGGGTGGATCTTGACGTCGGTGCCATCGCCAAAGATGTGCTTGGGGATGATGGGTGTCAGCGATGTGGACATGGCCAGCAGCAGCGCCGGATGGGGCTCTGACAGGCGCACCACAGCGGTGTGCGGATCGGAGACGGTCACCGCATTGACCGGCCCATACATGGTCTTGAAGGGGTGGTTGTCGCGGATGGTCTCGATGGAGAACTTCACGTCTTCCGCGGTGATGGGCTTGCCATCGTGGAAAACAGCGTCTTTGCGCAGGTACAGCGTGACGCTGCGGTTGTCGGGCGACAAGTCCCAGCGCTCGGCCAGGTAGGGCTGTGGCTTCCAATTGGCATCCATGCGGATGGGTGATGCAAACAATTGGGCAGAGGGCATCATGGTGGCGATGCCGCTTTGTACGGCCGAATTCAGGTGCCGGGGTTTTTGTGTGGTGCCAATCACCACCACACCCCCTTTGGCAGCTTGTGCCAATGCCTGCATGGGAATGCCCATGATGCTGGCGGCAGAGCCTGCAGCTGCCAATTTTAGAAAGTCTCTTTTGCCCAAGTCTTGCATCTTTAGCTCCTGATGATTTGGATGTTTTGCGTGTTGTTGAATCGATATCTTTATTCAATCAGAAACATATCAAAATGCAAGCGATTCAGTGAGAGCCACACTAGGTAAAACCATAGGGCCAGCACTATCGTTTTCACCTAGCTGAGCCCTCGTCAATCTGTACCTCCCCGTACGTCGGCACCCGCAGAGTCCGACATGCCTTCGCTTCACCGCCACCACGCGCATGAGCGCTTTGCCTCATCACGCCCCGTCGTCGGGGTCTTTGACCAACGACCTACAAAAAAGCCTCTCCCCGTAGGTCGGCACTCGCAGAGTCCGACATGCCTTCGCTTGACCGCCACCACGCGCACGAGCACATTGCCTCATCACGCCCCACCGTCGGGGTCTTTGACCACCGACCTACAAAAATGCCTCTCCCCGTAGGTCTTCGCAGGTCGGCACTCGCAGAGTCCGGCATGCCTTCGCTTGACCGCCACCACTCGCACGAGCACATTGCCTCATCACGCCCCGTCGTCGGGGTCTTCGACCACCGACCTACAAAAATGCCTCTCCCCGTAGGTCGGCACTCGAAGAGTCCGACATGCCTTCGCTTGACCGCCACTACGCGCACGAGCACGTTGCCTCATCACGCCCCACCGTCGGAGTCTTCGACCACCGACCTACAAAAATGCCTCTCCCCGTAGGTCGGCACTCGAAGAGTCCGACATGCCTTCGCTTCACCGCCACCACGCGCACGAGCACATTGCTTCATCACGCCCCGTCGTCGGGGTCTTCGACCACCGACCTACAAAAATGCCTCTCCCCGTAGGTCGGCACTCGCAGAGTCCGACATGCCTTCGCTTGACCGCCACCACGCGCACGAGCGCTTTGCCTCATCACGCCCCGTCGTCGGGGTCTTCGACCACCGACTTCCAACCCGCGCACAAAAAAGGGGAGCCATTGGCTCCCCTGATTGCAAACGCAGCGATGCACTTACATGAGCAGGTGTTCACCTGCGTTGTCACCGCCGAGGGTGACATAGTTCACCTTGCGGATGTCCATGAGCTTGGTGCCTCCGGCATAGCTGATCGAGCTTTGCACGTCTTGCTCCATCTCAATCAGCGTGTTTGCCAGCTTGCCCTTGATAGGCTCCAGAATGCGCTTGCCTTCGACATGCTTGTACTCGCCCTTGTTGAAGTCTGACGCTGAGCCGTAGTACTCCTTGAACAACTCGCCATCGACCTCGACGGTCTTGCCGGGCGACTCTTCGTGGCCCGCAAACAGCGAACCGATCATCACCATGCTCGCGCCAAAGCGGACGCTCTTGGCAATGTCGCCGTGGCTGCGGATGCCGCCATCGGCAATGATCGGCTTGGTCGCCACGCGGGCACACCACTTGAGCGCCGACAACTGCCAGCCGCCGGTGCCAAAACCGGTCTTGAGCTTGGTGATGCAGACCTTGCCGGGGCCCACGCCCACTTTGGTGGCATCAGCACCCCAGTTTTCCAGGTCAATCACGGCTTCGGGTGTGGCCACGTTGCCTGCAATCACAAAACTGCTGGGCAGTTTGGCCTTGATGTAGGCGATCATGTCGCGCACGCTGTCGGCATGTCCATGGGCGATGTCGATGGTGATGAACTCGGGCACCAGGTTATCGGCGGCCAGCTGGTCCACGGTGGCCCGGTCGGGGGCTTTGACGCCCAGCGAAATCGAGGCGTAAACGCCCTTGCCATGCATGTCGCGCACGAACTGGACGTTGTCCAGGTCAAAGCGGTGCATCACGTAAAAGTAGTTGTTTTGCGCCATCCACAGGCAGATGTTTTCATCCACCACCGTCTTCATGTTGGCAGGCACCACCGGCAGGCGGAACTTGCGGCCACCCAGTTCGACGCCAGCGTCACACTCGGAACGGCTTTCCACGCGGCACTTGCGTGGCAGCAACAGGATGTTGTCGTAGTCAAAAATTTCCATGAGAAAACCAAGCTCCAAAAAAGGATTCGTTGAAAGAACGAGTGAGCGCTTGGCCTGGCCGGTTTTCTTGCCCTTTAGAGAGAACCCGTTGCAGGTTCAGGGCAAAAAAAACCGGGCGCAAGAATCTTGGGCCCGGTGGCTGATTCTACTCGTTTGTGTGATCCTGATTTTTCGGCAACGTGTCTATCGGGTGCGTGAAAGCAGCGTGCTCAGCTTTGATGACCTGAGTATGTCAATCTCAAGACGATGGATGGGTCCGAGCCCCCAAACCGATAGCCACGCCGAAGCTCGAAATCTTAATAAGCTTGGGTGATGGCAGGATCGGCGTAGCCCTCTGTGTCATCTGGTGGTGTGCTAACGCCTTCGAGGCCAGTTAATGGCGCCAAAGACATCAACCAAGCTTCGCGTGGAATCTGTCATGCGATAAAGGGCTGAAGATAGGCATCCAGATAAGCTTTGTGGGGGACCTCGATTGCGTTGGTCAACGTATCCAGATACGGCTGTTTATGGGTGAGCATCCAGTTGACTGACATGTTGGCCCGATAACAAAGTTCTGCATGCTCGAGCAGCATGGTTCTGCCATTGTCATTCAGGAATGGATGCCCATATGCAAACAGACCCCTGATGAAGCCAGTGCGAGTGGCGATTTGATTTTATCTTGGGCCCAACTCAGCCCTTCTGTGATGGCCCGGATGCAGTCTTTCGGATGGAAAAATACAGGGGCCCTTTCTTGATCGCGCTGTCAGGCAACAGGGGCGCTCGGTCTTTGCCTTCCCACGTATAAAGACCGCCACACAGAATTTGGTGAACTGCCAGAAAGTCTGCGTACGCTATGCTTTGTCTTGCTGCCAAATAACGCAGGGCAACAGGCAGTTGTGTACGGAGCAGTTCATGCTCGGCAATTTTGACAATCTCAAGATCTTTTTCTTGATCAAAGTTGCGCAGATAACCCCCAGTGGCAAAGTCGCCAAACGGATCAAACATGAGTCAAGTCTCGGTGATGAGCGACGACCAACTTGGTCATGTCACGAGGTGTGATCTTGCCCGCGCGTGCCAAGGCAACATGCATGTCATCAACGCGCTTACTCTTGACCTCATCCCCTGCGAGAAGGGTGAGGGATTGGGCCCAAAGGTCGGCGAAAGTGGGCACAAAAACGATGCCCGTGTTTGGCAAGCGCATAAACATAGCTTGCTGTTGAATCTTTGCGACTTGGTCGTGTCCGGTTGATTTTGGCTGCGTGCTGATTGGCTAGCTTGAGCAGCGCTTGTTTGAGCAGCGTTTGGCTACCCAGTCTCCGAACACTTTCTGGCTTGGCATAAATGCCAAGTCACAACTTGACCAGCCTGTAAATAATTGGGGAAATAAGTGCTGATAAGTGCTTGATTCATAGGGCTCCCAAAAAATGATCGACTGACGGGTAATAAGTGTCGAATTCGGGGGCGCAATTAGGGGCGCAGAATGTCTCTGCTGACTACACCAGAGCGTACGGGGAAATTAGGGTCGACGAGGGCGTTGAAATTGATGGGCTTGAGATATTCACCGGCAAGGTGCAAACCGGCATGGGAGTTGGGGTCTTAGAGGAGTTTCTTGATCATGAAAAAGATCATCCGATGGTCACTTACAGTGTGAAAAGTACATGACATATAAATTGTTGATTTCAATGATGAAACTCCACCATTTCAGAGATTAAATCACGGTTTCAGGTGTTTGCATTAATGCCTGGAATCAAACTCGAGTCTGCACCAGGAAAAATATTTAAGACGATTTATTATTGAAATGGTCATCAATAAATGTTAGCATTGCCCTCGTGGAACCCAAAGCCGTGTATCTCTCGAGTTGATGAATTGATAGCGCTAGCATTTGCCGCTGCTCTGCGGTGATAGGCCATTATCAAATGCATTGGTTTTATCCGATTCAAATGCCACAAACTAACTGATTGCGTTATCGGCATTCAGTTTTTTGATGCGTGCGACGAATAAGAATTTAATGGATATGTATTTGGGTATTATTTATTAGTAAATGATTAAAATGATTAAAATGATTAAATTCAAAGCAATCATTGCTTTAATTTTGATTGGTGGTTGTTTTTTTTCGTGGTGGTTATTGCGGCCAAATCTCCACGAAGAAAACGTGAGAGCCGACCATGAAACTTTAATTATTTCCTCATACGGAAAAATCCTGAACTTTAACTTGGAGAATAATAAAATTCAATGGCAATATCAATCGAAATTTAATTTAAGTGGCAATAGAAATTATTTTTCATTAAGTGATAATATATTGTTGCAGCCTTTTGAAAGCGGTGAATTAATCGCCTTTAACTTAAATACCGGTAAGATTTTATGGCAAGAACATATTTTTGGTGAAGGCAAAGGCATGGGATTTGCTGTTGCAACACCAGATGGAATTGATCCTGATTATGTCAATTCGCTAAAGCCACTCTTTATGACGCAGCCTTTGATGACCAAGGAAAACGTTTACATAACATCAACCAATCAACCTATGAGTACAAATATTCCAGCTTTGTACAGCTTTGGAAAAAACACAGGCACGATAAATTTCGTACAAGATTTGCCAACTGTTTTTAACTTTTTCAAGCCCGTAGAATTTAATGGTTTTATTTTTGTTAATTCTGCAGTGTTCTTAAATTTGTACGATAAAAAAAGTGGCGATCAAAAAAACTATGGAACTTATATTCTATCAACGGATGATGAGAATACTAAGCCCAATCAATTTTCCAATCCCATTTACGCACAAATGCTAAGCGATGGGCAATCTCTTTTTGTAGGGGATGAAAATGGTAAATTTTATGCATTAAAATTTGATGGAAATAATAATATATCGGGTGCCGTTACAAGTGATCCAGATAATACATTCATTAAAAATTCAAAATTATTTAAATGGAAATTTTCTGATGATGCTATTGGTTCGATACATGCGGATGGTCGCGCTCATTTATATAAAAATTATTTATTAACTGCAGTTAATTTGAGCGATAAAACAGAGCAAAGTATTATTGCGATCAATAAGAAAAATGGGAAATTAATTTGGAAAGCTGATCTGCAAGGGATCGATAAATGGGCGTTAATTGATGATAAAGTCATTGCAAGTAATAGGGGGGGAATTTACATTTTGGATATGGATGGAAAAATCACCGGCAACATAAAAATTCCCTCTGAATTTGCTGTAATTTCAAATATAGAAGTGGATAGAAATGGTGACTTTTATTTTGCGACTGAAAAAGGCATTGCAAAACTTGAAATGAAAACTCAAAAAATAAATATTATTTTACAACAAAATTTTATAAAAGATGAGCACGATTATTTTCAAATTAAATATTTAAAAAGAAATAGCGGTTCTTCTTTGTAGATCAATGTTTGTTTTATAGTAAAAAAAGAAATTCATTTTTTTATATCAATTGTTATGCTTTTTTCTAGTCATCTGTCGAACTTTCTAACATTACCAATAGCCTTGTCACTTTTCATCACATAGAGGCCGGCAGCATTGACATTTGCATCACCGAAATGCTGCCGAGTTCTTCACTATGAGTCGCTTTGTAACTGTTGACCGTGACAGCTCTTAACTTATTGCCACCGTCTGTGGATGAATGGATTCCTGCAAACCAGTTGGCCCGCTTCGTGGTCGAAGTCATTGACCCATTGGATTTGAGCGCACTTAGCCACCGAGTTCGACACCAAATCCCGATTTTTCGCCTTTTTGCGCCTTTGGCCTCAATAAAATCAAACACTTACAACTGATCTTTAGATTTTTCTGTAGTGGCAATATGGCATGCAATACGTATTGATCGATCATCTTGTCATGCACCCATCTATTTGCAGCACTTTGGGCCATGTTCACCAAGCTCACCAAGTCCGGCGGCCACACTTATGTCCAGTTGGTCGAGTCCTTTTGTGATGAGAATTCACGCCCCCGACTACGCACCGTTTGCACCCTTGTGCGCTTGGATGAAGTGGGCGGCCCGGTGGACGCTTTACTTAAAGGCTTGCTGCGCGCCAAAGGCATGCATGCCTCCATGGCCCAGCCCCAGCAGGGCCCCCACCACAATGCCGTTGATACGGATGAACTGTAAGTGGCGGCCCACACTGCGCTCCAGTTCATCAACCAGCTGACGGTCGTTCCAAGGCGACTTCATAGGTCAGAGCTTCAGCTTCGACAAGGGTTGCTTTGACGCACGCCACATGTCGGGCCTTAAGCCAACGACCTGCGAATTATTTGAGTTGATAGGCCCAGTTGATGACGGGTGGTGTCAAGGGTTGACTGATTTCTGAACTGGCATTGGCTTGCACAGACACGTTGCGAATACTTTGAACCGTTGTGTTCAGACCTGAGATCACACGTCCGAATACTGCGTAGCCGCCGCCATTGGTGTTCAGGAACACGTTGTCCACAACGTTGATGAAGAATTCGTGTGTGGCGCTGTTGAGCACATTGGTTCGTGCCATGGCAATGGTGCCAGCGGTATTGCTCAAGCCTGTTGTGGCCGTGGTTTCCAGCACAATGGCAGGGTAAGTGGTTCCAGGTTTGGCGTTGGAAGAACTGATGGGGACAGCCGTAAAACCCCCACCCTGAATCATGAAGTTTGAAATGACACGATGAAAAACGGTTTGGCTGTAATAGCCGTCGTTGACGTATTTGAGAAAGTTGGTGGTGGTGACGGGGGCTTTGGACGCCTCCAACTCCAGTACAAATTCACCTAGGTTTGTCGAGACGCAGACTGCGGGCAAACTGCTGGTCAGTGAGGCGTTGACGCCTGCTGTTGAACAAGCTCCTGCAACCCGATTGAACGCTGAGCTGATGTTGTTGGCCGCGTCTTTTGACCATGTGTAATAACGTGTGGGTGTGGTGGGTGTGGCAATGGTTTTAGAGGCTGCCGCTGTAAAGCAACTGTCGCTGGCAGTGGGGGCGGTGGATGAGGTTTTGAAGCAATATCCGGTCACACCTTGGTTGTCATTGGCGGATGCTGTCAGCGTGATTTGCCCGTTGTTGGGGGCGCTGGCGGTGACGCTGGTGATGGTGGGCACGGTTGTGTCCACGGGGAAGGGGACATTCAACGTGAAAGGCGTACTCACGTTGTTGGCGGCATCTTTGACCCAAACGAAATAGCTGTTGGGTGACGTTGGTGCAGCAATGATTTTGACGGTGGCAGAGCCAAAGCAGCTGTCCGAGGCAGCAGGAGTTAATGAGTCAGTTTTGAAGCAATATCCGGTCACGCCTTGGTTGTCGGTGGCGGATGCTGTCAGCAAGACTTGCCCATTGTTGGGCGCGCTGGCGGTGACGCTGGTGATGGTGGGCAACGTTGAGTCTTTGTCTTGGCCCCCGCCGCCGCCACAAGAAGCCAGCAGTGACATGATCATTAAGATATAAATAAATTTCATTTCATGCCTTTACAGGTAGTTTTCCAAAAAATCGAATAGTAAATTGTATGCATAGTAGCTAACAGGGATGTCATGCTGACTTCGCTCAGGTTCGGGTAAATACCCTCTGAATCCGGGTCAGTCACATAAGCGCTGAACAAAATAGCAGAAGACTTGTTGCCCGAGCTTGCCTTCATCATTGTGGAAAGAGGCTTGGTACAAAACTACCCAGCCAGTGCAGCCCATAAAACCCCAACCCCAGCACCGCCCCCACCAAGGTGCCGTTGATGCGGATGAACTGCAAATCACGACCTACGCTGCGTTCCAGTTCTTGAACCAGCTGCTTGTCGTCCCAGGCCTTGATCGTGTCGGCAATGTGCTTGGGGATGCCCTGGCTCAGCTGGTCAGCCAACTGCCCGGCCACTTGCTCAAAATAATGGTTCACCGATTGGCGCAGACCTTCATCGCTGGCGAGCCTTTGGCCCAGGCCTTGCAAGGCGCGTTCGGCGTGCCCAGCTAAGCTGGAATCGTCTGAGGCCAGATCGGCCATGAGCCGCGTTTTCACATCCGTCCAGACCGTGCCCAGAAAATCACGCACTTCTGGCGACTGCACCAGCCGGTCTTTGGTGTCGTTGAAGTCCTTTTGCAGTTCCGCGTCGGTGCGCAACTGGTCGATGTATTGGGCCACCCAGCGAGAGAAATCCTCGCGGTGCGGGTGCGCCGGGTTCGACAAGACTTCTTGCAAATAGCCCATCACCGCATCGCTCAATTTGTCGGCGGCAGATCGGCTCAAATCGGCGGCGGAATGCAGCGCATCCACAGCCCAGTGAATCTTGGGGTAATCCTTCTTGAGGAGTTCGTGGATCTGCTGGCCCAAAAACTCGCCCACCTGCGGGGCTTTCAGCAGGGCGGCAACTTTCTCGAGACCCATGTTCAGCACCTGCTGATGCCGGTTGTCCTTGGTCACCAAATCCAGGGCTTGGCCCAAAGTGCTGGCGGCGTTCCAGCGTTGCGCCTGCGTCGTCAGTGCATCGGTCAAGGCCAGGCGAATGGGGGCGTCGTCCAGGGTGTGCAGCGCATCCAGCAGCATCTGCCGCACGCCCTGCACAAAATGCTGCACCTGCATGGCTTGCTGCAACCAATCGCCCAAATGCTGGGCCACATTGAAATCCGCCAACTTGGCCAGCAACTTGTCGCGCTGCAAGAAATGTGCGTGCACAAACTCGGCCATGCTGTCGGCAATGCGCGCCTTGCTTTTGGGGATAATGGCCGTGTGGGGAATGGGGATGCCCAAAGGGTGGCGAAACAGCACCACCACGGCAAACCAATCGGCCATGCCGCCGACAGCCGCAGCCTCGGCCCCCGCCTTGACCCAGGCCCAATAGCCCGAAGCCCCCATGAACTCAGCCAGGGCCAGGAGTGTGAGGGCCAATAAGAGGAGAAGTGGGGGAAGAAGGGCTGGGTCCTGATGCTTCATGTGATTGAGCAGCTTGCTGGTGGGCGCGCCTGCGGCGACTGCAACCAATTGTCTTCATACTGAAGCTGGTGCCTGCCCTGCGAAACAGACCAGGTACCGACCTTCTCACCGTTCATCCACAGGACAAGGCGATTCATGGTGCTCACCACTGTGCAGTTTTCACGCCGGAGTCGGCTGAAGATCTGGGTGCCGACTTCGGCTGCAGCACCAACTCCACCCCCAATGCATTGAGGACGGAGAGCAACTTGGTCACACTCATATTGGCAGCATTGCGTTCGCTGGTGGAATACGTCTGCTGCGCGACGCCCAAACGCATCGCCATATCTTCCTGGGTCAAGCCAGCACTTTTTCTGAACCCGACAATGACGTGCTTGAGTTGATCAGGCGTTTGAATTGCGTAGCCGTTCATACAGCATCCAGTATGTATATGTGAGATACATATTATGTGCTGTAGATCTTGTTTACGCAAGATAGGCTGTTGGATGCTGCACGAAGCGCTGCAGGTGCATCGCCTGTCTCAGGCGCAAAACGTGCCAAGGTGGCTTGCTTGACGAGCTGCCTGCAGACATCGGTCTTGATGTAATGATCGATGAAGTTTTGCGCGGACAGATTGGTCATGTTCTTGATGCCGGCCATGTTCAATGCGTGCCTTTTGTAAACGGTGATGTGCAAGGTATCCGCTGCTGGAAAAGCCATGGTCGCAGACGATCGAATATAGGGATTCAGATTCTCTGGCTCCCATGTTTTAAGCGGTGAATGCAAGACGACTTCTTGTTTTTTGAATTCTGCGATCCATTCTTGCAAACCGACGTCTCGAATCGCTGATTTTATTTTCTCTTTATTTTCATTGATGATGCTCTTGATGAAATTGTCAGTGCAATACCATTTTTGAAAAAGTTGATTGATGTACCTTCTCTTCCTGTGCAGGTTCATGTGCGGTGAGACAAGTTCTTTAAAGGCCTCGGCGCCAATGACTGCTTGAATATCTTCATCCGAAAATGTACTGAATGAAGTGTGTATATCATTTGCGACAGATTGCTTGGCAAGCTCAATGCCATCTAGCAGGTCGAAAACTTCTCGCATTCGATCAAGTTTGGTTTGCTGCGATTCGTAAATTTTTGTGCAATGCTCACAAATGGCGTCAGCATGAATAAAATATCCATATTTGTGCGGCTCGGCGTGCGGTTGAGGAAATAATTCCAACAAAGAATTTTGCTGCTCAATCACCGCATCGCTGACCTGTATGACTTGTGCGCCGCCTTCATAGTCGATGCGGATTTCTTTATTGCAATCTGTGCAGTGATAAATCTTTCCTGCGACAAGCATGAATGACATAAAACTCCTTGCTTATTCAACCTTAATAATGACGGCGATTTTTCCTTCGTGGCACATCATGCCTTGTACGGAAAGGCGATCAGAAACTGACGCAAGGCCCCATGAAAGCAAGCCTTCCCCGATCATTCCCCCACGATTTTGGACTGATTCACGCAACAAACCCAATACGCCAAGTTTGGCCAGGTCAATCGTGATGACATTACTCTCCACACGCACACCGTCTTTGGCGTTTAACTTGCGAACCAATAGAGACGTGCCAAAAAATACAGAAAGAAGTCCGTCAACCCCACGCAACGCAATGCTTGCGTGGGCTGCCGAAATAGCTATGAAGTAACTAGTTCGCGCTGTCTGATTTGCTTCACCTGTCCATCAAACAGCTCGACTATAAGTTGTGTTGAGCAATCACGCTCCAAGAGCAATGATTTGGTATTGGTAAGTTGCGAAGTAGTGCTAGAGCCTGTCCGGCTTAGCTGATTTTGGACGTTTTTTACTTCCCTTGATACATCGTTCTTTCGTCCTTCTAACGTGTCGTCAGAGTTCCAAAAGGCTTTGAATTTACTCAAGTCAATTTGACTCTGTTTATCTATCGCTTGTTCGAGGTCTCCGAATTGTAGTAAGACTTGTTCGATGTCCTTGCGTCGCGCGACTTTGAGTGATTGCTCACCAGGATAGAGACTCAATACGTACCAGTTCAATGCGTGAGTCTTCACACACAAATCAAGGTCACTAATGATGTTGGAGAGCTTGTTGTATTTTTGAACGGTGTTTTTGTGAAGACTATCGGTGCCAAAGGTGTCTTCGTCTTTCGGGACTGCTCGCGTTTGGGTGCGGCATTCGGCTATCAGGTGATCTTGAATGGCAAGAAGTTCTCTTTCGCATGCCTCAAGCTCACCTCTAATTGCTGGTGAAAGTTCGCCTTGCGTGAGTACTTCGTAGGCCTGCTTTAGGTATCGATACGTCCCCTTAATCACCGAGCGTCGACCTTCGTCCAGAAATGTGCTTATGGCATCTACTGCTTCTTTCAATTCCGTAAGCTTTTGACTAATGTCAGCCAAGTGCTTTTGTGCAACGATCACAGATGCCAATTGCCAAACCGCAGTTGCATTAACCAGGTTACCTAAATCCGTTGTCTCAAAAAGTCGAGCATGCTCATTTATGCCACGGCCACTGGTAGTCATTGCTCTGAAACCATTGCCGTCAGCAGCCCTTAGCAACGGTCCATTAACCACAACCTCCATGAGTTGCTTGCCAGATTGGCTATGCGCCACTAACAGAGAAGGAGCTGCCTGCATTAAGGCTGATATCCGACTCGCAACCCCGAGAGATTGATTGACAACGGGTACGCTATCAAAAAAATTCATTTTTTCCAACGGAATTGGGCGTACGGTAACAGCAGCGTTTTGTATATCGGTGCCAAAAAAGATGGCAGACGGAAGTCCCTTTTGTGTCACTGTCGGCGACGGGTAGTTCACACCATCCTCTTTAACAGTAGCAAGCTCGTCCTGAAAGGTCTGCAGATTAGGTCGTTTTTTATTTCTTCGAGATTGAAGGAATAAACCGACTGCAACAAACACGAGTATTGCAGTGCAGCAGACGATAAAATTGATAGTTAATGTAGACATAAGCTTCACATTAAAGGTTGGGGTGGCGACTTGGGCACTGACGATCAGAGCGCCGTCTTACAAGCTTTTGTTAATGACTTGGCCGCCAACAAGTTTGCGGCCCTTAAAGTTGATTGCAGCCTTTTGGGCTTATTCAACTTTCAACAAGACCGAAATTTTTCCTTCGTGGCAATTCATGCCTTGTATGGAAAGGCGATCAGAAAATGACGCAAGGCCCCATGAAAGCAAGCCTTCCCCGATCATCCCTCCGCGATTATGGGCTGATTCACGCAACAAACCCAATACGCCAAGTTTGGCCAGGTCAATCGTGATGACATTACCCTCCACGCGCACACCGTCTTTGGCGTTTAACTTGCGAACCAATAGAGACGTGCCAAACAATGCAGACAGAAGTCCGTCAACCACACGCAATGCGACGCTTGCAAGGCGGTTTTCTGCATTCAGTTCAGGTTTGTCTTTGAGACGCAGTTCAATGCTCTGCGTATTGGCGTTGATCACAAAGCTTTGAATCTCGAAATTGGCGGTAACATTCAAATCGCCGAGCCCGGTTCCGAGTTTTGAGTAAGTTTCAAACCAAGCGTCGCGTAAAGTGACGGTGACCTCTTTCACGTCATTTTCATCACTGATTGCTTTGGCAATGGCAGCATTGATCGTATCTTGATTGATGGGGATGGAAATAGGTTTGGAAACCAGTTCACTGGCGGCTTTTTTGATGGAATTGAAAATGCTCATTTTGTGAATTTTGAATTGAATTTCAAGATGAATCAGAAATGGATGTCAATCATTTTTGTGCTAAGATTTTTAGAGATTGGTATCCGAAATGAAGTTTTTCTTATGATAATAAATAAATCAGAAATTAACCAATACAGTCAATTTCGTGGCACGCTTATTTTTCTCGATCGACTTCTGCGTCTTTTGAAATTCTGCTTTGCCTTCGTACAACTTACTCATTACCTGAAGTTTTACCTTTAAAGAATCATCAAAGATGCGATTCATATCTTTTGTGAAGTCAATCGACACTTTGTGAGAACTTAATTTATTCGTGGTGACCCGACGCATGTTGTAAATGTCCATAAACAGTGCTTCACGGCGCAGCCCGTACATATCCAGTATGCGGTCGGCCTCAGTTAGGTTTGCCTCTCCGCCTTGTGCTAATGTATTAAGCGCCATGATTGATTGTCTATTTTCATTAAACTTTTCAGAACTATCTTTTTTGAAGTCTCCTTCAGCGCCTCCGGCTGGAATAGATCCAGTTAAGTTCGCACTTAATGTGCGTTGCTTAGACTCCTCAATGTCAACCTGATCATCATTAAATACCTTAACTTCTTTTGCACCGAGGGCAATACATAATTGAGCAAACACACCAAATCGACGCGGCACCAACTCCTCGGAAAAATTATCAATTGGCACAAATTGATCAAAATATTGAGGACGTACCAAGACATTACCTGGCTGTAAATCACTCGGATTCACAATCTCAAATAAGCTTGCCAGCTCAGTCTTGTCGATTATTGGTAAGGAAATTACTTTGGTATCAATACTTGTATTGTTGAATGTATTGAAGTCGGTTATCGATGTGCTTTTGAGGTCTGTCATGAAACTCTGGTCAACCACCACGATCTTTTGAATGTGTTTATCAATCATTTTCAACCTTGTAACTATTAAAATACAAGAAAATTCGTACCATCCACGCTGGCTTGGCCAAAATTTTCACTAACTTTTTGAGGTCATGCTTAGCACTATCAGGCAATTGACGATCTAGATTATGTTCGATAGCCGCAAATGCTAATCCCCCCAAATTTTGCAAAGCGCTCAAGTTTTTGAAAATGAGCAATACAGGTGAGATGCGGCCAGCGACATCTAAAGTCGCGGGCTTTACGGTTATGATGAAATTGCCATTTTTGCGCCGTTGATAAAATATGCTATGGCCTATACGGCGGGGCGTTGTTTCAGCATAAGCGGCGTCAATTGTGTCGCGTACAAAGACGGCTTTACTGTCTGTAAAATCAATATTTATAGTACTCTTTCTATTTGAAGATAGCCACAAATATTCCGAATCACCACCATTATCTAAGGCCTGCGCATAAATATAGGCATGGCACTCATTTTCGAGCAAGGATGTCATTGACAATACTCCGTAAAAGTTGTTTGAAACTAACGTCATCGGTCAGGTTGGCGACATAAACGTAGCCAGCTACTTCCGTCGTAGACTCATAGAGTGCTCTGAATATCTCATCTTCCTGTAGCACGTTATTGACCTCCGACGCTTGGATATTTTTCCATTCAGATTCATCCACATGTGTGCCGATGATGTTGAGTCTTTTGCTTGTGGATGCCTTCAGCGCTTCTATAGTTTTGGTAATGTCCGAACGTACACGAGCAATATAGTGTGCGTCCTTGAGTTTTGCCAGATTTACCAAATAAAAAGCATGCTCAAAAGATTTGACGTAACTCAAAAAGTCAGAAAATCGATCTTGGGTGCCCGGTATATCTACGACTTTGGCCACCTTATAGGGCCCACCCTCCAAACTTGTGATCATTACGTCTTCATATACATTGGCTCCTGTCGTTCCCTCTTTTTTTCGACCCATGCCTTTCCCGATTCGCAGGCCCCTGACGAATGTAGTTTTTCCAGTGTCCGGTCGACCCCAAACAATGAATCTGGACAGATTTTTCCTCTTTTCTACCTCTTTGATCTTTTCTTCTTGAGCATTTTTTTTGTAACGCTTATAAGCTGCGTACGTGCCTGTACCGCCCAATGCAATAATTGCCGCGATTATTGGTAACATTTATTTACTCCATTTTAAATTAATGAATAATTTAGGTTGATTTAAAAAATGGTTTTTTGATGGTTCATTTACCTGAACAAGTTTTCACCTTGCCATCCGTTGTGTAAGCCACACTCACACCACTGTTGAATTGCAGATATTCGACGCCATCCACACAGGATTTGCTGAATCCTGTGACGCTGGCCAATTGATTGTCAAACCAGCCGCATCCTGTCACGGTGGCTGTGGCGATAAATATAAGAAGAAGTGTTTTCATAGTGTGTTGTTTCTGAATACAGGCTTAGTTGCTGGCTCGTCCGTGAAGGCGATCAATTTGGTCGTGTGTCCTTGATCGCTGCTTCAGGTTGGGCCGCTCCCTCCTGCTTGATGTAGCGTATGTAAGCACTCAAGCCCAGGGTGACCAGTGCACCGGCCACAAAGGTGATGGCGTTGGTGGCCAGGTGTTCGAGGGGGGATGCGTTGATGTTGTTCATTTCGTTCTCCTTAAAGTGTGGGTTCGTCTTGGGTTCGGGATCATCAGGGGCCACTGCGACAGGTTGTGTCGCTTGGCGTGATCAAGCCACTGCGTCTTTGTTTTGATTTATTGCTCATCGTTTTTCTTGCCCTTGGCAAAGTGCTTTTGCAGCAAATTGCCCACCAGCGCACCCAATGCAGCACCCGCTATGGGCATGAAGCCTGCGGCCACCATGGCGCCTGCGCCCCAGGCTTCCCGGCTCAGCGACTTCACGCTGACGCCCGAGTTTTCGCTCAGGGCGGCGCTGGCTTCGTCGGTCAGTTCCAGGATGTGGCTCGCTGTCACCTTCAGCCGTTCGGCCAGCAGGCGCAGTTGTTCGGTGCTCATGGCGCTTTCGCCTTTTTCCATCCGCGAATACGCCGAGGGCGTGATGCCCAGGGCTTCGGCCAGATCGGTTTGTTTGAGGCCGCTCTCGCCGCGCAAGCGTGCGATGACGGCGCCGAGTACGGCTTGGTGGGTGGTGACGTTTTGCAGGCTCATAAGTTTCAATGTTGCGTAATAGTGTACGTAAAATTTATCAATAATTCATACCAAGGTATTGTAAATTTAAAGAATAGTTGCATATGGTGCAAGTATGAGTCTGAAAAGTGACCAGGTTTGTGGTCATCGCTGGCTCATGCCTTCATTGCACAACTTGACACAAGAGAGGACAAAACATGACGACGATTGAACTGCATGCGCGTGCAAAACTGCTGGAGTTTCAGGCGCTGCTGGCCGCAGAGGATTGGCATTTCGAGCTGGACGAAGCGTCTGAGGAGTTGCGCGGCCCGATCAATGGCGATTGGGTGGCCTGGGGTGTTCGCGTGATCGCATCCGGCGTTCCAGACGATCAGTGGGTGCGCATCATCTGCACCTATCTGATCACGGTGCCCGAGGCGCGCCGCAGCGAGATGGCGCAGTTGTTGACGCGGCTGAACACGGACCTGAATCAGGGGCATTTTTTCATGCTGTTTGATTCGGGATGTGTTGGTTTTGATGTGGCCGTGCATTCGGTGGATGAGCCGATTAGCCGTGCCATGTTGTTGCGGGCGTTGTACCGCAGCTTGAGTTGCATCAATGATTTTTCAGAGGCGGTGCTGACCACGGCGTTTGGTCAGGTGTCGGCGCAGCAGGCTTACGACAAGGCCATGCAGGACGAGGCGCAAAAAGCGCTGTCATCGGTGATGCTGTGACTTTGCAATGAAGCAGGAGGTGTGACCATGGGTGTGTTGTTGGCCATCATCGGTGTCATCGTTGCGGGTGGTGTGATCTTGTCGGTTCTCGGGATGATTTTTGCGCTCAAGCTGGCCGCCTTTGTGGTGGCTGGCGTTATCTTTTTGCTGTTCCTCTTGAGTGCCGTGCTGGGCGAAGCACTTGGCATTTCCGGGCAGGTTCTGTTCTTTTTTTGTTTCTTGCCCTTGGCGGTGCTGTTCCTTGTGCGTTGGTTGAAGCAACAGAAAGAACTAGAGCAAGCAAGGCAACGCGAGGCTGAATTGGCGGCAAAAGCGGCACAAGCGGCAGCCGAGGCGGCACGCCAAGCGCAAGAAGAGTCCAAAAGGCTGCGCCGTCTTCAGCCTCTGAGCAAGCGGTTCGATCCGCTGCGCCGTTGGCTTGTTGAGAAGTTGAAAGATTGACGAGTTATTGATCTGGCCCTGTGAAGTCTGAGTCGTGTGTTGCCAGTTGGGAGGATTTTGTGGGAGCTTGCCAGCCAAGCGAAAAGCCTGTGGTCCACACGCGTCTGATCGCCAGCAGGGCTGGCTTCCACAAGGTGCAAGATTGAAGTCACCCTGCAGACTTGATAGGGCAGGATCAATAGGCGCGAAAGCGACGCTGAATACTGGCCATGGCAGCCAGTGGATTGAATTAGCCTTGGGTGGACTTCGGTCGCACGTCAATTTTCAGTCGGGGCGCATCGTTTTGCGGTGCGGCAGGCCAATGGGCGTGTTCGACGTTGGATGAGGCCACCATGCCCAGTTGTGGCGATCCGCAATCGTAAGAGCCCGTTGCGCTGGGCTTGTACATGTAGCACGCCAGGCGGCTCATGAGCTGCGAGAAGTATTGGCGAAGCATGTGAAGGCCTTTGGGGATGAAAATCAGTCAATAAACTGTGTATACAGTATGCGGCTTTTTATCCCCTGTGGCTTTATCGAAAACCCTTGATTTTCGTGGGATGTCAGCCGCTTTTGAGCGGTCAATCCATGGCGATCCGGCACAGGCTGGCGGATACGCAGCGCAGGCCGGGGCATGCGGTGCAGCTTCTACAATCCTTGGCTATGCTGTCAGACACCTTCCAGAACACTTCTTCCCCCTTGCTCGCCCAGCTCAACGAGGAGCAATACCGGGCCGTGGCCTTGCCCGCCGAGCATGCCTTGATCCTGGCGGGGGCGGGTTCGGGCAAGACGCGGGTGCTGACCACGCGCATCGCATGGCTGTTGCAGACCTCGCAGGTCTCACCCGGCGGCATTTTGGCAGTGACCTTCACCAACAAGGCGGCCAAAGAGATGAAGCTGCGCTTGCAGTCCATGCTGCCCGTCAACGTGAACGCCATGTGGATTGGCACCTTCCACGGACTGTGCAACCGGTTTTTGCGAGCGCATTACCAGCTGGCGGGCTTGCCGCAGACCTTTCAGATTCTGGACACTCAGGACCAGCTGTCGGCCATCAAGCGCCTGTGCAAGCAGTTCAATGTGGATGAAGACCGCTTTCCGCCCAAGCAGTTGCAGTATTTCATCTCGGGCTGCAAGGAAGACGGCCAGCGCCCCGGCGATGTGACGGTGCGCGACGACGAAACCCGCCGCAAGGTGGAGCTGTACCAGCTCTACGAAGAGCAATGCCAGCGCGAGGGCGTGGTCGATTTTGGCGAGCTGATGCTGCGCTCGTATGAGCTGCTGCGCGACAACGTGCATGTGCGTGAGCATTACCGCCGCCGCTTTCGCCATATTTTGGTGGACGAATTTCAGGACACCAACAAGCTGCAATACGCCTGGCTCAAGCTGCTGGTGGGCTTGCCGGGTGAGGGTAGTGAGGGTGCGATTTTGGCCGTGGGCGACGACGACCAAAGCATTTATGCCTTTCGGGGTGCACGCGTGGGCAACATGGCCGACTTTGTGCGGGAGTTCCAGGTGCAGCACCAGATCAAGCTCGAGCAGAACTACCGCAGCTACAGCAATATTCTGGATTCGGCCAACCATCTGATCAGTCACAACAAAACCCGGCTGGGCAAAACCTTGCGCACGACCCAAGGCGCGGGCGAGCCGGTGCGGGTGGTGGAGTCGCCGTCTGACTTTGCCGAGGCGCAGTGGCTGGTGGAAGAGCTGCGCCAGTTGGTCAAACAAGACGGTTTTGAGCGTAAGGAAGTGGCCCTGCTGTACCGCAGCAACGCGCAAAGCCGGGTGCTGGAAACCGCGCTGTTCAATGCCGGTTTCCCCTACCGCGTGTACGGCGGTTTGCGCTTTTTTGAACGTGCCGAGATCAAGCATGCGCTGGCTTATTTGCGCCTGATGGAGAACCCCAACGACGACACCAGCTTTTTGCGGGTGGTCAACTTTCCGCCGCGTGGCATCGGGGCGCGCAGCATCGAGCAATTGCAAGACGCGGCACGCGTCGCAGGCTGCTCGCTACACGACGCGGTGAGCGCCACCACCGGCAAGGCCGGGGCCAATCTGGCCGCCTTTGTGGCCATGATCGATGTGCTGCGCGAGCAGACCGAAGGCATGACGCTGCGCGAGATCATCGATTTGGTGCTGGACAAGACCGGCTTGGTCAACCACTACCGCGCCGAAAAAGAAGGTGCCGACCGGGTGGAGAACTTGGAAGAATTGGTCAACGCCGCCGAGAGTTTTGTGACACAAGAAGGCTTTGGCCGCAGTGCGGTGGCTTTGCCCCAGGCCTTGTCTCAAAGCCCGGCCAGCCAGGGGCTGAACATGAACGTCACTGCGAGCGAAGCGCGGCAGTCCATTTCTGAATCGCCACGGCTCTTCGGTTCTCGCGAAGACGGAGACGATGTCAACGAATTCAGCGAAGACGGCGTGATCATGAGCCCCTTGGCGGCATTCCTCACCCATGCTTCATTAGAAGCGGGTGACAACCAAGCACAAGCGGGCGAGGACGCGGTACAACTGATGACGGTGCACGCCAGCAAGGGCCTGGAGTTTGACGCGGTGTTCATCACGGGCCTGGAAGAAGGCTTGTTTCCGCACGAGAACGCCATGAACGATTTTGATGGGCTGGAGGAAGAGCGCCGCCTGATGTATGTGGCCATCACCCGCGCCCGCAAGCGCTTATACCTGAGCCATTCGCAAACGCGCATGCTGCACGGCCAGACCCGCTACAACCTGAAAAGCCGCTTTCTGGAAGAGCTGCCCGAAGAGTGTTTGAAGTGGGTAACGCCCAAGAACGCAGGCTTTTCCAACCTGGGCTCGTCCAGTGGTGGTGGCTTTGGCGGGGGCGGTGCATGGGGGCAAACACCGGCCCAAAACCGCCATGCCCGCCCGGCCTGGGGCCAAAGCAGCCTGAGCACCGAAACCTACAAAAGCCCGCCCTTGCCGGTGCAAAAAGCCGAGCCCGAGCACGGCATCAGCGCAGGCAAAAATGTGTTCCACAACAAGTTTGGCGAAGGCAAGGTGCTGGCTGTGGAAGGCACGGGCACCGATGCCCGTGCGCAGGTCAACTTTCCGCGCCACGGCGTGAAATGGCTGGCGCTGAGCGTGGCCAAACTCACGGTGGTGTAAGGCAAGGCCTGCTGGTTTGCAGGCCATCGCTTGCAGGCAAGCGCCTACAAAAATACCTTCTGGCTTGAATGTGCAGGTTGGCCTTCAGGCCTCAATATTTCGGAATGCCTTCGGACCTGAATTTGTACGAGCCAGCCCTGCTGGCGATAGCCCGGCGACCCCGGTTCGTCGAACGCCAGACTGAACGACAATCTTCATTTTTGAAAACTTGGAAAGCCCTCATGAAAATCACCAAAGACACCGTCGTCACCATGCACCACAAAGTGGTGAATGCCCAGGGCCAGTTGCTCGACAAGACACAAGAACCCACGGCATACCTGCACGGTGGCTACGACAACACCTTCCCCAAAATTGAAGAAGCCCTGGAAGGTCAGGAAGTGGGCTTCACCACCACGCTGAAGCTGGCCCCAGCCGATGCCTTTGGTGAGCGCGACGAGAGTTTGGTGCAAACCATCTCCAAAAGCGACTTCCCGCCCGGCGTCAAAGTGGGCGGTCAGCTGCGCGGTCGCGCAGACGATGGTCAAGAGCATGTGTTCACCGTGGCCAAGATCAAAGGCGACAAAGTCATTCTGGACGGTAACCATCCCTGGGCGGGGCAGCACCTGACCTTGACGCTGACGGTGCAAGAAGTGCGCGCCGCCTCGGCCGAAGAAGTGACCCACCGCCACGCCCACGGCGCGCACGGACACCACCATTGAGGCGACAGCGTCAGGCGCTTCGAGTGCCGACCCCGCGTAGGAACCGTGAAGCGAACACGGCGAGATGCCTTGTGCAGGTCGGTGGTCGAAGACCCCGACGGCGGGGCGTGAAGAGGCAAAGCGCTTGTGCGAGTGGTTGCGTTGAGGCGAAAAATGTCGGACTCTTCGAGTGCCGACCTACGCGTACGAAACTCAAGCGAACACGGCGAGATGCCTTGTGCAGGTCGGCGGTCGAAGACCCCGACGGTGGGGCGTGGTGAGGCAATGCGCTGATGCGAGTGGTGGCGGTCAAGCGAAGACATGTCGGACTCTTCGAGTGCCGACCTACGCGTACGAAACTCAAGCGAATACGGGGAGATGCCTTGTGCAGGTCGGCGGTCGAAGACCCCGACGGCGGGGCGTGGTGAGACAAAGCGCTCGTGCGTGTGGTGGCGGTGCATGTGCAAAGGTCAGGCGCTTGGAGTGCCGAGCTTTGCAGTTCAAGAGTTGGGCCGCTTGGGCGTTATGCTTGCAGCTTTGCCTGATTGCCTGGACGTTTTCATGCCTCAAAACACCTTGCCACCGCCGCTGACCGCCCCTGACCAACTCGATGCCACTTTGTCGGCCCAGGGCTTTGCCGTGTTGAGTGCGGCCAGTGTGTGTGCTTTGGCAGGGGTATCCGCCGCTGATTTGCAGGCGCTGGAGCCCAGCTGGAACGATTTGCCGCCGGACCAGTACCTCAAGGACGGCGGCCGCTATCGCCGTAGGCGTCATGCCAGTTTTGAGGTCACCTCAGAGGCCCTGCAGTCGATGCCTCACCGTGCGCATTGGCAGCCCTTGTCTTACAACGCCTTGCATGGCGGCATGCAGCGCTGGTTTGAGCCCATGGCGCAAGAGGTGGTGCAGCAAGCGGCCTGGTCGGCGCTGCTGCGCTGGCTGGCCCGTGTGGCTTCTGCGGCCCAAGGGCAGCAGACGTGGTTCACCGAGGCGCACCAGTTTCGCATCGACACCACCGACGGCATTGGCCGCCCCACACCCGAGGGCGCGCACCGCGATGGCGTGAATTGGGTGGCCGTGTTTCTGATTGGCAGGCACGGCATCAAAGGGGGCGAGACCCGTGTGTTTGACATGGACAGCCCACGCGGCCAGCGTTTCACGCTTGGCGAGTCTTGGTCGCTGCTCTTGATGGACGATACCCGTGTGATCCACGAAACCACGCCGATTCAGCCTGAGCAGGCGGGCGGTTGGCGTGACACGCTGGTGGTCACGCTGCGCTCGGGCAGTTTTCTGGACGAACCCAGCGCCAAGGCTTGATCTGCCCGGGCTGAAGCCGCCGACCTACAACAGCCCCCGCAGGTCGTCACCGCCAGGTCCGACATGGTTTGCTTTGGCGCATGCTCATGTCGGGGCTGAAGCCGCCGACCTACAACAGCCTCCGCAGGTCGGCACCGCCAGGTCCGACATGGTTTGCTTTGGCGCAGGCTCATGTCGGGGCTGAAGCCGCCGACCTGCAACAGCCCCCGCAGGTCGGCACCGTCAGGTCCGACATGGTTTGCTTTGGCGCAGGCTCATGTCGGGGCTGAAGCCGCCGACCTACAACAGCCTCCGCAGGTCGTCACCGCCAGGTCCGACATGGTTTGCTTTGGCGCAGGCTCATGTCGGGGCTGAAGCCGCCGACCTGCAACAGCCCCCGTAGGTCGGCACCGTCAGGTCCGACATGGTTGGCTTTGGCGCAGGCTCATGTCGGGGCTGAAGCCGCCGACCTGCAACAGCCCCCGTAGGTCGGCACCGCCAGGTCCGACATGGTTGGCTTTGGCGCAGGCTCATGTCGGGGCTGAAGCCGCCGACCTACAACAGCCCACGTAGGTCGGCACCTTCAGGTCCGACAGGTTTTACATGCGCTCAAAAATCGCAGCAATGCCCTGGCCGCCGCCGATGCACATGGTGACCAGTGCATAGCGGCCGTTCACGCGCTGCAACTCGTACAGGGCTTTCACGGTGATCAGCGTGCCGGTGGCACCGATGGGGTGGCCCAGCGAAATGCCCGAGCCATTGGGGTTGACTTTGGCGGGGTCCAGGCCCAGTTCGCGGGTCACGGCGCAGGCTTGGGCAGCAAAGGCTTCGTTGGCTTCGATCACGTCCAGGTCATTGACTGTCAGGCCCGTTTTCTTGAGCACGGCGTGCGTGGCCGAAATGGGGCCCACGCCCATGATCTTGGGGTCCAGGCCGGTGTGGGCATAACCGACCAGGCGCGCCATGGGCTGGGCACCACGGGCCTTGGCGGCACCGGCTTCCATCAAGACCACAGCGGCTGCCGCGTCGTTGATGCCCGAAGCATTGCCAGCGGTCACGGTGCCGTTTTCTTTCACGAACACGGGCTTGAGCTTGGCCATGTCTTCGAGCTTGCAGCCGGGGCGGAAATGTTCGTCAGTGGCGTAGGCCACTTCGCCTTTTTTGCTTTTGAGCATGACGGGCAGGATCTGGTCTTTGAAGTAACCGGCTGCCGTGGCGCGTTCGGCGCGGTTGTGGCTTTCCACAGCCAGCGCGTCCTGCATCTCGCGGGTGATGCCGTATTTGGCGGCCACGTTTTCAGCCGTCACGCCCATGTGGATGGTGTGGAAGGGGTCGTGCAGGGCACCGACCACCATGTCGACCATCTTGGTGTCTCCCATGCGGGCGCCCCAGCGGGCAGACAGCGAAGCGTAGGGGCCACGGCTCATGTTTTCAGCGCCGCCGCCAATGGCGATGTCGCAGTCACCCAGCAAGATGGACTGGCTGGCGCTGACGATGGCCTGCAGGCCCGAGCCGCACAGGCGGTTCACGTTGAATGCCGGGGTGCCATCGGCGCAGCCGCCGTTGATGGCTGCCACGCGCGACAAATACATGTCTTTGGGCTCGGTGTTGACCACATGGCCAAACACCACATGGCCCACGTCTTTGCCTTCTGTCCCTGCCCGCGAGAGGGCTTCGCGCACAACTTGCGCGGCCAGCTCGGTGGGGGCGATGTCCTTCAGGCTGCCGCCATAGGTACCAATGGCGGTGCGCACACCGCTGACAACAACAACTTCACGGCTCATGGGAAAGGTCTCCAGTAGGGAAATAAAAATTGAAAATGCCGCTCAGTGTCAGGGCCAATCGCTACATTGACCTGACAGGGGCGGCGATTTGATGGGCGGGCCAGGGCTCAGTCGCGCACATCCCCGATGGGGTTGAGCCCGAAGTCGGGCCGGGCCAAGTAGGACAACACTTGGTGGGCCGCCTGCTGGGGCGAGCTGAGCAGGCCCTTTTCCTTGAGTTGGGTAAATTTCGCCTGGTCCGGGAAGGCCTTGACCGCTGCGCCGCGCAGTTGCACCTGCATGTCGGTGTCGATCACCCCGGGTGCCAGCGAGCAGACTTTAGCACCGTGGGTTTTGAGGGCTTCGTCCAGCGCCATGCAGCGGGTGAAGTGGTCCATGCCCGCTTTGGCCGCGCAATAACCGGCTTGCGACGCCATGGCGCTGCGGCCCAGACCCGAAGAAATATTGAGCACGCGGCGCGGGAGGGTCCATGCATCGGTCGCCCCTAAAAATGCGGCGCACAGTTGCATGGGTGCTTCAAGGCCCACGCGCAGGGCCAGGGCCAGATCAGCGGGCTGGGACTGGCTCAAGGGGCCGATGGGCGGAATCACGCCGGCGTTGTTGATCAAGGTAGCACCGCTGAGTTCGGCGGGGTTTTGCGAGGCCAGCCACTGGCGCAGGCGTTCACTGGCGCTTTGTCCGTCAGCCAGGTCTTGCGTCCATTGCAACAAAGGCACATCGGCTTTTTGGGCGGCAGCCGCCAGTGTGTCGTTGCTGTGGCGCGAGATGCACAGCAGGCTGTTGCCCGCTTGGAGCAGCTGTTCTGCGATGGCCAGGCCCATGCCCCGAGAGGCGCCTGTGAGGATGTAAAGGTGTTTTGTCATGAGGAGCATGTTAGTGGCCCCATGCCCTGCACGTAAAGTGCGGCAGCACTCAATGAGTGCCGCAGTTGACAGCCCAACGCTGTTGGGCGGCGCTGAATGCGATTGATCAGCTGCTGCAGCTGACGCTGCCGCAACCGGACATGGTCACGTTTTTGATGGCCGATGGATCGGCCAATGTTTCGGTCACGCTGTCAAAGCCCACTGATTGGAGGTGCGCGGCCAATCCGGCGTCCATGCTGTTGGCATGACCCGGAAACCACTCGGCCAGAGCCTCGGCCATGCGGGTGATGATGGTGTTGTCGCTGTCCAGATAGTGGGCTTCGACCACCCGCATGGTCTCCAAAATGGTGGCGTGGTGCTCGGCGTGGCAGTTGTCGGCGGAAAAGCCGGTCGCCAGCATCCAGCGCTCTTCCTGGGCAAAGTGCTCCACCGTGTGGTTGAGGAACTCTTTGTAGACCGGCAACTGCTGGTCTTCCGGGGTGGCCAGAATCTGGTTGATCATGTCCACAAACTCCTGGTGGGTTTCGTCCATGCGCACATCGCCGGTGCGGAGGGATTTGGTCCAGGGCATGAGGGTGGGGCTGGCTGTGGTCATGTGGGGCAGGGTATAGAAGGTATAGCGGGATGGTTGGCGCAAATTATCGCGGAAGTGCCCTCCCGGCCTTGTCACGCCCCTCTCAAGACCGTCTGGGGCGATTCAAAGAGATGCATGGCCAAACCACATCACTGCCCGATGCCTGCGCGCTGGGCGGCCATGCGGTCGTGCGTCATCAACGGTTTTCGCTGATGGGAACGTCTTTGGGGTAGGTCATCAAATAGTCGGCCTTGAAGGTGGCTGTTGCCGAAGGGGGCAAGGTTTTTCTCCAGACCACGATGCCAGTTCCGGGACGCCAAGGTTGAGGCTCTACCGCTGGATCAAACACGGCTTGAACGCTGATCTGTGCATCTGTACCAAGGGGGCGTGCCTCCAGCACCTCCAGCTCAATGGGGATGCCGTGCAGGTTTTGCACTTCATAGTGGTGCGATTCACGCCGTTCCTGACGGGTGCTGATCAAACCCGCGCTTGCGGTTTGCTGGGGACTGGATTTGACCTGTACACGCACTTGCTCATCTCGTCCGAAGGGCAGCGTCAGTTGGGCTTCGTTGCCCATGCGCCAGGTACTTTGGCCAATGGTGTGCTGACCGCGCAAGAGTTGGAGTGAGCCGTCTGGCCAGACCCCAGCGGGGCGGGCCACTTCGGCCTTGAGCCAGGCGCTGGCTTCGGATGTCGGGCTGGTTTGTACAAACAGTTTGGCCGGCCAGTTTTGGCGTTCAAGGCTGAAAGCCACACGCTCTTGACCGCTGGCGACACCCACTTTGCCGGGCACCAGAAATTCGGTGGCGTATTCACCTTGTGCCACTTGGACCGCAAAGTCCAGAGCAGGTGCTGAGCCGTTGCGCTTTTCCATCGCGGGTGCTGGCGCTGATACCGCGGGCGTGGCCGGGGCCAGCATCATCACGCGTCCTTCGGGTAACAGGGGGCGGGGTGAAATGATCCAGGACCGAGGCAAAGGTCCTTGTGGTGCTGAACGGGGTGAGCCTGTTGACAGCCGCAAGCTCACGTCACGCCAGTCTTCGCCACTGTTTTGGCTGACCTGGGCCAGGCGTTCCATCTGCACGCTGGCATTGTTGCTGTCCAGTGTGGCGCGATAGGCGGGTGCCCATGTTGCCGCTTGCACGGGGTATCTCAGCCGCAGTTCGCTGTCTTGTTCGGCGCTCAACTGCACGCTCAATTGACGAACGTACGCTGGCGCTTGCTGACGCTCACGTTGGCTTTGCAGGGGTTTGAGTTCACGTTCTAAAGTTTCGCGCTCGCGAGCCAGGTGCAGCTGTTGCATGCGGGTCTTCAAACCGCTGCGTTGGACTTGCGCCATCGTCGTCGTCATGGCCTGTTTGGTTTTGTTTGGGCCGACGTTGGTTCTCAAATTTTTGAGATAGTTCAGCACCAGATCGTGTGAAGCTTCTTCTGCACGCAAAGCGGCAATGCGCTGCTCCAGTGTCGAAATTTGGGTGTCCAGTGGGCTGCGGGCACATGCAGGCACTTCGGCACGGGGCAGGTCTACCGCGCTGATGGCACCCAGCGTCACGCCAGGGCCCCCATCGACCCGCAGGGCCGACATGTCAAACGCTGTGCTCAGGCAGGGCAGCACCAGCTGGCGTGAATTGGCCGGCACTTTGGCCACACGCTCAATCACCGCCACACCGGGGTAAACGGTCACGTTCTGGATGGCGGAATGCACCTCGGTCGGCGGCGACTGCGCCCAGCTGGCGCTGGCAAAACACAGTGGCACCAGCCTGCACAGATGACTTGCACCGATTCGTAAAGATTGGATGGCGTGATTGGTTGAAAAGTTCATCTGCCGACCTCTTGGAGTATGGGGAGCCGTGATTTGTACGCATGGTACTTCAACGACAGGGCGAGGCAGGCAAGGTCGGGCTTTTCGAGAGGGCTACGTCCCTGTAGGTCACCACTCGCAGAGTCCGACGTTATGGGTTTCAGCACAGACCCATGTCGGGGTCTTCGACCGCCGACCTACAACATCATTGAGCATTGATCTGGTAGGTCGGCACTCGCAGAGTCCGACGTTATGGGTTTCGGCACAGACCCATGTCGGGGTCTTCGACCGCCGACAACATCTTTGCGCATTGAAAACTTCACGGGGCCGAATCAATGGGCCCCTGTAGGTCGGTGGCTTCAGCCCCGACGTGGGCTTTCGCCTTAGCCCGCATGACTGGTGCGCAGGCTTGCGACCTGCGGGGTATCAGCCCAAACGCACGCGATGCCGCGCAATCTGCAGACGTACTTGCGCGGGGGCTGTGCCGCCCAAGGTGTTGCGGGCATTCAGCGACCCCTGCAGGCTGAGCGGGCCGAACACATCGGCTTCGATGCGGCTGTCGAACTTTTGCAGAGTCTCCAGGGGCAATTCGGACAAGTCCACACCCAGGCCTTGGGCAGTCTTGACCGCATGAGCCACCACTTCGTGGGCGTCGCGAAACGGCAGGCCCTTTTTGACCAGGTAGTCGGCCAAGTCGGTGGCCGTGGCATAGCCCTTTTTCACGGCCGCTTCCATGGCAGCCGCGTTGACGGTGATGCCGCCTTCTTTTTGGCCCGTGGCGGGGTTGACCTGACCGCCCACCATTTCGCTGAAGATGCGCAGGGTGTCTTTGAGCGTGTCCACCGTGTCGAACAGCGGCTCTTTGTCTTCCTGGTTGTCCTTGTTGTAGGCCAGGGGTTGGCCCTTCATCAGGGTGATCAGGCCCATCAGGTGGCCCACCACGCGGCCGGTTTTGCCCCGCGCCAGCTCGGGCACGTCGGGGTTTTTCTTCTGCGGCATGATGGACGAGCCGGTGGTGAAGCGGTCGGCAATGCGCACAAAGCCAAAGTTCTGGCTCATCCACAAAATCAATTCTTCCGAGAAACGGCTGATGTGCACCATGCACAGGCTGGCCGCAGCGGTGAATTCGATGGCAAAGTCGCGGTCGCTCACGCCGTCCAGGCTGTTTTGGCAGACCTGTGGGTTGCCCGCCTCATCGACCATGCCCAGCGTGCGGGCCACGCGCTCGCGGTCCAGCGGGTAGGTGGTGCCGGCCAAGGCGGCGCTGCCCAGCGGCAGGCGGTTGGTGCGGCGGCGCACGTCGACCATGCGTTCGGCATCGCGGCTGAACATTTCCACATAGGCCAGCAGGTGGTGCGCAAAGCTCACCGGCTGGGCCACTTGCAAGTGGGTAAAGCCCGGCAGGATGACGTCGACGTTCTGCTCGGCCACATCGACCAGCGACTTTTGCAGGTCGGCCAGCAAATCGATGATCAAGTCCATCTCGCTGCGCAGCCAAAGGCGCACGTCGGTGGCCACCTGGTCGTTTCGGCTGCGGCCGGTGTGCAGGCGCTTGCCTGCGTCGCCCACCAGCTGGGTCAGGCGCGCCTCGATGTTCAGGTGCACGTCTTCCAGGTCGAGCTTCCATTCAAAAGCGCCAGTTTCGATCTCTTGGGTGATCTGCGCCATGCCGCGCTGGATGTCGGCCAGGTCGCTCGCGCCAATGATGTTTTGCGTGGCCAGCATCTCGGCATGGGCCAGCGAACCCTGGATGTCGGCTTGCCACAGGCGCTTGTCAAAGAACACGCTGGCGGTGTAGCGCTTGACCAACTCGCTCATGGGTTCAGAAAAGAGTGCGGACCAAGCTTGGGATTTTTTGTCGAGTTGGTTTGTCATAGGTGAGGGATTTTATCGGGCACCGGGCAGGCTCCCGGCCGGGCTCACATCAGGCTGGCCGCAATGTTGATGGTCAGGGCCAGCACCGTGGTGTTGTAAAAGTAAGCCAGCACACAGTGCACCAGCCCGGTGCGGCGCATGGCCTTGGAGGTGAAGGACACATCGGCCGTCTGGCCCGAGGTGCCGATCACCGCCGAAAAGTACAAAAAGTCCCAGTAGTCCGGCATGGGTTCCTGCGGAAATGCCAGACCGGGTTCGCGCCCGTGGCGTCCGCTCAGGTAGTAGTCGTGGGCGTAATGCATGGCAAACATCAGGTGCATGAACACCCAGGAACTGGCCACTGTTGCGCCCGTGAGGCCAATGTGCAGCAGCTTGTCGCTGCCGCTGAGAGATTTGATGGCCGAGAGCTCGGCCACAATGACCACCAGACTGGCGAGCACCGCCCCAATGGTCAGCAGCAGAATGGTCTTTTGGCCTTCGTCTTGGCGGTAGGCCCGCTGGCGCATGTGCTCCACATCCGACTGCCGCATGACCCACAAGGCCATCAGCAGGTACAGCGCAACAGCGGCGTTCCAGCACAGCAAAATTCGGGTGGTGGTCAGCGTGGGCCAGTCGGGTGGCAGCGCCAGGTGCAGTACCACGCCAAACAGGGCGGCACTGACCAAACGGATGCGGGCGTTGACCTGACGCATGAACGTGTGCAGGGGGCGTTTCATGAGCTCAATTATTGATCCGGCACGTTGAAGATTGAAATGTGTGAGAAATGGCATCCCGTAGGTCGGCACTCGCAGAGTCCGACGTTATGGGTTTTGGCACAGACCCATGTCGGGGTCTTCGACCGCCGACCTACATTTATCTCGTAGGTCGGCACTCGCAGAGTCCGACGTTATGGGTTTTGGCACAGGCCCATGTCGGGATCTTCGACCGCCGATCTGCATTTATCTCGTAGGTCGGCACTCGCAGAGTCCGACGTTATGGGTTTTGGCACAGGCCCATGTCGGAGTCTTCGACCGCCGACCTACATTTATCTCGTAGGTCGGCACTCGCAGAGTCCGACATTGTTGGTTCAGTACAGGCCCATGTCGGGGTCTTCGACCGCCGACCTACAACATCTTTGAGCATTGAAAATTTCACACGGCCGAATCAATAGGGCAAACTTCGGGTCTTGCTGCATGTGGACCATGGCAGCAAGCACACGGTCATCAGTCAACAGAGGAGTCATCAAGATGAACACGGAGCGCATCGACCAAGCGGTGCTGGCATTGCTGCAGTTGGGTTTGCATGACAGCAACAGGTCATGGAAAGGCTTTGATTGGGCTGTGATGGAGAGACTCCATGCCAAGGGTTTTATCTCGAGCCCGGTTGGCAAGGCCAAGTCAGTGGTGTTGACCGATGAGGGCTTGCAAGAGTCGGATCGATTGTTTCGGCTGTTGTTCGAATCAGATGAACAAAAGTCCTGAATCAGTTCTTGCCTGAATGCCACGCCGTGAGTGCGGCTCCGCCGCACTGTGAGAGTACATGTCGGCTTAGCCAATGCTCTGTAGTCGAAGGTCATCGCGGCAATGCGTGTTTCATATTTATAAAATCGCCAAAGATGTTATAAACAAACATTGGTATTCTGTTTTGTTCATTTGAGACCTTCGCCTGATTTTGAATGGGGCAACAGAATGATTTGAGCGTTTTGACACGACGCACTGTTTCATGGATCCCCCTGCAGGCATGTCATCACCTCTATCTCTGCGTCATTCCTCTGAACCGTCTTGGTTGTCCTTGTTTCGGCCTGTCTGGGTGGCCAGCTTGCGCAAGGTGTTTGCTTATGGCGGCCTGAGCAATCTGCTGGCTTTGGCACCTTCCTTGTACATGCTGGAGGTGTATGGACGGGTGGTCACCAGCCGAAGCGGCCTGACGCTGGTCATGATGACAGTCCTGATCATTGCGGTCTATGCGTGGATGGAAGTCATCGACTGGGTGCGTGAATCGTGGCTGCAGATGCTGGCCAACAAACTGGAGCTGCAGTTATCGCCACGCATCTGGAAAATGACGCAACAAGCGCAGTTGACAGGGCCTGGGCCGGTTCAGGCCAATTTGGCCGATGTCCAGCAAGTGCGCATTTTTTTGACATCCCCGGCCACCCTGGCCTTGGTCGATTTGCCTTTTGCCGTGGTGGTCATCCTGATCATTTTTGCCATTCACTTTTGGTTGGGGGTGGCCTCGGTGATGGCGGGTGCCGTGCTGGGTGTGGTGACCTACATCACCCACCAGCGTGTGCACCAGCCCATGGACCATGCCCAGCAGGCCGCTCAGACCTCCCAGATCTTGGCTTCTTCCCTGCTGCGCCAATCTGAAAGTGTGTTGGCCATGGGCATGCAAGACCGCGCTCAGCGGCTTTGGCAAGAGCGACAAGACGTTTTTCTGGACCTTCAGGCGCAGGCTTCCCATGGTGCAGGCTGGGGCTCGGCCATGTCGCGTTTCATCCAGGTCCTGCAGGCCTCTTTGCTGTTGGGCTTGGGCTGCTGGCTGACGCTGATGGGCCTGATTCCGGCCCATGGCGGGATGATGGTGGTGGCCTCCATCCTGGGGGCCAAGGCGCTCAGCCCCATCACCCAATTGATCATGCACTCACGCACCATTCATGAGGCCTGGGCTTCCTGGCAGCGCTTGGACAGTTTTTTGGGGCCTGCCCAAAAAGAAACACCCCCCATGCCGATGCCAGCGCCCAAGGGCTTGCTGAGCGGTGCAAATTTGAGTCTTCGCTCGCCGGACGGTCAGGCCGAGTTGCTCAAAGGTGTTCAATTTCGCCTAGAGCCGGGCCAGTTGCTTGCTGTGCTGGGCCCTTCTGGCGCGGGTAAAACCAGTTTGTCGCGCATGCTGGTGGGCATCTGGCCGCCTGCTACGGGCAAGGTGCGCCTGGATGGGGTGGACATTCATGCCTGGGATCGCGCCGAGATCGGACCACACATCGGTTACTTGCCGCAAAACGTGGAACTGTTTGACGGGACTTTGGCGCTCAACATCGCCCGTTTTCAGCAGCCCGATCAAAACTTGCTCGATGAAGTCATCACGGCCACAGGCTTGCAAGGGTGGATCGCAGGTCTGCCTCTGGGGCTGAACACCCCATTGGGTGTGGACGGCCATGTCCTGTCGGGCGGCATGCGCCAGCGCGTCGGGCTGGCGCGCGCCTTGTATGGCTGGCCGCGTCTGGTGGTGCTGGACGAGCCCAATGCGCATCTGGATGAAATGGGTGAGGCGCAACTGACGCAAACCCTGGCCATTGCCAAGGCCCGCAGCTGCACCGTGGTGCTGATCACCCACAGGACTGCCGTGCTCAGCCTGGCCGATCAGCTCATGGTGTTGCGTGACGGACACATGCAAGCATGTGGCCCGCGAGACGAAGTCATTGCAGCTTTGCAAAAAGCCATGCAACAGCCCCGCCCCACGGCAGGCGTCGCGCCATGAACGCCCTGATCCAAGCATTCCGCAAAGAATGGCGCCTGGTTGGCCTGTGGAGCTTGCTCATCAATGCAGGCATGTTGATGCCCAGCCTCTACATGCTTCAGGTGTATGACCGCGTGCTGCTCGGGCGCAACCAGCTCACCTTGCTCATGAGCACCTTGCTCCTGGTGGGGGTGTTGCTGCTGGTCTGTCTGGCCGAGATGGCGCGTTCGCGGCTGCTGGTGAACACCGGCATGCGCATCGACAAGGCATTTGCCCCTGAGCTTTTGCAAGCGAGTTTTCAGTCGCAAAGACTCCGGGGTCAGGTGCAGCCCGCACAGGCCCTGAACGACCTGACCCAAGTGCGTCAATTCCTCACGGGCAATGGCGTGTTTGCTTTTTTTGATGCACCGTGGGTGGTGATTTACATCGGGGTGATGTTTGTGCTGCACCCCTGGCTGGGGGTGTTGGCCATCGGCTGTGGCGCGGTCTTGTTGGGCATCGCCTGGGCCGGGCACCGCCTGGCTGCACAGCCCGCATTGGCCGCTTTGCAAGCGAGTCAACAAGTGCAGGCAGACCAGCAAGCCAAGCTGCGCAACGCCCAGGTGATCCACGCCATGGGCATGCTGCCCGCCTTGCATGCCGATTGGGAGTCACGACATCTGCGTCAGATGGTGGCGCAGCAATCGGTCGAACACATCAGCCACCGCTTGCAGGCCTTCAGCAAATTCTTTCGCTACACGCAACAGTCACTGTCCTTGGCCATGGGGGCTTGGTTGGTCGTTCGTGGTGACATCAGTCCCGGTGCCATGATCGTGGCCAGCACCTTGATGTCGCGTGCCTTGCAACCCCTGGACTTGCTGGTGGGCACCTGGCGGCCCATGCTCGCTGCGCGTGCGTCATGGGGCCGCATGACAGCTTTGCTGCGTGACCACGCACCACCACCCTCCGGGCCAAGTGCCCAGGCAGCCTGGTCCCCGGCCATCGACTGCCGCGCGGTCAGTGCCAACGCGCCCGGCAGCGATCAGGCGGTGTTGCAGAGCGTCTCCTTTCAGGTGCAAGCTGGCCAGGTGCTGTGCATCATGGGGCCAAGCGGCAGCGGCAAATCCACGCTGGCCAGAGTCTTGCTGGGTGTCTGGCCCCACACGCAGGGCGAGGTCTTGCTCGGTGGACAGCCTGTGCAGGGCCTGCCTGCTGCCTGGCGCACCGAACATATCGGTTACTTGCCGCAAGACATGGACTTGCTGCCCGGCACCCTGGCCCAAAACATTGCCCGCATGGGTGAAGTCAACAGCGAGCAAGTGGTAGCCGCTGCCCGTCAGGCAGGCATCCATGACCTGATCTTGCGTTTGCCACAGGGCTACAACACACCCACTGGCGAGGCCGGCATCATGCTCTCAGCCGGTCAAAAACAGCGCATCGGTCTGGCCAGAGCCCTGTATGCACAGGCCAGTCTGCTGGTGCTGGACGAACCCAACGCCCACCTGGACGATGCGGCCGAGCAGGCCTTGCTGGCCACGGTCCAATCGCTCAAATCAGAGGGCAAAACCGTGGTGCTCATCACCCACCGCAAACCGATTGTGCAAGCCGCCGACTGGCTGCTTGTCCTGGCGTCTGGGCAAGTGAAGCACTGGGGCCCGCCCTCGCAGGTGCTTGCCCAATTGACTGCAGCCATCACACTTCCACAGGGCCCCGTGACCACACCATGAATCCGTCAACACCCGCTGCCCCTGCGCCTGACACCGATGCGCACATTCGACAAACCCTCCAGGACACCCAACCCTTGCAACGCGTGGGCCGCTGGGCGCTGATCCTGGGCTTTGCGGGCCTGTTGGTCTGGGCCGCACTGGCCCCCATGGATGAAGGCGTGCCCACAGAAGGCCTGGTGACACTGGACACCAAACGCAAAACCATTCAGCACCTGCAAGGCGGCATCGTGCGGGATGTTCGGGTTCAAGAAGGACAGCAAGTCCAGGAGGGCGAGGTGGTCATGACCCTGGAGCAGGCCATGCCCCGGGCCCAGCTCGAATCGGTGCGTCAGCACTACCTGGCCCTGCGCGCCGCTGAAAGCCGTTTGCAGTCCGAGCGCCTGAACTTGCCCCAAGTGCAATGGCATGCCGATCTGCTGGCCGCCCAGAACGACCCCCTGACCCAGCCCCATCTGCAAGTGCAGACCCAGCTGTTTCAGTCACGCCGCTCGGCACTGGAGGCCAACGTGCGCGGACTGGCCGACAACCAGGCGGGCTTGCGCGCCCAGTTGGATGGCAATGCGCGCATGCTGGTGCAACGCAAGCGGCAATCGGCCTTGTTGCAAGAAGAGGTGAGCAACATTGCCGATCTGGTCAAAGAGGGCTATGCACCCCGTGCTCGCCTGAACGAACTGGAGCGCAACCTGGCTGATGTGTCCAGCGTCATCGCAGACCTGGATTCGACCGGGGTTCGTTTGTCACGCAGCATCGATGAATTGAACCAACGCACGCAGCAGGTGCGCTTTGAATACCTCAAGGAGCTGGACAACCAGTTGGCCGACATCCGCCGCGAAGTTCAGGCCGATGCAGAAAAGCTCACTGCCGTCACGCAGGACATGGAACGCACCGAAATCAAGGCACCCGCCACCGGACAGGTGGTCGCCTTGAGCGTGCAGACCGTGGGTGCCGTGGTGGGGCCGGGTCAAAGGCTCATGGACATCGTGCCCGAGCGCTCCCCCCTGGTGATCGAAGCACGCATCCCCGTGCACGTCATCGACCGCGTCAAGGCCGGTTTGCTGGCCGATGTCCGGTTTTCTGCCTTCGCGCATTCACCCCAACTGGTCACCGAGGCCCAAGTCATGTCGGTGTCCAAAGACCTGATCAATGAGCCGGAAACCCGGCAGTCCTACTTTCTGGCCCGTTTGGTGCTCACCCCCGAAGGCTTGCGCAGCCTGGGTGCGCGTGCTTTGCAGTCGGGCATGCAGGCCGAGGTGGTCATTCGCACCGGTGAGCGCTCGCTGCTGACCTATCTGGCCTATCCGCTGGTGCGGCGCTTGTCCCAATCCATGAAGGAGGAGTGAGGTGTTCCTCCAAGCCATCATGCGCCCAGGCTTGGCCGCGCTGAGCTGCGCCTGTCTGTTGGCGTGCATCCCCGCACAGGCCATGGACCTGACACAAGCCTGGCAACTGGCCCGCGACAAAGACCCCGGTTTCCGCGCTGCCGCAGCCCAAGCGGCGGCAGCCCGAGAAATCGAAGCACAGGCCCAGGCAGCGCTGCTGCCCAACGTCTCGGTCAGCAACAGCCACAATCAAGTTAACCTGCAACAAACCTTGGGCACGGTCACCACGCCTTACCAGTACAGCAGCCAAAACACAGGCCTGCTGCTGCGGCAAACCCTCTACCGCAAACCGCAATTCGAGCAACTCGAACAGTCCCGCGCCCAAAGCCGCGCCGCAGACGCCGAACTGCAACGCGCACAGCTGGAATTGCTGGGCCGCACAGCGGGCTATTACCTGGAGGTCTTGCTGGCACAAGACGTGCTGGCTTTCAGCCGTGTGCTGCTGCAGTCCACCCAAGGCCTGCTGAGCGCCGCGCAACGCAACTTTGACAAGGGCCAAGGCACCCGAACCGACATCGACGAAGCCCAGGCTCGCCTCGACATGGCCCAGGCGCAAGCCCTGCAAGCGAGCCAACAAGTGGCGTTCACCCGAGAGCAGCTGCAATCGGTCGTCTCGCAAGAGGTGCCCAACATGGTTGTCCGCAATCTGCCCACAGCGCAGACGCTGCCTTCTGTGGGTCAAGACATTCCCGAATGGATCGAACGCACCCTGGCCCAGCACCCGGAAATGGTGCTGTCCCGGGCCAAAGTCGAGGCCGCACAGGCCGAGGTCAAGAAACAAAACAGCGGCCACCATCCCACGCTCGACCTGGTGGCACAAGTCACCCGCAGTCAGGGGGAAAATGCATTGAACCCCAACTCCAGCTACCAAAACAGGACCCTGGGCGTGCAGCTCAACTGGACCTTGTACGCAGGGGGGCAAACCCAATCGGCGATTCGGCAGGCCGAGGCCAGCTTGTTGCGCGAGGAAGAACTGCTGGAACAAACGCGCCGCAACCTGAGCTTGCAAGTGCGCAAGGAATACCAGAACACCACCGCGGGCTTGCTGCGCGTCAAAGCCCTGGAGCAAAGCCAGCGCTCGTCTGACCAGATGGTCATCTCCACCCGCAAAGGCATTCAGGCGGGCACCCGCAGCCAGACCGACTTGCTCAACGCACTGCAACGCCAGGCCGAAGCCGGGCGAGACCTTGCCCAGTCACGCTACCAATTTCTGCTCGCCCACCTCAAACTGCAAACCATGGCGGGCACCGACCCCCAGCAGGTCTTGCAAGCACTGTCGGCTTTGCTGGATGTGCAGCCCTGAGCTGTTGTTCGATTGCGGCAACTACTTAGAAAAGTGTTGATAGTTTTCATATTTGATTTGTAATTTTGTCATTATTATGATTAAATCGTCAAAATTACCTGTGGTGTAGCTGTAGTTTGGCCATGGGCGTGTTCTTACCCTCTGGGCCTCACCATGACCGCACAACTGCTTATCCGCAATGTCAGCCTGACAAGTACCACCGCAAGTTATGACCTGTACTTCACGTACACGGCTGATTACACGATTGCATCGGGTCAATCATTGGGTTTTCGCATCCAAGAAAACAGCGCCCATTTGACGCTCGATGTGGTCAGCACATTGGGGGGCAAAATTTACAGCCAAGGGCTGGGCAGCCATGCGTTTTCCTGGGCTACCTACATCACCAGCCTGGACCCCGCCAAAACCGAGGTTCAAGTTGGTCGCGTGACATGGCAATCCACTTTGCCTGTGACGGACTGGGCTCCTGTTTTGAGTCAGTTGGGGGGCACCGACACGGACACAGCCAGCATGGGCTTTGGCCAGGTGTTGAGCAGCGCCCAAACGGCGACAGCCGTGCCTTTGTCCACTTCATCATTGGCGGCCTACACCGCCAGCACCAGCGTGATGGCTTCGCCGGGCTTGAATATTGAGGGGACGGGGGCAACCGACAGCTTGCAAGGCAGCTTTGGTGATGACACGATCAACGGCCTGGCAGGCGACGACAGCATCGACGGCCAAGCAGGCAGCGACAAGATTTTGGGCGGTGATGGCAACGACAAGCTGGCGGGCAACTACGGCAACGACAGCCTGTATGGCGAAGCCGGTGACGACACGCTCACAGATGATCAGGGCGCCAACTACCTGGACGGCGGTGATGGCAGTGACAACTTGACGGCCAAGTCCTTGACAGGCAGCCAAAACTTGCTGGGTGGTCTGGGCAACGACAACCTGAATGCCACCGGTGCTGTGGTGAGTCTCAGTGGTGGGGCGGGCGATGATTGGATCTATGCCGATGGCCAATTACGCAATGCGAACTACAACAACATGGGCAATGTGATCGCTGGCAAAGCCGTGTTGACCGGCGATGCGGGCAATGATGACCTGCACGTCAACAGCTACTCGATGGCGAGCATGTCAGGCGGCGATGGCGACGATAACCTCAAAACCTATGGCACGCGCATGGCGAGCTTGTCGGGTGATGCCGGTAAAGACAATTTGGCGGTGATTTACAACACCTGGGCGAGCCAACAAACCGATGGCAATGGGGTCAAGGACATCAGCTTTTTGCTCGATGGCGGGGCCGAGGATGACACGCTGTCAGCGGGTGGAACTTCATACAACGCCAATTACTTCAGTTCTCTGACAGGCAAAGTCAGCTTGGTCTTGCGCGGTGGCAGCGGCAATGACATCTTGACGGTGATGGACGACACCGCTGGCATGAACAGCAACAACTATGGTGAAACCAACCCCTATGGCGTGGCGCAAGCCATGTTGGACGGTGGTGAAGGCAACGACGTGTTGTCGGTAGGCGGCGTGTTGCAAGCCACGCTCTCAGGTGGTTCGGGCTCCGATGTCTTCAGGCTCACGGCACAAGAATTCAAAACCTTGCAGGAAGGCACCCGCAAGTTCATGACCGAGGCCGGTTCGGTCGACATTGTGCCCACAGCCATGGTGATCACCGACTTTGCAGCCGGTGCAGGGGGCGATGTGCTGGACTACACGGACTTGCTGCGCAACGCGGCCACCAGTTACGACGGCTCCAACCCATTCACCAGTGGCTATCTCAAGCTGGTGCAAAACGGTGCCGACACCTGGTTGCAGGTGGATGCAGATGGAGGTATGGGTTTACAGAACACGCCGCTCACGCTGGCCGTGCTCAAGAATGTGACGGCCAGCAGCTTGCTCAGTGCGAACTTCAGCCCCAATTATTCGCCCAATGGAGACGCCCCGACGCCATTGAATGTGACAGGCACCAGCTCAGCAGAAACATTGTCAGGCGGTTTTGGCAACGACACGATCAGCGGCCTGGCGGGCAATGACAGCATCGATGGCCAAGCGGGCAGTGACAAAATTTTGGGGGGTGATGGCAACGACACCTTGGTGGGCAACTACGGCAACGACAGCCTGTATGGCGAAGCAGGTGACGACACACTCACAGATGATCAGGCTACCAACTACCTGGATGGGGGCGATGGCAGCGACATGTTGACGGCCAGGTCCTTGACGGGCAGCCAAATCTTGCTGGGGGGGTTGGGCAACGACAACCTGAACGCCACCGGTGCGATGGTCAGCCTCAGTGGTGGCTCGGGCGATGATGCGATCCATGCCGATGGCCAATTGCGCAATGCGAATTACGCCTATGTGGGGAATGTGATGGGGGGCCAAGCCGCATTGGCGGGCGATGCGGGCAATGATCACCTCAACGTCAACTTTTACGCGATGGCGAGCATGTCAGGCGGCGATGGCAACGACAACCTCAATGCCAACGCCACGCGCATGGCGAGCTTGTCGGGTGATGCCGGTAAAGACAATTTGGCGGTGATTTACAACACCTGGGCGAGCCAACAAAGCGATGGCAATGGGGTCAAGGACAAAAGCTTTGTGCTCGATGGCGGGGCTGACGAAGACACCCTGTCGGTGGTGGGCAATTCCTACAACGGAAACTTCACGGGTCAATCTGGCCAAATCACAGCAGTGCTGCGCGGTGGCAGCGGCAATGACCTGTTGTCGGTGATCGACGACAACGCGGGCCTGAACAATATCAACTATCTTGGAACCAACCCCTATGGTGTGGTGAAAGCCACGCTGGACGGTGGCGATGGCAACGATGTGTTGTCGGTGGGCGGCGTGTTGCAAGCCAGTCTCACAGGTGGTGCAGGCTCGGATGTCTTCAAGCTCACGGCGCAAGCGTACAAAACCTTGCTGGAAGGCACGCGCAATTTCTTGACCGAAGCCGGTTCTGTGGGCATTGTGCCGACCGCCATGATGATCACCGACTTTGCGGCGGGTGCAGGTGGCGATGTGCTGGACTATTCGGACTTGCTGCGCAACGCGGCCACCACTTACGACGGCTCCAACCCGTTCACCAGTGGCTATCTCAAGCTGGTGCAAAACGGTGCCGACACCTGGTTGCAGGTGGATGCAGATGGAGGTATGGGTTTACAGAACACGCCGCTCACGCTGGCAGTGCTCAAGAACGTGACGGCCAGCAGTTTGCTCAGTGCGAACTTCAGCCCCAATTATTCGCCCGATGGGGCAGCCCCGATCCCGCTGAACCTGACCGGCACCATCGCAGCAGAAACATTGTCAGGAGGATTTGGCAACGACGCGATCAGCGGCTTGGCGGGAGATGACAGCATCGATGGTCAGGCCGGCAGTGACAAAATTTTGGGGGGTGATGGCAACGACACCTTGGTGGGCAACTACGGCAACGACAGCTTGTATGGCGAAGCTGGAGACGACACGCTCACAGATGACCAGGGCACCAACTACCTGGACGGGGGTGACGGCCGTGACAACTTGACGGCCAGGTCCATGACAGGCGGCCAAACCTTGCTGGGTGGCTTGGGCAACGACAACCTGAACGCCACCGGTGCGGTGGTGAATCTGAGTGGTGGCGCGGGCGATGATGCGCTCTATGCAGAAGGTCAGATGCGCAGTGCCAATGGCAGCATGATGGGGAATGTGATCGGAGGCACAGCCATTTTGTCTGGCGATGCGGGCAATGATTACCTGAGCGTCAACAACTATTCCATGGCGAGCTTGTCCGGAGGAGAGGGGGATGACGCCTTTACCCTCGTCAACAACAGGCTCGCCTCCATCTCAGGGGATGCGGGCAATGACTGGATGGCGGTGAGATACGACACCTGGGCGAGCCAGCAAACCGATGGCAATGTGGTCAAGGACAGAAACTTTGTGCTCGATGGTGGTGCTGACCAAGACACATTGATGCTGTCAGGCAATTCTTTCAACGGAAACACCACCAGTTCATCTGGCCAAGTCACAGCGGTGCTGCGGGGTGGCAGCGGCAATGACATCTTGTCGGTCATGGACGAAAGCGCCGGCATGAACAATTCCAACTATGTCGGGACCAACCCCTATGGCGTGGCGCAAGCCACGCTGGACGGTGGCGATGGTGAGGATGTGTTGTCGGTAGGCGGCGTGTTGCAAGCCACGCTCACAGGCGGTGCGGGCTCGGATGTTTTCAAGCTCACGGCGCAAGAATACAAAACTTTGCTGGAGGGCACCCGCAAGTTCTTGACCGAAGCCGGTTCGGTGGACATGGCGGCTACCGCCATGGTGATCACCGACTTTGCAGCCGGTGCAGGGGGTGATGTGTTGGATTACTCGGACTTGCTGCGCAACGCGGCCACCAGTTACGACGGCACCAACCCGTTCACCAGTGGTTATCTCAAGCTGGTGCAAAACGGTGCCGACACCTGGCTGCAGGTGGATGCCGATGGCAATGCAGGCACGCAGAGCGCGCCGCTGACCTTGGCAGTGCTCAAGAATGTGACGGCCAGCAGCTTGCTGGGTGCGAACTTCAACCCCAACTACCCGCCGGATGGTGCAGCGATCACCTTGGTACAGGGCACTTCGGGCGATGATGTGCTGGGCGGCACTTCGGGTACTGACTATCTTCTGGGCAATGCCGGTAATGACCAGCTGATGGGCAGCGAAGGCCATGACACGCTTGATGGTGGGGCGGACTATGACTTTGTGAACTACAGCAACCTCACCCAAGGTGTGAACCTGAACCTGCTGACAGGTGTTGCGTCAGTCGGGGCTTCCAGTCAATCGGTGCAGAACATTGAATCGGCCACGGGCACTGCGTTTGATGACCAGATCACCTTGGGCCGCAGCGGTGGCTTAGCCTATGGTGCACAAGGCCATGACACCTTGATTGGCAGTGTCGGCAACGATGTTTTGGTGGGCGAAGCTGGCAACGATCTGGTGGTGGGTGGCGAGGGGGATGACTCGACCACCTATTTCCTGGGCAGCGAACGGATTGACCAATGGGTCCTCACGCAAGAGGGCACCCACAACTGGTCTTTGAAGTCGGGCAGCGCCACGATGTTCAAGTTGCAGGCCAACGCGGATCTCACCTGGACGGTCACCGATACGCGTTCTGACAGCCCACATGGGGTGGACACACTGCAATCCATTGAACGCATGTGGCTGGATGGTGTCGATGGCAACAACCAGAGTTTCCGTCAAACCTTGGTGTTGGGCTTCAACGCGAACGTGCCTTCGGTGCAGGCCTTGACGGGCACGTCGGGCAACGACTTGTTGATCGGCACTTCTGGCGACGACGATCTGGCAGGTGTGGGGGGCAACGACACCTTGCTGGGCATGGATGGCCATGACAATTTGCAGGGTGGTGATGGCCATGACAGCTTGGTTGGCGGCGCAGGCCATGACGCGCTCGACGGCGGCGCGGGCAACGACACGCTGGACGGTGGACCCACGGGTGATGATGTGCTTCGTTTTTCGGGCGCCACCACAGGTGTGGTCGTGGACCTGGCTGCAGGCACCGCCCAAGATGGGCAAGGCGGCTCGGACATCTTGACGCACATTGCGAATGTGGATGGCACGCGCTTCAATGACACCTTGCAGGGCAATGACCTGAGAAATCATTTCAAGCCGGGTGCGGGGGACGACAGTGTGAATGGCGGTGCCGATGGTGGTGACGTGGTCATCTACAACGATTTCAGCACTGCGGCGGACATCAACCTCAAGGCCGGTTATGCCCGCGGTGCAGACATCGGTCAAGACGCCCTGACCGGTATCGAGTCGGCGCACGCCACACAAGGCAACGACACCATCACCATGGGTGACAACGGTGGTTATTTGTTTGCGGAGCGTGGCAATGATGTGATTTATGGCGGCGCGAACGGCAACTGGATCAACGCAGGCCCAGGCGATGACACGATTTATGGGGGGGCTCGAGGTGGCAGTTACCAAGGCGATCAGGGCAACGACCTGATGGTGGGCGGAGCAGCACAGGACATCGCCGAGTACTACTGGGGCAACACACCGATTCAGTCCATCAGTTTGATGAACAATGGCATGAACGTCTGGAAGGTCAGCAGCAATGGCATGGACTTGTTGTCCGTCAGTGCGCTGCCGGCTGGCAATGGCACCACGGAGTGGACCGTCACAGACCTGCGCACAGGTGCCAACGTGACCAACATGGGCACCGACCGTTTGGTCGGTGTGGAACAACTGGTGTTGCACGGAGTGGACGCGAACAACCAGAGCGCTGCAACAACGCTCTACATGTCGAGCAACTATGGCCCCGCCCTGTCGCTGACTTCGCCTCATGTGATCACGGGCGGCAGTGGCAACGATTGGCTGGTGGGCTCCTCGGGTGACGACACCATTTATGGCATAGGCGGATCAGATGACATCCGTCCGGGAGCGGGCAACGACCTGGTCGATGGTGGTGAACGGTCTCAGCACAATGGCGTGGACTACAGGGATGCCACCAGCGGGGTGGTGGTGAACCTGGTCGCGGGTACAGCTGCAGATGGTCAAGGTGGCCAGGATGTGCTGCGCAACATTCAAGAAGTAGAAGGCAGTGAATACAGTGATGTGATCACCCTCAATCGCTGGAATATAGCGATTGCAGGGGGTGGTGACGATACGCTGGTCAGCGCTAAGGGTTACGCGGTCATGGTGGGTGGTGGGGGTAACGATCAGTTGACCGGCCTTGATGGGTCGGACATGGCTGTGATCGGTGTGCCAGGAATGACTTCAAGCAATTGGCGCATGGATTCGGATGACGCTGAGGGGTGGGTGCTCAAAATTGATGGTGTGGCGACTTCACACATCACGCCCAACGCCTCCGGGTCACAAGACTGGACGGTGACGGATCTGAGGGACGCATCCTTGCCCACATACCAGGGTGTGGACACCCTTCAAAACATCAAATCATTGGTGTTTTTTGATCCTGAAAGTGATTTTGTAGCGATCAATGTCCAGTTGCCAGCCCATGGCAGCAACGAGGGCATTCGCGTTTTCAATGCCTTCATCGGCAACACGGAATTATCCGGCGGCAATGACTCGCTGACCGGCACATCCGGTAACGACTATCTCCTGGGCTTTGAAGGCAACGACACCTTGGTCGGCGGCCCTGGCGATGACCTGCTGGTCGGTGGCGAACAGCGCAACCTGACCTGGAAGACGGAGGGAAAGACCTTTGATTACAACGATTACGACACCGCCAATTACAGCCAACTCAGCTCGGGCGGTGTGCAGCTGAACCTGTCTGACATGACGGTTACTGGTCTGGCAGGTGCAGACATCGGCACAGACATGCTGCGTGGCATCGAAGAGGTGCGCACCACCCGGCAGACAGACCGGGTGATCGGCTCGCTCGGGGAATTGTCTGGCAACGACGAGGCTGCAGGCGATCAGCACTCGGTCAACCTGTTGGGCTTTGGCGGTAACGACCAATTCATTTTGGATCAGCAGGTCAACATGCCCTGGGTGAATTCGCCATGGCTCAACTACAACTGGTCACAGACCGGCGTTCAACTGAGCTACACCGGTTTCACGGGAACGGTGAGCTATGGCGCAGCGGGCAGCCAGCAAGCGGGCATGGACACCCTGGAGCGCATCAGCTCTTTTGGCGACACGCGCTTTGAAGATGCGTTTGACTTCAGTGGCATGACAGAAAACCACTTGTTGGGTGCCAGCCACAACTACGTGGGCTTGACCTATGGCAACGACAAGGTCGTGGGCAATGGCAACACGGTGGTCAGCGTGCAGTCTGGCTTCAACATGATGAGCACCACAGGCCAAGGGATCGTGGTGTATTTGGCGGCTGAAGGCAACAACGCCAAGGTGGACATGAGTCACCTGAGCATCAATGGCCAATCGCTGGGGGTCAAGACTCTGTCGGGTGTTGACCAAGTGCGTGCGACGGACTTTGCAGACACCTTGGTCGGCGGTGCCTACGATGATTTTGAAGGTTTCCGTGGCCGTGGCGGCAACGACTACATTGACGGCGGTGCGGGCACCGACCGTGCGGAATATCTGGGCTCCAACCTGGGCGTCAAAGTGAACATGGCTCAGGGCCAGGCTTGGGCCATGGGGATCGATGCATGGGCTTCGCCTGCCAGTCAGGTCATGGGCGTGGCAGCCAGCAGCTACCCGATGGGCAACTACACCCTCAATGCCAGTGGTACCTGGGTGATGGACAACATTGGCGTGGATACCTTGCGCTCGATTGAGCGCATTCGCGGCACGCAATACGACGATGTTTACGACGCACGGGGTTTCTCCAGCAAGTCGGCCAACGCGGGCAGCAATGGTGCCTGGAACGAGTTCGATGGCAAAGGCGGTAATGACACCATCCTGGGCAACGGTGCCACACGCATTGTCTATTACGACGCCAGCGTAGGTGTCGAAGTCAATATGGGCACAGGCAAGTCCTGGGCACTGGATGCGGCCAAGCGCACAGGCGAGTTGGCCCAAATTGTGGGCGAAGACACCTTCAGCGGTGTGTACCAGGTGGCAGGCTCGGCACTGGACGATCTTTTGGTCGGCGGGGGGGCTGGTCGCATCATGGGGGACTTGTCTATCGAAGGCTTCATTGGAGGCGCGGGCAGCGACACTCTGGATGGCATGGGCGGATGGGACGAGGCCTACTATTGGGACGCCCTGCAAGGGATCTCTGTGGACATGGGTCTCAGTGCAGGCCAGGTGCAAGACGGCATGGGCGGCACGGACACGCTGATCGACATCGAGTACGTGGGGGGCGGCAACTTTGACGATGTGATGCTGGGCCGGGATGACAACACAGCGCAGGAGAGTTTTGCTGGCGCGAAAGGCAACGACACCATCGACGGGCGAGGTGGTTACGAAGAGGTGGCCTATACCTACAAGTCGCCCACATCCGGCGTGGTGGTGAACCTGGCCACAGGTCAGGCACAAGACGGTTTTGGCACGGTGGACACGCTGATCAACATCGAAGGCGTGGAAGGCTCGGACCTGAACGATGTGATCATCGGCAATGCACAAGACAACCGCCTGGACGGCCGTTTGGGAGACGACACCCTTGACGGTGGTGGCGGCAACGACTGGGCTGAATACAACAACGTGGAGGGCGGGGTCACCGTCGACCTGTCCACCGGCCAGGCTATGGGTGCAGCAGGCCAAGACGTGCTCAGCAACATCGAAAACGTGATGGGCTCGGTCTACAACGACCAATTGACGGGCAATGCAGGCAGCAACGTGCTGCTGGGTGGTCGGGGCGATGACAGCATCGATGGTGGTGCGGGTGTGGACACAGCGGTGTTCTCGGGCAACGTGGCCGACTACACCATCAGCACGTCTGCAGCAGGCATCACCACGGTCAAGGCCAATGTGGGGGCTGACGGCACTGACACCCTGACGCGCATTGAAAGTATGGCCTTTGCAGACAAGACGGTCAGCCTGGCACCCAATGTCTTGCCCACAGGCGTGGTCAAAGTCACAGGCATCGCCACGCAGGGCAAGACCCTCACGGCATCCAACACCATGGCCGATGCCGACGGCATGGGCTCGGTGAGCTATCAGTGGCAAGCCAATGGCCAAGCCGTGCAGGGTGCAACAGGCAGCACGTTCAAATTGGGCCAGGATCAGGTGGGTCAATCCATCAGCGTGACTGCCAGCTACACCGACGGCAATGGGCATCAGGAATCGGTGAAAAGCACATCCACCACCAAGGTGCTGAACATCAATGATCTGCCCACCGGCAGCGTCACGGTCACTGGGCTGGCGCAACAAGGGCAGACCCTCACGGTCACGCACAAGCTGGCCGATCTGGATGGTATGGGTCAGGTGAGCTACCAGTGGTATTCGGATCAAGGTGCCATAGTCGGTGCGACGGCAGATGTGTTCACCCCCACGCAAAATCATGTGGGGCAACACCTGTATGTGCGCGCCAGCTACACCGATGGTTTTGGCAAGGCAGAGTCCATGTTCAGTGCGTCGACAGGGCCTGTTTTGAACCTGAACGATGCGCCTGAAGGGGGTGTGAGCATCGTTGGCAATACCTGGGCTTCTCAAACCTTGTCGGTCGATCTGTCGGGTTTGAGTGATGCAGACGGCTTGCCACCAGAAGGAGACTTTGGCTATCAGTGGTATGCCAACGGCGAGTTGATTGAAGAAGCTAACCAGGCCACGCTGGATTTGACGGACGACCATGTGGGCCAGCGCATCAGCGTTGAGGTCAGCTACCTGGATGGTGGCGACACCGAAGAGGTCATAGCCAGTGAAGCCACCACAGAAATCCTGCCCCAGGATTCACCAACCGAAGGCAGCTTGACCATCACCGGTGTGGCCATGCAAGGTCAGGCTTTGCATGCCCTGGAGGCCTTGCAAGATGATGACGGCATGGGACCTGTGAGCTTGCAATGGTTGGCCGACGGTCAGGCCATTGGCGGTCAAACCACAGACACTTTGGTGCTGACGCAGGCGCTGGTGAACAAACGCATCAGCCTCAATGCAACTTATACAGACGGTCATGAGAACCTGGCCATTTTCACCAGTGCAGAGACGGCATTGGTGGCCAACGTCAATGATGCGCCCACAGGCAGTGTGACCATCTCGGGCACGGCCAAACAGGGTTTGGTGCTCACAGCCAACAACACCTTGGCCGATGCAGACGGCATGGGCGCGGTGGCCTACCAATGGAAGGCCAATGGTGTGGCCATTGCGGGCGCCACTGGCAATACGTTCAAGCCAGTTGCGGCGCAGGTCGGGCAGAAAATTTCTGTCACCGCCACCTACACCGACGGCTTTGGCACGGTGGAGAGCAAAACCAGCTTGTCAACCGCAGCAGTGGTGACGGGCTACAGCATCGCCGCTTCTGGCACTTCTGTGAACGAAGGGTCTGCGGTGGTGTTCACTGTGACCACTACGGATGTGGCAGTCGGACAGAGTGTGTCTTATGCGCTCACGGGCGTGTCGGCAGCCGATGTGGTGGGGGGGAAGTTGACGGGCACCGCGGTGGTGGGCAACAACGGCAAGGCAAGCTTCACGGTGAACCTGGCCGCTGACTTTGTGACTGAGGGCTCAGAAGTCATGTCAGCCAGCGCGGGGGGAGCGACCGCCAAGGTCACGGTTCTGGATACGTCGTTGGCCAGCAGCAGCAGCAATTGGTCGAGTTTGAGCCATGGCAGCGTCCGGGCGTTCAATCCATTGACAGACCGGTTGTTGATTGACAACAACGGTTTGAGCGCCAGCAGTTTTTACCTGACATGGAACGGCTCGACCGCAGTGACCCTGGTCGGTGGTGGCAAAAGCATCACCTTGAACACCGACAGCAAGTCGCTGAGCAGCGCGAACATGGTGTTCTCCAATGGCAGCGTTTTGCTGGTGGGTGACAACTCGGCATTCACAACCAACGACGACAGCGCGAACACGCTGACGGGCACGGCTGGGGCCGATCATTTCTACGGACTGGGTGGCAACGATTCTTTGGTGGGGGGGGACGGCAACGACATCTTCAACACGGGCTACGCCACCAACAGCATTGGCAATGACACCATCAACGGTGGTGCCGGTGATGACACCTTGGCCTATCCCAGCACAACGCCCACAACACCTGTGGTGACCGTGAACCTGGCCACAGGCATGGCCACCAGCACGCAAGGCAGCGTCAAGCTGATCAGCATTGAGCGGGTTTGGGGCACTGCGGGCAATGATGTTTTCATCGGTGGCGATATTTCGCACACCACCGATGCACAAGGCAATCGCATCACGGAGGTGTTCAGGGGCAATGGCGGCAATGACACGATCCAGGGGGATGCGGGCGACTTCTTCACCATCGCCGACTATTCTTCCAACACAGGTGCTCAAGCTGTGAGTGCGAACCTGGGCACGGGCATCGTCAGTGATGGATGGGGCGGCACGGATGTGTTGCTCAATGTGGACGGCGTGGTGGGCGGCGCAGGCCATGATGTGATCAGCGGGGGCAGTCAAAGCCGCGATGCAAGTGGTTTCTTTTTTGAGCTGCTGCGCGGCAATGCGGGCAATGACACGCTCAACGGCAACAACGCCAATACCGGGGGCTCGTATGCCAGCAGTGACCGTGCCGACTACAGCACCAGCACGGCTGCAGTGACCGTGAACCTTGCCACAGGTGTGGCGCAAGATGGCATGGGCGGCACGGACACCCTGATTGACATTGACCAGGTGTACGGTGGCAGTGGCAACGACTGGATTGTGGGCAGCAGTGATCGCGATGTGCTCGATGGTGGTGCAGGCAATGACACGCTGGATGGCGGCGCCAATTCGGACAATGTCCGTTATTGGCAATCAACAGCGGGTGCCATTGTGAACTTGAGCGCCACGGCACTGGTGGTCAATGGTGCAACGGCCAAAGTGACCGGCTTGACAGGCGTGGTGACGGTGGCCGGTGGTACCGCTATGGATGGCATGGGGGGCGTGGATACGCTCATCAACATTGAAAACATCCAGGGCTCGAACTACAACGACTATCTGCGTGGCAGCGACGATGTCAATGTGCGGCAGTTCTACACGGGCTTTGCCGGTAACGACACGATCGACGGCGGGGCAGGCATTGACATCGTGACCTTTGTCGACACGCCCTTGAGCATGGGTGGCATCAACGTCACGTTGGGCAGCACCCTTGCGGACAAAAAAGGCGGTGTGGATACCTTGATCAACATCGAAGGTATTTCCGGCACGCGTTCCAACGACACCATCGTGGGCAACAGTGGGGACAACTGGCTGCGCGGCGATGGTGGCAGCGACATTTTGGATGGTGGTGCGGGCAACGACTGGGTCTTCTCCAGTGGGGACCCTGCAGGTGTGAACATCAATTTGACGACCGGTTTGGCCGTGGATGGCTGGGGTGGTGCCAACAATGTTTTGGGCTTGGGCGGTACAGACACCCTGAAAAACATCGAGCACGCAGAGGGCTCGGATTTCAACGATGTCATCACGGGCAGCGCCACCAACAACCAATTGGTGGGTCGCGATGGCGATGACACCATTGACGGTGGCGCCGGGGCCGACACATTGGTTGGCGGTGCCGGTAACGACACTTATGTGGTGGACAGCGCCGCTGATGTGGTGTCAGAGGCGACGGCGCTCAATGGCACGGTGGACGCAGGCGGTGTGGACGGGGTCAACAGTTCGGTGAGCTACACCCTGGGTTCTTTTGTCGAAAACCTCAGCTTGACGGGCAGTGCGGCCATCAACGGCACAGGCAATGCCCTGAACAACCTGATCGTCGGCAATGCTGCAGCCAATACCCTCAGTGGTGGCGCAGGCGATGACACTTTGGCAGGGGGTGCGGGCAACGACACGTATGTGGTGGACAGCACGGCGGATGTGGTCTCGGAAGCCACGCTGCTCAACGGCAGCATTGACGCAGGTGGCACCGATCTGGTCAACAGTTCTGTGAGCTATACCCTGAGCGTGTTTGTGGAGAATCTGACTCTGACGGGCACTTCGGTCATCAACGGTACAGGCAATGCTTCGAACAACGCGATCACGGGCAACGCGGCGGCCAACTGGCTCGACGGTGGTGCGGGCCATGACATCTTGAACGGTGGTGCGGGTGCCGACACGCTGGTCGGTGGTGCAGGCAATGACAGTTATGTGGTGGACAACGCCGCTGATGTGGTGTCAGAGACCACTATGCTTAACGGCAGCATTGATGCCGGGGGTACCGATCTGGTCAGCAGTTCTTTGAGCTACACATTGGGCAGCTATCTCGAAAAACTCACATTGACGGGCAGCACGACCATCAATGGCACGGGCAATGGCTTGAGTAACACCATCACCGGTAATGCTGGCGACAACGTTTTGGACGGTGGCCTGGGTGCCGATACGCTGATCGGTGGGGCAGGCAATGACAGCTATGTGGTGGACAACGCGGCTGATGTGGTGTCTGAGAGCACGCTGCTCAATGGCAGCATTGACGCCGGTGGCACGGACGTGGTGAACAGTTCGGTCAGTTATGCATTGGGTGCATTTGTCGAGAACTTGAATCTGACAGGGGGCTCAGCCATCAATGCAAGCGGCAATGCACTGAACAATCTGATCACAGGCAACGCCGCAGCCAACACGCTCGATGGTGGTCTGGGCGTGGACACACTCATCGGAGGTGCTGGCAACGACACCTATGTGGTCGACGATCTGGCCGATTGGGTGTCTGAGGCCACCTTGCTCAATGGCACAGTGGATGCAGGTGGTGTGGACCAGGTCAACAGTTCGGTGAGCTATGCGCTGGGTGCGTTTGTCGAGAACCTGAGCCTGACGGGAAGCTCGGCCATCAACGGCACAGGCAATGGTCTGAACAACTTGATCACTGGCAATGCTGCAGCCAACACGCTGGACGGTGGTCTGGGTGCGGACACCCTGGCCGGTGGCGCGGGTGATGACGTGTATGTGGTCGATGATGCGGCCGATCTGGTGTCGGAGAGCACCTTGCTCAACGGCTCCATCGATTCAGGCGGGCAAGATCAGATCAACAGTTCCGTGAGCTACACGCTGAGCGCTTTTGTAGAGAACCTGTCACTGACCGGGGGCGCAGCCATCCATGCGACGGGCAATGCACTGAACAACTTGTTGGTGGGCAATGCTGCTGGCAACACCCTGGACGGTGGAATGGGTGCCGACACGCTCACCGGGGGTGCGGGCAATGACAGCTATGTGGTCGACGATGCCTCCGACGTGGTGTCCGAGAGCACATCGCTCAATGGCAGCGTGGATGCTGGGGGGGTGGACCAGGTCAACAGTTCGGTGAACTATGTCTTGGGCAACTTTGTCGAGAACCTGGGTTTGACTGGCGCATCAGCCATCAACGCAACGGGCAATGCATTGAACAACGTCATCGCTGGCAATACGGCTGCCAACTTGCTCGACGGTGGCCTGGGGGCAGATACGCTCATGGGCGGTGCTGGCAATGACACCTATGTGGTCGATGATGCGGCTGATCAGGTGTCTGAGGCGACTTTGCTCAACGGCACGGTGGATGCAGGCGGCGTGGACCAAGTCAACAGTTCGCTGAGCTATGCGCTGGGCGCGTTTGTCGAGAACCTGAACCTGACGGGCAACTCGGCCATCAACGGCACAGGTAATGCACTGAACAACCTGATCACAGGCAATGCGGCAGCCAACACTTTGAACGGTGGCGCAGGAGTGGACACTTTGTCTGGTGGCGCCGGTGACGACCTGTATCTGGTGGACAACCTGAATGACGTGGTTTCCGAGAGCACTTTGCTCAATGGCACAGTGGATGCCGGTGGTGTGGATCAGGTCAACAGTTCAGTGAACTACACCTTGAGCGGATTTGTTGAAAACCTGCTGTTGACGGACACCTTGGCGATCAATGGAACGGGCAATGCGCTGAACAACCTGATCACGGGCAATGCTGCTGCAAACGTCCTGGACGGTGGCGTGGGCGCTGATACGTTGATCGGTGGTGCGGGCAACGACACCTATGTGGTGGACAACTTGGGTGATGTGGTGATCGAAGCCACCTTGCTCAATGGCACGGTGGATGCCAGCGGGATTGATTGGGTCAACAGCGCTGTGAGCTACACATTGGGCAACAACCTGGACAACCTGACGCTGACCGGCAGCGCTGCGATCAACGGCACAGGTAATGCACTGAACAATGCCATCACCGGCAACACCGGTGCCAACTGGCTCGATGGCGGGGCAGGCAACGACACCTTGAACGGAGGTGCCGGCGCTGACACATTGACCGGGGGCGCAGGCAACGACACCTATGTGGTGGACAACACAGGTGATGTGGTTTCTGAAGCCACTTTGCTCAATGGCACGGTGGATGCGGGCGGAACAGATCTGGTCAACAGCGCATTGACTTACACACTGGGTAACTATGTAGAAAACCTGACGCTGACCGGCAGCTCTGCGATCAACGGCACGGGCAATGCACTGAACAACTCTATTTCAGGCAACGCCGCTGCCAACTGGCTGGATGGAGGGGCAGGCAATGACTGGCTCAATGGTGGTACTGGCGCTGACACGCTGGTGGGTGGTGCAGGCAACGACAATTATGTGGTGGACAACATGGGAGATTTGGTTTCCGAAACCACCTTGCTCAACGGCTCGATTGACGCGGGCGGTAACGATACGGTCAGCAGCTCATTGGCCTATACCTTGGGCTCATTTGTGGAAAACCTGACACTGACCGGTACCAGCGCGATCAACGGCACAGGCAATGCACTGAACAACGCCATCACCGGCAACACGGCTGCCAATTGGCTCGATGGCGGCGCAGGCAATGACACCTTGAGGGGCGGACTTGGCGCAGACACGCTGACCGGTGGTGCAGGTTCTGATCGCTTTGGCTTTGCGGCGGGCGACGCTGGTACCAGCTCTGCTTTTGATGTGATCACCGATTACCTCAAAGGCGCTGCTGGCACGGGCGATTTGATCGACTTTGCCCCCAATTTGGTGGTGGGAGGATCTGCATTGGCTGCCACCGCAACAGAAGCATCCATCAACGCTGCGACAGGCTTGACGACCTTTGCAGCAGGCACAGGCCTGACCTTGGCCGATGCTGTGGCGAAGATCAATGCACGCTTTGTGTCTGCTGCGGACTCCGGGGGAGAGTTTGCACTGTTCAAAGTCAACGGTGCGGGTGACTATTACCTGTATGTCTCTGACGGCAGTGTGGCGACCACTGACGTGGTGGTCCAACTGGTGGGCGTCACCTCCGTTGCGGGGATCAACCTCAACAGTGGAGATTTGACCCTCACGGCGTGATGAAGCCGTGTGCGATGGGGGCCTGCGGATATGATGATTTGCAGGGTGACTTCTATCTCCCAGCGGGCAACACACGGCTCATCTCGTAGGTCGGCGGTCGAAGACTCCGACATGGGCCTGTGCCAAAGGCTGAAAACGTCGGACTCTGCGAGTGCTGACCTGCGGGGCGTTGCCATCTCGCAGGTCGGCGGTCGAAGACTCCGACATGGGGCCTGTGCCGGAGACTGAAAACGTCGGACTCTGCGAGTGCCGACCTGCGGGGCGTTGACATCGCGTAGGTCGGCGGTCGAAGACCCCGACATGGGGCCTGTGCCAAAGGGCTGAAAACGTCGGACTCTGCGAGTGCCGACCTACGAGATGACATTTCTCGCACATTTCAAACTTCAGCGTGCCGGGTCATTGATATGAAACCAAACGACTTCACCCATCAGGTTGGCCCCTTTTGCAAGTGGGCACTTATGTGGTGAGAGCAGCCCCTTCTTTCATGCTGCCAGACACTTTGGGGTTTTCTTTAGGAAGTCCCATTTCGGGTTTCAATTCATCCTTGCGTGCCAGGATGCGTTCACCCAAGTCGACCATATCCAACTTTGTGGATTTCGCTTTGGGAAACATTTCGTTTTGTTCTTCTTTGACGTGGTGTTTCACATACTCAGCCATCACCTTGATTTTGGCGTCGAACATTTCACCATCGGGCTCTATGCCCTCTACCTGGGAAATCAAATCCTTCAACGTTGCATGCTCTACGGTTGCTTCGGGCACCAACTCCTTGTCACGCAAAGCAGCTTTGACAGCGGGATAAAAGATTTCTTCTTCCACCTGCGCGTGCACGCTCAACTCAGTGCAAATTTTGCTCACCAATGTTTTTTTCTTGGACACCGACCGTGTCTTTTCATATTCGGCAAACAGTCCACTGACCAATGAGTGATCTGCTCGCAAAATGGCGATTGCGTCTTTCGGTTTAGATCCCGTCTTGTTGCTGTGCTTGGCTTGCGCACGGCTATTCGCAGAAGTGTTGGTTTGAGGGGTTTTTTTTGCCGCGTTCGCACGGTTGGAAGTTGCCATTTTCAAGCCCCTGTTGAAGTAGAAAGTGCAGTGAAGATAGTTCAGTTGGTGCATTTATTCTGTGTGCAGGAATACACATGAAATCGCACCGAGTTGAATGTGCTGCTGCGGCTGGCCTTGCAAGCCACCGATGTGGTGGCCTCACTGGTGGTGTCTTTGCAGGCCAATGGCAAAGATGTGTATGCGAGTCGGTGATGTGGTTCGGTTTTATGACATTTGCAGCTAGAGGCGCCATCGCACCACGAGTATCACAGGGCCGCAGTTTTGCCCAAGTCGGCGAAGTTGCTGATCTTCACCGAGCCGTCCGGAAAGCGGGCGACGATATCCAACTCTCCACCCATGGCCTCGATGTGGCTGCGCAGGGTTGAGAGGTACATATCGGTACGCTTCTCGATTTTGGCAATGGAGGGCTGCTGGACATGCAGAACTTCGGCCAGCATCTTTTGTGACAAGCCTCGGGCCTGACGCAGTTCGTTCAAGGGCATTTCGGCCAACAGGGTCTTTGCCTCAGCATCGGCGCGTTGAAGCGCCTCAGGCTTCATCTGTGCGCGAAGATCAGAAAATTTCTTAGCCATGGGTCTTTCCTTCCTTTTGAAGTTGTTCGATGTGTTCGTCATAAAGACGATCCGCCAGTGGGATATTCACGACATACCAGCGACCATCACCTGTCTTGTCTCCACCTATCAACAAGATGGCGTTTCGCAAGGGGTCAAATGCATAAAGCGTTCTAAGCGGTCGGCCAAGATGCTGGGTCCGCAGTTCACGCATATGGCCATGTTTTGAACCTTGGATGCCACTGCTGTGCGGAAACCCGAGACTCGGACCTCGCTCTTCAAGCAACTGGACAGATGCGGCCACGCTGATTTGCTCTTCTTCAGACAATCCAGCCCACCAATCGCCAAACTCGTCTGTGTATTCAACTTCCCATTTCATGGCGTCAATATAACTTTCATGGAATATTCCGTCAAGGGAATGAATTTTACAGTTCAACCCCCACGCGAATTGCTGCCGCGATTGTCGCGACGTTGTGGCGACCATTGATTTGCCCCTATTTTGAGAGGATCAGCCCATGCAAACTCCCCCAACTCCCTGACCTTTCTGATCAAAGCCGTGGCCTTTGCCGCCGACAAGCACCGCAACCAAAGGCGCAAAGACGCCGAGGCCTTGCCCTATATCAATCACCCGATTGCGCTGGCCAATGTGTTGGCCAACGAGGGCTGCGTGCAGGATGTGACGGTGCTGTGGGCCGCCGTGTTGCACGACACCATCGAGGACATTGAGACCACGGCCGACGAGTTGCGGGGCGTTGACATCGCGCAGGTCGGCGGTCGAAGACCCCGACATGGGACCTGTGCCAGAGGCTGAAAACGTCGGACTCTGCGAGTGCCGACCTACAAGGCGTTGACATCTCGCAGGTCGGCGGTCGAAGACCCCGACATGGGGCCTGTGCCCAAGGCTGAAAACGTCGGACTCTGCGAGTGCCGACCTACGGGGGCGTTGACATCTCGCAGGTCGGTGGTCGAAGACTCCGACATGGGGCCTGTGCCTCAGGCTGAAAACGTCGGACTCTGCGAGTACCGACCTACGGGGCGTTGCCATGTCGCAGGTCGGTGGTCGAAGACTCCGGCATGGGGCCTGTGCCAGAGGCTGAAAACGTCGGAGTCTGCGAGTGCCGACCTGCGGGGCGTTGCCATGTCGTAGGTCGGCGGTCGAAGACCCCGACATGGGGCCTGTGCCAAAGGCTGAAAACGTCGGACTCTGCGAGTACCGACCTACAAGGCGTTGACATCTCGTAGGTCGGCGGTCGAAGACTCCGACATGGGGCCTGTGCCAAAGGCTGAAAACGTCGGACTCTGCGAGTACCGACCTACAAGGCGTTGACATCTCGTAGGTCGGCGGTCGAAGACTCCGACATGGGGCCTGTGCCAAAGGCTGAAA
>NZ_LFYT02000011.1 GCF_001270065.2 Limnohabitans planktonicus II-D5
GAGGCCAACAGCGTGGTGGAAGTGCAAGACTTGGTGACCGCAGGCAACACTGCTCTGGCAAAGATCGAGAACTACAACGGCACCACAGCCCTGAACGTGGAAGACTACGCAGCAGCTGGCATCACCGGCGTGACCACCGACAACTTGGCCGCCGTCAACGCCCAAGTGCTGGCCGCAAAAGCAGGCGAGGCCAACAGCGTGGTGGAAGTGCAAGACTTGGTGACCGCAGGCAACACTGCTCTGGCAAAGATCGAGAACTACAACGGCACCACAGCCCTGAACGTGGAAGACTACGCAGCAGCTGGCATCACCGGCGTGACCACCAACAACCTGGCCGCCGTCAACGCCCAAGTGCTGGCCGCCAAAGCAGGCGAGGCCAACAGCGTGGGTGAAGTGCAAGGCTTGGTGACTGCTGGCAACAATGCATTGGCAAAGATCGAGAGCTACGACGGCACCACCGCCTTGGGCTTGGAAGACTACGCAGAAGCTGGCATCACCGGCGTGACCGCAGAAAACCTGGCCGCCGTCAACGCCCAAGTGCTTGCCGCAAAAGCAGGCGAGGCCAACAGCGTGGTGGAAGTGCAAGGCTTGGTGACTGATGGAAATAACGCGCTGGCAAAGATCGAGAACTACGACGGCACCACAGCCCTGAACGTGGAAGACTACGCAGAAGCTGGCATCAACGGCGTGACCGCAGAAAACCTGGCCGCCGTCAACGCCCAAGTGCTGGCCGCAAAAGCAGGCGAGGCCAACAGCGTGGCGGAAGTGCAAGGCTTGGTGACTGCTGGCAACAATGCATTGGCAAAGATCGAGAGCTACGACGGCACCACCGCCTTGGGCTTGGAAGACTACGCAGAAGCTGGCATCACCGGCGTGACCATTGACAACCTGGCTGCCGTCAACGCCCAAGTGCTGGCCGCAAAAGCAGGCGAGGCCAACAGCGTGGCTGAAATTAAAACCTTGGTGGCTGCTGGCAACGCTGCTCTGGCAAAGATCGAGAACTACGACGGCACCACAGCCTTGGGCTTGGAAGACTACGCAGCAGCTGGCATCACCGGCGTGACCGCAGAAAACCTGGCCGCCGTCAACGCCCAAGTGCTGGCCGCAAAAACAGGCGAGGCCAACAGCGTGGCTGAAGTGCAAGGCTTGGTGACTGCTGGCAACAATGCATTGGCAAAGATCGAGAACTACGACGGCACCAACGCCCTGAGCGTGAACGACTACGCCGCCGCAGGCATCACCGGTGTGACCGCAGAAAACCTGGCCGCCGTCAATGCCCAAGTGCTGGCCGCAAAAGCAGGCGAGGCCAACAGCGTGGTGGAAGTGCAAGACTTGGTGACCGCAGGCAACACTGCTCTGGCAAAGATCGAGAACTACAACGGCACCACAGCCCTGAACGTGGAAGACTACGCAGCAGCTGGCATCACCGGCGTGACCACCGACAACTTGGCCGCCGTCAACGCCAAAGTGCTGGCCGCTAACGAAAACGGGGCCAACTCCGTGCCTGAAGTGCAAGCCTTGGCGAGCACAGCAGCAACTGCACATGAAACAGCACGCCTTGCAATCAGTGCAGCAGCTCAAGCTAACGACGCAAATGGAACAGAGAGAGCCAGCCTGACCCAGTACACCGCTCTCGGTGTGACAGGTGTGAGCGACTCCAACTTGGATGCAATCAACAGCGCCCTAAACAGCACAAACGTGAATGAATCCGACGCAGACAGCACGGGTGAAGTGCAAGCGATGGTCAGCAGCTACAACGTCATCTTGTCTGCGGCAGATGGCAAAGCAGGCAATGTGGGATCAGCTTCTCCAACGTTTGCAGACTACAAAGCCATTGGCGTCAACAACGTCAGCAGCACCGCTGGTGCGAGTTTGCTGAGCGATTGGGTTGACACCAAAAACAATACGGACGTCGACACGATCTCTAAATTGCAAGCCAAAGCAAATGACGTCAAAGTCATCATGGATGTGGCGGCACTCACATCATCTACAGCGCTAGAGTACTCGACCTATCCCGCTTTGCAAACGGCGTTGGGCAACTTAGGCATCACGGGTGTGAACAACAACAATGTGGGCGCTGTGTGGGTGGCCATACGTGACAGCGCCAACAGCGGCTCAGACGTGGATGCCCGCAGCAAGTTGCAAGCCATGGTTAATGCTGCAAACGATCAACCAGTCGTGGTTGCAGGCCCTACAGCCAGTGTGAAGTTGACAACGAATGAAGACAATCCAATTACTTTTGTCATTCAAGATAAATTGACGGGTCTGGTGACCGATCCAGATGTCGGTGCTGCTATCAAAGGCATCAGCATTCACACGCTGACGACGCCAATAACATCGGGAGCTTGGAGCTACAGCACGGATGGCGGTGTGACTTGGAGCAGCTTTCCTGCAAGCATCAACTCGGCTGCAAATTTCAACAGTGCTTTGTTCCTGAATGCGAGTGATCAATTGCGGTTTACCCCAACAGCCAATTACAACGGTAATGGTGGTGGTATCGACTTCCGTGTCGTTGACAATACTTTTTCAAACACCGTCAGTGGCTCGCTGGTTGACATTGCTGTTAACGGTCGTTCGGGCCAATCCATGTCGTCGGGTGCGCTTAATTTTTGGGCATCAATCACAGCTGTGAACGATGCCCCCGAATTGGCCACTGGTTCAGGCATCACCTACGCATTGCCATCAACACCCAAGTCTGGATCGGCTCCTACAGGCCAAGCGGGCACACTGGTCAGCGACTTGATAGGGAATCACATCACAGATGCCGACAGCGCATCAGCTGCAGAGGGTATCGCCATCACACACGTAGATACCACCCGTGGCTCGCTGTGGTACAGCCTTGATGGGGGCGTGAACTGGATACACATCGAAGGCAGTACAACACTCAACGCGGCCAACGCTTTGTTGTTGGCCTCAGACTCCAACAACCGCATCTATTTTGAACCCACCCCAGGCGCTACAGATGAGACTGCCATTTCCGCGGCTTTGAAGTTTCGCGCCTGGGACCAAACGACTGGTGCCGAGGGCAATTACGTCGACACCACCGCAACAGGAAACACGGCGTTTTCAAGCGCCGAAGTGTCGGTCAGTCAAGCCGTTTCCCCCGTGGTGATCGATTTGAACCGCGATGGCGTGCTGAGCTACAGCCAAGTGGCGATGGACGTGGATGGTGATGGACACTTGGACCAAACTGCTTGGGCTGGTGCCCAAGACGGCGTGTTGGTATGGGACAAGTTGGGCGATGGCAAGGTGCACGATCACAGCCAATACGCGTTCAGCCAATACGGCGCTGCAGGCAGCACCGATTTGCAAGGCTTGGCCACTGGTTTTGACAGCAACCAAGATGGCGAGCTCGATGCCAAAGACACCAGGTTTGCCGAGTTCAAAGTCTGGCAAGACGCCAATCAAAACGGCATCTCTGACGCCGGTGAAATGCACAACTTGGCAGATGTGGGCATTGCTTGCATCTACCTCACCAGCGATGGTGTGCGCAGCAACCCTGCGACTGGCGTGATCGAATCTGGCCACACCACGGCCAGGGCCACCGATGGCTCTAGCGTGTTGGTATCTGATGCCGCTTTTGCTTACAGCGCCTTGGCCTACAGCGTGAATGGCAACAAATTGAGCTTGTTGGGGGGCGACATGAACCTCGACTTTTCGAGCCTGGCAGCCACGCACAAAAACCTGGCTGTAGTTGATTTGTCTGGCTCTGGTGCCAATACCTTGAAACTTTCACTGAACGACGTACTGGCCACAGCCACCAGCAACGGCATGCACAAGCTGACCTTGACGGGCGATGCAAACGACACAGTGGTCATGGACATGGCCGACTGGACGAAAAAGGACGCGACGGTGACCGAAGGCAATCACACCTATGCGGTGTACAACAACAGTGGGGCGAGCTTGTTCGTTGATGAAGCAATGAAGTTAAACATCCTTTAACCCATATGACTGGTGTCATGCCGACTATGTCCAGGTGGCTGGCGAAGTCGGGGTGCAAGGTCAAACGTCTGACATGGCGAGGAGCTTGCGCGCTCCTCCACCGTCACTGCGAGTGAGCTTGTGCGTTCCTCCACCGTCACTGCGAGGAGCTTGTGCGTTCCTCCACCGTCACTGCGAGGAGCTTGCGCGTTCCTCCACCGTCACTGCGAGGAGCTTGCGACGTGGCAGTCCAGCTTCGGTGCTCATATGAGCAGGGTTGCCACTTTAAATGCAAGTTGCTGGATTGCCGCGCTTCGCTCTCAATGAATGAGCCGTGGTAAGCCTACGTCTGCGTCTGCGCAAGCAAAAGGGTTTGGGGAACTCAGGCCAATTGCAGAAATTCCAGGATTTCTGGCAAGTGGTCGTCGAAATCGCTCAGGGCATGGTCGCTGCCCTCGATCAGGCGCACACGGCCGCTTTGGTGAGCGGTCAGCATTTCGCGCCAGTCCAGCACTTCATCTCCTTTGGCGATCAGCGTCAGGGTGTTGGCCGGGTTGACCTGTGACTGCGCTTGCAAATCCAGCAGCTCTTGCACGAAGGCCACCTCAAAAAATACGCTTTGTGACGTGTCGTGCCAGGCCGGGTGTTCGCCGATGTAGGCCGCCAGATCACGCGCCGGGTTCACCGCCGGGTTGATCAGCACCGCCGGACAGCCCAGGTGCCGGGCCAGCCAGGCTGCGTAAAAACCGCCCAGGGATGAACCCATCAAAGCCGTATGGGCCAAGGGCCAGTCCGCCAGCCCCGCCAGCAAGAGGTCCATGGCTTGCCGTGGCGAAGCAGGCAGTTGCGGACACCACCAGATCACCTCGGGGTACTGCGCGGCAACAAGAGCGGCCATTTTGCGGGCTTTGACCGACTGCGGCGAAGAGCGAAAACCGTGCAGGTAGAGCAAATGGGTTGTTTTTTGCATGGCGTCAAGGGCTCCCACGGGGCCATGGTGATTGGGGAGCCACCCCGGTTCAACAAAGATGTCGGGCTCTGAGAATGCCGAGCTACAAACTCGGCCCTCTTGGCGGGTAAAGCTTGTCAAATCTCGATTTTGGAGCCCAACTCCACCACCGCATTGGTGGGCAAGTTCAGAAACTCAGCCGCTGCGCTGGCGTTGTGGTGCATTTGGGCGAAGAGTTTTTCACGCCAAGTAGCCATGCCACCGCCAATGGTGGAGATGACGATGTCACGCGACAGGAAGTAGCTGGTCATCATCGGGTCGATTTTGTAACCTTCGTCCTGGATGGTGGCCAGGGCAGTCGGCAAATCGGGGTTGTCCTTGAAGCCGTAGTTGACGATGACTTGCCAACAGTCGTGTCCCAGCGGGGTCACTTCCAGTCGCTCATTGGCATCCATGCGGGGCACTTCGTGGCTGCGCACCGTCACGAACAGGTTGCGCTGGTGCAAGACCTTGTTGTGCTTGAGGTTGTGCAACAAGGCGTTGGGCACGTTCCCTGCTTGGGAGGTGAGGAAAACGGCCGTCCCCTCGACCCGGGTGGGTGGAGCAATGAAAACAGCTTCCAAAAAGTCAGTCAGACGCAGCGAATCAGAGCGCAGCGATTCGTTGAGCAGGCGTCGCCCATCGTGCCAGGTCAGCATGAGCGTGAACACGGCACCACCAATGGCCAAGGGGAACCAGCCACCGTCAAACAGCTTGAGCAGGTTGGACGCCCAGAAGGCCAGATCGACCACGAAGAAGAAACCAGTCGCACCAATGCACAGGGCCAAGGGCAGTTTCCAGGCGTAGCGGATCACAAAGAATGTGAGCACGGTGGTGATCAGCATGTCGGTGCACACGGCAATGCCGTAGGCTGCAGCCAGGTTGCTGGACGACTTGAACATGACCACCGCCAGGACAATGGCTGCAAACAGACCCCAGTTCACAAAGGGCATGTAGATCTGGCCCGTGTCCGTTTCGCTGGTGTGCAGCACCTGCAGGCGCGGCAGGTAGCCCAGTTGAATGACCTGCTTGGTGACGCTGAAGGCGCCAGAGATCAGGGCCTGTGAGGCAATGACCGTGGCCATGGTGGCCAGACCGACCAAAGGCAGCAGCGCCCAGTCCGGGGCCATCAGGTAAAAGGGGTTTTTGACGGCTTCGGGGTTGGACAACAACAAGGCACCTTGGCCGAAATAGTTCAGGGTCAGGCACGGCATGACCACGCTGAACCAGGCCAGGCGAATCGGTTTTTTGCCAAAGTGGCCCATGTCGGCATACAGCGCTTCACCGCCAGTCACACACAAAACCACCGCGCCCAAAATGATGAAGGTGGTGCCCGGCTCGTTCCACATGAAGCCCAGCGCGTAGTGCGGGCTGATGGCCAGCAAAATTTCAGGGCGTTGCACGATGTGTGACACGCCCAGCACGGCAATGGTGCCAAACCAAACCAGGGTGATGGGACCAAAAAACTTGCCAATGCCTGCGGTGCCACGCTTTTGCACCCAAAACAGCACAAACAGAATGACCAGCGTGAGCGGAATCACCGATTTCTTGAATGTTGGAGAGATGACTTCCAGACCTTCGACTGCCGACAGCACCGAAATGGCCGGGGTGATGACCCCGTCGCCATAAAACAGGCAGGTGCCAAAAATGCCCACCACCAGCAGCACCTTGCGCAGTTGAGGCTTGTCTTTGACCGATTGCGAAGCGAGCGCCAACATGGCCACCAAGCCCCCCTCGCCATGGTTGTCGGCGCGCAGCACCAAGACCACGTATTTGACCGACACGATGGTCGTCAAGGTCCAAAAGAAGATGGAGAGGATGCCGTAAACATTGGCCGGGGTGAAAGGCACATGGCCGGAGCCAAAGACCTCTTTCATGGCGTACAGCACGCTGGTGCCGATGTCGCCGTAAACCACGCCAATGGCGCCCAAGGTCAGTGCAGCGAGAGAGGATTTTGTAGAAGACACAAAAAAACAGCCTGACCGGGGTCAGGCTTTTGATGACTGAGATGGGCGCTATTTTGCGCCTGATCAAGGACTGCTGTCACCGTTGATAAGTGCAATTTGTTGCAGCGCAACAACTTTAGTCGTACACCTCGGCCTCGGGGTCGGTGGCTTCCAGCTCGTAACTGGCCGCCAACATGGCCAGGCGGCCAATGACGCCATACATGTAAAAGCGGTTGGGCACGCTGGCCCCGGGTTTGACGCCCGGCTGGGGCAGATGCGGACTTTCGGCAAAGGCCAAAGGCACAAAGCTTGCGCCCGGCGCGTTCAGGTTTTCGTCCACGCCGCGCTCGGCGTGCACACGGTAGAAGCCGCCCACCACATAGCGGTCCATCATGTAAACCACCGGCTCGGCCACGGCGTCGTTGATGCGCTCATTGGTCAGCACACCTTCCTGGATGATCACGTCGTTGACGGTCTGGCCATCCTTGATGACGTTCATCTTGTTGCGGGTTTTGCGATTGAGGGCATCCAAATCGGATACATCGCGCACGGTCATGATGCCCATGCCATAGGTGCCGTTGTCAGCCTTGACGACGACAAACGGCTTTTCATTGATGCCGTATTCCTTGTATTTGCGCTTGATCTTGGTCAGCAGCGCGTCCACATTGCTGCGCAGGCACTCCATGCCCGTGCCCTCGGCAAAGTTCACATCACCGCACTGACTGAACATGGGGTTGATCAGCCAGGGGTCGATGCCCAGCAGTTTGCCAAAGCGCTTGGCCACCTCTTCGTAGCTCTGAAAATGCTTGGTCTTGCGGCGCACGCTCCAGCCCGCATGCAGCGGCGGCAGCAAAAATTGCTCGTGCAACTCTTCCAGAATGCCGGGAGCACCGGCCGACAGGTCGTTGTTGAGCAAGATGGTGCAGGGGTCAAAGTCCTTGAGGCCCAGGCGGTGCTTGCTGCGCACCACCGGCTCCAGGGTGATGCTTTCACCATTGGGCAGCTCAATGGTGGTGGTTTCCTTGATCTCGGGGTTGATCGAGCCCACCCGCACGTTCAGGCCCGCCATGTGGAAAATGCGCTGCAGTTGCAACACATTGGTCAGGTAAAAGGTGTTGCGCGTGTGGTTTTCGGGAATGATCAGCAGGTTTTTGGCCTCGGGGCAGATCTTTTCGATGGCTGCTTGCGCGGCCTGCACGGCCAAGGGCAACATCTCGGGGGTCAAGTTGTTCCAGCCACCGGGGTAAAGATTGGTGTCCACCGGCGCGAGCTTGAAGCCGGCATTGCGGATGTCCACAGAGGTGTAGAACGGGGGCGTGTGCTCCATCCACTCCAGACGGAACCAGCGCTCGATGGCGGGCATGGAGTCGAGAATGCGCTGCTCCAGCTCATTGATGGGGCCGGTCAGGGCGGTGACGAGATGAGGAACCATGGACTTGCCTTCAGTGAACCAGAAAATCAAAGGAATGATATGGGGACGTTTGGCGGCATTGCAAGCGCCCAGCGGACAGCCGCCCACCGGGATGTGATCAGACGCGCACTTCGCCCTCGCCCAGCACCACGTACTTGAGCGAGGTCAGGCCCTCTATGCCCACGGGGCCCCGGGCGTGGAACTTGTCGGTGCTGATGCCGATTTCGGCACCCAGCCCGTATTCAAAGCCATCGGCAAAGCGGGTGCTGGCGTTGACCATGACGCTGGACGAATCCACCTCACGCAAAAAACGCTGGGCATGCATGTGGTCGCGGGTCAGGATGGCGTCGGTGTGGTGGCTGCTGTACTGGTTGATGTGGGCAATCGCCTCATCCACACCTTCAACCACCTTGACGCTGATGATGGGCGCGAGGTATTCCTCGAACCAGTCCTGCTCGATCGCGTCTTTCAAATTGGCCCCAGTGACCTGGCTCAAGATGGCCTTGGCTTTGGGGCAACAACGCATTTCCACGCCTTTGGCCGCATAAATCGCGCCGATTTTGGGCAAGAATTCGCCCGCCACGCCACGCGCCACCAGCAAACTTTCGCTGGCATTGCAAGGGCTGTATTTTTGGGTTTTGGCGTTGTCGGCCACCCGGACCGCCATGTCGATGTCGCAGGGGTCATCCACATAGGTGTGGCAATTGCCGTCCAGGTGCTTGATGACGGGCACTTTGGCTTCGGCGCTGATGCGCTCAATCAGGCCCTTGCCGCCTCGCGGGATGACCACGTCCACATATTGCGGCATGGTGATGAGCTGCCCCACGGCGGCACGGTCGGTGGTCTGCACCAGTTGCACCGCATCCATAGGCAAACCACTCTCGGTGAGCGCCTGCTGCACCAGTTTGGCCAGGGCCTTGTTCGACTCGATGGCCTCGGAGCCACCGCGCAGGATGCAGGCATTGCCACTCTTGATGGACAGGCTGGCCGCTTCGATGGTGACGTTGGGGCGGCTCTCGAAAATCATGCCGAACACGCCAATGGGCACCCGCATCTGGCCCACGCGGATGCCGCTGGGCACCTGCTTCATGCCGATGATTTCGCCGATCACGTCGGGCATGGCGGCCAGCTGCTCGCAGCCTTGGGCGCAGGTTTCCAGCACTTTAGGGGTGAGCTTGAGGCGGTCCACCATGGGCTCAGACAAGCCGTTGGCCTGGGCGCGCGCCAGGTCTTTGGCGTTGTCCAGCTGCAAGGCTTCGGTGTTTTCACGCAGCAAATCAGCCAATCGACGCAAGGCCTGGTTCTTGACAGCGGCCGAGGCCTTGGCCATCTGGGCCGAAGCCTGTTTGGCTTGCAGGCCCAGGGCCTGCAAGTGTTCAACGGTGTTCAATTCAGTCATCCGGCCATTTTCGCAGATGCGCAGGCCGGGTTCTTTGAAAGAAATATGACGCCGCTTTGAGGTTTATCAGTTCGGCGCCGAGGCCGCAGACAAGGGTGGATTGGGGTCTTGTAGGTCGGTGGTCGAAGACCCCGACATGGGTGAGCACAGCGTTCAGGCCCCTGCCGGCGGTATGGGTGATGGGGAAATGTCGGACTCTTCGAGTGCCGACCTACGAGGGCACTTATTGCTGCGACGAAACTGGCTGGGTTCTTGTAGGTCGGTGGTCGAAGACCCCGACATGGGTGGGCCACGGGCTCAGGCTCATGCCGACGGTATGTGTGATGAGGAAATGTCGGACTCTTCGAGTGCCGACCTGCGGGGCATTTTTCGAAGGTGAAACGGTCGGACCGACGTGCAACGCTTTTTTTGCGCTGGGACTGCCTCAGCGCACGATGCAAAAACGTGAAAAGCGCACGGCCAGGCGTTGCAGGGCCTGCCAGGGGTCGGTGGGCCAGTCGGGCACTTTCAGGCCTTTGACGATGCCATCGACCTGATGGGCCGCTTGCAGCAGGCCGTTCAGGCGGGCTTCGGTCATGCGAGGCAACACGCGCTCGAACAGGCGTTCGCGCGGACCCCACACGCGCTGCTCACGCAAGGCCATGGGCATGGGTTTGCCTGCGGCGATGGCGTCCTTGACGCGTTTCAAGGCGCGGATGTCTTCTGCGATGGTGTAGTGCACCAGCACAGCGGCTTCACCCTCAGCCTGCAGGCCGTCGAGCATGCGTTGCACACGGACCACTTGCCCGGCCAGCACGGATTCGGAGAGTTTGAACACGTCGTAGCGCGCCACATTGAGCACGGCCGATTCGACCTGCGCCTGCGTCAGCTCACCAGGCGGGTACAGCAAACCGAGTTTTTGAATTTCCTGATGGGCCGCGAGCAGGTTGCCCTCGACCCGATCGGCAAAAAACTGCAGGGCGCGCTGGCCTTCTTCGCCTGCCGCCACGTTTTGCCCTTGGCGTTGCAGGCGCTGGGCAATCCATTGGGGCAAGGCATGGCGCTCGACCGGCTCGACGGGAATCATGACGCCGCCACCCTCGAGTGCAGTGAACCACGCCCCTTTTCGCGTGGCAGCATCCAGGCTGGGCAGCAAAAACATCGTCAGGGTCGAGTCGTTGCCTTGCGCCGAGGCCACCAGTTGCTGAATGGCCGTGCTGCCTTCCTTGCCCGGTTTTCCGGTGGGAATGCGCACTTCGACGATTTGTTTGTCGGCAAACAGGCTGAGCGAGCCGCCTGCGGCCAGCACCTCGCTCCAGTCAAAGTGTGCACCTGCCACGGTGTGGACCGAGCGCTCGGTATAGCCCTGGGCGCGGGCACTGGCACGGATGGCGTCGGCGGCTTCTTGCATCAACAAGGCTTCGTTGCCGTGCAAGGTGTAGAGGCTGCGCAAGCCCTTTTGCAGGTGCGCAGCAAGCTGTGGAAGTGCCAGTTGCATGAAGGCGCTCAGGGTTTGGGAGCGGTCACAGGTTTGGCTTTGACAGCCGACAGGCGTCGCATGATCTGCTGCACGATGTCGGTCTGCATGTCGCGGTACATCATGCCCTGCTCGATCTCTTTGGACAGCGCAGCCGTTTCGCTGAAGCTCAGGTCACGCTGCTGGGACAGCTCCACCGATTCGATCAGCTCTGCGCCTTGCGGCGTGCGCAAACGAAAGCGTACGCGCAGGCGCAATTGCATCTCACGGATCTGCCCCGAGGCATTCATGCCCACAATCACCTGCTGGCGCTCTTCGCTGAGGATGTCGAGGATTGCATCGGCTTGGGGCATCTGCTTGGGATCGGTCCACAACTCAATGCGGCCGGTGCCCAGCAAATTGCGGCGCAACTCCACCCCCAGGGGCGATGTGGCAGAAAAATTGCCGTACAAGGTCTTGAAGGCGTAGTTGCCCGCCTGACGCAGCTGAAAGCCGCAGCCCGTCAGCAACGCCGCCACAGGCAGCAGGCCCAGGGCGGTCACAAGGTGGCGACGGGATGCGGTCATGCGGCGCAAGCGGTTCACACCACGATGTTGACCAGACGGCCAGGCACCACAATGACTTTTTTGGGCGCAGCGCCTGCGGCCTGTTTGACAAAGGCTTCGCTGGCCAGTGCTGCCGCTTCAATCTGTGCTTTGTCTGCCGATGCACGCACCAGGATGGACCCGCGCAGCTTGCCGTTGATTTGCAGCATCAGCTCGATCTGGTCGCGCTCCAAAGCCGACTCGTCCACGGTGGGCCAAGGGGCGTCAAGCAACTCGCCCACGGCCTGGGCGTAACCCAGCTGCTGCCAGATTTCGTCGGTGATGTGCGGGCAAGCGGGGTAGAGCATGCGCATCAAAAGCGAAACGCCTTCGCACAGGGCTGCGGTGTCACCCGGGCTGCCATCGGGCTTGAAGTCTTCCAGCGCGTTCAGCAGCTTCATGCAACCGGACACCACCGTGTTGTATTGCATGCGCTCGTAGTCGTAACCCACTTGCTTGAGCACCAGGTGCATTTCTCGGCGCAAGGCCTTGGCCGAATCGCACAAGGCTGCTTGGCTCAGGTCCTGGCCCGTGGCCGAGCGCAGCAACTCGTGGTGCTTGAACGCGAAGTTCCAAACGCGGCGCAAGAAGCGGTAGCTGCCTTCCACGGCCGAGTCGTTCCACTCCAGCGTCACCTCAGGCGGCGCGGTGAACATGGTGTACAGACGGGCCGTGTCGGCGCCGTAGCGCTCGATCAGGTCCTGGGGGTCCACGCCGTTGTTTTTCGACTTGGACATGGTGCCCACGCCTTCGTAGTCAATGGCAGTGCCCACGGGCAAACGGCCATCGCCGCTGTCGGCTTCGTTCTTGAGCTTGGCGCCCACCACTTTGCCGGTCTCGTCGAGCACGTGCTCCACATCGTGCGGCCAGAAGTAGTCTTTGCCGCCCTTGGCGGTGCGGCGCGAGTAGATGTGGTTGAGCACCATGCCCTGCGTGAGCAATTTGCTGAAGGGCTCGTCCACCTTGACCAAACCCAAGTCGCGCATGACCTTGGTCCAAAAGCGGGCATACAGCAGGTGCAGGATGGCGTGCTCGATGCCACCGATGTATTGATCCATCGGCATCCAATAATCCGCGCCCTCGGCCACCATCTTCTCGGAGTTGGTCGGGTCGCAATAGCGCATGAAGTACCAGGACGAATCCACGAAGGTGTCCATGGTGTCGGTCTCGCGGCGAGCAGGTTTGCCGCACACCGGGCAGGTCACGCCCGCATGGAAACCTTCGTGCTTGTGCAGCGGATTGCCCGAGCCATCGGGGATGCAGTCTTGCGGCAGCACCACAGGCAGGTCTTTTTCGGGCACCGGCACCGCGCCATGTTCGTCGCAATGGATGATCGGGATCGGCGTACCCCAGTAGCGCTGGCGGCTCACGCCCCAGTCGCGCAGACGCCAAGTGGTTTTCTTCTCGCCCAGGCCTTTGGCAGCGAGCAACTCAGCCACTTTGGTGACGGCTGCTTTTTGGTTCAGGCCGTCGAGTTCGCCGGAGTTGACGCAAACACCATCTTTGGTGGCGTACCACTCGGCCCAGGCCGAGGCGTCGAAACTTTTACCGCCCGCGTCCACCACCGAGGCCGTTGGGGGCTTTGTCGCCGGTGAGGAATCGGAGCCTGCGACTGACGAACCGGGGGCAAAGCCCCCAGCGGCCGGAGCCAACGACACCACCTGCCGAATCGGCAAGTCGTACTTCAAAGCAAACGCAAAGTCGCGCTCGTCGTGCGCAGGCACGCCCATCACGGCGCCATCGCCGTAGCTCATGAGCACGTAGTTGCCGACCCAGACCTCGACCTTCGCGCCGGTCAAGGGATGCGTCACGAACAAGCCCGTGGCCACGCCTTTTTTCTCTTGGGTGGCAATTTCGGCCTCGGTCGTGCCGCCGCTCTTGCACTCTTCCAAAAATGCCGCCAACGCGGAGTTCGATGCAGCAGCATGCAGCGCCAGCGGGTGCTCGGCGGCTACAGCACAGAAGGTCACACCCATGATGGTGTCGGCGCGGGTGGTGAAGACATACATCTTGCCGTCGCCAATCAGCTGACCGTCAGCACCTTGGATGTCGTGCGGGAAAGCAAAGCGCACGCCTTCGCTCTTGCCAATCCAGTTTTCCTGCATCAATCGCACTTTGTCGGGCCAGCCGTTGAGCGTGGCCTTGTCGTTGCCGATCTGCACATGGTCCAGCAGCTCTTGGGCGTAAGCGGTGATGTTCAGGTAATAACCCGGAATCTCGCGCTTTTCAACCGGAGCGCCTGTGCGCCAGCCTTTGCCATCGATGACTTGCTCGTTGGCCAGCACGGTCTGATCCACCGGGTCCCAGTTCACAACCTGGGTCTTTCGGTAGGCGATGCCTTTTTCCAGCATCTTCAAAAACAGCCACTGGTTCCACTTGTAATAGGTCGGGTCGCAGGTGGCGACTTCGCGTGACCAGTCGATGGCCAGGCCCATGGCCTGCATCTGCTTTTTCATGTACGCGATGTTCTCGTACGTCCATTTGGCCGGGGGCACGCCGTTCTTCAAGGCGGCGTTTTCGGCGGGCAGACCAAAGGCGTCCCAGCCCATGGGCATCAACACGTTGAAACCCTTCATGCGCAGGCTGCGCGTGAGCATGTCGTTGATGGTGTAGTTGCGCACATGGCCCATGTGCAGCTTGCCGCTGGGGTAAGGCAGCATGGAGCAGGCGTAGAACTTCTTTTTGCTGGCGTCTTCGATGACGCGGTAGGCATCGCGGGCCGTCCAGCGGGACTGCGCTGCGGGTTCGACTTCGAGGTGGTTGTACTTGTCTTGCATAAGGGTCGATTGTAGAGGCGCGCGGGGGTTGGCCCGGACGCCCCGAATGCAGGCACCTGCCGGTCAACGCTGAGGGTTGGGCTGGGTTTGGGCGACGAAACCGATGCGCGACAAACCCGCTTTCTGGGCCAGGCCCATGGCTTCCACCACACGGCCATAGGGCACGGACTGGTCTGCGCGCAACTCCAGTTCGGTGTTGGGGTTGCGCTTGGCGGCTTCGGCCAGGCGCAGGCGCAGAACTTCGGGGGTGATGGGTCGGTCGTCCAAAAACAAATCACCCTGTGCGTTGACCACCAGGCTCACCGCCTGCGGGGTTGCGCCCGCCTCCCCACCTTCGCTGCTGGGCAGGTCCAGGCGGATCGCACTGGTCATCAGGGGAGCAGTGAGGATGAAAATCACCAACAACACCAGCATCACGTCCACCATGGGCGTGACGTTGATCTCGCTCATGGGCGCATCGGGCTTGGTGCTGGCCAGACGACCAAAGGCCATGGCTCAGTCCTTGTGCCCGGCCAAAAGGCCCAGCACATCGTGGGCAAAACCTTCAAGCTCGGCTTCAATGTGCCCGACTTTGCGGCCCAGAATGTTGTAGCCCAGCACCGCAGGAATGGCCACGGCCAAACCGGCGGCCGTCATGATCAGGGCTTCGCCCACTGGGCCTGCCACCATCTCAATACGCAGTGGACCGCCCTCAGCCATGCCGGTCAGGGCATTGAAAATGCCCCAGACCGTGCCCAGCAAACCAATGAACGGCGAGGTCGAGCCCGCCGTGGCCAGCAGCAACTGTCCCCATTGCAGACGGCGCACCACGCCTTGCAAGCCATCGCGCAGGTTTCGGGTCAATTGCTGGTGCCGATCACCGGAAGAAGCCAGGGTGCCCGCCACGGGCAGCGCCGCCGCTTGCAACAAGGGTGCCACGCAGGCCTCACGGTCAAACTGGGCCACGCGTTGCTGCGCATCGTCCCAAGAGGATGCCTGCCAAAAGGCCGCCGTGCTGCGGCGCACATCCAGCGATACACGCGAGAGCAAACGCCATTTCCAAAGAATCACCACCCAACTGCCCACAGACAAGGCCAGCAACACCAGCGCCAGCAGGCGGCTGACGCCGTCGCTGTGCAGCAAATAGTCATTGAGGTTCATGGCAACAGCTGTGGATGGGCAATTCAGCGCAGGTTCAACACATCAAACATGTCAAACAAGCCCCGCTCCTGACCGGCCAAATAGCGCACAGCGCGCAGGCTTCCCTGTGCGTAGGTGGAGCGACTGGAGGATTTGTGGGTCACTTCGATGCGTTCACCGATACCCGCAAACAACACCGTGTGGTCGCCCACAATGTCGCCGCCCCGGATGGTGGAAAAGCCGATGGTGGAGGGGTCGCGCTCGCCGGTGTGGCCAAAACGCTCGTACACGGCGCACTCATTCAGGTCGCGGCCGATGGCTTCGGCGATCACTTCACCCATCTTGAGGGCCGTGCCCGAGGGTGCATCGACCTTGTGGCGGTGGTGGGCTTCGATGATTTCGATGTCGTAGCCGGTGGACAGGGCCTGCGCCGCCATTTGCAAAAGCTTCAGGGTCACGTTCACGCCCACACTCATGTTGGGGGCCATGACGATGGCGATGTCCTTGGCGATGTCGGCGATCTCGGCCTTCTGGGCGTCTGAAAAGCCGGTGGTGCCGATCACGGCCTTGACGCCCAACTCGCGGCAAACTTTCAGGTGCGCCAAGGTGCCTTCGGGGCGGGTGAAGTCAATCAGAAAACCCGAAGGCTTCAAGCCCTGATGCAAGTCGGACACCACCTGCACACCACTGGCTTGCCCCGAAAAAATGGCGGCGTCCTGGCCCAAAGCGGGGCTGCTCGGCAGGTCCAAAGCCCCGGTCAGGCGGCAATCCGCAGAAGCCTGTATGGCCTCGATCAGCATGTGCCCCATGCGGCCAGAGGCCCCTGCGACGGTGATGGACAAATCGGTCATGGCGGTCATCTCATGTGAACAAAAAAGTGCGAAGGGGCGTACCCGGGCACTTTGGGTCAGCGCGGTGTGGGCTCCAGCGCAGGGTAGCTGGCAGGCAAAGCGGTGCTGCTCGGGCGGGTGTTGTCTGCGGCGCTCTTGGAGGGGGGGAACTTTTTCAAATCTTCCTCGCTGGCCTGCAAGTTGGGCACTTTGGAAACCGTGCGTTTGGTCACCAAACGACCCACAAATTCGGATTCACTGGGCAGTTCGTCGTTGTCGATCTGGGCCAGCACATCGCCCTTGAAGAACACGGTCACACGAAAGTTTTGCGGGGCCACGCCTTGACGCTTGATGCTGAAGGCGTAATCCCAACGGTCTTCATGGAAGACGCTGGCCACCAAAGGCGTGCCCAGGATGTCCTTGACCTGAGCGCGAGACATGCCAGGCCGCAGCGCTTGTCGCTGCTCTTTGGACACAAAATTGCCCTGCACCACTTCGGCAACATAGGGTTTGAACGTGTCTGAATTGACACCCGAAGACATGCCACTGCACCCCGCCAAGCTGATGCCCAGCAAGAGCGAAGTGAGCAAGACACGAGAAAAGCGGAATGTCATGAGATCTGTCATGTGAAGGGCGGGCCGATATGATCGGACGATTGTAGCGGCAGCTTCAAGCCAGCCCATGATTGGCTTACCTCGGACACATCCCTCATGACACAAATCGACGAACTCAAAAACAACGGCCTCAAAGCCACCCTGCCACGCCTGAAAATTCTGGAAATTTTTCAAAGCGGCGTGCAGCGGCACATGACGGCCGAGGACGTGTTTCGCCACTTGATGCATGACAACACCGACATTGGCCTGGCCACGGTGTACCGGGTGCTTCTTCAATTCGAGCAAGCGGGCATCTTGAGCCGCAACCATTTTGAAAGCGGCAAGGCGGTCTATGAGCTCAATGAGGGGCAGCACCATGACCACGTGGTGTGTCTGGACTGTGGCCGTGTGGAGGAGTTCTTCGACCCGGAGATCGAGTCCAGGCAGCAAGCCGTGGCCGAGGCCAAGGGTTTTGTCATCGCCGACCACGCCTTGAGCCTGTACGCGCATTGCACGCAAAACCCTTGCCCTCACCGTCAGCGCTGAGGTGCAACCACCCTTACCTGCTGCGTCTTACTCCATGGCCCGTCGCTGGCGCTCGATGAAGTCCTGGTAAGTGTCTATGCCACGCATTTGCAAGATGGTGTTGCGCACGGCGGCCTCGACAAGGACCGCAATGTTGCGGCCCGCCACCACCTGAATGATCACTTTGCGCACAGGAATGCCCAGCACGTCCTGCATCAAGGGCTCCGAAGGCAAGCGCTCATAGTCGCGCTCCAGCGTTTCGCGGCGAACCAAGTGAACGATCAGTTTCAGACGCATCTTGCGACGCACCGCCGTCTCGCCAAAAATCGCCCGGATGTCGAGCAATCCAATGCCTCGCACTTCGAGCAGGTTTTGCAACAAATCGGGGCAACGCGCCTCGATGGTGGTCTGGTTGATGCGGTACAGATCCACCGCATCGTCGGCCACCAGACCGTTGCCACGGGAAATCAACTCCAGCCCCAGTTCGCTCTTGCCCAGACCGGACTCGCCCGTGATCAGCACGCCCATGCCCAAAATGTCCATGAACACGCCATGCATGGTCATGCGGTCGGCAAAGTGTTTGGACAGATAGGCCCGCAGCACGTCGATCACGAAAGCCGACGATTGATCGGTGGCAAACATCGGAATCTGGGCACGCTCGCACATGGACAAAAGCTCATCGGGCGCATTCTGACCATCTGCCAGAACCAGCACAGGTGGCTCCAAGGTCACGATGCGGGCGATGCGCCGTGCACAATCTTCGCGGGAGCAATTGCTCAGATAGGCCACTTCTCTGGGGCCCAGGATCTGCACCCGGTAGGGGTGAATGTAGTTCAGGTAGCCCACCAGGTCAGCGCCGGAGCGGGCTTCGCGCACCGCCACTTCGTCAAAGCGCCGCTCGGAGGCACCCAGCCCCGCGACCCACTGCCATTTGAGCTTGCCCCTGTGGTCCTCAAAAAGGACGTCGGCACTGATGACGCTGGGCTTCATGACTGAGACTGACCCAAAAAATGGCGTTCAGGCCGCTTGGGCCGATTGCCATTGGGCAATCAATTGGTGTAAATTTTCTTGAACCGTGCTGCTTTTGATGTTTTCGCGCAAAACCGTGTCACTGAGCAGTTCTGCAATCTCGGACAAGATTTCCAGGTGCTTTTGCGTGGCCGCCTCTGGCACCAACAAAAAGATCAACAAACTGACCGCTTGCTCGTCTGGCGCGTCAAAACCAATGGGCTGGGCCAGCTGAAAAACAGCCGCCATGGGTGCCTTGAGGCCCTTGATGCGCCCGTGCGGAATGGCCACGCCATGACCCAGACCGGTCGAACCCAGGCGCTCTCGGGCAAAAAGACTGTCCGTGACCAAGGCGCGGGAAAGCCCATGCAGATTCTCAAAGAGAAGTCCAGCTTCTTCAAACGCACGTTTCTTGCTGGTGGCTTGCACACCAACAAGAACTTGAGCAACAGGCAATATGGATGATAGACGGTTCATGTTCGAGGGCGGATTATGCACCTGTCGCGACGCCCCGGCTGAAAGTGCCATGGCGAGCCGCCACAATCAGGGCCGGAAAATGATGAGGCCCTCTTTGAAAACGGACACCTGAGGCAATGAAAAGGGCCGCTTGAAGCGGCCCAGAATCCATGTTTTGGAGTTTGAGGATCACATCATGCGCTTGGGGGCACTGTGGTGGTGATCGGTGATGCGGTCCTTGTGCTTGACCACTTGCCGGTCCAGTTTATCGACCAGTTCGTCCACTGCGGCGTACAGGTCTTCATGCGCACTTTCGGCAAACAGGTCGTTGCCTTTGACGTGGATATTGCATTCCGCACGTTGACGCTTTTCTTTTTCCTTCAGTTTCTCGACGGTCAGCAGCACTTTGACATCGACCACCTGATCGAAATGCCGGGTGATTCGATCAAGTTTCCCCGTGACGTATTGACGCAGTGCAGGGGTCACTTCCAGATGGTGTCCGCTGATGGTTAAATTCATAGTCGTCGCCTCCAAAGAACCAGGGTTGATAAAGCCCCACTGAAGCAGGGCTCCGAAACCACCTTGTGCGGGTGATTCAGCCCCACTATGCGCCCGCCCCCTTGGAAAAGCAATCCACACCCGGTTAACCCCCTAGAACGGTCCGTCATTAACCACAAACGGGTATTTCAGTGCTATCGTGCGTGTTGAAACATTCAGGCCCTGACCGGGCTGTTGGCCTCATGCAAACGGATGTGACCGGCCAGCCAGACCGAGGCCACACTGGCCACCACCCCCAAAAGCCCCGCCACCCAGTAATGGGTCAACTGCCCTTGTGCATCTCTGCCAATGATCAGACCCGAGACCATCGCCGCCAAACCCATGGCGGCCGACTGAACCGCTGAATTGAGGGTCATGAAGGTGCCCCGAAGGCGCGGCTCCACTGCCGAAGACACCAGCGCCATGCCAGGAATCATGCGGCCACTCATCAAGGTGAAAAACAGCGTGGAAATAGCCAGCAAGCCCGCCAGTGGCAATCCCTGAGACAAGGTGGTGGCCATCAGGGGCACCGCCACAGCCAGGGCCAGGCGTTGAAACACCACCACTTTGCCCGCGCGATCGGTCAATCGGCCAAAAAAACGCGAAGACAACAAGGTCGCGACCCCGCCCAGCAAATAGACCCAGGGCACCTGATCGGGCCGCATGCCCGAGTTCGATTGCAGGTAAATCGTGATGTAGGGAATGACGGTGAAGCCGGCAAACATCATCAATGCCGACAAGGCAAAGGCTTTGAGGTGATTGGGCTCAGCCAGCACCTGCCCAATGCTGCGCCACACCGAAGTGCGTTGCGGGTGGTGCAGATGCGCATCCAGGTTCGGCAGCGTTTGCCAGGCCGCAAAACACAAAACCCCCACCAAGGCCGCAATGCCGAAGAAAGGTGCGTGCCAGCTCAGGTGCGCCGCCAAAAACAGCCCCAGCGGCACGCCTGCCACCGTGGACACGGAAAACGAGGTCATGACCACCCCCATGGCACGGCCACGCCGCTCAAAGGGGATCACATCGGCCACGATGGTTTGGGACAAAGCCGACAAGACCCCGCCAAACAGCCCCGCAGCCACACGCGCCACCATGAGCCAGCCATAATCTGGTGCCAGACCACAGGCCAAAGTGGCCACGCCGAACAGGGCGTACATGCTCAGCAACAAGCGCTTGCGGCTGAATTTGTCCACATAGGTGGCAGCCACCACCCCCGACACACCCGCAGACAAGGTGTAAGCCGATACCAGCAGACCAAATTCTGCGTTGCTGATGCCAAACAACTCCGTGAACTGAGGCCCCAAAGGCATCATGATCATGAAATCAAGGATGTGGGTGAACTGGATGCCGGCCAGGGTCAGCAAGAGCCAAAGCTCTCGCCGAGGTGTTAATGATGCGGTCATGGGAATGTGTTGGGTCAATCGAGGGAATCTAACACCCTCAGGACAAGACGCGAAAACACCGCCTGCTCACAGTGCGATAATCAAACCACATTTTTGGAGACCCCCACCGTGGAAACTACCCCGAGTCGGTAGCTTTCGAACGCATTGAGCACCAACGCCCATCGTTCGAAAGCTGCAGCAAACCTTCGCCGCCCCTTTGAACTTTTGGCACCTGGCCATTTTTCGGATTCGCCATGCTCAACATCTTCACCCTCGTCAACGGCCGCCTCTTTCAAGAAGAGATCGAGTCGCTCGAAGAACTCTCCCGCTTCCAGCCCATCTGGGTCGACCTGGAGTCGCCCACCGTTGAAGAAAAACGCTGGATCAAACAATACTTCGGACTGTCGATCCCGGAAGATGCGATGGACGAGGACATTGAGGAATCGGCCCGCTTTTACGAAGAGGACAACGGCGAGTTGCACATCCGCTCGGACTTTTTGATCGCCGACGATGACGAGCCCCGCACCGTGCGCTGTGCTTTCATCTTGAACCAGCACAACGCCGACCTGAAAAGCCAGGGCGTGCTTTTTTCAATCCACGACGAGGACGTGCCGGTGTTTCGCCTGCTGCGCATGCGCGCACGCCGGGCACCCGGCCTGATCGAAGACGCCAAGGAAGTGCTGCTCAAGCTGTTTGACGCCGACGCCGAATATTCGGCCGACACGCTCGAAGGCATATACGACCAACTCGAAAAAGTGGGCAACACCGTGCTCTCCGGTGACGTGACGGACGCCATGGCCAGCGAAGTGCTGGGCGCGATTGCAAGACAAGAAGACATGAACGGGCGCATCCGCCGCAACGTGATGGACACGCGTCGCGCCCTGAGCTTCATGATGCGCTCCAAAATGCTGAACGCCGAGCAGTTTGAAGACGCACGGCAGATCATGCGCGACATCGACTCGCTGGACTCGCACACCGCATTTTTGTTCGACAAGATCAACTTCTTGATGGACGCCACCGTTGGTTTCATCAACATCAACCAGAACAAAATCATCAAGATCTTCTCGGTGGCCAGCGTGGCCTTGCTGCCGCCCACCCTGATCGCCAGCGTGTACGGCATGAACTTCCAGTTCATGCCCGAGCTGTCGCAAAAATGGGGCTACCCCTACGCTTTGGTCTTGATGATCGCCAGCGCCGTGGTGCCCATGTGGTATTTCCGCAGGCGCGGTTGGCTCAAGTAAAGCCCTCTCAAACGGGTGGGCGCTTGGCCAACCACTGCGACAAAATGGCACGGCTGTAGCGGCTGGCCACCTCACGGATGAAGCGATTGAAATCGGCGTGCGCCGCGTCATCTGCGCGGTCCGATATGGTGCGCACAGCTGCAAACGGCACGCCATAGTCCCAGCACACCTGAGCCACCGCTGCGCCCTCCATCTCCACCGCCAACGCATCTGGCAAGGCTTGGCAAAGCGCCTGACTTTCGGCGTTGGTCGAGACAAAGCGGTCACCGCTGACGATCAAGCCCTGGTGTACCTTGGGCGAACTCAGTTGAAACTGGGCCAAGGTATCAGGGCCCAAATGCCACTCAGCCGACTGAAGCACCTGCTGCGCGGCCTCGGCCAGTTGGGCCGACAAAGCGGCATCGGCCTCAAAAAGAGCCCGACCATACAGTGGCACCTCGTGCCTGGGAAACAGTGGCGAGGCATCCATGTCGTGCTGAACCAAGCCGCTGGCCACCACCACATCGCCCACGCTCACCCCCGGACCCAATCCACCCGCCACGCCGGTGAACACCAGCGCATCCACCCCAAAGCGCTCCAGCATCACCGTGGCGGTGGTGGCCGCGGCCACTTTGCCGATGCGCGAGAGCACCGCCACGACCGCATAACCTTGCCATTGCCCCACCCAAAAGTCGCGCCCCGCCACCACCACCCGCTGCTCATCGGGCATATCGGCCAGCACAGCGGCCAGCTCTTCGTGCAGGGCACTCATGATGCCGATCACCGCCATGGATCATCCTTTGTTCTGTGCATCACAAACAGGCGTCAAAATGAAAACGGCCACAAGAGAACCTGCGGCCGCCAAACTCAGCCCCGGCACATCCCGGGGCAGTTCAACTTCAAGCTTTATTGCGCAACTCACGCCGCAAGATTTTGCCCACAGGCGTTTTGGGCAACTCGGAGCGGAACTCGATCACGCGAGGCTGTTTGTAAGCGGTCATGTTCTCTCGGCAATAGGCCATGATTTGCTCAGCGGTCAAAGCTGGGTCTTTCTTGACCACCACCAACTTCACGGTCTCACCGGTTTTTTCGTCGGGCACCCCGATGGCCGCGCATTCGAGCACGCCTGGGCAAGCCGAAGCAACTTCCTCGACCTCATTGGGGTAGACGTTGAAGCCACTGACCAAAATCATGTCTTTCTTGCGGTCAACAATCTTGAAGAAGCCGCGCTCATCCATGGTGCCCACATCGCCCGACTTGAAATAACCATCGGCTGTCATGACCTTGGCGGTCTCGTCTGGACGCTGCCAGTAACCCGCCATGACCTGAGGGCCTTTGATGGCGATCTCGCCAGGCATCCCCAGAGCGGTCACTTCCTGACCATCGTCGTCGAGCAACTTCATCCAGGTGCCGGGAATGGGCACACCAATCGTGCCGGTGAACTCGGTGCTGGTCGTTGGGTTACAGCTGGCCGATGGGCTGGTTTCGGACAAACCGTAGCCTTCGCAAATCGGGCAACCTGTTTTCTCCAGCCAGAGCTTGGCCACGCTCGGCGTCACAGCCGTACCCCCGCCCAATGACACTTTCAGGTTGGACCAATCGACCGTGCCGAAATCCGGGTGATTGGCCAGTCCGTTGAACAAGGTGTTCACGGCCGGAAAGCTGTGGAAAGTGTGCGTGGACAGCTCTTTGAGGACCGCTGGCAAGTCGCGCGGATTAGGGATCAGTATGGTTTTGCCCCCCATGCGCAAACCCAGCATCATGTTCACCGTGAAAGCGAAGATGTGGTACAGCGGCAAAGCGCACACCGAGGTGGCCTGCTGCCCGGCCGGAATGCGCTTCATGACGGGCTCGTTCCAGGCCTCAGACTGCAGCACGTTGGCAATCACGTTGCGGTGCAGGAGCACGGCCCCCTTGGACACGCCCGTGGTGCCGCCGGTGTACTGCAACACAGCGATGTCGTCAGGCGACAAATCGGGCTTGCGAAAAGCCTGCTGACGACCTTGACTCGTTGCATCATTGAATCTGACGGCTTGGGGCAAGTTGAAGCTTGGCACCATCTTCTTGACATTGCGGACCACGTAGTTGACCAGGCTGCCTTTGAGCAGGCCCAAACGATCGCCCATGGAAGCCAGCACCACATGCTGCACTGGGGTTTGGGCGATGCATTTTTCCAGTGTTGCAGCAAAGTTTTCGATGATCACAATCGCCTTGGCACCGGAGTCCTTGAGCTGGTGCTCCAGTTCGCGGGCGGTGTACAGGGGGTTGACGTTGACCACCACCAAACCGGCCCGCAAGATGGCTGCCACAGCCATCGGATACTGGGGCACATTGGGCATCATGATGGCGACGCGGTCACCTTTGATCAAACCCAGAGACTGCAAATAAGCGGCCAGGCCTAAGCTTTCTTGGTCGACCTGGGCAAAGCTGAAATCTTTACCCATGAAACTGTAGGCTGCGCGGTCTGCAAATTTTGAAAAACTCTCATCCATCAAACCGACCAGGGAGTTGTATTGGGTCGGATCAATGTCGGCCGGGACGCCTTCGGGGTAACTGTTCAACCAAACGGGATTCAGGTTCATATAGGGTTCTCCTGAGAGTCAGTCTAACCCACAACTGACGACAAACTGACTCTCGAAAATACTGGATTTCCCGAGTACTCATTCCAATGACTGCGTCCAATGGGCGTCGTCCTTTGCACGGCGAAAGAACCATGCATAAAAAATCAAGCCACCCACCGCAACGGACGCCAAAGAAAAGACCGGATCGTAGGTCACTGAAGTGAAGAAGGCAGAGGCGGGCAAAGACGAGTCTTCGTAGCCAAAGCACACGACAAGAAAAAAGTTATTGGCTGTGTGCAGCCCTATGGAAAGTTCAAGACCAGCATCTCGCAGGGCCACCAGCGCAAGCAACAAACCCATGACGAAATAAGTGATTGCCATGATGCCCATGCCATGCACGACGGCTTCAGGATTCAACAAGTGTGGAATTGCAAAGACTATCCCACTGAGCACAGCTGGGACAACAGGTTTGCGAAAGATGCGCCCCATGGCTTGCAAAAAATACCCCCTGAAAAACAACTCCTCCGCTGCACACTGCAGCGGCGTGAGCAGCAGTGCCAGCACCAGAAAAAGAACCCAACGTTGAAACTCAAAACTCCAAACATAACGCGCGGGGTACAGCGCACTTTCAAGCAACACCCCTGTGAGCAGGATTGCACCCCAAACGGCACCGCCTTGAAACATCCTGCTCCAAGAGATTGCCTTGCGGGTGGTGACCAATGTGCGCAAGGGTCTTCGGTGCAAAAAAACATGAACAATCAGTACCCCCAACAACAGCATCATCAGGCTCGCGTTGAGTGCCAAATATTCACGCGCAGTCCCCAAGGGCAGGCTACCGACCACCCAATACACCAGGCCACCACCCAGCAGCCACACCATGGTGATGAGAAACACACCCAAGGTGTAACGCCACCTCCCGTTGAGCCCACTGTCGGTTAACGAAAAGAAAGCGGCGGCTGAAGCACGTAGCGTCACAGGGTGATGAACCATGAATCAGGTATCCATACAAAAAGTCATTCAAAGGCGACGCGGCAGTCCGCGTCAACATCCGTCAATTTTATGATTCTGAAAATACACAAAAACATTGAATAACCTGATCAGACAAACGAGTGACACCCCGTTTTTCAATCATTGTTGTTTCGGCCCTGTGAAGTTTTCAATGCTCAAAAGTGTTGATAGGGTCGGCGGTCGAAGACCCCGACATGGGCCTGTGACGAAACCCATGTTGTCGGACTCTGCGAGTAACGACCTGCGAGATGACATGTCTCACACCTTTCAAACTTCAGCGTGCCGGATCCATAGGCCCAAAAAAAGGGGCCAGATGGCCCCTTTAATGCGTACAGCGGATGTGTCAAGCCTTCAAAGCCATCAGCACTTCATCCAGCATCTTCTTGGCATCACCAAACAGCATGCGGTTGTTCTCTTTGTAAAAAAGCGGATTGTCCACCCCCGCGTAGCCGCTGGCCATGGAGCGCTTCATGACGATGCTGGTGCGGGCCTTCCAGACTTCGAGCACCGGCATGCCAGCGATCGGGCTGGTCGGGTCGTCTTGGGCGGCCGGGTTCACGATGTCGTTGGCACCGATCACAATGGCCACATCGGTGTCCGGAAAGTCGTCGTTGAGTTCGTCCATCTCGAACACGATGTCGTAAGGCACTTTGGCCTCGGCCAGCAAGACGTTCATGTGGCCGGGCATGCGGCCCGCTACGGGGTGGATGCCAAAGCGCACGTTCACGCCTTTTTCACGCAGTGTCTTGGTGATTTCAAACACCGTGTGCTGGGCTTGGGCCACCGCCATGCCGTAGCCGGGCACCACAATCACGTTCTTGGCGTCGCGCAACATTTCGGCGGTCTCAGCGGCCAAGATGGGGCTGACTTCACCTTGCGGCTCGGCCGCTTCGCCCGTGGGCTTGGGCGCAGCCGCCGTGGTGCCAAAGCCCCCGGCGATCACGCTGATGAAGCTGCGGTTCATGGCGTTGCACATGATGTACGACAAAATCGCACCACTGGAGCCCACCAAGGCACCGATCACGATCAACAAGTCATTGGAGAGCATGAAGCCCGTGGCCGCTGCGGCCCAGCCCGAATAGCTGTTGAGCATGGACACCACCACCGGCATGTCCGCGCCGCCAATGGCCATGACCATGTGGATACCAAACAGCAAAGCGATGATGGTCATGATGATCAAGGGCACCATGCCGTCTTGCACGGTGTGGGCGTTCATGAACTCACGGCCAAAGTAAATGACCGCAATCAAACCCACCAGATTGAGCCAGTGGCGGGCGGGCAGCAGCAAGGGGCTGCCGCCGATGCGGCCAGACAACTTGCCAAACGCAGCCACCGAACCCGAGAAAGTCACCGCGCCGATGAAGATGCCGATGTAGATTTCACCCGCGTGGATAGCGTGCGCTGCGCTGTCCAAATTCTTGGAAGCTTCGGGGTCCACATAGGTGGCGTAACCGACCAGCGCCGCCGCCATGCCGACCATGCTGTGCATGAGCGCCACCAGCTCGGGCATTTGCGTCATCTGCACTTTGCGCGCAGCGTACAAACCGATGATCGCGCCCACCAGCATGGCACCCACGATCATGGGAATGCCCTCGGCCGTGACTTGCGGGCCAAAGATGGTGGCCAGCACGGCCAGGCTCATGCCGATCATGCCGTAGAGGTTGCCGCGCCGTGCGGTTTCCTGGTTGGACAAACCGCCCAGGCTGAGAATGAAAAGAATGGTCGCGCCGATGTAGGCGACCGTGGCCAAGCTTGAGTTCATAAGGGTCTCTTTTATCAATCGGTCGGGTACAGAGCTAAAGATCTGTCCCCGAAGTCATTACTTGCGAAACATCGCCAGCATGCGCTGGGTGACAGCAAAGCCGCCAAACATGTTGATGGCCGTGAGCACCAGCGCCAATGCGGCCAAAATGCCAATCAGCGTGTTGGGCCGTCCGGCCGCAGCCAAAGGCGAAATCTGCACCAGTGCACCGATGGCGATGATGGAGCTGATCGCGTTGGTCACGCTCATGAGCGGGGTGTGCAAAGCGGGCTTGACGTTCCAGACCACCATGTAGCCCACAAAGCAGGCCAACACAAACACCGTGAAGTGCGACAGGAAGGCCGCTGGCGCATACGCGCCCACCAGCACCAGCAGCACAGCGGCGACCGCCGACACGATGAGCAACTGGCCCACGGGCATGGGGCCCGATGGCTCGCCATGGCCGTGGCCTTTTTTGGCGGCAGGTGCGGCAGCGGGCTTGGGTGCAGGCTTGGGAGCCACCACCAATGGCGGCGCAGGCCAGGTGATTTCACCGTCCTTGATGACCGTCAGGCCGCGAATCGCATCGTCTTCCATGTTGACGTTGATCACGCCGTCTTTGGTCTTGCACAGCTCTTCGGTCAGGCGGAACAAATTGGTGCCGTACAGCGTGGACGACTGGCGCGCCATGCGCGAGGCCAGATCGGTGTAACCGACGATGGTCACGCCGTGCTTGACCACGGCTTTGCCGGGCTCAGTCAGTTCGCAGTTGCCGCCTTGCTCTGCGGCCATGTCCACGATCACGCTGCCGGGCTTCATGCTTTGCACCATCTCGGCGGTGATCAGCTTGGGTGCGGGCTTGCCGGGAATCAGCGCGGTGGTGATGATGATGTCGCACTCTTTGGCTTGTTTGGCGTACATCTCGCGCTGCGCGGCCTGGAAGCCTTCGCTCATGACCTTGGCGTAACCGCCGCCGCCCGAGCCTTCTTCTTCGTAGTCCACCTTGACGAACTCACCACCCAGCGACACAACCTGATCGGCCACTTCGGCGCGGGTGTCGTTGGCGCGCACAATGGCCCCCAAACTGGCGGCCGCGCCAATGGCGGCGAGTCCTGCCACACCGGCACCGGCGATGAACACTTTGGCGGGGGGCACTTTGCCCGCAGCCGTGATCTGGCCGTTGAAGAAACGGCCAAAGGCGTTGGCCGCTTCGACCACAGCGCGGTAACCGCTGACACCGGCCATCGAGGTCAGGGCGTCCATCTTCTGGGCGCGGCTGAGCGTGCGGGGCAGCGCGTCAATCGACAGCGCCGTGACCTTTTTGGCCGCGAGCTGCTGCATCAAATCGGGGTTTTGGGCGGGCCACAGAAAGCCGATCAAGGTCTGGCCTTCGTGCATCAAAGCCACTTCATCGGCAGTGGGGGCACGCACCTTGAAAACGATGTCACTGCCGCTCCATAGCGCAGCGGCGTTGGGTGCAATGGTGGCACCGGCTTCGACGTATGCGTCGTCAGACAGATCAGCCAGCTCACCAGCACCACCTTCCACCGCCACATCAAAGCCAAGTTTGACCAGTTTGGTCACCACATCGGGCACAGTGGCCACACGTTTTTCACCGGGGTATATCTCTTTCGGCACGCCTATGCGCATGGTTTATCTCCTGAAATAATGAAACCGCTGGACCTGCTCATGGTGAAGCACAAGTCAACCAGACAATATAAACCGAAAGTCAGAGCACCCTCCCCCTGACTACCCCGGGCATACCCTGATATGTTCAAAACGATAATCATCCCATGGACACACGCTGGAAACCCAATGTCACCGTCGCCGCCATCATCGAGCGTGATGGCCGCTACCTGCTGATTGAAGAACACACCCAGGAAGGCTTGCGCCTGAACAACCCTGCGGGGCACCTGGACCCGGGTGAATCACCCGCCGAAGGCTGCGCCCGCGAGGCCCTGGAAGAAACCGCTCACCCCTTCACCCCTACGGCCCTGGTGGGGGTTTACCTTTCGCGCTTTCAGCGTCCGGCCACCGGCGAAGACATCACGTACTTGAGGATGGCCTTTTGTGGCTCCATTGGCGACATGCAAGCCGACAGACCCCTGGACAGCGGCATCGTGCGCACCCTCTGGATGACCCCCGAGGAAATCCGAGACAGTGCAGCGCGACACCGCAGCCCACTGGTTTTGCGCTGCATCGAAGACCATCTGGCAGGGCAGCGCTACCCCTTGGCCCTGATCTACACAGACGACGCTGTCGCTGGACTGCCCAACTTGATGGGATGAACACCATGATTTTTGACCCCCTCTGGCTGATCACAGGTGCCGCCGCTTTGGGTGCCGGGGTGCTCAATGCCATCGCCGGTGGCGGAAGTTTTCTGACCTTTCCAGCCCTGGTGTTTGCGGGTGTGCCGCCCCTGGCGGCCAATGCCACCAGCGCCATGGCCGTGAGCCCCGGCTACCTGGGCAGCACCTTGGGCTTTCGAGCAGAAATTCAGGCCCTTCCCCGCAGCACTGTGCAGCGCGAAGTTGCCGTGGCCGCCTTAGGTGGCCTGATGGGTGCTGGCTTGTTGCTGGTCACCCCTGCGCGCCTGTTTTCGGGTCTGGTGCCTTGGCTGCTGCTGTTGGCCACACTGCTGTTTGCAGCAGGCCCATGGCTTGCAAAGCGCAACCAGGGACAGGGTCACCCCGCATGGCGGTTGCCGAGCCTGCTGGGGGTGGCCATTTATGGCGGTTACTTCAATGGCGGTCTGGGCATCTTGCTCATGGCGCTTTACACCTTGACGGGCGAACAGCGCCTGAACACGGTCAACGCGCTCAAAAACCTCAACTCCTTTGTGCTGTCGCTGCTGTCGGTGGCTGCCTTTGCGGTGGCGGGGGCCATTGTTTGGCCGCAAGCGGTGTGGATGATGGCGCTGGCCACCCTTGGCGGCTGGGCAGGTGCGCGCCTGGCCAAACGCCTGCCGGTGCAATGGGTCAGATGGCTGGTGATCGGCACCGGCCTGGTGATGAGCGCGGTGTTTTTCAGCCGCCTGCCCGCTTGATTCGGCGCCAGACTGTTGATCCGCCACGCTGAAGTTTGAAATGTGTGATAGGTGTCATCTCGTAGGTCGGTACTAACAGAGTCCGACATGATGGGTTTGGGCACAGGCCTCTGTCGGGGTCTTCGACCGCCGACCTACAACATCTTTGAGCATTGAAAACTTCACAGGGCCGAATCAATAGATGGCGTTTCTGGTGAACGCCTGTTGGCCGGGCATTTTGCCGTAGCCTGCCAGCGACACCGCCAAAGGGATCAGCGCACAGGCAGCAGCCAGGTGTTTGAGCGTGTGCCCGGCAATCAGCTGATGGGTCCACAGGAAGATCTGCTCATCTTGCATCTCCACCCACTTGGCCAACACATAAAAGCCCACCAGCGCCAGCCAGGGCGACTTGAAGGTCCACCGACCAGACCCCTCACGCAGCGACAAAGCCGCATGCGCCACCACCAGCGCCAGGCCGCCAAACTGCAAAACCGCCCAAGGCATGACATGGCCGCCCCACACAGGCAAAGCAGCAGACACGCCACCGGCCACCATGACACCCAGAGCAAAGCGCGTGGCCCAAACCACTTGCAAGCGATCGGCCGCGGCCCAGCCCAGCACCCCGGCAAAGGTCACGGCCATGCCCAGGCGGTCCAGCACCAGTGTCGCAGGCACGGGATGCCAGTGGTACACCGTAGACCCCGCCCAGGTCAGCACCAGACCCGCAAACGCCAGCATGGCGGGCCTTCTGGCCAGCGACGTGCGGGGCACTGTGAGGTGAATGCGCCAGACGCCCCACGCCCCCACCCACAACATCGGCCAATTGCTCAGCACATCCAGGGTGTTGGGAATGCCCCACCAGCTGCGCGCATCGACAAACGGGTGTCCATGGGCATGCAAGTGGGTGTGTCCGTGGGCGTTCAAGGACACGCCCAGCGAGGCCAGCCACTGCGGGTCGATGAACAGGCTCAAGCACCACAGCATCGCCCAAAGCATGAGCACCTTGATCCCGACACCAACGGCGGCATCGTCAGACGCCGCCGGCCAGACTGTTGAAGTTGTTGAAAAAGTAAAAAAAGACATCGCAAAGCCTCCAGGCACAACAAACATGTGCGGAAGTTTCACGGTCGCATGCCCCGAAAGTGGTGATTTATTGATTAAAGTTCAAGGTCCAGGTTCATCCAGTATCAAATTTCAGTACCCATGAGCACCACCGCCGATTTGGTCAAAGCCATCAAGCAAGAACTCAAAGCCACCGGCATGACCTATGCCGACTTGGCCGTCGCCCTGGGCATGGCCGAGTCCAGCGTCAAGCGCATGCTGGCCAAGGCGGACATGTCGCTGTCCCGCGTCGATGAGGTCTGCCGGGCCTTGAAGCTGGACTTTGCAGAACTGGCCCGGCGCGTGGCAGATGCGCAGCCCCTGCTGAGCCAACTGAGCCAAGAGCAAGAGCGGGCCGTGGTGGCCGACAAAAAGCTGATGCTGGTGGCCATTTGCGTGCTCAGCCAGTGGTCCCTGGAGCAGATCACCGCCTACTACCAGCTCAGCGATGCCGACTGCATCCGCTGCCTGGCGCAGCTGGACCGGATTGGCATCATCGAATTGCGCCCGCTCAACCGTTACCGCCTGCAATTGGCCAAAACCTTTCGCTGGCGCCCCCATGGCCCGGTGATGCAGTATTTCCGCGAACACGCTCTGCTGGACTATTTTTCAGGGGGTTTTGATGCACAAGGCGAAGGGCTCTTGTTGGTGCACGGCACCATCAGCCGGGCCTTGGCGCCGTCTTTTCTGGAACGCCTGCAACGGGTGGCGCAAGACTTTGCCATGCAACACCAGTCCGACCAGAAGCTGGCCACCGAACACCGCGAAGGCTACACCCTGCTGCTGGCCATGCGCCGCTGGGAATTTGAAGCTTTTCATGCGCTGCGGCGCTGAACCATCCGCTGTCGGACTCTTCGAGTGCCGACCTACAGTGCAGCTGTTTTTGTAGGTCGGCGGTCGAAGACCCCGACGTTGGCGTGGTTTGTAGGTCGGCGGTCGAAGACCCCGACGTTGGCGTGCCAGCGGCTCATGCCCAGGCCAGCGGTGTGGGTGATCGGGGAGTTGTCGGACTCTTCGAGTGCCGACCTACAGTGCAGCTGTTTTTGTAGGTCGGTGGTCGAAGACCCCGACGTTGGCGTGCCAGCGGCTCATGCCCAGCAAGCGGTGTGGGTGATCAGGGAGTTGTCGGACTCTTCGAGTGCCGACCTACAGTGCAGCTGTTTTTGTAGGTCGGTGGTGGAAGACCCCGACGTTGGCGTGCCAGCGGCTCGTGCCCAGGCAAGCGTTGTGGCTGATCGAGGAGATGTCGGACTCTGCGAGTGCCGACCTACAGTGCAGCTGTTTTTGTAGGTCGGTGGTCGAAGACCCCGACGTTGGCGTGCCAGCGGCTCATGTCCAGGCCAGCGTTGTGGGTGATCAGGGAGTTGTCGGACTCTTCGAGTGCCGACCTACGGTGCAGCTGTTTTTGTAGGTCGGCGGTCGAAGACCCCGACGTTGGCGTGCCAGCGGCTCATGCCCAGGCAAGCGTTGTGGGTGATCGGGGAGATGTCGGACTCTTCGAGTGCCGACCTACGGGGATGCATTGGTAGGTCGGTGGTCGAAGACCCCGACGTTGGCGTGGTTTGTAGGTCGGTGGTCGAAGACCCCGACGTTGGCTTGCCAGCGGCTCATGCCCAGGCAAGCGTTGTGGGTGATCGGGGAGATGTCGGACTCTTCGAGTGCCAACCTACGGAGTGGTCGGGGGACTCGTGGGTTGGGTGAACACGGTCAATACGCCGGTGTAACCGTACAGGTGGTGGCGGGCGATTTCGCCTGCGGCGAAAAAGCCGACCAGGGGCACATCGCCCAGTGCGTGGCGGATGATTTGCAGCTCGGCGCTGGGGCCGCCAAAGTGTGGACCCCCTCGGCCAGTACAGCTCACGTAGACCGCACCTGCGATCCGCTGACCTGGCTGGGGCACCGCCCGAAGGGGGTCGTCGCTCAATGCATGGATGGCCTCAATCGACAGCATCTCGGGCTCCAGCGCTTCGCGAATTTCTGCGCAAACACGCACCAGATCAGCGCGGGCTGCTTGCACATTGCGGCGACAAAACGTCAGGCGCATGCCGGGCTCCAGATGTTCGGCAATCACCAGGCCTTGGCGTGCGGGGTCCAGGCCCACGATGTGGCGCACCCGCACATCGCTGCCCAGCTGACCTGTGCGCTGCACACCGGCCTGCCCGGCAGGGCTCAGGCCCACCAAGGTGCCGCGCACCACGCTGATGGCCTTTTGTGGCTCGCTCAAGGAGATTTGCAAATCGCTGAGCATCGTCTCCAGCGCTGGCTCATTGGCCAATTGGAGCGCCACATGCTGGTCGGCCTCGGTGATTTCCCTCTCGGGCGAGATGGGCTGGCAGCCTTGCGTGACGCGCGACAACCATCCCACTTCGGGCCCGAAGGCCACGCCGCTCAAGCCGCCTTCCAGCACCCCGCCATGCGCCGCATCGCCGCCACTGAGCGCAAACTGGACGCTGCGTGTGCGGCTTGAGGTGAGACCGCCAAACAAGTAGCCTTGTTGCGTGCGCTCAGCCATCTCGACCACCAGCTCGGCCAAGTCAGGGGTGGCCGGGTCGGCATGCACCAGTGCCGCATCGGCGGTCCAGTTGGAAGGCAAAGGCGCTGCGCCGGAAAACACCCGGTAATGTTCGGGCGGCAGGTCGCACAGCATCACCGCCATGGCCGGTTCGTCAAAGTATTCGGCGTTGTTGACCGCAATGCCCACGCCGGTGGTGCCGGCCCAATCGCTCACCTGCGGCAGTTCTTCGCGCAGATGCGCCAAAAGCGCCTGGGCCTGGGTGGCGTAGTGGTCGGTGATGTAGAGCAGCGCCAGCCGGGGCTGGCTGGCGAAATCGGGCAGACTCATTTGCGCCCGCAATTGGGCCAGCACCAAGCCTGCGGCCATGCGCCACTGGGGGTGTGTGGCATGGCCAAAGGGAAACAGTTTCATGTGGTGACAGACCGAGCAGGGGCGACTTTGCGTGGTGCCTTTTTGGAAGATATGGCTGAAGCGGCCGATTTGGCTGTGGCGTTGCTTTTGACCGACTTTGACGCAGGGCTTTTAACCGGTGCTGGTTTGACCTCTTGTGCGGGAGCCTTCTTGGCTTTGCCAGAGGCCTTGCGTTTTGGCTTGGCCACATCCGGTTTCATCGCCTCGGCCGCCACATCTTTCAGGGCCGTGCTGGCGATGGCTTGAAACTGCTGCGTCAATGCATTCCACCACTGCATGGGGTCAACGGCAGACTGCGCCGCCGTGTTGGCCGCTGGTTCCTGCTCGGGGGGGCCATTGCTGGTGGCCTCCTTGGCAGAGGTTTGCGCCGCTTGTGGTGCAGCATGTGCCGCCATATCCGAAGCAGGTTGAGGGGCGGGCTTGGGCGTAAACAGCGAAGTTTTGGGCGCAGAAGCTGCCTCGGGCGCTGCCGCATCGCGGGTGGGTGAAAGGTTCGAGGGTGGCTTGGCCGTGAACGCTTTGGCCAGATCGGCCATGTTGACGTTCATGCTTTGCAGCGTGGACAAGGTCATCTTTTGCACCTCCATCGCCTGGATCGAGGCCTTGAGCGCCGTGGCGTTCTGGTCCAGCCAGAACTGCACCGCCTTGAGCTCCTGGATGCGTTTGTCAATCTCTTCCACGCTCAATGTGGGTGCCACCCAACTGGCCATGCCAGGCATGGCACCGGTCGCAGGCTGGGCCTGTGCTGCAGATTGTGTGAGGTTTTTCAAAAAATCAAATCCCGGTACAAATGAACCAAAACCGAATGCATGGGGGTCACTCATGGGTGTTCCTTGGAGAAATTCCGAATTCAACGAATTCATCGAATCGAGCTTACTCCAAAAAGCTTACCCCAATCCCTGCAAACCCCAAGTCAAGCAGCGCCCACAGCGCAGACCCATCAGGCTCGTATCTGCTGGTGCCTGCGCCAAGTCATCTGGCCCTCCATCATAGCCACGGGCAGGTCCCTGAATTCAACGCTTGAGTGAGTTTGGGTTTGTCTTTGTCTTCGAGGCTGAGCGCAGTTGCGACACCGTTGCCCATGCCGGGCATACCCCAGCCCGCGGAGAAAAGCTGGGCGCATGTCATGCACATACAGGCTGGCGCGTATCGGAGGCTTGTCTTGCCAGGTCTTGTCGACCCGGCAGAACGCTTCATGCCGGCGACAACCAGCGTTTGAGCATGGCGGGCGCAGGTGGCCCGATCACCTTTTGGGTTTGGCCTTTGGCGTCCACCAGCACCACATAAGGCGTCACGTTGGGCCAAGCCGGATCGACCGCTTGGCGAATGGCGGGCTCGAAGCCGTCAAAGGCGTACATCTGCGTCATGCCCTTGAAGTGGGTGGCGTGGCGCAGTGCCTGCTGACCGGCCACATCCATCATGACGGCGTTCAGTTCGACATGTCTTTCGGGTTTGTCTTTGCGCTGTTGCACCGCTTTGTGCAGCACTGCAAACGCAGCAGGGCAGGTGCTGCAATACGAGGTGGTGAACAAATAAGCCGCAGGGCGTGGGCCGTGTTGCAAGGCATGCGCCCAGGTTTTCTCGTCGAAAGGCAGTACCGTGCGCTGGGCGGCTGGCTTGGCTTGTCCCTGTGGGTGTGCGTGGTGGTGTGCTTGCGCCCAAACCGCCGAGGCACTCAGGGACAGCACGACAGTGCAGATGGCGCGTGCCGTGGTTTTAAAAACGGAGTTCATGGACTTGCGTCTCCTGTGTGTTGCGCCAAACCACCACCATGCGTGGGCCACTTTGGGCCAAGCGAGGGTGATCGTTGTAGCCCGTGGCTTGGCCCAAGGTTTTGAGGGTGAAATGTTGCCCGCCATCGGTGGATAGCCAGGCTTTGAGCGTTGTCAGAGCGCCTTCGCTGCTGCGCCAAACCACGGCAACGGTGGGGCCATGGGCCAGCACATCGGCATGCTCAGCACGCGGATCGGGCAGCACGCGCAGGGTCTCGGGCAAGGGCTCGCCCTGGGCATTCAGCCGGGCATAGCGCACGGCGGCCTGGTCTTGCCCAGCCACTTTGCGGATGCCAAACCAGACAGTGTGGTAACCCGAAGTTCCTGCGTGGAGTGCCAAACCGGGGCCGTGGTGCGGGCAGGCGTTGATCTGCCAGTCGTCAAGCGTGCTGCGGGTGATGCGATTAGCCGGGGCACCGACGCTGGCAAAAGCATGGTCGCGGATGCTGCCCTCAAACACATGCCGCCAGGTGGCTTGCAACTGGCCTTGCGGGTTGCGGGCCAGGCCAATGCGGCAGCACTCACACGAGTGGTCGGCCAGCTTGGTGTCGGGGCCAAAGGTCTGGCCGCCGTCTTTGGACTCGTTGCGGTAAATCGCAGCGCCTGCATATTTTTGCGCTGAGCCTTTGGGCGGCTGGTCGCGCTTGTCCACCCACAGCGTGTGCAGCACACCCTGCGCGTCAAAGGCCACCGAATCAAATCGGTGGGTGATTTCCTGCCGATCCTGGTGCACGGTGAATGGGGCGCTGAACGTTTGCCCGCCATCGCTGCTGCGCAGCATGCGGATGAAGCCGGTGTAAGGCTTGGCCAGCGGCATGGTGTAGCTGATCACCGCCCAGCCTTGGGGGCCAAATACTATTTTGGGGCGGCTTTCGCCATCGGCCGCAATAGGGTCGGCTCCGGTGTTCAGGATGCGTGCTTCGCTCCACTGCAAAGCAGCGCCCAAAGGTGTGCTTTGCACAAAGAGTTGCGCTTGTGCATTCAAGCCGACCACCCACAAACGGCCATCAGGCGCAATGGCTGCGCCTGTGGCCAGTTGCGGGCGCTGGTGGCGGTGCTGTGAAGTCGCAGCAGGTTTGCTGGATTCCTTGGCAGCCTCTTGCGCCCCAGCCTGCGGCACCACACACAGCCAAGCCATCGCCAGGCCCAACACGACACACCAACGGTTCAAAAATTTCATGGACTTCTCTTCCAAAGGGGGGAAATTGAATGATCGATTCGGCCTTGTTAAGTTTTCAATGCGCAAAGATGTTGTAGGTCGGCGGTCGAAGACTCCGACAGGGGCCTGTGCCCAAACCCACCATGTCGGACTCTGCGAGTACCGACCTACAAGATGACATGTCTCACTCATTTCAAACTTCAGCGTGCCAGATCCATATGGATTCGACCCCGTGAAGTTTGCAATGCGCAACGATGTTGTAGGTCGGCGGTCGAAGATTACGGCAGGGGCCTGTGCCCAAACCCACCATGTCGGACTCTGCGAGTACCGACCTACAAGATGACATGTCTCACGCATTTCAAACTTCAGCGTGCCGGCTCCATATGGATTCGGCCCCGTGAAGTTTTCAATGCGCAAAGATGTTGTAGGTCGGCGGTCGAAGACTCCGACAGGGGCCTGTGCCCAAAACCACCATGTCGGACTCTGCGAGTACCGACCTACCAGATGACATGTCTCACTCATTTCAAACTTCAGCGTGACGGCTCCATATGGATTCGGCCCCGTGAAGTTTGCAATGCGCAAAGATGTTGTAGGTCGGCGGTCGAAGACTCCGACAGGGGTCTGTGCCCAAACCCACCATGTCGGACTCTGCGAGTACCGACCTGCGCGATGACATGTCGCAAAGATGTCGTAGGTCGGCGGTCGAAGACCCCGACATGGGGCCTGTGCCCCAACCCACCATGTCGGACTCTGCCAGTGCCAACCTACGAGAGGCCATTTCTCTGATTTCAAACTTCAGCGCACCGGATCAATCATGCCGACCGACGGGCGCAACCGTTTTTTAAAGGCGGCGTCCCTGTATCAAACGCACCAAAACCACCACCACGGCTATGACCAGAAGAATGTGGATGAACCCGCCCATGGTGTAGGAAGACACCAAGCCCACCAACCACAGCACCAGCAAAATAACGGCAATTGTTTCAAGCATGGTGGCAACTCACTTCTTGGGTTTGTTTTTGGGCTTGTCAACTTCATGACCGATCACACCGCCCACGGCGGCACCGCCCACTGTCCCCGCCGTGCTGCCGCCGGTCAGGATGGAACCCCCAACGGCACCCACCCCAGCGCCAATGGCGGTGTTTTTTTCCTGCTGGGTCATGCCTGCGCAGGCGGCCAAGCCCATGGCTGCCATGGTGAGCGCCAAAGCGCCGGTGATTCGAAGAGTGTGTGGCTTTGACATGGTTGAACTCCTTTTGTCTGGATCGGTGAAAGCTTGACCCCTGCCCGCACCAACACAGTGCCCGCAGACCAAGCCAATTGAGCATAGGAACTGCCGATTGGAATGTCTGTGCCCCCGCACACCTTGGCAACACAAGCGCCTGTATCCCCCAGATGCAGTGCACAACCCCGCCCACGTCAAATTCTGCAAGTGCCCACCTGCAACGCCAGCGCCACAACGAAAAACGCACCCGAAGGTGCGTCAAAGTTGGATGAACTTTTGAAAAACCGCGTCAAAACGGGATGTCGTCGTCCATATCGTCAAAGTTGCTGGCCGCTGGCTTGGGTGCCGGGGCCGTGGCCGGGCGCTGGGCGGCGGGTGCACCGGCCGGGCGCGCTGCCGGGGCTGACTGGCGTGGGGCGTAACCGCCACCGTCTTCACCGCCCGAAGGACCACCCATGCCTTGGCGGCCGCCCAGCATCTGCATGGTTTCGCCCCGGATTTCGGTGGCGAATTTCTCAATGCCGTCTTTGTCGGTGTACTTGCGGGTGCGCAAGCTGCCTTCGACATAGACCTGGCTGCCTTTTTTCAGGTACTGACCCGCGATTTCGGCCAGCTTGCCAAAAAAGCTGATGCGGTGCCACTCGGTGGCCTCCTTCACCTCGCCAGTGGCTTTGTCTTTGTAGCGGTCGGTCGTGGCCACGTTGATGTTGCTCACAGCGTCGCCAGAGGGCAGGTAACGGGTTTCGGGATCGCGGCCCAGATTGCCGACGATGATGACTTTGTTGACGGATGCCATGAAAAACTCCTCGAATAAGCGTGAATTATGCGGCCTTTATACAGCCGGTTGTACCGGGGCCAAGACGCGTGCAGCGCGTCCTGGGGTCTGCATGGGCCAGGCCACCACCAGCCAAACCAGCATGGCCGCCGCGCAAGCCAAAAACAGCGCGGGACTGCCCCATTTTTTAACCAAGGCACCGCCCAGCCAGCCACCTGCAAAAAAGCCCAGCGACTGCAGCGTGTTGTACACCCCCATGGCCGCGCCGCGCACTTCGCTGGTGGCCAGACGTGAAGCCATACTGGGCTGGATGGCTTCAAGCACGTTGAAACCGCAGAAAAACGCAAACATCAAGGCCGCCATGGGCCACAAGTGCGCCGTGGCTGTCGATTGCAACAACAATCCCAGCTGCACCAGTGCAATCAGCGCAATGGCGGACAAGAACACCTTTTTAAGATGTCCGCGCCGCTCCATGACGAAGACGCCGCCCATCAACACAAACGAGGCCAGCACAGCGGGCAAATACACATGCCAATGCTCTGCCTTGGGCAAGCCAGCCTGCACCAACATGGCAGGCACCGCCACCCACATGGCCAACTGCACGGCGTGCAACACAAACACCCCGAAGTTCAGCCGCAACAGACCGGGGTGGCGCAGTACGTTGGTGAGGCTGCCTCGCCCTTTGGCAATCAAGGGTGGCGGGGCCGCAGGCGTGACCCAGACCACCACGATCACCCCCAATAAGGCCAGGATGCCGGTCAACACAAACAAGCCCGACAGGCCAATGGTTGCCGCCAGCAAGGGCGCGACCACCAAAGACAGCGCAAACATCAGACCAATGCTGGCCCCGACCATGGCCATGGCCTTGGTGCGCACCTCGTCGCGTGTCAAGTCGGCCAGCAAGGCGGTCACCGCCGCAGACACCGCCCCGGCACCTTGCAGGCTGCGCCCCAGCAGCAAACCGGTCAAGTCGGTGGCACCAGCCGCCCAAAAACTGCCCAGTGCAAAAATGATCAAGCCCAGCACGATCACCCGCTTGCGCCCGAACCGGTCCGACGCCATGCCAAAAGGCAGCTGCAAAAAGGCCTGCGTCAGCCCATAAATGCCCATGGCCAGCCCCAGCAAGGCCGGGTCTTCGCCACCCGGGTATTGGCGTGCTTCCAGCGCAAACACAGGCAACACCAAAAACAAGCCCAGCATGCGCAGGGCAAAAATCGAGGCCAGTGAGGTGCTGGCGCGGCGCTCCAAGGGCGTCATCGCGGTGGATGGCAGCGCAGCGGCGGCAGTAATGGCTGGGGATGGGGTCACTGGAACAAGACAGGGCGCGAATTTGGAAAAGCGGTGATTGTCCCTGATTGGCGATCCCACCTGTCAAAAACAAGACTGGCGGGGATAATCAAAGGTTTTGCCGACTGAGCCCCTTTGCCGTGACTTCAGACCCGAATTTTTCACTGCCCGACCACGAGAACGACCGCTATCTGGGCGCTGCCCTGCGGCAGACCCACATCAGCGTGCGCGGGGCGCGCACCCACAACCTGAAAAACATCGACCTGGACATCCCGCGCAACCAGCTGGTGGTGATCACGGGGCTGTCGGGCTCGGGCAAATCCAGCCTGGCCTTTGACACGCTGTACGCCGAAGGCCAGCGCCGCTATGTGGAAAGCCTGTCGGCCTATGCGCGGCAGTTTTTGCAACTGATGGACAAGCCCGATGTGGACCTGATCGAGGGCCTGTCGCCCGCGATTTCCATCGAGCAAAAAGCCACCAGCCACAACCCGCGCTCCACCGTGGGCACGGTGACCGAGATTCACGACTACCTGCGCTTGTTGTATGCCCGCGCCGGCACGCCCTATTGCCCCGACCACAATTTACCTTTGCAAGCGCAGACCGTGAGCCAAATGGTGGACGCCGTGCTGGCCCTGCCCGAAGACACCAAGCTGATGATCTTGGCACCCATTGCGCGTGAGAAAAAAGGCGAGTTTGAAAAAGTCTTTGAGCAAATGCAGGCCCTGGGCTATGTGCGCTTTCGCATCAATGGCAAGACGGTGGAAGTGGAAGACCTGCCCACCCTCAAGAAAACCGAGAAACACAACATCGACGTGGTGGTGGACCGCATCAAAGTCAGGTCGGAAGAGGATGCGAAGGCCAGAGACGCCCTGCGCCAGCGACTGGCCGAAAGCTTTGAAGCCGCGCTGCACCTGGCCGAGCACCGCGCTGTGGCGCTGGAGATGGACACAGGAAAAGAACACCTGTTCAACGCCAAGTTTTCATGCCCGGTGTGCACCTATTCCATCAGCGAGCTGGAGCCGCGGCTATTCTCGTTCAACTCGCCCATGGGCGCGTGCCCGACTTGCGACGGCATTGGCAGCATGGCGTTTTTTGACCCGGATCGGGTGGTGGCCTTCCCTTCGCTCAGTTTGGCCAGTGGTGCCATCAAGGGCTGGGACCGGCGCAACGGGTTTTACTTCAGCATGCTCGAAAGCCTGGCCAAGCATTACCAGTTCGACATCGAAACGCCATTCGAGAAACTCGCGCCCATCCATCAACAGGTGTTGCTGCAAGGCTCGGGGCTGGAAGAAATCAAGTTCAGCTACACCATGGAGTCAGGGGCTTCGCAGGGCAAAAAGGTCAGCAAAAAACACCCGTTTGAGGGGATCATCCCCAACATGACGCGGCGCTACCGCGAGACAGACTCGGCCGTGGTGCGCGAAGACCTGGCCCGCTACCGCAACATGCAGGCCTGCACCAGCTGCCACGGCACCCGCTTGCGGCGCGAAGCCCGCCATGTGCGCATTGGTGAAGGCGATCAAGCCCGCGCCATTTACGAGATCAGCCACATCACCCTGGGCGAGTCGCAGCAGTACTTTCAGGGCCTGAAAATGCACGGGGCCAAGGCCGAGATCGCCGACAAGGTGGTGCGCGAAATCGCGCTGCGCCTGAAGTTTTTGAACGATGTGGGCCTGAATTATTTGAGCCTGGACCGCAGCGCCGACACCTTATCCGGCGGCGAATCGCAACGCATCCGCCTGGCCAGCCAGATCGGGTCAGGGCTCACGGGCGTGATGTATGTGCTCGACGAGCCCAGCATCGGATTGCACCAGCGCGACAACGACCGCCTGATCGGCACGCTGCAACACCTGCGCGACATTGGCAACAGCGTGCTGGTGGTCGAACACGACGAAGACATGATCCGCGTGGCCGACCACGTCATCGACATGGGGCCTGGCGCGGGCGTACACGGCGGGCGCGTGATGGCGCAAGGCACTTGCGCCGACATTTTGGCTGCGCCCGATTCGGTCACCGGCCAGTACATGTCAGGCCGCAAAAAGATCGAGATTCCGAAGCGCCACAAGGCGGGCAAAGACTTCATCGAGATCGTGGGCGCATCGGGCAATAACCTGAAAAGCGTGAACGTGAAGTTTCCCGTGGGCTTGCTCACTTGCGTGACGGGTGTCTCAGGCTCGGGCAAATCCACTTTGGTCAACGACACGCTTTACACCGCTGCCGCGCACCAGATCCACCGCGCGCACGACGAAGCTGCTGCGCACGAAGCCATCTTGGGTCTGGAGCACTTCGACAAAGTCATCAACGTGGACCAGTCGCCCATTGGCCGCACGCCGCGCAGCAACCCCGCCACCTACACGGGCCTGTTCACCCACATCCGAGAGCTGATGGCCGAAGTGCCCGCCGCCCGTGAGCGCGGCTATGGCCCGGGGCGTTTCAGCTTCAACGTGACCGGTGGCCGCTGCGAGGCTTGCCAGGGCGACGGCATGGTGAAGGTGGAGATGCACTTTTTGCCCGACGTGTACGTGCCCTGCGACGTGTGCCACGGCATGCGCTACAACCGCGAAACGCTGGAGGTGCAATACAAGGGCCAGAACATCGCGCAGATTTTGAACATGACGGTGGAGACGGCATATGCATTTTTCAGCGCCGTGCCCAACATCGCCCGCAAACTGCAAACCCTGCTGGACGTGGGCCTGACCTACATCCGTCTGGGCCAAAGCGCCACCACCTTGTCAGGCGGCGAGGCGCAACGCGTCAAGCTCGCGCTCGAATTGTCCAAGCGCGACACCGGCCGCACCCTGTACATATTGGACGAACCCACCACCGGCCTGCACTTTGCCGACATCGACCTGCTGCTCAAAGTGCTGCACCAACTGCGCGACGCGGGCAACACCATCGTCATCATCGAGCACAACCTCGACGTGATCAAAACCGCCGACTGGCTGATCGACATGGGGCCTGAAGGCGGCGCAGGCGGCGGCACGGTACTGGGCGAAGGCACCCCCGAGCAACTGGCCAAAAACAAGGCGAGCTTCACGGGGCATTATTTGGCGCGATTGCTCAAGGCGTAAAAAATGGACGACATGAAAATGATTTGGCGCGATTCACTCGAATCCGTGGACTGGAGCGAACTGTCTGCCTTGTATCTGGCTGCCCCACTTGGAATCAAACCAGCCAAAAACCTGAAAACTGTGTTCAGCAACAGCATGTTTCGATGCTTTGCATACGACGATGGACGTTTGGTTGGTGCAGGTCGTGTTTTGGCGGACGGGGCAGACTGCGCTTACCTCTGCGATGTGGCAGTTTTACCCAGCTATCAAGGTACGGGGCTCGGCAAAGCCATCGTTCGTCGGCTGGTAGCGCTCTCACAAGGCCACCAAAAAATCATTATTTACGCAGTCCCCGGAAAAGAAGACTTTTACCGTGGACTGGGTTTTCACTCGATGAATACAGCCATGGCGATTTTCAAAGACGAAGCCGCTGCTATAGCCAGGGGCTACATCGCTGATCGTTAGCACCCTCCTTGAACACCCGCCATGTGATGTAAGCCGTGTCTTCACCCCGATTTGAACCATCTCGAAAACTTCAAACACCCATGAAAACTGTCATCCGTGCTTTCTTCAGAACCCTGCGCATCGTGTTGGGTCCGTTCATGCTCCTCAAAGAGCGCCTGACCCAGCCCACCGGCGTGGTGCGAGAACCTGTGGCGCAAGCCAGCGTAGATCAGCAATGCCAAAGCCTGGCGCTGTACCAGTTCAGCACCTGCCCGTTTTGCATCAAGGTGCGCCAGGAAATGCGTCGCCTGTCCTTGCCCATTGAAAAACGCGACGCTCAGCACAACAGCGCTCACCGCGATGAGTTGCTGCAAGGCAGCGGCGCGACAAAAGTGCCCTGCCTGAAGATCACCGAAGCCAACGGTCAAATCCGCTGGCTGCAAGACTCGGGGGCCATTGTGGCCTATCTGCGCGAGCGCTTTGCAGCGCCTCATGATCCGGCCCGATGAAGTCTGAAATTTTTTGCACGGTTAACCCGTAGGTCGGCACTCGCAGAGTCCGACGTTTGTCCGCTTCGGCACAAACCCCATGTCGGGGCTGAAGCCACCGACCTACAAATACATGACCCCGTAGGTCGGCAACAGACACATGGACCCCGTAGGTCGGCACTCGCAGAGTCCGACGTTTGTCCGCTTCGGCACAAGCCCCATGTCGGGGCTGAAGCCACCGACCTACAAATACATGGCCCCCGAAGGTCGGCAACAAATACATGGCCCCCGAAGTTCAGCAACAGATACAAGGACCTCGTAGGTCGGCACTCGCAGAGTCCGACGTTTGTCCGCTTCGGCACAAACCCCATGTCGGGGCTGAAGCCACCGACCTACAAATACATAGAGCCCGTAGATCGGCAACAGACACATGGACCCCGTAGGTCGGCACTCGCAGAGTCCGACGTTTGTCCGCTTCGGCACAAGCCCCATGTCGGGGCTGAAGCCACCGAACGACAAAGCTCATAACCATTAAAGACTGCTCAAGGTCGGAGCACGAAGAAACCATCATGAAAAAACGCAGCCGCATTGGACATGCCAAAGCGCTGCGTTTTTCTTGTTAGCCCTGACGGGCCTGTCCCACTCAATACACCGGCTGATGCTGCTTCAAGCTGGCGATGACTTCCGCCGTCAGCGCAAAGCCCTGGCCGTATGCGGCAGCCAGTTCAGCACAACGCTTGGCAAACTCATCCACCCCTTGGCCGTAGATGAACTGCAGCGCACCACCCGTCCATGCCGGAAAACCGATGCCGAAGATCGAGCCGATGTTGCCGTCGTGCACCGAGGTCAGCACGCCTTCTTGCAGGCAGCGGGCGGTTTCCACGGCTTGGCGGTACAGCAGGCGGTCTTTGATGTCTTGCTGGCTATAGGCCACATCAGCTTTTTCAAAACGGGTTTTCAGTTCAGGCCACAGCACTTTTTTCTGACCAGCGGGGTAGTCGTAAAAACCACCGCCTGCGGCGCGGCCGGGGCGCTTGAGTTCTTTGACCATGCGCTCGACCAGCAGTTCACCGGGTGTGGCGGTGTGGGTTTTGCCTTCTTTGGCGAAGTCTTCGCGGGTTTGGTCCAGCACATGCACCGACAAAGACAGCGCCGTTTCGTCCAGCACCGCCAGCGGGCCGACGGGCATGCCCACTTGCATGGCCAGGTTTTCGATCACGGGGGCGGGGATGCCCTCGCCCAGCATGGCCGCGCCTTCCATCACAAAGGTGCCAAAGGTGCGGCTGGTGTAAAAGCCACGCGAGTCGTTCACCACAATCGGCAGCTTGCCCAGCGCCTGCACGTAGTCGTACGCACGGGCGATAGTCTCGTCGTCGGTCTGCGCGCCACGAATGATCTCCACCAGCTGCATCTTGTCCACCGGACTGAAGAAATGGATGCCGACGAATTTCTCGGGCTTGGCGCTGGCTGTGGCCAAGCCGCTGATGGGCAAGGTGGAGGTGTTGCTGGCAAAGAAGCCGCCTTCGGCCAACATGGGTTCGGCCTCTTGCGTGACACGGGCTTTGAGTTCGCGGTTTTCAAACACGGCTTCGATGATCAGGTCGCAGCCTTTCAGGTCTGCTGCGCTGGCCGTGGGCTGGATGAGTGACAACAAGGCCGCTTGTTTGTCTGCGGCCATGCGGCCTTTGTCCACGCGCTTTTGCGTGAGCTTGTGGCTGTAGGCCTTGCCTTTTTCAGCGGCTTCCAAGCTCACGTCTTTGAGCACGGTGGCGATGCCCCGGCTGGCTTGTGAATACGCAATGCCCGAGCCCATCATGCCCGCGCCCAGGATGCCCACTTTTTGCGGCTTGTAACGCGGTGCAGCCTTGGGGCGGCTTTGGCCGCCCTTGATGCTGTTCATGTTGAAGAAGAAGGTGTTGATCATGTTGCGCGCCACCTGGCTGGTCATGAGACCTGCGAGGTAACGGCTTTCGATGCGCATGGCGGTGTCAAAGTCCACCATCGCGCCTTCGACCATGGCGGCCAGCGCCGCTTCGGGTGCTGGATAAAGGCCACGTGTTTTTTGTTTGAGCACTGCAGGGGCCACACTCAGCATGCCCGCGATCTTGGGGTTGCTCGGCGTGCCGCCGGGCATTTTGTAGTCCTTGCGGTCCCACAAGTGTTGGGCCGCTTCGGGCTGGCCTTGCGATGCCGCAATGTGCGCCAAAGCGCGAGGGCGCAGCTGGTCGTCACTGGCCACGATCTCGTGCACCAGGCCGAGCTTTTGCGCCTCTTCGGGGCCAAAGAGTTTGCTCTCCAGCACATAGGGCTGCGCGGCCAGCAGGCCCAGTTGGCGCGTCATCTTGGTGATGCCGCCGCCGCCAGGAATCAAGCCCAGCGTGACTTCGGGCAAGCCAAATTGTGTTTTGGGGTTGGCCGTGGCGATGCGGTGGTGGCCGATGAGCGCCACTTCCCAGCCGCCGCCCAGCGCCGTGCCGTTCAGGCAGCTGACCACGGGCACGCCCAGCGTCTCGATGGTGCGAAAAGCTTTCTTGATGCCTTCGATCTCGACAAAGACACGCGGGCCGTCCGAGGCTTGCGAGCGCATCACGCCTTTGAGGTCGGCCCCCGCAAAAAAGGTGGACTTGGCCGAGGCCAGGATGATGCCTTGGATGCTGGCTTTGTCTTTGAGGACTTGCTCGGCTGCTTGAGTCAAGTCGGCCTGCCATTGCAGGCACATGGTGTTGACCGGCGAGCCTTGCTCGTCAAAGGTGATGGTGGCGATGCCGTCCACCAGTTCGTAGCGCAGTGTTTTCAAAATCATGATGGTGTCTCCCCGGTCAAACGCGTTCAACGATGGTGGCAATGCCCATGCCGCCGCCCACGCACAAAGTGGCCAAGCCGTAGCGCAACTTGCGGCGGTGCAGCTCGTCGATCAGGATGCCAATGATCATCGCACCCGTGGCCCCGAGAGGGTGGCCCATGGCAATGGCACCGCCGTTCACGTTCACTTTGTCGTGCGGGACATGCATCTCTTGCATGAACTTCATGGGCACGGCGGCAAAGGCTTCGTTCACCTCGAACAAATCGATCTGGTCAATCGAAAGGCCCGCCTTGGCCAGCGCCTTGCGGGCCGCTGGCATGGGGCCTGTCAGCATGATGGTGGGGTCAGCGCCCGACAAAGCCACCGACACGATGCGGGCGCGTGGTGTGAGGCCGTGTGTTTTGCCCGCGGCTTCCGAGCCGATGAGCACCGCTGCTGCGCCGTCCACGATGCCGGACGAGTTGCCTGCGTGGTGCACATGGTGGATGCGCTCGACCTGTGGGTAACGCTGCAAGGCCACCGCGTCAAAGCCCATCGCGCCCAGTTGTTCAAACGATGCTTTGAGGCCGCCCAGTGTTTCCACCGTGGTGCTGGGTTTGATGAATTCGTCTTTCGCCAGGATGACCTGGCCCAGCTTGTCTTTGACCGGCACGACCGAGCCATCGAAGTAGCCCGCAGCCCGCGCTGCCGTGGCGCGCTTTTGCGACTCCACCGCGAAGGCATCCACATCGTGGCGGCTGAAGCCACTCATGGTGGCAATCAAATCTGCGCCAATGCCTTGGGGCACAAACAGCGTGGCGCTGTTGGTTTCAGGGTCTTGCGCCCAAGCGCCACCGTCCGAGCCGATCGGCACGCGGCTCATGCTTTCCAGGCCACCGGCCACGACCAGGTCTTCCCAGCCGCTGCGCACTTTCATGGCGGCCATGTTGACCGCTTCCAGGCCAGAGGCGCAAAAGCGGTTGAGCTGCACGCCCGAACAGCGCCAGTCCCAACCGGCTGCCAGCGCCGCCACTTTGGGGATGACCGAGCCTTGCTCGCCAATGGGCGAGACCACGCCCATGACCACGTCGTCCACCGCTGCGGTGTCAAACTGGTTGCGGCTTTGCAGCTCGCGCAGCACGCCACTGAGCAAACTGATGGGCTTGACTTCGTGCAGGCTGCCGTCTTTCTTGCCTTTGCCACGCGGTGTGCGTATGGCGTCGTAAACAAATGCTTCACTCATGCTGTCTCCTAGGGGTCATTTGGGGGTTAGCCCGCTGTTGTGAGGTTTGCCTTTCAGTATAGACTTTTACCAAGCAAACGCTTTGTAAAAATACCAAACCCCAAGTCTTGAAGGTGACACCATGATTGAACGCACACTGTTTTCCGCCGACCACGAAGCCTTTCGCGACAGCTTTCGCCGCTTCATGGACAAGGAAATCGCCCCCCACCACGACGCCTGGGAAGAACAAGGCTATGTGGACCGCGCCGTGTGGGACAAGGCCGGTGAAAACGGCTTTTTGTGCATGACCCTGCCCGAGGCCTATGGCGGCTCAGACGCTGACAAGCTGTATTCGGTGGTGCAGATGGAGGAACTCTCACGCGCAGGCTTCACCGGCATCGGCTACGGCCTGCACAGCGAGATCGTGGCCCCATACATCCTGCATTACGGCACCGAAGCACAAAAGCAAAAGTACCTGCCCAAGCTGGCGAGCGGGGAAATGGTGGGCGCGATTGCCATGAGCGAACCGGCTGCAGGCTCGGACCTGCAGGGCGTGAAAACTACCGCCATGCTGCAAGCGGACGGCACGTATTTGATCAACGGCAGCAAGACCTTCATCACCAACGGCTGGCACGCCGACTTGGTCATCCTCGTGGCCAAGACCGACCCGGCTGCGGGTGCCAAGGGCACCAGCTTGTTCTTGATCGAGCGCGGCATGCCCGGCTTTGAAAAAGGCAAGCGCCTCAAAAAGCTGGGCCTCAAAGCGCAGGACACGTCTGAATTGTTTTTTGACAACGTCAAGGTCAGCGCCGACCAACTGCTGGGCGGCACCGCCATGCAGGGCAAGGGCTTCATTTGCCTGATGGAGCAACTGCCTTGGGAGCGCCTGCAAATCGCGATTGGCGGCATCGCCGCTGCGCAAGCGGCCATCGACTGGACGGTGCAATACGTGAAGGACCGCAAGGTGTTTGGCCAGGCCGTGGGCAATTACCAGAACACCCGCTACACCCTGGCCGAGCTGCAAACCGAGGTGCAAGTCGCCCGCGTGTTCGTGGACAAGTGCAGTGAGCTGCTGCTGCAAGACAAGCTCGACACGGCAACGGCCAGCATGGCCAAGTACTGGTGCACCGACTTGCAATGCAAAGTCATGGACGAGTGCGTGCAGCTGCACGGCGGCTACGGCTACATGTGGGAATACCCCATCACCCGCGCCTATGCCGACGCCCGCGTGCAACGCATCTACGGCGGCACCAACGAGATCATGAAAGAAGTGATTTCGCGCAGCATGGGTTTGTCGGGGCGCTGAAAGTGCCATCGCCAGCGAACATGATGTTGGATTTTTGTAGGCGCTTGCCTGCAAGCGATCACCCCTGGATCACGCTCGCTCATTGCCAGCAGGGCTGGTTCCTACACATGACAAATAAGCCAGCATGACTGAGCTGGCAGAACCCAAACGCGCGCGGGGTCGCCCCAAAAAAACCGAGGGCGAACGGGACGACGGGAACCGCCGCCAGGCGCTGATCTCTGCTGCGGCACAGCTGTTTCACCTCAAGGGCTATGACGCTACCAGCACCCGCGAAATTGCGGCGCAGGTGGGCATGCAAGCGGGTTCGCCCTTTTATCACTTTGGCAACAAGCAAGACCTGCTGCTGGCCGTGATGGTGGAAGGCATGAAGCAGGCCATTGAGAGACAAAGGGCTGCCTGTGCAGCGCAAGGCAAAGACCTGAGCGCCCGCGAACAATTGCGCACCCTGATCCGCAACCAGTTCGATGTGCTGCTCGGGCCTGACAGCGATTTCATTCCGGTGATGCTGTACGAATGGCGTTCGCTGAACGACGCACAGCGCCAAACCATCACGCGCATCAAAGACGACTACGAAGCGGCCTGGACGCCCGTGCTGCAAGCCCTGCACGATACAGGCCAGCTGCAAGCGCCCGTGGGCCTGGCCCGACTCATGATTTTTGGTGCCCTGAATTGGTCGGTGCAGTGGTATGAAGCCCCCAGCACCACATCCCCAAGTTCGCCCACCCGACGCGCCACGCTGGACGAATTGACCGAATCCGCATTGCAGCTTTTTTTGCCCGACCGCGCCGCAGCTGCTGCGACGTGAACGATCCCCACACACCCGGAGACACACCATGCAATACACCCACGAACACCGCGAAATCCAGAACACGCTCAAGCGCTTCATCGAAGCCGAAATCAACCCCCATGTGGACGAGTGGGAAGCAGCCGAGATTTTCCCCGCGCACGAGGTCTTCAAGAAGATGGGCAACTTGGGCCTCTTGGGCCTGACCAAGCCCGAGGCCTTTGGCGGTGCGGGGCTGGACTATTCGTACAGCCTGGCCATGGCGGAGGCCCTGGGGCATATTGACTGCGGCGGCATCCCCATGGCCATTGGCGTGCAGACCGACATGGCCACACCTGCACTGGCCCGTTTTGGCAGCGATGAATTGCGTGCACAGTTTCTGGCCCCGGCCATTGCGGGTGACATGGTGGGCTGTATCGGCGTGAGCGAGCCCGGTGCGGGCAGTGATGTGGCGGGCATCAAGACCGTGGCCCGCAAGGACGGGGACGACTACGTGATCAGCGGCCAGAAGATGTGGATCACCAACAGCTTGCAGGCCGACTGGATGTGCATGCTGGTCAATACGGGAGAAGGTCCCATCCACAAAAACAAAAGCCTGGTCATGGTGCCCATGCGCGAGAACGGCAAGCTGCTGCCCGGCATCGAGGTGGGCAAGAAGATCAAGAAGATCGGCATGAACAGCAGCGACACGGGCTTGATTTATTTTGACGAAGTGCGCGTGCCCCAGCGCTACCGCATCGGCGCAGAAGGCCAGGGCTTCATCTACCAAATGCAGCAGTTTCAGGAAGAGCGCCTGTGGTGCGCGGCGAGCACGCTGCAGTCGCTGACCAACTGCATTCAGTGGACGGTGGAGTGGGCGCAAGAGCGCAAGCTGTTTGGCAGCACACTGGCAGACCAGCAGTGGGTGCAGTTCAAGCTGGCCGAACTCAAAGCCGACGTAGAGAGCCTGCGCGCCCTGACTTACCAGGCTTGCGAACACTACATCGCTGGCGAAGACGTGACCGAATGGGCCACCATGGCCAAACTCAAAGCGGGGCGCCTGAACCGCACGGTGCCTGACACCTGTCTGCAGTTTTGGGGCGGCATGGGCTTCACCTGGGAGAACAAGGTCTCGCGCATGTACCGCGATGGGCGTCTCGCCTCGATCGGCGGCGGCGCAGACGAGGTCATGCTGGGCATCTTGGCCAAGATGATGGGCATTGCCAAGCGGCCGCAAAAATGAGCTGCAAGGCCTGTTGATTCAGTGCCAAGGCGTTTGGGCACACCTGGCCTCTGACCCGGTGAGGCATCAGGCCAGCGCGCCGCGCACATCACTCGGCAAGCACAGCGGTTGTTTGGTCTGTTCATCGTGGTGCAAGCAGTCTTGGCTGTGGGCTGCTTCAATCAAAGATGTCGTGCAGCCAGGATTTCTTGCGTTTGTAGGCGTCACGATCACCAAATCCATAACGCCCATCCCCATAGGTCTGTGTGTGCGGTTGAGCCGCAGCAGGCTGGGGCGCATGGGGCACAGGCGCGGCTTGCGCAGGGCTGGCTGCAAGGGCGCGGTCTAGCAGTTTGTCCAGTTCGCCGCGATCGAGCCAGATGCCCCTGCATGCAGGGCAATAGTCAATTTCAACACCTTGGCGCTCGGCCATGACCAGGGGTGTGTCGGTGCAAGTAGGGCATTTCATGATGACTCCTTTGAATTTGGACAGGCGCAGCATGTGATTGGCTTGTTGGTGGATTCCCTTGCTTCATTTGTCAGTGCAGAACCGTCCGAAAAACGGGCTAGTTGCCATTGAAGCCAGCACTGTCATGGCGCAAGGTGGGTCAACTTTATGCAGGTCAAGCACAAAGAAAAAGAAGACAATGACTGATCAATCCTCTTAAAAAATCTGCCCATGCGCACCACCTTCAACTACAAGCACTTGTATTACTTCTGGGTCGTTGCCAAGGAAGGCGGCATCACCCGCGCTGCTGACAAACTCGACATGGCCGTGCAAACGGTGAGTGCCCAAGTGCGAGAACTGGAGCGTTCGCTGGGGTATGCCCTGCTCAAACCGGCGGGTCGTGGACTGGCTTTGACCGATGCCGGACTGGCGGCCATGCAACAAGCCGACCAGATTTTTCAGCTGGGCGAAGATCTGCCCGCCAAGGTGCGAGATGCCGTGAGCTCGCCCACCGTGCGGCTGGCCGCAGGCATCTCGGACGGACTGCCCAAGCTGGTCGTGCGCCGCCTGATGCAGCCTGTGATGGGCGAGCCGAATTTGCGCTTGTTGTGCCACGAGGGCGAGTTTGACGAACTGTTGGGCGACTTGGCCTTGCACCGTTTGGACGTGGTGCTCTCAGACCGCCCGGCGCCGAGTAACGCCAACATCAAGCTTTACAACCACGCACTGGGCTCATCGGCTGTGTCTTGGTACGGCAGTGCAGCCCTGGTCAAGTCGGCCAAAAAGAGTTTTCCAGCCAGCCTGTCCGATGTGCCGGTGCTGCTGCCCACCGGTCACACGGCCGTGCGCACTCGGCTGGACCATTGGTTTGAGCACCACGGCGTCACGCCGCGCATCGTGGGCGAGTTTGAAGACAGCGCCCTGCTCAAGACCTTTGGCGAAAGCGGCATGGGCGTGTTTCCAGCGGCCGAATGGGTACACGACGAATTGTTGGCCCACTACGATGTGCAGCGCCTGGGGCCTTGCGAGGGTGTGAAAGAAAACTTCTTCGCGATTGGCACCGAAAAGAAAGTGCAGCATCCACTGGTGCAGCGCCTCTTGCAGGCCAGCGTCTCGGCCCATTGAGACACCAGCTTCAGACGTAAAAAAAGCCCCCAGGGCTTTTGACCCTGGAGGCTTGTTCACGAACGCAGCGCCTCAGGTTTTGGCCGAGCGCACACTCAGCAACATGGTCGCGGCCAAGATGCCCACCACCACACCCAGCGAGACGCCCACGGGAATCTTGAACACATCGATCAAGCACATCTTGGTACCGATGAACACCAGGATCACAGCCAAACCGTAGTTGAGCAAGTGGAACTTGTTGGCCACAGCCGCCAGCAAGAAGTACATGGCACGCAAACCCAAGATGGCGAACACGTTGCTGGTCAAGACGATGAAGGGGTCCGAGGTGATCGCAAAAATCGCCGGGATCGAATCCACTGCAAAGATCACATCGGTCAAGGCGATCAGGCAGATCACCATGAACAGCGGCGTGGCGATCTTCTTGCCGTTTTCCACCGTCCAGAAGTTTTCACCATCGTAGTTTTTGCTGACCGGCAACACCTTGCGCAGCAACTTGAGTGCGGGGTTGTCTTCCAGATCAGGCTCCTTGCCAGCAGCCCACCACATCTTCACACCCGTGAGGATCAGGAAAGCACCGAACACATACAGCACCCAGTGGAACTCGGCCAGCAACCAGCCCCCCACCAAAATCATCACCGTGCGCAGCACGATGGCACCGATGATGCCGATCATGAGCACACGTTTCTGGAAATTAGTGGGCACAGCAAAGTAGGTGAAGATCATCAGGAAGACAAAAATATTGTCCACCGCGAGTGATTTCTCGATCAGATAGCCGGTCAGGAATTCCAAGGACTTGGTGTTCGCTAACTCCAACGATCCTGTCGTGTCCTTGATGGCCCACCAAAACAGGCCGTTGAACAAAAAGCTCAAGGCGATCCAGATCAGGGACCAGTTGAGCGCCTCCTTGACGCCGATGTCGTGCGCGCCTTGCTTTTTGAGCACCACAAAATCCACAAACAGCGACACCAGCACAATGGCCACGAATGTGGCCCAAAGCCACAGGGGAGCAATGGTTTCCATTTCTTACCTCTTTCTTGTTCAAGACACTCTGAAAGCCGAATCGATCTGTCAAATGTTGCGAAGCTGTAGTCGGACACCCGACAGAACGATGGACTTGAAGGCCTCTATTTTTACTGAATAAAACTACCAATCATTCTTATAAAAACAGAATATCACACTGAATTTTCTTGCTGTTTTCTGAAGGCCTGCGTGGGCACCATGCCTTCTCTACCCCCTGAACGAATCATGTCTTTCTTCAAAACCCTGTATTCCTCCCTGAAAAAGACCATGCCCACGCGTGAATCACTGGCACAGCACCCTTGGCTGCGCCCGGTGGCACACCATCTGCTCAATCCTCAGCTGTGGCGGCTACAGCGCGAGTCGGTGGCACGCGGCGTGGCCATCGGCACCTTTTGGGCCTTCGTGATCCCCTTGGGACAAACTTTTGTGGCCGCTGCCCACTGCACCTGGTGGCGCGGCAATATTCCCGCTGCGGCCATCATGACGATGTTGACCAACCCTTTGACGTTCGGTTTTTGGCTCTGGCTGGCCTACCCTGTAGGCAACATGGTTCTGGGGATGCCTGTGCCCGCACAAGCCTTGCCCGATACAGACTGGGCGCACAGCCTACAAGAGGTCGGCGGCCCGGTGTTGCTGGGCATGGGCATTTTTGGCCTGGGCGGCGCAGCCCTTGGCTATCTGCTGGTCAAACTCAGCTGGCGGCTACGTGTGGCGCTCAGGCGCCACCAATCCAACTCAGGAGTTTGAACCTGTTGATACGGCACGCTGAAGTTTGAACTGTGTGAGACATGCCATCTTGTCGGCACTCGCAGAGTCCGACATTTTGGTTCTGCACAGGCCCCATGTCGGGGTCTTCGACCGCCGACCTACAACAATGTGTGAGACATCGCCATCTCGTAGGTCGGCACTCGAAGAGTCCGACGTTATGGGTTTTGGCACAGGCCCATGTCGGAGTCTTCGACCGCCAACCTACAACAAGGTGTGAGGCTTCTCATCATGTAGGTCGGCACTCGAAGAGTCCGACGTTATGGGTTTTGGCACAGGCCCATGTCGGAGTCTTCGACCGCCGACCTCCAACATCTTTGAGCATTGAACTCTTCACAGGGCTGAATCAATTGCAAACGCATTTGACCGCTTTGAACCCGCTGGAAACCCCTGGGCAACGCCCTCGGGCGCTTTGAACTGCGTTTTCCAGGTTGAAAGTCCGTTAGAAGTTCGGCCCGCCAAACAAAAACCGCCAGACCCTTGCGGGCACTGGCGGTTTTTTCATGCAGCTAAAGCTGCAAGCTTTACTTCTTGTCGCTGAAGTAGCCCGAGGTCACTTTCCAGCGGCCGTCGGTGATTTGCGACATGCGCGAGGCGTTGCTGCCCAAACGCTTGGTGGCGGTGAAGGTCATCTCGCCTGTGCCGAAAATATCGGGTGGGATCACCATGGTGTCCATGGCCTTGATGATGCTCTCTGTGGTCACATTGGCACCCGATTTTTCAATGGCGCGCAAGAATGCGTCAATGGCGTTGTAGCCGTAGACCGAGAACACGGTCGGGTCTTCGTTGAACTTGGTCTTGTACTTGTTGGCCCAAAAACGGATGGGCTGTGCGGCCTCGTCCAGGTAGGGGTGCTGGGTCGACATGGTGGAATAAAAGCCATTCATGGCGGGGCCACCCAACTTGTGAATCAGGTCGGTATATGACGCGCTCGAACCGAGGAAGGTCGGGTTGAAACCCAGGCGACGTGCCGTGGCGATGCCGCCAATGGTTTCGCGGATGATGGTGCCCATGACCACGAAGTCGCACTTGGACGAGGCCAGCTTTTGCATCTGCGAAGCAAAGTCGGTGGCACCGCGTTTGTAGGTGGTGACTTCGGCGAACTGCATGCCCATGCTCTTGAGCCCTTCTTCGGCACCACGGAACACCTCCAAACCGAATTCATCGTCCTGGTGCATGGCGCAGATTTGCTTGGCGTTCTTTTCCTTCACCAAAATCGGCACACCCAGACGCATCTGGTCGTAGTAGGTGGCGGCAAAAGAGTACTTGAGCTTGTGGAAGGGCTCGTACATTTCACGCGCAGCCGTGACCGGGAAGAAGTTGATCACGTTCTTCTGGAACTGCACCGGCATGGCGGCCATGTTTTGCGCCGTGCCAATGTGGCCGATCATGGCGAAAATTTTGTCCTGGTTGACCAGCTTTTGCGCGGCCAGCACGGCGCGGCGGGGGTCATAGGCTGAGTCTTCGACCAGCAGCTTGAACTTGCGGCCATTGATGCCGCCTTGCTCGTTGGCTTCGTCCACGCGCAGCATCATGCCCAGGCGCACTTGCTTGCCAAAGCCCGCCAACGGGCCAGACAAGTCCTGGATCGAGCCGAGCACGATTTCGTTTTTGGACACGCCTTGCGTCTGGGCCATGGCCGCGCCAGCGGTCAGGGCCATCGCGGCAGCGATCAGGCTGAGTTTGAGTTTCATGGTGCAAGTCTCCTGTTGTGGTGATTGGGGATGGAATCAGCGGTACATCGCCTCGATTTGTGGCGCGTATTTCTTCTCGACCAGTTTGCGCTTGAGTTTCATCGTTGGCGTGAGTTCTTCGTCTTCGGCGCTCAGTTGGGTGTCCAGCAGCCAGAATTTCTTGATCTGCTCGACGCGTGCGAACTTCTTGTTGACCCGATCCAGCTCGGCCTGAATCAGGCTTTGCACCTCGGCGCTGTGCGTCAGGCTGGCGTAGTTGGAGAAAGGCACATCGTTGTCCTGTGCATATTTCTCGACGTTCTCTTGGTCGATCATGACGATCACGGTCAGGTAAGGCCGTTTGTCGCCAATGACCACCGCGTCGGTGACGTAGGGCGAAAATTTCAATTCGTTTTCCAACTCGCTGGGTGTGATGTTCTTGCCGCCAGCCGTGATGATGATGTCTTTCATCCGGTCCGTGATGCGGAAAAACCCTTCCTCATCCACCACGCCCACATCGCCCGTGTGCAGCCAGCCGTCGGCATCAATGGTCTCGGCGGTTTTTTCAGGCAAGTTCAGGTAGCCCATGAACACATTGGGGCCGCGCACCAGAATTTCGCTGGTCACCGGGTCCAGACGCATTTCGTTGTACTCGGCCGCCGGACCAATCGAGCCGGGTTTGATGCGGTCAGCGGGCACACCTGAGGCCGCACCGCAGGTTTCGGTCATGCCCCAGACTTCGAGCATGGGCAAGCCCAGCGCCAAATACCAGCGTACCAAATCGGGTGAAATGGGCGCAGCACCGGTCACCAAAAAGCGTGCACGGTGGATGCCGATCATCTTGCGCACGTTGTTGAGCGCCAACAAACGCGCCACATGAAAACGCAGTTTGATGCTGGCGGGCACCGGCTTTTGCGCCAGCACCAAATCGGCCACTTGCTGGCCCACGCCAATCCCCCAGCCATACACCGCTTGCTGCAAGCCGCCCGCTTCCTTGAGCGCGATCATCACGCCCGAGTAGAACTTTTCCCACACACGGGGCACAGCGGTGAACACGGTGGGCGCGATTTCGCGCACGTTTTCGGGCACGGTTTCGGGGTTCTCGACAAAGTTGAGCTTGGCACCGGTGTACATCGAGAAATACTCGCCACCCATGCGTTCGGCGATGTGGCACAAGGGCAAAAAGCACATGCACTCGTCGCGCTCGTCGCGGGCAATCAGCGTGTTGTAACCGCGCACGGTGTAGACCAGGCCGTGGTGGCTGTGCATGCCGCCCTTGGGCTTGCCTGTGGTGCCCGAGGTGTAGACCAAAATGGCCAGATCTTCAGGCTTGCAGGCAGCGCTGCGATGCGCGAGCATGTCGGGGTGTTGCTGGGCGTGTTCACGGCCCAGGGCGCGCAGGTCTTTCAGGCTGATGACCTGAGGGTCATGGAAGTCACGCAGACCGTCCATGTCGAACACCACGATCTTTTGCAGCAAAGGCAAAGTGTCACGTACGGCCAAGGCTTTGTCGAGCTGCTCGTCGTCTTCGACAAACAGCACGCGGGTGCCCGAGTCTTCACACAGGTAATGCACCTGCTCGGCCGCGTCGGTCGGGTAAATGCCGTTGGACACACCACCGGCGCTCAGCACGGCCAGATCGCACAGCACCCAATCGATGTTGGTGTTGGACAGGATGGAGGCGGTGTGCCGCGCCTCAAAGCCCAGCGCCATCAGGCCATGACCGATCTCGCGCACAGCCTGGGCGGTCTGGTTCCAGGTCCAGCTGCGCCAGATGCCAAAGTCTTTTTGGCGCATCCACACGTTCGGGCCGCGTGCGGCCACCGCGTTCCAGAAGATGGCGGGGATGGTCTCTCCTGCCATGACGACATTTTTTTGCGGCGCAATGCCGGAGGTGTCCCAGAGTTGGCTCATGTCTTATCTCCAGGTTTTCTTCTTTTTCCAACGGCGATCGGCGCGCACGCCTTCTTCCTTCATACCCAAGTAGAACTCCTTGATGTCCTCTTTTTCACGCAAGCGTGCGCAGGTGTCTTCCATCACGATGCGGCCGTTTTCCAGCACATAACCGTAGTCTGAAGCGTTGAGGGCCATGTTGGCGTTTTGCTCGACCAGCAAGATGGTGGTGCCACGTTCGCGGTTGATGCGCACCACGATCTCGAAGATTTCCTTGGTCAGCTTGGGACTCAGGCCCAAGCTGGGTTCGTCCAGCAAGATCAGGTCGGGGTTGGCCATGAGCGCCCGGCTGATCGCCAGCATCTGCTGCTGCCCACCTGAGAGCAAGCCCGCGTCTTGCGCAGCGCGTTCCCGCAGGATGGGGAAGTAGTTGTACACGGCTTCCATGTCGCGTGCCACGCCGTCGCGGTCCTTGCGGGTGTAGGCCCCCATGAGCAGGTTGTCGCGAATCGACAGCAGCGGAAACACCTCGCGCCCTTCAGGCACATGCATCAGGCCGCGCTGCACGATGATGGCTGGGTCTTGCGCGGTGATGCTTTGGCCCTTGAACTCGATCGAGCCCTTGCGCGGGTCGATGATGCCGCTGATGGTTTTCAAGATGGTGGTCTTGCCGGCGCCATTGGAGCCGAGCACGGTGGCGATCTCGCCACGCCGCACCTGCAGGCTCACGCCGCGAATCGCCTTGATCGGGCCGTAGGCGCTTTCCACGTTGAGCAGCTTGAGCATGACATTGTCATCGGCTGCCTCGGACGCCGTGTTCAGGGTCTGGGTCGCTGCGCTCATGCGGCACCTCCGGGCACGTAGTTTTCACGGCGCAAGGCAGACACGTCGTCCACCGATCCCAAATAGGCTTCGATGACGCCGGGGTCGCTTTGCACCTGGCTGGGCGTACCGGTGGCGAGTTCTTCACCCTGGCTCATGGCCAGCACACGATCCGACACTTTGGAGACCAGGCTCATGTCGTGTTCGACCATGAGCACGGTGATGCCCAGCTCGTTTTTGATGTCCGAGATCCAGAAGGCCATGTCTTCGGTTTCCTCGACGTTCAGGCCTGACGAAGGCTCATCGAGCAACAGCAGCTTGGGCTCGGTGCACAGGGCACGGGCCAGCTCGACCACTTTGCGCACGCCATAAGGCAAGCCCGCCACCATCGAGTCACGGTGGTGTTGCAGGTCCAGAAAATCAATGACTTCCTCGACTTTTTCACGGGCTTCTATCTCACCCGCACGGGTTTTACGGGTGAAGAACATTTCGCTCCACAGCCCGGTTTGGCGGTGCGTGTGACGACCGATCAAGAGGTTTTGCAGCACAGTGGCGTGCTCGAACAACTCGATGTTCTGGAAGGTGCGGGCAATGCCCAAACCGGCAATCTGGTGCGGCGGCTGATCGGTCAGGCGCAGCGTGCCTTGTGGCCCGGCGTAATCGATCACCCCCGTGGTGGGCGTGTAGATGCGGCTGATCAGGTTGAACACAGTGGTCTTGCCAGCCCCGTTAGGGCCGATCAGGGTAAAGACCTCGCCGCGCTTGACGTCGAAGCTGACCTTGTTCACGGCCAGCACGCCGCCAAAGCGCACGCTCAGGTTTTGAGCGGATAAAAGGATGTCTGCGTTCATTTCAGGCGGTCCGACTTCTGGAATGATTTTTGGCGCTTGAACAGGCCACGGCGGTAAAAAGGAAACAGCTGGAACCAGGTGCGCACCTTGAGCCAACGGCCATACAAGCCCATGGGTTCAAACAGCACAAAGGCGATCAGCACCATGCCATACACCGTGCCCTGCAAACCGGCGGCACCGCTAATGGCTGCTGGCAAAAAGTCTTTGCCCAGCGAGATCAGCTGCGGCATGACGATCAGGAAAATCGCGCCGAGGAAAGCCCCGTGGATTGAACCCAAACCGCCAATCACCACCATCAGCAACAAGTCAATCGACTGGATGATGCTGAACTGCTCGGGCGAGAGGAACTGGATTTTGTGCGCATACAAAGCGCCGCCAATGCCCGCCAGTGCGGCCGACAAAGCAAAGGACAGCGTCTTGTAACGCGCCAGATGAATGCCCATGCTTTGCGCCGAAATTTCGGAGTCGCGGATGGCCACAAAGGCACGGCCAGTGGACGAGCGCAACAGGTTGACGATGGCCAGCGTGGCCCCCACGGTGACCAGCAGGCACAGAAAATAAAACTCTTCGGTAGTGTCCAGCGTCCAGCCGCCAATCGCCGGATAACCCACCGACAAACCGGCGTTGCCGCCCGTCACCTTTTCCCAACGGGCCATACCTTCTTCGACGATGAAGCCGAACGCGAGCGTGGCCATTCCAAGGTAAATGCCTTTGACGCGCAGCGCTGGCAAACCCACGATGATGCCCACGATGGCCGAGAACACGCCCGCGCACACCAGCGCCAGCGGAAACGGCACCCCGGCATTGACCATGACCGCCTGGGTGTAAGCCCCCACGCCCAAAAAGGCAGCGTGGCCCAGCGAGAACAAGCCGGTAAAGCCTGCCAGCAGCATCAGGCCCAGGCCTACCACCGCGTAGATCAACACAAAGGTCAGCTGGGCCAGCCAGTACTCGGGCACAGCCCAAGGCGCGACCACCAAAAAGACGGCCAGCAGGCTGTACCAGAAGACGTGGCCACCGTGCTTGGCCAGCTTCACGTCCTGGTTGTAATCGGTTTTGAATATGAAACGCATGCCGGGGCCTCAGACTTTCTTGCGCAATTGCTCGCCGAACAAGCCATTGGGCTTGAGCACCAGCATGAGCAATACCACGATGTAGGGCGCAATGTCCTTGAAGCCTTCGGGCAGATAAAAGCCCGAAAGCGACTCAACGATACCGATCACCAGACCGCCGACGATGGCACCTGGCAAGCTGCCAAAGCCGCCCACCACCGCAGCGGGGAAAGCCTTCAGGCCAATAAAACCCATGTTGGCGTGCACAAAAGTGATGGGGGCCAAGAGCAAGCCCGCCACCGCCGCCACGGCTGCAGCCAAACCCCACACCAGACCGTTGATTTGCTTGACCGGGATGCCCATGTAATAGGCGGCCAGTTGATTTTGCGAAGCCGCCTGCATGGCGATGCCCAGCTTGCTGTACTTGAACATGGCAAACAGGCCCAGGCACAAAATGCCTGTGGCACCGATCACCACCATTTGCTCGGCCGCGATCACCAGACCGCCCAAGCGCAAAACTTCGCCCGCATAAGGCACGGGCATGGTGTGGGTGTCGGTGCCCACATCGGGGATCATGGTGATCAAGCCGCGCAGCACATAGCCCACACCAATGGTGAGCATGACGATGGAAAAAGCCGGTTGGCCGAGGATGGGGCGAATGACCAGGCGTTCCAGAAAAGCGCCAAACACCCCCATGGCCACGACGGCCGCAGGCACCGCAATCCAGAACGGAAAGCCCAGCAGCGTCATGGCGGCCAGACCTGAAAAAGCCCCCACCATCATCAAGTCGCCCTGGGCAAAGCTCACCGTTTCGGTGGCCTTGTATATCAGCACGAAACCCAGGGCGATGAGTCCGTAAATACAGCCCTGGGCCACACCGCTGATCAGCAGTTGCAGCAATTGCACGCCTGTCTCCTCTTTGTTCTGTATTGCCAAGCTCTGTGCTCTTGAACGGGTGTTGTTTCAGCCCCGGCAAAAGCATTTGCGAACGATCGTGCGATTATGTATGACGAACACGAGACATGACCTAGGGGTTGTCCCCCATCCAAGTCACTGCGCAAGGCTTCAATACCCCCGGGATGCATTCCATTCGCAGGGTTCGAGTCAGGGCTTTTATGGCGGCAACTCCAAGCATGCGATCGTCAGCGACCGTCTGGCCGAACTCGCGCTGACCATCTTGCAAAAAGACCGACAGCTTGAACTTCTTGCGCAATGCAGACAGCCTGAACCCCATGGGTGCGGTTCAGACCGTGCGCGAAGGGCTGGCGAGGAAAAGCTGACAGCCAAGCATGGCCATGGCCTCGGGCGACGATGTGCTACACCTCTTGCAAGAAGCGCAAACTCACTTTGACTTCTTGATGCATGACGTCGAAGTGAGGGTTGCGCGCGAGCGCTTGGTGTTTGGTAACGCTTGCCTTGGTGCGCAAGCCATCGTGAATGTGCAGGAACAGGTGGCCGGCATCGCGATCCCCGGGCGCGTGGCCGATGCAACTTTGCTCCTCGGTGTTTGCTGCATGTCCTGGGCAGTCAGTTCAGCGACGTCAGCACCAAGCCACCCGCAGCCGAAGTCTATTGATGCGGCACGCTGAAGTTTGAATTTTTTGCACCGTCGCCCGCAAGGACGGCAGCCACAGCTGCGTCAAGTGCCCACACCTAAATCCGCAAAGTCGGAGCTATTGATTCGGCCCTGTGAAGTTTTCTATCCTCAAAGATGTTGCAGGTCGGCGGTCCAAGACCCCGACATGCGCCTGCGCCGAAACCCATCATGTCGGACTCTGCGAGTGCCGACCTACGAGATGTCATTTCTCACACATTTCAAACTTCAGCGTGCCTGATCAATAGAAAACGCAGTTGACCGCTTTGAACCCGCTGGAAACCCTTGTGCATCCTGAACGCTGTGAGCACGAAGCCGCTCACCTTGTGGGTGACACCGATACCCGATGGCACAGCCCCGGGGGCACTGGCGTCGTTTTCCAGCTTGAATGGAACGAGGCGGTCTACAAAATCCTCAAACGTGAAGTCACCACCACCAAAGTGCCAACCCTCTTTTCACCTTGATTGCCAGGCCATATTGATGTCTGAATGCTGCCGATTATTCTGGCCAAGCTGCGCAAAGCCAAGGTCCAGCGCTGCTTGGCATGGAGATCGCCGTCAGACTTGAAGAACTCAAGCAGGTACAAAAAAGCCCCCGAAGGGGCTGGTGGCCAGGGGCGCAATAGCTTTAAACGCGCTCAAGGATCAGCGCAATGCCCTGACCCACGCCGATGCACATGGTGCACAGCGCATAGCGGCCACCTGTGTGGTGCAGACGGTTGATCGCCGTGGTGGCCAAACGCGCACCCGAAGCACCCAGCGGGTGACCCAACGCAATCGCACCGCCCCAGGCATTCACACGGGCGTCGTCGTCTTTCAGGCCCAACATGCGCAGCACGGCCAGGCCTTGCGCGGCAAAGGCTTCATTCAGCTCAATCACATCGATCTGGTCCAGCGTGAGGCCGGTTTGTGCCAACACCTTGAGCGTGGCAGGCGCAGGGCCAATGCCCATGATGCGCGGGGCCACACCAGCGGTGGCCATGCCGACCACACGGGCCTTGGGCGTCAAACCGTTTTTGGCGGCGGTGGCCTCATCGGCCAGCAACAAGGCACAAGCGCCATCGTTCACGCCCGAGGCATTGCCAGCGGTCACGGTGCCGTCGGGGCGCACCACACCTTTGAGCTTGGCCAGCGCTTCGAGGCTGGTTTCGCGGGGGTGTTCATCCGTATCCACAAGAACAGCGTCGCCCTTTTTCTGGGGGATGCTCACGCCCACGATCTCACGCGCCAGGTGCCCGGCCTTGATGGCGGCCACCGCACGCAGCTGGCTGTTGTAGGCCATCAGGTCTTGCGCTTCGCGCTCAATCTTGAAATCGGTGGCCACGTTCTCGGCGGTCTCGGGCATCGAGTCCACACCGTATTGGGCCTTCATGAGCTTGTTGATAAAGCGCCAACCAATGGTCGTGTCATACACCGCGTTGGCACGGCCGAAGGCGGTTTCAGCCTTGGGCATGACGAACGGCGCACGGCTCATGCTCTCAACGCCACCGGCAATCATCAAACCCGATTCACCGGCCTTGATGGCACGGGCTGCAGTGCCCACGGCATCCAGGCCCGAGCCGCACAGGCGATTGAGGGTGGCACCAGGCACGTCGATGGGCAGGCCAGCCAGCAAGCTGCTCATGTGGGCCACGTTGCGGTTGTCTTCTCCGGCCTGGTTGGCGCAGCCGTACAGTACGTCGGTCACAGCGGCCCAGTCGACATTGAGGTTGCGGGCCATCAGGGCGCGCAGGGGCACAGCGCCCAGATCATCGGTGCGTACACTGGAGAGTGCACCGCCGTAGCGGCCGAAAGGGGTACGGACGGCGTCGCAAATGTAGGCTTGGTTCATTTTCGTCTCTTGAAGGTGGGAGGATTGTCTGCGTTTAACATGCAGTGTTTAGCGGACCTTTTGATTTTATGCCATTAACCGACCGATCGGTCGGTTTTGCTGTTTTTTGAACCATGTTGATCCAACCCTCTCAAGCCGATGTCAGGCGATTTTTTTGTGGCGTTTACGCCAAATCCAGAACCGCTGCGCCTCTGGAGCCCATGGAAATGCTGGTCAGCCAGTGGATTGACGAGCACCCCGAATACCACGCCGAATTGGCCGATGTCGACGCCGCACTGGCCAGCATGCACCTGGCCGACCCCGACCGGGAAAACCCCTTTTTGCACCTGTCGATGCACCTTTCCATCAGCGAGCAATGCAGCATCGACCAGCCCAGGGGCATCCGCCAGGCAGTGGAGTTGCTGACCCACAAACTCAACTCGCTGCACGATGCCCACCATCAGGCCATGGCGTGCTTGGGCCGCATGGTGTTTGAAAGTCAGCGTTCGGGCCGCATGCCCGATGGCGAAGCCTATATTGACTGCGTGCAAAAACACGCCACCAAAGATTGAGATCTACAGATCGCCCAAAAACAAAAAAGCCCGCTGATCTGCGGGCTTTTTTGATGACAACCGGATATCGACTGATCAGCGGAACTTGGACTGTGGCACGACTTTCATGTCGCCTTCCAAAGAGCCGATGTAAGCAGCCATGGCTTTGAGTTCTGCGTTGGAGAACTGCTTGGCAATGCCGCCCATGACGCCGTTGCTGCGGCCCCAGGTGGACAGGTTTTCCACTTTGTAGGACTTGAGCGCGACAAACAGGTAGTCTTTGTGCTGGCCTGCAATCTTGGGGTAGCTGGGGTCCACGGGTTTGGAGAAGTTGTCGCCGTGGCAAGATATGCAAGCGCCTTTTTGCAGCAAAGCGGCTACTTTGGCGTCGGGCGCTTTGGGCGCTGCAACCACTGCTTCGGTCTTGCCGTGCAGTTCGTAATAAGCGGCCAGGTCAGCGATGTCCTGATCACTCAGGCTGTCGGAAATGCCGCGCATGGTGGGGTGCTTGCGATCGCCTTTTTTATAGGCATTGAGCGCCGTAGAAATGTACTTGGCGTTCTGGCCAGAAATCATGGGCACGCGGTACACCTCGGGAAAGCTGGCTTGGTAGCCTTTGATGCCGTGGCAACCGATGCACATGGCAATCTTTTGCTCAGCGGCTTTGGCGTCGCCCTTTATTTCCTGGGCTTGAACGGAAATAGCGGTCACTGAGGCGACAGCCAAGGCAAACATCGAGGTCAACAGCTTGTTCATTTTGCTTACACAATCCAATTGATTGATAAAAATCAATTGGGGATTATATCGGGCTCGCCCTCATAATCCTGACAAGCTTTTTTTGCTTTTCACGAGACCTCCACATGAAATTCCAAGGTACCGAAAAATACGTCGCCACGCAGGATCTGATGCTGGCCGTCAACGCCGCCATCACCCTCAAACGCCCCCTGCTCGTTAAAGGCGAGCCCGGCACCGGCAAGACCATGTTGGCCGAGGAAGTGTCCGAAGCGCTGGGCCTGCCGCTGCTGCAGTGGCACATCAAATCGACGACCAAGGCCCAGCAAGGCCTGTACGAATACGACGCTGTGAGCCGTCTGCGCGACAGCCAGCTGGGCGATGAAAAGGTCAAGGACATCGAGAACTACATCATCAAGGGCGTGCTCTGGCAAGCTTTCACTTCGGAAACCCCAGTCGCCATCTTGATCGACGAGATCGACAAGGCCGACATCGAATTCCCGAACGACCTGCTGCGCGAAATCGACCGCATGGAGTTCTATTGCTACGAGACGCGCCAGCTGATCAAGGCCAAGACCCGCCCGCTGGTGTTCATCACCTCCAACAACGAAAAAGAACTGCCTGACGCCTTCTTGCGCCGCTGCTTCTTCCACTACATCAAGTTCCCAGAAGCCGAGACCATGAAGCAGATCGTGGACGTGCACTTCCCCACGCTCAAGAAAGACCTGCTGGCCCTGGCGCTCAAGACCTTTTATGACGTGCGCGGCCTGCCGGGCCTGAAGAAAAAGCCCTCCACCAGCGAACTGCTCGATTGGCTCAAGCTGCTGGTGGCCGAGGACATCCCGCTCGAAGCGCTGCAAAGCGCCGACCAGAAAGTTTCGGTGCCACCATTGGTAGGCGCACTGCTCAAGAACGAGCAAGACGTGACCTTGTTTGAAAAGCTGGTGTTCATGAACCAGCGCAACCGCTGAAGCCATCTCCATGACGAGCTCCAATCTTTTCAGGGAAGGCATTTCAGATGCCGTGGGTTTTATCGGGGGTGCGCTGGCCGGTTACTGGGCTGGCAAGTGGCTGGGTCTGAACATTTTCAGCGCCGGTTATGACAACGCCAGCATTGGCGGCATTTTGCTCGTGGGCCTGGGCGGTGGTGCGGGTTTGCACTTGGCGCGCTTTTGGCGCAGCAAACAAAAAGCCAAACACCACGACAGCGACCCATCATGAGTCCTTGGATCGCGCCCATCCCGCTTTCGGGGCAGCATGTGCAACTCGTACCCTTGTCACAGCTGCACCACGATGACCTGGTCCAGGCCGTGCGCGATGGCGAACTGTGGAACCACTGGTACACCGCCATCCCCACACCCGAAGGCATGGTGGCTGAAATCACCCGCCGCCTGGACTTGCAAGCCAAGGGCAGCATGTGCCCGTTTGCAGTGATCAACCCTGCCACCGGCCAGGCCGTGGGCATGACCACTTACATGAACATCGACGCGGCCAACCGGCGCGTCGAAATCGGCTCGACCTGGTACCGCCAGAGCGTGCAACGCAGCCCGCTGAACACCGAAGCAAAGCGCTTGCTGCTGACCCACGCTTTTGAGCACTTGAAGTGCATCGCGGTGGAGTTCCGCACGCATTTTTTCAACCAGCAAAGCCGCCGCGCCATCGAACGCCTGGGTGCCAAGCTCGATGGCGTGCTGCGCAGCCACCAGATCAACCCCCACCCTCTGGCTGTTGGCGCACTGCGAGACACTTGCGTTTACAGCATCATTGCCAGCGAATGGCCCAATGTGAAAACGCATCTGGATTACCAACTTCGCCGCAAGCACGAGACAACTCAAAGCTGATTGCAGGAGACGCCCATGTCCACACTCATTGAGCAAATTCAACAACTCAGTAAGGTTGAAAAAATCCAGCTGGTACTACAAGTCTGGGATGACATTGCGCAAGACCCACAGAGTGCCCCAGCCGTGCCCTTGTTGGTTCAACAAGAAGTCCTGCGTCGCTCGGCAGTGATCCATGCCAACCCAAAAACCTCTTCCACCCTGCAAGACATTGCGCAGCGCCTGGGTGTCAAGCTGTGAGCTATATGGTCCGCTTTGCACCAGATGCCGAGCTGGACTTGGTGGAGGCTTACGTTTGGTATGAAGAACAATCTATAGGATTGGGGGCAGAATTCTTGGGGCAAATCAGCATCCAGGAAGCCCAACTGAGCCGCAATCCCCTGTTGCATGCAGTGACCTACGCGCACATTCGCAGGGTCTTGTTAGGTCGATTCCCCTATGCCTTGCATTTTGAAATTCTCGATGAGACGGTCTTGGTATTGGCATGCATCCATCAACACCGCTTACCGCGCAGCTGGCCCAAGGTGCAATGACCATGAAAAACAACAACCCCATCTTGCTTGAATTACTGCAATACAAGTCTTGGGCTGACCAGGAACTGATGCAATGCCTGTGCGACAACCAAGATCGCTTGGCCCCGCAATTGTTGAAAAAATCTGTGCGACTGATGAACCACATTCATGTGGTGGACTGTATTTTTTCAGCGCACTTATCCGGACAAAAGCACGCCTTCACCAGCACCAACACCGATGCAACGCCAGAGCCCGAAACTCTGACTTGGGCGATGCAAGAAACCAATCAGGCCTTGGTGGAGCACCTTCGCTCATGGCATGAAAACGAGGCGAACTCACGCATGCATTTTGAATTCACAGATGGCGACCCGGGCAGTATGAGCCCCACAGAAATGCTTTTGCATGTGGGTGTTCACAGCACTTATCACCGCGGACAAGTCAGCCAAATGCTCAAGGATGCAGGCATTGCACCTCCACGGGAACTTCTGACGCGCAAGCTCCATGCGCAAGAACCAGATCGCAGAAAGGTTGACGCATGCTGATCGATTTCTTCTACACCCTGCGCGCAGCCAAAGTGCCAGTGTCTGTGCGTGAATTCCTGACACTGCTCGAAGCGATGCAAGCCAATGTGGTGGGCCCTGGGTCTGATGCCTGCAGCATCGACGACTTCTACCACCTGTCGCGCACTGTGATGGTCAAGGACGAAAAACACTTCGACAAGTTCGACAAGGCTTTCGGTGCCTATTTCAAGGGCGTGGAAATGGTGACCGACTTCACCAAAGAAGTGCCCCTCGACTGGCTGGAAAAAATCCTGCAAAAAGAACTCACGCCCGAGCAAAAAGCCGCCATCGAGAAAATGGGCTGGGACGAGTTGATGGACACGCTCAAAAAGCGCCTCGAAGAGCAAAAAGAACGCCACGAGGGCGGCAACAAGTGGATCGGCACCGGCGGCACTTCGCCCTTTGGCAACGGCGGATATAACCCGCAGGGCATTCGGATCGGCGGCAAGGGCGGCAACAAGAGCGCCGTCAAGGTGTGGGAGCAACGCGCCTACAAGGACTATGACGACCAACAGGAGCTGGGCACGCGCAACATCAAGGTGGCCCTGCGCCGCCTGCGCCGCTTTGCACGCGAAGGCTCGCACGACGAGCTGGACCTGGACGGCACCATCCGCAAAACCGCAGCCAACGCGGGTTACCTCGACATCCTGATGCGACCGGAGCGCCACAACAACGTCAAGGTGTTGCTGCTCATGGACGTGGGCGGCACCATGGACGAGCACATTGCCCGCGTGGAAGAAATGTTCTCAGCCGTCAAGGCCGAGTTCAAGCACCTGGATTTTTATTACTTCCACAACTGCGTCTATGACTTCATGTGGAAGAACAACAAGCGCCGCTACGCCGAAAAATTTCCCACCTGGGACATCTTGCGCAAGTACAACAAGGACTACAAGCTGATCTTCATCGGAGACGCCACCATGAGCCCGTATGAAATTTTGCAAAAAGGCGGCAGCGTCGAATACAACAACGAAGAAGCCGGCGCTGAGTGGCTACAGCGCCTGACGCACACCTTCCCCAAATTTGCCTGGATCAACCCTGAGCCGCAAGGTGTGTGGCAATACCGCCAAAGCATCTCCATCATCCAGCAGCTCATGAGCAACCGCATGTTCCCTCTGACCTTGAAAGGGCTGGAGGACGCCATGCGTCTACTCAGCAAGTGAGCGACAGCGCTTTGCACCCTGGGCTGCGTGTGTGCAAGTTTCTTGCATGGCCAGGCAGTCCGATGCCCCAAACGCTCTGCCCGCCCACCCGCCAAAGCGGGCAATGGCTGCGTGCCCTGTGCATGGCCGCATGCCTGCTGGCCCCCGCCTTGCAGGCACAAACCCACTCAGACAGCCCACCCGGGCCTGCCACCCAGGCCTTTGAACTCGTGGTGCAGACGGAATCGGCCCCATTGGCGGCCTGGCTGAGTCAGCACCTGGATTTGCAACGTTACCGTCAATTGAGTGATCTGGACGATGCCGAAATGGCCCGCCTGCTGCGCGACGCCGATGTGCAGGCGCGCGACTTGATGGCCACACAAGGATTTTTCAACCCGACCCTGGACTGGCGTCAAACGGCCACACCTGGCCAGGCACATTTTCGCCAAGTGCAGCTGAGCGTCCTGCCGGGTCCGCAAGCACGCATTGGACAAGTCGACATCCGTTGGCAAGGCGACATCGACAAGCGACCGGAAGCCGAGGCACAGCGGCGCGATGTGATTCAGGCCTGGGCTTTAGCGCCAGGCGAGACCTTCACCCAAGAGGAATGGGCCGACGCCAAGACGGGCGCGCTCAGGCAGTTGCTGTCCGAGCGCTATCCGCAGGGGCGCATCGCTTACAGCCAGGCGCTGGTAGACCCGAAAACCAACCTGGTGCAATTACAGATCACCCTGGACTCGGGGCCCGCCGTGCAACTGGGGCCACTGGTCATCACGGGTGCCGAACGCTACGGCAGCGAGCAGGTCGAACGCCTGGCGCGTCTGAAGCCTGGCAGCCTGTACCGCCAAAGTGATCTGCTCGAAGCACAGCAACGCCTGGTGCTCAGTGGTTTTTACGATTCGGTGTTTGTGAGTCTGGACCCTGACAGCCTGGACGATGTGCGCCCCGTCAAGATTGAACTGAAGGAAGCCTTGCGCCAAAAATGGGTGTTGGGTCTGGGTGTGCGCAGTGAAAGCGGTCTGCGCCTGACGGCGGAACACACGCAACTCAAACTCCCCGGTCTGGAGTGGCGCGCTGCGAGCAAACTGGCCCTGGACCGCAAGTTGCAGCGTGTCGGCGTCGATCTGCTCGCCCCCCCGGACCCGAGCCTGTGGCGCTGGAACATCTCTGGCCAATACGAAAACGAAAAGTTGACCAGCTACAGCGTGAGCAGCCACCGTTGGCGGGCCGGGCGCATTCAGCTGAGTGAACGCATCGACCGCGCCTATTACGCCCAATACGACGGTGCCACCACCACCGGTGACCAGGCAGGTCAACGTGAGTCGGTCAGCGTCAACTATGCCTGGACCTGGCGGCGCTTTGACAGCATGCCCTTTCCCACCCAAGGCACTGGCTGGGGACTGGAGCTGGGTTACGGCGTGACTTTGGGCTCGCCCCGTGAACCGTTTGGACGCTGGCTGGCACGGGGCATGTGGCTGTTGCCTTTGGGGTCGCAATCGGGCCGTTTGGTCCTGCGCGGTGAAACAGGCAGCGTGGTCAGCAAAAACGCCAACGCCCTGCCCGCCACGCAATTGTTCATTGCAGGCGGCGACAACAGCGTGCGCGGTTATGCGCCGGGCAGCCTGGGCATCACCCAAGCCAACGGCACAGTCAGGCCGGGACAATACCTGTCAGTGGGCAGCCTGGAGTGGCAGCGCCCCATCCGCTGGAACCAGCAACGCACCGACTGGGAAAGCGCCGTGTTCGTCGATGCTGGAGCGGTGGCCGATCAGCCCACCGAGCTTCACCCCCGGCTGGGCTATGGCGTAGGTGCCCGCTGGCGCAGCCCCGTCGGTCCTCTGCGCATCGACCTGGCTTATGGTCAAGCCACCCAAAAATTACGCCTGCACCTGAGCGTGGGGTTCACCTTCTGATGCACACACCAGAACACCGCCCCCAGGAAGCTGCACAGGACGACGCCCACCCTGTGCGCACAGGCCCACGCCGCCGCTGGCCCCTGGTGCTGTCTCTGGCGCTGAGCCTGTCGCTGTCCCTCACCCTGATCGCTGCCTGGCTCTGGTCAGGCAGCGAAGGCTCCTTGGCGAGCACCTTGAATCTGGTCAGCCGGCTGCTGCCCAAAGGGCAAACCGTGGTCAGCGCACAGGTGCAGGGCAGCCTGCAACAGGGTGGCCGGTTGGGCCTGCTGCACTGGCATGACAAGGGGCTGGACGTGCAGCTGCACAACACCGAGCTGACACTGGACTGGTCCAGGCTGTGGCATGGTCAATTGCCCTTGACCGGTTTGCACGCTGCGCAGCTGCGCATTGAGGACAACAGCCCGCCCGGCCCCAAAGCTGTGCTGACCACCCTGACCTGGCCGATCAAAGTCCATCTACCCTGGCAAATTGACCAGCTGCACTGGGCAGGCCCACCGGCGCTGAGCGTGCAGGCCCTGTCAGGCCGCTACGATTTTGACGGGCAACACCACCTGCTCAAACTCCAGCCCTTTACCCTGGCCCAGGGTCAATACAGTCTGGATGCCCGGTTGCAAGCGGCTGCGCCCATGGCCTTGGATCTTCAGCTACAGGGCCAGGTACAAACCCCTGCAGCGGCGCGCACCCGTGCCCTGACCTTGCAAGCCAGCGCCAGCGTGCAGGGCCACCTGTCCGGCACCGAAGCCCAACTGCAGTTGAAAGCACACCTGTCGCCAGCCACGCAAACCGCCTCCGGCATGCAGATTGATCTGCAGGCCCGACTGCACCCCTGGCAAGCTCACACCGTACAAGACGCCCAGGGCCAGTGGCAGCAAGTGGATCTGGCCCTGCTCTGGCCCGGTGCCCCGAAAACCCGCTTGAGCGGGCAGCTCAATCTGACACCCGACGCCACAGGATGGCCCTGGAACACCCAATGGACCAACGCCATCCCCGGCCCTTGGGATCAGCAACGCTTGCCACTGAACCAACTCAATGCCCAGGGGCGCTACGAACAAGGGCTGTGGCAAATCCTGCAACTGGACGCGCGCCTGGGCGGAGGTCAGGTTCAGGGCCAGGGCCAACAAAGCGACTCAGGCTGGACCGGGCAAATACAGGTCAAAGGACTGATCCCATCGCTGCTGCACACCGCACTGGCTCCGGACCCGGTGCAAGGCCAATTACAGGCCCAGGAAACTGGCAAAGACGGCCAGCACAGCGGCGTGCGCTTTGGAGCGGACCTGAGCAGCGTGCCCACCTCATCACAGGGGCCGCGTTCGGTCTCACGAACGCTGCGCTGGGAACACCTGCACCTGCAGGGCCTCTGGCAAGCCACCCAGTGGGACATTCAGGCCCTGGACCTGCGCGCCGCAGACGCTCGGGTGCAAGGCCAATTCAAGCTCCAGCCACCACAAGGCCGCACCTCCTGGACCGCGCAAGGCCAGTTGCAGCTGGATGTGCCGGGCCTCAAAGCCCAGGCCCAAGGCCAGTTGGCTGCGCAAACCGGCGCGGGCAGTGTCCAGCTGGATGTGCAAAATGCAGCCCTCAGCCAGGCTTGGCTCAGTCGCTGGCCGGGTGCCGCACAGAGGCTTCAAGGACTGCAAGCGACTGGGCCTGCGCAATTGCAAGCCCAATGGCAAGGCGGCTATGCACAAGGCGACACCACGGTACAAGCCAACCTCCAGCTGCCGCGACTGGCGCGGCAGAGTCTCGCCGCAGAAACGGGGCACATCGATCAAGCGCGCATTCAGGCCCAAGGCACCTTGCAAAAGCTGGACATACAAGCACAAAGCCGTCTGCAACTGGGGCGCTTGTCGGCGCAATGGCAAACACGGCTGAGCGCCACCGCCAAGCCGCCAGCGGCCGGATCGTCCCGCCTGGGTGCCTGGCAAGGCCAAATCCTGAGCGCCACCCTCGACGCCCAAAACGGTGACACGACACCCACCTGGCATGCGCAGCTCAAGGAGGCCGTTTCATGGCAATGGTCCACCGATGCCCCCTCACCCAGCGGCCGCTGGGGCGCAGGGGCCTTGGTCGTCAAAGGTCCCTCGCCCGGCCAGGCCCAACTGAGCTGGAGACCAGGCCAATGGTCCGCCCCGCTGTCCGGCCAAGGGGCCAAGGCAGAAATGAGCGCACGCCTGAAAGACCTGCCCCTGACCTGGCTGTCCGGCCTCATCAGTCCCGACATCCACAGCGACGTGCTGCTGCAAGGCGAGCTGAACTGGACGCAGCATGACCGCCTGCGTGTCCAGGCCGTGCTCGAACGCAGCACAGGCGATTTACGCATCGCCTCAGACGGTGCCCCAGGCCAAAAACTCAACGCCGGATTGCGCACCGCCCGCGTGCAGCTGCAGGTGGATGGCGAAGACGTGCGCACCCAATGGCAATGGGACAGCGAACAAATGGGCCAGGCCCAGGCCCAGGCCCAAACCCGCCTGAGTGCCAACGCCCAAGGCTGGAGCTGGCCCGAACAAGCCCCCTTGAGCGGGCAACTGCAGGCCAACTTGCCGCGCGTGGGGGCCTGGTCCTTGCTCGCACCGCCGGGCTGGCGCGTGCAGGGCACGCTGGACGCCAACGTCACACTCTCGGGCACGCGCGCACAACCGCAGTGGCAGGGCCTGCTGCAAGCCGACAAGCTGGCGGTGCGCTCGGCCGTGCAAGGCATCGAATTCAGCCAGGGGCAACTGCGCGCCCAACTGCAAGGCCAACAAGTGGAGCTGACGCAATTGAGTCTGCGCGGTGCAGGTGCCCAAGGCGGTGAGTTGCAAGCCAAAGGCCTGGTGAAATGGTTGTCGGCATCCAGCCGCACAGACCAGCCTCCTGCACACCCCTGGGACGATGTCGAGATGGCTTTACAAATGAAAATCCAGGGTCTGCGCGTGAGCAACCGGGCTGATCGACGTCTGGCCATTTCAGGCGATATCAAAGCCCAAATGCAACAAGGCAGACTGCAACTGCGCGGACAAGTGCAAGCCGATCAGGCCTTGTTCATCCTGCCCGAAGACAACACCCCCAGGCTGGGCTCGGACGTGCTGGTGATGGGTGCGGACAAACCCCTGCCCACAGGCCATGCAAACGCCACCGGCCCGTCCTGGCTGGGCACGCCCGATGTACAAGTCAGCCTGGACCTGGGCCCGGACTTTCAGGTCAGGGGCCTGGGGCTGAACACCCGCCTGGCGGGTCAGCTGACCCTGGTGAGCAACGCCGCCAGTCAGGGCCAGCCCCGCTTGACAGGCCAGGTGCGCACCGAAGGCGGTCGTTACAAAGCTTATGGCCAGCAGCTGGACATTGACAACGGCTTGCTGCGCTTCAGTGGCCCTTACGACAACCCCAGTCTGGACATCCTGGCCATCCGGCCCAATTTGCCGCAGCGCGTAGGTGTGCAGATCACCGGCACCGCCTTGCTGCCGCGCATTCGGCTGTATTCAGACCCGGACATGCCCGATGCAGACAAACTGGCCTGGCTGGTGATGGGCCGCTCGGCCGCCGGAGGCGGAGCAGAATCAGCGGTGCTGCAACAAGCGGCACTGGCCTTGCTGGGTGGCAATGGCAAGACACTCAACAGCGAATTGGCCGGTGCCCTGGGGCTCGATGAAATCTCGCTGGCCAAAGGCAGCCGCAGTGACGCCACCGCCACAGGCGCTGCCGTCACCCTGGGCAAACGCCTGTCCAAAGATTTTTACATCGTCTATGAAACCAGCTTGAAGGGAACCTTTGGCAGCTTTTATGTCTTCTACGACCTCTCGCGCCGCCTGACACTGCGCGCACAAACAGGTCAGGACAATGCACTCGATCTGATCTACACCATCCGCAAGGACTGAGGCCCGGCGCTTGGCTTATGCCATGGCGTGCGGTATCGCCCTGTGCAACGGGCCCTCTGTGGGCTTCAGGTTGCGCGACAACACGGCCAGCAGCTTCTTGTATTCAAAAGGCTTGCTCAGGTAATCGTTCATGCCCGCGGCCAGGCAACGGTCACGGTCCTCATCAAAACCACCGGCCGTGAGCGCCACAATCGGCAAGTCCTGAAAAACCGGATCTTGCCGAATCTGCCGCGTTGCCTGCAGTCCATCCATGAACGGCATCTGCATGTCCATCAACACCAGTGCATAGCGCGAAGACTGGAGCTTGGTCAAAGCTTCGCGGCCGTTTGCTGCGGTATCCACCTCGACGCCGGCCAGACCCAGCAACTGCGTCAGGATGTCGCGGATCGTGGCATTGTCATCCACCAGCAACACGCGAAGGCCCTGAAACTGGCCCAGGCCCGCAGGCGCATCTGTGACGCCATCATTCGCCACCTGCACGCCATCAGGCCGCTCCAGGCGCACCGTGAACCAGAATGTGGAACCTTGCCCCGGCACCGACGCCACACCCACATCACCGCCCATCAACTGAGCAATTCTTTTGCAGATCGACAAACCCAGCCCCGTGCCCCCGTGCAGCTGCGTTTGCGCATTGTCCCCTTGAACAAAACCTTCAAATACGCGTGACTGAAACTCTGGCTCCAGGCCAATGCCTGTGTCCTGAACCGCAAAACGCAGTTGCTCCACGGCCCCGTCTGAGCCCAGGTATTCCACCCGAACGGTGATGCCACCGTGTTCGGTGAATTTGACGGCATTGCCCACCAGATTCAAAAGCGCCTGGGCCAGGCGTTGCGAATCGCCCAACAGGGCTTGAGGCACCATGGGGTCCAACATCACCTCATAACCGAGTCCTTTGAGCGCACACGCATCGGCCACCACATCGCTCACTTGCTGGAGCACCTCCTGCACATTCAACGGCAGGCGCGACAAAGCCACATGGCCAAATTCCAATTTCGACAAATCCAGAATGTCATTGATGATGCCGAGCAATAAACTGCCTGCGCTTTTCGACTTGTTCAACCACTCACGTTGCTGCACATCGAGGTCCGTGCTCAACAACAAGTCTGTCAGCGACACGATGGCACTCATGGGGGTGCGAATTTCGTGGCTGATATGGGCCAGAAATTCACTTTTGGCCTGATTGGCCTTCTCGGCCTCTTCACGCGCGCGCCGCAGGCCGTCTTCATAAAGCCGACGTTCACTGATGTCGCGCGTCACCCCGACAATTTCCACCAACTCGCCTTGCGCCCCCATGAGCGGGAAAGACAAAACCTCCGTCCAGAAACTCGAGCCATCGCGCCGCCAGTAGGCCATCTCCCCCTTGAAACTTTGGGGCACTCGGCCTTCCTGAATGGCCAAAGCCACTTCGCCAAAATACCGCATCGACACATCCCTGGACTCGGGGGTCAGCGCCTGGTCAATCGTTTGTTGCATCGCCTCTTCGGGTGTGATGCCCCGCAGCTGCATCACCGCAGGACTCACATAAGTGATCTGCCCCAAAGGGTTCATGGTCCAGACCACATCGCGCGCACTGTCGGCCAGCAGGCGGTGGCGCTGCTCACTGACGCGCAACTGGGCTTCTGTCTGCGCATGCTCTGCCATGTCGCGGACCATCAAGCAACACACGAGCTGACCATCACGCCCGGTGGTGCGGGTCAACAGAGACAGCTCTGCGTGCAGCTGCTGACCATCCGGCATGAAAAAACGCTGCAACACCACCTCAGGCTTGGCCACCTGTGCGGCAAAAGGCATGTTCTGGGCTGGCGTTTTGCCGGCATGCCAGGCCCCCTGTGTCAGCTGCTGCCAGACTGCGTTTTCAAGAGCGTGCTGCGTACGCCCCACCCAACGAGCAAAGCGCTGATTGACCCGCACAATGCGCCCGTTGTGGGGCGTCAGCACCACCACACCAAAAGGCATCTGTTCAAGATCCAGACAAACAGCCTCATGGCGTGCAGGAAAAAGGCGCTGCAATGTATTTCGAAGGGCGGCAAACATGCGCGGATTGTTCCACAACGCCCGAAAGTTCCTTGTCACCCACAGTCTGCAGCAACAGCCCCCGATTACAATCGCTCCCGGGCAGCCACCGTAGTTCAATGGATAGAACGACTCCCTCCTAAGGTGTAAATACAGGTTCGATTCCTGTCGGGGGCACCAAACCTGCATCCGCACACGTTCAGCACGGTGCGGATTTTTTTATTTCCCCTCTGAAAACCCGTTTTCATTGTCCATTGTGGTTCGTTGAAGTGTGAGCATGTGCCAGGACATCACTGCTGCTGCAGCACCGGTTCCGAGCAGTTCACAAATTTGCGCACAATCACGCGGTGCTTCAAGCCATCTTCAGCACCACCCATGAACACCCGAATGGCCATCAGAATGCCTGCGCGTGTTCGATGCGCCGTATCGCAGACGAAGGGGATGACGTCATCAGGATTTCTGAACCACAGCTGAGACCATGACTTCCCGGAAAGATTTTGAATGGAATCAGCCATGTTCATGCGCCTGTACTTCACCCAAAAAACCAGTTTGCCTGGCCCGAAAGCCGCCATCGATCAACCCAAGTCCATGCGCGGTCAAAATCAGAACGCTTCTTTTTCTGCCTCCAGATAAGCCAGGCTGGTGTATTTGCCGATATTGCCTTCAAAACCCTGCATCGACTTGGCACGAGCTTGCACACGCGGGTCTTTGAGAACCATGCTGCGCGCATCGGCTTCAGTCCTGCCATCTTTAACGGCTTGCAAGCAAGGCTCCCAAATGCCCGCCATGAACTCGCCATAAGTCTTGAGCAAGTCCTTGCTGCCCAAGCCATGACCGGGCACCCACATTTGTTCGCCCGTGGCCGCCATCAGCGCTTGGTAATACTTGAACGTACCGGGGTAAGAACCGTCGTCCATGTTGGCAATGCGGTTGGCCATGGCAATGTCGCCCACCGCGGTGAGTTTGTCTTGCACGACCTCAACACACAAGTCGGAAGGTGTGTGTGCGGTGCCGTAGTGGTGCATGCGAAAGCTCACATCACCGATCTGGATGAGTTGGCCATGCTGCACGGGGGTGTTGGGCAAGACCACCTGGGTGCCCAATGTGGACTGGTTGGTCCAGCGCTCCATCAGGCTGCGCCACAAATTGCCTTCGGTGCCTTTGATTTTTTCAATGGTGTAGGGCAGTGCATAAATAGGCAGCTTGTCACCATAGGTTTTGACGAAGGCGTGGTTGCCCAGCCAATGGTCACCGTGGTAGTGGCTGTTGAACACGGCCACCACCGGTTTGTCGGTCACTTGGCGGATCATGCGGATCGCCATCTGCCCAATTTGCAATGAAGCGCCCGAGTCGATCACCACCACGCCGGCAGAGGTCACCACAAAGATCACATTGGACATCATGCCCCGGTTTTCAACGGTCGGAAACCCATCCGGAGAGAACACCATCCACACATGCTGCGACAGTTGTCTGGCTGGGATATCGGCCACAGGTGGGCCTACAAGGAAGTCTTGCGCTTGCTGTGCCAGCAAACGTGCATCGGGCCACATGACCAGGCCACCGACGGCAGCGCTGGCCCACAACAGTTGTCTTCTTTTCATGTGATTCCCCTGCTTGGATTCATGCAGCGGCCTCAGGCGCTGCACACGCACACATCAAGCCGCGTAACCCTTGTTGGGCAAAGCGCCCAAGATTTTGGGCGCATTGAGTTTGCGGGGTTTGACACGGCCGCCTTGGGCCTTGAGCCAGGTCTCGACCACGTCCCAGACCTGCTTGTTGCCTTGGTTGCGAGCCTCTTCGGCCACAGGTGCCCAGCCCGCCACCTTGTACTTTTTGCCCGACTCGATGAGCTGGCCCTTGAGGCGCAAATCGCCAATGCGTTTGCCCATGGTGCCCACGGGGTTGCAGCTGTAGCTCAGGCCACCCACGCGCACCATGTCGCCGCCTTGCTGGTAGTAAGGGTCAGGATTGAACAGGTTGTCGGCCACGTCTTCCAGCACCGTCTTGATGGTCTCGCCCGTCATCTCGGTCACAGTGGCGTACGAGTAGGTGGTGGCGGTCATGTCGAGCAACCATTCACGCGTGATGGCCTGCCCTGGCAAGAGCGTGGTGCCCCAGCGAAAGCCCGGCGAAAACGCGATGTCGGCACCTTGTACATCGAGCAAGGCATCGACCAGCAACTGATCGCCCGTGCCGTTGAAGTTGCCACGGCGGTAAAGCAGGCCATCGGTCACGGCCAGTTTTTCGGCCAGCTTGCTTTCGTAGGGCGCACGGATCTTGGTGATCAAGGCGTCCATCTCCTTATCGGCGGGCAGCATGTTGGAGAACACGGGCAGCAGCTTGTAGCGGAAGTCGCTGACCTTTTTGTCTTTGACTTCGAAGTCGAGCACGCCCAAAAACTTGCCATTCGAGCCTGCATTGGTGACGATGGTTTTGCCGCCCTTGTTGGAGACGATGGAGGCCACCGGCATGCCGTCGTGCGTGTGGCCGCCCATGATGGCGTCGATGCCGCTGACGCGGGTGGCCATCTTCAGGTCCACATCCATGCCGTTGTGGCTGAGCACCACCACCACCTGGGCCCCCTTGCCACGGGCTTCGGTGACCATCTTTTGCATGTTCTCGTCCTGGATGCCAAACTCCCAGTCGGCCACCATGTAACGCGGGTTGGCAATCGGGGTGTACGGAAAAGCCTGGCCAATGATGGCGCAAGGCACGCCATTGATCTCTCGGATCACGTAGGGCTTGAACACCGGGTCGCCAAAGTCGCTGGTCTTGATGTTTTGCGCCACAAAGTCGACCTTGCCTGCAAAGTCTTTTTCAACGATTTCCTTGACGCGTTCCATGCCCAGGGTGAATTCCCAGTGGCCGGTCATCACGTCTACGCCCAGCAGTTTGCAGGCATCCACCATGTCCTGGCCATTGGTCCACAAACTGGTGCCCGAGCCTTGCCAGGTGTCACCACCGTCGAGCAGCAAAGCGCCGGGGCGGCTGGCCTTCATGCGCTTGACCAGTGTGGCCAGGTGCGCAAACCCACCCACCTTGCCGTAGCGCTTGGCGGCTTTTTCGTAATCCAGGTAAGTCAGTGCATGAGCCTGTGCGGTACCCGGGCGGATCTTGGCCACTTGCAACAAATACTCACCCACCAAATGCGGCAAATTGCCTTCCATGGAACCAATGCCCATGTTGATGCTGGGCTCGCGAAAATAAATCGGCTTGAGCTGGGCATGGCAGTCGGTCATGTGCAAGAAAGACACATGGCCGAACTTGGGAATGTCGTACAGCCCGTTCGATGCGGTGGCCGCACTGGCTTCGGCAAAAGAGCCCATGCTCATGCCAGCCATCGTGCCAGCGCCCATGACTTGGATAAATTCGCGTTTGGAGAGATTCATATTTCCATCCACTGATATATGGAAACTTTAAAAACCCGGACCAGCCGGGTTTTCAAGGGCTTACTGATTGACTGGCGATTTGGGGTCGAGCAGCAGGCCCACGATGTGGCGGACCTGTGTTTCGTTCAGGATGCCGGTGTGGCCAGCGCGGGGCATGTTGGAACAAGCGTTGTAGGCCTTGGCGTTCCAGATCTTGCCCCAGGTGTATTCCACAATGGCTTTGCTGGCAGGGTCGTTGGGGTTGGCCACGCCACGAATCTTGCCGTAGTTGTACAAACTCGGGCCGATGGTGCCGAAAGAAATTTCTTCTTTGCTGATCTGGTGGCAGTTGTAGCAATTGCCACCATTGACCGCGGTGGCCGAATCGGTCCAAGTCAGGCCACGACCGCTTTGCGCGATGGCTTCGCCTTGCTTCCAGTCACCGATGAATTGGCCATCAGAGGGCCATTTGACGGCTTTGAGGTTGGCTTCTTCGATGGCCTTGGCCGTTTTTTCATCCAGTGGTTTGCCCGCCACATCGGCTTCGCTGCAAGCGCGGTTGGTGTCGTCGGTGGCGGTGATACGCTCCACTTTCACATAGCTTTCATCGCGGAAAGAGGCTTTGACGATCTTGTCGGTCAGGGCATTGAGCTCGGCCACAGAGGGGCCAGATGCGCAGCCTGCAGCCACCAAAGCGGCCGCCAAGCTGGCCAAAACGAGTTGGGTCTTTTTGTTCATGGGTTTCTCCTGCTTGGGTCAGCGTTTGATGGCCGGTGCAACCGAGGCAGAGCCCTTGGCGTTCACACCCAAATATGTGGACAAAGCAACAGTGGCGTCACTGGCAAAACCGGGATAGGGGAAGCGTTGTTGGCGGTAGCAATCGTTCAGACGCAGTTGCATGCTCCACATCTGACCATTCGAGACGCGATAAGCTGGCCAGGCGGCGAAGCCCACGCCGTCCCCAGGGTTCTTGGTCAGGATGGGCAGGTCTTGCAAGCGGATGCGCTTGCCTTCTTCACCATGGCAAGAGGCGCATGAAAAGTCGTGGGGCCCACCGCGCTGGAAGAACAGGCGTTTGCCCACTTCGTAAAACGTTTTCTCCTGGGTGTGTGACTGAGACAGGTTGAACTTCATCCCCTTGGACTCAGCCGCAATCCAGGTGGCCAAAGCGGTGACGTTGGCCATTTCACCGCGACCAAACGGGGTCTTGGCAATGTCTGCGGCACTGAAACCCTGCAGGGTTTCCATACAAGTGAGCAGGCGCGACTCCAGGTCTTGCATGCGCTGCGTGTCTGCAAAATAGCGAGGCAAGCTCACAAAAGCGCCTTTCACCACGCCCGGGCCTTGACCCAGATCGCATTTTTCGAGCGATGCATTTTTGGGGCCACGGGCTTTTTTCCACAGGTCTTCGCCTTTGGCCTCAAAAAGGTCTGCCGGGTTGCCGTCTTGCAGCATGGCACGGTACTCGTCAATGCCTTGGCTGGTGGTCTTTTGGGCCAATGCTGTCCCTGCACTCAAAGCCAAGGTTGCAGCCATGGCCAGGGTTGTTTTTTTGTTCATGCTCACCTCGGGTGATTTTAAAAAAGCAAAAAGGGTGAAGTTGTGGCCCCACCCTTTTCCAACTCAGCGGAAGATCACGACACCGTGGCTTCGTCAGTGCGGGTATCACCCTTGTTGTCTTTCCAGGTCACTGCAATCTTGTCACCGGCTTTGGCACCTTTGACGGCAAATTGCAAAAACGGGTTTTTGGACACTGCGGGGCCCCACTCAGCGGCCAGCACTTGCTTGCCGTTGAGGTTGGCTGTGACTTCCTGGATGAACCAGGCCGGCACGGTTTTGCCGGAAGCGTCTTTGCGCTGACCGGATTCCATTTCGTGGCTCATGAGCACACGAACAGTTGCTTTGTCGCCAGAGGCCTGGGCACGGATGCGCATTGGATCTGCCATTTTTCTCTCCTAAATCTTTCAGTGAATCAATGTGTGGAGGCTGTTTGCCGGGGCTTAGCCGCCGCAACCACCCAGGGTGACTTTGACTTCTTTTTTGGCCCAAAAAGCCTTGCCGTCGTTCATGATGGCCACGGCGTAGACATCGGAGGACTGGCCCATTTTGGCGCGGGTCATGAAGTTGGCGTCCACAGCATCGCTGACATGGAACAGTGCCACCAGCGCAGCTGGATTCTTTTCGACCATGATCAGCAATTGCTTGACGCCAGACAGCGATGTGCTGGCACCCAAAGGCACCACTGCACCGTTTTCAGCAATATCAGGCCCCGTGATGGTCACGTCTTTGCTTTCGGCCATGCTGGCGGCACCCGCGGCTTTGGCGGCATCTTGCACCGACTTCGCGTCGAATGCGGCTTTGTTGAAAGCGGCGTGGGCGAACTGGGGGAAGCCAGCGGAGGCCAAGAGGCCAGCCACAACTGCGCTTTGCTTGAGTGTCTCGCGACGGGTTTGCATCTGATATCTCCTTGATGGTTGAGTGATGCTATTGAAACAGGTTCAGCAGTGCAACGGGTATATCCCGAATTACTTACTGGCCCCCTTGGAAATCCATTCGGCAATTTGTTTGGCGTCGGCATCAGGCAGCGACTGGGATGGCATGGGGATTTGACCATACACGCCCACACCACCTGCTTTGATTTTGCCTACCAAATACTCCACTTTGCCAGCTTGTTTTTTGGCCACTTCATTGAAGCCGGGACCCACGATTTTCTTGTCAACACCATGGCATGCCGTGCAGCTGTGTTTGTTCAAGAGTGCGATGGCAGCCTTGGCCTCGTTGTTTTCTGGCTTGGCTGCGGCCACGGGGGCTGCTGCGGCCACTGGCATACCGGCTTTGGGTTCAGGCTTGGTGGTGTCGACCCCGTGTTGCGCGCCCACCATGCGGTTTTGCTCCAGCAAGTTGCCATGGGCATTGCGAGCAAAGTCGGGCAGAAAGGACGCCAGCTTGGGTTCGGGCGTACAGTCTTTCATACACACTTTATTGGCAGTATCTGGCTTTTTTACACCTGCAAACTCATTGCCCGGCCACATCGCATGCGCCGTGGTCATGCCGTTGCGGTTGGGCATGCGCGCTTGCACTTCGGCAATGTTCTTGTCTGACAACACATAGTTGTCAGGCACGATGTTGGCCAAATTCAACATGAAGGCGGTGACCGAATACACCTCTTCCGTGGTCAATGATTTGGGGTTGGTCCAAGGCATGGCACGGTTGATGTAATCCCACAATGTGGACACTGTGGCCACCTTCATGAGGGTGGTGCGGCCTGGATAGTCTGAGCGGTTCAAATTGGCCACGCGACCCGTCTTGATGTCTTCGGCCGTGGTGCCGCCAATCAAGGGGCTGAACACTTCGCCCGACTCACCAAACACGCCGTGGCAGTGGGCGCACTTGCTCTCCCATACCTCTTGGCCTTTGGCCACCGAGCCAGAGCCAGCGGGCAGACCCTTGAAGTCGGGGCGCACATCAATGTCCCACTTGGCGACTTCTTTGGGTGTGGCATCACGCCCGACACCGGGATACTTGTTGCCTTGCGCTGCGCCGACACCGGCCACAGCCAACAACGCAAGTGTCAAAACGGCATTAGGAAACCTGGACATTTTTCACCTCACCGTTTTCCTGCACCAACCACGACTGGATGGCATTGTTGTGATAGATCGATCGCGTGCCGCGCACAGAGCGCAGTTGTTGGTAAGTGGGTTGCACATGGCCCGTCTCGTCTTGCGCACGGCTTTGGATGATGGCGGGCTTGCCGTCCCACACCCAATCGATGTTGAAACGGCTCAAGGCCTTGGACAACACAGGTGTCTCAAGGCGTGCCTGACGCCAGTTGCGACCACCATCGGTAGACACATCCACACGCTTGATCTTGCCCTTGCCCGACCAGGCCAGGCCCGTGATGTTGTAGAAGCCTTTGTCCAGCAAGACTTGACCACCAGAAGGCGTCGTCACCACGCTCTTGACTTCCTGCAAGTTCGTGTATTGACGGTGCAGACCACCGGGTTGCAAGTCCATGTAGTGAATCGCTTCGTCTTTGCTTGCATACGGCTTGTCCCCCACTTCCACGCGGCGCAGGTATTTGACCCAGCTCACCCCCTGCACGCCGGGCACCACCAAGCGCAGGGGGTAGCCGTTTTCGGGGCGGAGCATTTCGCCGTTTTGGCCATAGGCCACGATGACTTCACCCGACGTGATCAGGCTCATGGGAATGGTGCGCGTCATGGACGAACCGTCGCCGCCTTCGGCCAGCACAAACTTGCCGTTTTTCAAGTCAACACCCGCCAGCTCGAGCAAGGTGATCAAGGGCACGCCCGTGAACTCGCTGCACGACAACATGCCGTGGGTGTATTGCACCGTCGGCACGGCCACATTGCCCCAATCGACAGCCGTGTTGGCCCCGCACTCGATGAAGTGAAAACGCGAGACCGATGGCAAGCGCATGATCTCGTCCATGGTGAAGACCATGTTCTTTTTGACCATGCCGTTGATCATGAAGCGGTGCTTGGACGGGTCGATGTCCCACCAGCCTTGGTGATGCCGCTCGAAGTGCAAACCGCTCGGGGTGACGATACCGAACAAGGACTGCAGTGGCGCAAACGACACCGAAGCTTGTGTGGTTTGAGTCAAGCCAGGGCTTTGACGGCGCTGCAAGTTCGCTTCGAACTTGGAGGGCTTGCCATAACCTTCCACGGCTACGCCTTGACCCAGACCCGTGGTGTGCTCGGGCAGGTTCAGAATATTGGGGTCCCCCCCCTCGGTGGGTACCGGGTTGCCCTGAGCCATGGCCATCGGCGCGGCGGCACCAGCGGCAGCGGCTGCAAAGGCATTGCGGATGAAATCACGGCGGCCTTTTTTGCCTTGGGCAAAGACCTCCTTGATGCCACTTTGGGTCAGGAAGTTTTCAGGTGCTTTTTGCACCCTTCCTGAATTGATGCTGTCTTCTTTCACACAAACTCCTCGTTTTGAGTTGTCAATTCATGGCTCAATCCATGGCAACTTGCGTTCACATGACCCCAACAGACCCCGGCCGCAGCTGGGTCTGAAAACCGATAAAACATTTGGGCCCAATGACGGCGATTGCCCCAAATGCCTGACCTGTACATGATGTTCATGAGCTGCGACATATTGGGTTGCGCTACATCAATCTGCGACAACAACTGCCTTGTGTTTTTCTCACCATGGCATGGCACTTTGATGATGCGCAAACGAATTCGCGTTGACAGTACTGCAAACAACTCTGCAGCCCTGTCAAACACATTCTTCAATGTCATCAGCCATGCTGTGCTTGCCATAAGCTTTGTATATTCGGATGTTCAAATATAAATGATGAGCGATAAATTTGAATCAGGGATTACACCCATCGAACTTCTTGATCAGAACGCCAGGGTTTGCCTCATGACGCTCTGATGATGACAGGCGAAAACTCACCAACGCTACCGCGTTTTTTCATTTTTCTATTGATTCGGCCCTGTGAAGTTTTCAATGCTCAACGATGTTGTAGATCGGCGGTCGAAGACCCCGACATGGGCCTGTGCTGAAACCCATCATGTCGGACTCTGCGAGTGCCGACCTACCAGATGACTGGTCTCACACATTGTTGTAGGTCGGCGGTCGAAGACCCCGTCATGGGCCTGTGCCAAAACCAAAATGGCGGACTCTGCGAGTGCCGACCTGCAAAACCTTTGACCATTGAAGACTTCAATGGGTCGTATCAATCATGGTGTCCCACACGGCTTTGGCTTGTGGTGTCAGGAGCGAGGGGCAGTTGACTCAAAGACATTACTTGAACTTGTAATGGTCCCGATTCAAAACAGCCGCCACCGATGTCACCTCTTCAGGGAACATGCCCAGATTCAGTTCGGTGTTGCACTGCTCCACCATGCCGCGCAGCAACGATGCATTGTTGATGCGCCCTTGGGGCTTGTAGATGGCGCTGCCGTTGCCGCCCACTTTCGAAACATGGCAGGCCACGCATTTGCTGTCAGCGATCAATTTTTCGCCCAGCTTGTAGTCGGCCTCCTTGAAGATGGCGGGCTGAGCCTGAGCCCACACGGAGAACGTTGCGGTCATCAAACAAACCATCGATGCGTGCAGTTTCATTGGATTCACCCATCAAAAAAGCCGCTCAAGGGCGAACCCCTGAGCGGCAAATAAAGCCACGAGTACAAATCGAGCTTTCTCAAGCATTCAATGTTCATCAAGCCCGTTAAGGCTTGCGTTCATTTGGCACCGGCCAAAATCCAGGTGGCCAAAGTCAGCGCATCGGCATCACTCAATGCCGCCTGTGCAGGCATGGGCACAGGGCCCCACTTGCCTGAACCACCGGCCTTGATGCTCTTGGCCAAAGTGGCTGCTGCGTCTTTTTGGCCGCCATATTTTTTGGCCACGTCCTGGTAAGAGGGGCCCACCAGTTTCTTGTCCACAGCATGGCAAGCCATGCAGGCGTTTTTCTTGGCCATGTCCAGGTTGGCAAAAGCGGGGGAAGAAGCCAAGGCTGCGACAGCGGCAAGCGCAAAAATCAATTTCATGAGAACTCCAAATGGGGGGTTTAAATATAACCAGTCGCTAATTTAAACGAAATCAACGCGTCTTTGTGCACACCCGAGATGGTTATGCGCTGGCGATTTTACTGAGCACACCCCTGCCAAAACACCCACAACAGGCCCAAAGCCTTGCCGCTGACGCGGCCATCAGGCTCAACCAAAACTGGGTTGTTCAGGCTTGACCAGCGTTTTGCCTGCAGCAGCCCAGGCATCAAAACCACCCGCAATGGAGCTGACATTCAAGTAACCCATGGCTTGCATGGTTTGCGCAGCCAGTGCAGCACGTCCACTGGTTTTGCAGTACAGCACCACCTTCAAGTCGCGCCCAGACAAGGCGGGTGTGCCGCTGAGCTTGAACTCCAGCAAGCCCCTGGGGACCAGCACCGCGCCGGGCAAATGGCCTGCGGCAAACTCATCAGCTTCCCGCACATCGATCAGTACATCGGCTTGGCGAATGGCTTCTTCGGCATCGGCCAAGGTGACTTCATGGACAGCGGCTTTGGCCTGCATGACCAGATCTTGGGCGTTTTTCATGGGGTGTCTCCTTCGTTAAATCTGGATATCAGGGCTGCAATTGTGCGTTCAGCGTTTGCAAGCTGTGCACCGACAGGCTGCCGGTCAAGGCATCGAGTTGGATGCGGGTGCTGAGCAAGTCGGTTTGTGCACGCAACCAAGCCAATTCGGTTTGGGCCGCGTCGTTTTCAGCTTGCAACAATTCCAGCGTGGTGCGGTCACCCACTTGCCGTCCCAGACGGGTCGCGTCCAGGCGCGCTGTGCTGGCTTTCCATGCCGCTTGCATGGCCGACAAACGGGCTGGGCCCGTTTGCAGCGCCAACCAGACTGACCGGGCTTGTTGCTGCGCTTGTTGCAGGGCCATGTCGGCTTCAGCGGCCGCTTGTGCCTGCGCACTCAGCGCCTCTTGCAGTTTGGCGCTGCGCCAACCGCCTGTGTACAAAGGCACATTCAGACTCAAACCCAGCATTTGCTGGCTTTGCGTGTTGGACGATGTCCCAAAGTCACCCTCGCCGCTCAAACGATCGCGTCCGACAGAAGCGACCAAGTCCAGCGTGACGCCGCCACTGCGCGCGTGCTTTTTGAGCTCTTGGCGGGCCACATCGTGTTGGGCTTTTTTCAGCAGCAAGCCAGTGTTGGCTTGTTGCACTTGGGCCAGCACCTGCTCCAAAGAAGGCACAGCAGATACTTCCGTCTCGGTTTTGGGCGCTTGCAGCTTCAAAGCGTCTGCACTCAAGCGCGTGGAGTCAGCCAGCACACTGCGGGCCATGTGCACTTCGCTGTCTGCGGCCAACAGTTGCGCTTGCAAACCGGCGGCACGGGCCGTGGCCTCGTGCGTATCGGTCACAGGCAAGTCGCCGAGGGCATAGCGGTCTTGCACTTCGGTCAGCGATCGGCTCACAGCCGCATGTTGGTTTTTCAACACCTGCTGCTGACGCTCGGCCAGCAACAGATTGAAATACCGTTGCACCGTGAGCAGCATGAACTGTTGCTGGGCCAGGTCGGCACGCAGTTCGGCCACGCCCGCTGCGGTGTGCAATTGGGCTTGCTGGGCCTGGCGCTCGGGGCTGTACAGCGGCTGCTTGGCTTGCAATGACCAACGGGTGGAAGTGGCGGCGTTGGCAGACGTGGCAAAGTTCCCCGACATGGGTGGTCCACCCATCGAAAACTGCGCCCCCTGCGTGCGGGTGTCCGCCGACATGCCACCCACCGTGGCGCTGCCCATCAGCACAGGCCGCCACAAGGCTTTGGCCTGATCTTCAAAGGCTTGCACCGATGAGCGCGTGGCCGCGACCACCTGCATTTGGGGGTCGTGCTGGCGCGCTTGTTCCCAAGTTTGCAGCAGATCCAGAGCTTGCGCGGATGGAGCGGCCAGCAAGGCCGCCAGCACCCAGCCGCTCAGGGGCCGGGGTTTGAACAGTGGCGAGCGCATGTCTTTGCTGCCGTCTGTTCAGCAACCGCGCTCAACGCCCAGCTTGCTCAAAATGGACTCCATCAAGCACCACTTGGTCAGGGCGCTTTGCAGCAAATTCAAACCCACAAAAGCGGTGAAGGCCAGCCACCACTCATTGACAAAAACGGGACTGCCCTCCACGCCCAAAGCCAAAGACAGCAAGACAAAAAAGCCAGCGAGCAAACGAACGATTTGCCAAGATTTCATGATTCAAACTCCAAGGGGTTAAAGAAAAAATTTAAGCGCCGTACTTTTTGCGGTACGCCACGTAATACAAAGTCGGGATGACCACCAGCGTCAGGACCGTGGACACAAAGATGCCAAAGATCAGCGAGATGGCCAGGCCGTTGAAGATCGGGTCGTCCAGAATGAAGAAGGCACCGATCATGGCCGCCAGGCCCGTGAGCATGATGGGCTGGGCACGGGTGATGGCCGACTGCACAATGGCCCGCTTGAATTCCATGCCGCTTTGCACCTGCAGGTTGATGAAGTCCACCAGCAAGATCGAGTTGCGCACGATGATGCCGGCCAACGCGATCATGCCGATCATGCTGGTGGCGGTGTATTGCGCGTGCAGCAAGGCGTGGCCTGGCATCACCCCAATAATGGTCAGCGGGATCGGCGCCATGATGATGAGAGGCGTGAGGTACGAGCCAAACTGCGCCACCACCAGTAAATAGATCAGGATCAGACCCACCCCATAGGCTGCGCCCATGTCGCGGAAGGTCTCATACGTGATTTGCGACTCGCCATCCCACTTGATGCTGTAACCACGCCAGGCGTCGTCAGGCTGGTGGATGAAGTACTCTTCAATCCGCTCACCGTCCGGGCCTTTGATCTGGGCCACGTCACTGCGCATTTTGAACAACCCATACAAAGGGCTGTCCACCTTGCCGGCCATGTCGGCGTTGACAAAGTTCACAGGCAGCATGTCTTTGTGGATGACGGGCTGCTCGCGCAGCGTGTCGCTCACGGTGACCAGCTCACGCAGGGCCACCACCTTGCCTGTGGCGCTTTTCACGCCCAGCTGCAGCAAGGCGTCCAGATCGCCATGCAAGTGCTCGGGCAGCTGAATCAAGGCGGGCACCGGGTACTTGCTGCCGTCATGCAAATACGTGACAGACTCGCCCGCCAAACCGGCGCGCAATGTGGTCACGATGGCTTGTTGCGACACGCCCAGCACGGCCGCTTTGCGGCGGTCCACCAGCAGCAGCTTGCGCGGCGCATCGTCAATGGAACTGTCATCGATGTCCACCACACCTTCGGTTTTTTCAAACACGGCGCGCACCGACTTGGCCACTTGGCGACGGCCTTCGGCATCGGGCCCATAAATCTCGGCCACGATGGGCGACATCACGGGCGGGCCCGGTGGCACTTCGACCACTTTGACGTTGGCACCGTGCTTGCGGCCGATCTCTTGCAAGGCCGGACGGACACGCGTGGCAATCACATGGCTCTTGTCGCTGCGCTCGGACTTGCGCACCAGATTCACCTGGAGATCGCCCAGCTCGGAGCCTGCACGCAGGTAGTACTGGCGCACCAAACCGTTGAAGTTGATCGGCGAAGCCGTGCCCACATAAGCTTGGTAATGCGTCACCTCGGGCACGGTGGCCAGGTGGCCGCCCAGCTCGCGCATCACAGCGGCGGTTCTCTCCAAAGGTGTGCCCGCAGACATGTCCACCACCACCTGAAACTCCGATTTATCGTCAAAGGGCAGCATCTTGAGCATGACCAGCCCAGTGACCGGCAGGACCAAGGACAAAGCGATCAAACCCGCAATGCCCAAGCCCAGCAGCTTGCGGTTGCGCCCGCCTGATTGGTTGTCGAGCAAAGGTTTGAAGATTTTTTCAAACAGGGGTTCTAGCTTGGCGCTCAGACCGCTGTGTCCCCCACCCCTTGCATTCTCATCGTGCGCATGGCCAGACGGCTTCATCCACATGCCCGACAACCATGGCGTGATGACAAAGGCAATGGCCAACGACAGCAACATGCCCAAGCTGGCATTGATTGGGATAGGGCTCATGTAAGGGCCCATCAGGCCGCTCACAAAGGCCATGGGCAACAAGGCCGCGATCACGGTGAAGGTGGCCAAGATGGTGGGGCCACCGACTTCGTCCACCGCACCGGGAATGATCTCGCGGATGCTTTTACCCGGATACAGCTGTTGGTGGCGGTGGATGTTTTCCACCACCACGATCGCGTCGTCCACCAAAATGCCGATGGAAAAGATCAGGGCAAACAGCGACACGCGGTTGAGCGTGAAGCCCCAGGCCCAAGAGGCGAATAAAGTCGCCGTCAGCGTCAAGATGACCGCCACGCCGACGATGGCGGCTTCGCGGCGCCCCAGCGCCATGAACACCAGCGCCACCACCGAAGCGGTGGCAAACAGCAGCTTCTGAATCAGTTTTTGCGCCTTGTCGTTGGCGGTTTCACCGTAGTTGCGGGTCTCCACCACCTGCACGTTGTCAGGGATCACCGTGCCTTGCAGCTTCTCAACGCGGCTCTTGACACCATTGGCCACATCGATGGCGTTTTCGCCCGATTTTTTGGTGATGGACAGCGTCACGGCGGCAAACTCTTCGCCGCCATTTTTGTCGTTGTTGCCGTGCCAGACATAACGCTCGGCGGGCATGGGGCCATCTTTCACGCTGGCCACGTCTTTCAAAAAGACGGGCTTGCCCTGAACCACTTGCACGACCAGATCGGCCACGTCGCTGGCTTGCGCCAGGTGTGGACCGGCCTCAATGGCCACGCTCTGGTTGGCACCCAGCAATTCACCCACGGGCAAGCCGAGGTTGGCCGACTGCAAGGCCATGCGCAAGTCGTGCACGGTGACGCCCGATCCGTTCATGCGCTGCGGGTCGATCTGCACCAGCACCGCACGCCGCGGGCCACCAATGGTGACCACATCGCGGGTGCCGGGCACGCGCTTGATGTCGGCCTCGATGCTGTGCGCCACGCGCTCCAGATCAAAAGCGCTCACGTCTGCGTTTTTGCCGTGCAAGGTCAAAGACACGATGGGCACATCGTCGATGCCCTTGGGTTTGATCAAAGGCTCAGGCAGACCCAGGTTGCGTGGCAACCAGTCAGCGTTTTCGCGGATCGTGTCGTGCAACTTGACCAGCGCCTCGGTGCGCGGCACGCCCACCTTGAACTGCACCGTCAGGATGGCCACGCCGGGGCGCGAGACCGAATACACATGCTCGACACCCGCGATCTTGGAGAGCACCTGCTCGGCCGGGATCGCCACCATTTGCTCGACATCGCGCACCGATGCGCCCGGAAAAGGTGCGATCACGTTGGCCATGGTCACGTTGATTTGCGGCTCTTCTTCGCGGGGCGTCACCATCACGGCAAACACACCCAGCAAAAACGCCACCAGCGCCAGCAAAGGCGTGATTTGTGCACGCTGGAAGGCTGCCGCGATGCGGCCCGAAATGCCCATTTTTTGCTCGCTCATGGGGCTGCTTTCGGAAGTTTCTTGCCAAGGCTGGCGGGCTCGGTCACCACCTGCTCACCCGCGTTCACGCCGGTCAACACCTCCACCGTCTGGCCCGAAGTGCGGCCCAAGCGCACCTGGCGCAAACGCGGTTGCCCTTTCGCGTCCATCACGTAAACACCGGTCATCTCGGCGCGGCGCACGATGGCTGTGAGCGGCAAAAACACGCGGCCACCTTGGGCTGCATCCTTGGCCCCGTTCTGGGCCGCAGCGCTGGCCGAGCTGCCAGGCACCCAAACCCGGGCAAACATGCCGGGCACCAAGCCCTCAACGCCCGCAGGCAAAGCCACGCGCAACTGCGCGGTGTGCGTCACCGGGTCTACAGAGGGCAGCAGTTGCACGCTGGCCGCTGCCACGCTGGTGTGGCCCGCGATCTCGTAGCGCACCGCTTTGAGTTGCTGACGCACGCCTTCAATCATCGACTGCGGCACGGCCGCGCTCACGCGCAAAGCCGAGGGGTCGTGCAAAGTCACCAAGGGGCGACCGGGCATGGCCATGTCACCCAAGGTGACGGGCACATCGGACACCACGCCATTGAAGGGGGCACGCACGCTGAAGAAACCCGTCTGGGTTTGGGCCGCGCGGGTTTGGGCTTGCTGAGCCTGCACCTGGGCCTGGGCGGCTTCGAACTGGGCTTGGGCGCGTTCAAGCGCGCCCTGACTGATGTATTGCTTTTCAAACAACTGCCTTTGCCGCGCCAACTCTTGGCTGGCAACGCGCAAGCCCGCCTGCGCGGCTTCGAGCTGGGCGCTGCTGCCCGCCACATTTTGCTGGGCAGCGCTGGCGTCGATGCGCAGCAACTCCTGGCCGACCCGCACCCGGTCACCGGCCTTCACGTTCAAATTGACGATGGCACCAGGTACTTGGGCAGACAAGGTGGCCTGGCGCACCGCCTCGACCACGGCGTCCAGGCTGACCTCTTGAGCTCCTGCCGCACTGGCTTGGGCGGCCACACTTTTGACCGCTGCCACATCTGCATTGGCCCAAACAGGGGCAGTGCCCAAGCCGGTGAGTGTGATGGCCGTAGCCAAAAGAAATCGTCTGTTCATCAAAGCATCTCTATCAAACCGTTATGTTTACGTGTTTAGTTGTTTGCGTATATGCGCAATAATACAATGAATTTCAACAGCCCGTCAAACATTCTCTGATGACTGACGTCCTTACAATGTGATGTGGAGCACCTATGAAAGATTTGTCAGCCAAAGCACTCGATCAGATTGCCGCCTATTTCCAGGCGCTTTCTGAGCCCACACGCCTGAAAATTCTGAACTTGCTGCGCGATGCCGAACACAACGTGGGCGAATTGGCCCAACTGAGTGGCTATTCGGCAGCCAACGTCTCGCGCCACTTGTCTTTCCTGGCGCAACACGGCATCGTCGCCCGAGAAAGCAGGGGCGCGAGCGTGTTCTACAAAGTGAGCGACCCCTCCATCTACGCCCTGTGCGATCTGGTCTGCGCCAACATCGCCCGGCAGTACGAACAATCCTCCAGCGACCGGGCCATGTTCACACCGCTGTGAACCTTTCGACAGCCTGCAAAGTTGTCGATTCGACCGGCTGCGGTTTCAAGCGCCAAACCATGGTCTTTTGCTCAGCACCCCATCTGATGACGACCTGCTGATCCCAATCGCCTGAGACCAGCACTGTCAAAAATCCTCAGGACTTGAGCACCAGCCCATCGGCATCGAGCACCCGGATTTGAATCGGGATGCCCTGCCCCACGCTTTGGGTGACGGTACAAAAAACTTCAAACTGGCCCAGCACACGGTCCAGCTGCTCCAGCTGGGCGGCGCTCACCCCCAGGTGCAAAGTGGCCACCATCTCCAGCACGCGCATGCGGCCCTCGGCATTGCGGCCCACCTGGGCTTGCACCTCGCAGCGCAAAGGCTCGGGGGCTTGCTTGAATTTGCGCCAAGCAAAAAGCAGTGAATCGCTCAGGCAATTGCCCACCGCTGCACACAGCAATTGCACGGGCGATGGGCCCAGACCCGTGCCCAATGGCGCGGGCTCGTCGCTGGTCAGCACAGGCATGCTGTCGTCAAAACGGATGTCGAAGCGGTAATCGTGCTGCTGGGTCAGCGTGACTGAAATCATTTTTTCGCTCATGGCTTGGCCCTGCTTCGGCGGCATTCCTTGCTGCCTTGCATCAAGCCGGGCGGGTCAAACGTGCTCATGGGAATTACCTTCCTGGGATGGCTACAAACTGAATGCAGGCCGTTTGCATTGGGACGCACCGAATGGCCTTATTTGAGTTTCAGTCTATATCTCCAGATCTGGCCGCGACTTGCAATACATCAAGACTTGGGCGCTCCCACCAGGTTTTGCGGCTTGACCATGGGCCAGCCGCGCTTGGCCCACTTGCACATGCCGCCGTTCACGTCAGGGATGTTGGTGAAGCCCTGCTCTTGCGGCGCCTGGGCCAAGGCGCGCGATCGGTTTTGGGTGTTGCCATCGGCTTGCTTGGAGATCTCGGCCACGCGCTGCGCCCCCTGGCTCATGGGCAGCACGGCCACACCTTGCCCCATGCCCGACCAGCAAGGCGTGCCGCCGAACAGACAAGTGATCGACCAACAGTTTGAATGGCGACAAGCGTTCATAGCTTTTGGCTAATGATAGATTAAATAAAACAAAACTTCATTTTGATTTATCAATACTATCATTCACCTCTTGAACGAACCACACAACCATGAACACCCTCCCACACGCCCCACGACCCTGGGCACAATTGCTGGCCCAACACGCTCGCCAACGCCCCCAAGTCTTGCTGGGCTTGGGCATCGCCCTGACGGGCATATTGGTCTTGCTGCTGCAAGGCCAGGTCTGGCTGGCCCAGGCCACGCAACACGAGGTGGTGCGCTGGGCCTTGTGGGGTGGCAGCGCGGGCCTGGCCGCCACCACTCTCGGGGCTTTGCCCGCTGTTTTCCTGAAACGCCTGAAAGCCCAGCACGAAGACGCCATGCTGGGCATGGCGGCGGGCATGATGTTGGCCGCTGCGGCTTTTTCACTGCTGCTGCCCGGCATCGCAGCGGGCACCCAACTGACGGGCCATGCCTTCACAGGCGCAGGCCTGGTGGTACTGGGCATGGGGCTGGGCGTCTTGCTCATGCTGGGGCTGGACGCATTCACGCCCCACGAACACGACAAAACCGGCCCCTGTGGCCCCGGGCATGAGCGCTGCCAGCGCGTGTGGTTGTTCGTGATGGCGGTGGCCATCCACAACCTGCCCGAAGGCATGGCCGTGGGGGTGGGGTTTGCGCAAGGCGACTTGTCGGTGGGCCTGCCATTGGCCACAGCCATCGCCTTGCAAGACATCCCCGAAGGCCTGGCGGTGGCCATGACCTTGCGTGCCATCGGCACCCCAGCATGGAAGGCCGTGGGCATTGCCGCCCTGGGTGGTTTGCTCGAACCCATTGGTGCCCTCATCGGGGTCAGCTTGGTGGGCAACTCGGCGCTGGCTTATCCTGTGGGCTTGGGCTTGGCCGCCGGAGCCATGCTGTTTGTGGTCTCGCACGAAGTGATTCCCGAAACCCACCGCAACGGCCACCAAACCAGCGCCACCCTGGGCCTGATGGCAGGCTTTGCGCTCATGATGGTGCTTGACACCAGCTTGGGTTGACCCTTTTTTTAACCGCAAGGAAACACCATGAAAATCGACATCGGCATCTCTGACTCGCACCGCCAGGCCATCACCGAGGGCTTGAGCCACTTGCTGGCCGACACCTACACGCTGTACATGACCACGCACAACTTCCACTGGAACGTGACGGGCCCCATGTTCAACAGCCTGCACGCCATGTTCATGCTGCAGTACACCGAGCTGTGGAACGCGGTGGACCCGATTGCCGAACGCATCCGTTCGCTGGGCCACCCGGCACCGGGCTCGTATGCCCAGTTTGCCAAACTCAGCTCACTGCCCGACGCACCCGCCCTGCCCCCCAAGGCCCTGCAAATGGTGGCCATCCTGGCGCAGGGCCATGAGGCCGTGGCCCGCACCGCACGCGGTTTGTACGAGGTGGTCGAACAAGCCAAAGACGAGCCCAGCGCCGACTTGCTGACCCAGCGCATCGCCGTGCACGAGCAAACCGCCTGGATGCTGCGCAGCTTGCTGGAAGAGTGAAGCGCACAGGCCGGGGCAGCCAGCACCGGCCAGCGTGCCATGCAGCCGGGCGGTGTTCACACACGCAGCAACACCGATGCACCCCGGCAGCTCAGGGACAAGGTTGGACCGATAGGATGCACCTTCGGGTCGAAACACGACCGCCATGCAAGCCCTGCCGTGAAAAACCCTGCACTTCCTGAACATCCTTCAAACAAGCTGTCGAGGCACATGGTGCGCGAACTGCGCTCCGACCACGCGGGCGAGACGGGCGCGGTCTACATCTACAAAGGCATCACCGCCGTGGCCCTCTGGCGGCAAGACGCTGAGTTGCTGGCCTTTGCCCACCAGCACGGCGACACCGAAGCCGAGCACTTGCGCCTGCTTCAAGCATGGTTGCCCGCTTATCGCCCCAGCCGCTTGCTGCTGCCTTGGCGCATCGCGGGTTGGCTGACCGGGGCGCTGCCTGCGCTGTTTGGCCGCCAGGCCGTTTACGGCACCATCGCCGCTGTCGAAACCTATGTGGACATGCATTACCAGCAACAAATTGAGCACCTGCAGGTGCACGGTGGCCCCGAAGGCCTCTTGCCCTTGTTGCTGCGCTGCCAGGCCGATGAACAGCACCACCGCGACGAAGCCGCCGCCCTGGCTGGCACGCACAAGCCTTGGCTTTTGCGCCTTTGGTGCTCGGTGGTCGGCTCAGGATCGTCATTTGCGGTGGTGCTGGCGCGGCGTATTTGAGTGTCCGGGCCTCCTGAACCTATGGATTCGGCCCTGTGAAGTTTTCAATGCGCAAAGATGTTGTAGGTCGGCGGTCGAAGACCCCGACAGGGGCTTGTGCCCAAACCCATCATGTCGGACTCTGCGAGTGGCGAGCTGCGAGATGACTTTTCTCAAGCATTTCAACCTTCAACGTGCCGGATCAATGGCTTGAAAGAATTTTCTACATGAGCACTTTTCAAAACCCCCAACAGACCTGGAACCAACGCTTTGCCGCTGAGCACTATGTGTTTGGCCAAGCGCCCAACGCCTATTTGCAATCACAAGCGGCGCACCTGTCGCCCGGCAATGCGCTGGCCGTGGCCGATGGCGAGGGCCGCAACGGCGTCTGGCTGGCCCAGCAAGGCCTGCAGGTCGATGCCTTTGATTTTTCGGACAAGGCCATCCGCAAAGCCCAGGCCCTGGCCCAAAGCCGACAAGTGCAGGTCCATTGTGTCTGCAGCGACTGGCAGTCATTTGACTGGCGGCCAGCGCATTACGACAACGTGGTGGGCATCTTTTTCCAGTTCGCCACGCCCGAAGAGCGCGCCCCCCTGTTTGCGTGCATGCTGGACAGCCTCAAGCCCGGTGGCACCCTGATCATCCAGGGCTACACCCCGCGTCAACTGGACTTCAACACCGGCGGCCCCGGCAAACTGGCACACCTGTACGACGAAGCCCTGATGCTGGACGCCTTCAGCGAGCTGGACATCCTGGACCTGCGCACCTATGAGGCCGAGATTGCCGAAGGCACGGGCCACCGGGGCATGTCGGGCTTGCTAGGTCTGACGGCGCGCAAAACGGTTTGAGGGGTGATCCTTCTTGTCGGCTGAAGTCCACCATCCAAGCCTGACACAGCACATCTTGGCAACAAAACATGGACCTGGTCAGTCCTGGGCACACAAAGACCATCGCTAGAATGAATCACCGAGCCCGCCCAGACCAACAGAGGCCCCCATGAACACCCTGCCCGTTGACGACCCTTTGCGCATTGAGCTGCACAACGAGGTCCACGCCCGACCCAGCGCTCGCATCCGCTTGCCGGCCTTCATTATCCTGGTCGGTGTGTTCAACAGCGGCGTCAGCCGCGAGCAGGAATGGGAGCACCTCAAGCGACTGCAGCCCGATTTGTTGTTCGAAGAGATTCAAGGTAACTTTGTTCGCCTGCGCCTGGGCGCATACACCCTCAAGTGGGAGCGGCACACCGAATTCACCCGCTACTCGCTGGTGCAAGCGCTGCCGCAAGGCGTGGACCTGGAGTCCCAAGACACCCATCTGCTGAGCCACTTGGCCTTGCCCGATGGTTGGCTGGCCACCATTCCCGGGCGGACCTTCGCGGCCATTGAACTCATCATGCTGCACGATGATTTGAGCGAGTCTCAACAATCCTTGCGCAAAGCGCAGCAATGGTTTGGCGAGGACACGGTGGTGGCCTCGCGCATGGGCAACCCCGCGCACTCCCTGGTGGTGACCGACTTCCATTTGCGCCCCAGCGGCTTTGAGCGCATCTTGGTGCTGGCCCCCGAATCCACCAGCGACACACGGGGCGGGCGCATCTCGCAGCGCTTGCTGGAGTTGGAAACCTACCGCCTGATGGCCCTGCGCGGTTTGCCTGTGGCCAAAGCCGTGGGCGCGCAACTGGGTCTGGCCGATCGCGAACTGGCCGACATCACGGCCGCCTTGCAAAACAAGGCCGCACAAGACCAGACCATGCTTGACCGCCTGATCGGTCTGGCCGCCTCGGTCGAACTCATCACCGCCGAACACGCCTTTCGCTTTGCCGCCACCGCCGCCTACGACAAGCTGGTGCGCGAGCGCATCACCGAGCTGCGCGAGTCGCCCATCAGCGGCACCCAAACCATTGGTGAGTTCATGCAGCGGCGCTTGTCGCCCGCCATGGCGACAGTGGCCGCAACGGCGAAACGCCTGTCCGACCTGTCCGAGCGCATCAGCCGCACCAGCGCCTTGCTTCGCACGCGCGTGGACATCGCGACCGAAGAACAAAACAGCCAGTTGCTGGCCAAGCTCACCAAAGGCCAAGAGCTGCAGCTGCGCCTGCAAACCACGGTGGAAGGCCTGTCGATCGCGGCCATCTCGTACTACGTCATCAGCCTCTTGCTCTACCTGGGCAAAGCCGCCAAAGCCGCCGGCCTGCCCATCCACCCCGAGATGGCGGCAGGCGCTTTCGTGCCCCTGGTGCTGTGGGTGGTGTGGCGCACCAACAAGCGCATCCACGACAAGCTGCGCAGAGAGAACTGAGCCCGGGCGAATCAGCCACGTGACCTCGTCTTGCGGGGGCTCATGCTGATTCGATCAGTTCGACAAGCCCAGGCTTTGACAGCCCTGCAGGCTTCACAACGCGTTCAGCGGGATCAGACCAAAGGCGCCAGCGCGGGCAGCAGGCCAAAGACCATTTCGTAGGCGATGTTCATCGCCAGCCAGATTTCATACATGTGCGTTCCCTGATGGCTGCAAGTGTTTCGGCATTAGGCACCTTGAGTTCAAGTGGAAATGAGCACCATGTCGCGGATGCCGCAGTTGCGGCAGTCCGAGGTGCCTTTCCAGGCCGAGTCAATCTGGATGGGAATCATGTTTTGAATCTGGGATGCGGACCGTGCCGCCAGCTGACGCAGGATTCGCGTTTAAAGCGCCTTTAAAGCGCCTTTTGCCCCTGCGCCATGCGCTCTTCCAGGTAGGGGCCATAGAAGTCTGGCAGATACGCCCCTTCCATGCGCTCGGCCACTTCTTTGCCGCCCGGGCCAAAAAACAGCAGCGTGGGCGTGATGGAGACTTTCCACAGGCGTGTGAGCTGGTCGTGGGTGGTGAGCTTGCCCGCAAAGTCGAGCAGGGGTTGGTTGTTGCGCATGTCCACCTGCACGATGACGGTGCCTGCACGCTGCATGGGCGAGAGGTGGCTTTGCCGGGCCTGGCGGCAAAACACGCACCCGTCCAGGCTGACCATGACGATCAGGGGCTGCTTGTTTTTGAGGGCCTGGGCCAGTTCGTCGGGCAGCGATTGCGCAGCAGGCAAAGTGGCTGCCGCAGCCTTGGGTGCCGCCACTTGGGCCATTGCAGGCAGCGCAGCCCATGACGCGCAGCCCCACAAAAGCCAGTCGCGGCGACGCAGGGCAAACAATGGAAATGAGCTGGGATGGGAGGCCATGACTTGCGAACCGTGGACAATAGCGGGTTTTGCGTTGCGATGAATCGAACTGTACACGCAATGCACTTTTATATAAGAAACCAGTGAATTATTGGAGTCATCCGTGAATCTCGCAAGCCTGCTCGAAACCTGGGGCGATTCAAATGTGCTGGCCATGACCGGCGCATTGGTCGGTTTTATCTTTGGCCTGGCCGCTCAGCGCACCCGTTTTTGCGCCCGTGCCGCTGTGGTGGAGTGTTGCGAAGGCCGCGCTGGCGACCGCTTCAGCGTGTGGTGGCTGGCGTTTGGCGCTTGCTTGGTTGGCGTGCAGGCTCTGGTGTTGATGGGCTGGCTCAAGCCTTCGGCCTCGCGCTACATCGGCCCGGTAGGAAGCATTTCCGGGGCGGTGCTGGGCGGCTTGTTGTTTGGAGCCGGCATGATCTTGACGCGGGGTTGCGCCAGCCGTTTGCTGATTTTGTCGGCCAATGGCAATTTGCGCGCCCTGCTTTCGGGTTTGGTGTTTGCGGTCACGGTGCAAGCGAGCATCGCCGGTTGGCTGGCGCCTGCCCGTCAAGCCATGAGCAATTGGTGGCCCATTGACGGTGGCCCTTCACGGGATTTGTTGCACATGTCGGGCTTAGGGCCTCATGGAGGTATGGGTCTGGCTGTGCTGGCCATGGCGCTTGGTTTGTATTTTTTCTTCAAAACCCACCAGCGCCGTTGGGGCCTGGCGCTGGGAGCGATCGCGGTTGGTTTGAGCATTGCTTTGGGCTGGGGCCTGACACAGGCCATCGCTTCGCAGTCGTTTGAGGCCGTGCAGATCCAGGGCCTGAGTTTCAGCAGTGCCTCGGCAGAGTTGCTGATGCGGGCCCTGTCCAGCAGCACATCGCCCAGCTGGGGCTTTGATGCAGGCTTGATACCCGCCACTTTTGCAGGTTCCTTGCTCGGCGCTTTGGTGGGCGGTGATTTCAAGTTCGAGGGCTTCAAAACCGAAAACAAACTGGGCCACTACCTCACGGGTGCAGTGCTCATGGGTTTTGGGGCCGTGCTGGCTGGTGGCTGCACCGTGGGTGCGGGCATGACCGGGGGGTCGATCTTCTCGCTGACTGCCTGGCTGACCCTGATCGCCATTTGGCTGGGCGCAGGCTTGTCCTGGCGCATCCACCGCAGCATGGGCTGGCAAATCTGAGCGTTTGCGCACACGCTGCTCTGAAAAAAAAACGCCGCAGTCTGTGAGACTGCGGCGTTTTTTTCATGCGCGTGGCTTGAAGCCACGCCTGTGGGACTTCAAGCCAGTGTGTCGGCCCAGATGTTTTGCGCCCAAGCCAAGGCATAAACCCCTTCGAGTTCATTGGCAGCGCTGGACACGCCACCCGAGCCGGGCACGGTCAGCATGGTTTTCTTTTCAGCGTCGTAGCGGTGCACGCTGGCCACATGCACCACGTCTTTGCTGCTGACGAAGCTGTAGCAGGTGTTGTTGTAAATGGGCATGGGGTTGACTTCTTTGCCCATCAACAAGGCGATGACCGCTGCCGCACAGGTCTTGCCGTGCTGGTTGGCCATGTGTCCCGACTTGGGCATGGCTGGCGCGATCTGGATCGAGTCGCCCAGAACGTGGACGTTTTTGGCGGCTTTGGATTCGAAGGTGAGGAAGTCCACTTCGCACCAGCGCTTGTTGGCCGTGGCCAAACCCGCGTTGACAGCGATGTCACCGGCTCGCATGTTGGGGATCACGTTGAGCACGCTGGCCTTGATGTCGTCGTTGAACTCGAACTTCAAGGTGTTGGTGGCCGCATCGACGTCGGTCACGTTGTGTTTGCCGCGGTATTCAACCATGCCTTTGTAACGCTCGGCCCAGGCTTTTTTGAACAAGGGGCCTTTGGACGTGACGTCTTCGTTGGCGTCCAGAATCAAGACCTTGCTCTTGGGCTTGGCCTTGCTGAAGTAGTCGGCCACCTGGCAGGCGCGCTCGTAAGGGCCCGGGGGGCAGCGGTAGGGGGCCAGCGGGATGGACATGGCGAACACGCCGCCGTCGGGCATGGCTTCGAGTTGCTTGCGCAGGGTGACGGTTTGGGTGCCCGCTTTCCAGGCGTGCATGACTTTGTCTTTGGCACCGTCCTTGTTCATGCCGGGCAGGCTTTCCCACATGAAGTCCACGCCGGGCGAGACGATCAGGCGGTCATAGGCCAACTCGGTGCCACCTGCCAGCTTGACGATACGCTTGTCAGCGTCGATGGTGTTGACGCGGTCCTTGATGATCTTGACGCCATGGCGCTTGGTCAGGTTGTCATAGGGCGTGGTGATGTCGGCAAGGGTCTTGCTGCCACCGATCACCAGGTTGGAGATGGGGCAGGAAATGAACGCATCGTTGGGCTCGACCAAGGTGACCTGGATCTTGTGCTCAGACCACATGCGCAGGTATTTGGCGGCCGTGGCACCGGCGTAGCCCCCGCCAATGACCACCACCTTGGGGCCGCTGCCACCGCTGATGGAGGCACAACCCGAAACCAAACCCATGGCACCCAAAGCGGAGCCAGTCTGCAAAAAATGACGACGTTGCATGGCAGTTTTCCTTAGTTCTTCTGGGCGGCAAAGTAGCCAGCGATGGCGGCAATCTGCTCGTCGGAATAGCCCTTGGCGAGCTGGTGCATGATGGTGGCCGCAGGCACGCGACCGGCTTTGAAGTCCAGCATTTTTTGCACCGTGACCTCTTTGGGCACACCGGCCAAAGAAATCATGCCCGGCTGAGCACGGCCATCGGTGCCGTGGCAGGCCGCACACGATGCAGCCCAGCTGCGCACATGCAGCGGATCGACCTGGGCTTGGGCCAGGCCGGACAGGGCGACCAAGGCGGCCGCTGTCAAAGCGTGTTGAATCTTCATGGGTTTTCCTCGAAAAAAATCAGACGGGACGCTGGAAAGTCTCAATGCCCATCAGGGGCGCAGATAAACAAATTTTTCATTGGCTTGCAGCTTGGCCACTTCGGCCACACCGGAGGGCACGACTTTGGCTTCCATCAGCAATTTGTCAGCCGATATTTTGCGCGACACCAACGTGTTGTTGCACACACGAAACTCCACGCCTTTGCCCACCAGATCACTGACGCTGCCAGAAAATGGCTGGCCCATCTGGTTGGTGGCACCGTCGAGCAAAAAATCGATACCCAAACCATGGGTGACGACCACGATCTTGACAGTCGGATCAGCGGCCAAGTGGTTGCGGATGTTACCAATGGCACGCGAAGCCTGGGGTATGCCTTCGCTCAGGTGATAAACCACTTTGATTTCGGCCCAGGACAGGGCACATGCCAGCAAACCAGTAATCAGCAACAGATGACGTTTCATTCGTGACTCCTTATGGATGAATATTAGCCGGATCACAGTCCGAGGCATGCCCGTGAAAACCCGGCTCGAAACTGACGCCGTTCTTTCAATCGGCTTCGCTGGCGATCTGCACACACACTGCACGGCACAGCGTAACGACCTTGTCGTTGATGATGCGGTAATAGATTTGAACACCCTCGCGGCGCTTGCCCAACACCCCCGATTGGTACAGCGTGTTCAGGTGCTGCGACATATTGGGCTGAGTGGTGTCGATCTCGGCGAGCAACTCGCCCACGTTTTTCTCGCCGTTGCACAGGGCGCTGATGATGCGCAGACGCATGGGGGCCGACATGACGCGAAACACCTCGGCAGCTTTTTCAAAAACCTCTTCCGATTCGGTCAGGGCGTTGTTGTTTGTCAATGGGGTCTTGGCCATGGCTATGTTTTCAATCTCGGCGTGCAAAGGGCTGAACGACTTGTGTTTTGAGTATTTTGTCTATTTTCGCCCCAATTGGCGGCATCCATTTGCACTTTGCGGGTGAACAGACCCAATACAGCACAACGATGACCATGACCGCCTACAGGCCGGAGCATCGTGACTCAGGCATTGATTCGTCTGGGGTGCTCCGGTTTCTGAAAATTGTGAGCTTGCCAGCGCCGGGCTCATTTTTGCCCATTTTCCAATCTATAATTCGCGGCTTCGTGTGGGACCATAGCTCAGTTGGTAGAGCAGCGGACTTTTAATCCGTTTGTCGTGGGTTCGACCCCCGCTGGTCCCACCAAAAAAATTAAAAAACCACTGTGTGCCTGTGCACCCAGTGGTTTTTTTTCGGGGTAGCAATGTCCCTGCTCACGCTGTAGCCTCATGCGGGTGATCCAAGCGTGGGCCGACTGGCCCGGCGGGTAGCTTGTCTGACTTTCACCTCTTCACCTCGTGCCACGCGGTTTGAACGAGTGCATCACGCCATTTGCGCAGGGGTATTCCGGAGTGCTCATGAACATCCACAAGCGCATCCAGAATGCCGCACTGCATCCCAAAATCATGCCTGCTGCGCAAGCTGCCAGCCTGATCCCGCTCGGTGCCAATGTGGGCATGAGCGGATTCACTGGCGCGGGCTACCCCAAAGCCGTGCCGCAAGCCCTGGCCGCCCGGTTGTCTGCCCTGCACGCAGCGGGGCAAACCCATGCCAGCATCAACTTGTGGACCGGCGCCTCCACCGCGCCCGAGCTGGACGGTGTGCTGGCAAAGGCGCATGGCATCCAGATGCGGCTGCCCTACCAGTCAGACCCCAGCTGCCGCCAGCAGATCAACGCCGGGCAAATGCGTTACACCGACATGCACCTGTCACATGTAGCGCCCATGGCGCGTGCAGGCTTTCTGGGCACGCTTGATGTGGCCGTGGTGGAAGTGGTCGGCATCTTGCCCGATGGGCGCATGATGGCCTCCACCTCGGTCGGCAACAACCAAACCTGGCTGGACCTGGCGCAGCACATCATTCTGGAAGTCAACTTGCACCAGAATCCGGCACTCGAAGGCATGCACGACATGGCGCACAACATGCCCATGCCACCACACGGCCAGCCGATTGCCCTGACCCACCCCAGTGAGCGCATCGGCACGCCCTATCTGCAGGCCGACCTGTCCAAGGTGATGGCTGTGGTCATCACCGATCACCCTGACCGCAACTCGGCCTTTGATGCCCCCAATGAGGTGTCGGCCCAAATCGCCGGGCACTTGATTGACTTTCTCCAAGACGAAGTCCAAGCAGGTCGCCTGCCACCATCGCTGCTGCCGCTGCAATCGGGCGTGGGCAACACCGCCAACGCAGTGCTGGCTGGGCTCAACCAAGGTCCTTTTGACCAGATGACCGCCTACACCGAAGTGCTGCAAGACGGCATGCTTGACATGCTGCGCTCGGGCAAGCTGAGCTGTGCATCGGCCACGGCCTTGTCGCTCAGCCCGACGGCCTTGGCCGAGTTCAACGCCAACATCGACTTTTACCGCCAGCGCATCGTGCTGCGCCCGGAAGAGATCAGCAACCACCCCGAGCTGATCCGCCGCCTGGGCGTGATCGCCATGAACACCATGATCGAAGCCGACATCTACGGCAACGTCAACTCCACCCACATCATGGGCTCGGCCATCATGAACGGCATTGGCGGCTCGGGCGACTTTGCGCGCAACGCTCGCCTGTCGATTTTCATGAGCCCCTCGGTGGCCAAGGGCGGCAAGATTTCCAGCATCGTGCCCATGGTCTCGCACCACGACCACACCGAGCACGATGTGCACATCATCGTGACCGAACAAGGCCTGGCCGACCTGCGCGGCCTGGCCCCCACCCAACGCGCCCGCTTGATTGTGGAGCGCTGCGCCCATCCATCTTTTCGCCCCCAACTGCTGGACTACATGGACCGCGCCCAGCGCAGCGGTGCAGGCCTGCACACACCCCACCTGCTGGACGAAGCGCTGAGCTGGCACAGCCGGTATCTGAAGACTGGGCAGATGTGAAGGTGATCGCTGCTGGCCCCTCCAACTGGTCATGTCGGGGCTGAAGCCACCGACCTACAAGAGATGCCACCCATCATCGCTGCAAAACCTCTCGCAGGTCGGTGGTCGAAGACCCCGACAAATGCTTGATCCACTCGCTGCGCCTGCTTGGGCATTCATGGTCAATCGGACAAACGTCGGACTCTTCGAGTACCGACCTACGGGATGTGTCTGCGTAGGCCGGCGGCTTCAGCCTCGACGGCGCGGTGACAGTGCACGACTTACCGCCAGAGATAGCCTCAGGTCGATGTCCAATTGCTGGCAGCAAGCCCTGTGGCCAAATCTGTATTCACGACGACAAAGCGGCTTCAAGCTGTGCCTTGTTCATCTTCGATCGCCCCTTCAGTCCACGCTGGCGGGCCTCATTGCGAAGCTGAAGCAATGTTCGCCCACCCGGGCCTTTGTGGGAGCGCATGCCGCCACGTTGCCCAGAAGACATGTCATTGAGAGAAGACGCACTGGCAGTCTCGGATTCACCGTGGCGTGCGCGCTCTTTGTTGACCACCCGCGCTGCGATCTCTTGGGCCAGAGGTTCGGGCTTGCCCGATTCAAGCAGGCTGTCCTTGATGTGTTCGTATTGACGTTCGCGTTTGGCGCTCCAGGTTTTTTTGGGCATGACAACTCCTTGGGTGTTGGCTTGGTTGAGAAAAGCAAATGAATACAGGGGGTGTTTGATGGCACAAGTCATGCGCTGCAATCCATTGGTCTTGCGCCTGAAGTCATAAAAATCACCTCGGCACAGCCGTCATCTGAAGAGGAACCTGAACCAAATAGACGCCAGCTCGGGCATCGCGTCGATTCTGTAAAAGCGCATGCACGGGCAGGCGCAGCAGCTTTCGCTCTCCGGGCTCCAATTTCACAACCACTTGCAAAGCTTGACCCCCATTGGAGCCATCACCCCAAAGTTGAGCCCATTGCGCATCCAGAAAAAAATCGACGAGCAAAGCATCTTGACCGGACTGAAGAAGCGCCGTGTGAGACCCCATGCGCGAAAAGGTCACAGAAATCTCCACCGAACGAACGTCTTGCGACAGGTTTTGACATGTCACGGTCACCTCGCCTTCACCTTGCACCCAAAGTGGTCTGTATCGGGTCAGTGTGCCAAAGTCCAGGCGTGTGGATTGAATATTGCATTCCACCGACGCCAGGTCAGCGGGTGACGCATGAACACCGTCAGGGCAGGTCAAGCCCATGCCTGCCAACAAGGCCAGCGCAAGCCCCAAATCGCGCGCATGTTTTGGCCAGTTCGTTGGCTGATGTGCACAGTGCGTCAGGTCAAGCATGTTCATGGCGCTTCTCGCAGGTCGCAGATGAAAGGCCCCAGGCGCGGCTGTGGATCGGTGGTGAGGGGGCTATCAATGGCTAGACGGCATATTTTTTGTTTCACGCGCACCTCCACCTCTGTTTTGGCAGGCAAGTTTTGCAGGTAGGCCTCACCGCGCAGACCCACTGATGCCGTCTCGCCACTGGAAAGCACATGGACTCTCGCACCAATGGGTAAAGATTGACCGTCTGGCGACGCCAACACGAGCACCGCAGGTCGTTCACGCACAATTGAAAAATCCACCAACACCCCACCGCGCCCTCTGGGCACGGCCGTGATTTCATTGCTGGCGACGCGGTATTGCATCGGCACTTCTTCAGGCTTGATGGCCAGCAGATTCTTTTGATACGGGTTCAATGTCGTCACCAACGCCATGCCCTTCGAGTCGCTCACGGCCACAGGCAAGTTCCATCGGTAGATGGGGATATCGGGTGCATCGCCAGTGGACACCAGTGCAAAGCCACCATGAATGGGTGGACCATAAAACCGATGCCCTGCAAGCAGTCCCAAGCTGCCTGCAGTGCGCGCCCGCCAGGATGCGCCATTCGGGGAACTCACCCAGTCCAATCCGTGTTCACCCCCATCCGAACGCATGTCAATGCCCGCAAAAAATCGGGATCTTTCTGAGGTGGTCACGGCGTTATTCAATTCGATGCCGCCGCGCCAGGCCACGCCTTTGTCTGTCACACCGGGAGTGGCGTAATCGGTACGGATCGCTGAGCCCCGACCCTGCTTGTTCATGCTGGTGCTCAAGAACGCGCCACGCTCCAAAGGGATATTCAGCATGAACTGGAGCAGCGTGCCATCCAGGCTGCGCACAGCACTCAGCGAAACGTTCGTCACGCCAAAGCTTTTGGTCCAGCCCACGCTGCTGATGGAACGCGACTTGCCTGACCAGTCTGCAAGACGACCCCAGCTGATGCTCACGCTACCCAGCTCTGAGCCCAGGGCGCGCGCTGCGAAAAAGCGCATGTCGTCTCTTGGTCGATTTCGGGCTTTCCAAACATCACCGAGCAGTTCAAAAGCAGAAGATGCATGGCTGTAGCTGGCACCCATGCTCGATCGACTGTCTTGCCATTGAACCGATGCGCCCAGCTTTTGTCCCGCATTGGAGGGCGAGCGACTGAATGCAAGGTTGACATTCCCGATGGCCAGGCCAAACAAGGCCACTGTGGCACCTGCACCGACACTGCTTTGGTGTGTACTGAGCGCAGCACCCGCATCCAGTGTCACCCTGCGCGAGAGGCCCCAACGGTGTGCGCTGGCCAGAAATGGCGTTTCATACCGGTCCAGATCGGGGCGCAACCAACCGGCGGTGTAACTGAAGCCGTGCAAGCCTTGACGGTACAAACTTGGGGTTTGCAGATAAGGCACAACAACGACGCGTTCGTTGTTCAGCGCATCACGGATGAGCACCTTGACCATGCCATTGACCCCCACGGTGGGCAAACCACTGATTTCAAAGGGACCCGGTGCCACCGTGACGGGAGAGCCCACACGCCGGTCATTGAGGAAAAATTCCAGTGTGCTGGGCAAACGTGCAGCGTCAAAGAGCGTAGGCGTTTCCAGCGTAGAGAAGGACGGATTCAGCCGAAAATTGCTCTGCCAAGAGACACCTCCATAACGCACGCTGGGCACACCGGTGCCCGCTTGCAGCACATCGTCGCCCACAGACAGGGTGGTCAGGTTTTCAGGATCATCACGCCAAAAAGTGGTGCCCAGCCGTGTGAACTTTTTCTCAACCACAGGGTTCAAAGTGGCCTGCCGTGACTCAGTGGTCTTCATGGCGGTCGTCAACTGCAGCAAGCCCGCAGAACCGAACAATGACAGCACTTGGGTACTGTTCATGGCCACTGATGCATTGCCACTGCGACTGGCTTGCACGCTGTAGTTGAGCAGCGCCCCCGGCGCTGCGGGCAGGGGCTTTCCCACTTGCGGTGCATTCAGGTTCATACGGGTGAACCCATACCATTCGGGCTCCACCTCCAAAGAGACCAGAAGGCGCTTGGCGTCAACCCTCACGACCATGCCTTCATTGCCGTCAAGGGGAACAAGCGCCATGCCATCTTGCATGATGTGAGGGATCGACTTTGAAAACCCCAAGTTCAAAAAGTCTTGTCGGGCCATGGAAGGTCGCCATTGCGCATCAAAGACCAGCAGTGCAAAACCCGCTTGCGTGACACCATTGACCACCACACCATAAAAACCACTGCTTGTGTTCGTCGCACTCGCTGTGCCCAACATCAAGAAAGAAACGAACACGAGAAAGTGCGGACGTACGCTCTTGCATGCTCTAGCGCAAATGGGGGCGCATTTCAGCATGAGGAACGACCTCGAGCGTCTGAGCGTCACTTTGTTGAACCACGATCCGCCACGAAAGGTGCAACTTGTCATGTGCAACTGGAAAACGCCATTCATGCCATGCATGGGCCAACACGGTGGTTCGTCTTTGGCTGGCCATCTCCGCTTGGACATCAGGTCCGGATTGCTGAGTCAGCCCCACCATGTTCAGTACCGTATGAGTGGATGAAGGATTGTCCACGCGCACAACCAAAGTGCCACCTTCCTCGCGCATTTGCCACACCAAGGGAAGTGGACCTGCGCGGCTCGAAGAAGCCACAAAAACTGGAATCGCGTATCGCATGGCAAATTCAACAATCCCGCGCTCAGCTGAGTTGTCATCGGGTCGGGGCACCTCTGCCAGAAACAATCGATAAGACTGCTCAAGGGGCAAGCGCTGAGGGTTGCGAAACCCCACGCGAATAATCTGTGACTCAGCAGCTGCCAAGGTGAACATGGGCGGGCTGGCAATGAAGTCTTGCGTGGCCTCGTAACGGTCTACCCCATCGACTTGAAGCCAGCGAAAGACACTGATTTGGTACAACACCTCGCGCTGTCGTTCGTTGCGCACCGTGATGATCGCCCGGCCATCTGGCGGCACATGGACGATGACGGGTGAGATCGTTATGGCAGCCTGCGCTGGCAGGCAAACTCCGACAAGCAAGCAAAAAACCAGAAAGCTCAGCTGTTGGGCAAATTGCCGTATTTTGAAAGTTTGGCGTCTCCGAAAATTTATAAACCCGACATCAGAACGCGATGGTGACGACGACCTGGTCACTGTAATTTCCTGCGCGACTATTCTTGGTCTCGGCACCAATGACACGGCCATAAATGTTCATAGATTTCTCGTAGCCATTACCCATGCCATCTGTTAGGAGATTGTTATTGCCCGCACCCGCCGCACTGGCTCCGATCTCTGCTCCGCCGTCCTTGTAGAGAATGTAAGGCAAGCGATTGTTACCCGAAGCCATTTGCCGACGGAACTGGTCACCCGTGCCGCCTGTTGTCGTGGAGTGGCCGCCATTACTCAGGTCCAGCGTGTAGGCCGTTCCTGATGTACAAGTCGACGCCAGCACTGCCGCGGCATTCTTGTCGACTCCTGGCTCGACATTGTCGAATTTCAATCCCATGACCGACAGCTTGCAACTGGCCACAATGGTGGCGCTCACATCCATCGTCGCTGTTTGCGTCGCAGCATGACTGCCCATGGCACAGCACATTCCCAGCAGTGGGAGCAGGTTTCTGAGGTTCCGCTGAATGCAGTTCATGCCCAAGTTTTCCTTTCAAAGATCACATTCACTCACCCACAATATGTTGCGGGTGAGTTGTTTTTTGATGGTACGCCGAACTAATGAGTTGTATTGTGCGAAAGCACACACACAAGGCCGGGAACAGACAGTGGTGAGGGCCAATGTGAACAAGCAATTGGAAACCGTTGGAGGTGGTTCTTGTCTGTTTTTGCAGGCGCTTGCCCCCCTGTTCGCCCTTCTTGACACCCCAAAAAAAAGCCCACGACTTTCGCCTTGCGTCAGATGACCCCGTTGAGGTTCAAAGACATTTGTTGCCAATCAATAGGCCTGATCGACCTTGTTTCTACGCCGGCACCGAGGGGCGACCCCAGTCGGCCAGCAGCAGGGCCTGTGGGTTGAGGTCGCGCTCATGGCGGTGCATGACAAAACGAACCTGCAAAGCTGGGTTCGTCAACGCAAGGTAAGGGGGCCAACGCATCGCCCGCTGCGGCGCAAGCGTCAGCCTTTGGTTTGACGCAAGGTACGGCTGAGCAACATCACGGGGATCAGCCCCACCAGCACCAGGGCCAGCGAGGGTAAGGCGGCTTCGCCCAAGCGCTCGTCGCGAGCCAGCTGGTAGGCCACCACGGCCAGGGTGTCGCTGTTGAAGGGGCGCAGCACCATGGTGGCGGGCAGCTCTTTCATCACGTCCACAAACACCAGCAGCATGGCCGCCAGCGTGGTGCGCTTGAGCAGCGGTGCATGCACCCGGCGCATCAAGCCCCAGCCGGTCACGCCCAGCATGCGGGCCGAGTCGTCCAGACTGGCCGGAATGCGCGCATAGCCGCTTTGCACCGACTGCAAGGCCACTGCGCAAAAGCGCACCAGATAGGCCCAGATCAGGCCCAATGCGGTGGCCGTGATCCAAGCACCTGCCGAAGACGCAGGCCAAGTCTGTTGAATCCACCCCACGGGCAAGAGCAAGCCCACCACCACCACAGCACCGGGAATGGCGTAGCCCAAGCCCACCAGCTGAATGGCCCCTTGGCTGAGGCGGTCGCCCCGGGTGCGCACACTGAATGCCAGTGCCAGCGCCACGCCCACGGCCAGCACCGCAGTGACCACGCCCAGGCGCAAGCTGGTCCAGGCCCACTGGCCAAAACGCTCCCAAGGCATCTCGGTCGTCTCGCCCAGAAAAGCCCGCAGCATGATGAGCACCGGCAGCACAAAGCCCAGCAGCACAGGCAAGCTGCACAACGTCCAAGCCAGCATGCGGCGCATGCCCTTCAGCTGCACCGGCTGCGCCTCGGTCGAGCCTTGGCGGGAGCCGCGCCCTTGGTTGAAGCGCATGCGCTTTTGGGCGCGTTGTTCGAGCTGCAGCAAGACCACCACCACCGCCAAGAGCACCGTGGCCAATTGCGCAGCCGCGATGCGGTTGTCCATGGACAGCCAGGCCTTGTAGATGCCTGCCGTGAAGGTCTGGATGCCAAAGTAGCTGGACACGCCAAAGTCGGCCAGCGTTTCCATGAGCGCCAGCGCCACGCCTGCCGCCACAGCAGGCCGCGCCAGGGGCAAGGCAATTTCGCGGATGCGGCGCGACAAAGGGGCACCCAGCAAGCGGGCCGCTTCCATCAAACCCGAAGCCCGCTCGACCAAGGCGGTGCGGGCGAGCAGATAAACGTAGGGATAAAGCGAGAGCGTGAACACCAGCGCCGCGCCCCAGACGCTGCGCACATCGGGCCACAAACGCCCCTGCAAACCCAGCGCCTCGCGCAATGCCACCTGCAGCGGCCCGCTGAACTGCAAAAAGTCGGTGTAGGCATAGGCCACCACATAGGCCGGCATGGCCAGCGGCAAAAGCAGCAGCCATTCAAAAACGCCGCGCCCAGGGAAATCAAACAGCGTGACCAAGGCCGCCGTGGCCAAACCCAGCACCGTCACGCCCACCGCCACCATCAGGCACAGGCCCAGCGTGGTCAGCGCGTAATCGGGCAGCACGGTGGCGGCCATCTCGCGCAAGATGCTGGCACTCTCGCCACTCCACTGCAGCCACGAGCCGAGCACGGCCAAGACCGGCAAGGCCAAAGCCAACGCCAGCAAGGCAAAGAGCAGTGAAGGGAGGCCCGATAAACGGCGGGCCAAGGTGGTCAACATATCGGCACTATTGTAGAAGGCGCACCACTTGCCATTTTTGGACTTTTAAACTCCAACTCGCTGTGTCATTCAAGGCCTATTGATCCGGGACGCTGAAGTTTGAAACGTGCTGAACACGTCATCTCGTAGGTCGGTACTCGCAGAGTCCGACATGACTGGTTTTGGCACAGGCCCCTGTCGGGGTCTTCGACCGCCGACCTACAACATCTACCGCCATCTCGTAGGTCGGTACTCGCAGAGTCCGACGCTATGGGTTTCGGCCCAGGCCCCTGTCGGAGTCTTCGACCGCCGACATACAAATCACCGCCATCCCGTAGGTCGGTACTCGCAGAGTCCGACGTTATGGGTTTTGGCACAGGCCCCTGTCGGGGTCTTCGACCGCCGACCTACAAATCACCGCCATCTCGCAGGTCCGTACTCGCTGAGCCCGACGTTATGGGTTTCGGCACAGGCCCCTGTCGGAGTCTTCGACCGCCGACCTACAAATCACCGCCATCTCGCAGGTCGGTACTCGCAGAGTCCGACGTTATGGGTTTCGGCCCAGGCCCCTGTCGGGGTCTTCGACCGCCGACCTACAAATCACCGCCATCTCGTAGGTCGGCACTCGCAGAGTCCGACATGATGGGTTTTGGCACAGGCCCTTGTCGGGGCCTTCGACCGCCGACCTGC